>CAVPMG010000035.1:0-168336 GCA_963706115.1 uncultured Actinomycetes bacterium | reverse complement strand
GGTGTACGGCCACGCGGGCCGCCCCTGCCGCCGCTGCGGGGCCCCGATCCGCAGGGCCGAGCAGGGCGCCGCAGGTGAGGAGCGGCTCAGGTTCTGGTGTCCGGCGTGCCAGAGATAAATGCGGTAACGGTCGCGGGCTGGCTGGGGGCCGGCCGGGCTGGAATTCAGGGTTGTATCCTGGTGGTGTTGCTCTGGACCCTGGCAGCTGCATCGCGGAGTGCGCGGTGTACCGCAGGGTTTGGAGCTCGTTTCTTCCTCACCTGCCGTAGTGCGGTGCGGGCGGTCGGGTGCGTGGCCAGGCCCGAGCGCGCGTGGAGGTGAGATGGCTGCTACCGCGGCCGCCAACGGCCGGTTCCGTCATCTGGCGTTGTTCTACCATGGTCGCGGCGAGTACGTGGCGGCGCTGTGCGCCTTCATCCGGGCCGCCCGGGCGTGCGGCGACTCGGTTTTTGTCGCGGTTCCTGAGCGCAAGGCCCAGCTGGTGCGCCAGGAGCTGGGTGCGGACTCAGCGCAGATGATGCTGGTTGATATGGCGGAGCTGGGCCGCAACCCGGCGCGGATCATCCCAGCGGTCCAGGCCTATGCCGGTAAGCATCATGGTCAGCGCGTGTGCTGCATCAGCGAGCCGATCTGGCCCGGCCGCACCGAAGCGGAAGTGCAAGAGGCAACCAGGCATGAGGCGCTGATCAATCTGGCTTTCCCCGGCAGCCCGGTTACTTTCCTGTGTACCTACGACAGCACCGGGCTTCCGGGATCTGTCATCGCCGATGCCGCGAGCACGCACCCGGCCGTCATCGAGGACCGGCAGGAGATCACCAGCGCCCGGTACTTGGGCCCGGCGGTCCTTCCGCCGCGATGTAGCCGGGCGCTGCCCCCGCCGCCCGCGCACGCCGAGGCGCTGGGCTACCGTGACGACCTGCGCCCGGTTCGCCGCTTTGTCGCCAGCAGGGCCAAGTGTGCCGGGCTGCCGCCGGCGCGCATCCCCGACTTGGTGATCGCCGCCAGCGAGCTTGCCGCCAACACTCTGCGCCACACCGGCGGCGGCGGAACGGTGCAGGTGTGGCGGACCAGCGAAGAGATCATCTGCCAGATAACTGACACCGGCCAGATCACCGATCCGCTCGCCCGGTATCGGGCCCGCTCCGATGAACTGCAAGGCGGTAACGGCCTGTGGCTGGTCAACCAAGTCTGTGATCTTGTCCAGGCCAGAACCGGCGAGGCGGGCACCACCACCCGCCTGCACATGCGCCTGCGCCAGCGCTAAGGCGACACGCCGGGCGCATCGCAGCACGGTCTCAGGCGGGGAGTCGATCACCGCCGGGGCGGTGAACCGGATCTTGCGGTGCGGCACCGGGGCGAGGTTGCCCGCCTGGGCTTTGAATCCAGGGCGTTCTTATGTGGGCGCCGTTAGTGCCGCTTCCAGGTCTGGGTAGATGGGGATCAGCTGGTCGACACCGACGATGGTGAGGATGCGCAGCGCTGTGGTGGCGACCAGCCGAAGCTCGGGGCCGGCCGCTGCGCCGGTGAGCGTGAGGAATGCCACGGCCTGCCTGAAGGTCTCGCCGATGGTGTGGCCGGCCAGGTGGGCCTGGTAGGCCCGGTACCGCGCCATCTCCCACGCCTGCCCGCGGGGCGAAAGCGAGCCGAGCGCCGGTTCGGGGACTGGCTTCCATGTCCAGTGCGTGATGCGCCTGCTGCCGGCGTTCTGGCCGCCGGTCCGGATGGCCTCCCCCAGCCCGGCTCCGCGGCCGATCCAGTTCCGACGAAACGCAGCCCGGCCAAGGCCTGTTCGATCAGCATGCGCTCCGCCGGGGCCTGGGCTGCCCGCACGGTGTCGTAGACGTCCGGGTGATGGCGCACCAGCGTGGCGTCGACCATGGTGATCCACCACACTGCCTCCCCGATCGCCGCGAGTGCCTGTGCCTGGTCCCGTGGCTTCACCGCGGGAAGCCGCGCGGTCGCCTCACTCATCGCAGTGATCGACCATGCTCAGCCCCGGGCAGCAGGTCTTGCATGGATGACCGGCTGCTGAGCGGGCACGCACCGCTCGACGAAATCCTCGGCGGCGGGCTGCCCGCCAATGCCATCAGCCTCATCATGGGGCGCCCCGGCAGCGGCAAGACGATCCTGGCCCAGCAGTACGCCTTCCGGAACGGCCAGCCCGGCCTGCCGTTCATCTACTTCTCCACCGTCTCTGAGCTACTGGAGAAGATCGTCCGGTTCGGGCAGAGCCTGACTTTCTTCGACACCGCCGCGATCGGAACATCGGTCTTCTACGAAGACCTCGGGGCGACCGTCCACCAGGACGGGCTCAGCGGTGTTACCGAGCAACTCGGCCGCATCGTCAGGGAACGCCGGCCCGGGCTGATCGTGATCGGCAGTTTCAAGGCACTGCAGGCATTCGCCCGCGACTACGGCGAATTCCGCAAATTCCTCCACGAACTCGCCGGGCGGCTCGGGGCGTTCCCGGCTGCGAGCTTGTGGGTGGGCGAGCGCCTCAACCCTGATCGCTGGCCCCCCACCATCCGCACATTCGTGATCGGATCACAAGGCATCGTGCTCGATGAGCTCCCCCCAGCCACCCAGGACTCACACCCAAACGACAGCGGCCCAGCAAGCGTCCCCACCCCATAACGAAACACCGCCACCAAGGCCTGGCGCTCAGACCGCACCCAGCCAAGCCGGGCATCCAGATACCGGCCCGAAGACGGCAGCCGTGCATTGGCCATCGCCAGCCCGCCCGGCAGCAACAGCGCATCACCGGCCAAATCCCCGCCTGGCAACCGCGCTAGTTCGGGGTGAAGAGGCACGCAGCTGCTTTGGCCTAGGCAGTCGTCTGCCCGTGAAACCTGTCCAGCGCGGCCCGGGTGATCTCTGAATCCGCGGGTTCGGTTACGGTTCCTCGGACCTCTGAATTCGGGTGCTCGGGAGTACGGTGAGGAGATGCCCGCGGTTTGCGGTGCGGCAGGCGAGGAGACCAGGTGCAGGACGACGGACGGAGGGCCCGTATCGTGGCGGCGGTCACCGACCGGGACCCCACGACAGATGCCGTCGGGCTGATGCAGCGGCTGTGCCTGTTCGCCGTGGATCAGATGGCCTTGTCCGGGTGTGCCCTGGTGCTGATGTCGGGGCCCGATGCGGCGAGCGTGCTTGCCAGTGCCGGGCCGCACGCGCGCACGATCACCACGCTGCAGATGGAACTGGGCGAAGGGCCCTGCCTTGATGCCTACACCTCCCGGGTTCCGGTGTTGCTGCCCGACCTGTCAGCCAAGAACGCGAACCGCTGGCCGGCGTTCGCAGCGGCCGCCCTGGCAGCCGGGGTACAGGCCGAATTTTCCCTGCCGCTCAGCATCGGGCGAAGCGGTATCGGAACGCTCGACCTCTGTCGTGACACCCCGGGGATGCTGAGTGAGGACCACCTGTCGGATGCGTTGGCCGCGGCGGACATCGCCCGTGATGCGGTGCTGTATCAGCAGTACGCACCCGGGGACGCCGGGCTGGCGGAGTTGCTGGAGACAACCGGAAGCGACCGGATCGTGGTCCATCAGGCGACCGGGATGATCGCCGCGCAACTCGATGAGACGGTGCCCAACGCACTCGCCCGGCTACGTGCTGCGGCGTTCGCGAGCGGACGGTCAATGTACGAAATAGCGCAGGACGTCGTCGAACGGCGGGTGCGGTTCGATGAATGAGTCCGGTGGCCAGGCGGCGGGGCGGCCCGCAGGCACCCATGCCGGTGACCAGAGGGACAGCATGGCCCGCGAGGCCATGCTGGCTCGCGCGTTCGTCCGTCTGGCGGACACGCTGGTCAGCGACTTTGACATTGTCGAGTTCCTGCACGGTCTGTCCACCGACTCGGTCGAGATCCTCGGCGCCGCGGCGGCGGGGGTCATGCTGACCGACGGGCGTGGTCGGCTGCGGCTGGTCGCCTCCTCCGAGGAGCGGATGCGGCTGCTGGAACTATTCGAGCTGCAGGGCGCGGAGGGCCCCTGCCTGGATGCGTTCTCCTCCGGGCGGTCCCTGCAGGCAAGCGCGGCTGACAGCCGCATCCGCTGGCCAGTGTTCGCGGCGCACGCAGCCGAAGTCGGCTTTCAGCGGATGTGCGCGGTGCCGCTGCGGGTCCGCACCGACACCATCGGCGCCTTGAACGTGTTCCGCAGCAGCGACGAGCCGTTCACCGGTGACGAGATGGAAATAGCGCAGGCCATGGGAGAACTGGCAGGAATCGCGCTGATCCAGGAACGGGCGCTGCGGGAGCACAGCCTGCTCACCAAACAGTTGCAGGCGGCCCTGAACAGCCGAGTGATCATCGAGCAGGCCAAGGGAATGCTCTCGGAGTACCTGAATGTGACCATCAGCGACGCATTCGATCTACTCAGGAAGTACACGCGCGAACACAACCGCAAGCTCTCCGAAGTCGCCAGCGACATCGTCGACCGGGCAATCCCCAGCAGCGCACTGACAAGACGGCCCGGCTAGGACTGCGGCAGCCAGTCCCTGGCACCGACGGTCGCGGCCCTGACAGCCAGTCTTGCGATCGCAGCCAGGCCGAGCTGTTCCTGCGCGGGGTGAATCCGTGGCGCCCGGTCGGCGAGTCCGCGGACCTCGCCGCGCTCATCGGCCTGGCCCGGCGGCTGCTCGACGCCAACAAGGAACGGGCGGGCATCATCACCACCGGCTCGCAGCGGCGCGGCGAGGAAACCTGGGTCTACGGCCGGGCCGGGCAGCCGTGCCGCCGCTGCGGCACGCCGGTCCGGTCCGCGGACCAGGGCCGCGACCCCGAGGGCCGGGTCACTTACTGGTGCCCGAGCTGCCAGTCCTGATTTCGCCGCATTACGCCGGCCCCCGGTACCCAGAGCGCTCCAGCGCACCAGAAAGCCCCAGCGCACCAGAAAGCCCCGGTGCCCAGAACACCACCTGGCACCGGGGCTCCTGGTGTCCGGGGATCAGGCGTCCCGGGTCCGGAACAAGACCAGCCCAGCGATGATCGCGACCGCCGCCCAGCCGGCCAGCACCGCGAACCCGCCCCAGGCCGGGAACTGGTGGGCCCCCGGCTCACCTTGGTCGCCCAGATCTGGCTGCCCGCGAGCGCGGGCATCCACTTGTCCACGTTGTCCTGCCAGGACTGCGGCAGGAACTGGACCAGGACGGTCAGCACGAACAGCAGCCCGATCGCGGCGCTGATGGCGGCCGCGGTATGCCGAAAGACGGCGCCGAGCCCGTAAGCGAGCATGCCGCACGCGGTCAGGAAGAGGGCGCCGCCGATCACCGCGCGGAGCACGTTCGGCTGGCCGAGCGTGGCCGACAGGTGGGCGTGGGCGCTGGACAGTATTGCCTGGCCGACGAAGAAGGACCCGAACGACGCGATCAGCCCGGTGATCAGCGTGACCACCGCGAACACCACGCCCTTGGCGGCGAACACGACGCCACGGCGCGGCTGGACCGCCAGCGAGGTGCGGATCATCCCGGTCGAGTACTCGGAGGTGATGGTCAGCGCGCCGAGCGCCGCAATGACCAGCTGGCCCACGTACAGGCCGGCCAGGCTCTGCTGGGTGCCATCGAACCCGGCGGGACTGATCCCCTGCGGGTGCGACGCCGTCCCGGCGCTGGCCAGGGCGCCGATGCCGATGCAGACCACGATCAGGGCGAGCAGGGTCCAGTAGGTGGAACGAGTGGAGCGGATCTTGGTGAACTCGGATCGCAGCGCGTCCGCGAAACCGGCCCGTCCGGTCTCCGGCGGCAGCAAGCGCTGATAGGCCGCCGGGGCTATCTGGGTCGTCGTCATCTCAGGCCACCCCCGTCGGGTGCATGCGGTCGGTTCGGCTGTCCCGGCCGGGGCCGGGGGTGTGGGCCTGGAACTCCACGCTGTCCGCGGTCAGCTCCATGAACGCCTCCTCCAGGGAGGCCTGTGCGGGTGCCAGTTCGTGCAGCCGGATCGCGTTCTCGAAGGCCAGGTCCCCGATCCGGTCCGCCGGCAGCCCCTGCGCCACGAGCACGCCGCCGGCACCGGCCATGGTGGTCCCGCCAGCCGCGGCGATGAGGTCGGCCAGCAGTTCCGGCTTGGGCGTCCTGACCCGGACCGACTGGACCGAGTTGCGCTCGATGAACTCGGCCACGCTGCAGTCGGCGATCAGCCTGCCGCGACCGATGACCAGCAGGTGGTCGGCGGTGTTCTCCATCTCCGACATCAGATGGCTGGATACGAAGATGGTGCGCCCCTCGGCGGCGAGCGCCTTCATGAGGTTGCGGATCCACAGGATCCCCTCGGGGTCCAGGCCGTTGACCGGCTCGTCGAACATGAGGATGGCCGGGTCGCCGAGCAGCGCCGCGGCGATGCCGAGCCGCTGGCCCATGCCGAGCGAGAATCCTTTCGAGCGCTTCCCGCCCACCTCGGTCAGGCCCACGAGTTCCAGCACCTCGCCGACCCGGGCGCGGGGAATGCCATTGGCCTGCGCCAGGCACAGCAGGTGGTTATATGCGCTACGCCCCCCGTGCACGGCCTTGGCATCAAGGAGCGCGCCGATCTCGTGCATCGGATAGGCGAGGCGGCTGAACTCCTTGCCGTGCACCGTGACCGAGCCACGGGTGGGCCGGTCCAGGCCGAGGATCATCCGCATGGTTGTCGTCTTGCCAGCCCCGTTCGGGCCGAGAAACCCGGTGATCCTCCCGGGCTCGACGGTGAAGGACAGTTGGTCCACGGCCAGCTTGTCGCCGAACCGCTTGGTGAGGCCCCGTGCCTCGATCATCGCTGGTTCCTTCCTCGGGGGCGCGGGCACGATGCCCGTCCGCCGTGTCAGGCCAGTCTTTCGGGGCAGCCGGGGCTGGCGCGTCGCCCGAGGCGCTGATTCGCATCCGCCTACGGTCGTAGGCCGCGTGTCGACCTTGGGCCGGCCCGGCGCTCCCGGATCAGCCCTGGGGGTGGGGCAGGCCCAGCTCCGCCAGGGCGGTTACCGCGGCGGGTTCGTGCACCGCACCGGTGGACCACGAGGCGGCGCACAGTGCGCGCAGGCCGTCGATGGCGGTACCGGAGCCGGTCACCGTGACCTGGCCGCCAGCCACGGTGACGTGCCAGCCGCCGCAGGAGAAGGTGCCGCCGGTGATGGTCACCTCGGGATGCGGGCCGAGCAGCCCGGCCAGGCCCTCGGCCAGATAGGTCGGCCGGTGCCGCGCCGAGGCCAGCACGGCGTCCAGCGGATGGGTTACCCCGGTCAGCACCAGCAGGCTGTCGGCGCCCGACCGCACGGCGCTCTCGATGTCGGTGTCGAGCCGGTCCCCGACCACCAGCGGGTGCCGTGCTCCGCTGCGGGCGACCGCCTCCGCGTGCAACGGGGGCTCCGGCTTCCCGGCGATCAGCGGCGCCCGCCCGGTGGCGGTGGCGATCACCTGGATGAGGGCTCCGTTGCCGGGCTGACGGCCCCGCGGCGTGGGCAGCGTGGAATCGGCGTTCGAGGCGATGAACAGGGCGCCGGCCGCGACGGCGAGCCCGCCCTCTGCCAGCAGCGAGTAGCTCAGGTCGGGCGTGTATCCCTGAAGCACGGCGGCAGGCTGGTCGGCTGCCGTGGTCACCGGGCGGAATCCTCTTTCGCGGACCGCGAGGCGCAGGCCCATACCGCCGACCACGAGCACGGTCGCCCCCGCGGGCAGGTGCTCGGCCGCGAGCCGGGCCGCGGCCTGGGCCGAGGTGATGACCTCGTCCGGCCCGGCCGGCACGCCGAGCCCGGTGAGCTGGGCCGCGATCGCCGACGGGGTGCGCGAGGCGTTGTTGGTCACGAACGCGAGCCGCATGCCGGAAGCGGCCGCCTTGGCCAGCGCGTCGGCCGCGCCGGGGATGGGGGAACCGCCGAGGTAGACGACCCCGTCGAGGTCGAGCAGGGCCACGTCATACAGCGCGGCGAGCGGCTCGTCGGCGCCGCGCAGCGGCATGGCATTGCGCGGCGGCGTGTCCTTGCGTGGCATATCGTCACCCGGTCGTGTGTGATTGCCTGGCGGCGGGTCGTTGCGGGGCGACTGGCCGCGGAGGCGGCGGCACGGCGCCGCGCGGGGACGAGTCAGCCGCCATAGCACGGCCTGGTCAACGAGGTTCGTCGCCGTCCGGGGCTGGCGGGGGCGGCGCCCCGGCTCCGGCCTTCGCCCGCGCCGCCAGCGTCGCCCGGACGCCACGCAGCGCCTCGGTGTAGTGGGCCAGGTCCGGGCGCATGGCCGCGGCGAGGGCAAGGTGTTCCGCGGCGGCGGCTGGATCCCCACCGCGGGCGAGGGCAAGGCCGAGGCCGAAGTGAGCGTAGTCGTCACTCGGGATTGCCTCCACGTTCCGCCGGAAATTGTCCGCCGCCTGAGCGTAACGGCCCGCATCGAACTGTGCCCTGGCCAGGGCCTCCCGGATGCTGCGGGCGCCCGGCTCCGCCTCCGCGGCACGTTCGAGCAGTTCGGCTGCCGCGGCGGGGCTTCCCCGGCTGAGCAGGTCGAGGCCCCGGCGGTACCACGCGTAACTGTCGCCACCCGGGCCCTGCTTACCGCCGTTCCCCCGGACGGCGGCCTGGCCCGGTTCCACCCTCTCCGGGGACGGTGAATGTGCGTTTGGTGCCCCTAGAGGGGCCTCGTTGTCACTTTCATGCCCCAAGGCCGCGCCGCCCGCGGCCCCGGGGTCCTGGGCTGCGGGCGATTGTGGGTCCTGCTGGCCGACGCTGGCCTGGGGATTTTCGGCGGGACGGGAATCGTGGCCGCCGTGCAGTGCTTCTGACATATGTGCAGATCCTTCCGTCCGGCGCGCCGCCTGCAGCCGGCCTCGTGCTGGCGCCGTTCCGCGGACTGCGTTATTCGCAGGACCGGGTGAGCGGCCTAGCAGAGGTCACCTCTCCACCGTATGACGTGATTGCTCACGACACCGAAGACCACTTGCGGGCCTCCGATCCACACAACATTGTCCGTTTGATCCTGCCCCGCCAGGATGCGCATAATCCCCGGGCCCGTAACGGCACTCCGGCCGAGCCCGCCTACGCCGACGCGGCCCGGTTGCTCCGCGACTGGCAGCACGAAGGCATCCTGGTGCCCGACCCCGTTCCGGCGCTGTATGTGTACGAACAGAGCCTGCCGGGCGGCCAGGTGCTCCAGCGCGGGCTGATCGGGGCGCTGCGGCTGGCACCGCTGGGTGCCGGGCCGGTGCTCCCGCACGAGGACGTGATTCCGGGGCCGGTCGCCGGGCGGCGCCAGCTCATGGAGGCGACCGGAGCCAACCTGGAGCCGATCTTCCTGCTCTACGACGGGAACGGGACGGCCACCGCCACCGGGCAGATCACCGAGCGGGTGCTGCGCGGTGAGCCGCTGGTCGCCATCCACACCGAGGACGGGATCTGGCACGGGCTCTGGGGCGTGACCGATCCCGCCGACCAGGCGGCGATCGCCGCGGATCTGGCCTCCCACCAGGCTCTGATCGCGGACGGGCACCACCGTTACGCCGCCTACCTCCAGCTCCAGGCGCGCAAGCAAAAGGCGGGAGACGGGGCTGGGCCGTGGGACGCGGGGCTGGCGCTTCTGGTGGACTCGACCGCCTTCCCGCCACGGATCGGTGCGATCCACCGCGTGGTTCCCGGGCTGTGCGCGGCGACGGCCGCACGGCTGGCGGAACCCGCGTTCACGGTGCGGGCGCTGCCGGGGGTGACCAAGCAGGAGGCACTGGCCACGCTGCGCGAGGCCAGCGAAGGCCATATAGCATTCCTGGTCGCGGGTGGGCAGGAGTACTACCTGCTCACCGATCCCGACCCGGATGCGGCGAAAAAGGCGATGCCTGACCGGAGCGCCCGGTGGCGGGCGCTTTCCGCCGCCGTCATGCAGGAACTGCTGCTCGGCCGGCTATGGCAGGTCAAGGACGACGACCAGCACGTGGAAGTCCACCATGACGCGGATGAGGCACTGCGTTCGGCAGCCAGGTCGGCCGACCGGACCGCGGTCATCTGCCCGCCGCTGTCGGCCGACGTGGTACGGGACGTGGCGGCGCACGGCGAGCGGGTGCCGCGCAAGTCCACCTCGTTCGCGCCCAAGCCGCGCACCGGGCTGGTGCTGCGCTCGTTCGCTCTGGGCTGAACGAGGGCCTGTTGGCCCAGGGGGGCGACCCCCTGGAACCCCCGCTGGCCTACGGCCCGGTTCCTTCGTCACCGGGCCGGGGCCCTGCAGCCCGGGGGGGACCCCCGGAACCCCCGCTGGGCCCGGGGGGCGTTATCCGGCGGACTGCCCCGGGATGGGATGGGCCGTCCGTACGTACAGCCAGTCCGGCCCCTCGGTGAGCGGCACGAAATGGCTCTGGAAGTAGGCGGTCAGCTGCGGGGTCCACGGGATCCTGCGGTACTCCTGCGTGGTGAGCCACGCGTACGAGGCGTGGCGGAACATCGCCATCCACGCCGCCGCCACGGCCGGTGAACTCCCGGCCCCGGTTTCCCCGTTCCGCCCGTTGGACAGCGCATAGTCGGTGCCCACGCCGTCGATCATGAGTGAACAGCCGGGCACAGTGGACACGAAACGGTTGATGGCGATCGTGTAAGAAGCCTGGTCGGTAGCGACACAGGCGCCCGGCGGAATGATCCGCTTGGCCTGTGCGATCTCGTTGGCGGGCACGCCCGAGGCCTCGTTTGCCTCGGCGGCGACCTGGAACACGGTCAGGACCACCAGGACGAACGCCGCGATGGCCGTGGCCCAGGGCCTCATCAGCCTGAGCCAGCGCCGGGTCTGGCCGGACGGTATCGCCGCGAGCAGCCGGGACACCGGCAGCGCGATCACCAGCCCGACGAACGGCGCGATGAAGCCGGCGTAGTGGTAGTAGAAGTCGGCGGGCCACAGGAAGGCGGCCACCACCAGCGCGCACGTCCCGGTGACGAACCAGTCCAGCGCGGGCGGGCGGCTGTGCGCCAGCCGGGACCCGAGCAGCGAGACGGCGGCGAGGATGACCACGAGCGCGATGCCGATGATCACCAGCGGCGGCGTGGCCAGCGGGGGGACATGGACCAGGCCGAGTATCTGCTGTAGCCGGTACCCCTGCGGGATCCGTATCACGTCGTTGCGGACCAACTGGGCGATGATCACGCTGCGGTAGAAGGTCGCCGGTGCGGTGAGCGCGAACGGCAGCACGGCCACGCAGAAGCCAAGTGCCACCCCGCCGGCGTAGACGGCGGCGCGCCGGGGCCGGCGTGCGGTCAGCGCCAGGATCACGACCACGGGAATGATCGCCCAGACCTTGACCGCACCCGCGAACCCGAACAGGACGCCGCCGGTCAGCAACCGCCGCCAACTGCCGGAGACCTCGTCACGGTCGAACACCGCCAGCGCTCCGAGCAGGCAGAACAGCACCAGCCACGGTTCCAGGAGCACGGTCCTGGCGGCCAGCACGCTGTCCGGGTAGATCGCCAGCACCCCGCAGGCCACCAGCGTCGCGAACAAGCCGCGATGCCGGACGAGCAGGCCGGCCACCGGCACGGCGGCCGCGCTGGCCAGCGCGGTGAACACCCGGCCCACCGCCATGCCCGTGATCGTGCCCATTCCCTTGGTGATCAGCGCGATCGGGTACATGATCAGCGTGATCCCCGGTGGCTGCACCATGATGAAGTCGCGGTATGGCACGCCGCCGTGCACCAGGCGGATCGCGCTGCCGAAGTCCGTCCCGTCGTCGTACTCGCTGATGCCCAGCAGGTAGCCGGGCCGGCTGAGGTCATACAGGCGCAGCCCAACGGCGAGCAGCGTAGCCGCGATGATCACGGCCGGCACCGCCCACGACCTGGCGCCCTGACTGCGCGGCGAAGCGCCGGCGGCCGTGGCAGGCACGGCGCCGGATGCTGTCACGCGCGTTCCGCTCAAAACTGCCCTTCTGTGCCGTTCCCGTGCGTCCTGGCCGCACGCGGGTGGCCCGGCACCGCACCTGCGCGGAGCCCGGCCTGCTGCGGACAGATCGTACTCACTATGTAACTGTCCGCACGGGATTGCCGCAGGTGCTTTACCCATCCGCCGGCGAAACCAGCAGGTACCTCTGGCACGATACCCACATGAACCAGGCAGATTTCCGCCACAGCGGCGACGCCGGGGTTACCCCGCTCGGGCACGACGTGTTCGAGATCGACACCCGGATGGCGGGATACAGCCAGATTACCGCCGGATACCTGATCCTCGCCGACCGTCCGTGCCTGGTGGAGACCGGGACCGCGCCCTCGGCGCCGGTGGTGCGGGACGCGCTCGCCGCGCTGGGCGTGGGACCTGGCGACCTGGCCACGGTGGTGGTCACCCACATCCACCTGGATCATGCCGGCGGCGTGGGCGACATCGCGGAGATGTATCCCTCGGCGGAGATCGTGGTCCACGAGTTCGGCGCGCGCCACCTCGCCGACCCGAGCCGCCTGATGGCCAGCGCCCGGATGGTCTATGGCGACGACCTGGACTGGCTGTTCGGCGAACTGGCGCCGACTCCGGCCGAGCGCATCCGGACCGTCGAGGAGCGAGGCTCTATCGACCTCGGCGGGGGCCGCTCGCTGGACAGCCATTACTCGCCGGGCCACGCCAAGCATCACGTCGGGCTGATCGACTCGGCCAGCGGCGATCTGTACGTCGGCGACGCCGCGGGGGTGTTCCTGCCGGAGACCGGCGACATGCGCCCGGCCAGCCCGCCGCCGGACTTCGACCTGCCGCTGGCCCTGGAGTCGCTGCGGCTGTTCGGCGCGCTGGCTCCCGAGCGGCTGCTGTTCAGTCATTTCGGGCCGGTGGCCGATGTGACCGCGACCCTGGAACGGTCGGCGGAGGAGCTGAACGTGTGGGTGGCGGAGACCCGCCGGGCCCGCGGCGCGGGACTGGACCTCGATCACACGGTCGCCATGGTCCGTGACCGGACCCGCGAGCGCTACGCCGCGCTCGGGCCCGGAGCCGCACCTGAACTGGCCGAAAAGGCCGAGCGGGTAAGCAGCACGCAGGCCAATGTCGAGGGCATCCTGCGGTGGCTGGAGAAGACCGAGCCCCTGGCGGGGTGAACCGCACCGCGGCACCCCGCTGCTAGTCCTCATCAGCGGCCGGTTCCCCGCTCTCCCCCTGCTCTGCTTCGCCGAGGTCCGCGTCCGGCTCGTCGTCGGCGAGATCTTCGATGGTGACGCTGTCCATGATCTCGTAGCGCTCGGCCGCGTCGGTGTCCTCGTCGCGGTCGGCCGCCGCCGCACGCCCGAACCATTCCCGCGCCTCATCCGTGCGGCCCGCGTCATAGAGCGCGTCGGCGTATGCGTAGAACAGCCGTGCTGACCACGGGTGACGCAGGCCGTCGGTGAGCTCAGGCACTTGCAATACGACGGCCCCCGCTGCCGCCCGTCCCTGATCGCGCCGTATGCCGGACTCGACGATGGCCAGTTCGATCTGCGTGGCACGGTCGAGCTGCCGGCTGTCGGGATCGTGGATCAGGGCCAGCGCACGGTCGGGCCGGCCCAGGGCCCGCTCCGCGTCGGCCATCAGCGGCAGGTAGCTGGCCCGCCCGGTGAGCCGCCGCGCGGTCCGCAACTCCGCCAGCGCATCGGCCCAGCGACCTGCCCGGTAGGCGGCCACCCCGGCGGTCTCGCGCACGACTCCCACCCGCGCCGCGAGCTTGCGAGCGTGGACCGCGTACACGAAGGCGCGATCGGGGTCTTCCTCGGCGGCCGCGGCCACCAGCCAGGCCGCCACCGCGTCGGCCAGGTCCCGCGGCAACGTCCGCAGTTCCGCCCGCGCCTCCGGATCCAGCTGGTCAGCAGTGACCGCTTCAGGCAGTTCCAGCCGTGGCGCCCGAGAGCCCGCCCGCCGCTCGTCCCCCCGGTCCCTCTCAGGTCTGCCGGGCCGCCCGTAACCCTCGCCGTCGCGCTCTCCCCGCGCTCCCGGCCGGCGGTCACCCCCGCCGTCGCGGTCACGCCGGGGTCCCGGCCGGCTGTAACCCCCGCCATCGCGCTGACGCGGCCTAGGCTGCCCGTAACCCTCGCTGTCGCGGTCGCGCCGTGGTCCCGGCCGGCTGTAGCCCTCGCCGTCGCGTTCACGCCGTGGTCCCGGCCGGCTGTAGCCCTCGCCGTCGCGGTCGCGCCGTGGTCCCGGCCCGGCTGTAGCCCTCGCCGTCGCGGTCACGCCGTGGTCCCGGCCGGCTGTAGCCCTCGCCGTCGCGGTCGCGCCGTGGTCCTGGCCGGCTGTAGCCCTCGCCGTCGCGGTCACGCCGCGGTCCCGGCCGGCTGTAGCCCTCGCCGTCGCGGTCACGCCGCGGTCCCGGCCGGCTGTAGCCCTCGCCGTCACGGTCACGCCGTGGCCCTGGCCGGCTGTAGCCCTCGCTGTCACGGTCACGCCGCGGTCCCGGCCGGCTGTAGCCCTCGCTGTCACGGTCACGCCGTGGCCCTGGCCGGCTGTAGCCTTCGCCAGCCTGTCCACGCCGCGGGGCGCCAGTACGGCTCCCGGTCCTCCCACTGTCTACCGAGCCCGTTTCCCCTGCAGGCCGCCGTCGTGGGCCCGTAGAGCGGCGATCTGCCGCCCCGGCGCCCTTGTCGTCCTCCCAAGCACGCCTCGGCCCCGCAGAACGCCCATACGCTGTCCTGGCGCCTCGCTGGGCCGTGCCTGAGTCCCGGCGGAAACCTCCCGGCCGATCCCCCGATCCGCCGCCATCCGAAGTCCTCCGAGGCCGGTACGGCCGCTCCCCTGCCGGCCCACGGTCATCCCGGTTCGCGTCACCCGGACGCCCCCGTCCGTACCCCGAGCGACGGTCACCGGTCGCACCGCTGCCCGAAGGACGCCGTGGCCGGTCCGCCCGCTCCCCGGCTCCCTCGTTATCCGAAGGCCGCCGGGGACGGTAAGGCCGCTCCCCAGTCGCTCCGCTGTCCGAACCACGGCGGGCTTGATACGGCCGCCCACCGGCCGCTCCACGCCCTTCCCGACCGGTCTCACCGTCCCGGGCCCGCCCGCTCCCCGACCCTGTACGCGGCGCGCCAGGCCGACCGCTCCCCGGACGCCCAGCGCCGCCTGTTCGCCGCTCCGACGACCCAGATCGGCCCCGCGGCCCACCCCGTCCCTGGCCGCCAGAGTCCCGGCCGGAACCACGTCCCGCCGAATCCCCACTACGCCGACCGGACGCCTCGCCCGTCACGTCTTCCTCCGCCACTACCGTCCGGCCCTTCTACGTACCCCCGCACAGTGTCGGCCGGTGGGTTATCTGGGCGCGGAGTTCTGTCCGCGCCCAGATAACCCGCCAGACGGCGCTTCCCCCGAACCGTAAACAACCGGACCCGGGGCACACAGCAGTGAGGGCCGCCTCCGTTACGGAAGCGACCCTCACTCACGATGTCCGGCGGCGTCCTACTCTCCCACGCGGTCCCCCGCGCAGTACCATCGGCGCTGAAGAGCTTAACTTCCGGGTTCGGAATGGGACCGGGTGTTTCCCCTTCGCCATGACCGCCGAAACACTATGGAGATTTAGGTCTTCCGCATTCCCGGGAGGCCTCCCAGAAACGCGGCCGACCGCACCTCGGGAACCGCACAGTGGACGCGAGCGCACGACCTGGGAGTCGCCTCCCAGGCGAAGAATGTATGAGCCAAGCCTCTCGGCCTATTAGTACCGGTCAGCTCCACGTGTCGCCACGCTTCCACCTCCGGCCTATCAACCCAGTCGTCTAGCTGGGGGCCTTACCGGGTTAACCCCGAGGGAGATCTCATCTTGAGGCAGGCTTCCCGCTTAGATGCTTTCAGCGGTTATCCCTTCCGGACGTAGCAAACCAGCCGTGCTCTTGGCAGAACAACTGGCACACCAGAGGTTCGTCCGTCCCGGTCCTCTCGTACTAGGGACAGCCCCTCTCAAATCTCCTGCGCGCGCAGCGGATAGGGACCGAACTGTCTCACGACGTTCTAAACCCAGCTCGCGTACCGCTTTAATGGGCGAACAGCCCAACCCTTGGGACCTGCTCCAGCCCCAGGATGCGACGAGCCGACATCGAGGTGCCAAACCATCCCGTCGATATGGACTCTTGGGGAAGATCAGCCTGTTATCCCCGGGGTACCTTTTAGCCGTTAAGTGGCGGCGCTTCCACACGCCACCGCCAGATCACTAGTCCCAGCTTTCGCTCCTGCTCGACATGTCTGTCTCACAGTCAAGCACCCTTGTGCACTTACACTCGACACCTGATTGCCAACCAGGCTGAGGGTACCTTTGGGCGCCTCCGTTACTCTTTAGGAGGCAACCGCCCCAGTTAAACTACCCACCAGACACTGTCCCTGATCCGGATCACGGACCCAGGTTAGACATTCAGAAGGACCAGAGTGGTATTTCACCAATGACTCCACAGGAACTAGCGTCCCTGCTTCAAAGTCTCCCACCTATCCTACACAAGCCGTCCCAAACACCAATGTCAAGCTGTAGTGAAGGTCCCGGGGTCTTTCCGTCCTGCTGCGCGTAACGAGCATCTTTACTCGTAGTGCAATTTCGCCGAGTCCGTGGTTGAGACAGTGGGAAAGTCGTTACGCCATTCGTGCAGGTCGGAACTTACCCGACAAGGAATTTCGCTACCTTAGGATGGTTATAGTTACCACCGCCGTTTACCGGCGCTTAGGTTCTGAGCTTCGCGGCCGAAGCCACTAACCCCTCCCCTTAACGTTCCGGCACCGGGCAGGCGTCAGTCCGTATACGTCGTCTTACGACTTTGCACGGACCTGTGTTTTTAGTAAACAGTCGCTTTCCCCTGGTATCTGCGGCCGTACTCAGCTCAGAGGGCAAGCCTCTTCACCGAGCGCGGCTCCCCTTCTCCCAAAGTTACGGGGATAATTTGCCTAATTCCTTAACCACGGTTCACTCGATCGCCTTGGTATTCTCTACCTGACCACCTGCGTCGGTTTAGGGTACGGGCCGCCGAGATGCTCGCCGCGAGGTTTTTCTTGGCAGCATGGGATCACTCACTTCGCCTAAATCGGCTCGGCATCAGGTCTCAGGCTCATGGTGTGCGGATTTGCCTACACACCGCCCTACACCTTTACCCCGGGACAACCATCGCCCGGTAGAGCTGCCCTCCTGCGTCACCCCTTCGGCTTGCCTACTGCCAGTCTGGTTCGCGTACTAGGCCATCTTGCCCCGAAGGGCTCGTCGGCTTCGTACGCTTAGCATCGCTAGTGTCGGCATGGGCGCATCTAAGCGGGTACGGGAATATCAACCCGTTGTCCATCGACTACGCCTGTCGGCCTCGCCTTAGGTCCCGACTTACCCTGGGCGGATTAGCCTGCCCCAGGAACCCTTGGTCATTCGGCGGAGGGGTTTCTCACCCCTCTTTCGCTACTCATGCCTGCATTCTCACTCGAGTGGCGTCCACGGCTGGATCACTCCGCCGCTTCGCTCGCCACCCGACGCTCCCCTACCCACCCGCGCACCTGGGCCCTTAAGGCATCCAGTGGCCGCAGTCCTAGCGTCCGCGGCCGAAACCGCAGCGGCCAGAACCGCCATCCACCTTAACCACAAAGGGCCGGGTTATCGCGCGAGTGCCACAGCTTCGGCGGTGTGCTTGAGCCCCGTTACATTGTCGGCGCAGAACCACTTGACCAGTGAGCTATTACGCACTCTTTCAAGGGTGGCTGCTTCTAAGCCAACCTCCTGGTTGTCTCTGCAACTCTACATCCTTTCCCACTTAGCACACGCTTAGGGGCCTTAGCTGGTGATCTGGGCTGTTTCCCTCTCGACTACGGAGCTTATCCCCCGCAGTCTCACTGCCGCGCTCTCACTTACCGGCATTCGGAGTTTGGCTGACTTCGATAAGCTTGTCGGCCCTCTAGGCCATCCAGTAGCTCTACCTCCGGCAAGAAACACGCAACGCTGCACCTAAATGCATTTCGGGGAGAACCAGCTATCACGGAGTTTGATTGGCCTTTCACCCCTATCCACAGGTCATCCCCCAGGTTTTCAACCCTGGTGGGTTCGGTCCTCCACGCGGTCTTACCCGCGCTTCAACCTGCCCATGGATAGATCACTCCGCTTCGGGTCTATAGCATGCGACTCAACGCCCTATTCAGACTTGCTTTCGCTACGGCTCCCCCTCACGGGTTAACCTTGCCACATACCATAACTCGCAGGCTCATTCTTCAAAAGGCACGCGGTCACTTCACGTCAGCCCGAAGACTGACTGCGCTCCCGCGGCTTGTAGGCACACGGTTTCAGGTGCTATTTCACGACCCCTCACCGGGGCACTTTTCACCTTTCCCTCACGGTACTTGTTCACTATCGGTCACCAGGGAGTATTTAGGCTTAGGAGGTGGTCCTCCCGGATTCACACGGGATTTCTCGGGCCCCGTGCTACTTGGGATCCCGCCCGGAAGTCGCCTGAGTTTCGCCTACGGGGGTGTCACCCTCTGTGCCGACGCTTTCCAGAACGTCTTCGGCTACTCGGACGATTTCTTACTTCCTGCCAGATCAGCAGCTCTGGCTGGGCGGTCCCTCAACCCCGATCACGCAACGCCTGCTGGCTATGACACGCGATCGGTTTGGCCTGTTCCCTTTTCGCTCACCACTACTCAGGGAATCGCGGTTGCTTTCTCTTCCTGTGGGTACTGAGATGTTTCACTTCCCCACGTTACCTCCACCTGCCCTATGTGTTCAGGCAGGGGCGATGGGCCATTACGCTCCATCAGGTTTCCCCATTCGGAAATCCCCGGATCAAAGTCTGGTTGCCGACTCCCCGGGGCTTATCGCAGGCTCCTACGTCCTTCATCGGCTCCTGGTGCCAAGGCATCCACCGTGCGCCCTTAATAACTTGGCAAATACATTACGGATGTGATGCTCGCGTCCACTGTGCAGTTCTCAAGGTACGGGCGGTCCCGGCCATACCACGCCCAGCTAGGGCGCTTCAGCCGGTCCTGACCGAGGGGGCCAAGCGGCCGTTCCCTCAGGACCCAACAGCGTGCTCGGCCTGGCGCCCCCTCCGGCAGTCGTTCCAGCCGCAAGCGCGGCCGTACTGAACCTGCCCGAGCTGGTGCTCAGACCGAATAACCAGTGCTCCACAGAGAGGCGTCCATCTTTTGCAGTGCGGGCCCCCGCGGGGACTTTCCCGCGGGGTTCCAGGGGTCGCCCCCTGGGCTAGCACTGCGTGTGGCCTCGGCGAAGGTGACCAACGGTCACCGAGCAGCCTTAGCCGCCACGGACGCAACTCCTTAGAAAGGAGGTGATCCAGCCGCACCTTCCGGTACGGCTACCTTGTTACGACTTCGTCCCAATCGCCAGCCCCACCTTCGACGGCTCCCTCCCAAAAGGGTTAGGCCACCGGCTTCGGGTGTTGCCGACTTTCGTGACGTGACGGGCGGTGTGTACAAGGCCCGGGAACGTATTCACCGCGACGTTGCTGATTCGCGATTACTAGCGACTCCGACTTCATGGGGTCGAGTTGCAGACCCCAATCCGAACTGAGACCGGCTTTTTGAGATTCGCTCGACCTTACGGTTTCGCAGCCCTCTGTACCGGCCATTGTAGCATGTTTGCAGCCCAAGACATAAGGGGCATGATGACTTGACCTCATCCCCACCTTCCTCCGAGTTGACCCCGGCAGTCTCCCATGAGTCCCCGGCATAATCCGCTGGCAACATAGGATAAGGGTTGCGCTCGTTGCGGGACTTAACCCAACATCTCACGACACGAGCTGACGACAGCCATGCACCACCTGTGCAGGACCCTTACGGACACCGTGTCTCTACGGCTTTTCCCTGCATGTCAAGCCTTGGTAAGGTTCTTCGCGTTGCGTCGAATTAAGCAACATGCTCCGCCGCTTGTGCGGGCCCCCGTCAATTCCTTTGAGTTTTAGCCTTGCGGCCGTACTCCCCAGGCGGGGCGCTTAATGCGTTAGCTGCGGCACGGAATCCGTGGAAGGACCCCACACCTAGCGCCCAACGTTTACGGCGTGGACTACCAGGGTATCTAATCCTGTTCGCTCCCCACGCTTTCGCTCCTCAGCGTCAGGTCAGGCCCAGAGAACCGCCTTCGCCACCGGTGTTCCTCCCGATATCTGCGCATTTCACCGCTACACCGGGAATTCCATTCTCCCCTACCTGCCTCTAGTCTGCCCGTATCCACTGCAAGCCCAGGGTTAAGCCCTGGGATTTCACAGCGGACGTAACAGACCGCCTACGAGCTCTTTACGCCCAATAATTCCGGACAACGCTTGCGCCCTACGTATTACCGCGGCTGCTGGCACGTAGTTAGCCGGCGCTTCTTCTGCAGGTACCGTCACTTGCGCTTCGTCCCTGCTGAAAGGGGTTTACAACCCGAAGGCCTTCATCCCCCACGCGGCGTCGCTGCGTCAGGCTTTCGCCCATTGCGCAATATTCCCCACTGCTGCCTCCCGTAGGAGTCTGGGCCGTGTCTCAGTCCCAGTGTGGCCGGTCGCCCTCTCAGGCCGGCTACCCGTCGTCGCCTTGGTGGGCCATTACCCCACCAACTAGCTGATAGGCCGCGAGCCCATCCTCAGCCGGAAATCCTTTCCACCGCGGCCGATGTCGGCCGAAGTCATATCCGGTATTAATTCCGGTTTCCCGGAGCTATCCCAGAGCTGAGGGCAGGTTGCTCACGTGTTACTCACCCGTTCGCCGCTCGAGTACCCCGAAGGGCCTTTCCGCTCGACTTGCATGTGTTAAGCACGCCGCCAGCGTTCGTCCTGAGCCAGGATCAAACTCTCCGTTGATGTCTATGTGCAACTGCCAAATCACATGGCCATTCACAGGCCATTGATCACCGGCAGAGTGCAGACACAAAAGAGTGCCTCAACCAGCTGGAAAACCAGCCGTTGAGACGATCTTGGCAATCCGTTCGTGAGCCCTGGGCCGTTACCGGTCCAGCACCCACTGACGGGGTTGTTGTGCATATGCACTGGCTTTTAGCACGCTGTTGAGTTCTCAAGGAGCGGACGCGCACCGTCACAAGGCTTTCGCCTGGATCGGGGGCAACCTACACATCATACCGGCGAGTTCAAGGGCCGTCAAGCAACTTGACTTGACGTTGACGACCTCTCAACCTCACGTACCACCAGCCTACCCTGCCGTGGACCGTCCTGATGCACGGACAGCGCACCCGGAGGGAGTTTCCTGGCTGGCCCTCGACCCTGGACACCTGGCCGGCGTTCCCTGGGTGTTTCGGGGGCAGAGGAAACATTAGGCATACAAGCCATCCACGTCAAATCGAGAGCCGGCGAGTCGCGGACACGCAGGTCAGCAGCATGTGGATCAACCGGTGACAACTTCCACCCCACCGACCGTGCGGCGGCCCCGCCGGAGTACGAGGAACCGCCCGCGCAGCAGATCGGCGGCACCCGGCACCGCATCCTCGGCGGTGACCCGCTGGTTGTTCAGGTAGGCACCGCCCTCGGCGATGATGCGCCTGGCGTCGGACTTGCTCTTAGCGATCCCGGTGGCGGCGAGCAGATCGACGACACTGGGCAGGCTGTCGCCGGACCTGGGAACGGTCACCAGGCCCACCTCGTCCAGCGCGTCGGCGAGCGTCCGTTCCGGCAGCGCCTCAAGGTCACCCTGGCCGAACATGGCCCGGCTGGCGGCGATCACGCTGGCGCACTCCTGCGCGCCGTGGACCAGAGTGGTCACGTCCTCGGCGAGCAGCCGCTGAGCGGCCCTGGCCGCGGGCGTGTCGCGGGTCTGGCGCTCCAGGTCCTCGATCTGTTCGGCGGACCGGAACGTGAAGACCCGCAGCAGGCCGGGCACTTCCGCATCGGACCGGTTGATCCAGAACTGGTAGAACCGGTACGGCGACATCAGGTCCGCGCTGAGCCAGACCGCGTCGCTCTCGGTCTTGCCGTACTTGGTCCCGTCCGGCTTGGTGATCAGGGGGGTCGCCAGCGCGTGCGCGGTGGCCCCCTCGACCCGCTTGATCAGGTCCACCCCGGCCACCAGGTTGCCCCACTGGTCACTGCCGCCGATCTGCAGCGTGCACCCGTGCCTGCGGTGCAGCTCCAGGAAGTCGTTGGCCTGCAGGATCTGGTAGCTGAACTCGGTGTAGCTGATCCCGCCGGCCTCCAGCCGCGCCCTGACGGACTCACGCGCCAGCATCCGGTTGACCGGGAAGTGCTTGCCGATATCGCGCAGGAAGTCCAGCGCGGACAGGTCCGCGGTCCAGTCCAGGTTGCTGACCACCAGCGCTCCGGCGGGCCCAGGGGTGAAGTCCAGGAACCGCCCTACCTCACCGCGGATGCGTTCCACCCAGGCCGCGACGGTCTCGCGCGGGTTGAGCACGCGTTCCGCAGACTTGCCGCTCGGGTCGCCGATCAGGCCGGTGGCACCGCCGACCAGGCCGATCGGGCGATGCCCGGCGTTCTGCACCCGGCGCATGGTGAGCAACAGGACCAGGTTGCCGATGTGCAGGCCGGGTGCGGTCGGATCGAACCCCCCATAGAAGGTGACCAGGCCCTTGGCAAATGCCCTGCGCAGTTCGTCGAGGTCGGTGTGGTGCGCGAGCAGGCCACGCCAGGCCAGCTCGTCGAGGATGTCGGTCACTGCGATATCGTCCCATCGCTTCTCGCGTGCGGGGAAACTGGTTTCTGCCTGGCCCGGCGCGGCGTGTACGGGCGGTACACCGACACGGTCGGGTCACCCGTGATCCAGAACCGCCACGGGCGCTCGGCCGCGGCGCTGACCCCGACCCGGGGCCCGGAGCTGATCGCCGCACCGGCCAGCTCCGCCGGCCCCGCCCGGCGGTCACCGTGCCGTCACCAGTCCCGGCCCCGCCGGCCCGCACCCCCAGCAACCCGGCCTCCGCCAGGTCTGGCCACCGTACCCGCAGCGGTGACCCCGGGTCGCAGACGTCGGCACCGTTCTGCTCGCGCGTGATGCCCAGCGCCTGGCAGAGCCGGGCGGGGCCGCGCGCAAGGTCACGTCCCTGCGGCCCGGGAGCGGTCCGGCGCGTGGCGGCCAGGTCCGCACCCGCGACCACGCGGCCCGCCCGGAGCAGCACCGCCGAGGCCGTTCCTTCCGGCAGGCACACCAGGTTCACGCAGAAGTGCATGCCGTAGGTGAAATAGACGTAGGTGTGCCCGGGCGGGCCGAACATCACCGCGTTGCGCGGGGTCCGGCCGCGATAGGCATGAGATGCCGGGTCGGCCTTCCCGTGGTAGGCCTCCACCTCGGTCAGCGCCACGGCCACCAGGCCTTCGGGGGTCTCGTGCTCAAGCACGCAGCCCAGCAGGGCCGGCGCCACCTCGACCCCGCCGCGAGCGAAGGTCTCCCGCGGCAGCAGCACGAGTTTCTCCCTGATGATCGGCACCGGCTCGCACTCTAACCTCGACCCCGCCGCCCCGCCCATAGGACACGAAGAGGTCTTGGCATCGCAACGAAACGCGCATACTCGGCCACCCACCGTTGACCGAGCCCCCGGTACCGGTCTAACGTCCCCATTGGCCTTTGCCCCTTCTGGGGCAGAGAGGGGCTGAACCGTGTCAATTGTCCGGCTGGCGGCCTGCAGCCAGCCGGGACTGAAGACCACTGGGAGGCACCGTGCAACATCCGTTCCGCGTACTTCTGGTCTCCGGCGCGACCTTAGCGCTGGCAGCCCTCGGCATCACCGCACCCGCGCTGGCGGCTCCGTCCGGGCCGCCAGCCGTCTTGCACGTAGGCCAGATCGGCCGGCAGACCGTGGCGCCCCACGGTAACTGTGAGCCGGACACGCTGGTCGAACCGGACATCGCCGTCTCTCCGTTCAACACCAAGATCGAGGTGGCGGTCGCGCACGACTGCCGGTTCGCCAACGGCGGGGCGGTGGACATCTTCTACGCCTGGACCCATGACGGCGGCGCGCACTGGCAGCAGTCCCGCCTGCCCGGGCTGACCAAGGCGGTCGGCGGCACCTACGACCGTGCCTCGGACCCGGTGGTGGCGTTCGGCGCCGACGGCAGTGTGTACGTCTCGTCACTCGTCATCGACATCAACAACTGCGACAGCGGCGTGGCCGTGTCCCGGTCCACGGACGGCGGCGCCACCTTCGCCGACCCGGTCTACGCACAGCAGAGCACCAGTTGCGGCGTCTCGGACGACAAGAACTGGCTGGTCACCGACACCCAGCCAAACAGCCCGTTCTTCGGCCGCATCTACCAGTTCTGGACCGAGTTCCTGTCCAACGGCGCTTCGCCGCAGGTGGTCCGCTGGTCCGATGACCACGGGCAGCACTGGAGCAGCACGCATTTCCTCGGGTCACGGAAGGTGTTCGCGCAGAATTCCCAGGCGTTCGTCCAGCCGAACGGGGCGATCACCGACACCTACCTGTTCGCCGGCCATGCGCTCGGCGACAGCGTCATGCAGGGCATCCTGAGTAACGGCACCAACGCCGGCAGCGGGGTCTCGATCGTGGCGCAAACCTCGTTCGACGGGGGTGCCCACTGGACCAAGGCGGTGGTGGTGGCCAGGAACGTCGGCGGCGGCCCGGCCGGTATCCGCTGCTGCCTTCCGCTCATGGAGGGCGACCACGCGACCGGGCGAATGTTCCAGGTGTGGAACGCCAACGGCCCCGGCGTGCTCGACGCGGTCGAGATATCCAGTTCCACCGACGGCGGTCAGCACTGGTCGAGCCCGGTCCAGGTGACTGCCGGGCACAACCCGAAGATCCAGTACATCAACGCGGCGGTCGCGGCGGCCGCCGGCCGGGTATTCGTCAGCTACGGCCAGCGCAACCTGAACGACCCGAACGTCATCCAGCAGGAGCTGACCTGGTCGGACAATGGCGGCGCGACCTTCGCCCCGCCGATAGTCCTAGGCCCGCCGTCGAACCTGAGGTACGCGGCGGTCGCCGGGGGCAAGTTCCCCGGTGACTACTCCGGCCTGTCCGCCACCCCGGCCAGGGTGGCAAATGCCTGGACGCTCGCATCCAAGCCACCGAACCCAACCGCCGCCTTCCACCAAGTCCTCTTCGCAGCCACCCTCCGCACCTAACGATCCACCCACACTGGCCCCGGCGCCTCACGCCGCCGGGGCCAGTGGCGTGTGAGGGGTGGAGAAGGACGCGCGGATGTACGGCGGGGGATCCCATTCGCCCACACCGACTCCGGCATGTGGCGGTGCCGTGGTCAGTTCACGCCCGGGCTTGAGACAGGCGGCAGCGACAGCGCCGAAGGGCTGCGGGAGCAGGGAAGCAGCGGCACGCCGGGCCGGATGAGGGCTGGGCCCGGCGCGGCTCACAGGTCGGCTGGAGGGTTGCCCGGACGCGGTTATGTCCCGCGTCCGGGCAAGCCTCTGGCCGGCCTTACCGGGTAAGCACTGATCAGACCGTCAAGAAGCTGCCCAGGCGGCGTGCTCGTCCACCACGGCCCGCAAGGCGGCGATCTGCTCGGCGACCCGTTCCGGCGCGGTCCCGCCGTACGCCTTCCGCGCCGCCAGCGCGCCGGTCACCGACAGCACCTCACGGATGTCCGGCGTCAGGTGCGGCGAGATCTTCGCCAGGTTCTCATCGCTGACGTCCGGCAGGTCGCAGTCGTTCACCTGGCACCACACCACCAGGTGCCCGACCACTTCGTGTGCTTCACGGAACGGCACCCCGCGGCGCACGAGCAGCTCTGCCAAGTCGGTGGCTAGCGCGAAGCCGGTACTAGCTTCCCCCGCCAATCGTTCGGCATGAAATCTCACCGTGCTGACCAGGCCGGCCATCGCCGGCAACACCAGCAACAGCGTGTCGACCGCGTCGAAAACAGGTTCCTTGTCCTCCTGCAGGTCCCGGTTGTAGGTCAGCGGCAGGCCCTTGAGCGTGGTCAGCAGGCCGGTCAGCCCGCCGATCAGGCGGCCCGCCTTGCCGCGCGCCAGTTCGGCCACGTCCGGGTTCTTCTTCTGCGGCATGATCGAGGATCCGGTCGCGTACGCGTCGTCGATCTCGGCCCAGCCGAACTCCTGCGAGGACCACAGCACGATCTCCTCGCCCAGCCGGGACAGGTGCACCCCGAGCAGGGCCGCCGCGAAGCAGAACTCCGCGGCGAAGTCCCGGTCGCTCACCGCGTCCATGGAGTTCTCCGCCGCGCGGGCGAATCCCAGTTCCTTGGCGACCGCCTCCGGGTCGAGCGGAAGCGAGGACCCGGCCAAGGCGCCCGAGCCGAGCGGGCTCACCGCCGCCCGGGAGTCCCAGTCCCGCAGCCGGGAGACGTCGCGGGCCAGCGCCTGGGCGTGCGCCAGCAGCTGGTGGCCGAATACCACCGGCTGGGCGTGCTGCAGGTGGGTCATGCCGGGCGCGGGGGTGGCCTGGTGCTGCTCCGCCTGCGCGAGCAGCGCCGTTTCCAGCTCGACCACCCGCAACACGATGAGCCTGGCGTGGTCCCGCAGGTACATGCGCAGGTCGGTGGCGACCTGGTCGTTGCGGCTGCGGCCGGCCCGCAGCTTGCCGCCGAGCGCGCCAACCCGCTCGAGCAGCCCGCGCTCCAGCGCGGTGTGCACGTCCTCGTCCGCGGCCGACGGCCGGAAACTGCCATTACGGCACGCGGTGGTGAGCCCGTCGAGCGCGGCGAGCAGGCGGTTCAGTTCGTCGTCGGACAGCAGCCCGGCGCGGTGCAGCACGCGCGCGTGCGCCCGGGAGGCGAGCAGGTCGTAGGGCGCCAGCCGCCAGTCGAACTGGACGCTGACCGACAGCCTCGCCAGCGCCTCGGCGGGCCCGGACTCGAACCGCCCACCCCACAGCCGCGTCGGCATGCGCTCGGAATCTGACACCTGTTCCCCTCCACACCTGTTCCCGTAAAGCGGTCCCGCACCGGACCGCGGACCGCTAGGGGACGTTCCATGATGCTCCACGCTCGCGCCTGCCCACACCCCAGTCTCGGAGGGCGGCCGACGCAGGGGGCCTCAGCTCCCGGTGACCGTGACCGTTCCAGTGCCCGCGGTGGCCTGGATGACGTGCGACGAGGCAGCCGCCTGCGGGACGGTAATTCGGACGGAGCCGACCTGGATGCTCGCGGTGACCTTATACGCCGTGCCGGACGGCACGCGGATGGCCACCGAACCGACGTCGGACCGGGCGTAGACCAGCTGGGGCGGCACGGTGAACCCGACACGCGTCGTGGTCCCCATGCGCGGCCCGGGACCACAGTGCGGCATCACCGGGCCCACGGTCCACGGCAGCCATCTTCACGCTAACTATGTGTCCGGGTACACCACCTAAGTTCCCGAAGCCCGCAGACCGCCCGTAGGCTGGCCCGCCGGCAGGGCACAAGGCCACGCGACGAAGTCGCGCGGCATCGAGGCCAGCGGGGGTTCCGGGGGGCGCCCCCCGGGCTAGCAGGGCACAAGGCCACGCGACGAAGTCGCGCGGCATCGAGGCCAGCGGGGGTTCCGGGGGGTCGCCCCCCCGGGCTAGCAGGGCACAAGGCCACGCGACGAAGTCGCGCGGCATCGAGGCCAGCGGGGGGTTCCGGGGGGTCGCCCCCCCGGGCTAGCAGGGCTCACCCGGCCGCGCGCTGCTCCCGGAGCGCGGCGGTCTTGCTCGGCAGGCCCCACAGCTCCACGAACCCCTTGGCCAGGCCCTGGTCGAAGGTGTCGCCGGTGTCGTAGGTGGCCAGCCCGAAGTCATACAGCGAGACCGGGCTGCGCCGGCCGGTGACCACGGCCTGGCCGCCATGCAGCCGCAGCCGGATGTCGCCGGTCACATGCCTGGCCGCCTGGTTCAGGAACGCGTCCAGCGCCGACTTGAGCGGGGAGTACCAAAGCCCGTCGTAGACAAGCTCGGTCCACCGCTGCTCCGCCGCCCGCTTGAACCTGGCCAGGTCCAGCTCCATGCACACGCTCTCGAGTTCGGAGTGTGCGGTGATGAGCGCGATGGCCCCCGGCGCCTCGTAGATCTCCCGGCTCTTGATCCCGACCAGCCGGTCCTCGACCATGTCCACCCGGCCGACACCCTGCGCCCCGGCTCTGGTGTTCAGCTCGGTGATCAGCTCGAGCGGCGGCAGCGCCCGCCCATCGATCGCGACCGGGATTCCGTCGGCGAAACTGAGCACCAGCTCATCGGGCTCCCGGGGCGTGGCCGGGTCCTGGGTGTAGCTCCATACGTCGTCGTGCGGGGCCTCCCAGATGTCCTCCAGATGGCCGGTCTCGCAGCTACGGCCCCACAGGTTCTGGTCGATGGAGTAAGGCGACCGGTGCGTCACGTCGATCGGCAGCCCCTTCTCCTCCGCGAACGCGATCGCCTTGTCCCTGGTCATACCCGAGTCCCTGACCGGTGCGAGCACCTTCACCTCGGGAGCCAGGCTGGCCAGGCCCACCTCGAACCTGACCTGGTCGTTGCCCTTGCCGGTGCAGCCGTGGGCGACGGTGTCGGCGCCCCGCTCCCGTGCCACCCGGGCCAGGTGCTTGACGATCAGCGGCCGGGAGAGCGCGGAGACCAGCGGGTAGCGGTTCATGTAGAGGGCGTTCGCCTTGATCGCGGGGACGCAGTAGCCGGTGGCGAACTCCTCCCGCGCGTCCACCACCTCGGCGTCGGCCGCGCCGCAGGCCAGGGCCCGCTGGCGGATGGTGTTCAGGTCCTCGCCGCCCTGGCCCACGTCCATCGCGACCGCGATGACCTCGGCCCCGGTTTCCTCGGCGATCCAGCCAATGGCGACCGAGGTGTCCAGGCCACCCGAGTATGCAAGTACCACACGCTTGGTCATGTCACATTCCCTTGTCGGTGTCGTATCAACGTCTGTGCTGGCGGCAAGCCGCCCCGGTCCCTGCCAGTGCCAGCCCGGGGAGGGCGACCCCCGGACCCGCGCTGGCCAATCAGGCCGGCGTCCCCCTCGATCGGCCGGGCCCCCGCCCGGCCTAGGCTCGTCGTTCTTCGGCGGCCTTCCGTTCCGCCTGCCGCAGCAGCGCCGCCGCCACGTCGGCGCCGCCAGTCGGATCCCGGGTGATCACCAGGACGGTGTCGTCTCCCGCGACCGTGCCGAGGATGGCGGGCCATCCGGCATGGTCGAGGGCGGAGGCGAGCAGTTGCGCGCCGCCCGCCGGAGTGCGCAGCACGACCAGGTTCGCGCTGGCCTCGGCGCTGACCAGCAGTTCGGCGGCGACCCGTGGCAGGGTCCCGGTCAAGGCGCCCGCCACCTCCGCGGCGCCGACCCCGCCGGGACGCGCGCCGGGGCTGCCCGGGCCGGCCGGCAGCGCGTAGAACAGCGCGCCACCCGGTCCCCGCAGCCGGACCGCGCCCATCTCCTCCAGGTCGCGCGACAGCGTGGCCTGCGCGACCCGGACGCCGCGGGCGGCGAGCAGCGCGGCCAGTTCCTCCTGCGAACGGACCTGCAGGTGCTCGAGGATTCCGGCGATCTGCTCGTGGCGGGCGGCCTTGGTCGCCGGGCTCACCGCCGTCACGGGACCCGCTCCACGGCCGGGGCCTGCTGGCCGGCGGAGGCTTGCTGGCCGGCGGAGGCCGGGACTTGGTCCGTGGCCGCCGCCCGCTCCAGGACGCCCGGGAGCGCGCCGAGGAACCCGGCTGCCTCGTCCTCGCCGAGTATGAGCGGCGGCGCCAGCCTGATGGCGTCCGGCTGCACGGCGTTGACCAGGAAGCCCGCATCCCGGCACGCTGCCTCGACCGCGGCGGCGGCGGGCCGGGTGAGCACCGCGGCGAGCCACAGGCCTTCGCCCCGGACCCCGCCGAGCAGCGGATGAGCGGTCCCGGCGATGCCGTCCGCCAGCTTCCGCCCGACCGCCGCCACGCGGGCAAGCAGGCCCTCGCTCTCAATGGTGTCCAGCACGGCGAGCGCCGCCGCGCACGCCACCGGGTTCCCGCCGAACGTGCTGCCGTGGTCCCCCCTGCGCAGTGCCGTGCCCGCGGCGCCGAGCCCGATGCATGCCCCGATGGGCAGCCCGCCGCCGAGCCCTTTGGCGAGCGTGAGCACATCCGGTACGACGTCCGCGGCCTGGCAGGCGAACCACGTACCGGTGCGCCCGATGCCGCTCTGGATCTCGTCGATCACCAGCAGCGCACCAGCCGCGTCGCACGCCTCGCGCGCGCCCCGCAGGTAGCGGCCGGCGGCGGCACCACTCCCGCCTCCCCCTGGCAGGGCTCGAGGATGACGGCGGCACACTCGTGGCTGACGGCTGAGGTGAGCGCCGCCAGGTCACCGTAGGGCACGAACCTCACGTCAAAGCCGAAGGGACCAAACGGCTGCCGCAGCCCGGCCTTGCCCGTCACCGCAAGCGAGCCCATGGTCCGGCCATGGAAGCTGTTCTCGGCGGCGACGATCACCGGGCGGGAGGGGCCCTGGTGGCGGCGGACCAGCTTGAGCGCCGCCTCGTTGGCCTCGGTGCCGGAGTTGGCGAGGAACACCCGGCCATCGCCGCCGAGCAGCCGCAGCAGCCGTTCGGCCAGGACTACCTCGGTCTCGTGCAGGAACAGGTTGGAGGTGTGCGCGATCGCGCCTACCTGGCGGGTCACCGCCTCGGTGAGCGCGGGATGGGCGTGGCCGAGCGCGCTGACCGCGATGCCCGCGATGAGGTCGGTGTACTGATTGCCGTCGGCATCCCAGACCTGACAGCCCTCGCCGCGCACCAGCGCGACCGGCGGGATGCCGTAGTTAGGCATGAATGCGGCCTCGAACCGCTCCTGCAGCCGCTGCGTTGCCGTCACCGTCCCACCTTCCCGTGCGCCGTGCGCCCTGACCCGTGCGCCGCGCGCCCTGACCCGTGCGCCGCGTCCGCCCTGACCCGTGCGCCGCTGTGCGCCCTGATTCGTGATCCGCGGCCCGCCCTGATCCGCCCGCCGCCCCGCGCCCTGACTCGCGATCATGAGATTGGTGCTGCTGGAGCAACAGCAATCTCATGATCATCAACTGATAGGCGCGCATCATGACGCCTCCCCGTCCGGGACGACCATGGTGCCGATGCCGGAGTCGGTGAAAATCTCCAGCAGCACCGCGTGCGGGAGCCGGCCGTCCAGGACGTGCGCCTGCGGCACGCCGCCGCATACGGCGCGCAGGCACGCCTCCATCTTGGGAAGCATGCCGCTGCTCAGGCTGGGCAGCAGCCGTTCCAGGCCGGTCGCGGTGAGCTGGCTGATCACATCCCCGGGCTGGCCGGCCGGGTCCTCGTCTGCGGGCCAGTCGGCGTACAGGCCCTCCACGTCGGTGAGCACCACGAGCTTGGCCGCGCCGAGCGCCACGGCAAGCGCGGCCGCCGCTGTATCGGCGTTGACGTTGTACACCTCGCCGCCGGTGCCCCGGGCGACGCTGGACACCACGGGGATCCGGCCGTCGGAGATCAGGGCATGCACCGCGGCGGGATCCACGGACTCGATCTCGCCGACGAGGCCGATGTCCACCGGGGTGCCGTCCACCACCGCGGGCCGTTTGCGCGCGGTGAACATGTTCGCGTCCTCGCCCGACATGCCCACGGCGAACGGCCCGTGCCGGTTGATCAGGCCCACCACGTCCCTGTTGACCTGGCCGGTGAGCACCATGCGGACCACGTCCATGGTTTCCGGGGTGGTGACCCGCAGCCCCGCGGTGAACGTGCTCGGCACACCGAGCCTGGCCAGGTGCGCGGAGATCTGCGGCCCGCCGCCGTGCACCACGACCGGGCGCAGGCCCGCGTACCGCAGGAACACCACGTCCTGGGCGAATCCGGCGCGCAGTGCGTCGTCGGCCATCGCGTGGCCGCCGTACTTGATGACGACCGTCTTGCCGTGGAACCGGTCCAGCCACGGCAACGCCTCGATCAGGACCGCGGCCTTGGCCGTGCTAGCCCAGGGGGGCGACCCCCTGGAACCCCCGCTGGCCTGCGGCTCCTGCGACTCCGTCGCGGGGGCCTTGGCCGTGCTAGCCCAGGGGGGCGACCCCCTGGAACCCCCGCTGGCCTGCGGCTCCTGCGACTCCGTCGCGGGGGCCTTGGCCGTGCTGGTGCTGGTTCCAGGGCTACTGGTGGTTGCGGGGCTCATGTCGAGTAGGCCGAGTTCTCGTGGACGTACTCGGTGGTCAGGTCGGTGGTACGGATAGTGGCGACGGCCGGCCCGGCGGACAGGTCCACGGTGATCGTCACGTCCCGCGGGCTCAGGTCCACCTTGGACCTGTCGTCGGCGGCAAAGCCGTTGCGGCACACCCAGACACCGTTGATCGCCACGTTGACCCGGTCCGGATCGAACACGGCGTCCGTGGTGCCCACCGCGGAAAGCACCCGGCCCCAGTTCGGATCCTCGCCTGCGATGGCGCACTTGAGCAGGGCCGAGCGGGCCACGGCACGGCCGGCCGTCATCGCGTCGTCCTCGTCGGCGGCGCCGACCACCTCGATCGCGATCAGCTTGCCCGCCCCTTCGGCGTCGGCCTGCAACTGCCGGGCCAGGTCGGCGCAGACGCCGGTGAGCGCGCGGGTGAAACCGGCGGTGTCCGGGCGCTCGCCACTGGCCCCGCTGGCCAGCAGCAGGACCGTGTCGTTGGTGGACATGCAGCCGTCGGTGTCCAGCCGGTCGAACGTGACCCTGGTCGCCGTCCGGAGCGCTGCGTCCAGTTCGCCGGAGTCCAGTTCGGCGTCCGTGGTGAGCACGCACAGCATGGTGGCCAGCGCGGGCGCCAGCATGCCCGCGCCCTTGGCCATGCCGCCGATCGTGTACCCACCGGAACGATGGAAGGCGATCTTGGCCACGGTGTCGGTCGTCCTGATCGCGTCCGCGGCTGCGAGACCGCCCGCCCGCGACGCCTCGCCGAGCGCCGCGTCCACGCCACCGAGCAACGGGTCCATGGGCAGCCGCTCGCCGATCAGGCCGGTCGAGCACACCGCGATCTCGCCCGCGGAATCGTCCAGCCCCGCCGCGAGGCGTTCCGCGGACAGGTGCGCGTCGGCGAAGCCGAGCGGGCCGGTGCAGGCGTTCGCGCCGCCGGAGTTGAGCAGTACCGCCCGCACCCGGCCGCCGCGCAGCACCTGCTGCGTCCACAGCACCGGCGCTGCCTTCACCCGGTTGGCGGTGAACACGCCGGCGGCGGCGCGGGAGGGCCCGTCGTTGATGACCACGGCGACGTCACGGGCGCCCGACGGCTTCAGCCCCGCCGCCACCCCGGCGGCCCTGAACCCCTGCGGGGCGGTAACGCTCACGGCGCGACCCCTTTCATGGCCTCCCTCGCGGGCGGCCGGCCCTGGGGGGCTTCCCTGGCTTCGGGAAGGCGGTCCTCGCCGCCGGGACACACGTCGTGCCGGAGGCGCGCAAGCCGACACTGCGGCACCCGGGGCTGCCCAGCGCCGTCTGGCATGCCTCCGGCATGACGCACGGAGGGGCCCAGGCCAGCACTATGCGGCGTCCGGCCCGGCGACTGCGGCGCGACAGCGCTGTCGCATGTCATGGTGCGACTCCCTGGACGGACAGGCCGGTGGTTTCCGGCAGGCCGAGCATGAGGTTGGCCGCCTGGACCGCCTGGCCCGCCGCGCCCTTGCCGAGGTTGTCGAGAGCGGCGACGATCACCGCCCGCCCGGCGTGCGCGTCGGCGGCGGCTTGCAGGTGCGCCATGTTGGAGCCGTTGGTCGCCGCGGTGGACGGCCAGCGGCCCTCGGGCAGCAAACGGACGAACGGCGCGCCGTCGTAGGCGGCCGCGAGCGCCTCCCGCAGCGCGGCGGTGGTCGTGTCCGGGTCGCGTAGCCGTGCGGTGCAGGTGGCCAGGATGCCCCGGGGCATCGGGGCCAGCATCGGGGTGAATGAGACGGCCGGTTCGCTGCCGCCCGCCAAGCGCAGCGCCTGCTCGATCTCTGGCGTGTGCCGGTGTGTGCCGCCGGCCTGGTAGGCCGACATCGAGCCGATGACCTCGGTCGCCAGCAGCGCGGCCGACGGGGAGCGGCCAGCCCCGGAGGTGCCGGAGGCGGCCACGATCACGATGTCCTGCGGGTCGGCCAGTCCCGCCGCGACCAGGGGTGCGAGAGCCAGGATGGCGGCCGTGGCGTAACAGCCGGGCGCCGCCACCCGCCGCGCGGCGGCGATCTGCTCCCGTGCGCCGGGCAGTTCGGGCAACCCGTAGCACCACCGACCGGCGTGCGGTGTCCGGTAGTACACCGACCAGGCTCGCGAATCGGCCAGCCGGAAGCTGGCGGACAGGTCCACCACGGGTATCCCGGCGGGCAGAGCGGCGCTGACGGCGGCCGACTCCTCGTGCGGGAGCGCGAGGAAAACCAGGTCAGCGGAGGACAGCCGGGCCGGATCGAGCGGCTCGAAGGTGTGCTCATCAAGGTGGGCCAGGTGTGGATGCGCCGCCGTGACCGGTGCCCCGGCGCTCGTCGCGGCGGCGAGGGGCCCGAGTTCCATATCCGGGTGGCCGCCGGCAATGCGCAGAAGTTCCCCGCCCGCGTAACCGCTGGCGCCCGCCACCGCCACCCGGACGCCCATGACTTCTCCCAACACCTGATCGCTATCCGGGCACGGCCCCGACCCCACTGAGAAATTATGCATTGGATGCGCTAAATATGCAATGCGGCCTCCGCCGGGCGCGGCCGGGCCGGCAAGGCCGGGGCGTCGTGATGCCAGCGCCCCCCGGCACAGGGCATGATGATTCCGCGGGAAGGAGGCCCCCATGCGCGGTCGCTCGCGCGCCGTCGCCGCCGGTGCTTTGGCGCTGCTCGCGGCCGGTGCGGTGGCGGGCTGCGGGGCCACACCTGGTAAGCAGACCACCACCGCGGCCGGAGGCGGACCGGGGCCCACCGCGAGCAACGTGCCCGCCACCCGATGCGGGACGGTCCGCACGGCGGCGGGGGTGCCGGTCGACGTCGACGTCGTCGGCCAGGCCACTTGCCAGGACGCCATGACGGTGGAGCGCGACTACACACGCGCGCTGGCATCGGGCAAGGTCCCCGGCAATGGCGGCGGCGCGCCGGTCAAGATCCACGGCTGGGTCTGCCAGGGTTACGACACGCCCGAAGTACTGGCGACGGGCCACGCCTCCGCCTGCCGCAAGCAAGGGATGCAGATACTCGCGGTGCTGGTCCTGTCGTCGCCCAGCCCCTCGCCATCCTCCTGAGAGCGGGCTGGCGCCGTGATCGGCGTCCCGTGGCAAACCAGGCGGGACACGCCCGGAAACGGCGTGCTTATGGCGAACCGGGGCATGCGGGACGGGCTAGCTACGAAGCCTGGATGACCCCGGTGACCGGGCCGCCCGCCTCGGGCGCAGCGGGCGTCTCGCCGGATACGTGTTCCGCCGCGTCGCGGCCGCTCACACCGAACATCGCGTCCTCTGTGACCACGCAGACCCGATCACGCCCGTCGCGTTTGGCCTGGTACAAAGCTCCATCCGCGGCGGCAAGAAGCTCAGTAAGCTGTGCACCGCTGGTGCTGTCCCAGCGGGCACCGAGAGCGGCGACGCCGATCGAGATGCTGAGCCATACCGGTTCGGCGTCAGCATCGTCGCTGACAGTAATGGGCATACTCCCGATGTGAGTTCGGATGCGTTCCGCGATGCGGTAGGCGTCCAGTGCCTTGGTCTGAGGCAGCAGCAGGGCGAACTCCTCGCCGCCGAATCGCCCGACCAGGTCGTACTCCCGGAGGGGAATCGCCAGGGCGCGGGCGACGGTGCGGAGCGCACGGTCCCCGGCCAAATGCCCGAAAGAGTCGTTGACCGACTTGAAGTGATCGATATCAATAAGAGCAACGGCCAGGGAGGTGTGAGTACGAACCGCGCGCGCAACCTCCGTAGCAGCCTCGCGCTCCCAGGTGCCGGCGTTGAGCAAGCCGGTCTTGGTATCGACGCGGGACGCGTTGACCAGCTGGACGTGCCGGAACGAGCGCTGCAGCAACGTCACGAACGGGAAGGCCAGGAAGATCGTCAAAGGGGTGACAGCTATACCAAGAGTGACCAGGACGGCTACACAGAGCTCAGTGACGTCGTTTTGAACACGCTCGCGGGCCAGGTAGAGCTCGCGAATGGTGACGGTCGGATCGGACCCCTTGATGGCCGGGAACAGCAAGCTGGTGTTGGTGACCCACTGGGTCACCGCGGCGATCGAGACGGCGATGACCCACAGGGTGGCACCCGAGGCCGGCAGCGTCGCCGTGCCGAAGCCCTGACCGGAAATGCCGTGGAACACCACCGAGGCGCTGGCGTAGGACAGCCCGATGACGGCGGTGCTGAATATCCGCCGGTGCAGCGGGACACGCCGGATCCGCAGCTGGGTCAGGGTGAACCGGAAAGCCGGCACCAGCAGCGCGTAGATGGGCGGAAGCAGGATCGCGACAGGCAATTCCCAGACCGCGTAGACATCCTTGATCAGCCCGGCGTTCTCCCCGGACCGCTTGGTGAGCTCCACGGTCAGCGTGGTGCACAGCAGCAGGGCGCCGCACAACCACAGATTGCGCAGCGACTCCAGGCCCGGCTCCGCGGCCGCGGCGAAGGCGATCGCGAGAAGGTACGCCACGGTGGTGGCTGCGATGTAGCCCACCAGCCACCTGGGAAGCTGCCACAACGGCCACTCCCTTGCTGCGCCCGCGTGCAAGTGCACACGTTTGCAGCGTCCGGAACTCATCGGTTCCTCCTTGGCGGACCTTCTGGCGTCGTTCACATGCCTCGCATGGCCAGGGTGATAGCGATGCCCCGTATTGTCACAGAGCGAGTGTGCCCGCTGTCAAGCCCCCATTACCCGCTGATACCAAGATCTCCCGGTGTTTGCAGAATCCGTACCCCAAGGTTACACAATGCAGCCGACTTTGGCCTGCCACCCCGCCCGTCCGATGACTAACCCGGGGCAAGCCGGGCATTGCCGTGAGGATGTGACATATGCCGTGTATACACATATCCGACCAGCACCATCGGCGCCAGTTGAGGAAAGGAGCGCCGTCCATGCGCACTAGCAGCTGGGGCTGACCGAAAACGATCATCGACCACCAGGCCTCTGCCAATGAAAGGAACGCCCGCCATGCGCACCAGCAGCTGGGGTTAATCCCTTGATCACGCAGCACCGGCCGCGGCGAAAGGAGACCTGCCATGCGGACCAGTAGCTGGGGCTGAACCGATTCGCACCACCGAACTTCCACCGACAAGCAAGGAGCACCCGCCATGCGCACCAGCAGCTGGGGCTGAACCCGCGATTCGTGCTGGCCGGTGCGCTGACGGATCAGCGCGCATGGGACCGGCTGACGGCGATAGCGATGGCAGCGACCGCGCCGACCGCGCCACTGGCGGCGATCACGAGGTACGGAGTGAAGTGCTCGGCCGCCGCCCCCGCCACAATCATGGCCAGACCCTGGCCGAGACTCATGCCGCCCTGAGCGATGCCGAACGCCTGGCTGCGCTGCCGCGCAGGCGTGGCGGCGACGAACGAAGCGTTCGCGGCAAGCTGGAAGCAGTCGAAGATCCCGGATATGGCCAGCAGTACCAGCGCGACCGGCAGCGGCGGGCGGAAAACGAACAGGACAAGCACGCCGCAGGCCGCCGTGGCCAGCGGGCTCATCCACCGCAGTCGCGTCGCCGGGGCGACGAACCGGCTGAAGGTAATGGCTCCCACCGTGGCACCGAAGGCGGGCGCCGCCAGGATGAAGCCGACCGCCACCGCACCGCCGCCCAGCGCCGCCGCGAGCGGCGCGGAGACCCCTTCTGGAATGTTGTAGAAGGCAGCCAGCCAGCCAAGCAGCATCGGGATCCGTAGCGCCGGGCTGGTGAACACCAGCCGCAGGCCCGCGAGCAGCCCGCCGCCAGCATCGGGCTCGGCGCGCGCTTCACGGTCGGGTACCGCTCGAACCGCGGGCAAGGACCGGACCCAGATGAACGTGATCAGGGCCGACAGCGCGAACGTGGCGGTATCGATGAGCAGTGACACCCGGACGCCGAAGAATCCGACGACCGCGCCCCCGACGGCGAACCCGAGCACCTGGGCGAACTGCAGCGTGGTGAGGGTGACCGCAGTCCCGAGCACGTACAGGTCACCGGTGAGGATGTCCGGGTAGAGAGCCGCACGGGCCGACAGGAACGGCGCACCGATCAGAGTCACCAGGAACAGCAGCACCACGAGCAACGCGATCGGTATCCCCGAGATCGCCATGACCGCCACAAGCACGACCCGGGTCAGGTCGCATGCGATCATGACCCGTCGGCGCGGGAACCGGTCGGCGAGGCCGGAAAGGGTGATCCCGCCGATGAACGCCGGCACCACGCTTGCCGCAAAGGTGACCGCCGCGAGCAGTGCCGAGTGGGTCCGGCCGTACACCAGCAACGTCAGCGCGACCCGGGCAAGCTGGTCACCGGCGACGGACAGGACCTGCGCTAGCCACAGCGCGCGGAACTCGCCTATGGCGAAGACCGCGCCGAATGTCGCCTTGGGTGGTGCCGTGGCCGATCCGGCCGCGCCCAGCGTGGACTGCCCCTGCGCGCTGACTTCCGGGCTGATGGCGATTCCTCCGTGTGCGGGACTGGTGCCGAACCAGGGTGAGGGAACGGGCCGACATGCCGGATGGGGTTGCGTAAAGCGCTATCGCCATCGCAGCCCGTCGCCCCGGTTGCTGTCAAGCACTAACCAGTGACAGTACGCCGGCCAGTCAGGCCGTTGTCTCCCGCCCTCACAAGCGGGAACGGGCACCACCACCTCGCCGAGGTAAGGCAGATCAGACCGTCGAACCACGGTGTACTACCTGATTCCTACCGCCCAAAACGACCAGAAGGCCGACCACCGGGGCCCCGGCCCGGTGACGGAGGAACCGGGCCGGAGGCCGGCGGGGGGTTCCGGGGGGTCGCTCCCCCGGACTAGCACTGCAGCGCCGGTCAGCTCCCGTCGCGGAGCACGGCGCCGACGCGGCGGGCCGCCTCGGCCACCGCGGCGTCCCTGGCGGCGCTGGTCTCCTCGTCGGTGAGGGTGCGGTCGGGCGCGCGGAAGCGCAGCCGGTAGGCAAGGGACTTGTTGCCCTCCCCCACCTGCTCGCCGGTGTAGATATCGAAGAGCCGCACGTCCTCCAGCAGATCTCCGCCTTCCTCAGCGGCCGACGAAGCCCCGGCGGCCAGCGCGGCCTCCACCTGCGCGGCGGGCACCGCCTCCGGCACCACCAGCGCGACGTCCTGCGTCGCTACCGGGTAGGCGGAGATCGTCGGTGCCTGGGCAGGCGGCAGCGCCACGGCCGCTGCACCGATGACCGACAGGTCCAGTTCCACCGCACAGGTGCGGTCCGGCAGCCGGAACGCCTGTATCACCCGCGGGTGCAGTTCCCCGGCGTGCCCGGCGAGCTGCTCCTCGCCATCCGCGCCGGTGATGTAGACCGCGGCGCAGCGGCCCGGGTGCCACGGCGGGTACTGGTCCTGCTCGATGCGGTAGCCCACCCGGCTCACCCGCAGCACCTCGCGAGCGGCCTCGACGGCGTCCTGCCATCCGGCCGCGCGGCCCGCGCCCCACCAGCCGGAGTTCTCCCGGTTCCCGGCCAGCACCATGCCGACACGGAGCGGCTGGGCGGGCAGGGCGGATTCCATCTCGGTGACCTCGGCCACGGTCGGCCCACGGTCCACCCGCGGGATCGGGGCGACCCCCTGACCGCCGGTGCCGAGCCGGAACACCAGCCCCATCTCATACAGGGCCAGATCACCGAAGCCGCGCCCGACGTTGCGCGCCAGCACCCGCAGCAGGCCGGGCAGCAGCGTGGTGCGCAGGAACGGCTCATCCTCGCTGAGCGGGTTGGCGATCCGCACGGCCCGGCGGCGCACATCGTCGCCGGGCAGCTGCAGCCGCTCGTAGTCGGCGGCCGAGCCGAACGGCTGGCTGAGCACCTCGACGTAACCCGCCCCGGCGAGCGAGCGGCCCACCGCGCGGCGCAGCCGCTGGGCATCGGTCAGCCCCTTCCCGGCGGCGGCCCGCGGCATCCGGACCGGGATGTTGTCGTAACCCTCCAGCCGGATCACCTCCTCCGCCAGGTCGCTGGGGTAGCGCAGGTCCTGGCGCCAGGACGGCGGGACCACGGTGAGGATCTCCGGCTCGCTCTCGTGCTTGCCGTACTCCCGCCGCAGATGCCGGTTCAGGCTGGCGCTCCTGGCCCCGGCGCTCTGGGCCGCCGCGGCGTCGCCATCGGCCCCGGAGGCCGCCGCGGCGCCGGCGTCCTCGCCAGACTCGGCCACCACGCAGCCGACATCCCGCAGCCGCTGGATCACGGTCACTGGCGGATATGGCAGCCCGGCCACCTTGCCCGGGTAGTTCACGGGCAGGCTGATCCGCACCGGGGGCACCTCGACCTGCGCGTGGCTGCAGCCGGGAAGCATGGTTGCGCTACTCAGCTCCGCGAGCAGCACCGCCGCCTTCGCCGAGGCCCGCACCGGAAGCTCCCGGTCCACCTCGCGCTCGAAGCGGTAGGACGCCTCGCTGAACAGCCGGTGCCGCCGGCTCATCCGTGCCGTGCCGCGGGCGGAGAAGTGGGCGGCCTCGATCACCAGGTTCGCCGAGGACTCGGATATCTCGGTGGCCAGGCCGCCCATGGTGCCGGCCATCGAGATCGGCCCGGACTCATCGGTGATCAGGATGTCGTCGGGGTCAAGCTCCCGGACGACATGGTCCAGCGTCTCCAGCCGCTCGCCCGGCTGCGCCCGCCGCACCACGATCGGGCCGGTCAGCCGGTCGCGGTCGAAAGCGTGCAGCGGCTGCCCCAACTCGACCATCAGGTAGTTGGTGACGTCGACCGCCAGTGACACCGTGCGCATGCCGGCCCGGGCCAGCCGCACCCGCATCCACAGCGGGGTCGGCGCGGCCGGGTCGAGGCCATGCACCTCCCGCAGCACGAACCGGTCGCAGGCGGTCGGGTCGGCGATGCTTGCCTGATACACCTCAGGTGACACCGCCCCGACGTCGGCCGGCAGGCCCTGGTCCGCCGGGTCGGTGTACGGCACCTCGAACGCCGTGGCCAGCTCGCGGGCGACCCCGCGCACCGACAGCGCATACCCCAGGTTCGGGGTCACCGCGATGTCGAACACCTGGTCAGCCAGCCCGGCGTAGCCGGCGAAGTCCTCGCCGAGCGGGGCATCGGGCGCGAGCACCAGGATGCCGGAGTGATCGTCCCCCATGGCCAGCTCGGCGGCGGAGCAGATCATGCCCTCCGACATCCGGCCGTAGGCCTTTTTCGCGCCGATCTCGAAGCCGCCGGGCAGCACCGCACCGGGCGCCGCGAAGGGCACCCGGTCGCCGACCGCGAAGTTGGCCGCGCCACAGATCACGTCGCGCTCTTCCGCGCCGGTGGTCACATGGCAGTACCTGATCGGCTTGCGGAACCCGGTCAGCTCCTCGATGGCGGTGACCTCCCCGATCACCACACCGCTGACGTCGTGCCCGACGGCCTCGACGGATTCCACCTCCAGGCCCGCCGCGGTCAGCCGCTTGGCCACCTCCGCGGCGGGCACCGACTCCTCAATGGGCGCGTACTCGCGCAGCCAGGACAGCGGGACGCGCATCAGACCTCCACCCCCAGCGCCCGGCTGAACCGCACATCGCCCTCCAGGGTGTCCCTGATATCGGCCAGCCCGTGCCGGACCATGAGCGTGCGCTCGATGCCGAGCCCGAACGCGAAGCCGCTGTAGCGGTCCGGGTCGACGCCGCAGGCGATGAGCACCTTGGGGTTGACCATCCCGGCGCCGGCCAGCTCGATCCAGCCCTGCGACCGGCACACCCGGCACGGATCGCCGCCCCGGGTGGACGCGCCGCGGCAGACGTGGCACTCCATGGACACGTCGACGCCGGGCTCGACGAACGGGAAGAAGTCCGGCCGGATGCGAGTCCGTAGCCCCTCGCCGAACATGGCGTCCACGAATGACTGGATCGCGCCGCGCAGGTCGGCCATGGTGAGGCCTTCGTCCACGGCCAGGCACTCGATCTGGTGGAACACCGGGCTGTGCGTGGCGTCCAGCGGGTCGGTGCGGAAGCACTTGCCCGGGCTGACCACGTACACGGGCAGCGGGCGGGTCAGCAGGGCGCGGATCTGCACCGGCGAGGTGTGCGTGCGCAGCACCGTGCCGGAGTGGCCGCCGTCCGGCCCGGCCACGAAGATCGTGTCCTGCATCTCCCTTGCCGGGTGGTCGGGCGCGAAGTTCAGCGCGTCGAAGTTGAACCACTCGGCCTCGACCTCGGGCCCTTCGACGATCTCATACCCCATGCCCACGAACACGTCGGCGAGCCGCTCGCTGACGGTGGTCACCGGATGCCTCGCCCCGGTCGGCTGCCGGTCCCAGGGCAGGGTCACATCGACGGTCTCCTCGACGAGCACCCGCTGGTCGCGCTCGGCCTCGAGCTCCGCCTGCCTTGTGTCGAGCGCCTGCCGGACCTCACGGCGGGCCGCACCGATCCGCTGGCCGGCCTCCGCCCTGGCCTGTGGCGGCAGCGCCCCGATCTCGGCATTGGCGAGCGCGAGCGGCGACCGGTCCCCGGCGTGGGCCAGCCGGGCGGCCTTGAGCTCATCGAGCGTGCGTGCCTCTGCGATGGCGGCGAGCGCTTCCTTGAGCGCGGCGGCGATCTCCTCGGGCGACAACGCCGTCACCTCCACCGGGTCATATTGCTTGTTGGGTGCGGACATAAGTTTCGCCATCCTCGGTTCACGGAGGTGTCCAGGTTTTGCGGAGGTGTCCAGATTTTTATGCCATACGATCGGCCCAAGCTGCCTGGTCCCCAGCCACCCAGGTTCCGGGGTCAGCCAGATGACCAACCGCCACCACCATGGGATCCGGAGGTGGCTCGCCGACCGTAAGGCTACAGACCGCGCCGGCCACCGTCGTGGGGGCTCCGGGGGCTCGGCCCCCGGGCTAGCACCCGGGGTTACGGCCTCGGCGCGGGCTGGCCGCAGGCCAGCCAAGCAGAGTTAGCCCGCCGGAACCCCGGCGGGCATGGTAAATCGGAATTCGGCGCCGCCCTCGGGGGCCTGCTGCACGGTGATCGTCCCGCCGTGCGCCTCGACCAGGCCCTTGACGATGTAGAGGCCGAGCCCCGCGCCGCCGCGGCGCTTGGCCCGCCAGAACTGCCGGAAGATCCGCGATACGAGTTCCGGCGCGACACCGTCGCCCTCGTCCCGGACGGAGACCGCGATGCCTTCGGCCCCGGGCCTGACGGCACGGGCGCCAACGGGTTCAAGCGGCTCCACCACGACAGTTACGGTACCAGCGCCGTGCCGTACGGCGTTCTCAATAAGGTTGCCGAGGATCTGGTCGACCTTGTCCGCATCGAGCCACGTCTCGGGCAGCCCGTCGGCGATCACCACCCGGTACCGGTCGGCCGGGTCACCGGCCGCCACCCGCCCGGCGACGATCTTCTCCACCCGTTCAGGGACGCTGACGAGCTGCCGGTGGACCTCCATCCGCCCCGACTCGATCCGGGACACGTCGAGCAGCTCGGTGATCAGCCTGGTGACCCGGTCCGCGTCGGCGTTGACGGTCTCCAGCATCACTTTCTTCTGGTCGTCGGTGAACCGGCCCCATTTGGCCAGCAGCGTGGCGGTGAACCCCTTCACGCTGGTCAGCGGGGACCTCAGCTCGTGCGCCACGGTGGACACCAGGTCCGCCCGGCTGCGCTCCAGGCGTGCCCGCTGCTGCGCACCGCGCAGCACGAACACCAGGCGCTGGACCTCGCCGCCCGCGCGAGCCCGGTGGCTTTGTGTGGCCCAGCGCGGTGCCCGCACGTACGACATGGTGACCAGCAGTTCGGTTCCGTCGGGGAGGAACAGCGGCATCTCGGGGTGGCGGGTGCGGATGGACAGCCCGTGGTAGGGGTTGGCCGACACCCACCAGCAGCGCCCGTCGGCGTCACGCAGCGCGAGGATCTGCCGCACATCCGCGCCGATCGCGGCCCGGACAGGTATCCCGGTCAGCCGCGAAGCGGCGCGGTTGAACACCATGACCCGGCCGGCGTGGTCGGCGATAACCAGGCCGTCAGGAAGGTCGTCGGCGCAGGCCATCGAGCTGACCAGCACCGGGCCCGGCGCTGCCGGACCGGCCAGGTCCGGGAGGGCAGCCGACAGCTCTGCCAGTCTGCCTGACCCCGCCGCCCCGCGCTCTGCTGGCCCTGACCCCGCCGCCCCGCGCTCTGCTGGCCCTGACCCCACCGCCCCGCCCAAGGCTGGGCCCTGGTCAAGCGCCCTGTCGCCGGGCACCGCATGCCCGTCCACGCGCGTCCCTGCCTCCGTCCGGCACCTGTGCCGCCTGTCGTGGCCCGGTCCCCCAACCCGGCCGCTGGCTTCACGTGGCCCACCCCCGCCGGCCACCTGGCTCGGAGCATCCGGCCGGATCCTGCCGCAGTGCGCGGCACGCTCCGGCCAGGAGCTCGTCATGACGCAATGTGATCAGACTCTAGCGCGTTGCGGGGACTGCACGGCAGCCCCCTCCCGCGTTAGAGCGCTGTGCCCGGGCCGAGGCGTACAGGCAGACCGCGGCCGCGGCGGCCAGGTTAAGGCTCTCCGCCTGCCCATATATCGGCACCGCGACTGGCTCGTCAGCCAGCGCAAGCAGGTCGTCCGGCAGGCCCCACGCCTCGTTGCCGAACAGCCAGGCCGTGGGCTCGGCGAGTACTCCCCGTGGTTCCACCTGATCCAGCGGCCGGCCCGTCCTGCCGTCTGCGGCGAGCACCCGCAGACCCGCCGCACGGAGGTGACTCACCGTGTCCGCCACCGGGCCGCCCAGCACCACATCGGTGTGGAAGATGCTGCCCGCGGACGCGCGCACGCACTTGCTGTTGTACGGGTCCACCGAGGCGTCGGAGAAGATCACCCCGGCCGCGCCCGCCGCGTCCGCGGTGCGCAGCACCGTCCCCGCGTTACCCGGGTCCCTGACATTGGCCAGGATGACCACCAGCTGCGGGGCGGCCCCGGTCAGCGCGGCCAGCGGCACATCCACGAACCGGCAGACGGCGAGGATTCCCTGCGGGGTGACGGTCTGCGCGAGTTCGGCCATGACCTCGCCGCTCACCACGTGCACGGCGGCACCCTGACGGCTGGCCCGCGCGGCCATTCCGCCGTGGCGGGACCGTGCCGCGGCGGTGAGGAACAACTCGGTCACCACGCCGTCGCGGGCGAGCGCCTCACCGGCCGCCTGGGGCCCCTCGGCCAGGAACAGCCCGGCCCGCTCCCGCATCGCCCGCTTGGCGAGCTGGCGGGCTGCCTTCACCCGGGGCGAGCGGATACTGGTCAGCTCCGCCCCGTACTCGCTCATCGCGAACACCGGTGATCCGGAAGACTTTTCAGTGATAGTGACTGAAAAGTCTTCCGGATCATGAAACTTGGGCTGGCCGTGACGGGTCAGGCCGCCGCGGTGCCGGTGATCGGTTCCGGCAGCGCGTCCTTCGCCACCTTGACCAGGCCGGAGAACGCGGCCGGGTCGGACACGGCAAGCTCGGCGAGCATGCGCCTGTCCACGTCAACCCCGGCGGCCTTCAGGCCCTGGATGAACCGGTTGTAGGTGATGCCGTCCGCGCGCGCGGCGGCGTTGATCCGCTGGATCCACAGCCGGCGGAACGCGCCCTTGCGGTCCTTGCGGCCCGCATAGGCGTAGGTCATCGAGTGGAGCATCTGCTCCTTGGCCTTGCGGTACATCCGAGACCGCTGGCCGCGGTACCCGCTCGCCCGCTCAAGCACCACCCTGCGCTTCTTGTGGGCGTTGACCGCCCGCTTCACGCGTGCCACTTCTTACTCCCTGGAGGCGGGCTGGGCTACTTAGCCAGCAATTTCTTGATCTTCTTTGCGTCTGCGGGGGCAAGCTCAACCTCGCCAGCCAGCCGCCGGGTCACTCTGCTCGGCTTGTGCTCGAACAGGTGCTTGCGGTTCGCGCGACGGCGCAGCACCTTTCCAGTACCGGTCAGCCGGAAGCGCTTGTTCGCTCCGCTGTGCGTCTTCATCTTTGGCATGCTCGCCGTCGTCTTTCGTCTCCTGCACGCCCTGTGGCGCGGCTTTATTCTGCGTCCGCCTCGGCGGGTTCCCGCCGTTCGCGGACGTTACCTTCCCATCGTTCGCCCGCGTTGCCGCGGACATATTGTCCTCGTCACGCCCAGCGGGCTGCCGACAGTGACCTACCTGGCAGTGGCCTGCTTACGGCGCACTGCCTGGTCGGCCAGGCCTGCTCAGCTCCGGGCGCTGGCCTTCGACGCGGCCGCCACCCTGGCCGGGCCCGACCGGGCCGCCGGGGCTGGTTTGGGCCGTGGCTGCGCCTCCTCGGCCTCCGGGACTTCCGGGGCCTCCGGGGCGCTCGCCGCCGCGGTGTCCGTGCCCTGCACCGGCTCGCCGACCTCAGCGGCCTGCGCCTCAGCGGCCTGCGCCTCAGCGGCCTGCGACCTCAGCGGCCTGCGCCTCAGCGGCCTGCGACCTCAGCGGCCTGCGCCTCAGCGGCCTGCGACCTCAGCGGCCTGCGCCTCAGCGGCCTGCGCCTCAGCGGCCTGGACCTCAGCGTGCTGCGCCTCAGCGTCGTCCCGCACGGCCGCGCGTGACCGCGAAATCGGACGCTCAGGGTGCTGCGCGTCGCGGGTGGCCCGCTCGGCGCGGGCCTCGCTGCGGGCCTCGCTCTTTCTCCGGTGCGGACCGATCACCATGATCATGTTGCGGCCGTCCTGCCGGGGCTGCGATTCCACGAATCCCAGTTCCTCGACGTCACCGGCGAGGCGCTGCAGTAGCCGGAAGCCCAGCTCCGGCCGGGACTGCTCACGCCCGCGGAACATGATCGTCACCTTGACCTTGTCGCCCTGCCGCAGAAACCGCTCGACGTGAGCCTTCTTCGTCCCGTAGTCGTGCGGATCGATCTTCGGCCGGAGCTTGATCTCCTTGATGACCGTTTGCGCCTGGTTCTTGCGAGATTCCCTGGCCTTGAGCGCGGACTCGTACTTGAACTTGCCGTAGTCCATGAGCTTGCAGACCGGCGGCCGGGCTGTCGGTGCCACCTCGACCAGGTCGAGGTCAGCTTCCTGGGCCAGCCGGAGCGCATCGTTGATGCTTACGATTCCCACCTGCTCGCCGGCCGGACCGACAAGCCTGACTTCGGGAACCCGGATGCGCTCGTTAATGCGTGGTTCGACGCTGATGTGACCTCCTTGGCTTCTCCTGTTACCCCGCCCCTGCACTGACAGGGACGGTAGACCCGCTGGTGATGCCTTTTAGCCAGGCTCGCCGCCAGACGCAAAAGGCCCCGCATGCCACGCACGCGGAGCCCACCCTTCCCCCGTGTCTGCGGCCGGCCCCGGAGGGCTGGCACACGCACACGGACCCGCAACGCCACCGACCCGGTCCCGTACTTTCGCACGACACCGGCTCCGCCGCGCCCGGCCTGCCCGCCATATGTTCTGACGGGCGTACCCGCCGACCCGGGGCCGGCCAGGTGGGAGGTGGTCCTCCGCTTACGCGCCAGCGCAGGTTTTACCCAGCTGGTCGTCAGGCAAGGTTAACAGCAATTTGGCGTAGCTAGGTATTCCGCTACCGCCATGCCGCCCTTCCCCGGGTCATCAATTGCTCCAGCTGCCCTGGCGAATGCACGCCAGACCGCTGCGCGGACATCCGATAGCGGGCTCCGGTGCCGGGAAAGCCGGCCAGAGGCTCACCTGGGCGCGGAGACAAAACTCCGCGCCCAGGTAACCCTCGGACCGGTCAAAACGCTGCCCCGCGCCCAGCTGGCTCAGCTCTCCACACCTCAGCCGCTGCCTGCCTCTCGTCGCTGCCTTTCCCGCGCCGCCGTCCTTCCTTGCCAGCGGTCGACCGACCATCCCCAACCGCCCAAGGCGGCGGCTCCCCTCCCCCTGTCCGGGGGTGGATGAGTGGGGCGCTGGTGGCAAGCGGAGAGGTTAGCGGATCGAGGGGTGGATTCGAGGGCTTGGCGCATGGCGGGGAGGGGGGCTGGTTTGCCGGTCATCAGGGTTACCTGGTCGGCGGCCTGGTGCAGGAGCAGGTCCAAGCCGCCCGCTACGGGGATGTCAGCCTGGCGGGCGGCGGTTGCCAGGGCGGTGGGCCAGGGGTGGTAAACCACGTCGAGGAGATGGCGGGGAACCAGGGTGCGATGGGCTATCCGTTTGGCGTAAAGATCCGCGGCACCGGCGGGGACGGTCGATATGAGGACCTCGGGGGCGTCGTCCTGCGGAGTGCCGAAGCCGGTCAGGGTGACCGCGACGTCCAGCCGCGCGGCGGCGGCCAGCAGGTCCTGGGCGCGGGCGGGATCGCGGACCGCCACGGTCACCCGTGCCGCCCCGAGGCCGCGCGCGGCGGCCAGCGCGGAGCAGGCGGTCGCGCCGCCGCCGAGTATCAGCACCGCTGCCGGCCAAGGCGCCCCGGCCCTCGCCGGGGTGACGCCGGCCTCGGTGAGTGCGGCGATCATGCCGGGCACGTCGGTGTTGTGCCCGTGCCGCCGGCCGCCGGAGAACACCACCGTGTTCGCGGCGCCCACCTCGTGGGCCAGCGGCTCGATCTCGTCGAGCAGCGGCAGCACGGCGCGCTTGAGCGGCATGGTCAGCGACAGCCCGGCCCAGTCCGGCCCGCACCCGCCGAGCACGGCCGGCAGCCGCGCTTCGTCACACTCGATCGCCTCGTACGACCACCCGGTCAGGCCGAGCGCCTGGTAGGCCGCCCGGTGCAGCACAGGCGACAGCGAGTGCGCGATGGGCGCGCCAAGAACCGCGGCTCTCACCCGGAGGAGCTTATGCCCTGGGACATGTCCTAGTGGTGGGTGGCCATGTAGTTCGACAGCTCGGCCTGGTACTGCTGGAACACCGTGAAGTTGTCGGTGAACTTGGTCAGCCCGGACTTCGGGTTCACGGTGAGGAAGTAGATCCAGTCGTTGGTTATCGGCGACGGGGCCAGCGCGGCCCTGATGGCGGTGTCGCCGGGGCTGTCGATCGGCCCGGGGGGCAGCCCCACGTGCAGGTAGGTGTTGTACGGCGACTTGGTGTGTGTCTGTGCGACCGTGACGTCCGCGGCCCGGGAGTGCCTGGCGTACAGCACCGTGGTGTCCAGCTGGAGCTTCATCTTCTGGTTCAGCCGGTTGTAGATCACCCGGGCGATCTTCGGCAGGTCCTGGGGGCGCTTGCCCTCCGCCTGGATCAGGCTGGCGACGATGATGGCGTCACCCTCGCTGATATGGTCCTTGGCCGCCACCGCGGGCAGGTTGACGCTCTGCGCCTCCTGGTTGAAGCGCAGCACCATGGCCCGGAGCACCTGGATCGGCGTTTCACTGGGCTGGATGGTGTAGGTGGCCGGGAACAGGTAGCCCTCGGGGTTGCCTTTGGCGTAGGAGGGCAGGCCCAGCCCCGAGACGTCCTTGATGGCCTCCTGGTAGCCCTTCAGGTTGTTGGTTTTGCTGCCAAGGCTCGCGATGATCTCGGACAGCCGCTCCCCCTCGGTAATCACCACGGTGGTCTGGACCCTGGAGGAGGACTTCAGCAGCAGCGCGAACGCCAGCGCGGCGGCCATGTGACTGTGCAGCGTGTAGGTGCCCGGCTCGAGGGAACTGCCTTTGCCGCTCGCCTTTGCCGCGTTGGCGAAGGCGCGCGCGCTCGCGACCACGCCCTGGGCCTGCAGTTGCTCACCCACCTGGGTGGCGGTCTCGCCGGGCTTGATCAGGACGGCGACGGTGCCGGTGCCCGGGCCCGAGTAGTCCGGCGGGTGCAGGTAGTTGTGCCAGACGTAGAAGAAACCGCCGGCGGCCACGCCGAGCACGAGGATAAGGACGGTGAGGGCGATCCACGGCGCCGCGCGGCGCATGGCGCTCTTGCGCTTGGGCTTTCCCCCGCGCGGGCGGCTGGGCGGTGCGCTGCGTTCGGCGCGGACGGGGCGGGCCGGGGCGGGGCCGCGCCCGCCGGCGCGACTGAAGCCGCCCTCGTCACTGAACCCGGGCAGGAGACCGGAGTCGTCCTCGTCATCCCCCCAGGCCTGGTCCTCGTCCACGTCGCCGTACCAGCCTCCGCGGTCACCATACCCATGATCATCTGGGTCATCCCGCGGCGTCCGGTCGTACGGGCCGGAGTGCGGCCGTGGCTGGCCGGGCACGTAGTCATCCGCGGGCTGGTAACCGGTGTCGCCGGGGTAGGCGTCGTCGTGCTCCGCCGGGTAGCCGTCCTGGCCGGGGTAACCGGGCTCGTCGGCGTAGCCGTCATGCCCGCCGTAGTCATCCGCGCGGGCATAGTCCTGCTCGCCGTAGCCGGGCTGGCCCGGGTAGCCACCCTCCCCGGAGTAGCCGTGCTGCCCCGGGTAGTCCGGCTCGCCGCCATAACCGGGCTCGTCGTGGTACCCGGGCTCGTCGTACCCGGTGCCACCGTAGTTCCCGTCGTCATCGGCGTAGTCGCGCCGCGAGTAGCCACCGCGCCCGCCGCCGTGCCCGGGGAAAGTGTCGCCATACCCGCGTTCGTCGTTGCCCGCATCCTCGCCGGGGTAGCCCTGGCCGCCGCCGTGCACCGGATACTCGCCGCTGCCGAAGCCGCCGTCACCGTATCCGGGCCCCGTGCGCAAGTAGCTGGTGTCGTCCTGATCGCCGAAGCCGCGGCCGTGGCGGGCGGCCGGATAGCTGCTCTGGTCGGCGGGCCACGGCTCCCGCGGCACCGAGGGCAGCGGCCCCGAGGTCGCGTGGGGCCAGGTCTCTGTTTGCCCCGCCGCCCCGCGCCCTGCTGGCCCCGACCGCGCCGCCCCGCCCAGGGCCAGCCCAGACCCCGCCGCCCCGCGCTCTGCTGGCCCAGACCCCGCCGCCCCGCGCTCTGCTGGCCCAGACCCCGCCGCCCCGCCCAAGGACGGCAGGCGCGGCATTGGACCGGAGTCCACCCGCGGCAGCGGGCCGGACGGATGTGCGCTGTCATCGCGCGGCCGGCGCTGCGCCGGGACCGCCTCATCCCAGCCGGGCAGTTCCCACGGCGGCCCGGTGGCCTCGCCGGGCCGGTCGTCCCGGCCACTGGAGGTGCCCAGCGCGCCCCGCGCCGGGCGCGGCGCGCCCGCCGCGGACCCGCCCCAGGGCGCCGCGTAGTAGTCACCGCGCGGGTCGCCCGGGTCGGCCGGCTGGTCGTAGTCCTGGGCACGCCAGGGCGCGTCCCCGCCGATGTCTTCTGGGTCGTTCCGGCGGTGGCGGGTCATCCCCCGGCTCCGGGGGCCGACACCACCAGTTCGCCAGCCGGCTCGCCGGTGGAGCGCTCCGCATCCAGTGCCCCCTGCAGGATGAGCGCGGCAGCGGCCTTGTCGACCTGCGTGCGGCGCTGACGCGATCCGCGCCCCCCCTGGCGCAGCGCGTCGTGAGCGATCACGGTGGTGAACCGCTCGTCCACCAGCCGCACCGGCAACGGTGCCAGCCGGGCAGCGAGGGACTCGGCGAACGCCCTGGCCCCAGCCGCAGCGGTACCGGCGCGGCCGGACAGGCCGGTCGGCAGCCCGACAATGACCTCCATGGCACCCTGCTCGCTCGACAGGGCGGCAAGGGCGTCCAGGTCGCCGCGGCCGCGCGCGACGGTGGCGAGCGGGCTGGCCAGCAGGCCATCCGGGTCGCAGCGGGCCACTCCGATGCGTGCCGACCCGAGATCAATGGCGAGCCGTACGCCGGTTCTCACGCACCTAGCCTGTGTGTCGAGGACTGCGCCAGCTCTGCGGGGGGGCTGTAGCACAGTCTCAAGCTACGCCACCACGTCCTGCTATGTCTGTCACAACCGCCCGTACCACGCTAAATGCCTCGTCAAGAACGGTGGATCCGCGATCACCGAGCGGCGCGCCGCCGCCCTGAGCCACATCGTCACGGCCACCACCGCCCCCGCCCAGCGCCGCGGCCGCCTTCTTGACCAGCGCACCGGCCGCCAGCCCACGCTCGCGGGCACGGTCATTGACCGCGACTACGACGGACGGGCGGTCGGAGGGAACACCGGCCACCACGACGACCGCTGGCCGGTCGCCGAGCCGTCCGCGCACGTCAAGGGCGAGTGTGCGGATCCCGTCGGCGCCGGTCCCGTCGGGCACCCGGTGCGCGACGAAGGCCACTCCTTCGATGTCCTCCGCACCGGCGGCCAGATTGCCGCTGCCGTCGAGCAACTGGGCCGAGCGCAGCCGCTCCAGTTCCCGCTCGGCGTCGCGGACCCTGGTCACCAGCGCGGAGACCCGCTCGGGGAGTTCCTCGCGGCGTGCCTTGAGCTGCTCGGACAACTGGCTCACCAGCAGGCTCTCGGTCGCCAGGTAGCGGAACGCGTCGGTGCCGACGAGCGCCTCGACCCGGCGGACCCCGGAGCCGATGGACGACTCCCCGAGGATCTTCACCAGCCCCAGCTGGCCCGAGCGCACCACGTGGGTGCCGCCGCACAGCTCACGGGAGTAGTCGCCGACCTCGACCACCCGGACCTCGTCGCCGTACTTCTCACCGAACAGCGCCAGCGCGCCCATGGCTCGCGCCTCCTCAAGCGGCGCGGTGAACGCCCGGACCGCGAGGTCGTCGATGAGCACGGTGTTCACTTCTTCCTCGACGTCCCGCAGCACCGAGGGCGGCACCGCCCCCGAGGCGGTGAAGTCCAGCCGCAGCCGCCCCGGCGAGTTCTCCGAACCCGCCTGCGCGGCCGAGTCGCCGAGCGCACCGCGGAAGGCGCGGTGGATGAGGTGGGTCGCGGTGTGCGAGCGGGACACAGCACGGCGGCGCTCGACGTCGATCTCCGCGTAGGCGGGCGCCCCAACCGCCGCCTCTCCCTCGGTCACCACCCCGCGGTGGACGATCAGGCCGGGCACCGGCGTCTGCACGTCGTGCACCTTGATCAGGCTGCCCGCCCCGCCGGTCGGACCGGCGGTCTTGATGACCCCGGCGTCCGCGAGCTGGCCACCGCCCTCGGCATAGAAGGGGGTACGGTCCAGCACCACCTCCACCTCGGTGCCGGCGCCCGCCACCGGCACCGCGGCGCCGTTCACCAGCAGGCCGGTGACCGTCGCCTCGCCGGTGGACTCCTCGTACCCGGTGAAGGTCACCTTGCCCGACTGCTCCAGCAGCGCGGTGAGCACCGAGATGTCGGCGTTGCCGGTCTTCTTCGCCCGCGAGTCGTCCTTGGCCCGGCGGCGCTGCTCGGCCATGAGCCGCCTGAACCCGTCCTCGTCCACGGACAGGCCCTGCTCGCTGGCCATTTCCAGGGTCAGGTCGATCGGGAAGCCGTAGGTGTCGTGTAGCTGGAACGCCTGGTCGCCGGACAGCTCTAGCTTCGACCCCACCACCCCGCGCTCTGCTAGCCTCGACCCCGCCACCCCGCCCAAGGCCGCGCCGCCGCGCCGCTTGACCTCGCCTACCGCGGCGTCGAAGATCGCCGTTCCGGTGCGCAGCGTCGCGGCGAACGCCGCCTCCTCCGCGTCGATCACCGCGTGGATCTTCGCCGCGTCCGCGGACAGCTCGGGGAACTGCGGCGCCATCGCGCCGATCGCGGCGGCGGTCAGTTCGTGCAGGTAGCGGTCGTTCTCCGCGTCCCGGCGGGACGGCATGCCGCCCCCGCCGCCACGCTGCCCGCCCGACAGCGTCCGCAGGTTGCGGATGCTGCGGCGCAGGATCCGCCGCAGCACGTACCCGCGCGACTCGTTGCTGGGCAGCACGCCGTCATCGACCAGCATGACCGCGCTGCGGACGTGGTCCGCGACCACCCGCAGGGCCACGTCGGTGCGGTGGTCCGCGCCGTACTTCTGCTCGGTCAGCTCGGCGGCCCGGTCGAGGATCTTCCAGGTGGTGTCGATCTCGTAGAGGTTGTCGACACCCTGCAGGATGGAGGCCATCCGCTCCAGGCCCATGCCGGTGTCCACGTTCTTGAACGGCAGCGGGCCCTCGACGTCGAAGTCGTCCTTGGCCCGCACCGCGCTGAGCACGTCCTCCATGAACACGCAGTTCCAGATCTCCAGGAAGCGGTCCTCGTCCACCTCCGGGCCGCCGTCACGGCCGTACTCGGGCCCGCGGTCGTAGTAGATCTCCGAGCAGGGGCCACCGGGACCCGGCACGCCCATGTGCCAGTAGTTGTCCTTCAGGCCGCGAAACTGGATGCGGCTCTCCGGCAGGCCGACCACGTGCCGCCAGACCTGGAAGGATTCGGTGTCGTCGGGCAGCACGGTGGCCCACAGCCGGTCCTCGGGGAACCCGAACCCGCCGTCGGACTCCGACCGGGTGAGCAGTTCCCAGGCCCAGGGGATCATCTCCTGCTTGAAATAGTCCCCGAACGACCAGTTGCCGAGCATCTGGAAGAACGTCGCGTGCCTGGTGGTCTTGCCGACCTCTTCGATGTCCAGGGTGCGCAGGCACTTCTGCACATCGGCCACCCGCTTCCACGGGGGGGTCTGCTGGCCGAGGAGGTAGGGCTTGAAGGGCTGCATCCCGGCGACGACGAACATCAGCGTGGGGTCTTCGGCGACCAGGCTGGCCGAGGGCACGATCGCGTGATCCTGCTGCTCGAAAAAGGTCAGGAAACGGCGCACGATCTCTGCCGACTCCATTAGCGGCCATCCTTCAGTTCGTCGTGGTGGTGGATTTCCGGGTGCGGCTGGCTGGCCGTGGGCCTGCCCGCGGGCAGGCCGCGGCGCCGGTGACCTTCGAGGGTAGACGGTGGCGGCTGAGCCTGTCGTTCCATATAGACCGCCATGCCCTCGCGGACGTCGGCGGCGAACTCGGCCAGTGCGCTCGCCCGCGGTGCCGGCCGCAGCGAGCGCGCGATCGCCGTCACCTTCCGGTAGCCGGTCACGCCGAGCACCGCGCCGAGCACCAGCCAGAACATCCTGCGCATCATCGCGTGGTTCCGTTGCTCCGGCTGGCCAGCGCGGCCACTCCCCGGCTGGCCAGCGCGGCCGCCCTGCGGCTAGCCGGGGTGGCCGCCTTGCGGGCGGCCGGGGCTGCCGTGCGGGCGGCGGGGGCGGCTGCCTTGCGGCCGGCTTGGCGGTCCTGCTGCCCGGGCCGGCCGCGCGGCCGGTCCGCCCGGCCCGGCCGGCGTCCCCGTGGACCGGCGTGGCTCTGCCCGGCGTGGCTCTGCCCGGGGAGGCTCTGCCCGGCCGGCCATGTGTGCAGCCCGGGGCGGCGCGCGCCGAGCGCCCAGCGCACCCCGTACACCAGGGCCGCGGCCCAGGTCACCGGCCCGCTGGTGCCCTCACCCGTGGCGGCGGGGCGGGCCGGTGCCGTGACGGTGCCGGTCATCTGGGCCATGGCGGCGGTGACGCCTTCCATGCTCGCGGCCACCGTCTCGGTCCTGGCGATCTGCTCGCCCGCCTGATCGATTGCGGCGTTCGCCCGCTCGATCAGCAGGTCGCCGCGCTCACGCAGGCCAGCGACCGCCACGGAGGTCTCCGACATCAGCCGGGCGGCCTTCAGCATGACGTACACCGCCACGCCAACCCCGGCTACGAAGGCCACCGCCGCAGCCACGACCGCCACCCAGACCGCGGTCAGCATGCCCGAATCTCCACCCGCCCGACCCTACCGTCTGTGTACCGGCAGATGGTCAGCGTTCGGTGACCTCTCCTGACCTGCCCAGGATCGCCCGTATCCGCTCCGACCGGTCCGCGTAGCGCGCCTCTGCCCCGTGCCGGGACGGCTCGTAGTACTGGCGCCCGGCGACCGTGTCGGGCGCGTACTGCTGCGCCACGATCCCGTCCGGATCGTCATGCGGGTACTGATAACCCTGGCCGTGCCCGAGCCGGGCGGCGCCGCGGTAACTGGTATCGCGCAGGTGGGTGGGCACCGGGCCGGTCAGCCCGGCCCGGACGTCGGCTCCGGCCGCGTTGATCGCCTTGATCACCGCGTTCGACTTCGGCGCCAGGGCCAGGTGGATGGTCGCCTGGGCCAGGTTGATCCTGGCCTCGGGCAGCCCGACGAACTCCACCGCGTGCGCGGCCGCGACCGCCACGCCGAGCGCCGACGGGTCGGCCATCCCGACGTCCTCGCTCGCGTGCACGATCAGCCGCCGGGCGATGAAGCGCGGGTCCTCCCCCGCCTCGATCATCCTGGCCAGGTAGTGCAGCGCGGCGTCGGCATCGCTGCCGCGGATGCTCTTGATGAACGCGCTGATGACGTCGTAATGCTGGTCGCCGTCGCGGTCGTAGCGGACCGCGGCACGATCCACCGCCCGTTCCAGCGCTTCGAGGCCGACCTCCGCACCCTCGGGCAGGCCGAGCGCGGCCGATTCCAGGTAGGTGAGCGCCCGCCGGGCATCCCCGCCGGCCAGTTGCACCAGGTGCTCGGCGGCGCCGGAGGCAAGGGTGACCGCGCCGCCCAGCCCGCGTTCGTCGGCCAGCGCCCGCTCGATCACCGCACGCACGTCATCGTCGCTGAGCGGCTGCAGGGTGAGCAGCAGCGACCGGGACAGCAGCGGCCCCACCACCGAGAAGAACGGGTTCTCTGTGGTGGCGCCGATGAACGAGACCCAGCGGTTCTCCACCGCGGGCAGCAGCGCATCCTGCTGGGCCTTGTTGAACCGGTGCACCTCGTCGATGAACAGGATCGTCTGGGTACCGGTGAGGCCCAGGTCGCGGCGCGCCACCTCGATGGCCGCCCGGACGTCCTTCACGCCCGCGGTGACCGCCGACAACTCGGTGAAGCGCCGCTTGGTCACCTCGCTCACCACATGGGCAAGGGTGGTTTTCCCGGTTCCCGGCGGCCCCCACAGCACCACCGACATCGCGGCGTCATGATCAATGAGTTTGCGGAACGGCGCCCCGGGGCCGGTCAGGTGCCGCTGCCCGACGACCTCGTCCAGGCTCCGCGGCCGCATCCGCACGGCGAGCGGCGCGGCGGCATCCTCCGCTTCCCGCGCCGCCGCGTCAAACAGGCTCTCGGCCTGCCCGTCACCGGCCCTGCTCACGCCCCGAGCGTATCCCTCCGGCATGACAGGGAGTTCGGGCCGTCCGGTGGCCTACCCGGGCGGCGCCTCACCTGGCGTGGCGTCGATTCCCGCTTCCTTCCGCTGCGCGGCGGTGATCGGGGTCGGCGCCCCGGTCAGCGGGTCGAGCCCGGATGCGGCCTTGGGGAACGCGATCACGTCACGGATCGTGTCCCGCCCGGCCAGCAGCATCAGCGTTCTGTCCCAGCCGAACGCGATCCCCCCGTGCGGCGGCGCACCGTAGCGGAACGCCTCAAGCAAGAAGCCGAATTGCGACTTCGCCTGCTCCGGCTTCAGCCCGATGACGTCGAAGACCTGCTCCTGCATGGCCTGGCGGTGGATACGCAAGCTGCCACCACCGATCTCCACGCCGTTGAGCACCAGGTCGTAGGCGTCGGCGAGCGCCTTGTCCGGCTCGACGGGGAACTTGTCGGCCCATTCGGGCAGCGGCGCGGTGAAGGGGTGGTGCACCGAGGTCCAGCCGCCGTCGCCGACCTCCTCGAACATGGGCGGGTCCACGATCCACAGGAACGACCAGGCGGCGGGGTCGATGAGCCCGAGCCGGTGACCGATCTCCAGGCGGGCCGCGCCGAGAAGCGCACGTGCCTGGGCAGGCGGGCCGGCCGCGAAGAACACGCAGTCGCCCGCTGCCGCACCAGCCGCCTCGGCGAGCCCGGCCCGCTCGGTGTCCGACAGGTGCCGCGCGACCGGGCCGCTGTCCGACACGGTCCCTTCCGGCCCGATCAGCACGTACGCCAGGCCGCGGGCACCGCGGGCACGGGCCCACTCCTGCCAGCCGTCGAGTTCCCTGCGGGACTGGCCGGCCCCGCCGGGCATCACCACCGCCCCGACATGCGGCGCCTGGAACACCCGGAACGAGGTCTGGCCGAAGTAACCGGTCAGGTCGGCGAGCTCGCAGCCGAACCGCAGGTCCGGCTTGTCGGACCCGAACCTGCGCATGCCCTCGGCGTAGGTCATCCGGGGAATGGGCCTGGGGACCTGGTAACCGGCGAGGTCCGCCCAGAGCCGCGCGGTCAGGTCCTCGGCCACCGTGATGACGTCTTCCCTGGTGACGAAGCTCATCTCGATGTCGATCTGGGTGAACTCCAGCTGCCGGTCGGCGCGGGTGTCCTCGTCACGGAAACAGCGGGCGAGCTGGTAGTAGCGTTCCAGCCCGCCGACCATCAGGAGCTGCTTGAACAGCTGCGGGGATTGCGGCAGTGCGTACCAGGAGCCGGGGCGCAGCCGGACCGGCACCACGAAGTCCCGTGCGCCCTCCGGAGTGGACCGGGTCAGGTAGGGGGTCTCCACGTAGACGAAACCGTGCTCCCGCATGACGTCCCCGGCCAGGTACGACGCCTCGGAGCGGAGGCGCAGGGCGGCGGCCGTCTCGGCCCGCCGGATGTCCAGGTACCGGTACCGCAGCCGGATGTCCTCGCTCAGCTCCCCCGCTCCCTCCACGGGGAAGGGCAGCGGCTCGGCCTCGCCCAGCACCTCCAGGTCGCTCGCGACGACCTCGATCTCCCCGGTGGGCAGCTCTGGGTTCTCGTTCCCGGCCGGGCGCTCGCGCACCTCGCCGGTCACCCTGATGCAGAACTCGGCGCGCAGCGCGTGTTCGGGCCGGTCTTCGCCCTCACCGCGGAACACCACCTGCACCACCCCGCTGGCGTCGCGCAGGTCGATGAAGACCACGCCGCCGTGGTCTCTGCGCCGCGCCACCCAGCCGGCCAGGGTCACCTGCTCCGCCGCCTGGTCCCGGCGGAGGGTCCCCGCCCCGTGGGATCGAATCATCATGTGATCAGCCTCTCTCGTCACAGGCCCGGCCGCCCTGCCAGCCCAGGGGGGCGACCCCCCTGGAACCCCCCGCTGACCTCAGGCCCCGTTCCTTCGTCACGGGGCCTGGGCCGGGGCCCGGCGGCCGGCGCCACGGGCCCGCTCCCGGACCGCGGAGAAGGCCCCGGCCCGGGAGTAAGCCCGGCCAGGAACGGGTTCGTGGCGCGCTCGGCGCCGATGGTCGTCTGCGGGCCGTGCCCGGGCAGTACCCGCGTGTCGTCGGGCAGCACCAGGCACACCCGGGACAGGCTGTCCAGGATGGTCGGATAGTCGCCACCAGGCAAGTCGGTGCGGCCGATCGAGCCGGCGAACAGCAGGTCCCCCGAGAACAGCACGGTGCCAACCCGGGGGGGCGACCCCCCTGGAACCCCCCGCTGGCCTAGCGGCCCCCGCGACTCCGTCGCGTCGGCCGCGGCCATGCTGGCCCGGGGGGGCACTCCACTGTCTGGGGACACCCCAGACCCCGATGGCCCGGAACCCCCCGCTGCCTCAAGGCCCCGTTCCTCCGTCACGGGGCCTTGGGCCCCGCCGTCCCGGTGAGACGGCTCCCAGGGTCCACCCTGATTGCCGGTCCGGAACGTCACCGAGCCCGGCGTGTGGCCGGGCGCGTGGTCCACCACCAGTTCCACGCCGGCCAGCCGCAGTGTCATCCCGTCGGCGAGCTCCCTCACATCGTCGGGCTCGGTGAAGGTCAGCCCGCGGAACAACTGCTGGCCTACCTGCAGCGGGAAGCCCTTGGCAGGGTCGGAGAGCAGGTCACGGTCGGCTGGGTGGATGTAGGCCGGGATGCCGTGGGCACCGCACACCGGCGCTACCGACCAGATGTGGTCGACGTGGCCGTGGGTGGCCAGCACCGCCACCGGCCGCAGCCGGTACTCGGCGAGCAGTTCGGTGACACCCGGCTCGGCGTCCTGCCCGGGGTCGATGATGATGCACTCCTCACCCGGGCCGGGGGCCACCACATAGCAGTTGGTGGCGAATGAGCCAGCCGGGAACCCGGCGATGAGCACGGGTAATCCTCCCCTGTAGAAAGTGGTTCGGGCGGGTTGGCGGAGCGCCTCCAGGCTACCGATCCGCCCGCCCGCGCGACGAACCGATAACAGCGGCGCCGTTTCTAGGCTTCGCCAGGTACGATTCGCGAAGTTTCGCAGATCAGCTACACCGTTCATACTTCAAGGAAGGAGGGCGACAGCGTGGCGGGGAAAAAGGAGCGCCAGCGCAAGCTCGCCCGTGAGCGTTACGCGCGGCAGCAGGCGAGGCGGGCCCACCGGGCCCACCGGTGGCGACTGGTCAGTATCATCGCCGGCGCCTGCGCCGCGGTGGTCTTGCTTGGTGGCGCCGCCTATCTCACGTTCGGGAACGGCAGTGGCAGCCCCAGCGCGGCCGCCACACCCAACCCCACGGCTACGCCCACGGCGCTCCCCACGCCCACGCCCACGCCCACCCCCACGCCGTCGCTTGCCGCCGAGCCCGCGAGGCACTGTGCGTACACCGCGAGCGGGACCCCCGCCCGCAAGGTGGGCACCCCGCCCGCCAAGCCGGCTTTCAAGGCGGCCAAGTACCAGGCCACGATCAAGACCAACCAGGGCACGATCGTCCTGGACCTGCTCAACCACAAGGCGACCTGCACGGTCAACTCGTTCATCTACCTGGCGGCGAAGAAGTACTTCAACAACACCCCGTGCCACCGGCTCACCACCTCCGGCATCTACGTCCTGCAGTGCGGCGACCCCACCGGGACGGGTAGCGGCGGCCCCGGGTACAAGTTCGCCGACGAAAACCTGAAGGGTGCCATCTACACCCAGGGCACGGTGGCGATGGCCAACGCCGGCGCGGGCACCAACGGGAGTCAGTTCTTCCTCGTTTATCGCAATTCGCTAACGCTGCCGCCGAGCTACACACCGTTCGGCGAAATCGTCAGTGGACTGGGAATCATCCAGAATGTGGCCAGGGCAGGGACAGACAACAGCAACGGCAACGGTGATGGCCATCCGAAGGAGAAGGTCACCATCGAAAGTGTCACTATTACTAAGGCCTGACACACCCTTTACCTGGGTTCAGGTCTGAGCAGGAGGTTCACGGTGACCAGCGCCAACGATCCGTGGGGCCGGGTGGACGCCGACGGCACGGTTTACGTGCGCACCGCCGACGGGGAGCGGGTGATCGGGTCCTGGCAGGCAGGCAGCCCCGAGGAGGCGCTCGCCTTCTACCAGCGCAAGTTTGCGTCGCTGGACACCGAGGTCGGCCTGCTCGAGCAGCGGATCACCACCACCGATCTGTCGCCAGCCCAGGCCCGCGCGGGGATCGAGCGGCTGCAGGCGGCCGTGACCGACGCGCATGCGATCGGCGACCTCGGCCAGCTGCAGGGCCGCCTGGAGGCGCTGACCGGGAAGGTGGATGAGCGTCAGGAGGAGGTCCGCGCGCAGCGTGACCAGGTGCGCACCGAGGCCAGGAGCATCAAGGAGGCCATCGTCATCGAGGCCGAGACCATCGCGGCCGAGGCGACGCACTGGAAGAACAGCAGTGAGCGGCTGCGGCAGTTGCTGGAGGAATGGAAGGCCGCGCCGCGGGCCGACCGTGCTGTGGAGACGGCGCTGTGGAAACGGCTGTCCGCGGCCCGCAACGCCTTCAACAAGCGCCGCAAGGCCTACTTCGCCGAATTGACCGAGGAGCGCGACGAGGCGAAGACGCGCAAGGAACAGCTCTGCGACGAGGCGGAGGCTCTCGCCGACTCCACCGACTGGTCGGCCACCGCCGCCGCGTTCCGTGACCTGATGCGGTCCTGGAAAGCGGCGGGCCGGGCGTCCCGGGCGGACGAGGACGAGCTGTGGAACCGGTTCAAGACCGCGCAGGACACCTTCTTCCGCGCCAGGTCCGAGGTGTACTCGGCCAAGGACGCCGCGCTGCGTGAGCATGCCGCCGTCAAGACCGAACTGCTGGAGGAGGCATCCAAGCTCGTCCCGGTGACCGACGTCCGCGCCGCGCGCGCCACCCTGCGGGGCATTCAGGAGCGCTGGGAGCAGGCGGGCCCGGTGCCGCGGGAGGCACACGAGCGGCTGGAGTCCGGGCTGCGCCGGATCGAGGACGCGGTGCGCAAGGCGGAGGACGCCCAATGGCGCCGGTCCAACCCCGAGGCGCTCGCGCGGGCCAGGGGCACCGTGGACCAGATCCGCACCGCGATCGCCGGGCTGGAGGACCAGCTGGCGAAGGCGGAAGAGGCGGGCAACCCAAAGGCCGTGCAAGAGGCGCAGGAAGCCCTGGACGCCCGCCGCTCCTGGCTCGAGGAAGCCGAGCGCACCCTCGCCGAACTGACCGGGTAGACACGCGAGCCAATCCGGCTAGACGCGCGACCCGGCCAGGGGCATACGCACGAGCCGACAGGGCCAAGGCCCTGTGACGAAGGAACGGGGCCGCAGGCCAGCGGGGGGTTCCAGGGGGGTCGCTCCCCCAGATCAGTTTGTTACGCGGTAGACGTCGTACACGCCGTCGATGGCGCGTACCGCGCGCAGCACGTGCCCGAGATGCTTGGGGTCGCCCATCTCGAAGGTGAACTTGCTCACCGCCACCCGGTCCCTGGTGGTGGTCACCGACGCGGACAAGATGTTGACGTGCTGGTCTGAGATGGAGCGGGTGACGTCCGACAGCAGCCCGGTGCGGTCGAGGGCCTCCACCTGGATCGCGACGAGGAACAGCGAGTCCTCGGTGGGTGACCACCGGACCGCCACCAGGCGCTCCGGCTCGGAGTCGAGCAGGTGCCGCAGGTTGGTGCAGTCGGCGCGGTGCACCGAGACACCGTGGCCCCGGGTGACGAACCCGGTGATCTCGTCCCCGGGAACGGGGGTGCAGCAGCGGGACAGCCGTGGCCCAGACATCGGCCGATCCCTCGACCACGACGCCCGAGTCGTTGCCGGGGCTGGGGCGTGGCGGCCGGGTGGGCAGCGCGGTCTCGGCGAGGTCGTCCTGCGCGCCCGCCACCCCGCCCAGGGACTGGACCAGCTTGCTGACCACGGACTGGGCGCTGACATGGCCCTCGCCGACGGCCGCGTACAGCGCGGACAGGTCGTTGAAGTGCATCTCGGTGGCGATGGCAAGCAGCGCGTCGCCGGTCGCCATCCGCTGCAGCGGCAGGCCCTGCTTGCGCATGGCGCGGGCGATCGCGCCCTTGCCGGTCTCCGCCGCGGCCTCCCGCCGCTCCTTGGAGAACCAGTGCCTGATCTTGTTCCGGGCCCGGGCGCTCTTGACGAAGCCGAGCCAGTCCCTGCTCGGCCCGGCGTCCGGCGCCTTGGAGGTGAAGATCTCCACCGTGTCGCCGTTGTCGAGGGCGCTCTCCAGCGCGACCAGGCGCCCGTTGACCCTGGCGCCGATGCACCGGTGGCCGACCTCGGTGTGGATCGCGTAGGCGAAGTCCACCGGGGTGGCGTCCTGCGGCAGCGCGATCACCTGGCCCTTGGGGGTGAAGACGTAGACCTCGGCCGCGCCGAGGTCGAACCGCAGCGACTCGAGGAACTCGGCCGGGTCCGCCGTCTCCCGCTGCCAGTCCACCAGTTGTTGCAGCCAGACCATGTCGCCTGCGGCGGATGCCCCGCTCCGGCCGCCGGGGACGAGTGACTCTTCCTTGTACTTCCAGTGGGCGGCGACGCCGTACTCCGCCCGCCGGTGCATGCCCCAGGTCCTGATCTGCAGTTCGACCGGCTTGCCCTCGGGGCCGATGACCGTCGTGTGCAGCGACTGGTACATGTTGAACTTCGGCATCGCGATGTAGTCCTTGAACCGCCCCGGGATGGGATTCCACCGGGCGTGGATCGTGCCGAGCGCCGCGTAGCAGTCCCGGACCGAGTCGACGAGGACGCGGATGCCTACCAGGTCATAGATCTCCTCGAAGCCGACGTTCCTGGCGATCATCTTCTGGTAGACGGAGTAGTAGTGCTTCGGCCGCCCGGTGACCCATGTCTTGATCTTGGCCTCGCGCAGGTCGGCCTTGACCTCTTCGACGACGTCCTGCAGGAACAGCTCCCGCTCGGGGGCCCGCTCGGAGACCATCCGGGCGATCTCGTCGTACCGCTTGGGGTACAGGGTCGCGAAGGCGAGGTCTTCCAGTTCCCACTTGATGGTGTTCATGCCCAGCCGGTGCGCCAGCGGGGCGAAGATCTCCAGCACCTCACGGGACTTGCGCTCCTGCTTTTCCCGTGGCAGGTAGCGCAGCGTGCGCATGTTGTGCAGCCGGTCGGCGAGCTTGATCACCAGCACGCGGATGTCGCGGGCCATGGCGACGACCATCTTGCGCACGGTCTCGGCCTCGGCGGCCTCCCCGTACTTGACCCGGTCCAGCTTGGTGACCCCGTCGACCAGCGTCGCCACCTCGTCGCCGAAATCCTTGCGCAGTTCGGCGAGGGTGTAGGCGGTGTCCTCCACGGTGTCGTGCAGCAACGCGGCGCAGAGAGTGTCGGTGTTCATGCCGAGTTCGGCGAGGATCGTGGTCACCGCGAGCGGGTGGGTGATGTACGGGTCGCCGCTCTTGCGCATCTGCCCGGCGTGCCAGTGCGCGGCCACCTCGTAGGCACGGTCGATGAGCCTGATGTCCGCCTTGGGGTGAGTTCCCCGCACCGTCTTGATCAGGGGTTCCAGCACCGGGTTGATCCCGCCGCCGCGGGGCGCGCCGAGGCGGGCCAGCCGGCGGCGGACACCGGCTCCGCCGGTGATGCCGGTCGAGCCGGGCGCGGCCTGGCCCGGCGCAGCAGCGGCAGCGGCCGGAGCCGCGGATGCCGCCTGCTCTGCGGATGCGGGCGTTTCGTCGGCCGGGGCAGGCGCCGGCGAGCCAGCGGCCGGAGCGGAGCGTGAGCGGGCACGCCTCGGCGGCGTCGCCTCGCGCGCCACCTCTGCGTCCTGCCCGGGAACGGAGGATTCCCCCCGCTCCGGGACGGACTGGGTGACGTCAGCGGCGGCCGTGCCGGTCGTTGCTACGTCACCTGCCACATGCGCTCCTGTCGTCCGCCCAGATCTCTAGTCTATCGGCGCCTGTCAGAACGGTCCGTCGGTTAGCCCTGACAGCGCCTACGGCGACAAGTAATAACGCGTGTTGCCCGGTTATTGTGCCCGCACCCCGGCGGTCACACCGTCACCAGGGTGCGCAAGGGCTCCCCGGCGAGCTTGGCCCTTCCGCCGAGGAAGCTGAGCTCCATGATCACGGCGATGCCGACGATCTCCGCACCGGCCCGGCGGACCAGGCTGGCGGTGGCCTGCGCCGTGCCGCCGGTGGCCAGGACGTCGTCGATGATCAGGACCCGCTCCCCCGGATTGAACGCGTCCTGGTGCACCTCGATGGTGGCGGTGCCGTACTCAAGCTCGTAGCTCTCCGCGAAGGTGGGCCCGGGCAGGCGGCCCTGCTTGCGGACGGGCACAAACCCGGCACCTAGCTCGCTCGCGGCCGGCGCGGCCAGGATGAACCCACGCGCCTCGATACCGACCACCTTGTCGACCGGCCCATGCCCGCTGGCCAGGCCCGTCACGACCGCCCGGAGCGCCCCGCCGTCGGCGAGCAGTGGGGTGATGTCCTTGAACACAATGCCCGGCTTCGGGTAGTCGGGAATGTCACGGACCCGGGCGACGATCAGCTCGGCCAGCCCGGTGCCCGTGGCTGCTCCGTCGTCTGCCAAGGCCGCTACCGCCGCCGCTTCTTGCCGCTGGGCCGGCGCTTGGCCGCGCTGGTGCGGCGGGGCTGCTGGCGCGGGCCGGGCCGTGGGCCGTTACGTGCGGAGGGCTGGCTCGCGGCCGCGGCGACGGGCTCACCGGGTGCCACGGCGTCGGTGTCCGCGGCCTCATCGGCCGTCTGGTCCGTGACGTCCGGCTCGGTGTCCCGCGGGGCGGCCGCGGCCAGGTCGGTGTCCTCCACGCCGCCGGCCGGCTTGCGGCCACCGCGGCGGGCGGCCGCGGGCTTGCTTGTGGCGGCGGCCTTCGCCGCGGCGCGCTGGGCCGCGCGGCCGCCGGAGGCACGCAGCTGCACCCGCTTGGCAAGGGCCTTGTACTGCGGCTCGCGCTCCTTCAGGTCGGCCAGGACCGGGGTGGCGATGCAGATGGAGGAGTAGGTACCGGACAGCATGCCCACGAAGAGCACCAGCGCCAGGTCCTTCAGCTCGCCGGCGCCGAGGAACCCGGCCCCCACGAACAGGATCGAGGCCACCGGCAGCAGGGCGATGATCGAGGTGTTGATCGACCGGACCAGCGTCTGGTTCAGCGCCTGGTTCGCCGCCTGGCTGTAGGTGGAGCGGCTGGAGGCGAGCAGCCCGGCCGTGTTCTCCCTGACCTTGTCGAACACCACCACCGTGTCGTACAGGGAGTAACCAAGGATCGTCAGCAGGCCGATGACCGACGCGGGGCTCACCTGGAAATGGGCGAGCGCGTACACACCGACGGTGATGACGATGTCGTGTGCGAGGGCGATCAGTGCGGCGACGGCCATCTTCCATTCGAACGCGATCGACAGGTAGATGACGATCACGATCAGGAAGGCGATGAGGGCCTCGGCGGCCTTCTGCGAGATCTGGCTGCCCCAGCTCGCCCCGATCGCGGTGACGGCGATCTCGTTGTCCGGGACGCCGAACTTCTGGCTGATCGCGCTCTGCACTGCGTTCTGCTGCTTGACGCTGAGCGGGTGCGTCTGCACCTCCCACTTCGGGGCCCCGCCACCCAGCGGCGTGATCTTCTGGACGATGGCGTCATCGCCGCCGCCGGCCCCGCTCACCGTCTGGCGCACCTGCGAGATCGTGGAGGTACCGGCCGCGAACTGGTAGACCGAGCCGCCCTTGAAATCCACGCTGAAGTTCAGCCCGAACACGATCAGCGCCACCGCGCTGACCACCAGGATCGCGCCGGAGATCGTGTACCAGAGCCGCTGCCGGCCGACGAACTCGACCGAGACCTCGCCGCGGTAGAGCCTGCCACCGATGCTGCCGAGGGACGCCATCACGCCTCCTTCGCCGTGGCCGGCCTCGCTGACCTGGGCCGCACGGGGGTCCGGGGGGTGCCGCGCCAGGGCGACCGTGCCCCCAGGCGGACCGGATCGAGGCCGGACCAGGGATGGCCGCCGCCGAAGAACTTGGTCCGGGCCAGCAGCGTCATCACCGGCTTGGTGAAGGTGAAGACCACCACCAGGTCGATGATCGTGGTGAGGCCGAGGGTGAACGCGAAGCCCTTCACGTCGCCGATGGAGAAGTAGTACAGCAGGGCCGCCGCGAGGAACGACACGGTGTCGGAGACCAGGATGGTCCGCCGGGCCCGGCCCCAGCCATGCTCCACCGCGGCCCGCAGCGACTTGCCGCCGTCGCGTACCTCGTCACGTAGTCGTTCGAAGAACACCACGAACGAGTCCGCGGTGATACCGACCGCCACGATGAGGCCCGCGATGCCGGCCAGCGACAGCGCGAAGCCCTGGTACTTGCCGAGCACGATCACCGCCAGGTAGGTCAGCACCGCCGCGATGGCGAGGCTGGACACCGCGACGATGGCCAGGCCCCGGTAGTAGAACAGCAGGTAACAGATGACCAGAATGAGCCCGATGGCCCCGGCCAGCAGCCCGGCGTTGAGCTGGTCGTGGCCGAGCTGCGGGGTGACCGTCTCCACGGCCTCCTGGTGGAAGGTCAGCGGCAGCGAACCGTAGGACAGCACCGTGGCGAGCTGGGTGGCCTGGGCCTGATCGAAGCTGCCGAAGATCTGCGCGGACCCGCCGAGGATCGCCCCCTGGTTGATCGACGGGAACGAGACCACCTGGCCGTCGAGCACCACCGCGAGGTCGTCGAGCGGCGAGCTGGTCTTGCCGTACTGGGAGTACATCTGGCTGGTCAGCTCGCCGAACGCCTTGCCGCCCGCGCCGTTGAAGTTCAGGTTGACCTGCCAGAACGTGCTGGAGGTCTGGGGGGTCGCGCTGGCCGACTTGACCTGGCTGCCGAGCACCTGGGCCGGGGCGAGCACGAACTTGTACCACACGCCGCTGGTCCCGTTGGACAGCCCGCAGGCCACGATCTGGGTCTTCGGGTTGTCCCAGACGGACGGGCCGTAGCCGATCTTCTCGGCCCAGTCCTTCTTGGCACAGTCGACCTTGTCGAACAGGTCCTTCACGTGCGCGCTGACCAACGTCGCGTCGCCGCTGGCCTGCTGCCAGGTGGACGTGCCGTTGACCGACTTGACCGTCGGGACCGGCGACGGCGTCGCCACCGGGGTGCTCGACGCGGACGGCGTCGCCGACGCGGACGAGGCCGGGGTCGCGGACGGGGTGGGCGTGGGACTGGCCTTCGCGTGCGCGGCCGCGCCGAGCAGGCTGGCGCTGCTGGTCAGTTCCGCGGTCCGGTTGGCACTGGCCTTGCCACGCGTCACGAGCGCGCTCGTGGAGGCTTTCGGCGAGGCCTTGGCCGAGGAGGTGGCTTGCGGCGATGCGCTCGGTGACGGCGTGCCGGACGCGGTACCCGAGGAAGTCGGCGTCGGGGTCGGCAACCGGGGTCGGCGCGGTCGAGGCGTTCGGCGCGATCAGCTGCACCTGGCGGAACAGCAGTTCGGCGGTCTGGCTCACCAGCTGGACGACCTTCTGCGAGTTCTGGCCGGGCACCGACACCGTCATGATGTTGGTGCCCTGCGGCACGACCGATGCCTCGGTGAAGCCCGCGCTGTTCACGCGGTTGAACATGATCTGCTGGGCTGTTTGCATCTCCGCCGGCGTCACCTTGGTACCGTGCACCGGCACCGCCTTCAGCGAGACGGTCGTGCCACTGGTGAGGTCGAGGCCCAGTTTCACCTGGAACGCCTGGTGCCACTTGGCCGGGGTGGCGATGTCCGCGCCCACGATGGCCAGGAGCAACAGCACGATGATCGCCGCCAGCACGGCCAGGTGACGGCCTGGGTGTGAGGCGTTGCCGCTAGGGGGAGCCACTTCTCGTCGTCCTTACGATCTGCTCGATCCGCTTGTCGTTTGGGGCCGCCGTTGACGCGGATGGCCGCGCCGGTCAGCCGCCCTTGGCGGCGTCGTCCTCGGCTTCGTCGAGAGTCTCGGAATGCTCAGGCGCCGGGTCCTCGGCCTCCGTCTCGGCTGCCGGGTCCTCGTACTCCATCTCGCTGGGGTCGGGCACCACGTCCATGATGGCCCGCCGCAGGAAGCGGACCTCGACGCCGGGGGAGACCTCAAGGACGACGTCCTGGTCCTCCACGCTTATCACGGTCGCATACATGCCGGCCGTCGTGCGGACCCGGCTCCCCGGCACGACTTCACGCTGCGTCTGCTGCGCCGCACGCTGCCGGTTGCGCTGCGGCCGGATAGTGACGAAATAGAGAAGACCGAAGAGCACCACGATCGCGACCAGGAACAGGTAGCTGCCGCCCCCGGACTTGCTTGAACTCGCCGCGAGAATCACATTCCCCATTGCGGGGCATCCTTCCGGTTGACATGCCACGCCTGGCCACACCGCCGGGCGGTAGCCAGCTTGGCCGCTCGTCCGCAGGAACGAGCAGGCGCCGGCCAACTGCCGAAGTGTAGCGGCGCCCAAGCGGCCACCAACAGGCTATGGCCTCCACCGGGGAGATCGTGACATCGTCGCGACAAACCGTGCCTGCATGGCCGTCTGGCCTGCTGTTGAGAACAACGCTCTCTCACTGTGCAGAACAACGCTCTGCGTTGCCTGAGAGTTGCCTGACGATGCGCTCAGGGGCCAGATTCTTCGTCGAAAAGGGTCCCCGGGCCGGAAAGGCCAGCGGCCGCGGCTGGGTCCGGCGGGGTGAGGCCGAGGTGCTCCCAGGCGAGCGGGGTGGCCACCCGGCCCCGTGGCGTGCGCGCGATCAGGCCCTCCCGGACCAGGAAAGGCTCGGCCACCACCTCGACCGTCTCGGCTTCCTCGCCGACCGCGACGGCGAGGCTGGACAGCCCGGCCGGCCCACCGCCGAACCGGGTGACCAGGGCCCGCAGCACCGCCCGGTCGAGCCGGTCCAGCCCATGGGTGTCCACTTCGTACAGTTCCAGCGCCGCGCGGGCAATCTCCAGGGTGATCACTCCGTCGGCGCGGACCTCGGCGTAGTCGCGTACCCGGCGCAGCAGCCGGTTGGCGATCCGCGGCGTCCCTCGCGACCGGCGGGCGATCTCCTGCCCGCCGTCCTCGCTCAGGGTCACGCCCAGCAGCGACGCCGACCGCCGGATGATGACCTCAAGCTCGGCGGCCTCGTAGAACTCCAGGTGCGCGGTGAAGCCGAACCTGTCCCGCAGCGGCGCCGGCAGCAGCCCCGCCCGTGTGGTCGCGCCGACCAGGGTGAACGGCGCGATCTCCAGTGGGATGGCGGTGGCGCCCGGTCCCTTGCCGACCACCACGTCGACCCGGAAGTCCTCCATCGCGAGGTAGAGCATCTCCTCGGCGGGGCGGGCCAGCCGGTGGATCTCGTCGATGAACACGACCTCGCCGTCGCCCAGGGTGGAGAGTACGGCGGCGAGGTCGCCGGCCCGCTCGATGGCGGGCCCGCTCGTGATCCGCAGCGGCGCGCCCAGCTCCGCGGCGATGATCATGGCGATGGTGGTCTTGCCCAGCCCGGGCGGCCCGGACAGCAGCACGTGGTCGGGGGCCTTGCCGCGCCGCAGCGCCCCGGCGAGCACCAGCGAAAGCTGTTCCCTGACCCGGGCCTGCCCGATGAACTCGTTGAGCCGCTTGGGCCGCAGCGTGCTCTCGATCACCCGGTCGTCGGCATCGGCCAGCGGCGAGACCAGCCGGTCCCCCGTCTCCGCGGGAAACTCGCCGGGGCCGCCGCCACCCATCATGCGCGGCTCAGCTTCCGCAGCGCGGCGCGCAGCATCGCCGCCGCATCCGGGCTCTGGGCAGCCGCCGCGGCATCAGTCTCGCCGTCCGCCGCGGACGCGTCCGCGAGGTCGGCCTCCACCGCCGCGATGGCATGGTCGGCGTCGCGGGCCTGCCAGCCCAGGTTGACCAGCCCGGTCCTGACCTGCTCTCGCCACGGGGCCGGCCCGCCGGGCCGGGCCGCCGCCACGGCACCCCCTTCACCTGGGCTCCCCGAGCCAGGTGCACCGAGGCGGCCGGCGAGTTCGAGGACTATCCGTTGTGCACCTTTTCTGCCTATGCCGGGGACCCGGGTAAGCGCCGCGACATCCTCGCTGAGCACAGCGCGCCGCAGCGCGTCGGGGGTGAACACGGCGAGCATGGCGAGCGCCAGCCGGGGCCCGACGCCGCTGGCGGTCTGCAGCAGGACGAAAACGTCACGCTCGTCGTCGGTGACGAAGCCGAAGAGGGTGAGCGCGTCCTCCCGCACCACCAGTGAGGTGGCTACCCGGGCAGGTTCGCCCGGCCGCAGCGTGGCAAGCGTGCCCGGCGTGCACTGGACTAGCAGCCCTACGCCACCTACCTCGATGACCGCGCCCTCCGGCGCGATCGCGGTCACCGTGCCCGCCAGATGGGAAATCACCGTGCACCTCGCAGCTTCTGGTCCCGCTCCCGGCGCGCGGCCGCGAGCTGATCAGGTATTTCGCCGCGCGCCGCCGCCAGCCGCCGTTCCATCAGGCTGCCGGCCGCCGCGATCCGGTTCTGGGTACCGCCCCGCCACAGGTGGCAGATGGCCAGCGCCAGCGCGTCGGCGGTGTCGGCGGGCCGCGGCGGGTCAGTCAGCCGGAGTAGCCGCATCACCATGTAGGTGACCTGGGCCTTGTCCGCCCGGCCGCTGCCGGTGACCGCAGCCTTCACCTCGCTGGGGGTGTGCAGCGCGACCGGCAGGCCACGCCGGGCCGCGCACACGATCGCCACCGCCCCCGCCTGCGCCGTGCCCATCACCGTGCGGACGTTGTGCTGGCTGAACACCCGTTCCACCGCGACCGCGTCCGGCCGGTACTCGGCCAGCCAGGTGTCGATCTCCTCTTCGAGCGCGAGCAGCCGGGCCGCGATGTCGGCGCCGGCGGGCGTGCGGATCACATCCGCGTGGACCAGGCTGGGCGGCCTGCCCGGGCTGCCGTCCACGGCACCGATGCCGCAGCGGGTCAAGCCGGGATCGACGCCGAGCACCCGCATGCATCACCGCCCGGGCTCCGCAATGGCTTCACGAACATGTGTTCGGTACCGACCCTACCGTCCGGACGCGCTCGGCGACCTTCAGCGCACCCGGCGTGTCGCCGACCGCATCAGCCACCAGCGGGGGGTTCCGGGGGGTCGCTCCCCCGGGATAACACTCCTTAACCCAGCTTCTCCATGACCTCGTCGGAGACTGAGTAGTTGGCGTACACGTCCTGCACGTCGTCGGAGTCTTCAAGCGCCTCTATCAGCCGGAACACCCGCTTGGCCTGGTCCTCGTCCAGCGGGACCTCGACCGCGGGCAGGAACGCCACCTCGGCGGAGTCGTACTCGAGGCCGGCATCGGTCACCGCGGTGCGCACCGTCACCAGATCGCCCGGCTCGCTGGTCACCTCGAAGGACTCGCCGATGTCCTCTACGTCCTCGGCACCGGCATCCAGCACCGCGGCCAGCACGTCATCCTCGGTCACCGAACCAGCCTTGGTCACGATGACGATGCCCTTGCGGTGGAACATGTAGGAGACCGAGCCCGGGTCGGCCATGGAACCGCCGTTGCGGGTGAGCGCGGTCCGCACGTCGGCCGCGGCCCGGTTCCGGTTGTCGGTCAGGCACTCCACCAGCACCGCGACGCCGCCGGGGGCGTAACCCTCGTAGGTGATCGCCTCGTAGGCCGCACCGCCGCCCTCTGCCCCGGAGCCACGGCGGATGGCCCGGTCGATGTTCTCGTTAGGCACCGAGCTCTTCTTGGCCTTCTGCACCGCGTCGTACAGGGTGGGATTGCCCGCCGGGTCGCTGCCACCGGTCCGCGCCGCCACCTCGACGTTCTTGATCAGCTTGGCGAACAGCTTGCCGCGGCGCGCATCCACGGCCGCCTTCTTGTGCTTGGTCGTCGCCCACTTGGAGTGGCCACTCATGTCCGTTCCCTCACCATGTCAACGAAGTACCGGTGGATGCGCAGGTCGCCAGTCAACTCGGGATGGAAGGAGGTGGCAAGCAGCGGACCCTGACGGACCGCGACGATCCTACCGGTGACCCGCTCGGTGCCGAGGACGGTCACCTGCCCGCTGACCGCTTCCACCCAGGGCGCCCTGATAAATACGGCACGAAACGGGGGATCCGGGGGGGCCGCGATCCCGTCCAGGCAGATGTCGCTCTCGAACGAGTCGACCTGGCGGCCGAACGCGTTGCGCCGCACCGTCATCCCGATCCCGCCGAGGGTTTCCTGGCCGTCGACCCCGTCGAGCAGCCGGTCGGCCAGCATGATCATCCCGGCGCAGGAGCCGAACGCGGGCATCCCGCCGGACAGCCGCTTGCGCAGCGGTTCGGCGACCTCGAAGGCCGTGGTGAGCTTCCACATCGTGGTGGATTCACCGCCAGGGATCACCAGCCCGTCCACGGCGGCCAGTTCGTCGGGCCGGCGCACGCTGACCGGCGTCGCACCCGTCTGCGCCAGCGCCCGCAGATGCTCCGCGACGTCTCCCTGCAACGCGAGAACCCCGACGATTGGTGCCGACCCCACCGAAACCTCCGTAACTCGTTCCACCCTGACATCGAGGGTAGTTGTGACCGCCAACCCCGCCGGAACGCCGCCACCCGGGCCCGGTATTCCGGGCCGCGGCCCGGTCTGGGCGGCCCCCTTCGCCGGATCGATATCGGCCGCGGATCGGGCCGGAGTACTGCTGGCCTGGCCGGGCGCCTGCTAGGCCTGCGCGGCGGGTGGCTCGGCAGGTGCGGGCGGCTCGGCCGGTGCAGGCGGCTCGGCGCCAGCCGGTGGCTTGCGCCGGGCCCCGCTCGCCGGCTTGCGCTGGGCAGCGGATGGTTTCCCGGCTCCGCCGGCCGCCGGTTTCCGCGCCCGGGCCACCGGCGCCTGCATCTGGGCCAGCAGGTTCTCTATCGCGGTGAGCCGCCCGGCGATCTCATCCAGGCGGCTCATCACCTCGCGGAGCCTGGTGGGAGGCTCGACCGGCATCCGCCCTACCGACACCCGCCGTAGTTCCTCGCCCGGCGCCGCCCGTGTGGTCATCAGGACCTGCGCCAGCACCTTGTCCGTGCTCGCGCCGAGCCGGACCAGGACCTGGGCACCGACGCCTTCACCCTCGCGGGCCAGGCCGAGCAGGATGTGCTCGGTCCCGATGTAGCTGTCGCCGAGCCGCTGCGCCTCACGGAGCGAGAGTTCGAGCACCTTCTTGGTCCGCGGGGTGAACGGCATGTGGCCGGCCGGCTGGCCGGCGCCCTCCCCGATGATCTCCGCCACCAGCTCCCTGGCCGGCTCCAGGCTGATGTCGAGGGTGGCGAGAGCCTGCGCCGCCAGCCCCTCGCCCTCGGCGAGCAGGCCGAGCAGGATGTGCTCGGTGCCGATGTAGCCGTGGCCGAGCATCCGGGCTTCCTCCTGGGCCAGGACCACCACCCGGCGCGCCTGGTCGGTGAACCGTTCGAACATCTCCGCACTCCCAGAGTTTGCTTGGGGGCGGACCCTGCCTAGTCAGCCAGCGGGGAGCCGCCGTGCTTTACCAGCCGCGGCCCGCATAGCGCTCGGCGGGTGCGAGGGTATCGGTGCTGATGCCGACCATGGCCTCACCGAGGCCGCGCGACACCTTGGCGACCACGTCGGGGTCGTCGTGAAATGTTGTTGCCTTGACGATGGCGGCGGCACGGCGGGCCGGGTCGCCGGACTTGAAGATGCCCGAGCCCACGAACACGCCCTCGGCGCCGAGTTGCCTCATGAGCGCGGCGTCGGCCGGGGTGGCGATGCCGCCGGCGGTGAAAAGCACGACGGGCAGCTTGCCCGCGGCGGCGACCTCGGCGACCAGCTCGTAAGGTGCCTGGAGTTCCTTCGCGGCCGCGAAAAGCTCCTCGTCGCGCAGGGATCCCAGGCGCCTGATGTCGCCGGCGATCTGGCGCATGTGCCGGGTGGCCTCCACCACGTTGCCGGTGCCGGCCTCGCCCTTGGACCTGATCATCGCGGCGCCCTCGGCGATCCGGCGCAGCGCCTCCCCCAGGTTGGTGGCGCCGCACACGAACGGCACCGTGAACGCCCACTTGTCCACGTGGTGCGCCTCGTCGGCCGGGGTGAGCACCTCGGACTCATCGATGTAGTCCACCCCGATCGCCTGCAGCACCTGCGCCTCGGCGAAGTGGCCGATCCGGCATTTGGCCATCACCGGGATCGAGACCGCGCCGATGATCTGGTCGATCATGTCCGGGTCGCTCATCCGGGCGACTCCGCCCTGGGCCCGGATGTCGGCGGGCACCCGCTCCAGCGCCATGACCGCGACGGCGCCCGCGTCCTCGGCGATCTTCGCCTGCTCCGACGTGACCACGTCCATGATCACGCCGCCCTTGAGCATGTCGGCCATGCCACGCTTGACCCGTGCCGTCCCGGTCTGCGGGGTGGTCTCCGCTGCCGCGCCGGCCCCGAGCGTCACGCTCTGGCTCACCGGGACGTTTCCCGTGGCGTCCCCCGGGTGGCCTGCGCCCGGCCGGTTGTCCGGGATTCCGGGACTGGCTGCGGAACTGGTGGCTGGCACGATGAACCTCACTCGATTGCTCGCACGGTCCCTCCATGGTAGGCGCTCCCGCCGAACTGCATCGCGGCCCTCACACCGGCCCAGTCAGCCGCCTGGCCCCCACCAGTCCCGTACGGGCCACGGATCTCACCGGTCCCGCGGTTCCCCGGGCTCCTCAGCCGGCTTGGGCCGACGGCGGGTCGCCCGCTGTGAGGTGCGGCATGTCCGCGCCCCGCCCAGCGGCATCCCCCTCCACCAGGGATTCGTCAATCTCGAAGAACTCGGGCAGCGGGGCGCCACCGGCCAGCCGGAGCAGCCGGACCAGCCAGCGGCGGCGCGCGGCGCGGGTCGCCGCGACCGCGTCGTTGTAGAACTTGCGGGCCAGGAACACCTGATGGGCGGCGGCCTCGAGTTCGGCGAGCGCCTCGTCCCCGCCGGTCCGGGCGGCCAGGTCGGCACGGAACCCCGGCTGGGCGAGCGCCGCCCGCAGGGCGCGGGTGAGGTCACTCTCGGCCCGTTCGTTGGGCTCACCCGCGGCCCGCGCGTCGTGAGCCGCCCCGGCGATCAGCAGGCTCGTCGCCGGGTCGAGCAGGCCGCTGGCGGCCAGCTCCACCGAGATGGAGCTGCGGCGGACCAGCGCCGCGTCGAGCGCGGCCCGCGCGGCCTCCACCCGGGCGTGCAGCCGGTCCAGCCGCCCGGCGCGCCAGGACACGTACACGCCGACCAGGATCGCGGCGATGATGATCAGGATCACGCTGCTCAGCACGGCCAGGGCTCCGTGACGTAGGAACGGGGCCTTGGGCCACCGGGGGGTTCCAAGGGGGCCGCCCCCCGAGGACGGTACGGCGCGCCACCCTCACTTGCAGCGTCCGGGACCGGCGCGCGCCACCGGGCCAGCGTGAGCCGCACCGGGCCTGCCGGGCCCGAGATCGTCACAGGTTCACCGTGACCTTGCCGACCACCGAAGGCACCACGGCCTCGTAGACCTTGACCACGTCACGGGCCACCATCGGCCAGTCGTAGGCCCGCACCGCGTCGCACGCCGCGGCCGACAGCCGCGCCCGCAGCGCCGGGTCGTCAAGCAGCCGGCTCGCCGCCGCCGCGAGCGCGGCCGGGTCACCGGCCGGGAACAGTTCCCCGGCCCGGCCGTCGCGCAGGACCAGCTGGAACGCGTCCAGGTCGCTGGCGACGATGGGAGCACCGGCGGCCATCGCCTCGATCAGTACGACGCCGAAGCTCTCACCGCCGGTGTTGGGCGCGCAGAACACGTCGACCGAGTGGTAGAAGCGGGCCTTGTCGTCCTGGGTCACCTGGCCGAGCAGGATCAGCCGGTCCCGGATCGCCTCGGGCACCTTGGCGCGCACTTCGTCCAGGTCGCCCGGCCCGGCGACGAGCAGCCGCAACTTCGGCCGCTGCGTGGCGAGCAGCTCGAACGCCCCCAGCAGCACGTCCAGGCCCTTGCGCGGCTCTTCCATCCGGCCGAGAAATCCGAGCACCCCGCCCTCGCCGGGCCAGCCCGGCAGCGGGGACGCCTTCTCATACCGGCTGACCGTCACCCCGTTCGGGATCAGCACCGCGTCGCCGCCCATGTGCTCCACCAGCGTGGTGCGGGCCGCCTCGGACACCGCGATCCAGCCGCTGATCTTCTCCAGGGCGGTCTGCAGTGCCAGGTAAGCGGCGTGCATCACCCGCGAGCGGGGGTTGGCGGTGTGCGCGGTCGCGACGATCGGCCCGTCCGCCACCCAGCAGGCCAGCAGGGACAGGCTTGGCGCGGCGGGCTCGTGCACGTGCAGCACGTCGAACCCGCCCTCCTTGACCCAGCGGCGGACCCGGGCCGCGGACAGCGGGCCGAACGCGAGCCGCGCCACGGAACCGTTGTACGGAACCGGCACCGCGCGCCCGGCGGGCACCACATAACCAGGAAGCGGGGTGTCATCGTCGGCCGGGGAGATGACCGAGACCTCGTGCCCCAGGCCGATGAGGGCTTCTGCCAGGTCCTTGATGTGTTCCTGTACCCCGCCGGGCACGTCCCAGGTATAGGGGCAGACCATGCCGATTCTCACGGCCCGCTCCCGCCTTCGCTGGCACCGGCACCGTCGGCCAGGCCGTCCAGTGCCGCGCCGCCCACCTGACCGTTGAGCGCGGCCCGGTCCTCCCCGCCCCGCCCGTCGACCGCTCCGGCCGCGCTCTCGGCATCCTCCGCGGCCCGCGCCGTGGCTTGCGCTGCGGCGAGGCGAGCCAGGTCCAGGTCGGCGGAAAACACCCGCTGGAGCATGTGCCAGTCTTCCGGGTGCTCGCCGATCCCGCTTTCGAAGACCCGTGCCACCTGCTGGGTCATCGCGGCCACCTTCTCGCGCCGGGTGCCTTCCCCGGGCACCGGGATCTCCTCGTGGATGTGTGCGCACCACAGCGGGCCGTCGAACCACAGCGTCACCGGCATCAGGGCGGCTCCGGTCTGTACCGCCAGCGCCGCGGCCCCGCCCATCATGTGCGCCTTCTCGCCGAAGAAGTCAACTTCGATGCCGCCACCGGTGATGTCCCGGTCGGCGGGCAGACAGACCAGCCCGCCCGCGCGCAACCGCTGGGCGAGAATCCCGAACCGCTGCACGCCGCCGGTCGCGGGGAGCACCTCGAACCCGAGCCCTTCCCTGAAGGCGAAGAACCGCCGGGCCAGCGACTCGGGCTTGAGCCGCTCGGCCACGGTGGTGAACTGGGGCACGCCGCATGCGATGATCCACGCCCCGGCCTGGTCCCAGTTGCCCATATGCGGCAGCGGGAGCACCGCCCCGCGGCCCGAGGCGAGCGTGTCGAGCAGCCGGTCCTTCCCCTCGGCGCGCATGTCGGCGATGAGCCGCTCGGTGCTGATCACCGGCAGCCGGAACACCTCGAACCAGTACCTGGCGTAGGAGTGCATGCCCGCGCGGGACAGGGCCCGGAGTTCCTTGCCCGACGGCTCCGGGCCGATGACCCGGCGCAGGTTCGCCTCCAGCAACTGGACCCCGGTCCCCTGCCGCCGCCAGGCGATCTCTCCCGCCTGCTGGAACGCCCACCGCCCCCACGATTCGGGCACACGGCAGACCAGCCACCAGGCGATGGCATACGACGCGGCGGTCACGCGGCCCTTCAGCGCGGACAGCACCTTGCTCATCACGGCGCTCCGGTATTCACGTTGATGCTCGGGTGTTCATGATGGCGCTCCGGCCCGGGAGTCATCCGGAGGTTCACCACCATCCTCCCGCCCCGAATCACCGGCCGGAACCGGGGATGCCGGTCGGCCGGCCGAGGCGCGCCGGACCGCATCCACCCGCTGACCGAAGGTCACCAGCGACAGGACCGCAAGCGCCCAGAACCCGATGGCAAGCACGTAAGGCACGCCGAGCCCGGTCAGCCCGGCCGCGACCAGGGTGATCAGGAGCCGCTCGGTACGCTCCGCGATACCCACGTTGCACGGGATGCCCAGCCCCTCGGCCCGCGCCTTCGCGTACGACACCATCATGCCCATGACCAGGCAGAACAGCGCGACCCACGCCAGCGCGTGCTGCCCGGTCCTGACCAGCCAGATGGTGAGCCCGGCGAAGACGGCCGCATCGCTGATCCGGTCCAGGGTGGAGTCGAGGAACGCGCCCCACGCGCCGCTGGTCCCCTTGACCCGGGCCAGCATGCCGTCGAGCATGTCGGTCAGGACAAAGCCCGTGCACACCAAGGTCCCGGCGAACAGGTGGCCCGTGGGAAACAGCCACAGCGCGCCCACGGTCATGCCGATGGTGCCGGTGATCGTCAGGGCGTTGGGCGTCACCGGCGTGCGCGCCAGGGCGTCGGCGACCGGGGTCAGCACGCGGGACAGGGCAGGCCGCAGCACGTTCAGCATGGCCGTCCCACCCTACTGGCGCAGGACAGGCCGGGCGATTCTGGCCGGGGGCTTGTGGTGCGGTGGCCAAGGGGTAAAGGCTGATCGTAGTGCAATCAAACGGGGGCACCAGCCGAACGTGCGGTAGCGGGCGACAGGCCAAGTCAGACGAATAGACCAGCAGGAGGCGATGATGACAGACAGGAGAGGATCGACAGCCACAGGCGGTGCGGCACCGGCCGACCAGCCAGGCGGTGTGCGCAACGTCGCGCTGGTCGGCCATTCCGGTTCGGGCAAGACAACTCTGGTCGAAGCGCTGCTGAGCGCAACCGGCACCATCCAGCGGATGGGCCGGGTGGAGGACGGCACGACCGTCAGCGACTTCGACGAGGTGGAGATCAGGCAGCAGCGCTCGGTCAACCTCACCGTCGCCCCGCTCATCCACTCCGGGGTCAAGGTGAACCTGCTGGATACCCCCGGTTACGCCGACTTCACTGGCGACCTGAGGGCCGGGCTCCGTGCGGCGGACGCGGCCCTCTTCGCTGTCTCGGCCACCGAGGGCGTGGACGGCCTGACCAGGATGCTGTGGGACGAATGCGCCGCGGTGGGGATGCCCCGCGCCGTGGTCATCACGAAGATCGACCACCAGCGGGGCGACTTCGAGCAGGCCCTGGGCGCGTGCCGGGACGCCTTCGGCGACGCGGTGGCGCCGCTGTACCTGCCCGTAGGTGGCGCGGGCACGGACCTGCAGGGCCTGATCGGGCTGCTGTCGGGCCGCATGTTCGACTATTCGAGCGGGACCAGGACCGAGCGCGACCCCGACTCCGCCCTCGCCGACCGGGTCGAGGAACTGCGCGGCACGCTGATCGAGGGGATCATCCAGGAGAGCGAAGACGAGAGCCTCATGGACTCCTACCTCTCCGGGGAGGAAATCGACCCGAAGAGCCTGATCGACGACCTGGAGACGGCGGTCGCGCGGGGCACCTTCTACCCGGTGCTCGCCGCCTCGGCGCCGCACGGGGTCGGCATGGAAGAGCTTCTCGAGGTCATCACCCAGGCATTCCCCTCGCCCGACGAGCACCCGATGCCCGCGGTCACCTCCGTGGACGGCAAGCCGGTCACTGGCCTGAAGAGCGACCCGGACGGGCCGCTGCTTGCCGAGGTGGTCAAGACCACCTCCGACCCCTACGTCGGCCGGGTCAGCCTGGTCCGGGTGTTTTCCGGCACGCTGCGGCCGGACACCGTGGTGCACATATCCGGGCACGGGATGGCCGAACGCGGTCACGCTGACCATGACAACGACGAGCGCGTCGGCGCGCTGACCTCACCCCTGGGCAAGCAACAGCGTCCGGTGCCGGCCTGCCCCGCCGGGGATATCTGCGCGGTCGCCAAGCTGACCAGCGCGGAGAGCGGTGACACGCTCTCCAGCAAGGACCGCCCGCTGCTGATGGAGCCGTGGAACATGCCCGAGCCGCTGCTTCCGGTGGCGATCACGGCGAAGTCCAAGGCGGACGAGGACAAGCTGTCCCAGGCGCTGAGCCGGCTGGTGGCCGAGGACCCGACCCTGCGCATGGAGAACAACCCCGAGACCCACCAGCTGGTGCTCTGGTGCATGGGCGAGGCTCACGCGGACGTGATGCTCGACCGGCTGTCCTCGCGCCACGGGGTCGCGGTGGAGACCGTCGAGCTCCGGGTACCGCTGCGGGAGACGGTGGCGGGCAAGGCCCAGGGGCTCGGCCGTAACGTCAAGCAGACCGGTGGGCACGGCGAGTTCGGCATCGCGCACATCGAGGTGGAGCCGCTGCCGTCGGGTTCCGGTTTGGAGTTCGTGGACAAGATCGTCGGCGGTGTGGTCCCGCGGCAGTTCATCCCGTCCGTGGAGAAGGGCGTGCGCGCCCAGATGGAGCAGGGTGTGCTGGCCGGGTACCCGATGGTGGACATCAGGGTGACCCTGTTCGACGGCAAGGCGCACTCGGTGGACTCCTCCGACATGGCGTTCCAGAAGGCAGGCCGTGCCGCGCTGCGCGATGCGGCGGACAAGGCCAAGGTCTCGCTGCTGGAACCGGTGGATGAGGTGTCGGTGCTGGTGCCCGACGACTATGTCGGCGCGGTCATGTCGGACCTGTCGTCCCGGCGCGGCCGGGTGCTCGGGACCGAGCCGGTCCAGGGCGGGCGCACCCTGGTGAAGGCGGAGATCCCGGAACTGGAGATCATGCGCTACGCCATCGACCTGCGGTCGATGTCCCAGGGCACGGGCTCGTTCAGCCGGTCCTACCTGCGGTACGAGGCGCTCCCGTCGCACCTGGCCGACAAGGTCGTGAGCGCAGCCAAGGACTGAAAACCGCTAGCCCGGGGTCAGCGTGCCTGGCCCCGGGCGGCCCAGCGGGGTCCGGGGGTCGCTCCTCGGTCAGCGGGGCCAGGCATCGGCGAGCATCTGCCTGGTTTCGCCCAGCAGCTGGGGCAGCACCTTGACGCCGGCCACGACCGGCATGAAGTTCGTGTCGCCGCCCCACCGGGGCACCACGTGCTGGTGCAGGTGCGCGGCGATACCCGCGCCCGCCACCCCGCCCATGTTCATGCCGATGTTGAAGCCCTGCGCGCCGGACGCGGCGCGCAGCGCGGACATCGCCCGCTTGGTGAACTCGGCCAGCTCGGCGGTTTCCATCTTGTCCAGATCGGTGTAGTCGGCGACGTGCCGATACGGGCACACCATGAGGTGGCCGGAGTTGTACGGGTACAGGTTCAGCACCGCGTACACCAGCGACCCGCGTGCCACGATGAGGCCGTCGGCATCGCTGAGTTTCGGTATCCGGCAGAACGGGCATTCGTCGGCGCCGTCGCCGGTGGCCCGGTTCTCGCCCTTGATGTAGGCCATGCGGTGCGGCATCCACAGCCGCCGGAACCTGTCGGGCTGGCCTGCCCCGTCCTGCTCCAACGGCTCATCGACTACCGGATCAGACATGCTTGCAGCTTAGGCCCGGCAGCCGGCGCCAGGCTGGTGCCCTGTGCCAACAGGGCCAAGGCCCCGTGACGAAGGAACGGGGCCGCAGGCCAGCGGGGGGTTCCGGGGGGTCGCCCCCCCGGGCCAACAGGGCCAAGGCCCCGTGACGAAGGAACGGGGCCGCAGGCCAGCGGGGGGTTCCAGGGGGTCGCCCCCCCAGGCCAACACTCTTTAGACCTGGATGCGGTCGGCGACCGCCCTGACGATCTCGGCCACCGCCTCGTCCACGGGCACGCGGTTCTTCTGCTCCCCGCTGCGGTAACGGAACGACACCGCCCCGGCGCTGACGTCTTCGTCCCCGGCCAGCAGCATGTAAGGCACCTTCTGCCGCTGGGCGTTGCGGATCTTCTTCTGCATCCGGTCGGCGCTGTCGTCGATCTCGACGCGGATGCCGTGCTCGCGCAGCCGTGCCGCCACCTTGTCCAGGTAGGGGACGTGCGCGTCGGCGATCGGGATGCCGGTCACCTGTACCGGCGCCAGCCAGGGCGGGAACGCACCGGCGTAGTGCTCGGTCAGGATCCCGAAGAACCGCTCGATGGACCCGAACAGCGCCCGGTGAATCATGATGGGCTCCTGCCGGGTGCCGTCCGCCGCCTGATACTCCAGGCCGAACCGCTTGGGCTCGTTGTAGTCGAGCTGGATGGTGGACAGCTGCCAGGTGCGCCCGATCGCATCCTTCGCCTGCACCGAGATCTTCGGCCCGTAGAAGGCTGCCCCCCCGGGGTCGGCCACCAGTTCCAGGCCGGACTCATCGGCCGCCTCGGCGAGCATCGCCGTGGCGTGCTCCCAGTCTTCGTCGCTGCCGACGAACTTCTCCTTGGCCTCGTCCCTGGTGGACAGCTCGAGGTAGAAGTCGGACAGACCGTAGTCGCGCAGCAGGTCAAGCACGAACTTCAACAGGCTCTTCAGTTCCGCGCCCACCTGCTCGCGGGTGCAGAAGATGTGCGAGTCGTCCATGGTGAGCCCGCGTACCCGGGTCAGGCCGTGCACCACGCCGGACTTCTCGTACCGGTACACCGTGCCGAACTCGAACAGCCGCAGCGGCAGTTCCCGGTACGACCGCCCGCGCGACCGGAAGACCAGGATGTGGAACGGGCAGTTCATCGGCTTGAGGTAGTACTCCGCGCCCTCCATCTGCATGGGCGGGAACATGTTCTCCTTGAACCAGCCCAGGTGCCCGGAGGTCTCGAACAGCTCGGCCTTGGTGATGTGCGGGCTGTTCACGAACTCGTAGCCGGCCTCGATGTGCCGCTGCCGCGAGTACTCCTCCATGACCCGCCGGACGGTGCCGCCCTTGGGGTGGAACACCGCCAGGCCGCTGCCGATCTCCGCCGGGAACGAGAACAGGTCAAGCTCGGCGCCGAGCTTGCGATGGTCGCGGCGCTCGGCCTCCGCCAGCAGGTGCAGGTAGTCCTCCTGCGCCTGCCGGGACTCCCATGCGGTGCCGTAGATCCGCTGAAGCTGCGGGTTCTTCTCGCTCCCCCGCCAGTACGCGCCGCCGCTGCGCATCAGCTTGAACGCCGGGATGTGCCGGGTGGTGGGCAGGTGCGGCCCCCGGCAAAGGTCCTTCCAGCACAGCTCACCGCTGCGTGCATCGAGGTTGTCGTACATGGTCAGCTCACTGCCGCCGACCTCTACCGATTCCTCGGCGTCCGCGGCGCCGCCCTTGAGCCCGACGAGCTCCAGCTTGTACGGCTCCTTGGCCAGCTCGTCGCGGGCCTCGTCCTCGCTGACCACGCGACGCGAGAACCGCTGGCCCTGCTTGACGATCGCGCGCATCCGCGCCTCGATGCTCTTCAGGTCGTCCGGGCCGAATGGGTGCGGCACGTCGAAGTCGTAGTAGAAGCCGTTCTCCACCGGCGGGCCGATGCCGAGCTTGGCCTCGGGAAAAAGCCCCTGCACGGCCTGCGCCATGACGTGCGCGGTGGAGTGCCGCAGGATGGCCCGGCCGTCCTCGCTGGTGATGTCCACCGGCTCGACCTCGTCACCCTCGGCCAGTGGCGCCGCCAGATCCCGCAGGGCGCCGTTGACCCGGGCGGCGATCACGGTGCCCGCGGTGGGCTGTCCGCCGCCCACCTGCAAGGCGTCGCCCGCCGTCGTGCCAGCGTCCACCACGGACTCGCGGCCGGCGAGGGTGATGTGCAGTTGCTGGCGTGACACGGCGGTCTCCTGTGGTTGGTCGCTGATGAAAGTGCTGTCGCTAGTTGGCATAAATGCTATCGATGGTCGCCGTGGCACCGTGCGATTAGTACGCGCGTGGGCTGCGGTGATCGATCCGGTTAAGGTGACCGCGTGAACAATGACCCGCAAGACCCGGACACCCAGATAGCCACGCTGGGCGAGGATCTCGTGCTGCTGACGGTACAGCAGGGCGGGGGCAGGCTGACCGCGCCGAACGTGACCGGCGTCGGGCTGATGGGCGCCGAACTGGTGCGGCTGGCGGCCAGCGGGCGGGTCGACATCGCCTCCGATCGGATCAGGGTCCTGGACGCGGCACCCACCGGGGATGCCGAAGCGGACGCCGCCCTGGCGAGCCTGGCCGGGCAGCAGCGTGCGCCGAAGGCCAAGGCCTGGTGCGGCCGGCCGCGCCGCGGGATCTGCGACGCCTACCTGGCGCGGCTGGTGGCCGCCGGGGCGCTTACCGCGCAGGAGCAGACCCGGCTCGGGTTCATCCGGGTGCGCCGGTGGCAGGTCACCGATTCCGCGCGGGCGCAGGCCGCGCGGGCGCGGCTGGAGGCGATCGCCCGTGGCACCGGCGAGGTGGACCTGGCCCAGGCCGCGTTCGGCGGCCTCGCGCATGCGATCGGCCTGGCGGGCCGGCTCTACCCCGGCAAGGACGGCCGCGCCGCGCGCAAGCGCCTCGAAGTGGTCGCGGACGGCGGCGTCACGGCCGGGCCGGCCGGGCACGCGGCCCACCACGCGGTACACGCGGCAAGCCACGCCGCGGTCTCGGCCGCCGTCCACTCGGCGACCCACGCGGCGGTGTCCGCGGCGCACGCCGCGCACAGCGCAGGTGGCGGCCATGGCGGCGGTGGCGGCGGCCACCACTGACCTGGGCCCGGCCCGGCAAGCGGCCGGTCGTGCCCTCAGGCGCCCTGCTGCCGGGCACCCGGCGGCACGTGCTCGCGGAACCCGGCAAGCAGCGAGAGCAGTGCGTCCGGCCACGGCCCGGGGTGGCCGAGGCGCTCGGCGCGGCCCTCGGGAACCGTGCCCCGGCCCCCGAACGCCGTGCCACCGGACACCGCCTGCCGCAGCGCGCCGAAGATGCTGGGACGGGACCGGCCGCTACTGCCTTCGTCGCGAGGCACCCGTCGAAGGTACTTCGCCGCCCGGGGTCGCGCCAGGTCAGGAAGGCAGCCGCTGGATCCGCGCGGCAGCGGCCGCGTGCCGGGCCAGGATCTGGTCCACGCCGGGCACGGTAAGGGCGCCGTCGCGGACGATCACCCGCCCCGCAACCACGGTGTGCCGCGCGGCGGTCGGCCCGCAGCGCAGCCAGGCCTCCACCGGGTCGGTGAGCGCCCCGGCGAACGAGATGCCCTCCTGCGGCCAGCACACCAGGTCCCCGGCGGCCCCGGCGCTGAGCTGGCCGATCTCCCCGTCCCTGCCCAGGCACCCGGCGCTGCCCCGGGTGCCGATGTCGAGCACCTCCCGCGCGGTCATGCCCGCGGGCCCGAGCCGCTGCCTGCCGAGCGTGTACGCCGCACGGGCCTCCACCCACAACGAGGAAGTGTCGGACGAGGAGGACCCGTCGCAGCCGAGCCCGACCGGGCCGCCGGCCGCCCGCAACTCCCGCACCGGCGCGAAACCACCCCCGGCCAGCAGCATGTTCGAGCTGGGGCAGTGCGCCACCCCGACACCCGCCGCGCCGAGCCTGGCCACCTCGGCCTCATTGGGGTAGACGCAGTGCGCCACCCAGGCCCGTGAGGTCAGCCAGCCGACCTCCGCGAACTGCTCGACCGGCCGGCGGCCGAACCGCTCCAGGCAGTAGCTGTCCTCGTCGGGGTCCTCGGCCAGGTGGGTGTGCAGCCGCACGTCGAGGCGCTCGGCCAGTTCCGCGGTGCGCCGCATGAGGTCCGGGCTGACGCTGAACGGTGAGCACGGGGCCAGCGCGACCCGCACCATGGCGCCCCACCCGGGGTCGTGGTGCGCGGCGACCAGGCGCTCGCAGTCGGCGAGGACCTCGTCGTCGTCCTGCACCACCGAATCCGGGGGCAGCCCGCCGTCCTTGGCCGAGATCGTCATGGAGCCGCGGGTCGGGTGGAACCGCAGGCCGACCTCGCGCGCGGCGGCGATCTCCGCCGACCACAGGTCGCCGCCACCGGCCGGGGCCACATATAGATGATCCGTGCTGGTGGTGCAGCCACCCAGGGCCAGTTCGGCCAGGGCCACCCACGCGGACAGGTACGCCGCCTCCTCGTCCAGGCCCGCCCACAGCGGGTACAGGCCGGACAGCCACTCGAACAGGGTGCCGTTCACCGTCGGCGCGTAGGACCTGGTGAGGTTCTGGTACATGTGGTGGTGGGTGTTGATCAGGCCCGGCGTGACCAGGCAGCCGGAGGCGTCCAGCGTCTCCCGCGCGGCCGGCCGGGGGTCGGCCGTGCCGCCCACCGCGCTGATCAGCCCGCCGGTGATCGCGACCCAGCCCCCGGCCAGTTCCCGCTGCTCCGCGTCGCAGGTGGCGACCAGCTTGGCGCCGGTGACCACCAGGTCGGCGCCGGGCCCGGGGGTCACCACCGGTGCTCCGGGTCGCCCGCGGGCGCGTCCGCCCGGGATACGGTCCCCTCGATCAGCCCGTAGGGCCGGTCCGCCGCGTAGAACACCTCGCCGGGGTTGTCCAGGCCGAACGGGGCCAGGTCCACCAGGAAGTGATGTTTGTTCGGCAGGGCGAGGCGGACCTCGCACACCTCCGGCCGGGCCGCGAGCACAGCCTGGCCCATGGCGTACAGGGTCTGCTGCAGCGACAGGCTGTGGGTGACGGCGAACGCTTCGGCCAGTGCCGTCCGCGCGCCGCGGAAGCATTCCGCCCAGTCGGCCTCTGCCGCTGCCATACGCCACCCCGCGGCCACCGCCGTCGCAAGGATGCGGTCGTCCGTGGGTGCCAGCGTGGTGTAGCGGTCCTCCAGGAACCCGTGGAACTCCGAGCCGGTGGATTTCAGCAGGATGAGGTCGTCCACGCCGGCCACGACCTCGGCGCGCCCGTCGCCGTGCACGCAGGCGCTGGCGATCCTGGTGCCCGCCAGCCGCTCGAACGAGTGTGGATGCGGGGTGCCCCCGGCGCCGATGCGCTGCCAGCCGTACTCCTCGATGCGCACCTGCGCCCGGTCCACCGTGCCGATCTGGGTGAAGTGCCTGGCCAGCCGCAGGGCGAACTCCTCAACCGGCCGGACCCCGCCCCTGGCCAGCGCGTAGACCGTGTTCTTCTGCGCATCGGTGGTGAGCACGCCGGAGTTGTCCCCGGTCAGATACGTGGCTGCCATGTCACCGGCCAGGGTGACGGTCACGTTGAGGTCGGTGATCTCGTGCCGCGGCCCGCCACGGTCCACGTGCAGCAGCCGGACCTCGGCCTTGCCGTACCGGTCCCGGCTGAGGACCACCGGGGGCATTTCCTGGGGCATGGGCTAGCTCCCTCGGTAGGTGGAGTACCCGAACGGCGACAGCAGCAGCGGTACGTGGTAGTGCTCGCCGGGCTCTGCGGTAAAGGCGATGGTGACCTCGGGGAAGAACGTGCTGCCGTGGCTGGCCATCAGGTAGTCCCGGACCGCGAAGACCAGCCGGGCGGTGGCCGGTGCGTCCGGGTCCAGCCGGGGCAGGTCGGTGATGCGGCCGTCCGGGCCGGTCACCGAGCCGCCCGCCGGGACCCAGGTGCCGCCGGACCAGATGTCGAGGCTGACCGGCACTCCTTCGGCCGGGCGTCCCGCGGTGAGATCGAGGATGTGCGTGGAGATCGTCGTCATGCGGTAACCAGCTTCCGCAGCCTGATGTCGTTGATCTTGCCGATCTCCGCCGCGGCGACCTCCCGCTCGGTGGCGGGGTCATTGGCCATCCGGCGGTTCAGCTCGGCGAGGATCTCCGCCGGGCCCCGGCCGGTCGCGCAGATCAGGAACACGTGCCCGAACCGCTGCTCGTAGGCGGCGTTGCCGTCGGCCAGCGCCGTGACCGTGCCCGCGTCCGAGCCGACCCCGGCCTGCTCCTGCGCGGAGAAGCCGGACAGCCGCCGCTCGCCGATCCGGGGATGACCGGCCATCGCCGCGTCCAGGTCGCCGGGGTCCCTGGCCGCCCAGGCGGCGTCTGCCGCAGCAAGCAACTCCGCCAGGGACGCATACGGCCGCCCTGCGGTGACCCGCCGTGCCCAGCCCGGGGCCGCGCAGCTGCCCAGCAGCAACTCCTCGAAGTCCTGCGCTGGCAGCGCGTTCAGGTCGGCAAGGCCCGGCATGTCACTCCTTTCCCCCGTACCTGGCATGGGCACACCCGCCACCCAGCTTGCAATCCGCCTTACGAGCCCGGCGCCCGGCATCTGTGACATTCGGGACCATAGTGGCTGCCTGGTCAGATGTGACTGCCGGGACGGCGGCCCGGTGGCTGCGTTTGTGGTGGTTGGCGCAACCACCACATTCTTATGTGGGTAATCCTCCAACGATCATGAACTGGCCCGTGTTGGCGGCGGGCGCGAGTGGGCAGGGAACGGGGATGGCCGAGTACGAACTGGTGATCCGGGCCGAACGGGTGGTCACCCCGGAGGGGGTGCGCCCGGCGACGATCGGCGTCCGCGACGGGCAGATCGCCGCGATCGCGGGCCTCGGGGAGGCCCCGGGCCTCGGGGAGGCCCCGGACGCGGTCGAGACCGTGGAACTGCCCGGCTCCGAGGTGCTGCTGCCCGGGCTGGTGGACACCCACGTGCACGTCAACGAGCCGGGCCGCACCGAGTGGGAGGGCTTCGCGACCGCGACGAAGGCCGCCGCCGCGGGCGGGGTCACCACGCTGATCGACATGCCGCTGAACAGCCTGCCGCCGACGACCACGACCGCCGCGCTGGCGGAGAAGCAAGCCGCCGCCCGGCCGTCCGCGCACGTGGACGTGGGCTTCTGGGGTGGCGTGGTGCCCGGCAACCTGGGCGATCTGGCCGGGCTGCATCAGGCCGGGGTGTTCGGCTTCAAGGCGTTCCTCGCCGACTCCGGGGTGCCCGAGTTCGCCCTGCTTGACTCGCTCGGGCTTGATGCGGCTCTCGCCGAGACCGCCAAGCTCGGCGCGCTGCTCATCGTGCATGCCGAGGACTCCGGACGTCCTGGCGGCGGCCCCGGATCGCTGGCGGGCCGGGCGTACGCCGGCTTCCTGGCCTCGCGCCCCGCGGCGGCCGAGGACGCCGCGATCGCGGCCCTGCTGTCCGCCGCCGGGTGGCAGAGCGCCCGGGTGCACATCCTGCACCTGGCCTCTGCCAGTGCGCTGCCGCTGATCGCGAAGGCCCGCGCGGACGGCGTCCGGGTCACGGCCGAGACCTGCCCGCACTACCTGAGTTTCTGCGCCGAGGAGGTGCCCGACGGCGCGACCGAGTTCAAGTGCTGCCCGCCGATCCGGGACGCGGCGAACCGGGATGGCCTATGGGACGGGCTGGCCGGGGGCCTGATCGGCACCGTCGTGTCCGACCACTCCCCCTGCCCGCCGGGCCTGAAGCAGCAGGAGTCCGGGGACTTCGGGGCGGCGTGGGGCGGGATCTCCTCGCTCCAGCTTGGCCTGCCCGCGGTGTGGACCCAGGCCCGCCGCCGCGGCCACAGCCTTGCCGACGTGGTGCGCTGGATGGCCGAAGGGACCGCCGCGCTCGCCGGGCTGCCCGGCAAGGGCGCGATCGCCCTGGGCCGGGACGCCGACCTGGTGGCGTTCGACGACACCGCGCAGTTCACCGTGGATCCCGCCCGGCTCGAGCACCGGCATCCGGTGACGCCGTACGCTGGCCAGACGCTCACCGGGGTGGTGCGCAGGACCTGGCTGCGCGGCCTCCCGGCCGGCGCGGCCCCGGCCGGGAGGCTGCTGACAAGGCCATGACGGACTCGCATGTGAACCTGGCCGCCCGGCGCCTGGGCGCCGGGGTGATCGCCGCCAGCGATGAGTTCTTCGGCGAGAAGGAGAACCTGCTCCGCGCCGAGCGGCCCGCGTTCCGCCCGCACACGTTCGGGCACAAGGGCCAGATCGTGGACGGATGGGAGAGCCGGCGCCGCCGGGTTCCCGGCCACGACTGGGCCCTGATCCGGCTCGGCGCCGCGGGCGTCATCCATGCCGTGGTCGTGGACACCGCCCATTTCACCGGGAACTTCCCGGCGGAGTGCTCGGTGGAGGCATGCGCCGCCGAGGGTTACCCGGCACCGGACGAACTGCTCTCCCCCGGGCGCGCATGGACGACGATCGTGCCGCGCAGCCCGCTCGCCGGGGACAGCGAGAACCGCTTCGCGGTGACCGACCCGCAACGGTTCACGCACCTGCGGCTGACCATCTACCCCGACGGCGGCGTGGCCAGGCTCCGCGCCGAGGGCGAGGTGATCCCGGATCCGCGGCTGCTTGACGGGCCGCTTGACCTCGCGGCGCTGGAGAACGGCGGCACGGTTGCCGACGCCAGCGACCGGTTCTACTCACCCCCGGAGAACATGATCAGCCCGGGCCTGGCCGCGGTGATGGGCGACGGGTGGGAGACCAGGCGGCGCCGGGACTCCGGCCATGACTGGGTGCTGCTGCGCCTGGCGGGCACCGGGCACATCAGCCAGGCGGTACTGGACACTTCATGTTTCCTTGGCAACGCGCCCGGCGCCGCCGGCCTGCTCGGCTGCGCCGCCGGGGCGGCGGGCCCGGACGCCGCCGAATGGTTCGAGTTGCTGCCGCGCACCGGCCTGCAGCCCGATACCCGGCACCGGCTGCGGCTCAGCCAGGGCGCCCGCCGCCTGGTCAGCCATGTCCGGCTGGAGATCCACCCGGACGGCGGGATGGCCAGGCTGCGCCTGTTCGGTGAACTGACCGCCGAGGGGCGGGCCCGCCTGGGCCTGGCCTGGTTCGACCGGCTGCCCGCCGATCACGCCGCCGCGGTGCTCGCCGGCGAGTGCGGGCTGACCGGGCAGGCCGCCGCGGATCTCGCCGGGCAGCGGCCGGTTGACGAGCCGGCCCGGCTGCACGCGCTGCTATCCGGCGGGGAACTGGCCGGCCTCGACGCCGCCACCGCCAGGATCCGCACCATGATCCTCGGCTCAGCCGGGACCCGGCCCGGTGACGGAGGAACCGGGCCGTAGGCCACCGGGCTGTCCTCGATCGCTCGGTGACCTCCTTCGGCACCTTGTACCGGTCCCCGAGCAACGTCCGCTCGGAGCGGTCCAGCGCGAGCCTGGCCTGCCGGGACACGAAATGGGCGAGGGGTCCCGGGCCATGGGGTCCGGGGGCTTGCCCCCGGGGAGGCAGAGTCCCCCGGGCTAGCCCGGCCCCGGCCCGGTGACGGAGGAACCGGGCCGTAGGCCACCGGGGGGTCCCGGGGGGTCGCCCCCCCGGGCTAGCAGCGCCGGATCGGGCTGCCGCAGGGCGAGCAGCAGGGCGGCCTGGTCGGCCAGCGAGCCCAGGTCCAGGCCGGTCAGTTCCTCGACCCGGCGCATCCGGTACCTGAGCGAGTTGACGTGCACGAACATCGCCTCGGCGGCCTTGGTCCAGGAGCCCGAACAGTCCAGGAACATCCGTAGCGTGCGGACCAGTTCGGTGCCGTGGGCAGCGTCGTAGTCAAGCAGCGGGGACAGCAGGCTGGCCCGGAAGGCCTGCCTTGCCTCGGCCGGCGCGGTGGCGAGCAGCAACTCCACGGACCCGAGCCCGGCCGCGTCCACCACCCGGACACCGCCACCGAGCAGTGCGGCGACCCGCCGCGCCTGGCGTGCCTGGTCCAGTGCCCGGCCGATCCCGGCGACCGTCCAGCCGGCCGCGTCGTGGCCGGCTTCACCGCCCGCGGCCGGCGTCCCCTCCTCCCCCGCCGGGCCGGCTAGCACGCTGACCCCGAAGGCCAGGCTGAACGCTTCCCGCGCCGCGGGGAAGGCGCCCGCCATCCCGGGCACGGGCCCGTACGCACCGGCCAGCGCCCCTGTCACCGCCTCGATCCGGTCCAGGACGCCGCCGCCGGGGACGAGGGCCACGGCCTCGCACCCGGACACCCCGGCGACCGGCGCGGGCAGCATCTCCTCCAGCAGCACCCGGGCCACCCGCGGCCAGGCCGGGTCGTACGGTCCGGCACCCGGCGAGTTGCCATCAACCTGTGCGGACTGCGGCCGTGCCGGTCCCACGGTCAGCGCGACCGCGACTAGGGGCAGGCCCGGCGCCAGGCCGCAGCGCCGTAGCGCGGTGGCGATCTCCGGATCCCCCTGGCCACCGCCGTCCGGGCGGCCGAGCACCCGCGCGAGCGCGTCATCGGCCGCGGCACGCACGGCCCGCTGCGCCTCCTCATGCCTGGCCCGGTATCCCGCCGCCGCGGCGGCAAGCTCGGCGGCGATCGCGCGCCGCTCGGCATCCCAGCCCGCCTGATCCCCGGCCACGGCGAGGAACCAGCCGGCCAGGCGGTGCGCGGGCTCGCCGGTCACGCCGAACAACGAGTAGGGCACGCCGTCCGCCAGCACGGTCACGGGCGGGGTGGCCGCGCCCAGCCAGGCCGCAGCCAGCGCGGCCCGCGTCGGCCGGCCGGGCGCCGCGGGCGCACCGGCGACCAGTCGCCCGGCGGCGGAAAGCACCCACCCGGCGACGCCGAATTCGCTGGCCGCCACGTCGAGCACTGCGGCCAGGCCGACCGCGGCGCCTACCCCGCCAGGCACCCGGCCCCCTGCCAGCGCCCGCAGCCGGGCCACGGCGGGGCCCGGCCCGGCGGACATGCTCAGCCGGGCGGCAAGCACCTGCTCGGTGATGGCCGCGAACGACACGTCGACGGGCACCTCGAACAGCGGCAGCCCATGCCGCCGGCACGCCACGACCAGGTCATCGGGGACAGAGCCGAGAGCGGCGTCCCCGGCGGCGAGGGCAACGGCACCGGCCGCGGTCACCGCGGCAACGAAGGACTCGGAATCGGCCGGGGCGCGACGCCACATCAGGCCGGTCAGGACGATCTCGCCGCCGGTGAGGTACCGGCGCGGGTCGAGCAGGTCGGTGGTGAACACCCCGTCCACCTTCCGGTCCAGGGCGTCCTCGCCGACCAGCACGCGCAGCCGCAGGTCCGGCGCCTCGGCCAGGCCTCGCAGCAGCACCCTGATCCTCCCAGCGCGACCCATCTTGCCCTGATGCGCTGACCGCCGAAGGACGGCCAGCCAGTCCCGAAAGCCCGCCCCGGGTTCGTGATCATGACGGATCACGCGGGGGCGGACGTGATCATGGGGTTCTGGCCCCGGCGAGGGCCGAAACACCATGATCACAAATCGGCTGGGCTCCAGCGTAGAGCGGGTTTGTAGGAAAGAACAAACGGCCCGGCGCCGAAGGACCCCGGATTCAGTGTTTCTGTGCCTGGCTCCTGGCCACGGCGAGGGTTCTACTGTCCGACATGGAGTTTTTCCGGCCTGCAACCTGGGCGGACGCGCTCGCCATCAAGGCGGAGCAGCCGGGCGCCCGGGCGATCGCCGGTGGTACGGACGTGATGGTCGAGATCAACTTCGACCGGTCGCGGCCGGACGCGCTCCTTGACCTCACCGGGGTTGCTGAACTGGCCGAATGGTCGGCCGACGGCCCGGCCATCCGGCTCGGCGCGGGTGTGCCGTACACCCGGGTGATCGGCGAACTAGGTGACCGGCTGCCCGGGCTCGCGATGGCGTCCCGCACGGTCGGCTCACCGCAGATCCGCAACCGGGGCACGGTCGCCGGCAACCTCGGCTCGGCCTCCCCGGCGGGCGACGCCCATCCCCCGCTGCTGGCCGACGACACCGTGGTGGAGGCCGCCTCGGTCCGTGGCACCAGGGACATCCCGATCAGGGAGTTCTACACCGGGGTGAAGCGCTCCGCGCTGGCCCCGGACGAGCTGATCGCCGCGGTGCGCGTCCCGGTGGCCGACGGCCCGCAGCAGTTCTCGAAGGTCGGCGTGCGGAACGCGATGGTCATCGCGGTGAGTTCGTTCGCGATCGCGCTGCACCCCGGGCGCGGGCAGGTGGGCACCGGGTTCGGCTCGGCCGCCCCGACGCCACGCCCGGCGGCCGCCGCCGAGGAGTTCCTCGCCGAGGAGCTGGCCGACACCGGGCTGTGGGAGTCCCGCGGGCCGCTGGCCGAGTCCACCATGCGGCGGTTCGGCGAACTCGTCGCGGCGGCGGCGGCACCCATCGACGACGTGCGCGGCACCGCCGCGTACCGGCGGCATTCGCTGGCCGTGATGGCCAGGCGCACCCTGGCCTGGGCCTGGCGGTCCTACCGGGAGGGGCAGCAGCGATGCGCGTGACGTGCACCATCAACGGCTCCCCCGAGGTCGCCGACGACGTCTGGGAGGGCGAGTCGCTGCTGTTCGTGCTGCGCGAGCGGCTCGGCCTGCCGGGTTCCAAGAACGCCTGCGAGCAGGGCGAATGCGGCTCCTGCTCGGTTTACCTCGACGACGTCGTGGTATGCGCGTGCCTGGTCGCCGCCGGGCAGGCCCAGGGGCGGGACATCCGGACCGTGGAGGGGGTCGGCGACGGCAGCACGCTGGGCACGGTGCAGCGGGCGTTCCTCGATGCGGGCGCGGTGCAGTGCGGGTTTTGCACGCCCGGGCTGATCGTTGCCGCCGATGACCTGCTGCGCCGGGTTCCCTGGCCCGCCGACGCGGAGATCCGCGAGGCGCTGGCGGGCAACCTGTGCCGCTGCACCGGCTACGAAAAGATCCTCGACGCCGTCCGGCTGGCGGCGTCGCGAAGGCCCGGCGGGGTGACCGATGGGGGTGCCGGGTGACGACCGTCCCCGGCACCCCCGCACCCGCTGTACCGGCCGACCCGGACGTCGGCCGCGCGGACACGGGCGTGGGCGCCAGCGTGCTGCGCCCCGACGGCATCCTCAAGGTGACCGGCGAGTTCGCCTTCTCCTCCGACCTGTGGATGGCGGACATGCTGTGGGGCACGACGCTGCGCAGCGCGCACCCGCGGGCCCGGATCCGGTCCATGGACATCACCGGCGCGCTGAAGGTGCCCGGGGTCGCCGCCGTGCTGAGCGCCGACGACGTGCCGGGCCGCAAGACGTTCGGCCTCGAGGCCGCCGATCAGCCGGTGCTGGCCGACGGCCAGGTCCGCTACCAGGGTGAACCATTACTGATTATCGCGGCCGACCACCCGGAAACCGCGCGCCGCGCGGCCGCCGCGGTCACGGTCGATTACGAGGTGCTGACCCCGGTCACCAGCGCCGAGACCGCGCTGCGGCCCGGCGCGGACCCGGTGCACCCCGACGGCAACCTGGTCAGGCACGTGCGGATCCGGAGGGGAGACCCGCAAGCGCACGCCGACATCGTCGTGTCCGGCCGGTACCAGGTCGGCATGCAGGACCAGGCGTTCCTCGGCCCCGAGTCCGGCCTCGCGGTGCCCGCCGAGGACGGCGGGATCGAGTTGTACGTGGCCACCCAGTGGCTGCACGTGGACCAGTCCCAGATCGCGCTGAGCCTGGGCATGCCGGAAGACAAGGTGCGGCTGGTACTGGCCGGCGTCGGCGGCGCGTTCGGCGCGCGCGAGGACCTGTCCATGCAGATCCACGCGTGCCTGCTGGCGCTGCACACCGGCCGGCCGGTGAAGATGGTCTACTCCAGGGAGGAGTCGTTTTTCGGCCACGTGCACCGGCACCCCGCCACGCTCTACTACGAGCACGGCATTACGGCGGACGGGCGACTGGTCTCCCTGTCGGCCCGGGTCTACCTGGATGGCGGGGCGTACATGTCGAGTTCCCCCGCGGTGGTGGCGAACGCGGCGACGCTCGGGGCCGGCCCCTACGAGGTGCCCAACGTGGCGATCGACGTGTACGCCGCCTACACCAACAACCCGCCGTGCGGGGCCATGCGCGGGTTCGGTGCCGTCCAGGCGGCTTTCGCCTACGAGTCCCAGATGGATGAGTGCGCCCGCCGGCTGGGCCTGGACCCGGTGGAGTTCCGGATCCGCAACGCGATGTCCGAGGGCTCGGTCATGCCGACCGGGCAGGTCGTCGACTCGGCGGCGCCGGTCGCCGAACTGCTCCGCCGGGTCCGCGATGCGCCCCTGCCACCCCCGCCCGCCTGGTCCGCTGCCTCCCCAGGCCAGCACGGCCCCGGCCCGGTGACGGAGGAACCGGGCCACAGGCCACCGGGAGGTTCCAGGGGGGTCGCCCCCCCGGGCCAGCACGGCCCCGGCCCGGTGACGGAGGAACCGGGCCGCAGGCCACCGGGGGGTTCCAGGGGGGTCGCCCCCCCGGGCCAGCACGGCCCCGGCCCGGTGACGGAGGAACCGGGCCGCAGGCCACCGGGGGGTTCCAGGGGGGTCGCCCCCCCGGGCCAGCACGGTCCGGACCTGCGCGACCTGCCCGGCGGGGTGTCCAACACCACGCACGGCGAGGGTGTGGTCCGCGGCGTCGGGTACGCCGTCGGCATCAAGAACGTGGGGTTCTCCGAGGGATTCGACGACTACTCGACGGCCAGGGTCCGGCTCGAGGTGGTCGCGGGCGAGCCGGTGGTCACCGTGCACACCGCGGCCGCCGAGGTGGGCCAGGGCCTGGTCACCGTCCAGGCCCAGATCGCCAGGACCGAACTGGGCGTGCACCAGGTGGTCATCCATCCCGCCGACACCACGGTGGGCAGCGCAGGCTCGTCCTCGGCGTCCCGGCAGACCTACGTCACCGGCGGCGCCGTGCAGGCGGCCTGTGCCGCGGTGCGTGCCGTGGTGTTCGGGCTCGCGGCGCGCGGCTTCGGGGTGCCCCCGGGTGACCTCAGCCTCGCGGGCGGCAAGGTCGTCTCCCAGGCCGCCGGGGTGCTCTGCGAACTGGCGACGCTGCTGGGCCGCGAGGTGATCGAGGAGACCGTCACCTGGCGGCACCGGCCGACCTATCCGCTGGACCCGGAGACCGGGCAGGGCAACGCGCACGTGCAGTACGCTTTCGCCGCGCACCGCGCCGTGGTGGACGTGGACACCGAACTCGGCCTGGTCAAGGTCGTCGAGCTGACCTCGGCGCAGGACGTGGGCAAGGCGATGAACCCGCTCGCGGTGGTCGGCCAGATCCACGGCGGCACGGCGCAGGGCCTTGGCCTGGCGCTGATGGAGGAGATCCAGGTGGTGGACGGGGCGGTGCGCAACCCCTCGTTCACCGACTACCTGATCCCGACGATCCTCGACATGCCACCGATGAGGCTGGACATCCTGGAGCTTGCCGACCCGCACGCCCCGTACGGGCTGCGCGGCGTCGGTGAGCCGCCGACGATCTCCTCGACCCCGGCGATCGTCGCCGCGATCCGTGCCGCGACCGGCAGGCCACTGACCCGGGTCCCCGTCCGCCCGGACGACCTAGTGCTGGCAGTGTTGGCCCGGGGGGACGACCCCCCGGAACCCCCCGCTGACCTGCGGTGCCCGTGACTCCGTCACGGGCACCTTGGCCCTGTTGGCTCGCGCGCCCGTCGGCGCCGGCGGCCCCGGACGGAAGGACGCTCCCGTGGTGCTGATGTTCCTGACCGGTGACGGGATGCGGGGCGGGCGGCTGCACCAGCACCTCGAGGACGCGGAGTTCCTCGGCGCGCGGCGAACGCTGCCCCGGTACCGGTTCTACTCGATCAGGGACGAATATCCCGCGCTGCATCCGGTCGACGAGGGCGGCTGCGCCATTCTCGGCGAGCTGTACCAGGTGCCGATGCCGTCGCTGCACGGCCTGCTCGCCAGGGAGCCCCCGGAGCTGGAGCTTTCCATCGTGGAACTCCAGGCCGGGGACGCGGCCGGCCCGGCGCCTGCCCCGGACGGCGGCGCACCCGGGGAGCCGGGGGCTGTGGAACTGTCGTTCGGCATGATCTTGCGGCACGGGGAGGACACGCGTGGCCACCACGCGGACATCAGCGACAGCGGCGGGTGGCGTGCCTACCGCGGGCTGCCGACGGTGTAGGCCTGCAGGCCGAGCGTGCCCTGGCTGGCGGTGAACAGGTAGCCGTCCGCGAACACCGGCTGGGCGAACGTGCTCGAGGAGCCGTAGGGGATCGTCTTGAGTATCTGCCCGCTGGTGGCGTTGATCAGCCAGAGCGCGTTCTGGCCGCCGCGGGAGCCGTACGACGATGCGGCGATCACGCCGGCGCCGTCGATGGTGGGCGTGCCGATGATCTTCCCGGTCAGGCCGGTGGCCCAGATCACGCCCCCGGTGGCCGGGTTGACCTTGCGGACCGAGCCTTCGTACCTGATCCCCTTGATCGTGGTGCGGGTGGCCGTCAGGAACAGGTGTGTGCCGTCGGACACCGGCGCCGCGACGTTCGCGCCGCCCTTGGCGATCGCCCGCTGCCATACCGGCCCGGCCGACAGGGCCGAGGTCTTGAAGGCGTAGAAGATCCCGTTCTTGTTGGTCGCGCCCACCAGGGCGGTCGGTACGCCGCCGATGACCGCCGTCCACAGCCCCGGGGAGCCGCCGAAGTCGCTGTCCTCCACGAGCTGGTTGGCCGGTACCGTCCAGATGTCTTCCTGGGCCAGCGACGGGCTGAGCTTGATGACCGAGAAGCCCAGGCTGTCCGGGTCACCGTTGCCGGTGGTGACGTAGATCGACTGGCCGTCGGTGGCCGCGCTCGACCAGATGCTGGCGCCGACAGAGCCCTGCGGCGTGGTGAACAACGTGTTCTCCAGCGCCCCGCTGGCCTGGCTGAACTCATCCAGGCCGCCGCGCACCAGCGGCACGTCGCACTGCGAGCTGATCCCGACGTAGATGTTGCCGCCGGTGACCAGCGGCGAGCTCCACGCGTAGTAGTCGTTCACCGTGGTGGACGGGATGGCGACCGCGGCCGGGGGCCACACGTCGGTGCCGTCCGCCGCGTTCATCGCGTACAGGTACCCGGTGGCGCCGTAGACGTAGATCGCCGGGTTCCCCGTGGCCGGGTCGGGGGCCACCGTGGCCGTGGACGTGAAGCCCTGCCGTCCGCAGGTCAGCTTCGGCACGACGCCGATGAACCGCTTCCAGATGACCGCGCCGGTGGTCTCGCTGAGTGCGTAGAAGTATCCGTTCTTCGCGCCGAGTAGATGACGCCGTTGTACACGACCGGGCTGGACAGGAATCCGGTCGTGGCCGGATTGAACTTCCAGGCCAGGGTCAGGCTCGCGGCGTTCGCCGGGGTGATCGCGGTCGCCGCCGCGTTGCCGGACGAGTGGCCGGGTGAGTAGAGGTACTGCGGCCAGTTCACGGACGTGGCGCCGCCCGCCGTCCCCGCACCTCCCGCACCCAGAAGTCCGATGGCCAGCAGCCCGGCCGCCCCTGCCGACACGAAAAGACGCCAGCGTCCCATCTGTCCCCCTAGCCCCGTTAAGCCCGTTTCGCGCAAGACGCCAAGCGTAAACCGGAGGTAAAGGCGAGGGGGGGTTCTCGGGAAGGTCAGCCCGCCTGGATCACCGAGAGGACGTTGCCGGCCGGGTCCTTGAACCAGGCGATGAGCGGGCCGCCCTGCCGGTTGATGCCCTTGGGGTCGACGAAGTCGTAGTGCTCGAACTCCACGCCGCGGGTGGTCAGTTCGTCCACCGCCGTCTCGATGTCGGGTACCGGGAAGTTGAGGATCGTGAACGTCGCCGGGACGTGGTCGGTCTTGGGATAGACGATCGTGTCCCGGTCGCCGGCGATGTGCAGCGTGAGGATGCCGTGCTCCTCGGACACCGGGATGCCCAGCGTCTCGCTGTAGAACTTCTTCGCCGCCGGGATGTCGTCCGCGGAGAACCCGCTGAACGCCTTCGTGTGCTCGAACATCGCTATTCCTCCTCCTATGGCCTGCCACGCACCGGCATGGGCCCCGCAAGACAGGACGGTACGCATGCCGCGGAGTCATCGGCGCGGCCGGGTCGACAACGCGAGCCCGCGGCGACGGCCGTCCGGCCGGCTGACGCGGGTCCCTTAGGGGAAACCGGGGGCCCAGGATCCGTACTTCCGATTGACACTCCCGTCCCGGGACCGGTACTCATGCGGATCATGCGACCATTGCGCCGCTTGGCGGCGATGCGGCGCGCTTCGGTAGCCGTGATGCTGGGCCTGCTGGTTACCGTGGCCGCGTGCGCCACCGCGGCACCGCAAGGCCATTCCGTGGCGGCCGGGTCAAGCGGTCACCGTCGGCCCGCGGCCCCCACGGGCGGCCCGCGCGAGGCGGCCCTGACGGCCGCCGCGCAGGCGGCCGAGGCGGGAACCGGCGGCACCGTGCTGCCCGGCACCGCGGCCACGCAGGGCGCCGGGGCTTCCGGCCGCGGGCCCGCCTACTTCCACACCCTGCCGCCGGGCGCGGCGCTGCCGTCGGGCGCCCAGTGCGCCCGGTGGGTGCGGGCCCGGCCGATCGCGGAGAACAAGGGCGTCAACCGCCGCTACAACCAGACCAAGGGCGAGCCGGTCGGGGCGGGGTTCCTGTCCGGTGACGAGCCGCAGGCGGACCAGCTCATTGCGCCGCGGATCAACGGGGACTTCACCGGGACGACCGCGGAGATCCTGCGCTGGGCCGCCTGCAAGTGGGGCATCGACCAGGACATCGTGTTCGCCCAGGCGGCGGTGGAGAGCTGGTGGCGGCAGACCACCCTGGGCGACTGGGAGAGCAGCGGCTGCCCGCCGGGGCACGGCCCCGGGGTGGACGGCAAGCCGGGCCTGTGCCCGCAGAGCTGGGGGATCCTGCAGAACAGGTACCCCTACGAGCAGTCGAGCTGGCCGGGCATCGCGGACTCCACCGCGATGAACGCGGACACCGCGTATGGGATCTGGCGGTCCTGCTACGACGGCTACGAGACCTGGCTCAACACGGTGCAGCACGTCGGCACCTACCAGGCCGGCGACGAGTGGGGCTGTGTCGGCCGCTGGTTCGCCGGGCGCTGGCACACCGCACCGGCGCAGCAGTACATCCAGACCGTCAAGAAGTACCTGCGCGAGCAGATCTGGACGCAGCCCGATTTCCAGGAGCCCTAGCCCGCCTCACCGTTCGCCGGTGCGGCGGTCGCGCAGCAGCATCAGCGCGGCCGCGGTGACCGCCGAGCGGATCTGGCCGCCGGCGATGAGCCCGGGTACCTGATCCAGCGGGATCCAGTCGATGCGCTCGGCCTCGAAAGCGGCGGGCGGGTCGCCCCGGTGGGTGGCGCGCCGGGTCCAGAACACGTGGTTCACCGAGTCGGACAGCCCGCTGGCGGCCTCCAGCCGGACCAGCGGGCGCAGTTCCTCCGGCTCCCAGCCGGATTCGTTGTACGTCTCCCGCGCGGCGGCCGCCGCGAGGTCCTCGGCCGGATCCGCGATGCCGGACGGGATCTCCCAGCCCATGGTGTCCGGGATGAACCGGTGCCGCCAGAGCATCAGCACGCGGTCCTCGGTGTCCAGCACCGCGGCCAGCACGACCGGGGGCAGCCGGAGCACGTAGTGGTCGAGGCGCCGCCCGCCGGGCAGTTCCACGTCGGCCATGTTCAGCCGGAACCACGGCGTGCCGAAGACCGGCTTCTCCCCCAGGTTCTTCCAGCCCATGCCGCGCTTCCTCCCTGACGGCCCGGATGCGGCCACCAGCATGGCGCATCCGTGCGGGCGATGAAATCGCGGCCCCGGTTCAGTCAAAACGTCAGGCAGCAGCGGTAGCAGTGGAGAAAGCTGAGGTCAGGCGCCCTGGTCAGCTCGATGGCCGGGGACGGCCGCGTGGAAGGGAGCGGTGATGAGCCGGGTACGGGTACTGGCCGGGACGCGCAAGGGCGCGTTCGTGCTGAATGCCGACGGCAAGCGGGACCATTGGGAGGTGAGCGGGCCGTTCTTCCCAGGCTGGGAGATCTATCACGTCGCCGGGTCCACCGCTAACCCGGACCGGCTGTTCGCCTCCCAGTCCAGCGGCTGGTTCGGGCAGGTGATCCAGCGCTCCGACGACGGCGGCGCGACCTGGGAGCCGGTCGGCAACGAGTTCAAGTACGAGGGTGCCACCGGGACCCACCAGTGGTACGACGGGACACCGCACCCGTGGGAGTTCGCCCGGGTGTGGCACCTGGAGCCCGCGCCGGACGACCCGGACACGGTCTACGCCGGGGTGGAGGACGCCGGGCTGTTCAAGTCCACCGACGGCGGGCAGCACTGGGCCGAACTGCCGGGGCTGCGCACCCACCGGTCCGGGCCGTCCTGGCAACCGGGCGCGGGCGGGATGTGCCTGCACACGATCATCCTGGACCCGGCGCACCCGGGCCGGATGTACGCCGCGATCTCCGCGGCGGGCGCGTTCCGCTCCGACGACGACGGCCAGACCTGGCAGCCGGTGAACCGGGGCCTGCATTCTGAGGGCATCCCCGACGAAGACGCCGAGGTCGGCCACTGCGTGCACCGGCTGGCGATGCACCCGGCCCGGCCCGAGGTGCTGTACATGCAAAAGCACTGGGACGTCATGCGCACCGACGACGCCGGCGGCTCGTGGCACGAGATCAGCGGCAACCTCCCGACCGACTTCGGGTTCCCGATCGGTGTGCACGCGCACGAGCCGGACACCGTGTACGTGGTGCCGATCACCAGCGACTCCCATCATTTCCCGCCCGAGGGGAAGCTGCGCGTCTACCGCAGCCGCACCGGCGGGGATGACTGGGAGGCACTCACCCGCGGCCTGCCGCAGGAGCACTGCTACGTCAACGTGCTGCGCGACGCGATGGCCGTGGACTCGCTGGAGGACTGCGGCGTGTACTTCGGCACCACCGGCGGCCAGGTGTACGCGTCGGCCGATGCCGGGGACAACTGGGCGCCGATCGTCCGCGACCTGCCCGCGGTGCTCTCGGTCGAGGTCCAGACGCTGTCATGATCCGGGTGGTGCTCCCGGCGCACCTGCGCACGCTCGCCCGGGTGGACGGCGAGGTGGAGTTGCGGGTCGAGGGTGAGGTCACCCAGCGGGCGGTCCTGGACGCGCTGGAGGCCAGGTACCCGGTGCTGCGCGGCACGATCCGCGGGCACGACGGCGGGCCGCGGCGGGCGTTCATCCGGTTCTTCGCGTGCGAGCAGGACCTGTCGCACGAGTCCCCGGATGCACGGCTCCCGGCCGCGGTCGCCGCCGGCACGGAGCCCTACCTGATCGTGGGGGCCATGGCGGGTGGCTAGCTCTGAGCTGGCAGGAAGCGGGTGAGAGCGGCCGGGCGGCCACGAGGGGTGGCATGACTCAGTAACCCGAGTTACGCTGATTTCTAGCGAAACTCGGAGGCTGCGATGGAGCGAGCAGAGCTGGACCGCCTGCAGGAGCAGTTCGGCCAACTGGTACGGGAGCGTTTCCCGGGGGCCCCGATCGAGCGGGTCGCGGTGCTCGGCTACGGTGACGATCCCGAGATCGAGCCCGGGCAACTGCTGGCGCGCGTGTACCTGCAGGCCGGCGCCGGGCAGGCCGGCCGTGAGCAGGCGGTGAAGGAGTTCCACCAGGCCCACGGCGAGGCCGTACACGAGTTGCGGCGGGACCTGGACCGGCTGCCCGGCGTCGGGCTGCTCGAGGTCGTGGCGGCCGGCGAGGAGGAGGCCGACTGCCGGGGCCCGAGACTGCGGCTGATGACCAAGCCCGGCCCGGCGCCCGGCGGGGAGGGCCAGTTGGTCCCGGTGATGGCCCGGCTCGGGCCGGCCGACCTGGAGACCGTGGACGTGCTGATCACGGCGGGGATAGCGGCCAACCGCGCGGAGGCCGTGCGCTGGGCATTGGCCCGGATCCGGGAGCGCCCGGCGTACGCGCAGCTCCAGCAGCGGGCGCGGGAGATCGAGGAGCTCAAGACCCAGTTCTGAGCTCCGGGGCACGGCCTGCCGGGCCCGGTTCCATCCGGCCGGCTCAGGCTTGGCGACAACTTAAGATTGACGAAGCCGGAACGACAACGTTAAGTTGTCGGCATGGAGGTCGCTGAACCTGCCCGGCCTGGTGCAGGAGGTGGGGCGGCGGGCCGGTGACGCACCGCTCGACCGGTTGGAGGCCGCGCTGGCCCTCAACGAGGAACTGGCGTCGGCCGCCGACGAACTGATCGGGCACTTCGTCACCGAGGCACGCCAGGCGGGGTGCTCATGGACCCAGATCGGCGAGCGGATGGGCGTGTCCAAGCAGGCCGCCCGGCAGCGTTTCACGGTACTGCCCGGCCCGGCCCCGCTCGGCAGCCCGGAGCAGCAGCCCAGGCTGGTGGCCTGCCTGGAGGCCGCCGCCCGTGAGGCGGCCGCCGACGGCGCCGCGGAGATCGGCACGCACCATCAGCTTCTCGGGCTGTACGAGGAGGGCGTGGCCGCGACCATCCTGGAGAAACTGGGCATCCGGGCCGACGAGGTACGGCGGACCGCCCGGGACATGTTCCCCGGCGGGGGCCAGCCGGACGGGCACCTGCCGCCGGAATCGGCGGAGGCACGGCAAGCGGTCGAGGGGGCGGCCGCGCTGGCCCGGCGGGCCGGCCTGGACCACGTCGGGCCCGCGCACCTGCTGGGCGCGCTGGCGCTGGATCAGGGATCGCGCGCCAGGAGGGTGCTCGGGCAGCTAGGCGCCAGCATCCCCGCCATCAAGAGGGAACTCGAGTGCTACCTGAGCCCGGGAAAGCAGCGCCGGCGCGGCAGGAAAGGGGCCGGCCAGCAATGCTCGTTCTGCGGGTGGGCCGCGCCGGGCAGGTCTCAGGTAGTCGCCGGCCCGGGTGTCTGGATCTGCGCCGACTGCGTGAAGCTCGCCGGTGAAGTCCTGGCCGGGCGGGCCGGAGCCTAGGAACCCCGGCGCCGGGATTACTGCGGCCGGGGATCTGCCACCCATCGGCAAGGTTGTGTCACGCGCCTGCTCAGTACCTGGTGCCCTGTGCCGCGGGCAGGGCGGCGAGGTCGGCCAGGTCGGCCGCGCTCAGCGCCACGTCGGCGGCACCTGCGTTGTCGGTCAGGTACCCCGGGGTCTTGGTGCCGGGGATCGGCACCACGTGCCGGCCCTGGGCCAGCACCCACGCCAGTGCCACCTGCGCCGGGGTGGCCCCGGCCCGGTCGGCGACCTGGCGCACCTGGCCGACGATCGCCAGGTTGGCGCGCAGCGCGTCGCGCTGGAAGCGCGGCAGCCCGCGCCGGAAGTCGTCGCGTGGCAGGTCGTCGGACGAGGCGAACCGGCCGGTGAGGAAACCCCGCCCGAGCGGCGCGAACGGCAGGAAGGCGATGTCCCGCTCCTGGCAGTACGGCAGTACCTCGGCGAGGGCATCTCTGGTCCACAGGGACAGTTCCGACTGCACCGACGTCACCGGATGCACCGCCTGCGCCCGCCTGATCTCCGCGACCGTCACCTCGGACAGGCCGATGTGCCGCGCCTTGCCGGCCGCCACCGTCTCGGCCATCGCACCCCAGGTCTCCTCCACCGGCACCTGTGGGTCCACCCGGTGGAGCTGGTAGAGGTCCACGTGGTCGGTGCCGAGCCGGCGCAGGCTGCCGTCGATCGACGCCCGCACGTGTTCCGGGCGGCCGTCCCGGCCTGCCCCGGGTGAGCCTCCGCCGGGGTTGGCCACCTCGACGGAGTCGGTGAGCAGGCCGACCTTGGTGGCCAGCACCGCGCGCTCGCGGTGGCCACCGGCAAGCGCCCGGCCGACCAGATCCTCGTTGGTGTACGGCCCGTACGCGTCGGCGGTGTCGATCAGCGTCATGCCAAGGTCCAGCGCCCGGTGGATAACGGAGATCGAGGTGGCGTCATCACGCGGGGTCTCCATGTCGTAGGAGAAGGTCATCCCCATGCAGCCCAGGCCGATGACACCGACCCGCGGCCCCTGGCTGCCGAGTGTGGTCGTGCGCATGCCGTCCTCCATGGTTTACATCCGCCCGGGCCGGGCTTGGTATCCGTTTGAACCCGAGGGTGGTCCAGCCGGTCATGGTCCCCGGCGCCTCCTTCGGTCAGGTACTCACTCAAGCGTTCCATGCACACCTGCCCGCCCCGGTCGCTGGCAACGCAGGCGCGCAGGCTTTCCTGCCGGACGGTGCTAGGAACGGCACCGCAGGTGGTGGCACCATTGGCAGGTGCCGCCGAAGGGGCCGCTTGGGCGTGACCGCGAGCTTGCCGAGGTCGGGCCTTCCCCGGCCGGGTGCCATCCGGCCGGTGCGCGCTGACCCTGACGGGCCCGGCGGGGATCGGCAAGACGACGGTGAACCTCACCCATCGAGGGGTGTGAGGATTAACCGTGCGCATCGGGAGCACGATGACCACGGCCGTCGTTCGGCGGCCTCGGCACCTGAGTGAGGAAACATGGGCAACGGCGCAGCAGACACCGGCCTGCGCGAACACATCGCGGGCCTGATGGGCCAGGTGCGTGCCGAACTGGCGGAACTGGTGGCCATTCCCTCGGTGGCCGACCCGCGCCAGTTCCCGCCGGAAGAATGCGCCCGCGCGGCACGGTGGGTGCGGGACGCCTTCGCCGGCGTCGGGTTCGCCGATGCCTGGCTCGCGGAGATGTCGGACGGCAGCCAGGCCGTGCTCGGGTCCCGGCCGTGCGCGGACCCGGACGCGCCGACCGTGCTGCTCTACTCCCACTACGACGTCCAGCCGCCGCTGAACGAGGCCGCGTGGCGGACCCCGCCGTTCGAGCTGACCGAGGTGGACGGGCGCTGGTACGGCCGGGGTACCGCCGACTGCAAGGGCAACATCCTCATGCACCTGGCGGCGCTGCGCGCCCTCGGTGACCGGGTGCCGGTCAACCTGAAGCTGGTCATCGAAGGGTCGGAGGAGACCACCGGCGCCCTGGAGGAGTTCGTGCCGGAGGATGCCGGCCTGCTGCGCGCCGACGCCATCCTGATCGGTGACGGCGGGAACGAGGCCGTGGGCCAGGCCGTCACCGTGAGCCTGCGCGGCGTGGCGGACGTGGTCGTGCACGTCGACGCGCTCGCGTCGGAGGTGCACTCGGGCATGTTCGGCGGGGCGGCTCCCGACGCGCTGGCGGCGCTGGTCGCGATGCTGGCCACACTCCGGGATGCGCGCGGCAACACCACGATCCGCGGGCTGGACAACACCCAGGTGTGGCGCGGTGCGCCCTACCCCGCCGACAGGTTCCGGGCGGACGCCGGCGTGCTGGACGGGGTGTCGCTGCTCGGGGACGGCGCGGTGGCGGACATGGTCAACGCGCGGCCGGCGGTCACCATCCTCGGCATCGACTGCCCACCGGTGGTCGGGTCGACGGCCGCCATCACGCCGCGCGCGAGCGCCAAGCTGAACCTGCGGGTCCCGCCCGGAATGCACACCGGTGAGGCGGCCGAGGCACTGGTCCGGCAGCTGCACGCCGTGGCCCCCTGGGGGGTCCGCGTGACGGCCGAGGTCGACTCCGCCGGGCCGCCCTTCGCGGCCAGCACCGGTGGGCCCGCGTACCAGGCGATCGCGGCGGCCATGCAGGAGGCCTACGGCCGGCCGATGGTGACGCTGGGGGACGGCGGCTCGATCCCGCTGTGCAGCGCACTCGCCGACGCTTACCCCGACGCCGAGGTCATCCTGCTGGGCGTGGTGGAGCCACTGTCGCTGATTCACGCGCCCAATGAGAGCGTGGACCCCGCCGAGATAGCGGCGATGGCCCTGACCGAGGCGCTGTTCCTGCAGCGCTATGCCGCCGTTCGCGGGTAAGGCCGAATCACCCCGAGGGCGGTTGAATACCCGGGACGCTGACTCGCGGATGGCGGGGAATTCGCGTCGTCGGCAGCCTTGACGGCTCTCACCTGGCTGATAGATTAAGGTACGCCGATAATTCATCGAGCGTTCCGGGGCCTTCCCGCAAGGATCGTAGCCTGATCCGCTGGCGGAGGATAACATGGCACTTGAAGGTGTTGATTACGCATACGGGCCTTTGTCGGCAGCGGCAGCAAGGGCGAACGGGCTGTCATTTATATGCCGATATGTTTCCACGCCGGGCAGCAGCAAGAACCTGACCACGGCAGAGATCGCCGATTTCACGTCGAATGGCCTCGGAATCGTGGTGATTTTCGAACAGGGAACCAGCAACGCACTGGGTGGGTACGCTAAGGGTATTGCTGATGCACAGACCGCCGATGCGCAAGTCACCGCCCTCGGCCTAGCGGGCTGCCCCATCTATTTCGGAGTAGATGTTCAAGTATTTGATCCGCAGCTGCCAACTGTAGGCGCTTACTTGCAAGGTGCGGCAACCATAATTGGACCGGAGCGCGTCGGCGTGTATGGTGGCTATCCTGTTGTAAAGTATGCCCTGGACAACGCCGTGGCCATATATGCATGGCAAACCGCCGCGTGGTCCGCCGGTCAGGTGGACCCCCGTTGCCACATTTATCAATACCAGAATGATGCGAAAATCGCCGGAATGGACGTGGACCGTGACCGTACCGTGTCTAGTGACATCAACTATGGTCAGGCGACACCAATACCGCCCATCACTCCCACGCCCACAGCGACACCGCCACTTACTTCCACACCCACTCCGACACCGCCACTGACGCCCACGGCCACCGCGACCCCGCCGCTCACGCCCACGGCCACTGCGACAGCGCCGCTCACGCCCACGGCCACTGCTACAGCGCCGCTCACGCCCACTTGGACGCCGCCGCCCACTCCTACGCCCACCCCGGCCCACGGCACCGGACTGCCGGAGGTGTGCGGCGTCAGCCCGCGCTGCGGGCCGGTGGCCGGCGGGTGCGCGGTGACGGTGACCGGCAGCGGTTTTACCGGTGTGACGGGGGTGAGCTTCGGCGCGACGGCGGCAGACTTCTGTGCGGTCACCGATACCCGGCTCATGGTGACCGTTCCGGCCGCGCCGGCAGCCGGGATGGTGGACGTAACGGTCACCACTCCGATCGGCACCTCGGCCCTCTCGGCGGATGGCCAGTTCACCTACACCGCGCTGCCGGAAATGGCCTGCCTCGCCCCCTCTGGCGGGACGGGGCAGGTACAGCAGGCAGGGCCCTATCCATCACGGCCCGCCGCGCCGCGGGCATATGCCGTTGCCCCTTATCCGCCTTATCCGCCTTATCCGCCGCTATCCGCCGTACCCGCTCAACCGTCACGGCTGATGCGGGCGGCCATGCCGCATTCGCCGATCGGGCCACCGAGGACCTGCCCCGGTGGGGGCTGGGCAACGCAGGCCATTATTGAAGGTCACCGGTGTGGACGAGCCGGGCCAGGCTCGTGCGGGTGTGGACCCCGAGCTTGTCGTAAATGTGGCCCAGGTGCACCTCAATGGTTTTGGGGCTGACGAAGAGCCGGGTCGCCACCTCCTGGTTGCTCAAGCCCTCGGCCACGTGCCGCGCGACCCGCAGTTCCTGCGGAGTGAGCCTGGCGTCAGCCCAATCGGGCCGCCTCGCGGTGTTCGCGTTCAGTCGGGTCAGTTCCGCGGCGGCGCGGGCCGCCCACGGACCAGCGCCGAGCAACTCGAAGAGCACGTGCGCATCCCGGAGTTCATGTCGTGCGGCGTCATGACGCCGCACGACGCGCAGTGCCTGGCCGAGACAGAGCCGGGCACGCGCCTGCTCGAACTTGCCCGCCGACGCCTCGGCGATGGCCACCGCCTCCCCCAGCCGACCGACGGCCCGGTGTGGCGTATCCGCGAGGAGTCCCCGGCAGCGAGCCACGGCGACGGTGGCCCAGTGGCTGCCCGTCGAGGCCGCTTCGGCGTCGAGCGTTTCCAGTTGCTCGTGGGCTTCGGTGCGGCGCCCGAGCCAGACCAGGCTCTCGATGAAGTCCGGCCGCCAGGTGAGCAGGTAGGGCTCTCTGATGCCCTGCGCGGACATCTGGTCGGCGACCTGCGCGAGATCCGCCGCGGCTCGCGCGTAGTTGGCCAGGCCGAGTTCAAGAAAGCCCGATGCCGCCAAGGCCGTCGCCCACACTGACGCCATCTTTCTGGGCCTGGCGAGACTGACCGCGCGGGCGATGTGCTCCCGGGATGCGCCTTCCGCCCCTACGGCGGCTTCGACGCGGGCGATGCTGGCGAACGCCCAGCCGAGATCGCTTCTGATGCCCAGGTCCGTCGTCAGCTCGACTGCCTCGGTCGCATCGGCAAGCGCCTGGCCCCAGTTGTCCATGCGGAAATAGAGGTCGCCGAGGCTGGCGAGCGCGTACCGCACATCGGCGCCCCGGTGGCCCGCCCGCGCGGACTCGACCACGGACCGGAGCACCTCCTCCGCCTGCTGGTGCTCCTCACACCAGATCAGCGCCTGGCCGCATCGCACCTTGATCAGGTCCATGACCGGGTCGCGGCGCTTGGCGCCGGGATGGTCCAGCACCCGGGAAAGAATGCGGCGGCCTGCCGCGCGGCCGCCCGTCGCGATGGTCACCTGAGCCAGCGACGTGTGGCTGAGCAGCCAGCCGATGCCGCCGCTACCGGCGAGGCTGACCGCCCGCCTAGCCGTTTCCGCGGCGAGCCCGGTCTGGCCGACGATCCGGCTCACGTCGCTCGCCGACGCGAGCAGCACGGCGGCCCGCGCCGTGTCCAGGCCGAGTACAGCGTCTGCCGCGTCGGTCAGTTCGCGAACGAGTTCTATGCTCGGCGCGGCGTATACGGCCGCCCGGGCGAGCAGAACCTCGGCGTCGGCCCTGGTAAGCGGGTCCGGGGCCAGGTCGAGCGCCCGGCGGAGCATGCGGATAGCACCCTCCGGATCCCCGCTCAGGTGGGCCGCCTGCCCGGCCGCGACCCATCGCGACAGACGGCGGTCTTCGTCGATGCTGAGCTCGGCGGCGCGCTGGTAGGCGCGGCTCGCGGCACCGAACGCGTTCTGGCCGGTTGCCACCCGGGCCGCCTGCTCCAGGCTGTCCGCTACCTCTTCGTCGGCGCCGGCGGCGGCGGCCGCCAGGTGCCACGCCCGCCGGATCGGCTGGCGTTCCGGATCGGTGACCGCCGCCAGGGCGTGGTGCGCTGCTCGCCTGTCGTCCGGCCCGGCGGCGTAGTAGCACGCCGAGCGGACCAGCGGGTGCGTGAACTCCACCTGCCCGTCGCGGACTCGTACCAGGTTGGCGTATTCGGCTGCCGTCAGGTCTCCGGCCAGTGACAGCAGTGCGCTGGCACGGCGCAGCGTGCCGAGGTCGACCACCGCGGCGGCGGCGAGCAGCAGCGTCCGCCGCGTGTCGTCATCGAGCGCGTCGAACCGGAGCGCGAAGGCGCGCCGCATGGCAGCACTGACCGGAAGCGGCTCCGGCAACACGGTCAAGCCGCTGAGCTGCGGCTGCGTGAGCGCGGCCGGCAGTTCGATCAGCGCGAGCGGATTGCCGCCGGTCCCCTCGACGAGGCGCTGGGCGACAGATGGCGCGATGCCGCGCCCCGTGCCGGCCAGCAACTGCCTGGCAGCGCCCTCATCAAGGCCGACGACCAGCATCGTGCCGGCGGGCGAGGCGCCCGGCCGATGATAAGCCGGCCACGAGGCCCCCGGCGGTGTATGGCGCAGCACGACAATGAGGCCAATGGCGTACCGGCCCAGTCGCCTGGCGGTGAACTCGACGGCCCGTGCCGACGCGACGTCCAGCCAGTGCGCGTCATCGACCATCACGAGCACAGGCCGTGCCGCAGCCGCGGCGGCGAGGAGGCTCAGCGTCGCCGCGCAGACCGTGAACAGGTCACCGGGGACTGCCGGTCCGATGGCGAGAGCGCTGGCCAGCGCCGTCCGTTGCGGGCCCGGCAGGGCCTCCATGTAGCCAAGCACCGGGCCGAGCAGATCGGCGAGCCCTGCGAACGGCAGGTCCTGCTCGCATTCGGCACCCTGGGCGCGCAGAATCTGCAGGTCTCGCGCGTGCGCAGACACGTAGTCCAGAAGGCTTGTCTTACCGGCCCCCGCTTCGCCCTCCATGATGAGGGCGCCGCTTGAACCTCCCCGTACCCGGCCGATCATCGTGTCCAGCCGGGCGCACTCGCGCTCGCGGCCAAGCAGCACACCGTCAATGTATTCCGGCTCCCGTGCCTGGTCTATACCCAAAAATAGGTGATTTCCCTGATACGCGAGCCGGGCAGTCGGGAAACAATCAGAACAGCCAACTATAACTGGAATCACATGGGTGAAATTACATTCAATTACGTTTTACCCGTGATGCCTGTTCCGTGGTTGTGCGCCGTTCCTGAAAGTTGAGCGCGGAGCGGGGGCCATGAACGCTCTGGACCGGCTTGGCAGCCAGCCCTCGGCCACGATTGTGGTGGAGCCCGACGACGGCCCGCTGCTGCCCGGGCCGTTCGTGGCGGCATGCGTTGCCGAGGCGGAAGTCCCACTGCCCTCTTCGCCGCCACCCACCACACCGCCACCCACCACACCACCGCCCACCACACCACCGCCCAGCACACCGCCGCCCAGCACGCCGCCACGGACGACGCACGCGCCGCCGCCGCCGACGCCTACCCCCGCCTCGCCCCCACCGACGCAGACGCCGCCGCCCACACCGCCACCCACCACACCACCGCCCACCACGCCTCCCTGCGGCCCGCCGGTCGCGCCGCCGCCCATCTGCCCGCCGGTCGCGCCGCCGCCCGCGCATCCCCCGTACCCGCCGTATCCCCCGTACCCGCCGTATCCGGCCTGCTCGTGCGGCTGCTCCTGTCCCCCGTACCCGCCCGTACCCCCCGTATCCCCCGTACCCGCCGTATCCGGCCTGCTCGTGCGGCTGCTCCTCCCCCCCGTACCCGCCCTATCCCCCGTACCCCCCTCCCGCGGTGACCGCATATGGACCCGTCCAAGCAGCTGACCCTGACCGTTCTGCGGCCCGATGACTTGCTCGCGCTCTCGGTGCGGACGGTCAATCTCCGGCTGGACGCCTCCCGGCCCGGCCGGCCCAGACTCGTCCGCGATACACCGGGCCAGCCCGCCTATCTGGTCATCGCCTTCCCCCCGCAGTCCATCGCCGAGCAGGCCTTCTTCGAGACGGCCTTGGTGAACCAGCCGGCCTTCAACCCGCCAACGCCCTCGCTGCCAAAGCCGCCTCCGCTTCCCGGCGGGCCGGAGACACCCCTCGCGCCCGGGACCGTGGCCGCATGGCCGGCCGGGGAGAGCCGCCTTGTCTTCCGGCTGCCGTCGGCGGTGCAGGAGATCGACTATTCGATCGCCGGGCTGCTCGACTGGTCCCTCCTGGAGCCGGTGCTGCCGCCCGCGGCGCGCATGCTGCCCGGCGCGGCGGGCACGCCGTCCGGGCCGCCCATCGCCGAGCCGGGAGCCCTGGAGACCTCGCTGGAGCTGCCGTACCGCCTGATCATGTCGCCGAACGTCATGCCCGGCGGGCTGCTGCCCGGCTGGGAGCACGCCGCGGTGCCGGTACTGCATGCGGGACGCGCCGAGTTGTGGCACACCCGGCTCGGCAGCCGCGCCGGAGGTGACCATCGGGCGTTCACCGAGGCGAGCACCACAGCACCGGTGCCCGTCCGCGCCGTCTGGTCGCCGAACTTCGTGGCCGACGGCCTGCCAACGCCCGACACCTCCCTCACCGTGGCGATGTCGGCGAGCGATCGCGACCAGATCGTCATCCTCACGTCCGGGTTCAGCGGCTACACGCTGTCCGACGCTCATGGCGCACGGCCCTACGTGCCGGCGCCCGTCGACGCGAGCCGGCTGTTCCTGTCCGCGCTCGGTGGCTGGCTGACGTCACGGGGCGCCTGGCAGTACCCGGTCACCAAGGAGGTTCGCGCTCCGGTCCGTGAGCCGGTCCGTGAGCCGGTCCGTACCCCGGTCGCGTGAGCCGGCCGCGCCAGCGGCCGCCTCCGGCGTCGTGGCGCTTGACCTGATCGAGTGGGACCATCTCGCCACCCAAGGCCGCGACCACTACGTGCGATCGTCTACGAGGGCTTCCTCTACCCGTTCGGGCACCGCGCCTCGCTGGTCAAGGTGACCGAGCGGAAGGTGCTTGCGCCGCTCGGCGCAGACCTGGCAACCCGGCCAGTTCCCCGGTCGCCTACCTGCGGCAGCGCATGTACATCGTCGTGCGCGAGCAGGAAAAGACCTACATCGGGCGCGCCTTACCAGCACGACGGCCGGGAGATGCCGTTCGCCGCGCAGGTGCGGATCACCACCCGGGTCACGCCTGAGATCGACGACCCCGGGAGCGCCAACTCGTTCTGGGTCGAACGTAAGCGGCAAATCCGTTCCAGTTCCATGTCACCGCCCGTGACCTGGCCGGGCAGGACATCAACTTCCTCGCACCGCTCATCTTCGTCAGCCTCAGCGCAGACCGACCTGAACCCCGTGATCACCGACATACGCCGCCGACGCCGACACCCGCCGCTGCGCGGCGCGCGGGCAGAAGGTCGCCTACGCCGACCCGACGGCCGGCGACACCGCTGCTGAAGACCGGCGCCCTCTACTTCACGGCGCAGCTCACCGGCGAGTCCGTGCCGTACCCGGAGGCCCCCTTCATCCCCGTCCTCGACAGCGCCGCGGTCACCGTCCCGTCGCTGTCGGAGATCCTGGGCACGCGGGTCGCGGTGCTGATCCAGCTCTATGCGCCCTACCTGGCAGCCGGTCTCGACCCCCACGCCGGGGTCTTCGCCGAGATCGCCGTCCGACCAGCCGGCCGTGGCGTTCAGCGCGGACAAGTCGGGCGGGTTCGCCCAGCCGAACATCACGCTGACCGCCGCTGTCCGCGCGCAAGGGCTGGTATCGGGGTCACCGTCCGACGCCGCGCAGGGAGACATCGACCCGGCGCACGTACTTCGGCGCGAGCGACGCCAAGCTCTTCGGGACCATCCCGCTTGGCGAGCCTCATCCCGCGTCGATCCGCAGACGCTGCTGGCCAGCGCGGCGCAGAACGCCCCGAGATCCGCACCGAGGCTAAGCCGAACCGACAGCACCCGACGGAGCTCGACACCATCCTGACCTGGCAGCCCCAGCTGCAGGACTTCGACGGCCAGTCCGTGACGCCGTCGCTGCCGGTGAACATCGTCTTCAACTCCGACGGCACTTCTGCGCTCGACCTGCAGGTGACGATCCAGTCCCACCTCGGCGGCACGCCGCCGACGTCGTCGGCGACCGGCGAGCTCACCAACTTCCAGCTGCAGCTGCTCGGGGTCATCGACCTCAAGATCGCCGCCGATCCGCTTCACTTCGAAGAACGGCGCGAAGTCGATGGTCACGCTGGACCTGGCGGACAAGAGCCCGATCGCCTTCGACGGGCCGCTGCAGTTCGTCCAGACGCTCGCCAACATCCTGCCGCCCGGCCTGTTCGGCGGCGAGGGCCCGTCGATCAAAGCCACCGAGACGGAGCTGAAGGTCAGCTACACGCTCGGCCTGCCGCCGATCACGTGCGGCGTCTTCTCGCTGCAGCACATCGCCATCATGGCCGGGCTCGACCTGCCCTACCTCGACGGCAAGCCCGCCGTGGAGTTCGGCTTCGCCTCCCGTTCCAAGCCGTTCCTGCTCACGGTCGAGATCTTCGGCGGCGGCGGCTTCGTCCATGTCATCCTCGACGCCGACGGTGTCCAGATGGTCGAGGGCGCCCTCGAGTTCGGCGGCAACTTCGCCTTCGACCTCGGCGTCGCGAGCGGCGGCGTGCACGTCATGGCCGGCATCTACTTCCAGCTGAAGGGACCGACTCGGACCTGACCGGGTTCATCGACATCGGCGGCGAAGTGTCGGTCCTCGGCATCATCTCGATCTCGATCGACCTGAACCTCAGCCTGAGCTGGCAGCACTCGGCCCAGGCAACGTGATCGAGGGCCGCGCCACGCTCACCGTGTCGGTGCACGTGCTGTTCTTCAGCGCCTCGGTGCAGCTGTCGGTCGAGCGCAGCTTCAGCGCCGGCGGCGGCGACCCCGATGTCGGCCAGCTGATGACGGCCGGCCAGTGGTCGGAGTACGCGCTGGCCTTCGCGTGAACGGAGCCGATGCTGATGGCGAGCCAAACGCTGACGGCCGTGGTGCTGCCCGCCGGGGTCGGCGCCGGGCGGGCGGCTGCGCGTCAACGTCTACCTGTCGCCGCGGCTGTCCGGCGCGGCGGCGCTGTCGGATTTCCCCGACTGGCTGGACTGGCCGGAACTGGTCCAGGAGCACGGGCTGTCGGTCACGCTGCGCGTGCAGCGGTGGTGCCGCCACCGTCGCGGTCGACCACGGGGCCGCTGCGGCCCGACATCTGGCACGCGATCTTCGAGCCGCGACGCCGCCGTCGCCCCGTATCCCCGGCCCGACTTCGACCAGCGGCTGCTCGTGTCCTACCCGGCGCGCGACGCGCATGACTTCCTCAAACACGACCTACCAGACAGCAGCGACGGCGAGCCCGCGCCGGCGACAGCGAAGGCGAACTGCTGCAGGATCTGCTCGAGGAGTCTGATCTTCCGCGACGAGGCCGGAGTCGATCCTGGACAGCGTGCTCAGCGAGCTGCGGGTGACGCATGTGGCGGCGACCAGCACGGGCCCAGACGACGGCGTCGCAGGGCGCAGGCCGTCCGCGCATCGTCGCGGCCCTGAACACCCGCGAGATGGCCGCGCAGTTCGCGCTCTACCACCGCCTGCCGCCGGCGCCCGCACCGGCCGCCGCTGCCCAGCACCGCGGCCGACTTCGCGCAGCCTGCTCGACTTCCACCAGGCGCTCGGCGCGCTGGCAGCGTACCCGCCGCTGCTGCACCGCGCTCGGCCTGGTCTTCCCGGTCGAGCTGCCGGACGCGGTCTGCCCGCCGTCGCCCGCGGCGGGCAGCTACCTCTCGCTGACCGTGACCGACGTCACCCCGGGCTGGCAGTGGTCCGATCCGCCGGACCTGGGTCAGGTGCCGACACCGCATACGCGCGATCCGGACACCAGCTTCGCCGCCGCGCCCGCGACCGACCCGGCGTCGCTGGCGAGCGGCACCATCGCCGGCGGCGACGTCATCGACGGCTTCCTCGCCCTGACCCGGCGTGACTTCACGCTCGTCGAGGTCGACCTCGACGGGGCGCTGCTCAAGGCGATGGCGCTGGCCGACAGCGTCGCCTTCGCCGAGATCCGCGACGGCGATCGAGCAGGTCCTGCCCGTCGCTGCGGTCGTCGGGCATCTCGCTGCTCGCCGACGGGCGCGCCGAGCAGCTGCTGCAGGCGATCCGGGACAACGAATCGTTCGAGGCCGCGCTCCAGGGCGGCGCCGCGCCGCGCGCGCTCAACGCGCGCGACCTGCTGCGCGGCTACCGTCTCGACATCTGGTCCGCTCGCGTCGGCGCGGTGGCTGTCGCTGCACCGGCGGGACGGAACCTACCGGTTCGGCAGCGAGGGCACGGTCTCACTGACCGTCACCGACGAGGAAGGATTCACCCAGCTCGCGGTCATGCAGCCCGCCGACGACCCGACGCGGCCGGACGACTCCGGTGGCCACCGCGGCGGGCGCGCCGCAGCCGGGCACCGACCTGTACGTGCACGAGCGGGTCGCGCGGTGGAACGGCTGGAGCCTGTCCGCGCCGCGGCCGGGCCGCCGCTGAACCGCAGCCCCGACCCGGCGCTGGCCGCGGACCCGACCCGCACGACGGCGCCGCGGTCACCCCGTTCAAGATGGCCACGCGGTTCACCGCGCACCCCGGCTCGCTGCCGCCGCTGCGGTTCGGGGACCGGTACCGGCTGCGCGTCCGCGGCGGTCGACCTGGCCGGCCATAGCGTCACGCCGGACACACACGGCAGACGACCAGTTCGCCATCCCGCGGCCGGGCACCACGCTGCCGTACCTGCGGCTACGAGCCGGTGAACCCGCCGGTCCTGGTCGTACGGGCGCTCCCGGGTCCGGGCGGGTCGAACGCCCAGCTGGCGATCCGCAGCCGCAACAGCGACCCGGCGCTGGACGCCGCTCCGTCGGCCGAGACCGACGAGCGGCACGTCGCACCGCCCCGAGCAGCCGTGCTACTCGTCGAGCATCACGGCATGCTCGATGACGGCACGGCCGGCTGCGGGCCGACGCGGCTGTCTACGACCTGATCGTCAGCGGGACCGGGGCACTTCGCCACAGTCGGCAACACGCCACTGGAGCCCGGCGAACAGCTCACCGTGCCGTACTTCCCCGATCCGCTGGCCCGGGGCGCCGCCTTCGACGGCCTGCCCGCACGCCGAGCCGGTCAGCGCACGCTGCAGCTTCGGGCACGAGCCTGGCCGAGACCGTCAGCCGTTCCGGATCCGGCTCGCCGACGGGACGGCCGCGCCGGCCTGGGACGGCCAGGCGCGCGTACTGACCGTTTCGCTCGGCCAAGGCGGAAAGCGCGACCGTCCCGCTCGGCTGCTATGTCGATCCAGCGGACCTGGAACTCCTCGGCGTGTGGAACTGGGTCCGCGAGTCCTTCGAGCAGGAGCAGACGGCCGCGCTCGAGCAGGGCGATGCAGGCTCCGCCCTCGTCGAGCGTGGCCGACGAACTGGCCGTGCTCACGCAGCTGACCCTCGCCGGCGGCAACGAGATGATCACCCCGCGGCTGTCCATGTCGCTGGTGCACGCGGTCCAGCAGCCGCTCGGGCGGCCCGCATGGACACGGCTGCCTGTCGTGCACCATCCCGAGGCACCCGTGGCGATCCCGTCGGCCGAGAACAAGTTCTGGCCGGTCACCGCCTGGCGCTACGTCGGCTCGCACACGGTCGTGCTGCTCGGCGCCCTGAAGGTCCACGGGGCGAGCACGGCCACGATCGACATCGAGGCCACCTGGACCGAGTGGCTCGACGACACCAGCCAGCCGGGTCCCACACGCAGGCCCGCTGCGGGAGCCGTGGACAAGATCCAGCTCGGCTCGCTCCAGGCCGACGGTCCTTTACAGCGACGGGTCACAGAAGCGGATGGTCGCCGTCTACATCCCTGAGGTGGACACCCTGTGGTTCGCCGCTCCGTTCGACCAGCTTTCCGGCGTGACGACACCGACGGACGTGGCCGCGCCGGTGCACAACCTCGGCGACACCAAGCACCGCTGCATCAGCTACTGGGCGGTCGCCAGCTCGCGTTTCCAGGAGTACTTCAGCGAGCCCGGGCTGGACTTCACCCGGACCAGCGATCCGCTCATGATCGACGTGCCGAGCTCCGCGCGGCCACTCGCCCCCGACGTGCTGTACGTGGTGCCCACATTCGGCTGGGAGCGGCAAGAATCGACGAACCTGAAGACCGAGGTCCGGTTCGGGAACGGGCTGCGGGTCTACCTGGGCCGGCCCTGGTACTCCTCCGGCGAAGGCGAGCTGCTCGGCGTCGTGCTGTGGCCGGATCCGGCGCAGCCGCCCAGCGACGCACAGCGCGAAGCGTGCAAGGAGTTCATCACCCAGTGGGGCCTCGACCCGCTGTGGAGCACGGGCTCGATCGGGGCGGTTCCCACCATCGACGACCTGACCGCGAAGACGGCCTCCGCTACCGCGCTCACCATCGACGAGGCGAACCAGAAGCAGAACCAGAACCAGCAGGTCGACGTGGCCGGCCACCGCGGTGGGATACGACGCCGACCGCCGACTGTGGTACTGCGACATCGAATTCGCCAACGCCGACGCGTACATGCCGTTCGTCCGCCTCGCGCTGGCGCGCTACCAGCCCAGCTCGATCGCTGGCGTCGAGCTGTCGCACGTCGTGCTCGCGGACTTCGCGCAACTCGCGCCGGACAGGTCGGCGTCGCTGACGCTCGACCCGGCCACGCCCGCGAAGGCACGGCTGGTCGTGGGCGGGCTGGCGCCACGGGGCCCGCCGCGTCCGTCATCGATGTGGCCGTGGAGGCTCGCGTCCCCGGAGTCACCTCTGATCTCGGCTGGGAGCCCGCGCCGCACACCGTCGCCACCGTCACCGAGGACGCACCGGCACCGAGCCAGCCTGCGTCCGTGCTGTGGTCGGGCACGATCGCGTTCACGGCCGAGCCTGACCCGGGGCAGTTCCGGGTCGTCGTGCGCGAGTCCGAGGTGATCGAGTCCGCGCCCCCCGGCACGTCGGTCAACCGTCTGGTGTACGCGACCGTCCTGCCCTTCAACTTTGCGCCGACGGCGAAAGGAATAACGTGATGAGTGCCCAGCCGCACGCCCCCGGGGCAGAGTCGTACCCACCGATGCCCCCGTACCCACCGCAGCCTCCCTACCCGTCCGGCTCCGCGTGCGCTTATCCGCCCTACCCGCCCTATCCCCCGTACCCGCCCTACCCGCCGTGCGGATGCGGTGGGGCGATGCCGCCGTACCCGCCTCTCCCGCCGAACCCCCCGTACCCGCCGTGTGCGGGCGCCGGGCCATGCGCGCCAGCACCCGGGCCGTGCCCGCCAGCACCCGAGCCGTGCCCGCCGACGTCGGGGCCGTGCCCGCCGCCGTGCACCACCCCGCTGATCACCTTCCCGCCCCCTAGCGTCAGCGGCACGGGCACACCACCGCCCACCACCCCCAGCCACACCACCACCGGCACCCAGACACCGCCACCGACCACGCCGAGCCACACGACCACGGGGACACACACACCACCACCCACGACACCGAGCCACACCACCACCGGGACACACACGCCACCACCCACGACACCGAGCCACACCACCACCGGGACGCACACACCGCCGCCCACCACGCCCCGCCGCACGACCACAGGGACGCACACGCCGCCGCCGAGTACGCCACACCACACCCACACCCCGCCGTCCTCGTCCGGGGTTTCCACCGCGAACGTCCTACCGCCCCCTACGCTGCCGCTGGCAGAGCGCCTGCGCTGGATGACCGAGCAGTGAGCCCCGGCGTTCCCGCCGATGGCTCGATCTTCGTCTCGATCGCCGCCTACCGCGACCCTGGCCTGCTGCCGACGATCGTCGACTGCCTGGCCAAGGCCCGCCGCCCGGATCGGCTGCGCTTCGGCATCTGCTGGCAATACGGCCCGGAGCTGACGGGCACGGAGGACCTGGCCGACCCGCGGTTCAGCGGTTCAGTACGTGGATGCCCGGCTGAGCAACGGCGCGTGCTGGGCACGAGCCGAGGTGATGAAGCTCTACGACGGTGAGGACTGGTACCTGCAACTGGACTCCCACCACCGCTTCGCCGTGGACTGGGACGAGAAGCTGACCGAGCAGGCCGCGCTCACCGGCAGCGCCAAGCCGGTCCTCACCACCTACGCCGCCGGATTCACGCCCGGTGCCGGAAGCGGCGGCAGCGGAGGAGGTGACCACCATGGAGTTCGACTGCTTCACTCGCGAAGGCATACTCCTCCCGAAGCCGGGGATGGTCACCGAACCACCGGCAGTCCCGATTCGCGCGCGATTCCTCTCGGCGCACTTCCTGTTCGCCCCGGGCAGTTTCGTGCGGGACGTTCCCGTACGACCCGGAGCTCTACTTCCTCGGCGAGGAGATAACCCTCGCCGTCCGGGCGTTCACGCACGGCTATGACCTGTTCCACCCGGCCCGGCACATCCTGTGGCACGAGTACTCCCGTGCTCGGGCGCGCGAAGCACTGGGATGACCACGTCCACGATGCCGGTTCTCCGGTCGCGTGGTGGGAGCGGGACGAGCCGAGTCTCGCGAAGGCGGGGCGGTTCCTGGTGAGCCGTGGGTGGGCCCGGACGGCGCGGGCGCCGAGCGGACCGTGGCCGACTACGAGGCCTACGCCGGCGTCAGCTTCCGGCACCGGCGGGTGCAGGATTACACCAGGCTGAGCCGCGAGCCGCCGAACCCGCCCGCCGACCGCATACTGGGCGGAGCGCATGCGCGACCACCGCGCTCGAGATCCGGGTCGATATGGCCAGACTGCCGCCAGAGGCGCTTCGACGACTCCGCCTTCTGGTACGTCGGCGTCCACGACGACGCGGGCGAGGAGATCTACCGGCAGGACGCCCAGGCGGACGAGATAGCCAAGCAGCGAGAGACGGCCGACGGCAGCCGCGTCACGCTACAGCGCGAGTTCAGCACACAGCGGGCGCCCTCGACGTGGACGGTACTGCCGCACAGCGCCACGCGGGGATGGCTGACGCCGATCGTCGGGCGCGTACCCGCCGAGGAGCGGATCTTCGTCTCTGTCGCGGCCTACCGCGACCCGGACGTGGTGGGCACGATCGCGGATTGCCTGGTCAAGGCCAGCCGGCCGGAGCGGTTGCGATTCGCTGTCTGCTGGCAGCACGGCCCCGGCGAGCAGCTTCCCGCCTGGATGTCCGAGGAACAGTTCCGGGTCCTCGACGTCGACTGGCGGGACAGCCGCGGCGACGGGTGGGCACGCGCAGAGATCATGAAGCTGTGGGCGGGGGAAGAGTGGTTCCTGCAGATCGACTCGCACCACCGGTTCGCGCCGGGCTGGGACACCACGCTGATCGAACAGGCCGCGCTCACCGGCAGCCCCAAGCCGCTGCTGTCCGCGCCCGCCCCGGCGTTCACCATCGGCGAGGCCGCGGCCGCGAACGCGCCATTGGGCGCCGAGTTCACCGGCTTCGGCCCCGACGGGATGCCTGACGTCAGGGCGGCCCTGCTGGACCTCGGGCCCGGCCGCCGCGCTCCGGTCCGGGCGCGGTCCCTATGTGGCCACATGCTGTTTGCGCCCGGAAGCTTCGCCGCCGACGTGCCGTGCGACCCGGACATGTATTACGCGCCGTACGACCTGGTCACGGCCCTGCGCGCCTTCACTCACGGATACGACCTGTTCCACCCGACGGCGGTGGTGACCTGGCACGACTACACGCGGGGGCACCGGGTGATGCATTGGGACGACCACACCGGGCAGGCGGGCACGGGGGCCGCGTGGCACGAGCTCCGCCAGCGGGCCGCCGAAAAGATCGCAGGCTTCTACGCTGGCCCGGCGCCCGGGCCCTTCGGCCTCGGGCTGGCACGCACCCTGGCTGGCTATGAGGAGTACGCCGGCGTGAGCTTCAGCCATCGCCGCGTGCAGGACTACACCAGGTGCGGCGGGGAGCCACCGAACCCGCCGGCTGAGCCGGACTGGGCGGAGCGCGTCAAGGTCCACATGGTTGAGATCGCCGTGGACGTCCGGTCGCTGCCGCGCGGCGCAACCGAGGATCCCTTGCTCTGGTACGTCGGCGTCCACGACAGCGACGGGCGGGAGCTGTACCGGCATGACGCGGGCAAGGAGGAGCTGTCCGGCCTGCTGGCCGACGGCGGCATGGTCAGCTTTGCGCGGGAGTTCACCTCGGACACCATGCCCGCGTCCTGGACCATCCTGCCGCTCAGCGCTTCTCAGGGGTGGCTGGCGCCGGTAACCAGACGGGTGAGGGCGGCATGACGTACCTGCACGGGCACCAGGTGGAGGCCGTGGTCATCAACTGGCGCCGCCCGGACAACGTCGCCGAGATAGTGCGGGCGCTGAAGGCGCAGACGCTGCCGTGCACCGTCACCGTGTGCGACTGCCACGACGCGCCCGAGTTCCGCCTGCCGGGCGCGGCGATGCCTTACATCGATCGCCTGTACCGGTGGGGGCACAACCTCGGGGCATTCAGCAGGTACGTGCCGCTGGGTGCCTACGACCACCGGTACACGTTCTTCCTCGATGACGACATGCTCCCCGGCACCCGCTGCGTGGAGCATTTCTGGAGCCAGGCAGAAGAGCTCCGGACGTTCGGCGCGCTCGGCCAGCTCGGGCGCATCGTCGGCACCAATGGGGACTACCGCGCCCGCAACGTGCCGCGCGGGCCCGGGTTTACCGAGGTCGACCTTCTCGTCAGGGCGTATTTTGTGCCCACGCGATGCCTGGCCTATGTACCCCAGATGCGCGCGATGCTCGGCGAGTCCCACGATCCGGAAGACGACATCTTGCTCGCGGTCGCGCTCAGCATGCAGGCCGGTCTCGCCTCCTATCTCACGCCCAGCGACCCGGACCCGGAGACGCTCGTCAACAAGCGAGAGCTTCCCACCCCGTACGCGCGCTACGCGCGCAATGACCACGAGCGAGCCAGGGTCCGGCTGCTGCGCAGCACGATAGACCTGGGCTGGCGCCCGGTTCGCGCCCGCGCGCGGGCGCCGCTCGCCGCTGAAGGACACGGCGGCGATGCCGGGGACGGCCGCGGAGTTCTCTACCTGGCGACCGGCGCCGAGCATCGTGAGATGGCGGTCGCCAGCATCTCTTCGCTGCGGCGCTACGGCTACCGCGGGCCCGTCCGGGTGATTAGTGACCAGCCAGGCTGGCTGCCCGCCGTGCTCAGGTGTGAGGAGGTGGTCGTGGCGGACGCCGACGACGGCTTCGCCTCGCGGCACTACAAGACGCGGCTGGCGGATTTCGCCTACGACTCCACCGTGTTCCTCGACGCCGACGCGATACCCATAGCCGATATCTCCGGCCTTTGGAAAGCACTCGATAACTGCGATATCGCGATGGCCGCCGACGTGCATCCGACTATCGGCGACACCACCGCGGTGAACAAGAGCCGGGACTGGTGGCGGGACCTGTGGGGCGACGAGTACAGGCTGATGATCCGCCTTGGCCTGACAACCTATCCGTACTTCAACAGCGGCGTTATCGCCTTCCGGCGAACGCCGCAGATCACGCACCTGTTCAGCGCGTGGCACCAGGAGTGGCGCCGTTACGGCAGGCTGGACCAGATGGCGCTGGTACGCGCCATGGCGTTTACAGGCACGCACGTGAACCCCCTGCCACGTATCTGGAATTTTCAGGCCCGGCATTTCGCCTCCATCAGGGACGCCCAGCACGCGGGCGTGAAGATCCTGCACTTCCTCTCCGGCAACCGCGGATTCATGTCCGCAGAATTGCTGTCCGCGCTCAGCGACGCTGACGGCCAACCGGCGGGCGGCGAGTGGGAGCGTGGGGAGCTGAACAATGAGGGCCACCGGTTCGCGATCGTGGCCGGCTCGGCGACCCCGTGGAACCGGCCAAATGCCGGGGGCGGTTTCCTGGCGCAGACGGTGGCGGACGGCGGCAGTCACCTGGAGATGGTGGTGCCCGGACCCGAGAACGGCGTCCGGCATTACTGGCGAGAGCGGGACGCGCCCGTTCAGTCGTGGACCGGCCCGGTCGATCGCGCGCTCGAATGCGGCCGGGTGACGGCGGCGAGCATCGTCCAGGCCGGCGACGGAAACGTCGAAGTGCTGGTGCAGGCGGACGGGAAGCTAGGCCGCTACTGGCGGGAACCGTCGCCGTCGTCCCCGTGGCACGGGCCGGACTGGATCGCCGATGATGTCGCCGGGAACCCGAGCGCGATATGGAGCGACGGGCGTGGCGCGCTTATTGTCCCCAGTGGGACGGCCGGAGTGCGATACCTGTACCGCGACGGCGGCCCCTGGACCGCGGGCGGCGTGTTCGGGCAGGACCATGGCCGGGTGGACGCGGTGGTCCTCGCCGAGGGAGCGGACGGCGAACTTGCGGCCGCCGTCCGGACGGGGCCACTGCTGGCCTGTTACCGGCTGTCGCCGCGCCAGCCCGGGCGCTGGGACGGCCCGGAGTTCGTCTTCAGGGGCGCGGCGGGGATTCCCGGCCTGGCACGGAACAGCTATGGCCAGGCCGGTGGCTTTGAGCTGCTCACCCCGTTGCCTGACGACGGCCTGGCCCACCTGTGGCGTGACGATGAGGCCAGCGATCCTCGATGGCAGAAGACTACAGACATCGGCCGGTGGGGACCACCAGTGGATGCCGTCTGCCTGCTGCCGTGGAACGGTGAGGGCCGCCCAGGCGACTTCGCGGCCGTCGCCCGTGCGTCCGGGGAAATGCGCTGGTACTGGCGCCAGGACCGGCTGCACAGTACCTGGCTGTCGGTGTCGCTCTAGTAAGGCTGCCGCCCGGACGTCATTCCGCCGCGTGGTTCTTCTCCCTGGCTGGCGCCGTGCCGCCGAGGAAATGCTCGATCGGGAGCGTGGCGGCGCCGAGCCCGACCGCGTCGGGGCCCAAGCTGCCCAGTTCAATCGTGGTCCTGGCGAACGGATGGCTCAGCGAATGCTGGCGCGCCGACTCGCGGATGGCGGGGAGCAGCCGCTCCCCGAGCAGGAGCCCGGCCCAGCCACCGAGGATGATCCTCTCGGGGCTGATCAGGTTGATCAGGTCGGCGATGCCCACGCCGATGTACAAGGCCGTCTCGGCAAGGACCTCTTCCGCAGCTGGCGATGTCGCGGCCATCTCAATGAGCGCGGCGAGTGCCGACTCCTCGTCCTCGCCGGGCAGCGGGCTCCCGAACCGGTCCAGGATCGCCTCGGCACCCACATAGGCCTCCAGGCACCCGCGCGCCCCGCAGCGGCAGGTGCGGCCGCCTACCGCGACGGTGGTATGGCCCCACTCGGCCGCGCTCGAAGTGACGCCGCGCTGGGTGTTACCGGCGGTGATGATGCTGGCGCCGACCCCGGAGCCGATCAGGCACACGACCGCGTGCCTGGCACCCTTGCCTGCGCCGAACCATAGTTCCGCCTGGCCCATCGTCTTGGCACCGTTGTCGATGTACAGCGGCAGGTGCGTGCCCGACCGGAGCAGCCGTGCCAGCGGAACCGACTCCCAGCCGAAGGGCTGCCCGTGCACGAGCAACTCCGGCCCATCCTCGACGATGCCGGGGACCCCGACACCAACGCCGAGGACCGCCGATGGCGCTACGCCCGCGCCGGTCATCACCGCGTCCAGCCCGGACAGTATCGCCGCGACGATCACCTCGGGGCCGTGCTGCCGGGGGTCAAGCGGGTACGCGGCCTTGGCGCGCTCGGTCATCATCAGATCGAACAACTCGGCCTGGACCCTGGTCTCGCCGACGTCCACCCCGATGACGTAGCCGTAGTCCGGGTTGAGCTGAAGCATCACGCGCGGGCGCCCGCCGTCGGAGTCCACCGAGCCGGCCTCGGCCGCGATGCCCTCATCGATCAGCTCGCGAATGACGTTGCTCACCGATGCGGCGCTGAGCCCCGTGGCTTCACTCAGGTCGAGCCGGCTGCACGGCTGATCAAAGTACAGCGCCGACAGCAGCACGGACCGGTTGTCCCGGCGCAGGTCGCGGACGGTCGATCGGCGTCGCGCCAGCATCCTCTGCCCTTCCGCTTCAGGTCTTATATCAAGGATCTTACGAAGCGCCGGCCTCGGCGCCGCGGTGGTGGCGGCGTCCCGTGCCCCCACACCAGCGCCTCCGGCCTCCCGGTCAAAGTCCCGGGCGGCGACCCCTTGACCGGTGCGCCCGGCGAAGTTAAATCTAGTTATGAACTAAGGCCTGAAATAAGTAGTCCCACTCGGGCCATTCCGCGGGCAGTTTCACACCAGGGATGGGTTCGCCATGGCATCCGTTGTCACGCACGCGTTCGGGCCGTTCCGGCAGCGGCGGATCTGGGTTTTCACCGCGGTGACGACGCTTGCCGCAGCCGCGGCCTTAGTGGCGAGCCCGGCCAGCCGGGCGAGCGCCGCGGCGGCGTTACTGTCGCAGGGGCGGCCGACGACGGCGTCCTCCGTGCAGAGCGGCTCGTTCCCCGCCTCGGCGGCTACCGACGGGAACACCGGCACCCGCTGGTCCAGCGCCTTCTCCGACCCGCAGTGGCTGCAGGTCGACCTCGGCTCCACCGCCTCGATCACCCAGGTCGTCCTGCAATGGGAAGCGGCGTACGCGACGGCGTTCCAGATCCAGACCTCTCCCGACGGCTCCACCTGGACCACCATCTACTCCACCACCACCGGCACCGGCGGCACCCAGACGCTCAACGTCACCGGCTCCGGCCGGTACATCCGCATGTACGGCACCGCCCGCGCCACCCAGTACGGCTACTCCCTGTGGGAGTTCCAGGTCTTCGGCTCGCTGTCCGGTGGCACCTGCGGCACTACGAACGCCGCCCTCAACCAGCCCGCCACCGCGTCGTCGACCGAGAACGCCAGCTTCCCCGCCTCGGCGGCCGTCGACGGGAACACCGGCACCCGCTGGTCCAGCGCCTTCTCCGACCCGCAGTGGCTGCAGGTCGACCTCGGCTCCAGCAAGAACATCTGCCAGGTCGCTCTGGACTGGGAGACCGCGTATGCCACGGCGTTCCAGATCCAGACCTCTCCCGACGGCTCCACCTGGACCACCATCTTCTCGACCACCACCGGCACCGGCGGCATGCAGACCCTGAACGTGACCGGCTCCGGCCGGTACATCCGCATGTACGGCACCGCCCGCGCCACCCAGTACGGCTACTCCCTGTGGGAGTTCGGGGTGTACACCACGACCGGAGGCGGCGGGGGCAACACGGTCACCGTCACCAATCCCGGCAGCCAGTCGTCCACCGTCGGCACGGCGGCCAGCCTGCAGATCCACGCCACGGACTCCGGGTCGGGCCAGACCCTGACCTACAGCGCCACCGGCCTGCCCGCGGGCCTGGCGATCAGCTCCTCGTCCGGGCTGATCTCCGGGACGCCCACCACCGCGGGATCGTCCAGCGTGACCGTGACCGCCAAGGACACCACGGGCGCCTCCGGGTCGGCGACGTTCGGCTGGACGGTGACCACGACCGCCACGTGCCCGGCGCAGTCGAACACCCCCAACCTCGGGCCGAACGTCGACATCTTCGACCCGAGCATGTCCAGTTCGTCCATCCAGTCCACGCTCGACTCGGTCTTCAACACCCAGAAACTCAACCAGTTCGGCACTCAGCGCTACGCCCTGCTGTTCAAGCCGGGGACCTACAGCGTCGAGGCCAACATCGGGTACTACACCTCCATCGCCGGCCTCGGCCAGAACCCGGACGACGTCACGATCAACGGCGACGTCACCGTCGACGCCTTCGACGGCACCGGCAACGCCACGCAGAACTTCTGGCGGTCCGCGGAGAACATGGCGATCAACCCGTCCGCCGGGTCGGACCGGTGGGCGGTGGCACAGGCGGGGCCGTTCCGCCGGATGGACATCCACGGCGGGCTGGAGCTGGCCCCGGCCAGCAATGGCTTCGCCAGCGGCGGCTACATCGCCGACAGCAAGGTCTCCGGCCAGGTCTCCTCGGTGTCCCAGCAGCAGTGGTACTCGCGGGACAGCAACTTCGGGAGCTGGAGCGGCTCGGTCTGGAACATGGTGTTCTCGGGGGTCAACGGCGCCCCCGCGCAGAGCTTCCCGAGCCCGCCGATGACGACGCTGGCCACCACCCCGGTGTCGCGGGACGTGCCCTACCTCTACGTCGACTCCAGCGGCAACTACCACGTCTTCGAGCCGTCGCTGCGGACCAACGCCTCCGGTCCCAGCTGGGCGAACGGCCCGACGCCGGGCACCTCGGTGCCGATGAGCCAGTTCTTCGTCGCCGACCCGTCGATGAGCGCGGCGACCATCAACACCGCACTGTCGCAAGGATGCAACCTGCTGTTCACCCCCGGTGTCTACAACATCAACCAGACGCTCAACGTCACCCACGCCGACACCACGATCCTCGGCATCGGGTTCCCGACCCTGATCCCGCAGAACGGCATCAACACCATGCAGGTGTCGGACGTCAACGGGGTCCGGATCAAGGGCCTGCTGTTCGACGCCGGCACGACGAACTCGCCGGCCCTGCTGACCGTCGGCACCGCCGGCTCCACGGCCAGCCACGCGAGCGACCCGATCTCGGTCCAGGACGTGTTCTTCCGGATCGGCGGCGACATCGCCGGCAAGGCCACGGCCAGCCTGGTCGTGAATGCCAACGACACCATCGTGGATGACGTCTGGGCCTGGCGCGCCGACCATGGCAACTCCGGGACGGTGGGCTGGACCACCAACACCGCCGACAGCGGCATGATCGTGAACGGCAACAATGTCGAGGCGACCGGCCTGTTCGTCGAGCACTACCAGAAGACCGAGGTCGCCTGGAACGGCCAGAACGGCAAGATCATTTTCTTCCAGAACGAGATGCCCTACGACCCGCCGAACCAGGCGGCCTGGATGAACGGCTCGTCCAACGGGTATCCGGCGATCGCCGTGGCCAGCAACGTCACCTCGTTCGGCGGCTGGGGCCTGGGCAGCTACTGCTTCTTCAACGTCAATCCGGCCGTCAACTCGGCCAATGCGTTCTCCTCGCCTAGCACGGCCGGGGTGGCGTGGCACGACCTGCTCACGGTTTCGCTGAACAACGAGGGAAGCATCACCCACGTGATCAACACCACCGGTGCGGCGACGCCGACCAATACCACACCCAGCGACGTCGTCAGCTATCCGTAGTTGGCGGCGCCCGCGGCGGCACGTGGCGCTCGTTCATGGCCCGTGAACGACGCCGGCCCACCCGGCGCCCACTTGGGCCGTTCTATAGGCAACCGGGGTGGTCGGTATGGCCTACGCCGGACGGGCTGGTGGTAGGTTCCAGCCGTGTCCGCGCCTGAACTGCGCGCGCCCGGCCAGGGCAGGTCCGGGACGGGCCCGCCGCCGGCCGCTGGCCATGGCGTCCGTGCCGTACTCGCCGAGTTGTTCCCGGCGCCGGCCGAACCGTCGCCGCGGGCGCGCCCCGCGCGCTGGGTACTCGTCCTGATCCAAGCCGCCACGGTCGTCCTCGGGGCGCTGGTGATGCTCGCCCGTATTGGCGGCAGGCCGGCCTGGGAGACCGTCTGGGCGGAGGACCCGGGTGTCTACCTGCCCCAAGCGCTCGCGCATCCCTGGCAGCTGCTGCAGTCCTACGGCGGATACCTGCAGTTGGTCCCGCGACTGATCGGCCAGATTGCCGCGATGGCGCCGATCAGGTACGCCTCGGTCGTCTTCGCGGTCAGCGGTGCTCTGGTCGCGTCCGGGTGCGGGCTGTTCGTCTATCACGCCAGCGCGGGCCACGTCAGCTCGCGCTGGCTGCGTGCCCTGCTCGGCCTGTCGGTGGTGCTGCTGCCGGTAGCGCAACTGGAGATCGCCGATAACGGCGTCAATTCCATCTGGTATCTGCTCGTCGCCCTGTTCTGGGCAGCGCTGTGGCGGCCACGCACCAGGGCCGGCGCGACGCTCGCCGCGGTGGTGGCGTTCGCCGCGGCAGCCTCCAGCTCGCTCGGACTGCTGTTCGCGCCACTGTTCGCGGCCCGGGCGGTCGTTGTGCCCCGGCGCCTGCGCGAGCACGCCGCGACCACCGGCTGGGCGCTCGGCAGCCTGCTCCAGCTCCTGATCATCCCGGCAAGCCACCAGTCCCGGCTCATACCGCATAACCCGGTGAACGCGGTGCTGTTCTATGCCCGCGAGGTCCTGCTACCGGCGCTTGGCTGGCACCTGTCCTGGAACCTGCGCCACCTCGTGGGGCTGACCGGCGCCACCATGCTCGCAGGCGGCTTCCTCGTCGTTGTTCTCGGCGCGGCGGTGGTCACGCAGCCCGGGCGGTGCCGGGTATTCGTGGTGACCGCCGTGGTTACCGGCCTGGTGTTCGCGGCGGTCACCTCGGCGCTGGCCTGGAGCGGGCCTGGCCAGCGAGTCACGATCAGGGTGGAACACGGCGCCCGGTATGCCACGCTGCCCATCCTGCTGCTCGACGCGGCGCTGATCGTCGCGGCCGATGCCTACATGCACCGATGGTGGCCCCGTCCCAGGTCCATCGCCGCGGTCGCCGTGCTCGTCGTCGTCCTGGCGGCCGGCTGGGCCACAGACTTCCGGTACCCGGTCCGGCGCATCGCCGGGAACGCCGCAGCCTGGGAACACACGGCCGACGCGTGGCTTCGCTACTGCCAGTACACGCCGGCCGGGACGATCACCGTCACCTTCCCCAACTGGTGGGGAACACAACCGGCCCACCTGACCAATACATTCAGCTGCTCCAGCCTGCGCCGCTGACCCGTCTGGCTGGCGGTACCCGAAGGGCACCGGCCCGAGGACCAGCATTGTCCTGCTAGGTGCTGGGACCGGCGACGACGTCGCGGACCGCGTCTTGGACCAGGGAACCGAGTTCGGCGCTGGAGACGTTGTCGAACGCGTCCCCGGCCATGAGCAGCCCGCCGAAGACCGCGCCAAGCGAGCATGCCATCCGGACCCGGTCGCGCAGCGACAATGACGGATCGGTGAGTGCCTGCCGGAGTCGATGCTCGATGTCGTCGTGCTCAGCGTCGTGTTACTTGCGGTGCAGTTTCTCCAGGGCGGCCTGGTTGCGCTCGTGCATCAGGAAGATCTTGCGCTGGGCCAGCATCTGATCCAGCAGCTCGTTGAGCAGCGAACCCCAGAGCTGGAGCGTCACGCTCGCACTCAACCTGACCACCTCCACCATGGGTACGGCGGTCGGCATGGCCAGCGACCTGCACGAGGGGATCATCGACCGGTTCCGGGTGCTGCCGATGTGGCGGCCCGCGGTGCTCGTCGGCCGATCCCTGGCAGACCTGCTCACCGCCTGCCTGTGCGCGCTCGTTGTCGCCGTCACCGGGCTGGCGGTCGGCTGGAGAAGCAGCGCAAGCCTGCCGCTGATCCTCGCCGGATTCGCCCTCGTACTGTTCTTCGCCTACTCGCTGTCATGGGTCGCCGCGTGCGTCGGGCTCAACAGCAAGAGCCCCGAGTCGGCCGCCTCGTTCGGATTCATCGTGCTGTTCCCGCTCGCATTCGTGTCCAACGCGATGGTGCCGACCCAGCACATGCCCGGCTGGCTGCAGGCCGTCGCGGACTGGAACCCGGTCAGCGCGGTGACCGCCGCAGCCCGCCAGCTCTGGCACAACCCGAACCCATCCGCGTCGATCAGCGCCTGGCCCATGCAGCACCCCATCGAGGCGTCACTGGCCTGGTCGGTGCTGATCCTCGCCGTCGCGGCGCCGCTCGCGTCCCGGTATTTCCGGCGCCGGACAACCGAATAGCAACACGGGATCCTGGCTGTGGTTCAGTTCGTGGCGCGGCGGCCTTAGCCGGTGCTGTCTGGTTATCCTCGCCAGGTGGCAACGCTTGCTGTCGTGGGCGCCGGCCCGAAGGGGATCGCGATCGCCGCGAAGGCCCGCGCGCTGGCCGCTGCTGGGCTGCCGGCGCCGCGTGTGATGCTGATCGAGCGTGCCGAGATCGCGGGGAATTGGAACGGGCGCCAGGGATATACCAGCGGCCTGCTGCCGCTGGGGACGCCGCCCGAAAAGGATGTGGGCTACCCGTACGCCGCGAGCTGGGGCGAGGCATCCGCCGGTGTGGTGGCGGCCATGGCGGAGTACAGCTGGCAGCGCCACCTGATCATGCATGGTGCCTACGGCGACTGGGTCGACCGCGGCCGGATGCGGCCGACGCACCGCCAGTGGAGCGCCTACCTGCGCGAGGTCGCCGAAGCTGCGCAGGCGGAGATTGTCCGTGGCGTCGTGACCGGCCTGGAGATCACCGGCGATGATCGGTGGGAGGTCACGCTGGAGGCGGGCGATGCGATTGCCGCCGACGGCGTGGTCATCACCGGTGCGGGGCCGGCTATCACGGTGCCGGGCCAGCCGCGTGATCACCCCCGCGTCCTGGATGGGCGGACCTACTGGCTGGCGGCGCACGAGCTGCACCGCGAACACGCGCTCAACGTCTGCGTCATCGGCAGTGGGGAGACCGCCGCCTCGGTGGTCATCGATCTGCTGAGGCGGTTCCACAAGCACTCGACGATCGACGTCCTGACCACTCGGGGCGTGCTGTACTCGCGGGGCGAGAGCTACGACGAGAACCGGTTCTACTCCGACCCCGGAGACTGGCCGCGCTTGGCCGAGGCGCACCGGCGTGAGTTCCTCGTGCGCACCGATCGTGGTGTCTTCTCGCTGGCGGCCGAGGCGGCGCTCAACCAGGCGCGCGGCTTCCGCACACTCGCCGGCCGGGCGGCGGCGATCGAGGCGCGCGAGCACGATGTGATTGTGACCATCGGATACGGCGAGGAACGCGAGCGCGTCGCCTATGACGCCGTCGTCGTGGCCATCGGCTTCGACGGGCGGTGGTTCGAGGCACTGCTGGGCGGCAACGCGAGCAGCCGATACCGGGACGCGATCGGCCGCGGCGAGCTCGAGCGCCACATCGATCTCGACCTGTCGGTAGCGGGCCTGGCGCCGCTGCACCTGCCGGTCATGGCCGGGCTCGCGCAAGGGCCGGGATTTCCGAATCTCAGCTGTCTTGGCCTGCTGAGCGACCGCATCCTTCGCCGCTACGTCGCGATCAAGCAGGCCGCAGCGGCAGCGCCGGACAGAAGGGGACTTGGCTGAGATGAGTGAGGATAGCTGGGAGCGCGACGATGCCGTGCGCCGCACGATCGTTCTTCCGAGCGATCTTGCCGAGCGGCTCGCAGCCGAGGCCGGACGGCGTGGCATCTCGCTGAACGATCTGCTGGCCGAATACGCCGAACAAGGGCTGCGCCAGGCCCGATAGCGCCACGCTCAGCTCACCAGGGCCGGATTCGTCTCCGACCAGTACTGGGACTGGGCGCTGCACGTTGACTCCCGCCGCGGCGCGGCATTAACCGGTACCTACGCGGGAACCCTGCCGTTGCCGGCCAATATCGCCGAATTGGAGCAACCATGACCGAATCTCCGCCCCCCAACGATTTCGCCAGCTTCCCCGCGCCCGCCGAGGGCATTCTGGTGGCGATGTTCATCACCGTCCGCAAGGTCGCGCGATCGCGGGACTTCTACTCCCGCATCCTGGGCGGCACCGTCATCCTGGAAGAGAATCCGTGCACTGTCAGGCTGTCCAACTCGTGGATCATCATGAATCCCGGCGGCCCGCCCACCCCCGACAAGCCAGGCATCACGGTGGTCGACTACCAGCCTGGCGACACCACCTCGATCTTCCTGAACTTGCGGGTCGCTGACATCCACGCCTGCTACCAGGAATGGAAGGCGAAGGGAGCAGAGTTCGTGACGCCGCCGATCGACCGCGGAGCAGAGATCCGCTGCTACATGCGAGATCCCGACGGATACCTCATCGAGGTCGGCCAGTCCACCGGCCTGCTGCATGGCCATCTCGCCGCAAAGCGCCCGGAAGACCTCCCTGGCTGAGCTCTCTCACCGGCTGGGAACTCCGGTTAGCCGCGCACGTGCCAGCCCCCAGCCTTCGCGGCGTAGGAGTTCTCGTGCGCTGGGAAGAGGTGTTGTACCTTGAGTTCATCGACGCTCGCCGCAACCGATGAGCACAGAAGCAACAGTGGTACGCGAGAGCTGTCGTGACCATCTGCCGATTGGGTCTTCGCGTGACCTGTAAGAGGCGTTGAGGGTTCATGCCCAGTAGGGGGCAGAGGAATCAATGATCATCCTGGTAATCGGCCTCGCCACAGTGGTGATCGCCTTCGTCATTGCCGTCGTCTTTAACGTGCGATTCGGGCGCAACTCGGAGCCGAGCAATGACACCTTGAGCGATCTCGCCCCACCACTCCCATCTGCGAGTATCCGGATCTCCGACAAGGACAAGGCAACTCCCACCGAGCAATGATCGCTAACTGGCAAGTTCGCCAGGCGGGCAGGCGGGACCCGCCCCGTGGCCCTGGCTCGGTCACATCGAGTTGACGCGGGTGGGTGCTGCTGTGGCGCTGGTGAGTGCCGGACGGGTGGCGCTGAAGGCGCCTATCGGGAACCGGCTGGAACCGTCGAGGGCGAGCTCGGTGATGATCCGGCCGAGCAGCGCGGCGAACTTGCCTGCGTGCCCGGCGCCCGCGCAGACCAGCACACGCTGCGACCCGGGCACATAGTCGGCGATGAAGTCCCGGTCGGGCGCGAAGTCGTAACAGCAGGTGCGCGTGTACAGCTCTGGCCCCACGGCCGCAGGCAGGTGGCGCTCCAGGAAGGCCAGCACCCGCTGCACCCGCGCCTCGTCCCGGGCGAAGGTCCGGGTGTGCGGGGTGACCACCGGCCCGGCGCCGTCGATGCCGATCTTGGTAGCGACCTCGCCGTAGACCGGGAACCCGTAGTACAGGCCGTCGTCGGCGAGATAGCCGTAGACGCCGAACCGGCCGGGGATGAACTCGGCGACCTTCGGTGTGGCGAAGTAGGTGACCTGCTCTTCGGTGAGGGTGATCGGCAGGCTGGCGCCCAGCATGGCCAGCAGCACCGGATTCCAGGCGCCGCCGGCCAGTACCACCCGGCCGGCCAGGTAGTCGCGCCCGGCAGCCGTGACCGTCACGCCGCCGGCCGATTCGGCGATCGCGGTGACCTCGGCATTGGCCAGGATTGTCGCGCCGCGGTCGCGGGCCAGCGCAATGTGCGCGGCCGTGGCCCGGCGGATGTCGAGGATGCCCGCTTCGGGGTCGTGCAGCGCGACGTGCTCTCTGCCGAGCCGCCACTGCGGCCAGCGCCGCATCACCTCGGTGCCGGTGAGCTGCTCGAACGGCAGATTCGCCGCATCCATCGCGGCGGCGGCCGCGTCCACATACGCCGCGCCGGCGCTGCCGTCCTCGGCGAGGATCAGCCCGCCCGTGCGGTGCACGAGCTGCAGCCCAGTGTCCCGCTCGGCGACATTCCAGCTCTGGTAGGCAGCGGGGGTCAGCGCCGTGTACTCGGGCCGGCTGTAGGCGTGCCGGATCACCCGGGAATGATCCTCCGACGCCCCGCGGGAGTGCCCGTGCTGGTACTGCTCGAGCGCCAGCACACCGCCGCCCAGCCGGCGGCTCAGCCAGTAGGTGGTCGCGGCGCCAATGGCCCCGCAGCCGATCACCATTGCCCGATACTGCTGTGCCATCCGCACTCCCGCAATCAGCCGGCCGTATGAGACGGCGCCGGATCGCCGTTGGCCGTGATGCCCATCAGGGTGCGATACCACGCGTAGTACTGCGAGATCACCTCAACCTCGCTGGGCACCAGCACGCCGCCGCCACGGTAGGCACGCGAGCTCATGTTCGGCTGGCACCACTGCGCGGCGGCGAAGTCCTGCTCATTGACCTTCGCGAACAGGGCGACCGCGTCGCTGACGTCGTAGCGGCCTTCGGCCAATGTGCGCGCCGGGAACAGCCACTCGCACACCGCCCGCGTCCGGTCGGCGGCGACCGGCTCGAACCTGTGCACGATCACGTGGTCGCTGATCAATGACAGGAAGCAGTTCGGGCGCAGCACCATGCCGTAGAACAGCCCGTCATCGGCAGGCAGGAGGCCGGGCAGCTGGGGCAGCACGGTCTGTCCGGTCAGCGAGAACGACGCACGGCCGGAGGCGATCGGGTAGCCGCCGGGGTCATAGCCGCCAGTTCCCATGGCCGGGGACCGGAACTGCGGGATCGCCTGGACCAGCTCGGGATGGATGTGGGCGCAGTGGTAGCACTCCTGGAAGTTCTCATAGATCAGCTTCCAATTCGCCGCCACGTCGTACTCGGCCCGGCCGCCGACCGTCAGCTCGCCGATCCGGTACCGCTCCAGCTTGCCGTAGCCGCCCAGCCGGGATTCGATCTGCGGACGCAGCTGGTCCTCCAGCGGGCCGGGGTCGCCATCCACGCACACCCAGATCAGGCCCTTCCAAACCTGCGCTCGTACGGGGTGCAGGCCATAGCTCCCCCTGTCGATATCGGCCATCGCCCGCCAGTTCGGCGCGGTGATCAGTCCACCGTCCAGGCCGTAGATCCAGTTGTGATAGGGGCAGTGGATCGCGTTGCCGGTGTCCCCGGCATCCGTGAGGCACAGCTGCGCGCCGCGGTGGCGGCAGACGTTAAGGAACCCCCTGATCATCCGGTCCTTGCCGCGGACCAGGAGCACGGTTTCGCGGCCGACCTGACGCCGGATGAACCGGCCAGGCACGGCGACCTCGTCGGCCCGGCCCACGTAATACCACTGCCGCTCAAAGATCCGCTCACACTCGGTCGCGAAGACGGCCTGGTCAGTGTAATACCGGCCCTCCAGCGTCGGCGCGAGCACGGCCTGTGCGTCAACAGACACCAGCTGCCTCCATCCCCGGCGGTAAGACCCATTCCCAACCTGCCACAGGCAGTGCTCCGCGCGGCCACGACAGCTGACACATACTGGCCGGGCTGAATTCGACAGATGTAGGAACGCCTTCGCATCACCCGCAGGGCCGCCGGGCATGACAAGAACGTGTTCGAGGAGCACCTGCAGCACATCGCCGAGCAGCTGGCCAGGGACCTGCACCGGTCAGTGATCATAGACGACGCCACCCTGCGCCCACTGGCCATCACCGCGCAGACCGGGCGGCTGGACCGGAGCCGGGTGGAGGCGGTCCTGCAGCGTCAGACCAGCGCCCGGCTGCGCCGCAAGCTGACCGAGCACGGAGTGTTCTCCGCCCGCGAACCGGTGTCCATCCCCGGCGACCCACAGCAGGCCACCCTGCCCCGCCTTTGCCTGCCACTGCGAGCCGATGATCAGCTGCTCGGGTTCCTGTGGCTCATCGACGAGCCCGCACTCACCACCGAGCAGACCCGGCAGGCCCAGGCCGCCGCGGCGCAGGCGGCCCACCTGCTTGCGCAGCGGGCGATCCAGGCCGACGGCCAGTTCGCCATGCTGAGCGACCTGGCCGACGGGCTTCTGCACCCACAAGAACAGGCCCGCCAAGAGGCCGCGGCCATGCTGGCCGGGCAGGCAGCGCCGACCGGCCCGCCACCCTACGCGCTGGCCGTGATCCGCCCCGTGGCCGACCACCCGGCGCGCGCATCGGACCCCGGCCGGGCAGCAGGGAAGCTGCCCCGCGCGGCGGCCAACCTGCGCCTCCGGACAGCACCGGGCGCCCTGGTGCTGGCCAGCCCCGGCGAAGGCGAACTGGTCGCGATCACCACTACTGGCGCACTCACCGAACTGCGCCGGGCCGTCCGGTCGCTGCCCGGACCGCCGCTGGCCGTCGGCACCTGCGGCGGCGCCGCAGCGCTGGCCGACGTGCACGCCAGCCTGGGTAACGCCCAGTACGCCGCCTACGTGGCTGCACGCGTGCCACAGTTCGGGCGGGCCGCCGACTGGGCGAGCCTGGGCGTCTACGCGGCCTTCCAGCACCTCTCCTGCGACCGGTCGGCGCCCGAGCGGATCTGCCCCGGCATCGGAGCACTGCTGCACGAGCGGGCCGGAACATACCGCCAGACCATCCGCTGCTACCTTGAGTGCGCGGCACAGGTCCAGCAGGCCGCCGCGCAGCTGCACATCCACCGGACAACGCTGTACTGGCGGCTGGCACGCGTGGCCGAGCTGATACCGCTGGACCTGCGCCGGGGCGGAGACCGCCTCAAACTGCACCTGGCCCTCACCCTCGCCGACCTCACCCACCCACCGGCAGGGCCCGTCAGGTAAGATCTTGGCCCTCACGCCCACGGTGAACGGTGCCTTGCTCGCCTGAAGACTCTGGCGCCAGCAAGGCAGCACCGTCGTGCGCACCCAACCGCGCGTCCCTGACCTGCGGCGGGAGCACCCACCGCAGTACCTCGATGCAGCTCACAAACTGTCCCGGTGGCTGCCGGGGCGCCTGTGCCGGGCCACCGTCACACCTCCCCGAGCCAGGCCACAAACTCGCTCAGTCACGCGGGGTGATCCTCGGTCAGCCATTCCATGCGCGCCTGCCGCCACCGCACCCGCGCGTCCCGGTGCCGCGCTGCCGCCGCCGCCCACGGATGCGGCGGCGGTTCCGACGGCCTGCGCGCTGGCGAACCCACGGGCGGCATGGCCCCTGGCGCCGGGAAGGCCGACCAGCGCGCCGGCCAGCAATGCCAGCCCAAGCCACGGCTTGGCCAGCACCCGGGGCGCCCAGCCGTCCTTTCTCCTTCTCCGGTTTACCCGGCTGTCCACGGCGGCCGGTGGCTACCAGCGCGTCTACCGCGAGCAGCAGGCCCAGGGCCAGGTCGATGCCCGCGCTCGCCTTTTTCTGCGCGTTGTCGGCGACCGGGTGATCGTGCTCACCCCGGCACAGGGCCGGGTCCGCGCCGGCCTGCCGGTTGACCTGCCCGCGCCGCGGGACCAGATCACTGCCAAGGAACTGCCCGCGTGTCCTGCGCCTGCGGGCCAGGTGAGCCGCCTGGCGCGGGGTAGCCAGGCGAGCCGGGCAGGCCAGGCGATTCGGTCGGGGCGGGCGAGATGGGCGGGGCGGAGTACTGGGGCCGGGACAGGAACCGCAGCCGTGCCGCCCGCGCGTCCCAGGAGTAGACGACAACCGTCCCGGCGATCACGTCGTGCAGCGCCCGGCGCTGGTCGCCCAAGAGGATGCCCAGGAACCCCAGCCCGAGAATCAGGAAGCTCAGCGGGAACACGAGCGTGCGCCCGATCCCCCGGCGCCCGCTGACGTCGCCGCCCTCACTCGTCAGGACCTGGATGCCGAACAGCGCCATGCCGGCGGTCCGGCCGTTCAGGCCCCAGAAATGGGCGAAGTAGATGAACCCCCAGACCAGATACGCGAGGACCACCCAGAGGCTGCCCCGGTTAAAAGCGATGTCCTTGCCGGTCACGATGCTGGCCGCGAAATTGATGGCGGCAAGGACCAGCATGAAGATCCCGGTGAGTACGACCAGGTCCACCACGAACGCGGCGAACCGCGACGCGAAACCCGCGTAGTGCCCTTGCAGGCTCTCCCGGGCGACAGCCGGAGGAGGAGCGGGCATGCTCCCGCCCGTTCGCGCGGTCATGATGCTGCCGTGGCCCGCAGCCCGGCAGGCGGGCCGGGCGGGCCGGTGTAGGGGCGTCGGCGAAGGCGCGCCACCACGCGGGCGATGGACTCGTCGACCCCGACGGTCCGGGTGCGGACCGCGTCGACTACGTCGCTCGCGATCCCACTGGAGGACTTGGCGATGATGGAGCCCAGGTCGGTCTGCTCGACGATCGCGTCGAGGTCGATGCGCTCGACGATGCCGTTCACGTCCACCCGGGCGAGCAGGCGGTTCATGTCGACCCGGTCGAGGATTTCCTCGATATCGACCCGGTCCAGCACCGCGTTCATATCCACCGCGTCCAGGACCAGGCTGATGGCGCGCTCGGCGATGCTCTGGGCCATCGCCTCCATCGGCGGGGCAAGCCGCCCGCCCACCGAACGCAGCGGCGCAAGCGGGTCCACGTCTTCAAGTATCGACGTAACACCCCTCTCCGTGACCACCCACTACGGGTGAAAGCCGTGGCCATTGCGGCGCAGGGGGCGCCCGGGATACCCGAAACGGGCCGGAGGATGGGAGCTCGAACCCGTGTTCAGCGTCTGGCCGTTCGGCGAGCGGTTCACCAACAGCCCGGCGAAAGTCGCCATCGCCGTCGTGGCATTCGGCGTGAGGACCGTGAGGGGTCGTCATGCTGACCCGCACAGCACCCCAGGTACCCGGCAGGTCGGGGGGAGTGCTGGCCCGTCCCTTCGGGCGGTAGCACGCAGCCGGTGAGCGTTGCCCGGCCGAAGGTCTTCTTGATGGCGTGGCCAAGGCCTACGGTGCGGCTGGAGGCCAGGACCCGAACAGTCCTGCCCGGGCGTGAGCGCCGGCCGCCCTGAAGCTGACGGGGCGTCGTGCCGATCATCGGCCGTGAGCTGGGCATTGGTGAAGAGCGCCCAGCCGGCTGGCCTGTCCTCGTCGCCGCAGCAGGTGTAGCGTGAAGATGTTGCTCCGGACCCCGGCGGCTCACCATTTCGCGTGATGGCGATTGTGTGGCAGGGTTCGGAGTTTTGCTTTGTTCGTGTGCCGGTGCGCAGCAGACCGGGGCGGGACATAGAAGGCGGGGGCACTCGGCCACGAGGTCGCTAACCACAGACCGCTGACCGCCTTACCTGGCGCCGGTTTAGGAGCTGGACAAATGTCAGACGGACCCGGCCGCACGAAGCTGCGGATAGGCGCGCCGTCAAGGACGGCGAAGCCGAAGCCACGACCGAAATTTGAGCCGTCACCGGGGAGGGGACGGGCCCGAGGGCCCCGTGCTCGTTGCGGTGAGGCCGGCCGGCGGATGTGAACAGAGGACCGGTGCGGGCATCGCAGCAGTCCCAACGCGGCAGACAATCGCCCGCACGGTCACGTGGCGCGCTGAACGCGGCGCGCCACCGCAGAGCAGGAGGTGGCCCATGACCGGCACCAACGTGGGCGATGGCAAGGCGCCCGCACGTCTGGGCCCCGGCTCCGGCCAGGACGCCGAACCGGAAGCCCCGCACGCGGAAGCGGCCGAGCCGGGTGACCGGCCTCGGAAGGCCCACCGGCGGCGGAGAGGCTGGCGGACTCCGGTTGCGGCGGTGCTGATCGTGGCCGGCTGCGTCCTGGCGCCGCTGTCGGTGGTGGCGGTGTGGACCGCGAACCAGGTCTCTGACACCAGCCGGTATGTCGCCAACGTGGAGCCGCTGATCAAGGATCCGGCTATCCAAAGCGCCCTCACGGACAAGCTCACCGCCGAGATCGTCACCCGGCTCGATGTGAAGGGCCGCACTGATCAGGTGGCTGCGGACCTGGCGCAGAGGGGCCTGCCCCGGGTCAGCGCGCTGCTGCGGGGCGTGTCGGGCTCGCTGGCCAGCGGGGTCGCCGGTTTCGTGCACAGCAGCATCCACAAGATCATCACCGGCCCGCGGATGGCGAACGCGTGGGTGCAGGTGAACCGGGTGGCCAGCCAGGCACTCGTCGCCGTCCTGTCCGGTAGCGGCGCCAAGAACGGCGCCGTCGGCGTCCGCAACGGCCAGGTCACCCTGGACCTCGCGCCCCTGGAGGCCGTCGCCAAACAGGACCTGGTCGCCCGCGGGCTGACGATCGCGGACAAGATCCCCATCGTCCACGCCACGGTCGCGCTGTTCCCGTCCAAGAACCTGGTCAAGGCGCAGAAGGCCTACCGGCTCATCAACGACCTGAAAATCGCGCTGCCGATCCTGACGCTGGTGCTGCTCGGCCTGGGCGTGCTCCTCGCGCGGCGCCCCCGCCGGGCGCTGATCGGCGCGGGCCTGGGGTTCGCCGCGTCCATGCTGGTGCTCGGCGCCGGCCTGCTGATCGCCCGGACCCTCTACCTGAACAGCGTGCCCGCGGGCACGCTGCCGCCCGACGCGGCCGCCGCCGCCTTCGACATCTTGGTCCGGTTCATCAAGACAGCGCTGCGCACCTTGCTGGTTGTCGGCCTGGTGGTGGCGGCGGGCGCGTTCTTCGCCGGTCCGTCCCCGGCGGCGGTCCGAACCCGCCACGCGCTGTCCTCTGGCCTGGGCCGGCTGCGTCACGGCGGGGAAGCGCGGGCCGGCCAGCCGGTGGACGTACGCGCACCGCACAGCCCTGCGGGTCGGGACGGTGACGCTGGCCGCGCTGGTCTTCGTCTTCTGGGGCCAGCCGACCGCCGCGGTCGTGGTGCTCATCGCCGTCCTGCTGCTGGTCGTCCTCGGCCTCATCGAGGTGATCGGCAGGCCACCCGCCCGGCCAAGCCCAGCGCCACACGCTGCGGCCCGGTGAACTCTGCCCACGAAGGAACGGCGGCATCTGGCGGGGCGCGATCGGCACTAGTCAGCTGAGGCGTACCAGGGCGCTGATGGCCAGGTAGGCGCCCAGGATCAGGGCGGTGTAGGCCATGAGCTGCCGGGCGTGGCCCAGCAGCCAGTCCTGAGCGGTTTTGAGCTGCGCCTTGGTGGCCTCGGGCCACAGTTGCAGGAACGCGAACGGGATGATGATCAGCAAGAACTCGATCAGGACGAACAGGACGACGCCAATGACTTGGTTGGCGGTGGAGGATTTGCTGGTGACCAGGATGTGCAGCCCGGTGAGGTAGCTGGCGCCAGGGATGCCGCACACCGCGCCGATCAGCATGGCCAGCCCGAACCGGGGCTCAGCCAGCAACCGTGCCCAGCCGTCCTTCTTCTCCTTCTTCTTCTTCTCCGGCTTTTCGGGTTGCCCGTCCCGTGCCGGGACTGGTGCTTTACGCCGGCCGTGCAGGCGGCCGGTAGCCACCAAAGCGCCGACGGCGAGCAGGAACAGGCCCAGGCCCAGGTCCACGCCCGCGCTGACTGTTTTCTGGGAGCCGATGGCATCGACGTGGAAGACCAGCACGTCCAGCAGGCCGATCGCCAGGCCCACGGTCAAGCCGCCCAGCAGAACGCACAAGAACATCGCCCGCGGCCGCCGGTTCTCGATCAGCAGCAGATCGATGGCCAATAGCTTGGGGTTCAGCGCCGCGAAGAACGCCAGCGCGAAGAACTCGGCGTTCATCGCCGCTCAGCCAGCATCGGCCACGTCCCCGGCCGGCGGGTCACTCCCGAGCTGCCGGTGCCGCCTGCGATGCTGCTCGTAGGCGGCGACGCCGTCCGCGATCGGATAGGGCCCGCGGACCCGCTGAAGCCGGGGTGCGACCTCGCGGTGATCCAGGCCGGGATCGTCGCCGCAGTCACAGCAGATGAGCTCAACCACGTCGGCGTAGCCGCCTTCCGGCCGACCCTCCACGATGCGGACTGGCTGGCGTCTTAGAACCACCGTCCAGCCGTCCACGCGCGGACCACGAATCGCCATGCCTGCCTCCTGTGCGAGGGCCTTGCTGGACGCTTCCCGAGCTATGTCTCTCGCGGGCCTGCCGCTGGGGCCGTTCGTCGTCAGCCTCCGGGGAGGTTCCTTCGCCGGTCCGGCGGCAGGTTGACGTGACCAACGGAGGAGCGGTCAGTGATCGTCTGGTTCCTCCAGCGCGGCGGCGATGTCATAGTCGAGCGCGGCCGCCACATACGGGGCGGCGGCGACGACCCGGCCGAGCCCGGCCACTGGGGCGATCGCCAGCAGCACGTCGGCGATCTCGTCTTCGCTCGCGCCCGCCGCCAGCGCCCGTCCGGTGCTCCACTCCAGGCAGACCGCCGGCGACCCGAGGGCCACCGACGCCGCTACGTGCAGCAGTGCCGCGGTCTTGGGATCCAGGGCCGACGCCACGGCCGGGCCAAGCCCGAGCCCAGCCTGGTCTTCGACAAAGCCCTCGTCGATCATCGCCAGCCGGCGCAAGGTCTCCTGGAATCTCATCGTCTGGCCCATAGGTCTCCGCTCGCCGCCGACTACCATCCCACCTCGCGCCGACGCGAGTGCCATCACCCTGATGGCATGAAAGACCGGCCGTCACCCCTCCAGGAGTCCCAGCTCGCGGGACCGGGTGACCGCTTGGCTGCGGGTGGAGGCGCCCAGCTTCCGGTAGATCGACCTCGCCTGCGACTTGATGGTGTGGGGGGAGAGGAAGAAGTCCCCGGCGATCTCCGGGAACGACAGGTGGGTAGAAAGCGAGGGCAGCGGGCGCAGCTCGGCAGCGGTCAGCGCCGACGCCCCGGGGGCGCTTGACCCGCCGCGCTCGCCAGGGAGCCGCCCTCCTTCAGGTAAAAGGCCGCCAGGTCCAGCCCGGCCGGCGTGCGCCCGCACGCCCCTGCACGTTGCTTGACTGGTGTTGCTGGATCCGCCACGCAGGCTTCCTCTCAACCCGGCGGCGCTGGGGCGGCGTTCCCGCGTACGCCAACCGAGCTGAGTCCGAAAGGGCCTGCAGGCGGCTTGAGAGGGGCCAACGGCGGCGGTCAGGTCTGGGGGGCCGTTCCCGTGCTAGCCGCGGAGGCCCCGGGACGGGCTTTGAGGATGTCGATGCTCAGTGCCAGGATCCAAGCCGGGAACAGCAACTCCACCCAGGCGGAGATGCCGATGCCGACCAGCAGCACCAGCGCGGTCGCGAGCCCGGCAACCTCAAGCCATCGGGAAACGATGTGAGTGCGGCGGGCGATTGTCACTGTGGTGAGCGTGAACACCGCCGCCATCCGCATGGCATAAACGTTGAGCAGGAGTGAGGTGACGTTCCTGCCCAGCGTCAAGGTGTCGGAACCGGGCGGGCCGGACGGCCTGGACGACGCTGCGATGAGGCCGCCGGCGACGGCAGCGGCCACGAACAACATGCCAACGAACAGCAGGCCGCTGCCCAGGAACACGGTCGCGAAGAACCGGTCCTCGTGCCTGCCGATCCGGTCCCGGATCACCCCGATGAACCACAAGAAGGCGAGGCCAGCGAAGGGGATCAGGTTCAGCCCGATCGCCACGGCGGTTCTTCGCCCCGAATCGGTCAGCCAAGTGCCAGCGACCTGCGGATGGGCGGGGACCGACAGCCTGAGCAGCACGAGCGCGGAGATCAGGAGCACGGAAAAGACGATTCCGGCGACCGCGGCCGACCCAGGTGTCCTCAGCGGGCTCCCGGCCTGAAGCCCGTCCTGGCCCACCGGTCCCTCGGTCATGGGCCTCTCCTTCCGCCGGCATCCTTCACCCGGGTGACCTCGAAGCGGACGCCCGGGGTCCGCGGCGGTCAAGTCGTGCCGTTGCCGATGTCGGCGTCGCCGGACGGGTCACCCGTTTGCGCACTCACCGGTGGTGTGAGCCTGTCCGAGAACATCGAAGCCCGTCGAGGATCGGCTCCAGCCCGAACCTGAACTCTCCCCACATCCGCGTCGTCTTCGGAGGCCCGGTCGCTGCCACCTCCCCGTGCCGGTGGCTGGCAGTAAGCCGCGCCGGGTCTTAGACGCCTTCGATGGCTTGCAGGCGCCCGGATCGGACCGCGTTGACGAATTGCTGGTAGTCCTTCTGGTTTTGGTCGGCGTATCGCTGTGAGAAGTCGGTGATGGAGGTGTCGAACGTGTCGCTGGCGCCGAGGTAGGCGGCGATGGCGACCGGGTCGCCGGAGCGGGCGTGCGCGCGGGCGAGCGTCCATCCGCAGATGCCGGCGTAGAAGGTGAGCCCGAGCGGGATCATCTCCTCGACCACCGCCGAGCCCTTCATGTCGCGCAGCTGGCGCCAGTAGAAGTGGCGGCGCACGTCCACCCCCTTGGTCCAGCCGAGGTAGATGTCGCTGGCTGCCTGCATCATCCGCTGCCCCTGCACCACCCGCTCGCCGTGCTGCCGGTAGCGGCTTTTGCGGACATACGGCTCAAGAACCGATGCCGTCGCCTCCTTGATCTGCAGGAACAGCGGATCGGCCGCGTCGCGGCCCTGCAGCAGCACGATGAACGCCCGGGTGCCGACGCTGCCGACGCCGACGACCTTGCGGGCCGCATCGACGATCTCGAACCGCTCCAGCAGCTGGCGCCGGTCATCTTGCAAGGTGGCCCGGTAGGCGCGGAACTGCTCGTGGAGCACCGGCATGACCTGCTTCGGGCGACAGACCGTAGGTGGCGGCCAGATCACGCGCCGGGACGACGATCGGCGGCTGGCTGACAATCCGGTAGCCGCCATCGGCCCGCTCACACAGCTTCGACAGCGCCTGCAGGCTGTCCCGGGTGTGCGCCTTCGCCAGGGTCTTCTCCGCCCGCTTCCCCGCCGTCTTCGCCGCCTTCTCCTCGTCCCTGTCCGCCCTCTCCGGCCTTCGCCGCGCGTTTCTCCGCCTTCTTCGGCGCCTTCGCCCGCTTGTCCGCCTTCTCCGCCTTCTTCGCCGCCTTCTCCTGCTTCGCCGTCCCCGCCACCAGGCTGCGGATCCCCGCCCGCAGCTCACCCTCATCCAAATGCGCGTACCAGATGTCCATCGTCCCCATCTGCGCGAAGCCGCCCATCGCCTCCCGGTAGGCCCGCACCGACGCCAGCGTCGCCGCCCGCGTGTCGGCCTTGGAGAACCCGTTGTTGCGGCCCGCGATCGTCGAAGCTCGCCGCCATCCGCTTCACGTCCCACTCGAACGGCCCCGGCAGCGTCTCGTCGAAGTCGTTCAGGTCGAACAGCAGCACCCGCTCCGGCGAGGCGAACGCGCCGAAGTTCGACAGATGCGCATCCCCGCACAACTGGACCCCTAGCCCGGCCACCGGTGTTTCGGCGAGATCCGCGGCCATGATCTTGGCCGCGCCCCGGTAAAACGTGAACGGCGAGACCATCATCCGGCCATGACGGACCGGCACCAGGTCCGGCTCCCGGGTGATGTCCTGCTCCTCCAGCAGCGCAACCGGGTCGGGCCGGTCCCCGGCCGGGCGCCACTTCGTATGGCTTGACAGCTCCGCCCGGTCCCGGGCCTCCAAACCCTTGGCCTTGCGATCCTCGACGCTCGGATGCGCGACCTTCCGCACCGCCATCCAGCCCACCTCCCACTCCGATCCCGACCCCTCCCGGCACCAGGCCGCGAGCGCACTCCCCGTGCGCCACAGCCGGCACCAAGGGCGCCAAGAAGCGGCAACCACTCCCGGGCGCCCCCTTAACCCATCTTCCGTCGCCCACAGCGGACGCACATCACCCCGACAGGACGATCCCGGCTCCCAGCCAGCCGGGCCACTATGGAGTATGGCCACGTGGCGGAAGCCGGGCCACCGGCCCGCGGCCGGGCAGGAACCGGCTGGTGAACGGGGTGAGCACTGGTGGCCGGTCGCCACGGCGATCATTGTCGTGGCCGGCCTGCATGTAGCGCTGCCCGCGCGGTACCGGGTACAGCCCGCCTGGGTGGTCCCGGTGGTGCTGCTGGCGCTGCTGGCAGTGCTGATCGCTGGCGACCCGGGCCGTATCGACCGGCAAAAAACCTGGCTGCGGGTCGTCACCGGCACCGTCATCACGTTCATCACTGTGGCGAGCCTGCTGGCCGCCGTCCGGCTCGTCGTGGACATCCTGACTAACAACAAGCTGTTCGCGCATAACCCGACTGGGCTGCTTGCCACCGGCGGGGTGGTCTGGGCGACGAACGTGATCGCGTTCGGGCTGTGGTACTGGGACCTTGATCGCGGTGGTGCCGCGGCCCGGGCCCACCACCCGGACCGGAACCCGGCGTTTGTCTTTCCCGAGATGCTGCACACCGACTACGTAGGCGCTAGCTGGGTGCCTCGGTTCATCGACTACCTGTCGCTGGCCTTCTGGACCGCTACCGCGGTCAGCCCGACCGACATCTCAGCCATCAAGCCATGGGCCAAGGCCCTCATGATGCTCGAAGCAGCCGGGTCGGTCGCCCTGGCCGTGCTCGTGATCGGCTATGCGGTCAACCTTCTGTAGATCGTCATCGCATTCATCACAGCGGCGAACCTGGGCATCGATCGATCGGCTGTGCCCGAGTCTGCCAGGACGTTCCCACCGCCGCGAACTGTGCGGTCCCAGTCCCTGGGTCCGCCCGCGTCTGCCGGACCGGGCCTGCCCGGGCTCCTCGATCGGGTGGACGTTCGCGATGCGGCTGGTAAGGCGACCGGTTCCCTCAGCTGCTCCCCGGGCCTGGTGAACAGTCCACGCCGTTCTGTAGCGCTCCGTGGCCATGGGTCAGCAGCTGGTCCGGACCACTGCCGATCCGTGCCGGCGGTCGTGGCCGGTGTGGTCACTGGGTCCAGGGCGGGGTTATCCGTGAGCCGTCGGGGAGGACGCCGGCGAAGCCGACGCTGGTGGTGACCCAGGCAGCCGCGGGTTCGCCGGCCGGGTTGCCGACGCTGAACCTGGCGCCCGCTGGCACCAGGATGACGTCGCCCGCCGCCGCCTCGCCGGGCTGGCCGTCGATGGTGGCGCGCAGCCTGCCGCTGAGGACGTAGAGCACTTCCTCACGCGAGACATGGTGCGGCACACCGTCGGTGCGCGCGGGGATCTCGATGCGCCAGGCGCACAGCTCCCTGCTGCCGCCCGACGGCCTGGCGTAGGAGGTGAAGCTGGTGTCGTGCAGGTGATGCACGGTGGCCTCGGCGGCATGGATGACGGGCAAGGGATGCTCCTTGCGGTCGGGGGCGCAGCTGGTGAATATACGCAAGCTTCTTGCCTATATGTTCAAGCAGCTTGCCTAATCTGTCAAGCTGGGACCATGCACGACGACGACGCTCAGGCCCTGGCCTTCGGGCTGCTGGCGGCCTCCCGGGCGCTGGTCGACGGAATATCAGCCGGAATCAAGGCGCGCGGATTCGGCGACGTGCGCCCAGCGCACGGCTTCGCCTTCGCCCGGCTCGCCGCCGGCGGCGCCACCATCACCGAACTGGCCGGGCACCTCGGCGTGACCCGGCAAGCCGCCGCCCAGCTCGTGGACGAGCTCGAGGCCAGCGGATACGTCGAGCGGTCCCCCCACCCCCGCGACGCCCGCGCCCGGCTGGTCACGCTCACCGGCAAGGGCTGGGCGTGCACCCGCGCCGCCGAGGCAGCCGTCACCGACACCATCCGCCCCTGGGCCGAAGCACTGAGCGAACAGCGCCTGCTCACCCTCCGGGACGACCTGGCCAGCATCGCACCCCGCGGGCCGCTCCGTCCCGTCTGGTAACCCCGCCGGGAAGACGGCGGGACGCCCCGCCGCGCAACGGCGGCGCGAGCGTGGCAGCCTGCTCCCGCCCGCGCGCAGCCTCGCCTGCAGGAATCAACGCAACCAGCAAAGGCGCGGCCCGCACCTGGATGGCCGAAGACGGCATCCCCGACATCCTCGCCGAGCAGCGCCTCCTGGCAGCGGGGGCGTTGGGGCCGGTCATTGGTCGCTGGCGGCTTGTCGAAGTCGTCCTGGGCCGATGGCATTGCTGTACTTCTGTGCTGTACGCCGCTCGGCCTGTCGCCGTGGCAGGTCGGTAACTCCTGACCGGTCCGGAATCGGATCAGCGTGTTGGAAAGCTACCGTGTATCGGTTCGTAACCACCGAAGCTGGTGTCGAGCACACCGTCGCCGCCGGTCAGTCCGGGTAGCTGCTCTTGAAGGCTGCGAACCTGTGCTGAAGGCAGCATGGCTGTGACAACAGACAGCTCAGCATCGAGCAGCGGCATCTCCGTGGCCGCACCGACCCGGGCTAGGGCAGACAGCACGTCGCCCATCCTTGCTGCGGGCAGCTCCAGGCGAACCCGAGCCATCGGCTGGCAGACGACCGTGCCAGCCTCTCGCAGAGCCTCCATCAGGACCAGTGGGGTCAGCATGCGGAAGTCAGCAGCCGTTGTCCGCGGAGTGGGCAGTACACGCTTGGTGGGCCCGTCACCGATGTAGTAGTTGCATTCGTTCATCGTGACGACACAGTCAGTGACCTGCCACCCGTAGAGGCCCTTTTCGAACGCATGCAGGACGTACTGCGTCATGGCGTCAGTGAAGTGGCCAGCGGTCTTGTAAATATAAAGCGGCACGAGGCGCGGATCGAAGTCGAGCTGGAATCTGATGCCAGAGTCGATCGGTCCAGGTTCGATGTGTAGTCCGACCGTCGCGGAATAGGGATGCCTGTCGGACTGCAGGACCTCAAGGGCACTCGCGCTGCCGAGGGGCCGCTCGATGTAGATCATCGTCGTCTCGCGGAACGTGGCGGCGACATTGAAATCGTCAGCGAGCGTGGACTGGATTACCTCTTTCTGGACAGCGCCGTAGAGCGACACATAGATCTCTTGCCGCTCGTCGTCTTGTCGCAGGTTGATAAGCGGGTCCTGTTCGGCGAGCTGGCCGAGTGCGACTCGCAGTCGATTCCTATCGCGAGGATCACACGGCACGACGGCGGACTCCAGGGTCGGGGAAGGGAACTGAAGGCCAGCGTCGTTGTCTGCCTCCCCGATTCGATCCCCGATCTGGGCCTCGGCAAGACCCCAGAGCATGCCGATCTGGCCGGCGCTGACAGCCTTCCGCTGGACTGCAGGCCCTCGCTCGAAGACAGCAACCGCCGTCACCTTGTCGTCGAGGCCGGATCCGAACTGGAGCCGATCGCGCACATGCACGGTTCCAGAGAACATGCGGACGTAGGCGATCTTCTCCGCTCTGCTGCCGCGTTCGATCTTGAAGATGCTGCCGGACGGGGGTCCGTCAGGGTCGCCGTCCGAGGTCGGCAGTAGCTCGGCGATACCTGCCATCAACTGCGCGATGCCCGCTCCAGTGAGCGCCGAGCCGAAGAAGACGGGATACACCTGCCCGCGCCGCGTCTGCTCCGCGAGTTCCGCGCGGAGCTGGTCATACGGAACCCCCGCCTCACTTTGCACATATGTGGCCAGCAGTCTGTCGTTGTGCTCGACCAGCAGCTCAGTCAAGCCAACTGTGAACTCAGCGTCGTTTGCTCCTAGCGCGGTGACGCTGGCACCGTGCGTCCCGGCGCTGGTCACCCGACCCATGGCGAAGGCAGTGACCTTGAGACGGCTGGCGATGTCCCGCAGCACACCCTCGGGGTTTGCCCCGGGCCGGTCGATCTTGTTCACGAGCAGCAGGGCGGGTATCTCCAAGCGATGCAGCGAGCGCATAAGTATCCGGGTCTGCGCCTGCACGCCCTCAACTGCCGAGATGACGAGCACAATTCCGTCGAGAACGTTCAGCACGCGGTCCACCTCGGCGATGAAATCCGGGTGGCCCGGCGTGTCGATCAAGTGGACGGCAACGTCTCCGATCGGGAAGGACGCCACAGCGGACTTGATCGTGATCCCACGCCGCCGTTCCAACGGCAGCGAATCAGTTTGGGTGGTACCAGCATCGACAGCGCCGAGTTGGTCAATGACGCCCGAGTCGTACAGCAGTCGCTCGGTTAGAGTCGTCTTACCTGCGTCTACATGTGCCAGGATCCCCAAGTTGAGCGTTTTCTGCGACACGCGCCACATCCCGTGAGTAGGTCCCAAAGGCCATCTCGATAGACGTGAACGCCTGGCGCATCTACCCTCCTTGGACAATCGGCGCGGTACTTGCTGACGTAATCATAGAGTCATCAGTCCCTGGTGACCATGCAGACTTTCGGCACAGTCAGATCACGTCCGAAGCCACGCACGACGCCCTGCGGCGCCTGGGGCAGAGCCTGGACGGCCCGGTTACTGCTGCACCCGTTGCTGCACAAGCAGCGAAGAAGGCCGCTCACCTGTCGTAAACGGCCTCTGACCTGGGTGGGCGATACTGGGATCGAACCAGTGACCTCCTCGGTGTGAACTGGGCAAATGTCACTGGACCGCCAGCCGTGATTGGTAAAGGCCCAGGTCGGAGGCCCCACTTCAGCGCGGTTGGGGACGGTTGAGGAAGGCTCATCCGGAAGATGATCTCCCAAATTCCTCCCAGTTGATCTTGGCGGTAAGCGTGCCAGCAGCCGCTGCAGCGCGTTCACGGCGACTCCGCGATCAACAGACCGAGCGAGCGGCCCCGGGAGTGGTGGTCACTGTCGGCGACAGGTCTGTGCTGCAGCTTGGATATCCCCTGAGCCCTGCCGAATAGGAATGTCTATCGAGTAAATAGCCATTTGAGAGTGGGCAGCGCAGAACATCTGTTATGCCTCGTCTGGCCAGTTCTTGCTGTTTGAAGTGCTGATGCTGACTGGTCAGCTACGTCGCCCGGGCTTCGTTAGGCCCGTCGAGGGCATCGGCGAGCTGGTTGCGCGACGTGACCCCCAGTTTGGGGAACAGCCGGTACAGGTGCGATCCGACCGTTCGGGGTGAAACGTAGAGCTGCTGGCCGATTTCGCGGTTGGTCATTCCTGTGGCCGCCATCTGGGCTATCTGAAGCTCCTGGGTCGATAGCTGATCACGCGCGGCTGGAGCTGGCCCTCGGCTGTGCTCGCCCGAGGCACGCAGCTCTTGGCGCGCGCGTTCCTCCCAGGGTGCGCAGCCTAGGGCGTCGAATACCTGTCGCGCGGCCCGAAGCGGCGCGCGCGACTCGGTGACGCGCCGCCGGCGGCGGAGCCAGGCTCCGTAGGCGAGCTGCAGCCGGGCATGGTCGACGCGTGATGCCTCAGATCGCTACGCAGTGCCATGTCGTATAGCCGCTCGGCCCCGCTGTCCGGGGCGAGAACGGCACGGGCGTACTCGAGGCCGCCGTGCAGCGTCGGTGAGGGCGTGCGCTGCGCGAGCGTTTCCAGTTCCTCGAGGATTGCAGCCGCAACTTGGCGCTGCCCGCTCTGCGCGGCCGCATCCGCGAGGTAACTGATCGACATGAAGCGGGCTGCCTCGTGGAACGCCGGATCGTTCCGGTCGAAGACTCGGGTGAGGTGTTCCAGTGCGACCGCAGGCCGCCCGGCGCCCAGCCAGATCACGCCGCGCGCGAACGCGATCATGCAGATGAGATCGTTCAAGCCGTGAGATATCGCCGTCTTCTCGGCCTTAGCCACGAGCCGCGGTGCGGGAGCTTTGTCTTCACCTGCCAGATGCCGTGGGGGTGGTCAAGCTGGACCGCAGGCAGAGCGAGGCGAGGTCCGAGGAATTCATCAAAGCGTGGGAAGCCGCTCGCCTGCCGGATGATGCCGGCGGCTTCCGGGTGTGCGGTGAGGTTGTCACCTGAGCGTGAGTGCACCGACTGCGCCAGACATGGCGGTTTACTGCATTACTCTAATCGAGATGACGAGCGACAGCCGCGTGAGCGCCCGCACTCCAGCCTCTCCCGAACGACGCGATTTCATCCGCGAGATCGTCGCCGCCGACGTGCGCGAGGGCAGAGTCTCGGAGGTCGTGACGCGCTTCCCGCCCGAGCCGAACGGATACCTCCACCTCGGCCACCCCAAGGCGATCGCGCTCAACTTCGGGATCGCCCAGGAGTTCGGCGGCCGCTGCCACTTGCGCTTCGACGACACCAACCCGATCAAGGAAGAGCAGGAGTACATCGACTCGATTCAAGAAGACATCCGCTGGCTCGGCTTCGACTGGGGCGAGCATCTCTACTTCGCCTCCGACTACTTCCACCAGCTCTACGACTGGGCCGTACACCTGATCAAGGCCGGCAAGGCCTACGTCGACGACCTCTCCGCCGACAAGATCCGGGAGCACCGCGGCACCCTCACAGAGCCGGGCAAGAACAGCCCCTGGCGCGACCGTTCGATCGATGAGAACCTCAACCTGTTCGAGCGCATGCGCGCGGGGGAGTTTCCGGACGGCGCCAGAGTGCTCAGGGCAAAGATCGACATGGCCTCGCCCAACATCAACATGCGCGACCCGGTGCTCTATCGGATCCTGCACGCAACCCACCCGCGGACCGGCGACGAGTGGTGCATCTATCCGCTGTACGACTTCGCCCACGGCCAGTCGGACGCAATCGAAGGCATCACCCACTCCCTTTGCACGCTCGAGTTCGAGGATCACCGACCGCTCTACGACTGGCTGATCGAGAACCTGCCGGTGCCTTCGCGCCCGCACCAATACGAGTTCGCCCGCCTCAACTTCACGTACACCGTGCTCTCGAAGCGCTTCCTAGGGCGGCTTGTGAGCGAGGGCCACGTGCGAGGCTGGGACGATCCGCGCATGCCCACCCTCTCGGCCCTGCGCCGGCGCGGCTTCCCGCCCGAGGGTCTGCGCAACTTCCTCGACATGGTCTCGCTGGGAGGCAAGGGCACGAGCGCCGCCGAAATCGAGATGCTCGAGCACGAGGTCAGGGACGTGCTGAACCGGAGGGCGCTGCGACGCTTCGCCGTCCTGCGCCCGCTCAGGCTCGTGATCGAGAACTACCCAGAGGGGCAGGTCGAGGAGGTGGAGGCCGTCAACAACCCGGAGGATCCCTCGGCCGGGACACGCAAGGCGCCCTTCGCGCGCGAGCTCTGGATCGAACGCGACGACTTCATGGAGGACCCGCCACGCAAGTTCTTCCGCCTCGCGCCCGGCCGCGAAGTGCGTTTGCGCTACGCCTACTTCGTGACCTGCACCGACGTGGTCAAGGACGCGAGCGGCGAGATCGTCGAGCTACGCTGCTCCTACGATCCGGAGACGCGCGGCGGCGACGCCCCCGACGGGCGCCGGCCGAAGGCGACGCTGCACTGGCTCTCGTCCGAGCACGCCGTGCCCGCCCAAGTGCGTATCTATGACCGTCTCTTCACCCGCCCCGATCCCGGCGCTGACGGCGACCTCTACGCCGACCTCAACCCCAACTCAGAGACGGTGCTCCAGGAGTGCCTGGTCGAGTCCGCGCTCACGGAACTGCCGGTCGGTGAGACCGTGCAGTTCGAGCGCCTCGGCTACTTCTGCCCGGATCCCGACTCGACGCCCGGAGGCCTCGTCTTCAACCGCACCCTCGGCCTCAGGGACACCTGGGCCAAGCTCCAGGCGCAGGCCGCCGGGCCATAACGACCTGTAGCAGCGCCGCGGCTCTTCAGGCCCGGCGGTTCAGGGGGAAACACTGGCGGGCAGGTCCCTCCGAACAGGCCGGCCCCTGGATGGCGAGCCAGATGTTGGCCAGCGTCAAGGGCATGTCCGCGTGCACCACACCGAACGAGGCGAGCGCGTCCACGACCGAGGCTTCTTGTGGGCGTCACAGCAGACCCGGACCTGCGCCAGGACGCCGATGGGCGTTACCTGCGCCTGGGCGTGCGGCACAGGCTCAAGCGCACTGCCGACCCGGATGGCGAGGTCGATGCGGAGCCAGGTTTGAAGATCCCGGGCGCTGTGCATCATTGCCCTGGCCGAGTTGGTTGAGCGGGGCTGTATCGAGGTGATCGTGACGACATTCTCGCCACGTCGATGTGACCGCATTGCCCGCGCGGGGATCGAGAGGCGCTCGCGCGCGGTGGCGTGGCCTTGCTCGCAGGCACCCACCGAATCCCGGGGCTTGTGTCCCTAGGGACTTCAACCCCCGAACTTGATCACCCGCAGCTTCTGGCCCGGCGCCAGCACCGTCGCGGTGGTGACCAGGCCGCCGTCCGCGAACCGGGACTCAGCCCGCACCGGGGCCGGGCAGTCGACGAGGTGATCCATAGCGGCGCCGACCCGCAGCCCGCTTCGCCTGGTCTTGTGCACCAGCACCACGGCCGTTCCGGTGGCGTCGTGGTACTCGCCGCGCAGCGGGTCCTCGAGCGCCGCGGCCACTCGGGGATCTGCGCCAGCCGGTGGCAGTTGCTCGTTGGCGGTCAGTTCGGACTGCACGGTAATCCGCGCCGGACCGTCCACCGGCTCGACCTCATAGCAGATCGCCGCGACCGGCCGGTGGGTGAATGACACCAGCCGGACCGAACAGACGCGGACCGTCCGCCCGGCGGGCGCATCGACAGGCGTGCGCCCGATCGGCCAATTCTGTACGCTGCAGCGGGCTGACACCGAAGGTACTGAAGCCGACCAGAACGGCGGCGATGCGCGCTTGATCGGGGCGGCATGTCGATCACGCAGGGTGACACTGGACAACGCAGCCTGCATCTCCCGGGCGCTTACGCGGGTGATTCGTTTCCCCTGCTGCGTGCCCGGGCCGGGCTGGGGCCGGTCCCGGCTGTGTCAGCTCACCGCTGCCTGGCAGCCCGGGATCAGCTGCCAGGCGCGCCTGGTGCGCGGTACTCGACACCGCCGGCCCGGCGCAGGCCATCGAGTGCTTCGTCAACCGTGAGCAGCTTGGTGGTCGAGACACTCGTAAACGCCCCTGTCGAGGCGACCTTGACAAGCAGGCCCGCGGTGACGACATCGTCGGGTGCCTCAAAGAGCACGAACCCGTCGGCTTCCCCGAATGCATACCAAAAGCCGTGCAGCTTTCCGCCCGCGGCTTCGAAGACCGGGCCAAGCACGGCCCGCCGATCCTCCGGCGCGGCCAGCAACCTGGCCCAGGTCTCGGGTGTGTGGCTGAACTTGGTCAGATACATCCCATGATGGTCCTCCTTCACCGGCGTTGCCGGGCGCACCATGCCCGCGGCCACGGGCCCGGGCCGGTGCCGGGGCAAGCCGCCTGGGCCGGGCCGGCGTCGCCTTCGTGCAAGCCATCTTCCTGCCCCACGACGAGAGCTGCTTCGCGACCTACCAGGCCCGCAGCACCTCAGGCGTCACCGCTGGCGGGTCGCTCGCCGGGCTGAGGTTCGACCAGCTCGCAACGCGATCCTCAGCCACCAGACAAGCCGATAGCCGGCCGGTCGCGGCCGGGCCACATTCGTCACCAGTGGCAGGCGTCATCACCTTCCCGATCCTGCTGGCCCACCAGCGTGGCCCGGCAGCACCCAGACTGGCCAACCGGCATCGCCCTGGGCCTGCGTCCTGGCTGGCGCCTGCACCGGCGCCCGGTTCCGATCCCGCCTGAGCCGGCAGCTGGCTCCCTGCACGCCGGGCGGCGTCACCGAGATGAACCCCATCTCCTGGCACCCGGAGCGAACTCCGGCTGGTCCGGCGGCACTGTCATCACCAGCGGAAACTCCCAGGGCGCCCTGCTGGCATTCGCACCGTAACTGCCCTCGCAGCAGTCAGCGGAGCCGAACACCGCCGGCATCAAGCCCGCGCAGATTCCGCGATATGTCCGCCCGAGTTCCGCCGGACGATCCGACGGCTTAGCCCTGCTGCGCGACCGTCTTGTCCCGCGTGAACGAGCGCATCGCGTGCCACAGCATCCGCTAGATACCGGCTCCGCCGGTGCTCCCTGCTGCGCCGAGGGCGAACTTGCGCCCGCTCCCCCGAGGAGTCTAGGCCTGGCTTGCAGTCGGATCGGTGTTACTGGAAGCTGGGCTGCAGAGCCGGGAGGACCGTAGTGACAGGGGCTGGACAGGCGGAGCGCGCCGCGCCGACCATCTATGACGTGGCCCGGACGGCGGGCGTGTCGATCGCCTCGGTCTCGCGGGTGCTGAACGGGACCCGCAACCCACGCCCAGAGACCCGGGACCGCGTGCTACAGGCCGTTGCCGAGCTGGGCTTCGTTCCCGACGGAGCGGCACGGGCGCTGTCTGGGAGGCTCAAGGAGATGGTGGGCGTGGTCTACCGCCGGGTGCCACTTGATGCGGCGGGACCGGGCGTGCCCTCTTCGGAGGATGAAAACCTCCAGTTCGCCGACGTCCTCAACCGGGGCGTCGAGGTAGCCGCCCGGCGGAGCGGGTTCAGCCTGCTGATCAGTTCCGTTGACGCCGGCGAGCGGAACGCTGAAAACCGGATCCGCGCGCTGGCCCGCAAGTGCGATGGGCTCATCGTGCACGACCTGGTGCTGGAGCCGGACAAGCTGGACCACTTGGCCCGGCAGTTCCCCGTGGTCAACCTGGCCGGAGTCACCACGCCCAGCAGCGTGGGGGTGCGCTGCGACAACGCCGCTGGGATGCGCAGCCTGGTCGGGCACCTGGCCGGCGAGCACGGCTACCGCACCCTCGCCTATCTCGCCGGGTTCCCAGACAGCCCGGACAACCTTGCCCGGCGCGACGCCGCTGTGGCCGCGGCCGCCGCGGCAGGGATCAAGCTCATCGAGGGCCCGCAGTGGCAGGCCGGTTACTTCTCCCACGACGGGGCACGGGCCATCGACGGGCTGCTCGGTCACGGAACGGCCCTGCCGCGGGCCGTCCTGTGCGCCAATGACCTCGCGGCGCTCGGTGCCATGCGAGCCCTCGCCCGCCGAGGCATTGACGTGCCCCGCGACGTGGCGGTCACCGGTTTCGACGACATCCCGCTGGCACACCTCCTCCGGCCCCAGCTGACCACGGTCCGCCAGCCCATTCAGGAACTCGGCGCCGCGGCCTTCGAACTGCTGGAGTCGCTGATCACGGCGGGCCAGGCCACACCGCGCGAGGTTGTCCTGCCCGTCCAATTCATCCGGCGGGAGAGCTGCGGCTGCCCCCCAGCGCTATAAGTGAGGCGCTCTGAACCTCAGCCGGGGCGGGCGGGCCAGGCGGCGAGCCGGAAGATATCCAGGAGATAGATCAGCGATCGCCGTTCCCTAGGACGTCGGCGCGCAGATAACCCATTCCTGCGGGGCGGCGGGCGGCGACGGCGGACAGGTTCTGCCCGCCCATAGCGGCGGGTCGGCGCGCGTTCTGGCTGATCGTCTGTGTCACAAAGAGTGAGTGAGTCAAGGGCCTTTGGTCAGCCGATCCAGGCAATGTCGAAGATGCGGATCAGTTCCGCGGCGTCGTCAACGTGGAAGGACAGCAAGCCATAGCCCTCACCGAAGGTGGCCTGACGCTCTGCTGGATCATCCCCCGGTACCATCAGATCGGCATCCCACGGCTCTTCAGCCAAGGTCACCACGCGCTCCACTAGGGCATCGAACGCGGCCGATGGTAAGCCGTTGAGCTGTATCAGCGCAGCGCCGCCGAACTCGACCTCGTAGCTCATCCGCTCGCGCGCCGCCGCGCGGCCGCGACCCGTTCGTCCCAGTCCGGGACGACTTCCTCGATGGGGGTTCCGTCGCGCCGCCCGGTGCGTACCGCTTCTCGCATCGCCTGCAACCTGGCCTCATAGCCCGGATCGGAGTACGCGGCTGCACGCAGCCGCCATAGCCGCAGGAGATGGTGCAGCTCGCGGTAGTGCTCCGGGCGCCGGGCGTTCGCTACCGCAGCGTCGTACTCGGCGAGGAACTGCTCGTGGTACTGGCCGGGCAGGACGTGCAGGATCTCGACCGGGTCGTCCGGGTCGTATTCATGCGCCGACTGTGCCGTCACGCTTCTATCCTCCCCCAGCGAACCGACAGCGGGACCGATAGACGGCCAGCGTGTCAGTCAGTTTTGAGACCGCGCACGAAGGCGCACCACTCGGTGGCTGGGATGAGTAGGGCCGGGCCTTCTGGGTCCTTGGAATCTCGTACAGCGACCGCGTCGGGCAGGTTGGTGGCCACTTCCACGCAAGCGCCGTTCTGGCTGCTGTAGCTGCTCTTGCGCCACTTGGCGCGGGACACGTTGGTCGAAGTCATCCCGCGCACCTCCTCCAGTACCGCGTCAGATCATGGCGTCGGCAGCTTGCTGGACCAAGCGCACTGAATCGTCGGGATGCAGGGCGGCAGCGAGCAGCCGGTCAAACGCAAGGGTATAGCGGTCGACGTCCGCGCGCTCTTCGAGGTAGAGGTCACCGGCCAGGGTTTCGACGTACACGACTGATGGGTCGGTGGGCTCGGGGAAGTCCAGGATGATGAACGGGCCGGTCGTTCCGGCGTGTGCGCCTGCACTGAACGGCACGACCTGCAGCGTGGTCTTGCCTTGCTCGGCGCATTCGATGAGGTGCCGGAGTTGCTCGGCCATGACCTCGGGTCCGCCTACCGCGCGGCGGATGACCGCTTCATCGATGACAGCCCACAGGCGTGGCCGGTCTTCCCGAGTCAGGATGCGCTGGCGTTCCATGCGGACCTGGACGCGGCGCTCGATGTCGTCGCGGTCCAGTTCCCGCGGGCCTCCCCGGGACATTTGCCGCGCGTATTCCTCTGTCTGCAGCAGGCCGGGCACCACGACGGGTTCGAAGTTGCGGATCGAGGCCGCTCCTGCTTCCAGGCCGATGAAGACCTCATACGGGTTGGGCAGGACGTCCCGGAAGGAGTGCCACCAGCCGGGCTGGCGGGCCTCGCGCGCCAGCCGGATCAGGCCGTCGCGCTCGGGCCCGGTGACGCCGTATAGCTCCAGCAGGACCTTGACGTTGCCCGGCTGGGGGCGGCTACGGCCGGTCTCGATGCGGAAGATCGTGGAGGTTGACCATTCGAGCTGCCGCGCCGCTTCCTCACGGGTGAACCCCGCCGCTTCCCGGCGGCGCAGGAGTTCGAGGGCCAGCCGGCGGGCTCGCAGGGTCGGGTTCTGCTCGGGGTTGCTGCTCCGGGCCATGCTTGTATGCTTCCTCTGGCACGAATCTAGTTGCACTATTGCATCTAACCGAGTGTCGGTGCATGCTGGCGCTGATACTGCCACCTGAGCCAGGCGCAGTGGAGTCGAACGGCCACAATCCGAGGCGGTGATCGAGTGGGGACGCACCTGCAAGGGCCGACGGCCCGGAAACCCCGTTGCGCGCGGCAGAGCCACTTGGTTCTGGGAGCACTGCCCAGTGCGGTCCCCTGCGCCCGACTGCACGCCAGGCTCATGCTCACCGAGTGGGACCTGAAGCCGTTGGCGGAGACAGCAGAGTTGATCGTCAGCGAACTGGTCACCAACGCCGTCCGTGCCTCCACCGGTTTACCAGAGCGCCGGCCCGGCCTGCCGACCGTTCGGCTGTGGCTCAGCGCTGACCACGAGCACGTCCTGATCGAGGTCTGGGACGCCGATGAGCGAATGCCGGTCTGCGGGCAACCCGACCCTGATGCTGAGCACGGGCGCGGCCTGCTCCTCGTGGAAGCCCTCAGCGAAGACTGGGGAACATACCGTCCCGCCGGATACCCCGGCAAGATCGTCTGGGCCCGGTGCGGAGCGAATTACAGCGACACTTAGCCGGGATGAGCTTTCATCAACATAGATGAACGGCTTTGAAGTAACTCATTCTCTGGCCAATATAGCAGAGCCACGATCATCCATATCCGCAGGTTGGCCTCAGCGATGTTCGGGCAGGTAGCACGTAGGATCGGCAAGCAACAAACGGCAGCAACGTCGAACGAAGCAAGTTATTGAATAACGTTCACTTGAGGCTGGACCAGGCGCGGTCCAACCGGGCATGATGGTTATGCGGAAACGAATGACAGGCAATTGGCGACAAGGCGCGATCGCCTTGGGAAATGGCACACCCCGCAGGCGAGCATCACCGGGCGGTACGGGACGGAAGTCACGAACATCATGCAGGACAATAAGACAACTCCTCGGCGGCGGGCCTGCCAGGGTGTGAAGCGGTCTCACACGATCCGGTTCGATCTCAGCGAGACGGAGTTCGGCGAGATACGTGCCGCCGCCGAGCGGGCCGGGCTCGCGAAGGGTGCGTTCGTGGCGCAGGCGGCGCTGGCCGTGGCGCGCGGCGGAGGCCTCCCGCCGGAGTCTCCGCACCGCCAGGCCCTCAGCGAGTTCATCTGCGCTGCCGGGTTGGTACGCCGGATCGGCGTGAACCTGAACCAGGCGGTGGCCAAGCTAAATGCCACCGGCCAGCGTTCCGGCGACCTGCTCCCCTACGCGGCCGAGAGCGTGCGCCGCGCTCAGCTCCTCGACCAGGCCGCCGAAGAACTGCGGAAGAGACTGCGGCAATGATCGGCAAGATCAGCGGACGCGGAGCGCGGGTAGCCGGGCTGGTCTACTACCTGTATGGCCCGGGCCGTAACGAGGCGCACACCGATCCGCACCTCGTCGCCGGTTGGCGGCACCCCGCCGAGCTGGAACCATCGCTGCGCGACGATGGCCGCCGCGACTTCCGCCACCTGACCGGACTGCTTCAGCAGCCGCACGCGGCGCTCGGGCCGCGCGGGTTCGAGCGCCCCGTCTGGCACTGCTCGGTCCGGGTCGCGCCGGGTGACCGGATGTTCTCGGATCACGAGTGGGCGCAGGTCGCCCGCGACATTATGCACCGGACCGGGCTGGCATCCCACGGCCAGGACGACGACGCGGTTCGCTGGATCGCGGTCCGCCACGCCCCGGATCACATCCACATCGTGGCGATGCTGGCCCGCCAGGACGGAACGCGGCCCAGCTTCTGGAACGACCGCTACCGCGTCGGCGAGGCCTGCCGGGCCGCCGAGGAACGGTTCGGGCTGCGCCGGACCGCGCCCCGGGACCGGACCAGCGCGCCACGGCCCACCCGGGCCGAGTCGGAGAAAGCCCAGCGTCACGGCCGTTCCGAGCCGCCCCGGATCACGCTCCGGCGGGCGGTCAGCACCGCGGCCGCCACGGCGGCCAGCGAGCACGAGTTCTTCGCCCGGCTCGACGCGGCGGGCATTAGTGTCCGCAGGCGGTACAGCACCCGCAACCCTGGCGAGATCACCGGCTACGCGGTCGCGCTCCCTGCCGACACCACGCGGACCGGCGGCCCGGTCTGGTACAGCGGCGGGAAGCTGGCACCGGACCTCACCCTGCCCAAGCTGCGCCACCGCTGGGCGGCCAGCGGCGGCACATCCCGCGCCCAGTTCACCGCTGCCGAGCGAGACGCGATCTGGAAACACGCCGCCCAGGCTGCCAACCGTGCGACCGCCGAGATCCGGCACCTCGCCGGGACCGACCCTGGGGCCGCCGCCGACGCCGCCTGGGCCGCCGCGGACACCCTGCACGCCGCCGCGTCGGCGCTCGGCAGCCGGGAGATGCGCCGGGCGGCGGACTCCTATGCCCGGGCCGCCCGGGTGCCGTACGGGCGAATGCCTCGCCACACTAGGGCGGGGACCCGCCTCCGTATGGCGGCGCGACTGCTGGGCGCCGCCACACCCGCCCTGGACGATCCTGCGCTCGCGCTCATCCTCCGGCTGGCCGCCCTGATAGAGGCCGTCACCGATATGCGTGCCGCACAGCGGCATGCGGCGCAGGCCTCCGCCGCCCGCGCGGCGGCGGCGCATCTGCACGCTGCCAGATGCGCCTACGGCGTTCGGCCGACCCCGCAGCACGTGAGATCCCGGAGCAGGGGGGCTCACCCCGACTTCCCGTTCTCGATACACGACGTAGTGGCACAAGCGTCGAAGGCCGCCAACTCGACCCAGAGCCCAGCCACGCCCAGCCGGGCATCGCGCGGCCCGGTGCCACCACGCGCGCGAGGCCCCACCCGGTAGCTCGAAATCCGCCGCGGACTCGTATCCCGGGTTTAAGCCAAGATTCATTTGGGCCCATTTTCGCGGACGCAGCCAACCTCTGGTGAACCGAGGTGAACGATCCTGATACTAAACAGCACCAACCATCAGCGTTTCGGCACTGACTCGCCGTTTGACACAAGTGCGGCCAATTGGCGTAACTTGGGAGAGAATCCGGTATCGCGCCAGGTGAGGGCAGGGGAGCATGCTTGGCGCCGGGTGTCTCAAGGTATCGAGGTGGGACGGGGAATGGCGAGCCAGCTTCACACTGTGGCCGAGGCGGCGGGAATCCTCAAGGTCCGCGAATCGTGGCTCAAGACGAAGGCCGCCGCCCGCTTAATCCCATGCACGTTCGTCGGAAAGCACCTGCGGTTCAGCGATGACGACATCACGGCGATCATGAAGGCCGGAGCGCGCCAGCCTGTGACCGCCCGCGGAGGTCGGCCGCGGCGCGCGAGCGCCTGACCGTCACACCCTCTACCTACGCTGCCACCGCAGGGGACCAGAGACGACGCTGACGGCCGCCGGCGGCCCCAAGGGGCCGGCGGCACATCACCAGACAGCATCGGCACCCACCACAACACATCCGAAAGGAGCATCCATGGCGTACGCCGAGAAACGCGGCAGAGGGCCGCAGCCATGGCGGGTCAAGTACAGGCTGCCGGACGGGACCGAGGTGAGCGAGTCCGGTTTTGAGACCAAGACGGCGGCGCTCACCTGGGGACGCGACCAGGAAGCCCGGATCCGCGAGGGACGCTGGACCGACCCGAACGCCGGAAAGACCACCGTCGGCCAGTGGATCGACCGGTGGCTGTCCATGCAGGACATGGGCATTAGCACCGCAGCCAACCGCGAATACCTGATCCGCCGGTTCCTGCGGCCCGCCTGGGGCCAGGTCATGATGAGCGCGATGACCACCGAGGCGATCACCAGATGGGAGAACGGCCTTCCGGCCCGGGAGGGCATCTCCCGGCGAACCGCTGCCGACGCCCGCAGCCTGCTCGGCACGATCCTGGGCGACGCCGCCGCGCACAAGCCACCGCTCATCCCCTACAACCCGGCGCTGCGCCCCCGCAACCGAGGCCGCAAGACCGGCCGCAGGCTGGCACGTAGCCCGCAGCGCGCCTGGGCGACTCCGCTGCAAGCGTTACTCCTGGCCGAACGCGCCGCACTGCTGACCGGCCGGGACGACGACTTCACGCTGATCCTCACACTGGCCTACACCGGGCTGCGGTGGGGCGAGGTCATCGGCCTGGAGCACAGCTACCTGCACCCCGGCGAGATCCGGGTCGAATGGCAGATCCGCGAGGTCGGCGGCAGGTTCTACCGGATCCCGCCGAAGGACGATTCCTACCGCAGTCCTGACTGGGAGCCAGGCCTGCCCGTAGACCTGCCACCGTTCCTGGCTGCCTTGCTCGCCAGCCAGGCCCAGAGATGCTCACGGCAGCGGTGCACCTGCACCGCGGAGCACGGCGGCAGCGGCCGGTACCTGTTCCCCTCCCCGGATGGCAGGCACCACCGACGGAGCAACTACGGCCGCCGCGTGTTCCGGCCCGCCTGCGACGGGCGGTGCGAGCCGATCGCCGGACGGCCGCCCCGGATCGTCACCGTCGACACCACCACCTGGCCCGGCGTTCCGCTCGCCACCTGGCCCGCCGTTATGCCAGGCAACGAGGCCCGGAACAATCCGGAACACTACGTTGCGCCGCGCGGGCGCGGGATCCGGATCATTCCGGACGACGTTCCGCTCGCCTCCTGGCTTCCGCTGGTTCCCAGCCTGACCGCGCACGGGCTCAGGCACGGCCACCGGACCTGGATGGCCGATGACGGCATCCCGGACATCCTGGCCGAGCAGCGTCTCGGTCACGAGGTCCCGGGCATGCGCGGCCTCTACACCCACGTCTCGGACCGGATGCGCGACGCACTTGTCCGGGCACTCCAGGCCCGCTGGGAGGACTCGCTGCGGGCCCGCGCGGCGATCCGCCCGCACTCCCCCGTCCCCCTGCTCGACGAGTTGCTGGCCCTGTACCGCCGCCCGCAACCGGCGGACCACAGACCCGCCACCGGCTCTGTCCGGCACCTGGCAACCCGCACCACCACCGGGAGGCAGGGAGAAGTTGATCTCCCAAATTCCTCCCAAACAGCCTGAAGGCCCCGCCCTCAGAGGAGGGATAGGGCCTGTTTTGGAGTCTCTGACCTGGGTTTTTACCTGGTGGGCGATACTGGGATCGAACCAGTGACCTCCTCGGTGTGAATCAGATCCAGGGGGTGGCCGACGGCGCCGTGGGTGGCCTGATGTGCCGTTTAGCTGGGATGATGGCAGCTTGGTGGCGCCTGGTGTGGCTCAGAAATGGTGACGGTTGGCTCCCAACTTGGCTCCCACGGCGCTTGTAGCCCCGCTCGCTAATGTTCGACATCCCGAACGTGTGAGCGGATTCGTGTGCCCGGTGGGTGAGGCGCGTTGCCGGGGCGGCGGGGGAGCTCCCCTGGCCGGGCCGCGTGGGTGCCTGGCGATGGCAGGAGCCTGGGCTGCCTGTGACGATCGTGAGGTGGCAGACTGGGCGAGGGCACGCCGCGAGGCGATCCGGGGACTGGCCGGCCTGCGGCGCAGGCAGGCCGCGGCCGAAGATGCGCTCACCGATGCCCTCGCCGCGATGAAGCAGGCCCAAGGCGCGTTCGATGCCGCCGAGGACCGTTTCGGCGCTGCCGAGCGTGCCCTCGATGCGGCCCGCGAACAGCGCGCGCAGGCCCGCCGGGAACGATACGCAGCCCGGCAGGCGTATGAGCGGGCCAGCGCGACCGCGGACCGGCTGGCCCGGCGCGTTCGTGACCTCGCCGAACGTCTGGACGGCATGGCCGAGTGACACGGGCACCTCTGCCTGCGTGGTCGTACAGGTGTTCTAATTGTTTAGGTGAGCGTGCAGCGGCCTGACTGGTGGCGCTACCCGGAGCGGTGCGCGAACGGGCACGAGTGGGGCCCAGGGCGCGTGCTGGTGAGCTGGCAGCGGTGCCACTGCGCGGGCGCCCAGACGCTGCACCAGGACCAGGCCATCTGGGGACACTTCACAGTTGCCTGCCGGGCACCGGGGTGCCGGTCCGTGTGGCACGACCCGCCGCACGAGCCAAACCCGCAGGCATGAACCGAAAGGCGTGAAAAGGGCCTGGGGACCGCTGCGCCCCCTGGCGTACGCCTGCGCCCCGCAACGGTCCCCTCAACGGCCTGTTTCCTGCGGCGGTCCGGACGCGGCGCACGGGCACCGGTGGTGCGGGTTCCGGCAGCCCGGCCGGATGCAGTACACCGACCCGGCCGTAAAGACGCACCGCTCGTGGACCTGGTGCATATTGGGTACACGACTGCAAGGCCCGATAGATCCCGCGGCTCGGCCATCTCACCCACGTCATGGACATTCCCCGCCGTCGCGCTCAGCGACGCATCGGCTCACCTGTCTGTCTGGCCAAAACGCCAAGCCACCCAACACTCACCGAGCAGCCCAGCTTCACGCCGAGTCAGCTATTGCGCCACGGCTGGCCGGGCAGCCGCCACGACTGCCGGGCGGGCTAGATGCGCGCAGTTGCCGATACCGCAGGCACCTTATCGCCGTAGACAATCGACGCTCGCCCCCTTTGCGTTGCACCGAGTCGAAAGTCAGCATCCAGCCATGCCCATCACGGCATCACACCGAGTGACGGGGGAAGTCAGCGAGAACGCGCGCCGAGCCGCCGATCTGGACGGACGGCCGATGCCTGGACTGCCGGTGGCAACGGCGCTTGAATTGGCCGTTCTGCGCACCGGGGGTGGTTGAGCGCTTCAGGTCTGGGGGTGCGTACGGCCGGGGGCTGGTCAGGTCGTGGCGGTATGGACAACGCCGCGGGCGAGGGCGAGGGCCGGGTGCGGCACGGTTGCCGTGGTAGCGACCGGCAGGTCAAGGGCCAGCCGGTCGGGCTGCACACTTTGCGGCACGCGTTCATCACCGCGGCGCTGGACGCTCGGTGCCGTTGCTGTCGCTTGCCAGCGTGATGGGACCAGGGTGTTTCCACGCGGAAGGGACCACCTGGCGTCATGAGTGATCATGGTGGTCTCCGTTCTGTGGGTCAATGGGCACGCCTGTGGCGTGGTTGATGGATGGTTTCTGGCGTGCCGGCAGGACTTCCTTCCAATGATGAGTTCGTGGGCGGCGGAGACGAGCCGGTCGACGGCGGATTGGGCGAGGAGCGGGTCGGCCATCATAGACAGCCATTCTTCGGCGGTGCGGTTGGAGGTGACGATGGTGGAGGCCCGCTGGTGGCGTTCGACGCACAGCTGGTAGAAGTCGGCGGTCTCGGTGGCGTCGAGCGGCTGGAGCGCAAAATCGTCCAAGATCAGGAGCTCGACCCCGGCGAGGTGGCGCATCTCGTAGTCCAGGGTGTTGTCGAGGCGGGCCGCCTTGAGCCGTTTGAACAGCTTGGCCGCTGGAGCCATGTGCACGGTGCGGCGCCGGCGGATCGCGATGTGCCCCAGCGCGCAGGCCATGTGTGTCTTGCCGACCCCGACGGGCCCCAGGATCAGGGCGCCGTGCGGTCGTCGAGGAACCGCAGGCTGGCCAGTTCGTTCCAGAGCTGGCGGTCGTAGCGGACCGCGGCGGTCTGGTCCCAGGTGTCGAGCCGCATGGTGGGGTCGAGCCCGGCGGCGCGGGCGCGCAGGGAGGCGGACTTGGCTTCGCGGCGGGTGACCTCGTCGGCCAGGATGAGTTCGAGGAAATCGGCGTGGGCCATCTTCTGCTGCCGGGCCAGGGTGAGCCGCTCGGGCAAGGTGGCCAGCATCTGGCCGAGCTTGAGTGCTCGCAGCGTCTTGCGCAGATCCGGGCTGACCGGGTCGCGGATGGCCGTGGTCATCGGGTGTCCTCCTTCCCGCCGG
>CAVPMG010000034.1:0-27718 GCA_963706115.1 uncultured Actinomycetes bacterium | reverse complement strand
TGATCCACTTGCGCAACGCCATCAGGGCCGAGTCCTCAAGCTCGAACACACCCATGTTGTCGGGCTGCGTCGCGCCGTTGGCCATCACGCCGAACACGCACTGCGGCGCCGTCAGCTGCGGATTCTCCCTCAGAATCGTGCCCGCCTCGTAGAGCCCCTCGTGCAGGTCGATGTGCGCCGCGCCGGCCAGTTCCCAGGTGCGCAGGTCGGTGTTGTCGGGCTGCCGGGCGAACGCGAATCCCAGTTCCTCGATGTCGCCCTCGGTCTCGATCTGGATGAACGGCGTGGTGTTGTCGGTGCGGATGAGCGCCGGGAACGGCGAGGACGCGACCAGGCCGTTGCCGATCGGCGCCGCTAGCACCCCACGGCCGACCGCAAGGAAGCCATCGAAGGCGTGGCTGAGCGGCTGGATCGCGTTGTAGTAGGTGGCCACGCGGAACGCCGACTGCGAGTCGCCCGCGCCGATGACCGTGGCCGGCTTCAGGCCACCGAGCAGGTTCGCGGCATCCGCCCGGGCCACCTGTGCCGCCTGGGTGAAGATGTCGTAGGACTGCCCGTCGTTGCTGTCGCCCAGCGAGCCGTAGCGCTGTGGGTCCCAGGTCTTGTCCTCAACCATGCTGCCGGTCTGTGCGGAGACCCCGACGTAGGCGTACCCCTGGGAGAGGACCTCGTGGTAGATCTCCGACCACACCGGGTCCTGGTCGCCGCCGGTGGTGTCGTTGAGCCACTCCACCACCACGGTCCCGTTGAACTTGGCCGGGTTCGCCGGGTAGCGCACCAGCAGGCGGGTGGTGTAGGGCACGTTGCGCTGCGCCACCGACACGTTCCACACCGCCGTTCGAGCCCCAGAACCCGCTCTGCTGGTAGATATTCGTCGTGCCGGACATCGTGAACTCGCGCTCCGCGTAGCCGAAATGCGCGAGGTTGATGGTCGGCGCGCCGGGGAAGCTGGACTTGGCCGGCACCGCGTCATAGGGGTAGCCGTGACTGCCAGCGCGGGCGGGGATCGGCGTGACCGTCGGCAGCGGGCCACTGGCCAGGTGCCGAAGCGGCGGCGGGGACGCGCGGACGCAGCCACGCCGGGCACCACGACCAGCGCCGAGACTACGAGTGCGCCCACGATCGCGCCGCCGAGGATACCGCGTGCCGGATCCGTCGATGCACCATGTCGCCTCCCGCGACGAATGTGTAGCACTCCCTCACCTCTTTGCGGTGGAACTGTAGCACTGCCATACCACTTTGCCTAGAGGCGGCCGGGGTGGGCCCGCGGGATAAACGCGACACGGCGGCCAGGCCGGCGGGCGGTAAAATCGCGTGTGGAAACCTCCCCGCACGTACCGGGGCATCACCCCGTCAGCACGCCAGGCTGACCGGCGGGGCGGCTGATGGAAGCCGGGCTCGAGCTGTTCGGCACGCTCGGCTACGCCCGGACCTCGGTCCGCGCCGTCAGCGCCGCCGCCTCGCTCAACTCCCGCTACTTCTACGAGTCGTTCGGCAGCCGGGAGGACCTGCTCTACGCCGTCTACCAGCGCATCGTGACCGACATCTTCACCCGGGCGGCCGAGGCGACCGCCCGGGAGACCACCCTGGAGGAACAGGCGCGGGCGGCCTGCGGGCCGCCTGGACGGCCGTCACCGAGGACCGGCGCAAGGCACGGGTCGTGGCGATCGAGGTCGTCGGCGTGAGCGAGCGGCTGGAGCGGCTGCGGCAAGAGACCAGGCAGGCGCTGGCCCAGCTCACCGCCGACAACGCGATGACGCTCGCGGGACAGGACATCAAGCCTCGTCTCGACCCGGTGCTGACCTCGCGGTTCCTGATGGGCGGCGTGGTCGAGGTCCTGCTCGAATGGATCAACGGTGACCTGGACGCGCCCGCCGATGAGGTGGTCGAACACTTCACCGCGCTCTTCACGCGGCGGCCTACGCCGCCGTGGCGCGGGACGGGCCGCCCGCCTGCCTCGCCCCGCGCCCGGAGAATGAACCGCCTATAGCTGTCAAGGTGGCAACGGGAGTCCGGCCATCAAGCCCTGATGGTCAGGGGATGGCCCACTGCTGGTTGGCGCCGCCGTTGCAGTCCCAGATCTCCAGCTGGGTGCCGTTGGTGGTGGTGAAGCCCGGATCGTCGAGGCACTTGCCGGACGCCGGCGCTCACCAGCTCGCCGTTCGACTGCGGCGTCCACTGCTGGTTGGCGCCGCCGTTGCAGTCCCACAGCTCGACCAGCGTGCCGTTGGCGGTGCCCTGTGCCGGTGACGTCCAGGCACTTGCCGTTGACCCGCAGATGGTGCCGTTGGCCCGAAGGTCCAGTTCTGCGCCGCGGTGCCGTTGCAGTCGCACATCTCGACCGTGGTGCCGTTGGCGCGCGAGCCGCCGTTGTCGTCCATGCACTTGCCGCGTGCCGCCGAGGTGATCGGGCCGGTCGGTGCGTGGCCTGCGCCGAGCCCGGGGTGACCGAGAAGTTGTCGAACTGGTCGGTCTGGTAGCCGATGACGCCGAGGCCCGACCTGCCCGTTGGTGTAGGTGGTGTCGGTGACGGTGCCGACCGTGGTGCCGTCGACAGCCGCGGTAGATCGTCGCGCCGTTGAGGGACAAGGCCAGAGGGTGCCAGGTGTTCAGTGCCGAGCGCGGCGATGCGTGCCGCTGGCCAGCGTGGTGAACGTGCCGCGGTGTTGTTGCTGACAGATCGACCAGGCGCCGGTGTTGGCGACCCGGAAGTGGTAGGCGTTGATGTCGGCCGGGGTCGGGCCCTGCTGCGTGCTCGCGCGGCCGATCAGCTCGACCGCGCCCGGCCTGCTGGAACAGCACGTCGGCGGTGACGGTGTAGTTGGACCAGGTCAGGTCGCCGACGATGGTGTACGGGCGTTGGAGTCGCCGGCCCACTCGATCGGCGTGACGTCGGGCCATCTGCTGCAGGCACTGCCCGGAGCGGCCGCCGGCGCAGGCTCCGACCTCGAACGCGCCCTGCATGCTGGGCCAGGTACCGCGGCTGCTGCCCGGCCGGTCGGTGTCGAAGTTGTCGGTGTACGGCAGCGCCAGGGTGCCCGGGCCGGGGCTGGCCGCGGTGCCCTTGCCCTGCCCGGTGGTGGTGGTCACCGTGTAGACGTAGCCGGGCTGCAGGGTCAGCGAGTAGCTGCCGCCGGTCGGCGTGATGTCGGCGGTGTGCACGAACCAGTTCGACGAGCTGGCCGAGTTGACGTTGGTGCCCACACGTGCACGGTGCCCGGTGGACAGGCCGCCGGCTGACGTTGAAGGTGACCGTCTGCGCGGCGGTGGCGTCCATGGTCTCGATGACCGTGCTGTAGTCGGGGCCGTTGGTCGACTTCAGCGTGACGTAGCTGCCGTTGGCTGCGGTTGCCGCCGAGGTAGCCGCTCGCCGAGTCGATGTAGTTCCAGCCCGGCGCGGTGAACTGGGTGGTCTGCGCGGTGACCCAGGTTGCTTGCCGATCGTGTACGCGCCGGACCACGGCTGGTTGGCGACGATCAGCCCGTCGGTCGTTGAACGGCAGGTTCGGGTAGATCGCGGCGATCAGCGGCCAGTTGATGTACGCGGTCATCTTGCCGTCGATGTAGTCGCGGTTGATCGGCGCGGGCCATGGCCGGCGCGCCGGTGTTGAGGTCCTCCGAGCCGTTCTCGCTGGCCCACAGCGGCTTGCCGGTGGCGAGCGCGTTCGCGGTGCTCGGGCAGGAGGTCGTCGCTGGACAGGTAGCCGCACGGGTAGTGCACGCCGACGATGTCCACCGCGTTGTTGAACGTCGGGTCGGAGACCATGTCGTTGGCGACGTCCCAGCCGCTGTCGGCGCCGACGACCTTCACGCCGGCGTACCCGTCGGCGTTCAGCGTGGTCCGCAGGTTCTCGTACCAGCTGATGTTGTAGCCGCGCTCGTTCCAGCCGCCGAGGTAGTCGATCGGTCAGGCTGTGCGGCTTGGCGCAGCCAGCCAGGCGACCAGGTAGTTGATCGTGTTGGTGGACCAGAAGGTCGCTGCCGATCCAGCCCGGCGCGCCCCAGGCCAGGCCGTACAGCTTGATGTTCGGGTTGCGCGCCTTGGCCTGCTGCATCAGCCACCACTCGTAGCCCGCGTTGCAGTTGATGGACGCCGGCGGCGTGCTCGATGCTCGACTCGGCGCCGTCGGTGGAGTTGGTGTCGCCGCCGATCTCGATCTTGAGGATCTGCAGGTCCGCGCCGTAGCCGGGCTTGAACAGGTAGTCCAGGATCTGGCTGCGCTGCGGGCTCGGGTAGTCGATCAGCAGCCGGGAGTTGCCGCCGCCGCCGCTGATCGCCCCGATGCCGTCGAAGGTCCGCCCCCCTGCGTGCCGTTGACGGTGATCGTGGTGGTCGCCGCCGCGGCCGGCGGTGCGGGCGCGCCCGCCACGCACCATGCCACGGTGAGCGCCACTCCGAGACCGGGAGCCAGCCAGCGCCGTAACCCTGCCCGCCAGATTGCGATCATGCCGACCCCTCTCGTCCGGTTACCGGCACCACCCGGCCAGCGATCAACCGCGGTAGTTGACGTCGGAATCTGCTCGGAGGTGGTCGGTAATGTTGGAAGCTGCCTTCATTCAGGCACGCCTTTCCCGCCCGGTCAATCCCGCTTCTTCCGGTACCAGCCTGATTCATCATGATCATGGCTGTTTGACGGCATCGGACGGTCTACGGCTTCACGAGCCTGGCTTTGGGGGCAGCTCGTCGCGCAGCAGCGAATAGATCGCCTCGTCGAAGCGCTGGCCGTCGCGGGCGTTCACACGCGCAGAGCGGCGGATCCCATCGAGCGTGAAACCCGCCTTCTCGGCGACCCGCCGCGACGACCCGTTCCTGGTGTCGATCCGCAGCTCCAGGCGCTCAAAGCCGAGATCCCCGAACATCCATGCGGCAGCCAGGAGCACGGCTCGTGTCGCGACACCACGCCCCCGCGCTTCCCCACGCGTCCAATAACCGGCCTCCACGGTGCCTTCCCCGGCCTCATCCCAGGTCAGGCCCAGCCAGCCCAGCACCTCGGCGCTGACCACGTCGCAGCTGGCGAACGGCGTTGCCGGCACCTCGCCACGCCACCCGGCCTGGCTCCGCTCAACGTAGGCCACCGCGTCCGCGATGGTGTACGGCTGCGGCACATCGTCCATCCAGTAGGCCAGCTCGGCGTCACCGCTGCCGAAGGCCGAAGCCAGAACCGGCGCGTCGTCACGCCGCCAGGGGCGCAGGACGATCACCCCGTCGCTCAGCGGCGGCTCCGGGGGTACCAGTGGGCGCTCCATCTGCGGACCAGTGTTCCAAATGCGGCGAGCGTCAGGCGCCTGCCAGGTCGCGTTGATACCACGAGCCCTGCTTGCCGCCGATGTCAGCCGGGGCGGCCGGGCCGACCGGGCGGAACCCCGCCTTGGCCAGCACCCTTTGGGAAGCCACATTGTCGCGGCTGGTCGCGGCCTTGAGCGTGCGCAGCCCGTGCTGCGCCGCCGCCAGCTCGCACAGTTCCCGTACCGCCGCGGTCGCCACGCCGCGCCCGGCGACGTGCTGGGCGACTCGGTAGCCAAGCACGGCGGTGCCGTCCTGGATGTCGTACAGGTTGAACCGGCCGAGCACCGAGCCATCCTCGCCGACGAGCACGTAGAAGGCGCAGAGGCCGGCGTCCTGCTCCGCCAGCGAGGCGTTGTGCCGCTCGGTGAACCGGTCGTAGAACTCATCGCCGCGGTCGTTGATGAAGGCGGTGAAGTAGGCGCGGTTCGCCAGCTCGAAGGCCAGGACCGCCGGGGCATGGTCGGCGCGCAGCCGCTGCAACTCGGGCACCGCCCCGACCCTACCCAGATGCCGCCTTGCGGCCACCTGATTTCCGCCTGGGGCCGCCGTCCGCTGTTGCCGCGACCGCCTGGCCGGCGGATCAGCCGCTCTTGCGGCGGAAGGACCGGCGGCCTACGGCCGGGCCGTGGGCGTCGTGAACCTTCCCGGTGCCCTTGCCCCCGGGCGCGCCCATGGTGCCCGCCTCCCTGGCCCGCTTGCGCTCCAATGCCTCACGGAATTTGGGCCGCGGATCATCCCCGGCGGTGGCTGTGTCCTGCTGGCCCGCGCCGTTACCGGACTTTGCCGGTCCGGCAGCGGTCGGCTGATCCTTCCCGGGCTTTGCCTTGTCTGCGGGACTGTCCGCCTTTGCCGCCTTGTCAGCCATGGAGGCCTCCTCCTCTGGGACGGGCACTTTCACAGCTGCGCACAGCCGGCACCACAGCCATGGCGGTGCCCTGCCCGCCGCCTGCGGTCCGGCAGAACACTCATGCCCGCCCGGTGCGGCCAGCCAAACCCTTTGGCTGGCACGGCTAGAACCGCCACCGCGTCGCGCCGCCGGCCCCGACGCCGCTCAGTGCCGTCGCCGCGCGTGGGGTGAGGCGGTACACGTGCCACGGGGGCGGCCCGGCCGAGGGCGCGCTGAATTCGGCGGTCAGCGCCAGCCCGGTATCGTCGGCCCGGGCTGGCCAGCCCCCCGCTGCCCAGCGAGCCGCCATCCTGGCCACGGTGGCCGGGTCGGTGACCACGGCGGCCTCGCCCTCCACGACGAGATCGAACTCCTGGGCCGCCACGCTGAGCGTGCAGCGCGGGTCGCGGGCCAGGTTTCTGCCCTTGCGGGTGCGCCTGCCGGTCTCGAACCAGAAGCAGCCGTCGGCCCACAGCGCGCCGACGCCGGTGACGTGCGGGCTTCCGTCCGGGTTGATCGTGGCCAGCCAGCAGGTGTGACGATTAGGCCCGCCGGTGTCGGGTGCCTGGCTCAGGCCCGCCCCGAGCCGGGCCTCGATCGCGGGCCAGTCGAGCAGAGGCAGGTTGTACAGGTCGGCAAGGTTGGTCGCTTCCATATCTCCTCCGACTGCGTGGCACGCCTCAACTCATCGCCGGCCCGCGCCCATAGTCGTCGTCGAGGCGGGTGATGTCGTCCTCACCGAAGTAGTCGCCGTGCTGCACTTCCACGAACACCAGTGGGACAACGCCGGTGTTGTGAATGCGGTGGGCGGTCTCCTGTGGGACGTCGACGGCATCGCCTGTTCGCACCTCAACGCGGTTGCCGTCCAGCGTCACGGCCCCTTCTCCGGCGACCACGAACCAGTGCTCGGAGCGACGTGCGTGCCGTTGGTAGCTGAGGCGCTGCCCGGGATGGACCTCGATCGTCTTGACCTTGAAGCCCTCGCCCTCGGCCAGGACGGTGTAGGCACCCCATGGGCGCACGGCATGCTCGTTCACCGGACCCATCCTGCCCGATCCCGGGTAGGACCCGGCGTGCCGCTCGTGGCGCGATCGCATGGTCACACCCCGGGAGGCGGATGCGGCGGGACGCCGAGGTCAGCGAAGGGCCCAGGCTTCGCTGCGCCGCCACAGTTCCGCGGCCAGTTCCGTGGTGGCTACCGGGCTGGGCTCCCGCTCGCGAGAGTTGTCGTAGAACCGGCCGGTCACCCCCTCCAGGTCCGGCGCGGTGGCGCAGTACAGCGAGGTCGCCGCGCCCTGCTCGGTGGACAGCATCCGCATCTTCATCAGCGGGCGGACCGGCCACGGGACCCGCCGCCAGATGTCGGAGGCGACCACCCCCGGGTGCAGCGCATAGGCCGTGATGCCGCTCCCCTCGGTGTGGCGGGCGAGTTCGGCGGAGAACAGCACGTTGCAGAGCTTGGAGACGGCGTACTCGCGCAGCCCGGTCCGGCTGACCGTGGGCTCGCGTACCGCCTCGAAGTCGATCCCCTTGGCCTGGTAGTGGGCGTCGCTGGCGACCGTGACCACCCGGGCCGGCGCGCTCGCGGCCAGGCAGTCGAGCAGCGCGGTGGTCAGCGCGAAGTGCCCCAGGTGGTTGATGCCGAAGCTGATCTCGAAGCCGTCTTTGGTGAGGCCACGGGCCCCGCCCACCCCCGCGTTGTTGATCAGCACGTGCAGCGGTTCCCCCAGCGCCAGGAACTGCGCCGCGCAGTTGCGGACCGAAGCCAGGTCGGCCAGGTCCAGTGGCAGGAACACGACCGCGTCGTTCCCGGTGGCGGCCGCGATCTCCGCCGCGGCCGCACGTCCCTTCTCGGCCGAGCGGCAGGCCACGAAGACCTTGCCGCCTCGCCGGGCCAGCTCATCGGCCGTGGCACGGCCGATCCCGGTGTTGGCCCCGGTGATCAGGAAGGTGCGCCCGGACAGGCTGGCTGGGTTCGGGGACATGGTGACTTTGTACCGTACTCGCCAGTACCTGGGGCAGCAGGGCCCCTCGGATGGCCCCGGCCCGCGGTCGCGCGGCGGCCGGCAGGCCCGGGACCGGCCCGTTCTTTACCCGCCCCGGACGGACGAGTCCAGCGCGGGGCGCCGGGGCAGGCCCGGCCGGCGTTATGCTCGCCCAATAACAGCGCCGAAACGGGCACGGGCCGGCATTTGCAGGAGCCACAGGTGCGGATCGCAGGAGGAGAGAAACGGCCGCAGCAGCCGGCGGTCACCGGCACGGCGGCCGAAGCTGCCGAGCTGGTCGCGGCCGCCGCGGCGGCGCGGTCGGCGCGCCGCCGCCGGATGTGGGTCATCCTCGGCGTGGCCGCGGTGCTGCTCATCGGCCTGACCTCCTATGCCACGTACGTGCTCAAGAGCGAGGACAACGCGACCGCGGGGGCGAACCTGCGGCCCTCGGGTATCCCGGCGAACGTCTCGACCAGCCTGGCCAACCTGATGCAGCTCTCGCCGGTGCCCGGCGTCCGCGCCCCGGGCTTCACCCTCACCGACCAGAACGGCCACACGATGAGCCTGGCCAGCCTGCGCGGCAAGGTCGTCGTGCTCGAGTTCATGGACCCGCACTGCACCGACATCTGCCCGATCGTGTCGCAGGAGTTCGTGGACGCCTACCACCAGCTCGGGGGACGGGCGGGCAAGGTCGTGTTCGCGGCGATCAACGTGAACCAGTACCACGCCACGGTGGCGAACATGGCCACGTTCTCCAGCGCGCAGCGGCTGAACACGATCCCGAGCTGGCATTTCTTCACCGGATCGGTGCCCGCGCTGCAGACCGCGTGGCGCAACTACAACATCGAGGTCGAGGCACCCAACCCGAACGCCGACATCATCCACACCTCGTCGGTGTACTTCATCGACGCCCAGGGCCGTGAGCGCTTCCTCGCCTCGCCGATGGTGGACCACACCGCGAACGGGACGTCCTACCTGCCGCTGGCGCAGATCTCCGACTGGGCCGGCGGGATCGCGCGGCTGGCCTCGGACCTGACGCACTGACCCGGTCCGGCTCAGCCGTCTGTCTCCTGGTCCAGCAACCGGCGCACGGCCTGCGGCAGGCCGGATGCGGCGCGGTCGTTCACCAAAACGGCCGCACCCCGGCGGGCAGGGGGCCGGAGCCCGAGCATGGCACGGAAGCCGGACGTGCCGCCGTCGTGGCCGAGGTAGCCGGGCGGGCCGAGAGCCCAGCCGAGCCCGGCCGACCGAAGCGGGTCGATCGGGTAGTGCGGTTGCTGTGCCATGAGAATGGCTCGGCCGACGGCCGAGTCCGGAGGTATCAGGCACGCCGACAGGTAGCGGGCCATGTCCTCGGCACTGGCCTCAACACCGCCCGCGCCCCAGAGGTGGTGCGTCCACGGGGCGACCGGCCGACCTCGCACGTAGCCCCGCACCCGGCTGCCGCCGCCCCGTCCGGCCACGCCGGAGCAGGCCATGGCGAGCGGCCGGAAGATGCGCCGCTCCAGCAGCAAGCCGAACGTGGTGCCCGTGGCCCGCTCCAGCGCCAGGCTCAGCACCTGGAAGCCGAAGTTGGAGTAGTCCCATTCCACGCCGCGCGGCTTGCGCGGGGTCAGCCGCAGCTGGTGTTCGGCGGCCTCGGCGGTCAGGAACGCGTGTGGGTCGGCGGCGCCGGCGATATGACCTGGCGCCAGGCGCGGCAGCCCCGAGGTGTGCGTGGCCAGCTGGAGCAGCGTGACATCGGAGTTCTGGCCAGCGTCGAGCCAGCGGCCGATAGGGTCGCCGAACCCGGCCGTCCCGTCGTTCACGAGCGAGGCCAGCACGGCGCCGGTCATCGTCTTGGTCATCGAGCCGATCTCGAAACGGCCATCCAGCGGGCAGTCATCGCTGAGCTTGACCGCGTATCCGCCGTCGTCGGCGGCTATCGCTGCGAGGACCGCCGTGGCGGGGAGAGCCGGGCCCACGGCGCCGGCCAATCCTGTCACGGCGGCCGACCTCCATAGCACCCTGCGATCCTATGGCCCGGACGGACACCGCCCGCAGGCAGTTTGTAAGGAGAAACTTATCAGGCTAGACTTATGATATGCCCGGGGAACCCGACGTACACGACACCGCGGCGGCGCTGCGGGTCGGCGTCGGCATGCTGCTGCGGCGACTGCGCCAGGTGCGCCCCGATGACGAACTCACCCTGCCGGAGAGCTCGGCCCTCGCCCGGCTGGACCGCACCGGCCCGGCCACTCCTGGCGCGCTGGCCAAGGTGGAGCAGATCAGCCCGCAGTCCATGGGGGCGACGCTCGCCGCACTGGAGGCACGCGGCCTGATCGCGCGGCAGCCGGATCCGGCGGACGGCAGGCGGGTGGTGCTGTCGGTCACCGAGGCCGGCCTGGAGTTGCTGCGGAACAAGCGCGGCGCGCGGACCGAGCAACTGGCCCAGGCCCTGTCGGCCGGGTTCACCGCCGCCGAACTGCGGCAGCTGGCTGCGGCCGCACCGCTGCTCGAGCGACTGGCGCAGAGTATTTGATGGCGGGCAGGCTGACCTCGGGCGACCGGTACAAGTGGGTGGCGTTGTCGAACACGACCGCCGCCGTGTTCATGTCCGCCCTGGACGGGTCCATCGTCATCATCGCGCTGCCGGCCATCTTCCGCGGCATCCACCTCGATCCGCTGGCACCGGGCAACGTCTTCTACCTGCTGTGGATGATCATGGGTTACCGGCTGGTGCAGGCCGTGCTCGTGGTCAACCTCGGCCGCCTCGGCGACATGTTCGGCCGCGTCAAGATCTACAACGCTGGCTTCGCGGTGTTCACCGGCGCCTCGATCCTGCTGTCGTTCGATCCGTTCCACGGTGCCCGTGGCGCGCTGTGGCTGATCGGCTGGCGGGTATGGCAGGCCGTCGGCGGGTCCATGCTCATGGCCAACTCGGCCGCGATCCTGACCGATGCCTTCCCCGCCGACCAGCGCGGCTTCGCCCTCGGCACCAACCAGGTCGCGGCCATTGCCGGCCAGTTCATCGGCCTGGTCGCGGGGGGCATACTGGCCGCCATCGACTGGCGCGCGGTGTTCTGGGTCAACGTGCCGGTCGGGGTGTTCGGGACGCTGTGGGCCTACCGCAGCCTGCGGGACAACGGGGAACGGCACCGTGGCCGCATCGACTGGTGGGGCAACATCACCTTCGCCGTCGGCCTGAGCGCGGTGCTGATCGCGATCACCCAAGGCATCCAGCCGTACCACGGGCACGCCATGGGCTGGACCAACCCCGTGGTCGTCGCCATGCTGTCCGGCGGCCTCATCCTGCTCGCGGCGTTCGCCGTGATCGAGACGCGGATCGCCGAGCCGATGTTCCAGCTCGCCCTGTTCCGGATCCGGGCGTTCACCGCGGGCAACATCGCGGGCCTGGCGGTCTCGATCGCCCGGGGCGGGCTGCAGTTCATGCTGATCATCTGGCTGCAGGGGATCTGGCTGCCGTTGCACGGCTACGACTACAGCATCACGCCCCTGTGGGCCGGCATCTTCCTGTTGCCGCTGACCGCCGGCATCCTGATCGCCGGGCCGACCTCGGGCTTGCTTTCCGACCGGTTCGGCGCCCGGGGCATCGCGACCGCCGGGATGGTCGTGTTCGGCGCCAGCTTCATCGGCCTGATGATGCTGCCCGTGGACTTCCCCTACTGGGTGTTCGCCCTGCTCACCGGGCTGAACGGAATCGGCGGCGGCATGTTCGCCGCACCGAACTCCTCCTCGATCATGGGCAGCGTCCCGGCCAGGCACCGGGGCGCGGCCTCGGGCATGCGCGCCACCTTCCAGAACTCAGGCACCGCGCTCTCGATCGGGGTGTTCTTCTCGCTGATGATCGCCGGGCTGGCGAGCAGCCTGCCGAAGACCCTGGCCAGCGGCCTGCAGCAGCAGGGCGTGCCGGCCGCGCTCGCGCACCAGGTCGCGGCCCTGCCGCCGGTCGCCTCGCTGTTCGCGGCCGTACTCGGGGTTAACCCCGTGCAGCACGTGCTCGCCGCCCATGGTGCGCTGTCCTCGCTGTCCGCCGCGCACCAGCGGGTCCTGACCGGCCGGCAGTTCTTCCCCGAGCTGATCTCCGGGCCGTTCCACAACGGCCTATCGGTAGTGCTTGTGGTCGCGACCGCGCTGTCGATGATGGCCGCGCTCGCGTCGATGATGCGCGGGCGCCGCGACACCGGCCACGACGGCACCGGCCACGGCGACAGCGGCCGCGCGGTACCGCCGGCAGGCCCGGTGAGCGAGAGGCTCCGGCGAAGCGGCCGGCTCCGGCGAAGCGCCGGCTCCGGCGAGCGGGCCGGCTCCGGCGACCGGATCAGCCCGGGTGACCGGGCCCGGCTCCGGTAGCGGGCCGGCTCACCACAGCAGATTTCGGCGTGAGCCGGACACGGGACGTCACCCGGCTGGGACACTACCCGTCATGCAGACTCTGGTTGTCGATCATCCGCTGGTCACCCACAAGCTCACGGTTCTGCGGGACTCCGCCACGGAGGCACCCACGTTCCGGCGGCTCACCGACGAACTGGTGACCCTGCTCGCCTACGAGGCGACCCGCGAGGTGCCGGTGCGCCCGGTCACCGTCCGCACGCCGGTGGGCGACGCCGCCGGGGTCAAGATGGCCAGGCCGGTTCCGCTCGTGGTGCCGGTGCTGCGGGCGGGCATCGGCATGCTCGACGGCATGGCCCGGCTGCTCCCCACCGCGGAGGTCGGATTCGTCGGGCTGGCCAGAGACGAGGAATCCCTGGTGGCCAGCACCTACGCCAACCGGCTGCCCGCCGACCTGTCGGGCCGCGCCGTGTTCGTGCTCGACCCCATGCTCGCCACCGGCGGCACGCTGGAGACCGTGTTCCGCATGCTGATCGAGCGCGGCGCGGGCGCCGTCACCGGGGTCAGCCTGCTGGCGGCGCCCGAGGGCATCGCTCGCCTGGAGACCGCCTTCCCCGGCGACGGGCCCATCCCGGTCCGCGTGGTGACGGCGGCCCTTGACGAGCGGCTGAACGACCGCGGCTTCATCGTGCCCGGCCTGGGCGACGCCGGCGACCGCCTGTTCGGCGAGATCTGACGGCGGCCCGTCGGGCAGCACGGCAACGCCCGTCAGGATCCGATCGGCATGCCCGTCAGGAACCGGCCGCGGGCCCGTCAGGAACCGGTGAAGTTGGGCGCGCGCTTCTCGCCGAAGGCGGTGACCCCCTCCACGAAGTCGGCCGACCCGGCCGCCTCCTGCTGGATCCGGGCCTCCAGCTCGAGCTGCGCGCTCATCTGGTCGTACAGCCACTTGTTGAGCTGGCGCTTGCTGCCCGCGTAGGACCTGGTCGGCCCCGCCGCGAGCCGGGCAACCAGCTCGTCCGCGCGGTCCGGGAACTCCTCGTCCGGCCAGACCCGGTTGATCAGGCCCCAGTCGAGTGCCTGGCTGGCGGGCAGCCGCTCACCGAGCATCGACAACTCGGCGGCGCGGGCGAAACCGATCCGCGAGGGCACCAGCACCGACGAGCCGCCATCGGGGACCAGGCCGATGTTGACGAACGCGAGCAGGAAGAACGCCGATTCCGCGGCGACCACGAGGTCGCAGGCGAGCGCCAGGGACAGCCCGATGCCCGCGGCGGCACCGTGCACCCCGGCCACCACCGGCTTGGGCATCTCCCGGATCCCCATGATGATCGGGTGGTACCGCTGCGTCAGCCTGCCGTACACGTCGGGGACCCCGCCCTCGGTCCGGTCCGCGAGGTTCTCCCTGAGGTCGGCCCCGCTGGAGAACGCCTTGCCGGCCCCGGTGACGAGCACCGCCCGGACGCCGGGATCGTCGCCGGCCGAGCGCAACGCGGCAAGCAGGTCCACCGAGAACTGGGTGTTCCACGCATTCCGGGATTCCGGCCGGTTCAGCTCGATCTTCGCCGCGCCGCCGCGGCGGTACAGGTTGACCGTCTCGTACTTCTGGGCCAGCTCATAGTCGTCCATGCCGCTACCCTAACAGAGCATTACTCCGGAGTTTTACTCCACAAGGCACCCTCAAAGAGGCAGAGCGACGCTCCGGAGCGTTACTCTAGAGGCAATGGCACCGACCGACACCCGCCGCCGCATCATGGATGTGGCACTGGCATGCTTCCTCGCCGACGGCTACGAGCAGACGACGATCGCGACGATCAGGAAGCGCAGCGGCACCTCGAACGGCGCGCTGTTCCACCACTTCCCGTCGAAGGAGGCCATCGCCGGTGCCCTGCACGTGGAGGCACTCGCCTCGTTCCAGCAGGGCCTGTGGGACCTGGTCAGCCGCAAGCCGGACTCCCTGCGGGCCGCGGTGGGCGCCGTGCTCGAACACCAGCTCACCTGGACCGAGCGCAACGCCGACCTGGCCCGATTCATCTACGCGCGCGGGCACCTGGACTGGGACACCCCCGCCGGAGCCGAACTCGCCGCCCGGAACCGTGACCTGGCGGCCGCGTTCCGCCAGTGGCTTTCCCCGCTCGTGACCACCGGGGAACTCCGCCCGCGGCCGATGCTGCTGACGACTGCGATCGTCAGCGGCCCGGCGCACTCGATCGCGCAGCGCTGGCTCGCCGGGAATCTGGACCGGCCGCTGACGTCGTTCCTCGATGAGCTGACCGCGGCGGCTTGCGCCGGCCTGAGCGATACCCCGGCACCAACGCCGCACATCCGCCTAGTTCCCGCGACGGCAAGGGTCACGCTGGAACTGCTGGCCGACGACGGCAGCGTCGTCGGCCGGGGCCAGACCTCGGCCCAGCTCGGCCCCTGACACCAGGCCCAGCCCACTGTGCGCGACCCAGGTGCGGCCCATGGGCCGGGCCGCGCCGCACTGGGTCGCGCATATCGTCAGCCGACCATCCACTGCATGGTGTAGGTGGTGTCCAGCGGATTGCCGCTGGTGTCGAAGCAGAAGACGTCCGCCTGCTCCTGCATGCCCACGGTGCCGATCGGCCTGTCGACGATGCAGTGCGCCGGGGTGAAGCCGTACGCGGTGGCCTGCTCGTCACCCTAAGGACGGGCTGCGGCCGGCAGTCCTCAAGCCAACGGAATAGCCACGAATGACGCAGGCCGGTCGGTGAGAGCTCTCGTCACATGTCCCCGTCCCTGAAGGTCTTCCACAAGCAGCACTTCACCGGGACGGAAACGCCTCCTGTCCCCATCGGTTGTCTCAAGCTCAAATTCGCCGTCGAGGATCACGACAAACTGACGGCGCGGAGGAGGGTGCCAGCCGGTCTCGCGAACATCAGGCGGAAGGGTGACAAACGCCAATCCCGTAGCGGGGGTCGCCGACGAGACGAGCACCGGCGGCGTGTTCTGTGTGTACAGCGTTTCCGCTTGAACGACCTCCGCATCTTCAAAGTGCGAACCGCCGCTTCCATCGTCGGTGACCTTGACGTACCGCATCCAGCTAGTCTCGCAAAAGTCACTGCCAATCGACCGCGGTGTTCCCAGAAGCTTGTGTGTCGCGCAGCCCAGGGCGCCGAGTCCGAAGCCGTCTCCGGGTTGCCCCGATACGTGGCTCCCGCACCGCGCATTCTCGTTAACCGATCAACTGCTGGCCGTCACGGTCGCGCCCTGACGTAGCCCTGCTGACAGCACCGCACCGAAGCTGCCGTTCGGGGTCGTTTTGGCCATCGCGACAGCAGAATGTGGTCGTTGTGACAACGACTACAAACGCTGACCTGCCGGCTATCAGGTCCGGGCGTCAGCCGCCAAACTGCGGCGCGGTCATCGTGTAGCGCGCTTCGACCTGTGCGGTCACGGTCTGCTTCGCGGGCTCGAAGTCGAACGTAGGTCCCTCGTCGGCAGCACCGGCGCGGGACACCGCGCGGGCCGCGAACGCCACGGGCCCTCGCTGCGGTGCGAGCAGCCCGGTGTCGGCCACCTCGACCAGGCCGTTGATCCGCCCGCCGAACGCCTCCGCGTACTCCCCCGCCCGCGTGGTGGCGTCCTGGGCCGCGGCAAGCCGCGCGGTGCGGTACACCGGGCTGTCCGGCCGCAGCCGCCAGTCCGGGCCGGTGACGGTGACCAGATCCCCATCGGCCAGGCCGGTGACCAGGTCACCGAGGATCGCGAAGTTCTTGACGGTCACCACGAACCCGCCCCGGGCGCTGTAGAAGTCGATCTTCTCCTTGGCCCTGCCGTCCTTGAACACCGGCTGGACGTTGACCGGCTGGCTCTCCAGCTTCTCGATCGCCTCACCGAACCCCTTGATGGTGTCGCCGGCCTTGCCGGTCCGGCCGGCCAGCTGTGCCACGGCCCGGTGCCGGTCTGGGTCCCGCGCCATGACCGTGACCCAGACGACTGCGATCTCCGGCTCGACCTCCAGGTTGGCCTCACCACGGACGGAGATGACGGGTTCTGGCATGGTGCGCGCTCCGATCGTTCTGGAGGCACCGGCCCTGGCGGCTCAGACCCCGACCGGGTGCCAGACGGTCTTGATCTCCAGGAAGGCGAGCATCCGGGCTGGCGTTGGCGCCGCGGCCCAGTCCTCCCCGGCGGCGAACACCCGCTTGACGTTACCCGCCGCCAGCCGTTCCAGCTCGGCACGGCCGCCGGCCGGGGCGCCGCTGAGGTCGATCGCGTTCACGTCCATGTGCGCGGCCAGCACGGGGGCAAGCTCGGCCTGCAGCCCGGTCAGGATGTTCACCACGCCGCCGGGCACGTCCGAGGTGGCGAGCACCTCGGCCAGCGTGATCGCGGCCAGCGGCGCGGCCTCGCTGGCCACCACGACCGCCGTGTTGCCGGTCGCGATCACCGGGGCGAGCACGCTGACCAGCCCGAGCAGACCGGAATCGCCGGGCGCCAGGACCGCCACCACGCCGGTCGGTTCCGGCACGCTGAAGTTGAAGTAGGGCCCGGCCACGGGGTTGGCCGACCCGGCCACCTGCGCGACCTTGTCGGGCCAGCCGGCGTACCAGACCCACCTGTCGATTGCCTCGGCAACGGTCCGCGCCGCCTCGCGTGCCGAAAGACCTTCATTCTTTACGATCTCCGCGGCGAACTGCGCCTCGCGGCCCTGGAGTAGTTCCGCCACACGGTAAAGCACCTGGCCCCGGTTGTAGGCGGTCGCGCCGGCCCAGCCGGGACCGGCCTTACGCGCGGCGACCACGGCATCCCTGGCGTCCTTGCGCGAGGCCCGCGCGGCGTGGGCAAGCAGTGTGCCGTCCGGCCCGGCCACGGGGTACGAGCGGCCGGACTCAGAGCGCGGGAAGGCGCCACCGATGAACAACTTGTAGGTCTTGCGCACATCGAGCCGGGACCTGGCCTCGCGGCCGTCAGCGCCGGGCACCGGGGCCTTGGCAAGCTTGGCGGGCTGGCTGGCCCGTGGCCTGGCCGTGCTAGCCCGGGGGGGCGACCCCCCGGACCCCCCGCTGGCCTGCGGCCCCTGCGACTCCGTCACGGGGGCCTTGGCCCTGCTAGCCCGGGGGGGCGACCCCCCGGACCCCCCGCTGGCCTGCGGCCCCTGCGACTCCGTCACGGGGGCCTTGGCCCCGGTCTGGCGGGCGCGCGGCTTGGGCTTGCTGGGGGCCTTGGCGCGTGGCTTGTCAGGCATGGAGGTATGCGGCCAGGCCGGCCCGGCCGCCCTCCCGTCCGAACCCGGATTCCTGGTACCCGCCGAACGGGCTGGCCGGGTCGAACCTGTTGTAGGTGTTGGCCCAGACCACACCCGCGCGCAACTGTTGTGCCATGGAGAGGATCCGGCTTCCCTTCTCTGTCCAGACCCCGGCGGACAGGCCGTACGGGGTGTTGTTGGCCTTGGCCACGGCCTCCTCCGGGGTGCGGAAGGTGAGCACGGACAAGACCGGCCCGAAGATCTCCTCACGGGCGATCCGGTGGGACTGGCTCACCCCGCTGAACACGGTCGGCGGGAACCAGTAACCGCGGGCGGGCAGCGGGCACACCGGCGACCAGCGCTGGCCGCCCTCGGCCTCCCCGGCCGCGGCCAGGCTGGTGATCTTGTCGAGTTGCTCCCGCGAGTTGATCGCCCCGATGTCGGTGTTCTTGTCCAGCGGGTCCCCGAGGCGCAGCGTCTCCAGCCGCGCCTTGAGCCGGTCGAGCAGGGTGTCGGCGATCGACTCCTGGGCCAGCAGCCGGGACCCGGCGCAGCACACATGGCCCTGGTTGAAGAAGATGCCGTTGACGATCCCCTCGACCGCCTGGTCGATCGGCGCGTCGTCGAACACGATGTTCGCGGCCTTGCCGCCGAGTTCCAGGGTGAGCCGCTTGCCGGTGCCGGCGATCGCCCGCTGTATCTCCTTGCCCACCTCGGTGGACCCGGTGAAGGCGATCTTGTCCACGCCCGGATGGGCGACCAGGTCCCGGCCGGTGCGGCCGTCCCCGGTGACGATGTTGACCGTGCCGGGGGGCAGGCCGGCCTCGGCGATCACCTGGGCGAGCAGCAGCGCGGACAGCGGCGTGGTCTCGGCCGGCTTGAGCACGCAGGTGTTGCCGGTGGCCAGCGCGGGTGCCAGCTTCCAGGCGGCCATGAGCAGCGGGAAGTTCCACGGGATGACCTGGCCCGCCACGCCGACCGGGCGCGGGTCGGCGCCGAAGCCGGCGTAGCCGAGCTTGTCCGCCCAGCCCGCGTGGTAGAAGAAGTGCGCCGCCGCGAGCGGGACGTCCACGTCCCGGGATTCCTTGATCGGCTTGCCGTTGTCGAGGCTCTCCAGCACCGCGAACTCGCGGGCCCGCTCCTGGATGGCCCGCGCGATCCGGTACAGGTACTTGGCCCGTTCCCGGCCGGGCATCGTGCCCCAGGAACGCTCGTGGGCCTCGCGGGCGGACGCCACCGCCCGGTCCACATCCTCCTGGCCCGCCTGGGCGACGCTGGCCAGTGGCTCCTCGGACGCCGGGTTGATCGTGGCGAAGTGCTCGCCGCTCCGCGGCGCGACGAACTCACCGTCAAGGAACAGCCCGTATTCACTCTGGATGGAAACGATGTCGCGCGACTCCGGGGCGGACGCGTACTCCCAGTCCGCGCCGACCCCCACATCCCTGCCCGCTCCCCCGGCCGCGACCGGCGGGGCTGGATTACTGACCATATGTCGCTGGCCTCCACATATAGCTGCGACGCTAACCTACCCCGCCGGCGCGGGGGCGCACTCACCCGCCATGCCACGGGTTCCGGTCCGGCGGAAGGGCGGCCAGGGCGCCGCAGGTCCGCCGGCCGCCAGGGCCCGGGTGCCGGGAATTCCCGGTTGTCTCATTCCGGTATTTATTTGGCGGGTACTCCGGTCCTATGTATTGGCGCGTCATAGGAGAGGGCCCGCTGGGCGAGGGGCGCCGGCGGGCGCTGCGCGGCAATCGGGAACGCAGAGCCGGAGGGGATACCTGATGAATCCCAAAGCGATCAGCAGGCACAGCACGTCAGCCCGGGTGTTGTTCACGGGGGCGGCCGCGGTGCTGGCGCTGGGGACGGCACTGGCCAGCGGCCCGGGCCGTGCGGCGGCGGCCCCGCAGGACACGGCAGCTACGGCACCAGGAACCATTACTACGGTGGCCGGTGGCGTCGGCGGCCCGGGCAAAGCCACCGAGGTCGCGCTCGCGCCGTGCGGCGTGCGATGGCAGGGCGGCAGTCTGTACGTCGCCGACGGCGCGGCGGTGCGGCGGGTGGCCGCGAACGACCAGCTGACCACCCCGGCCGGTACGGGCGCCGGGATCGGGCCCGCGGACAGCGGCGGCCTGGCCACGGGATCGAACTTGGACACGTGCGCGGTCGCGGCCGACGGGGTGGGCAACCTGCTCATCGGCGAGCAGAACCACCTCCAGGTCAGCGTCGTGGCAGCGAAGACCGGGTCGTTCTACGGCCAGGCGATGACCGCCGGGCACATATATCCGGTCGCCGGCAACGGCAGCCATGGTTTCGGCAAGCCGGGCGCGGCCGCGCTGAGCGCCCCACTGAACAACCCGGTCGGAGTGACCGCGGATTCCCACGGCAACCTGGTGATCGCCGTCAGTGGCTGGGACAACCTGCCGAAGCACTGGTCACGGGTGGACGTGGTGGCCGCCAAGGGCGGCACGTTCTACGGCCAGGCGATGACCGCCGGGCACCTGTACACGGTGGCCGGCGGCGGCCAGAACCCGGGCCCCGGCGACGGCGGGCCCGCCACCGAGGCCGCGCTGGGCAGGGACATCGGTGGCGTGCGGGTGGACCCGAACGGGAACCTGGTGTTCGCCGACCCAAGCCTTGGCCGCATCCGGGTGGTCGCCGTCACCTCGGGTACGTTCTACGGCCAGGCCATGACGGCCGGCGACATCTACACGGTGGCCGGCAACGGGACGCAGCGCTTCAGCGGCGACGGCGGCCCGGCCACCAAGGCCGGCCTCAGCTTCCCGGAGGACGTCGCGGTGGACGCGGCGGGAGACCTGGCCATCGCCGACTACGACAACAACCGGGCCCGCATCGTGCCCGCCACCTCGGGCACGTTCTACGGCCAGGCCATGCAGGCCGGCGACATCTACACCGTGGCCGGTGACGGCACTGGCGGATTCGGCGGCGACGGCGGCCCCGGCACCGCGGCGGAGCTGCAGGACCCGCGCGGCGTGGCGATGGACTCGGCCGGGAACCTGGCCATCGCCGACTACGGCAACGGCGTCATCCGCCTGGTGGCCGCGCACCCCGGCACGTTCTACGGCCAGGCCATGACCACCGGGGACATCTATACGATCGGCGGCGTACCCGGCGACATGGGCCTCGAGGCCTACTCCGGGGACGGTGGGCCGGCCCTTCGCGCCGAGTTCGACGGCCCGGACGGCATGACCGTGGACCCGGCCGGCGACATGCTCGTCGCCGACCAGCAGAACGAGCGGATCCGGATGGTGGCGGCCCGCAGCGGCACGTTCTACGGCCAGGCCATGACCGCGGGGGACGTGTACACGGTGGCCGGCAACGGCACGCTCGGGTACTCCGGCGACGGCGGCCCCGCCACAAAGGCCGCGCTGAAGTTCCCCGGCGGCGTTGCGGTGGACCAGGCGGGCAACCTGGTGGTTGCGGACACCTACAACAGCCGCATCAGGGTGGTCGCGGCCACCAGCGGCACGTTCTACGGCAAGGCCATGGCGACCGGGCATATCTACACCGTGGCCGGCGACGGCACCGCCGGGTTCACCGGCGACGGCGGGCCCGCCACCAGCGCCGACCTCAACTTCCCCGAGCGGGTCACCGTGGACCCGACGGGGAACCTGGTGATCTCCGACGGGTTCAACAACCGGGTCCGCGTGGTCGCAGCCAAGACCGGCACGTTCTACGGCAAGGCCATGACCAGGGGCGACATCTACACGATCGCCGGCAACGGGACCGCCGGGTTCGGCGGCGACGGCGGCCCCGCCACCAGCGCCGAACTGAACGACCAGGAGGGCGTGCAGGTGGACGGTGCGGGCAACGTGCTGATCGCCGACGTGTTCAACGAACGGATCCGCGTGGTCGCGGGCAGCACCGGCACGTTCTATGGCCAGGCCATGAAGGTCGGGCACATCTACACCGTGGCCGGCGACGGCACCGCCGGGTTCGGCGGCGACGGCGGCCCAGGCACCAGCGCCGAACTGCACTGGCCCTTCGACGTCACGGTGGACAGTGCGGGGAACCTGATCCTGGCCGACGCCGACAACAACCGGATCCGCGTGGTCGCGGCCAAGGCCGGCACGTTCTACGGCAAGGCCATGACCGCGGGCAACATCTACACGGTGGCCGGCACCGGGGTCTTCGGGTTCACCGGGGACGGCGGCCCGGCCAGCCACGCCGACCTCGACTTCCCCACCGCCGTGGCGGCGGCCGGCAACGCCTTGCTGATCGCCGACAACAACAGGGTCCGGATGATCTCTGGCTGACCTGGGGCAGCCGCACGCGAGGCTGGCCCTGCGCCCGGCGCGGGGCCGGTCTCGCCGTCAGTCGAGCGTGAAGTAATCCGGGCCGGCGTAGGCGCCGGTGAGCTGCTTGCTGCGCTGCATGAGCAGGTCGTTGAGCAGGCTGGACGCGCCGATTCGGAAGTAGTCCGGGGACAGCCAGTCCGGTCCGGCCGTCTCCCGGACCAGCACCAGGTAGCGGATGGCGTCCTTGGCGGTGCGCACGCCGCCCGCGACCTTGACACCGACCCGCCGGCCGGTGGCCGCCGCGAAGTCCCGCGCCGCCGACAGCATGACCAGGGCCACCGCCGGCGTCGCGGCCGGCTGTATCTTCCCCGTGGAGGTCTTGATGAAGTCGGCGCCGGCCAGCATCACCAGCCAGGAGGCACGGGACACGTTGTCGAGCGTGACCAGTTCGCCGGTCTCAAGGATCACCTTCAGGTGCGCGTCCCCGCAGGCCTCACGGACCGCGCGGACCTCCTCATAGACCTGGGCGTACCGGCCGGACAGGAACGCGCCGCGGTCGATGACCATGTCCACCTCGTCGGCACCGGCGTCCACCGCCTCCGCCACGTCGGCGAGCTTGACCGCGAGCGAGGCACGCCCGGACGGGAACGCCGTGGCCACCGAGGCGACCGCGACCGTACTGCCGGTTAGTTCGGCCCGCGCCAAGGCGACCAGGTCCGGGTACACACACACCGCGGCGACCGGCGGCACGGCCGGGTCGGCGGGATCCGGATGGCGCGCCTTGGCGCACAGGCCGCGGATCTTGCCCGGCGTGTCCGCACCCTCCAGCGTGGTGAGGTCCACCATCCGGACCGCCATGTCCAGCGCCCAGAGCTTGGCTTCCCGCTTGATCGACCGGGTCGCCAGCGCGGCCGCGCGAGCCTGCGCGCCGGTCTGGTCCACGCCGGGCAGCCCGTGCAGCGCGCGGCGCAGCGCGGCGTCGGAAAGCACGGCGCCGCTCCCTGGCGCCGGGGGCACCGGCACACCTGCCAGGACGGCGTCGGTCATGGTGCTACCGGCCACGACGCCGCCGCCGGGACGGGCACTGCGGTCATCGTCGGCCATACCCGGCTACCTACCCATCCCGGGGATATGCACCACCGAGTCGCTGGCCGCGCGGGCGGTGGCGAAGCCCGGCTTGATGATCGTGTTGATGATCCGGAGCCGCTCGTCGAAGTGCCCGAAGGCGCTCTTCATCGCGTTGATCGTCAGCCACTCGATGTCCGACCAGCCGTAGCCGAACGTCTCGACCAGGCGGTGGAACTCCGAGGACAGCGTCACGCCGCTCATCAGCCGGTTGTCCGTGTTCACCGTGACACGGAAGGACAGCTGGCGGAGCAGCCGGATCGGGTGCTCCTCGATCGAGGCGGCGGCGCCGGTCTGCACGTTGGAGGTGGGGCACATCTCCAGCGGGATCCGGCGGTCCCGCACGTAGCTGGCCAGCCGCCCGAGTTCCACCGCGCCCTCCGGGGTGACCCGGATGTCGTCCACGATCCGCACCCCGTGCCCGAGGCGCTCCGCGCCGCACCACTGCAGCGCCTCCCAGATCGACGGGAGCCCGAAGCCTTCGCCAGCGTGGATGGTGATGTGGAAGTTCTCCCGCGCCACGTACTGGAACGCGTCGAGATGGCGGCTGGGCGGCCAGCCTGCCTCCGCGCCGGCGATGTCGAACCCGGCCACACCCCGGTCCCGGTACCGGACCGCGAGTTCGGCGATCTCCAGCGAGCGTGCCGCGGTGCGCATGGCGGTGAGCAGGGCGTACATCGTGATGCCCCGGCCCTCGCTGCCGATGCGGAACCCTTCGAGCACGGCCTCGACGACCTCGTTGAGGCTCAGCCCGCCGGCCACGTGCAGTTCCGGCGCGAATCTGACCTCCGCGTAGACCACGCCGTCGGCGGCCAGGTCCTCCGCGCATTCGGCGGCGACCCGGATCAGGGCCTCCCGGGTCTGCATGACCGCCAGCGTGTGCTGGAACGCGTCCAGGTACAGGTTCAGATGGCCTCGGTTGGCGCCCCGCTGCAGCCAGACCGCGACCTCGTCCACGTCGTCGCTGGGCAGGCGGTCGTAACCGATGCTGCGGGCCAGGTCCACCACCGTGGCCGCGCGCAGGCCGCCGTCCAGGTGGTCGTGCAGCAATACCTTGGGCGCGGCGCGGATCTCTTCCAAGCTGGGCATTTGTTTATTCTCACACCTTGAGACGGCTGCTGTTACCCGCCTATCTGGTCGATGACCGGGGCGGGCAGCGCGGGGCGGTCCTGACTGATCTCGAAGGCGTCGCCCAGGGCGGCCAGCGCGGCGTCGAACCGGGACTCGTCGTCGGCGCGCAATTCGAGCAACGGCTCCTCCTCATGCACCCAGTCGCCCGGTTTGGCCAGGCAGAGCACGCCCGCGGCGGCGCTGACCGGGTCCTCCTTGCGAGCCCGGCCCGCGCCAAGCCGCCAGGCGGCGTTGCCCACGGCGCGGGCGTCCAGACGCCGCAGCCAGCCTTCGGCGGGCGCCGGCACCGTCCTTATGTGCGGGGCCACCGCCAGCGGGGCGTCCGGGTCCCCGCCTTGCGCGGAGATCATTTCGCGGTAGCGGGCAAGCGCCCGCCCGTCGGCCAGCGCCTCCTCCGGGTCGGCGTCGATGCCCACGAGCCGCAGCATCTGCCTGGCCAGCGCGAGGACCACCTCGACCAGGTCGGCGGGCCCGAACCCGGCCAGGGTGGCCACCGACTCCTCGACCTCGATCGCGTTGCCCACCGCCCGGCCGAGCGGCGTGTCCATGCGGGTCAGCAGCGCCGTGGTGCGGACCCCGGACTCGGTGCCGAGCGCCACCATGGTCTGCGCCAGCAGCCGCGCGTCCTCTTCCCTGCGCATGAACGCACCGCTGCCCACCTTCACGTCGAGCACCAGGGCACCGGTGCCCTCGGCGATCTTCTTCGACATGATCGAGCTGGCGATGAGCGGGATCGACTCGACGGTGCCGGTCACGTCCCGCAGCGCGTAGCGCCGGCGGTCCGCCGGGGCCAGGCCCGCGCCCGCCGCGCAGATGACGCAGCCGGCCCGCCGCAGCACATCGAGCATCTCCTCGTTGGACAGGGCGGCCCGCCACCCGGGGATGGCCTCCAGCTTGTCCAGGGTGCCGCCGGTGTGCCCGAGGCCGCGGCCGGACAGTTGCGGCACCGCGGCGCCGCAGGCCGCCACCAGGGGGGCGAGGATCAGCGAGACCTTGTCGCCGACTCCGCCGGTGGAGTGCTTGTCCACGGTGGGCAGGCCGACCCCGGACAGGTCGAGCCGTTCCCCGGAGTCGATCATCGCCTTGGTCCAGGCGCGCAGCTCGGCCGGCTCCAGGCCACGGAAGTAGATGGCCATGAGCAGGGCGGACATCTGCTCCTCCGCCACCTCACCGCGCAGGTAAGCCCCGATCACCCAGTCGATCTCGTGGCCGGACAGTGGGACGCTGTCTCGTTTTGCCCTAATCAGATCGACCGCGGCGGGGACCTGCCGGCCGCTGGCCGCCGACGGGACCTGGCCGCCTGCCTCAGTCACCGGCGTCCTCGCGCTCCGGCAGATCCGCGCCCGTGAACGCCGACGGCAGCAGCCGGGCCAGCTCGGTCGGGCCGGCCGCGGTGTCCACCAGCAGGCCGGGGCCGCCCACCTCCATGAGCAACTGCCGGCAGCGCCCGCAGGGCAGCAGCCGCCGCCCGTCGCCGCTCGCCACGCTCACCGCGGCCAGGGTGCCGCCGCCGCTGGCGTGCAGCGCGGAGACCAGGCCGCATTCGGCGCACAGGGTAAGCCCGTAAGAGGCGTTCTCCACGTTGCAGCCGGTCACGAGCCGGCCGTCGTCCGTCACGCCCGCGGCCCCCACCTGCAGCCGCGAGTACGGCGCATAGGCCCGCTCCGTCATCTGCGCCGCGGCGGACCGCAGCGCCGGCCAGTCGATCGCCATCGCACCCCTTCCCGACGGTCACGATAACAGCGGCCTCGCGGAGCTTCTGGGCCTGCCCTGGCAGGTGCCTGCACGTTCACCGAGACCATTCGCTTGCCAATCCCCGCGCTTGTCAGCTCGCAAAGTTGAACTTCCGGTTGCGATTTGGCAACGGCACCGACGATCACTGCTCGCCGCCTTCCCCGGACGGCCCACCCGGTCTAGCCTGCGATCATCCCGAAGCAGGCGCCTGGGATCTTTCACCCATGGGCGCTCCGGGCGGAGGAGGGGGCCAGCGGTCCGCACGAGGCAGCGGGGACCCCGTCGGGGCGGAGCGGGCGACAGGCGCTCTGGACTAGGAGGTAGCAAGTGAAACAAGCTTTCCGGGCCGCGGCAGCACTGGCAGCGGTGGCCTTGCTCGCTGCTGGGTGTGCGAAGCCCAGTTCATCTTCGAGCTCAGGCTCGGGTTCGGGCTCGGGCACGACCACGGCCAAGTTCAGCGGCTGCATGGTCACCGACACCGGCGGCATCAACGACAAGTCGTTCAACCAGTCGTCGTGGGCGGGCATGCAGGCAGCCGCGGCCACCAACCCGAACATCACGGTCAAGTATCTGCCGTCCACGACCACGTCCGACTACGCCAAGAACATCAGCACGTTCATCAGCCAGAAGTGCGGGATCATCGTCACCGTCGGCTTCCTGATGGGCGCGGCGACCGAGGCCGCGGCCAAGGCCAACCCCCATCAGAAGTTCGCCATCGTCGACTGCTCCTACTCCTCGCAGTGCCTGACCGGCCCGCATGAGAACAACATCACCCAGCTGGTGTTCAACACCGCCCAGGACGCGTTCCTCGGTGGCTACCTCGCGGCCGGGCTGACCAAGACCGGCAAGGTGGCCACCTACGGCGGCATGAAGTTCGGCACGGTCACGATCTACATGGACGGATTCTGGGACGGGGTGCAGTACTACAACCAGCAGCATCACACCCATGTCCAGGTGCTCGGGTGGAGCGAGCCGAGCCAGAACGGCACGTTCGCGGGCAGTTTCACCAACATCACCGCGGGCCAGACCATCGCCAACACGTTCATCACCGACGGCGCCGACGTCATCTTCCCGGTGGCAGGTGGCGTCGGGCTCGGCTCGGCGAAGGCGGTCCAGACCGCTGACAGCGCCGGCAAGAACATCTCCATGTTCTGGGTGGACACCGACGGCTGCGTCAGCGCCGCGACCTACTGCAAGTACTTCGTCACGAGCGTGGAGAAAGGCATCAGCACCGCGGTGAAGGCCGCCGTGCTACTCGGCGCCAGGGGCCATGGTGGCGGCAGCTACGTCGGCACGCTCGCCAACGGCGGAGCCGTGCTGGCGCCCTACCACTTCTGGACGAGCAAGGTCCCGGCAAAGCTCCAGACCGAGCTCGGGGCGGTCAAGGCGGCGATCATCGCCGGCAAGATCGTTCCGCAGACCAAGAGCCCGGTGTAGTCAGGGCAGCAGGCAAGAAGTTACCGTCAAGCTGGTCAGTGCCCCCGGCAGCGGCCGGGGGCACTGACCAGAGTCGGCTGGAGGGCTGCCGATGAAACTTGAGCTGCGCGGTATCACGAAGCGCTTCGGGAGCCTGGTCGCCAACGACCACATCGACCTGGTCATCCAGCCCGGCGAGATCCGCGCCCTGCTGGGGGAGAACGGCGCGGGCAAGACCACGCTGATGAACGTGCTCTACGGGCTCCTGCAGCCCGACGAGGGCGAGATCCTGATCGACGACAAGCCGGTCGCCATCCATTCGCCCAGGGACGCGATCCGGGCCAAGATCGG
>CAVPMG010000033.1:0-219958 GCA_963706115.1 uncultured Actinomycetes bacterium | reverse complement strand
CGTCTGAGACACCAATAAGAGCCCGTCGACTATAAGAATCCTTTCAGCGTGCAGTAGATATTCAGGGGTCTGCGAATCGGGACACGAGCAAAAGTTGGATAGGTCTCAGGCAGCTAAATGTGCGGATAAGAGGAACGCGGCGCAACACCAGCCCTGACACCCGCAAAAATGGTAAGTCCGCCAGTGAGATTAAGGAGAAACGCCAATGGCAACCCCAATCGCCGTGGGCCCGTGGCAATCCATTAATATTCTAGGTGGCGCGGCTATACAAACCGCAGAGGTCGTCGTCGGCTCTAGCGGTACGAATGAGCTGACGGTCACGGCAACGAATATATGGACATGGGACGGAGCGCCAGATCCAGGCTCTCAGACCGAGGTCATTAATGTGTGGCTGCAGTCAAGGCAAGAAAGTGGTAATAATCAAGATAACGGCTGGGCCGACCAGTTCGCACTTCAGTTCCTTATGTGGCGGTATGCCTGCCAAGAACCTACAAATTACCTTTAAGATAACACGACTAGATATCCTGTTCGACCACACGGTCCCAGTTCCTCAGATTGGTTGGGCACAAAACCTTCAAGTAGATATCATGCTAATGACGCGGCAGGGTCCCATAGTTTGAGTGTTGACCTTCATGCTGGCCACGCCTGCCTTCCCCTCCGGTCAGTGACGCTTCCTGCTGTGTGACTCGGCTTGCACTGGCCAGATGGTGTCCCGATGCGTGCCAGTCCGGGGTGATCAACAACAGGGACGCTCTGAACGAGCCCGGAAGCCTCCGACGACTTGGGTGCCGCCCGGGCTTGAAAGCGAAGGCTGGGACGAGTTCCAAATCACCGCAATTGCTGTCAACTGCTGCGAAACTGGCATACAACCACCGTCACGCGGCGACAAGCCTGGGCATGTCGGGTGGAAAGCGGGCCACCCGGGACCGTCCTGGACGACTTGCCCACGGCCACGGATCTCATCGGTCAGCCCAGCCGGAGCTCACGACAGGGGAGTTTCCTGCTCCGCGGCCCAGCTCACCTGATGCGCTCAAACCTGCTACCGTAGCTGACATCGACAGAAAAGTCACCGGCATCCTCATGGAAGTGCAGGAACGCCCGGCACCCCGCAGGAGAAATAGCCACGTTTGCGCTCTCGTAGTCGCGGGAATCTACGTAGCTCAACCAGCATGCTCTTTAGATGATCAAGATCTTCCTTTGTTGCATGCCGCACCCACCGCCAAGTCGAATTACCCGCAGGTGGTTTCCGCAATCTTCGCCGTTTCCTCACCGGCAGGGCGGGCCCGAGCAGGAATGCTGACGCACAGAAATGCCCGTTCGGACGCAGGTCAGGCAGTCACGCTGACGGCGGGGTTGGTGTCCATATCGGCGGCTACTCGCGCAGCCGGCACCGTACGCGGGTGAAGAGGCGTGACTACCCGGAGGTGCGGCATCGCTCCCCCGGCCTGGAGTATCCGGCGCAGCGGTTGCCGGTATCGAGGGGAAGCGGCTCAGGGAGAGCAGGTGTGACCAGGCACTTTCCTGGCGGCCCGCTGGTAGTCAGCCACATATATGAGAGTTCAGCGTGCTGAGCGTGAATGGCGGCACGGTCAAACTGTGTCGACTGTGCCGCGACCAGCGCGGTCAGGCACGTCGTCTGCGCACGCACTGATATAGACTTGGTCGTCATCAAGTAGCTGGATTTGCGGAAGAGCCGAGTTGAATCTGTCCGAGAGAGCCGAAGCGTCGCTTATCCCTTGATCGCCTCCTTCTTATCCAAGCGCGCCCTCGCTAGCTCGCTCTATCGCCAATGTAGCTGACCACCCTGCCGCGGAAAACTCGTCGAGTCTAGCCGCCCTGGCTTTGTCAACTTCATGGCCGCGAGCGAGCCTTTGCTGATAGAAGACAACCAGGACGCCGACTACGCCCAGATCAGTGCACCTAGCACCACCGGTGCAGCGTTGCTCATGGATGCAGCGATCCCCCTTGCGTAGACCACCGGATCGCGAGACCGGCCGACCCTCCGGCCACGGCGAGGCTCCGTTGCTGTCTAAGCATGGCTCCCATGGATATCCCGTTCAAGGCAGCGACCGATCGCTGCGTGACGAGGGCACCGGTCAAGCGGGTCCAACGACACAACGCTATGCAGATCAACCCGATCTGCACACTCGGCCTGATGGCACTAACTGTGTCCCGGAACGGACACAGATCGGCGGGTCGGCGCGCGTTCTTTTCAGTCTTGTCTGTTACTTAGCGTGAGATAGCCGGTCGTTCCTTTAGTTGCGGCGAGACAGCCAGAAGCTCGCCAACTGCCCAGTCAGCCTTCCCGAGTGACGCCCAGCGACGGCCCGAGATCTGGCCGGGAGACCGGGGCCCGGTGATGAGAGACGCCAGCAGGTTCCGCACCGGCCGCAATCCAAACGGCGTCAGCCCCCGCCCGTCGCAGCGTCATACCGCTGGACCACATCCGCCGGGATGCGCCCACGCGCACTCACGGCGAGACCCTGCCCGGTCGCCCAAGCCCGGATCGCCGTGCTGCGCTCGCGGCCGGCCGCCGAATGCTCGTCCCGGCGCGCGATCCCCGCCCGGCCCGGCGCGCACGTTCGATGAACGGCGCCAGCTTCCGACTGAACGCCGCAGCATTCTTCTTGTTCAAGTCGATCTCATACTCCGCACCACCGACCGCGAACCGCACCGTTTCCACTGCCGGGCCGCCATCGAGATCGTCTTCCAGCGCGACGGTTACCTTCGTTGCCATTCGACCTCCACAACTGCGCTCGCGACCCGCATCCTACTGATCAAATCTGATGCACGATCACACCCACGCCGCCAGCAGTGACCAGAGCCAACGCACCCTACGCGGCAGAGTGCGTGACGGGTGCGTGTTCGATGGACATCAAAGCCGACGGCCGTGGATGCTGGGACTCGTGGACAGGACCCCCAGCGGTGACGGCGACGGCCCCCCGTTCCAGCTGAATACAGCGGAACAGAGGAAAGGCCCGGGCCGGTGTCGCTTCACCCTCGACGTCGACGGCGAACGGTTCGCCATTCGCCGAAGCATGGCCACGGCACCGCCTACGACTGGCTGAGCGGGCTGACAAGGGCTACGGATTCGCGTCGAGCGCGACACCGAACCGGTCGATGGAGGAGCACCGGGAGAGCATCCGCACCTTCCTCGCCATGATCGATCCCAATACGGGCTACATCGGCGACGACTGAGGCGGCGTGACCCGCCTGAGCCTTTACCAGCACAGACATCGGCATGAGCGCGCTCCCTCGAGCTGGCACTACCGCTCGGTCGTGGCCGGTGGCTACGTCGCTCGGTCAGCGGCAATAGCGGACGTTGCCCTGGGGGTACGCTGCCGAATTAATATGCGGTCGTGTCGTAAGCCAACATCGATCAGCAGTGGGTCGGGAAGTTAAGGCGCATCAATCCGGCGCCGTGCGCACGCGCGCACGTAGCCGCCGTTCTGGTCGACTTCGTAATGCTCAGGGCCGTTATCCATTTGGGAACGCATATTCTGGGTTATCTGCGTGCTTGTGGCTGCACCCCGTCCCGCGCGCCTGACGGTGATGATCCGCTCAGCACAGTGTGAAGTGATCCGCACGGTCAAGGACAACTGAGCGTGCCTCGCAGACTGGAACATGTGAGCTGTCCACAGCTGAACCGATCGCTATTTCCACGACCTGGATCGCCGAGCTCCCGCGTCATCTCAAGGAGTTCGCCGACCCTGTCGCTGCGGTAGGCCTTGTGCTCTTTGCTCTGGATTACGTGTGCAGTTCCTGGAGTTCCGCAGTCACGCTGGCGGCTTCTGGTGCGCCGATCCGCTGGAAGATCGCCTGGGCCTGCCTAAGGTGGGCCTCCGCTTCGGCTGTGTGCCCAGCCGCCCGGCTGGCGCGTCCCAAACCTGCCAGTGCGTGTGCTTCGCGCCAGGGGCTGCCGGTTCCGCGGGCCAGGGTCAGGGCTTCCTGATGCCCTGCAGCAGCCTCTGCCAGATTGCCGCGGACCAGAGCTAGCGTTGCCATCTCATTGAGTGCCTCGGTCTGGCCACTGCGATCGCCGATGTCACGGTAGATGCTCAGCGCCTCTGCCAGCGCCTCGGCGGCGCCGGGATAGTCCGTGGTCAGCCGCCGCACGATCCCCAGCTCGCAGAGGGTCCTGGCTCGCCCCCTCGGCTCACCGAGGTCAAGGTAGATGCCCATTGCCGTTTCGAGACTGTTTGCTGCGCTGTTGAGATCACCGGTCAGCCGCTGTATCGCCCCCAGGCAAACAAAGGCATTTGCGCGGCCACGCGGGTCGCCCAAGTCCTGGAAGATATCCAGAGCCTTGGCCAGGGCCTGCGTTCCGCCCACATAATCGCCGGTCAGCCGGCGCAGCCTGGCCAGATAGATATGGACCCAGGCCTCGCCACGCCGATCACCGAGGTCAAGGGCGATGCCGAGCCCTTGCTCAATGACCTGAGCTGCGCCAGGGTAGTCGCCGGTTTCCAGCCGTGCGTTCCCCAGGTCGAGCAGGGCTTGAGCCTCGTCCTCCCGGTCCCCAAGATCCCGGTAGATATGGAGCGCGTGCTCAACAGCTTGAACTGCGGCCGCAGTGTCGCCGGTCACGATCTGCGTGGCACCAAGGTCAAGCAGGACGTTGGCTTCACCGTGCACGTCGCCGAGATCGCGGAAAATGCTGAGCGCTTCCTCCAAGGTCTGGGCGGCGCCCGGGTAGTCGCTGGCCAGCCAGCGCACCAGGCCCAGGTTGCTCAGGGTGTCGGCTTGGCCGAGCTGGTCACCGAGTTGTTGATAGATGTCAAGGGCTTCCCGCAGAGCCTCGACGGCCTCTCGATAGTCGCCGGCGAACTGCCTCATGCTTCCCAGGTCGTTGAGTGCGCTGGCTTGGGCTGGTTTGTTGCCAAGTTTGCGTGCGGCACTGACGGCTGCGGTGTGGAGGGTGACGGCGTCGGGCCAGGGGCCGTCGATGCGGAGCAAGCCGGAAAGCCCCGCAGTGAAGGCGACGACCCGGGCCTGGTCGCCGCTGCGGCTGGCGTAGTCGAGGCAGGCGAGCAGGTTGGCCCGCTCAATCCGGGCCCAGGCCAGCGCCTTGACCTGGTCACCCAGGACAGGCATTACGGCGGGCAGTGACCCAACGACCGGATCGAGCCTGGTCCCCGGATGCAAGGCCAGCAAACGGTCGCTGGCCGCCGCGGCGTAGGCATAGTAATCGAGGAGCCGATCCAGGGCGGCGTGAGACTCGTCGGAGGGGTCATTGGCGGCGAGGGCGCGGGCGTGTTCGCGGATCATGTCGTGCAGCCGGTAGCGCCCGCGGGCGGGCTCGGCGATCAGGTACCGCTCATACAAATCCTCGAGGTAGCGGCGGGCAGTGGAAAGATCCGTGTCACCCAGAGCGGCTGCAGCATAGGTATCGAAATCTGTGCCGGGATGCAGGCCGATCTGGCGGAAAAGCCGCTGCTGAGCAGGGGAAAGATCGGCGTAGGACAGGTCGAAAGCGACCGCGACCGACAGGTTCTCGGTGTCCATCAGCTCCAGCCGGGCTGTGGCGGCGGCCAGGTCGGCGGTCAGGTCCCCGATGGCCCAGCTCGGGTGGTGGTGCAGCTGGCGGGCCAGGATCCCGACCGCTAGCGGCAGGTACCCGCACAACCTGGTGATCTCGCCGATGGCTGGGTCGGCGGGATCGAGGCCGGGCCGGGCGGCCAGCCGGACCAGCAGCTTTGCTGCCTGGTCGGCCGTCAGCGTGTCGAGGCTGATCGACCGGGCGTCGTCCAGCGCGGTCAGATGGCGGCGGCTGGTGATCAGCACCAGGCTGCCGCCGGTACCCGGCAGCAGCGGCGCCACCTGCTCATGACCGGCCGCGTCATCAAGGACCAGCAGCATCTTCTTGCCGACCAGGTGGTCGCGCCACAGCGCCGTCCGCGCTTCCAGGCCCGGCGGGATCTGCCCGGCCGGGCACCCCGGTGATCAGCAGCAGGCTGGCCAGCGCGTCCTCTGGGTGCACCGGCTGCTGGCCGGGGGTGTGCCCGTGCAGCGGCAAGAACACCTGCCCGTCGGGGAACCGGGGGGCGAGCCGGTGCGCCGCGTGCACCGCCAGCGCGGTCTTCCCCACGCCTGGCGATCCCGCCGATCGCATAAATGCTCACCACCCCGCCGCTGTCCGCCTCCAGAACCGGCCCCATTAGCTGGAGCAGCTCTGCCTCCCGGCCGATGAAGCTGGCGGTATCCCGCGGCAAGGCCCTGGTCGCCGCCGTCACCGCAGGGGTGCCACTCGTGACCCCGGTGCCTAGCGCGGGAGGCGCCGTGACCGGAGCCCGGCCACGGGCAGTCGCCTCGAAGTCGGTCCGGTCCAGCCCCTCCAGGCTCAGCGCATCAGCCAGCAGCCGGGCCGTGTCCTTGCGCGCGGTCAGTGCTACTCCGTTCTCTAGGTCGCTGACCGACCGCGGGCTCAGCCCTGCCGCTGCCGCCAACTCCTCCAGCGTCAGCCCTGCCCGTGCTCGCCGCTCACGCAATAGCGTGCCAAACGTAACGGGGAAGGACGCCGTGACTGGGGACCGGCCTTGGGTGACTGCCTCAATCCGGTCTGTCTCCTCCAGACCCAGTGCATCAGCCGGCAGCCGCGCCGTCTCCGTGCGCGCTGTCAGCGCTACCCCCCGCTCCAGGTCACCGACCGACCGCACACTCAACTCCGACCCGGGTTCGCGGACCGGCTTGTCCCGCGTCACCCATGCCCAGGCCTCTTCTTCGGTCATCGCCCTTGTTGAAGTCAGCTGGACGGTCGAGGAAGCGCGCGCTCCATCTGGCAGCAAGATCATATTCGGCGAGACGTCGAGAGCCAGACCAAGGGCAACGATGTCGTCAACGTCTATCCGGCGTTGTCCTTTCTCGATCTTCGACAAGACGGACAGCTGCAGCGGATGACCCAGTTCGGCCAGTCTTGCCTCAAGCTGTGACAGAGTGAGATGGCGGTCAGTGCGCAGTTTCCGCAGGCGTTGGCCCACCCGCTCTCCTGTGGGGCGTACTGCCTCGGTCCCGTCTGGCATGACTAGAGCTTAGCATGATTCTCTAAAATAGAGAATCATTCTCCTTATTGACGAAAGAGTATCGGGCTGCCAGTCTTGTGGGTGGACGAGTGGCATAGCCGTCAGCCTGAAAGCAGACGGCCCCCGGTAGGACGGGGGCCGCCTCGTCCATCCGGCCGCTTAGCAGGAAGGACTTTACGCATGGTAACTCTAGGCGATCAGGGGGGCGATCGCGAGCCTGGCTCTCGTGGTGACGCTCTCCGCCGGGGTCAAGACGCTCTACTGTCAACACGTTCGCTGGTAATACTCGCCGTCTCAGGCTGCATAGGACTGCTTGCCGGAGTCAGCGCCGGGGCGGCAGCGGCGATCCAGACTGTGGCATCCATAGGGTTGGGCGCAGCCATCGTCTTGGGGTTGGTCAGTGGCTTCGTTGCAATGGCCATCGTAGGCGGAACGATCGCAGCAACACTTCACTCCCTGGTCGGCCAGTCCGGCTGAGCTTCGCAGCCTTAAGCGACGGGCTGACACCTTGCAGGTCGAAGAAGATATATGTCTTTCTGCTGCACGCATAAATGGCCCATCTGCTTGCGTCCACCCCATACGATTAGCGTAAATAATTCGCAGCGCATAGTCGGCGTTCGACTAGCCTTTCTAACGGAATGACGCAGACGAGTTCGGCGATCATCGTGGTCATCAAACATCGATGGGATGTGCCAAACTGTGCACGAGTATGCGTTCGGCAACGTCCGCTATTCGGCTACTTGTTTCACTTGCCCTAGGACCGGTGCCTGGCGAGGCTCGGTTCAGGTGCCCGGTTCGTCGCCGCAAATCGGCTGCCCGCCTGGAGTGTGGCTCTCACATGGCTTGCGCGGACCGGGCACTGCACGTGGGCAAGGAGAGGCTCGAGAGGGGTCTGCCTGCGCTCGAAGTAGCGTTACCCTCCTCGCTCAGCAGGCATAGCGCTAGGAGCGGGAGGACGGGATGAGCGCAGTGGTGATCGGGATGCGATTCCGCACAAGCGGACCGCCACGATCGAGGTTATGGCCAGCGATGAGGCTGTTCTTGGCGGCGGGAGGTTCGCCACCGACGCTGCGGGTACCGGTCGATGCTGGCGGAGGCGAAGCGGTGGCCTGAACGGGTCTGGGCGATCGAGGGCTGCAAGGGTATCGGCCGGCACATTGCCAGCCGGCTGCTGGCTGACGGCGAGCGCGTGGTGGATGTGCCGGCTGGCGGGGCGGGCGGTTGGTCATCTGGGGATGAGCTCTCCGACGGTCCGCCTGTAGCAACCGAAGATGCCGTTTGCTGCCGGTCTGGTCCGCTCGGGCCCAGGGAGTGCACCCCGGTCCCGCCAACGAACCGCCAACAGATGATCAAGAAGGCCTGACCGCCTCCCGGCGATCAGGCCTCTGACCTGCACTTACTGGTAGCGGGGGCGGGATTTGAACCCGCGACCTCTGGGTTATGAGCCCAGCGAGCTACCGAACTGCTCCACCCCGCGTCGGTGTCCATTCACTGTAGGGGCTCGGCTGGCCCGAGGCAAATCACACTGGCCCGCCCTCACCGCGCTCCTCCCAAGCGCCTGCAGCCATGCCCCGCCGTTCACCACGGGGAAGCGCGACGATCACGCCCCGACGGTCGTCCCGCCGGGCTGAGACATCCACAGGGAATACCGCACCGGCCACGTCGACGTCGGCGGCCGGGTCAGCAGGTGCTCGTCCTGCTGGGTGGCCAGGTTGACGATCTGGCGCGGGGCAGCACCGTACGGGGTGAGTTCCGCCGCCTTGGTCGCGAGCAGCGCCGGGTGACGGCCCGCACGCTCGATACCACCGATGATCTCGGACACGTTGCCCGGCGCGGTACCGGTCACGATCCCTGTGGGCACGCCGCAAGTCCCCCGGATGACCTGGGCAAATGCGCGGGCCGCGACCTTGTCGAGCAGCACCACCGACGAGTGCGGCGGTATCGCCCCGCACAACTGCTCAACGGCGGCGACCTCACCCGCACCGGTGGTGCGGAAGGCCAGCCCGGACAGCGCCAGCCGGGTCGCCGGGTCCGCGGGCTGCGACAGTTCGATCCCGAACGTGATCGCGGCGGGCGGCACGGCCATGGCGACCACGAAACATGCGGTGGCCAGGGCGACGGCCGTCCGGCCGGCCCCACGGGCATGGGCCCGGCCGATCATCCAGGCCGCCACCCACACGGCCAGCACGACAAGCCCGGGCAGCACCACGGGGACCAGTTGCCGGCTTGCCCACGGCTGGTCGGGCACGGTGCCCGGCTGCCAGAGCACGGCGAACAGCCCCCAGCCGATGATCGAGGCCGGCAGGACCCAGGACCGGGCCTCGCCCGTGGGATCGCGCCAGGTGAGCAGCGACCGCAGGCACATCCGCGTGACCATGGCCAGGCCGATCAGACCGAGCAGCAGCACGGGGACACCTACGTACCAGATCACCCAGTACAGGCTGCTTTCGGCGTACAACCGCCCAGGATCAACGGGCAGGCCCTCCAGTCGCTGCAGCGCGGCGACGTAAGGGCTGGCCGGCCCGTGGACCTTCTGCAGGTAGGGGCGCATCGCCAGGCCGATGCCGGCCAGGATCACCAGCGTCGCCCCGGCCTCGGGCAGCCAGCGCAGCGGGCGCGCGGCGAGCAGTTTGCGCGCGCTGCTGCGCGCGGGTCCAATCAGTGCGACGGCCACGCCCGCTGCGGTCACTATCGCGAGCCCTGCGGCGAGGACGCCGATAATTCTGAACGATGGCGTCGTGGTGCTCAGCGCCGAGGGGTCCAGCCCGACGTCCGTGGCCAGGCCAATGACGACCCCGGCCAGCCAGCCCGCGGCCAGGGGGATGGCCTGCGGCTTGCGGCCGGCCAGCAGCGCCCCGCCGACGACGATCACCGGGAGAAGCAAGAGCAGGAAACTGGTGCCGGCCAGCACCGTGAGACCCAGCGCGAGCCCGCCGAGGCTGGCCAGCGTGATCCGGCGCCGCGAGGAGAACGAGTCCACCACCAGGGCCAGGCCGCCGAACAGCAGCGCCTGCGCCAGCGTGTCGCTGAACGCGGACCGGCTCGTGTAGATCTCCGGCACGGTGATGGCCAGCAGCAGCGCACCGGCCGGGGCCCACTGCGGCCCGGCCAGGCGGGCGGTGAGCCCTGCTACGGCGAGGATCGCGAGCGCGCCGATCAGCGGGCTCAACGCGACGGCGCCGGACACGCCGTGCGCCCACATCCCCACGGCCAGGACGATCGGCAGGCCGGGCGCCAGGCCGGGAACCACCGCCCCGCTGTGCGCGGCGAAGCCGAAGGTGGCGAACGTCAGGCCGGGGTGAGCGCCGCCGAACGCTGCCGCGGACGTGGGAATGGGCAGCGAGCCATGGTCGGCTATCCAGTAGGCGAACTGGGCAAACGCGCCTGGGTCGCGGCTCACGATGAACTGCGGCGAGTTCTCCATCAGCTGCCAGACGGCGAACACCGCCGCGACCGCCACGCTCCCCAGCAGGCCCCACCAGGCCGCCCACGGCCGGGGGCGCTTCCTGGCTCCCGCGCCCGGGGCGCCGGTAGCGGGCTGAGCGCTGGCATCCGTGGTGCCCGTGGTTTCCACGGCATCCGGGGCCGGCCAGCGGCCGGGAAGTTCCCGTGCCACCAGGATGGTCAGTGCCACCGCCAGCGGCACCGAGATCAGCACCATGGGCGCGGGCAGGAAGGCGTGCACGAGCAACAGCAACAGGCCGGGAACCAGCCACGCCACGATGAGAATGACCGGCATGGCGGTGACCAGGGCGAGCGTGCGGGTACCCGGGGCGGCAGCCTCGCGCACCCCGGGACCGGGCTGCCATAGGCGGCTGATCCCGAGGCGGCCGATCGTCCGCTGCCAGGGCGTGACCACGCCACGCTGCCAGAGCCCGCCGGCCCGGCGGCCGAGTCCGAGCTGGTCCCACCGTCGGCCCAGTCCGAGCTGGTCCCACTGCCGGGCTAGCCCGCTGAGAACCGCCGTCCGGGCACCTGGTGGCGGTATGCCGTCTCCGGACCTCGAGGCCGCAGCTTCGGCATCCTCCAGGGAAACGGCCGGCACGTATTCCTCATGAGTAATGACGGGCTCGCCGCCGGCACCGCTTCCGGCCGGCTGATCCGCGGCCTCGCTTACGGACCGCACGTCCGTTTCGACACCGGCGGAGCCGTCCCCGGCACCGCTTCCAGCCTGCTGGCCTGTGGCCTCATCCTCGGCAGAGCGCACGTCAGCTTCGACGTCAGCGGAGCCGTCCCCGGTTCCGTTCCCCGTGGGCCAGTTTTCCGTCTGGGTGCCGGCGGAGGCGCTGGGCGGGTACTCCTCGTGGGCGAGCGAGGGCACGTCCTCCGGCATGGAGACGGCGGGGAAGCTCTCGGTCTGATCCTCCGCCACGGTAGCGTTCTGCGGGTCATCGGCTTGATTTACGGCAGCCTGATCCTCGCCCTGGCCGACGGCAGACTGCTCCGCGGCCTGGCTGCCGGCGGCTTGTTGCCGTTCTGCCGGAGAGTGAGGCGAAGTCCCAGGCGCACGTGCCCTACTCTAGAACGCGCCGGTAACCGGCCGATCCGCTCCGGTATACACACCGGAGGGAGCCGAGGTCAGCGAGGCTGCGCTGACCAACACGCTGACCGACATCACCCTAATATCACCACATGCCCTGGCCTCTCCGGAGACAATGGACCCGATCCCCGCGTGAGCTACGATTCATGCCGAGGAGCGCTGACCAGCAGTAATGAGCCGCTACGAGGACCCTGAAGGCACTGGCGAGTACCCCGCCGGGGGGGCACGGCGCTCGCGGCGCGGCCGCAGCCGTGCCGCCGACGCCGGCGACTGGGACGCCAGCGGCCGTTCTCGGCGTGGCCGCGGGCGCTCCGACCCATGGGAGCCTTCCGCACGGTCCGACATGCGCTATGACCCCTCCGGCCAGCCACCTCCGCGCACCCGCCGCGTCCTCGGCCGCCATCCCGTGCTCAGCGTCCTGGCCATCCTCGCCACGCTGACGATCACGTTCGTGGCGGTAGCTGCCTACGCCGCCTACCGCAACGTCTACGACAGCATCCACCATGTCACCGTCACCAACGGCGAACTGGGCAAGCGCCCGCCGAAGCTGAATGGCTCGGAGAACATCCTGATCATCGGCTCCGACTCGCGCAACGGCACGCACGGCAGGTTCGGGCGCGGCATCCAGGGATCCCGGTCGGACACGTCGATGATCCTGCACATCCCGCCGACGCATACCGGCGCGATCGTGATCAGCTTCCCCCGCGACACCATGGTGCCGATCTTCGGCTGCGACCGCGACGATAACGGGCACCCCGGCCAGCAGGCGCAGCCCGGCGTGCTGGAGCAGCTCAACTCGACCTTCTCCGACGGCGGCCCGGCATGCCTGTGGAAGACCCTGGAGCAGGTCACCAACATTCACATCGACCACTTCGTCATGGTCAACTTCGGCGGGTTCAAGTCGATCGTCAACGACGTCGGCGGCGTCCCCGTGTGCCTCCCGTACGCCATCAGGGACCCAGCCTCGAAGCTGAATCTGCCCGCCGGGAAGAGCGTGGTCCACGGTGACCAGGCCCTCGCCTTCGTCCGGGAACGGCACATCGGCTACGGCTCCGACCTGCAGCGGATCAACAGGCAACAGGTCTTCCTGGCGTCGCTGGCGCAGAAGATCAAGCAGTCGAGCTCGCTGACCAGCCCGACCAAGCTGTACAGCCTCGTCCACGACATCGCCAGCTCGCTGACGACCGACTCCGGGCTCACCCTTACCGACATGTACGCGGTCGCCAACAGTCTCAAGGGCCTGAGCACCACCGCACTGCAGTTCATCATGGCGCCGGTGGTGCCCTACCCGGCCAACCCCAACGACCTGGTGGAGTTCGCCCAGCCGTCGGCGGACGACCTATTCCGCGCGATCGCCAGGGACAACCACATCCTCAAGGCCGCGCGCCGGGACGAGCACGTCAAGCCGCTGCCCACCGTCAAGCCGGGCCAGGTGCAGCTCCAGGTGCTCAACGGGACCAACACCGCGGGGCTCGCCGCGACCACGGCCAGCCAGCTCACCGCGCGCGGCTTCAAGGTGGCAGGCACCGGCAACGCGGCCGTCGCCAGCGGCACCGTCATCGAGTACGCCTCGGCCACGCAGATGCCCCAGGTGAACACGCTCGAAAAGGAAATCCCCGGTGCCACGGCCAAGCAGGTGACCAGCCTCAAGGGCAGCACGCTCAGCCTGGTGCTCGGTTCCGGCTTCAAGGGTGTCGCGCACAAGTCGCACAAGAAGGCCAAGAGCGTGTCTGCGGCGGCGCTGAGCAAGAACTACGGCGGGGTCAACGGCGCCGCGAACATCTGTAAGCAGTCCGCCGCCTTCACCGGGCCGGACTCCCCCGCTGACTTCGGCAACTGATCGCGTGCGGCTATTCATCAACTGGCATACGTGGCAGCAGGCCGAGCCCGGACTGCGCGCGGCGTTGCCCCCGGAGACCGTGGCGCGGCTGCACCAGGCGGCCGCATACGCCGACGCCCATCACGGTGACCAGCAGCGGCCGACCGGGGCACCGTACCGGGAGCACCTGCTGGAGGCGCTGGAGGTGCTCGTCCGCGGCGCTCGTGTGACCGACCCCGAGATACTCTGTGCCGCCGTGCTGCATGACGTGGTGGAGGACACCGACCGCACGGTGGACGACGTCCGTGCGGAATTCGGCCCGCGCGTCGCCGAACTGGTCGGCTGGGTCACGATCCCCGAGCCCGGGCCGGGCGAGGACAAGGTCAGCGTCAAGGAGGAATACCTGCGCGGGCTGCCCCGCGCGCCGCGGGACGCGCGCCTGGTCAAGCTGGCCGACCGGGCGAGCAACGCCCAGACGCTCCGGAATCTGCCGGAGGCCCGGCGGCGTGCCTACTACGCGCAGACGGTCGAGTACATCGTCCCGCTCGCCGCCGACGAGCCGTGGTTCGCCGACTGGTACGCCGGCTGGGCGGAGGCCTTCGCCGATTTGGCCGCAGAGCCCGGCGGACCGGCACCGGAGGAACCGAGCCAGGAGATCCCCAGCCAGGCCAGCAGGCCAACCGGGTAAAGGAAGTAGCCGAACCTCGTCGCCGGGGCCAGCACGAACATCAGGCTGAGCCCGATGATCACGCGCCAGGTGGCACTCGGGATCGTGCGCGGTGGCCAGAAGACCAGCCAGACGATGATGCCCAGGCACGCCAGCGCGAGCAGGGCCACCGCGATGAAGTGGCCGGTTTGCCCGGTCTCCACCAGCAACCGCCCGGGCAGCGGGCTGACCGCCTCGGATTTGATGCTGGCCAGGCCCAGCGGGAAGGAGATCGTGTTCTGGATCAGGGCGTTCGGGCCAAGGATGGCCACCGGCCCGACGATGGCGGCGAACACCATCAGGGCGGTACCCGACAGAATCCCCGCCGCGCGCCTGCCGTCCCGGTGGACGACCAGCACCACCGCGATCAGCAGCGCCGGCCAGGCCGTCGCCTTCATCGCGGCGGCAACGCCGAACGCAAGCCCGGCCAGCAGCGGGTGCGGTTCGCGCCACAACAGCGCCAGGCCCAGGCACAGGCAGGCCAGCACCGGCACGTCCGTGCCGCCGACGCTCAGCGAGAACGCGATCACCGGCGACGCCGTCACCAGCACGGTCCAGCGCACCACGTCGCGAACGCCGACCACGGCCAGCGCCGCGGCGAACACGATCACGAAGCCCACACCGAACCAGATCCGCGGGTCGGTCAGCACATGGAAACCGAGCAGGGCCCGCGGCATGCCGAACAGCGTCATGAACGGCAGATAGGGGTCGAAGATGTTCGGGGTGTGCGCGGAGGCAAGTGCCGCCGGTCCCAGATAGGGGGTGCCGGTCTTCACCAGCAGCGACGCCGACTTGTTGATGACCCGCACCTCGGGCTGCTGCAGCCGGTCGGCGGCCATCAGGCCCAGCGGCACGATCAGCGCCCCGGTGAGGCTGGCCAGCAGCGCCCAGTCCAGCCCGCGCGCCTTGAATACCAGCACCAGCATCGCGGCCAGCAGGTACGCGCAGGCCGCGAATATCCCCCAGGTCCGATGCAGGGGATGGTTGGTCACCAGGGCCATCACGACCGCATACGCCGCGCTCGCGGCGAATAGGGCGGTCATCCAGGACCGCGGAACCATCGTGGGCGACGGCCAGTCGAACCGGCGCGACGCGGGGCCCCTCAGCGGTACCTGCCTCAGCGTCAGCAGCGACATGCACCCTCCAGCGAGGGCCATCCTAGCCGCTTCCCGGGTATCGGTGCCGGTATGGGCGCGCGGGTCACCGGATGCGCCCGAACCAGGCCAACGGGTAACCATCGGCCTCACTAGATACAGGCGGCCGCCCGGATGCTCGGGGTAAGGCCGGCCGCGGTGGCGCAGGTAGAGTCCCGCACATGCGAACGGTGGCCGTGGTCCTTGCGGGTGGCACCGGGGAACGCTTTGGCACGGGCGTCCCCAAGCAGTTGCTGCCGTTTGCCGGGCGGCCGCTGATCGAGCACTCGGTGGCCGCGTTCGACGAGGCGCCCGCCGTGGACTCGGTGCTGGTGGTGATGGCGGCCGGGCACGCCGGCCAGGTGCGCGAGGCACTCGCGGGCGGCGGCTACCACAAGCTGGCCGGGGTCATCCCTGGCGGGCCGTCCCGGGTCGAGTCCACCCGGTGCGCCATCGAGGCACTCGGCGGCGAGGAGTGCAACGTGCTGTTCCACGACGCGGCCAGGCCACTGGTGGAGCAGCGGATCATCGCCGACTGCGTGGCCGCGCTCGCCGTGCACCGGGCGGTCGGGGCGGCGGTGCCCACTTCCGACACGATCGCCGTGGTCAGCGACGGGGTCATGACGGCCATACCGCGCCGGGACAGCCTGGTGCGGCTGCAGACCCCGCAGGGCTTCCGGCTGTCGGTGATCCGGAGGGCGCACGAACTGGCGGCCGCCGATCCCGGATTCGGTGACCTGCCCGCCACCGACGACTGCGGGATCGTGCTGCGCTACCTCCCCGAGGTCGGCGTGCACGTCGTGCCCGGCAGCGAGCGCAACCTGAAGATCACCTTCCCGCGGGACCTCGCGGTCGCCGATGTCCTGCACCGCGAGGCGCCCACCGGCGCGTAGGCAGCAAGGAGCGCCGGCTACCAGGCGCTTCTCTGACTCTGCGTGGTTGCGGTACCGCGCCCGGCACGTCAGGGACGTCGGGCTCGCTACGCGCGACCTCAGAGCCCGACGTCCTCCAGCATCTCGGTGACGAGCGCGGCGATCGGCGAGCGCTCGGAGCGCACCAGCGTCACGTGCGCGAACAGCGGATGGCCCTTGAGTTTCTCGATCACCGCGACCACCCCGTCGTGCCTGCCCACCCGCAGGTTGTCGCGCTGCGCGACGTCGTGGGTGAGCACCACCCGGGATCCGGTGCCGATCCGGGACAAGACCGTGAGCAGCACACCGCGCTCCAGCGACTGGGCCTCGTCCACGATCACGAACGAGTCGTGCAGCGAGCGGCCGCGGATGTGGGTCAGCGGCAGCACCTCGAACATGTCCCGGCCCAGCACCTCATCGATCACGTCCTGGGAGGTCACCGAGGAGAGGGTGTCGTAGACCGCCTGGGCCCACGGGTTCATCTTGTCCGCCTCGGACCCGGGCAGGTAGCCAAGCTCCTGCCCGCCCACGGCGTACAGCGGGCGGAACACCACGACCTTCCGGTGCTGACGGCGGTCCATCACCGCTTCGAGGCCCGCGCACAGCGCCAGGGCCGACTTGCCCGTGCCGGCCCGGCCGCCCAGCGACACGATGCCGATCTCGGGGTCAAGCAGCAGTTCGAGCGCTACCCGCTGCTCCGCGCTCCGGCCGCGCAGGCCGAACGCCTGTGCGTCGCCGCGGACCAGGCGCACCGACTTGTCCGGCAGCACCCGGCCGAGCGCGCTGCCGCCGCCGACTCCCCCCGCGGTCAGCACCAGGCCCGTGTGGCACGGCAGATCCCGGGCTGCCGGGCAGTCGAGCGTCCCGGACTCATACAACTGCTCGATGTCGGCGGTGGTCACCGGGATCTCGGACATGCCGGTCCACCCGGAGTCGGCGGGTATTTCGGCCCGGTACTCCTCGGCGGTCAGCCCGAGCGAGGCGGCCTTCACCCGCAGCGGCAGGTCCTTGCTGACCAGGACAACGTGCTCGCCCTCGGCGGCCAGGCTGCGGGCGACGGACAGGATGCGGGTGTCGTTGTCCCCGAGCCGGAAGCCCGGCGGGAGTACCTGGGGGTCGCTGTGATTCAGCTCGACCCGGACGGTGCCGTCGCTGTCCCCGATGGGCAGGTCATCATCGAGGCGGCCATAGGCGATTCGCAGATCGTCCAGGTGCCGAAGCGCCTGGCGAGCGAAGAACCCCAGTTCAGGATGATGACGCTTGGCCTCCAGTTCGGTAATCACCACGATGGGCAGGACCACGCGGTGCTCCGCGAACCTGCCGATGGCGCCCGGGTCAGCGAGCAGCACGCTGGTGTCCAGGACGTAGGTCCGCCGCTCCGTGCTCGGTGCGCTGGGGCGGTCGGTGTCGGAGCCGGATGTGCTTTGCCGCACGGGGCGGCGGGCAGAAGAACTGGCCACTCGTTCTCCCCTGGGCGCCATGATGGCGCCGCGCTCAGACTTCCAGACGGGTGAGAAAGACCGGGCCGGCCCGCAAAAGGCCGGTCGCCGGCCCTTCGCTCGTCTCGCCTGCGTACCAGGACAACAAGCTCGAGGATGTCGAGGGCCTTCCCGGCGGGCGGCTACGCACCGCCCATCCAGTTCCGACGGTACAGTCCTGGCTCAATTCCCGGAAGTACCCAGTGCTGGCCCTGCTAGCCCAGGGGGGCGACCCCCTGGAACCCCCGCTGGCCTACGGCCCGGTTCCTTCGTCACCGAGCCGGGGCCCTGCTGGCCCAGGGAAGCGACCCCCGGAACCCCCGCTGGCCTAAAGGCCCCGCGACTCCGTCGCCGTGCCCTTGGCCCTGACGACTGAGGTTAAAGACGGTCGTCACCGGCCTGGGGCGCGCTAGCGCCGGGGTCCTGGCTCAGGCGCCGAAGCGGCGGTGGCGGGCGGCGTAGGAGCGCATCGCCCGGAGGAAGTCCACCCGGCGGAAGGCGGGCCAGTAGGCGTCGCAGAAGTAGAACTCCGAGTGGACGCTCTGCCACAGCAGGAACCCGCCGAGCCGCTGTTCCCCCGAGGTGCGGATCACCAGGTCGGGGTCGGGCTGCCCGGCCGTGTACAGGTGGTCGGCGATGTGCTCGACGTCCAGGATCTCGGCGAGTTCCTCGATGCTGGTGCCCTTAGTGGCATGGTCGTGCAACAGCGACCGCACCGCGTCGGCGATCTCCCGCCGCCCGCCGTACCCGACCGCCACGTTGACCAGCAGCCCCGGGTTGCCCGCGGTGGCCTCGGCCGCGTCCTTGAGCACCTGCGCGGTGTCGACCGGGAGCAGGTCGAGGGCGCCGACCGGTTTGACGTTCCAGCCCTGCGCCACCAGTTCCCGCACGGTGCTCTCGATGATCCGGAGCAGCGTCCCCACCTCGTCGCCGGACCGGGACAGGTTGTCGGTGGACAGCAGCCAGAGGGTGACCACCTCGACCCCGGCCTGGCGGCACCAGCCGAGCAACTCGAAGATGTGGTCGGCGCCCTTCTGGTGGCCGTGGCTGACATCGGACAGGCCCGCCATGCGGGCCCACCGCCGGTTGCCGTCGAGGATCACCCCCACGTGCCTGGGGATCGAGTGCGGGGACAGTGACGCTTCCAGCCTGCGCTCGTAGAGCTTGTAGGCGAGTTCGCGCAGTCCCATCTGCACCCCTTCTGCGCTCATGCCAGACAGCCCATGCCAGATGATGGTGAGGCTGGTGAGAGTGCTACCAACCTACGTTAACCCCGTCCCGGCGTGGCATGACGCAGGGACGGGGTCAACATTCAACCAGGGTTTAACCGATGGACTTGACGATCGCCTCATCCAGGCCTGGGAATGAGGCGAGGTACTCCCTGCGCTCCCGCTTCATCCGGTCCACCATGGCGTCGTATTCGCCGGTACGGCCCTGCCTGGCGTACAGCTCGCGGGGCTGGAGTATCTCCGGGTCGTCCACGCCGGGGACCGACCGGGCGATCTCGTAGCCGAAGTCGGTGTCGGGGACCCACTCGATCGTTTCCTCCACGATCGCCTGCACGATCGCGGACGAGATCGGGATCGTGACCTTCTTCGACCCCTCGTGGTCGTCGCCGCCGCCCACCCGTCCGGTGTTGAGCACGAACACCTTCAGCTCATGGCTGTCGAGCAGTTCCAGCATCCGGTTGCCCATGTCGGCCATGGCGCGGGGGAAGAACGGGTTGGTGCCGGGCACCCGGAGGAACTTGCCCTCCTCGTCCTTGCCGCCCGCCGACGTGCCGGTGGTCTCGCCGAGCATGAAGTACGCCGCAGCCTGCGCCCGGTCCAGCCGCGCCACGCCGGGCACGATGTTCTCGTTCCTGTTCAGGATGAGCAGGAACTCCGCGAGCGGTATGTCATTCGCCGGCCACGGGTCCACGTACGAGAACGGCCAGGTCGTGCGGCCATTCTTGGTGTACGACGTGTCGAAGAAATCGACCTTCCCCAGCGCGTCCACCGACACGTTCTCCAGGTAGGCGTCCGGCTTGGTGGTCGCGTTGTAGATGGCCGGCTCGAACCGCGGGTCCAGGCCGAACGTCTTGGCGAAGCAGCCGTTCTCCGTCGTGTACACCCTGCCGCCCGGCATGAGCGCGATGAAGTCGTCCTGGGCGGGCTTGCTGCCCAGCTGCGTGGTGAACGTCGTGGTCGTCTTGCCGGTGCCCGACAGGCCCACGATGAGCACGCCCCGCGGGCGGCCGCCGACGGGGATGACCTTGCAGCCAGCATGCAGCGACAGGCCACCGCGGTCATAGACGATGTTGTTCCACATCCGCAGGCCGCCCTTCTTCGACTCACCGAAGTAGTCGGAGTTGAGCACCCTGGTGATGTTGCTGTTCAGGTCCACCGCGATGACCCGGTCGTTCGGGTAGCCCGGGGCGGGCAGGTTCGGCGTGTAGATGACCGTGGTGTCCGGGTCCCAGCTCTCCGGGTCGTAGTCCTCGCCCACCGGGTAGTAGAGCTGCTTCTGCATGCCGGCCACGTTGGCGTTGGCCGCCTCCATGACCAGCCGGGCACGCGTGCGGAACTGCGGGTCCGACCCGATATAGCCGTCCACGACGACCATGTGGGCGCCGGCGATGTAGGCATCCTGTTCCGCGGCGATCCGGTCGTATTCCGCGCGGGTAATCGTTTGCTTGGTCGCATTGGTCGAGTCCTCGACGATGAACGTCGACCGGGTACTCCGCGAGTCCACGCGCGCCCGCACGTTCACATTGCCAAACTCCGTGACCGAAGCGTTTGGCATTTTCTCCGTTAGCTCACGAAGCCGTTCCGCAGTGGGATTCCATTCCACTGCTGCCGCGTTTGCCGCGTTCACCTGCTGCCCCACAGTTGCTCCTCCTCCTGGGCGCCTGCCCGAGCCCGGTTCGGGGGTCTGCCAGCCGCCGGGCACGCTCGCGTGCGCCCTACGCTGCGAGATCTGGGGAGTGTACCCGGCCGCGCCCAAACGAATGCAGCCCGGGTGCCCATAACATCGGCGCGGCCGCCGCTCCCGGCCGGCGTGGCGGAGGAAGCGAAGCGCACCGGGCCCGGCTTAGGCCAACCGGCCCCGGTGCGGAAAGCTCTCGCTAGGCGCATCAGGAAATGAGCGCAAACGGCCGCCGGAGAGCACGCTTGAGAAGCAATACGCGATGTTTGGTTTAGACCTATGGTTTAAACCGCTCGCGATAATTCACCGCTGGTCACGACCGGGGCCCCTCGGCGCGAACCTGTTCTACCTGACGGAGTGCGTCGCGCAGGGCGCTGAGCCAGGAGTCCTCGTGCTCGCCGACCAGGCGCACACACCAGGCGAGCGCGTCGCTGCGACTGCGGGCCACGCCTGCCTCGACGAGCGTGTCCAGCACGCGGCGCTCGGCCTGGCGCAACCGGGTCATGACCGGGACCGAAAGTGTGGTGAACATCACTTTCTTGCCCTCGCTCACCACTCCCCAGGACACCTTGCGGTCGAACCGCATCTCCGCCTCGCGGGCGATGCCGATCCGCGCGTCACGTGTCTCCGCGCGGAACCGCCGGCTCCGCCCCGCCGCCATAGCCTCGGCCTCGGCAGACCCGGGGGCCTCCCCATCCTGTTCGGCGCCCCCCTCGGCAGCCCCCTTCACCGCAGGAAGCTCCCCCACAACGGTGATCTCCTCACGATCCACAATCACCTCAGGTTCCCCGGAAAACCACCCAGCGGGTAGCCGCCCCAGGAACCAGGCACGCACCTGCCCAGCAGCATCTGCAACAGCGCCCTCTTGCTCCGTACTCATGTAATTATGATTACGTCTTACCGATGGCTGCGCAAGCTATCAGGGCGGGACGGCTGGGAAACGCAAGCCAGGCGGAGAGCTGACGGAGTTCAGACCGAGGTGGCGGCGACCTGGGCGGCCACGGCGGGCGAGACGTCGATGGCACCGGCGAACTCGCTGCCCAGGTCCACGGGGACGACCTCGACGTTCATGCCTGGTTCCGGGGCCTGGATCATTTTGCCGTCGCCGAGGTAGATGGCGACGTGCGAGATGTAGTCGGGCGCCGTGGGGTCGGTGTGGTAGAAGAGCAGGTCGCCGGGCTGGAGCTGGTTCACGGGCACCGCAGGACCGGTACGTGCCTGGTCGGCGGCCACCCGCGGCATGATCACGCCGGCCTGGCGGAAGGACCATTGCACCAAGCCGGAGCAGTCGAAGGACGTGGGCCCGGCCGCGCCCCAGATGTACGGCATGCCGAGCCGGCTCACCGCCGCTTCCAGGAAGGCGTGGATCACGGGCGCGGAGGCCAGGCCGCCGACGGTCGGCTGCACCGAGCCCGCTGGCGCCGAGGCCGAGGTCCCCTGGCCGGTCTGCACCACGAGCTGCTCGACCTCGGTGCCGTGCGGCAGGGCCTTCTTGATCTCGCGGGTCAGCTTGGTGAAGTGGGCCGAGGGGGCGCTGATCACGATCGCGTTGCGCACCGGGAAGCCGAGCGAGCTGGCCGCCTTATCGGTGATCACCGCGTCGACGCCGCCGATGCCCACCGTGCCGAACTTGCCGACACGCATCGTCTGCAGGGTGCGCCCGGCCACTGTCACGGACGTCCCGGTGGGGAGCTTGTCCTGCTTGCCCATCTCGTAGGACAGGCCCAGGCCGCCGGCCTGGACGCTGCGCCAGAACGCGTTGTCCTTAGCGGTCGGCTTGGCGGCGAACCGGCGGAAGCCCGACGGGTTCACGCCCAGCACTGCGGCGAACCTGCCGTTCACCCGGACCCGGGCCGCGTCCACGGCCTGTACCGCGCGCACACCGGACAGGTGGCGGACCTTGTTCACGGCCGCGGCGGGGAGCGTGGTGGCCGACACCGCGACCACGTCCACCGGCAGCACATGCTTCAGCGGGGCCACGTACACATCGGTGCTGACGGCCGGGGCAGCGGGAGCGGCGGGCGACGGCGCCAGGGCGGGCGCCGTCCGGCCAAGCAGCCAGGGCCGCGACGTGGGCGCCGGGCCCGGGCCGGCCGGGCCGGTGGTGTGGATGCTGGCGGACGCCATGCCGGGCCAGCCGGCCGCGGCGATCATCAGAGCGGTGACGGCCCCGAGCGCGGGCAGCCGCCGCGCGCGCCGGTTCGAGCGCGAATCCGGATGTGCCGGGGTCTCCCCAGAGGGGCGGCTCCTGCCCAGTCCCACGCGCTTCACCGTCCTTGTCGCCACTCGGCGTCCATACCCCATCTAATCGGCTCAGGATTCCCTACTATTCCATCGCCTTAGACGTCCTGGCCAGTGCTGACGGTTCCAAAATCTCTTCCAGCCCAGGTCACGGCCGGGTATCGCAGGGCTTCCCGAAGTTCCATGGGATCAGTGACAGGGGTACGGCAGGTGAAATTTCGGCAGACGTAGACCGCCGGGGAGCCGTCAACCGGGTGGCGCCCTTCGAGCAGCGGCACCACGACCGCGGCCTCGCCCTCCTCATCGCCGTCACCGAGCGCCAGCACGGCTCCCGGCGGCGCCACGAGCAGCGCGGCGCGGTGCAGCGCCGCGGTGCGCGGGTCCGAGGCCGCCCCGGCGACCGCGATCTCCGCGGGCCCGGCGAGCACCGCCTCGGCAACCGCGAGGCCGGCCCCGGCCGCGCGCGGGAACCGGGCCGCGATCGGCCCGAGCACCCCCAGCGCCGCCACGGCCGCCTCCCGGTGCCGGGCCGAGCCGGTGAGTGCGGAGTAGCTCAGCAGCGCCCCGGCTGCCGCGAAGGTCCCCGACGGGCTGGGCCCGTCGGCGGGATCCGCGGGCCGGTACAGCAACCGCTCGCCGTCGTCGGCGGTGTCGTAGAAGCCGCCGTTGCCGTCCCCGAACCTGGTCAGCGCCGTCTCCAGCAGGTCACCGGCGAGCGTCAGCCAGCGGCCCTGACCGGTCACGCCGGACAGGGCCAGCAGCCCGTCCGCCAGGCAGGCGTAGTCCTCGAGCACCCCGGCGCCCGGTCCGGCCGCACCCGCGCGCGAGGTCCTGGCGAGGCGGCCGTCCATCAGGTGCAGCGTGGTGAGCAGGTCCGCCGCCTCCAGCGCCGCGGTCACGAACCCGGGCTCGCGCAGGAGGAGCCCGCACTCGGCGAGCGCGGCGATCGCCAGGCCGTTCCAGGCGGTGACCACCTTGTCGTCCCTGCCCGGGCGCACCCGCTTCTCGCGGGCGGCCAGCAGCACGGCGCTGATCCGGCCGAACCGGTCGGAGTCCGCGGGATCCGAGCGGCGCTGGAGCACCGAGCGGCCATGCTCGAACGTGCCGTCGGAGGTCACGCCGAAGGCTTCCGCCGCGTAACCCGCGTCATCGGGCCCCAGTACCTCGCGCAGCTCGCCCGGGGTCCAGGTGTAGAACAGCCCCTCTTCGCCGTCGCTGTCGGCATCGAGCGCGGAGGCCAGGCCGCCCTCGCCGGTGCGCAGTTCGCGGATCATCCAGGCACAGGTTTCCCTGGCCACCCGCGCGGCCAGCGGGTCGGCGGTGCGCCGCCACCAGTGCGCGTACGCCCGCGCGAGCAGGGCGTTGTCGTAGAGCATCTTCTCGAAGTGCGGCACGATCCAGGCGGCGTCCACGCTGTAGCGGGCAAACCCGCCGCCCAGCTGGTCGTACATGCCGCCCCTGGCCATCGCCGCCATGGTGCCGGCGGCCATCTCCAGCGCGCGTTCGCCGCCCGGCGCGCCGGGCCGCTCGGACTGCCGCAGCAGGAACTCGCACACCATCGACGGCGGGAACTTGGGCGCACCGCCGAACCCGCCGCGCTGGGCGTCATAGCTGCGCGCCAGGTTGACGACCGCCTCGCGGCAGACGTCCGCCAGGTCAGCCGCCTCGTCCCCGGGCTGCCACGGCCCGGCCTGTTCCGCCAGCGCGTCGGCGATCCGGCTGGCCTGGCCGTCGACCCCGGCCCGGTCCTTGCGCCAGGCCTCGGTGATGGCGAGCACCAGGTGCTGGAACTGCGCGCGCGGGAAGTAGGTGCCGCAGTAGAACGGCGCACCGTCCGGGGTCATGAACACGGTCATCGGCCAGCCGCCCTGGCCGGTCATGGCCTGGGTCGCGGTCATGTACACCGCGTCCACGTCGGGCCGCTCCTCCCGGTCCACCTTGATCGACACGAGGTTGTCGTTCAGCAGCGCCGCGGTCTGCGGATCCTCGAACGACTCGTGCGCCATCACGTGGCACCAGTGGCAGGCCGAGTAGCCGACCGAGAGCATCACCGGTACATCCCGCTCACGCGCCGCCGCGAACGCCTCGGGTGACCACGGCCACCAGTCGACCGGGTTGCCCGCGTGCTGCAGCAGGTAGGGGCTCGTCGCGTTCTTCAGCCGGTCTGCCATGCCTCCATCTTTACCCGTCCGATCGGGCAGGTGCCGCCCGGGCCACCGGCCCTGGTACGGTTTGACGCGCCTAGCAATAATGGTTATCGTTTTCATCAAGGCTTGCGCAGGACGTGCCGCCGAGCCTTCCCTCACACAGACGGGATCCTGATCATGCGTGTTCGCGCCGGCGTCGCCGCGGCCGCACTGCTGAGCACGGGCCTGCTCGCGGCCGCGTGTTCATCCGCTCCCGGGTCGCTCACCTCGGCGGGCGGCGGCATCGTCGCCGTCGGCGCGGAGAACGAGTACGCGAACGTGATCAGCCAGATCGGCGGCAAGTACGTGCACGTCACCGCGATCCTGGACAATCCCAACACCGACCCGCACACGTTCGAGTCGAACCCGTCGATCTCCCAGACCGTCGGCTCGGCCCAGCTGGTGGTACAGAACGGGGTCGGCTACGACTCGTGGATGGACAAGATCGAGGCCGCCACGCCGAACGCCACCCGCAAGGTCATCGACGTGCAGAAGCTGCTGCACCTGCCGGACAGCACGCCGAACCCGCACCTGTGGTACATGCCGGCCACCATGCCGGCGGTGGCCAGGGCGATCGCCGCCGGCCTGACCGCGCTGCAGCCCGCGCACGCCGCGGTCTTCAAGGCCAACCTGGCCAGGTTCGATGCGTCGCTGCGGCCCTGGTACCAGGCGCTCGCCCGCTTCAAGGCCACCTACCCCGGCGCGCCGGTAGCGACCACCGAGCCGGTCGGCGACTACATGCTCCGGGCGGCGGGCGCGCGGAACCTGACCCCGTTCAGGTTCCAGGCGGACATCATGAACGGCGTCGACCCGGCGCCGCAGGACGTGTCACTGGAAACCAGCCTGTTCTCCGGCCACAAGGTGCGGGCCTTCCTGTACAACGAGCAGGTCACCAGCACGCTCACCCAGTCGTTCCTCGGGCTGGCACACAAGTACGGCATCCCGGTGGTCGCCTTGTACGAGACCATGCCGACCCCCGGATACGACTACCAGACGTGGATGCTGGCCGAGACCCAGGCGCTGCAGAAGGCGGTCGCCGGCAAGATCACCACGGCGAGGCTGTGATGGCGGGCCGGGACGCGGTGATGACGGCGGAGCCGGGCCTGGGGGCCGGCCCCGGCGAGACGCTCGCCGTCGAGGGGGTCAGCGTCCGGCTCGGCGGCCGGGAAATTCTGCACGACGTGCGGTTTTCCATCGGCGCCGGTCAGTTCGTCGGGCTCATCGGCTCCAACGGTGCGGGCAAGACGACCCTGCTCCGGGTGATCCTCGGTCTGCAGAAGCCGTCCGCCGGCCAGGTACGCACCGGCGGCGCATCGGCCAGGCGGGGCACGTCCATCGGGTACGTGCCGCAGAAGATCGAACTGGATCCGGACATGCCGCTGCGGGCCAGGGACCTGGTCGGGCTCGGGCTCGACGGGCACCGCTTCGGCATCCCGCTGCCGTCGCGCGGGCGCCACGCCCTGGTCGACGAGATGCTGCACGCGGCGGGCGCCGCAGCGTTCGCCGATGCCAGGGTGGGCACCTTGTCCGGCGGGGAGCAGCAGCGGGTGATGATCGCGCACGCCCTGATCAGCAAGCCCCGGCTGTTGCTCCTGGACGAGCCCCTGGCGAACCTGGATCTGCGCAGCGAGCAGGAGATCGTGAGCCTGCTCGCCCGGGTCTGCTCAGACCGCGGGATCGCCGTGCTGATCTCCGCGCACGAGATCAACCCGCTGTTGCCGGTCATGGACCGCGTCGTCTACATGGCGGCGGGCCGGGCGGCCAGCGGGACGACCAGCGAGGTCGTCCGGCCCGAGGTGCTGACCAGGCTCTATGGGCATCACGTGGACGTCATTCACCTGCACGGCCGGGTCCTGGTGGTGGCCGGGCGGGGCGACGAGCCTGCGATCGGCCCCCGCGACGACACACACGTCCTGCACACCGACCAGGACGACCCGCACGTCCTGCCCGCCGGCCAGGCGGCGCGGGATACCGGCAGCGGCGAGGACCGGCGGTGAGTGCCGTCCTCCGGGCGGTGATCGAGCCGGGTTTCTTCTCCAGCGCCCCGGTCCTGGTGGCCCTGCTGGCCGGCGGCATGGCCGCGCTGGTCTCCGGGATCGTCGGCACCTTCGCGGTGCTGCGCGGCCAGTCGTATGCCGGGCACGCGCTCGCCGACATCAGCGTCACCGGCGGCGCCGCCTCCTACCTCGCCGGGATCACTCCGCTGTGGGGCTTCGCCGGGGTGGGCGTCGCGGCGGCGGCCGCGATGGATCTCATCGGTGTGCAACGGCGCCGTGGCCGGGATCTCGCGACCGGCGTCGTGCGCGGAGCGGGGCTGGGCCTCGCGGCGCTGTTCCTCTACTGGGGCACAACGACGACCAGCACCACCGGGGCAACTGTCACCGTCCTGTTCGGCTCCATCTTCACGATCAGCGCCTCCACGGCGGCGGTGGCGGCCGTGCTCGCCGTCATCGCGGTCGGCATGGTCGCGGTGCTGTACCGCCCGCTCCTGCTCGGCTCGGCCAGCCCTGATCTGGCCTTCGCCCGTGGTATCCCGGTGCGGGCCACCGGGGCGCTGTGCCTGGTGGCCATCGCGCTCGCGGTGTCGCTGTCGGCCCTGACCATCGGCGCCATCCTGAGCACCGCGCTACTGGTGGGACCGGCCGCGACCGCAATGCGGCTGACCAGCAGGCCCGGCCTGACGGTCTTCTGGTCGGCGGTGATCGGCCTCGCCGCGACCTGGCTTGGCGTGCTGCTCGCCTACGACAGCTACTACTGGCCACCCACGCACCACGGCTGGCCGGTGAGCTTCTTCGTGGTGGCGCTGGTTGTGCTGTTCTACCTGCTGGCCCAGTTCGCGGTCGCCCACCCGCCCGGCACCCGGCGCGACCAGGACGCCACCCGGCTGCCCGCGGCCCGGCCCGGCGAGGCAGGTGCCTGAGCGATGCTGTCGGGTTTCATGGTCAACGCGTGGGTCGTCGCCGGCATCGTGGCGGTGGTGGCCGGGGCGGTGGGCTTCTTCGTCGTGCTGCGCGGCTCGGCGTTCGTCGCGGACGCGCTGCCGACCGGCGCCTTCGCCGGGGCGGCCGGGGCGAGCCTGATCGGGGTCAGCCCGCTCGTCGGCCTCGGCGTGTTCTCGGTCCTCGGCGCGCTGGGCATCGGCTGGCTGGGCCGCCGCAGCCGGCATGACGTGGCCACCGCGCTGGCGCTGGTGATGATGCTCGGGCTCGGCGCACTGTTCCTCAGCTTCAGCAGCCAGTACGCGCCGGAGATCTACTCGCTGCTGTTCGGCGAGGTGCTCGGCATCAGCAGCAACGAGATAGTCCCGGTGGCCGTCCTTGGCGCCGTCACCGTGGCCGCGCTCATCCTGCTCTACCGGCCGCTGCTGCTCACCTCGGTCATGCCCGCTCTCGGCGAGGCACGCGGGGTGCGCGCGGCCCGCGTGGAGACGCTGTTCCTGGTGGTGCTGGCCCTGGCCACGAGCATGGCCCTGCCGGTCGTGGGGGCGCTGCTCATCTTCAGCCTGATGATCGGGCCCCCTGCCGCGGCCAGGTCCTTCACCGACAGGCCCGCGATCGCCATCGGGCTGTCGATCGTCATGGCGCTCGGCACGGTGTGGGCGGCGATCGCCGCCTCCTATCAGACGAACTGGCCGGTGGGCTTCTTCGTGGGCGCGCTGAGCGCGGTCTGGTACGCCGTGGGCCGGATCGCCGCTGCCGGGCGCCGCGGCCGCCGCCAGGCAGCGGCGGCGGCGGTCGAGCCCGCGGAACATGGCCGTCTAGCTGCTAGTGTGCGGGTGTGACCACGCCTGTGCCGGCCAGGCGCCCGCTCGGCGGAACGCGTGTCCGTGGCACCAAGCAGGCCGAGGCGCTCGCGTCCGTGCTGGACAGCCTGCCCGGTTTCTGGAGCGCCCAGCAGATCCACGCCGAACTGCGCAGCCGTGGCGAGCGGATCGGGCTGACCACGGTCTACCGGCACCTGCAGGTGCTCAGCGAGGACGGCCTCCTGGACACGATCCGCGACGCGGGCGGGGAGACGCTGTACCGCCGCTGCCGCAGCGCGGCGCACCACCATCACCTGATCTGCCGGATCTGCGGGACCAGCGTGGAGGTGGAGGGGCGCGCGGTCGAGCAGTGGGCCGAGAAGGTGGCGGCCGAGGCGGGCTTCACGGCCGTGGACCACACCGTGGAACTGTTCGGCCTGTGCCCGCGCTGCGGCGCCGCTCCGCGTCCTGCCGCCGAGAGCTCCTGACCGGCTAGTCGCCCGTCAGGCCGTCGATGCGCTCGCGGAGCAGGTCGGCGTGGCCGTTGTGGCGGGCATACTCCTCGATCATGTGCACATAGATCCAGCGCAGGTCCCTGACCCGCTCGGGATGGTGGCCGTGGCTGGGCACGACATGGTCCAGGTCCAGGTCCCGGACGGCGGCCCGGGCCAGGCCGACCTCCTCCCAGAACGACGCCACGACGGCCGCCGCATCCGGCTCGTCCAGGTCGTCGAAGTCACCGTTCAGGTTGTCCTCGGTGTAATAGCGGGCCGCCATGTCCTGGTTGGTGCCGTGGATCCGGAACCACCACCGTTCCACGTCGGTCATGTGCCGGACCAGGCCGAGCAGGGTCAGCCCGGACGGCGGCACGGCATGCTCCTTGAGCTGGCCGGCGGTAAGCCCGGAGCACTTGCCGAGCAGGGTGGCGCGGTGGAAGTCGAGCCAGGCGTCCAGGGACTCCCGCTCCCCCGCGACCAGGGGCGGCTCCGGGCGTTTCACTTCAGGCGCGGTCCATGTCATCCGGACATCGTCCGCCCCGCGCGTTCCCGCCGCAACGCAAATTCCCGGTGCCGGGCGGTGGACCGGACCACCGCCCGGCACTGTGCGCCGGGCTAACCGTGCCCCAGGACCGGATGGGGCACGTAGTGCTCCTCCATCCGGCGGATCTCCTCCTCGGTGAGTTCCAGCTTCACCGCGGCCAGCGCGTCGTCCACGTGGCCGGCCTTCGTGGTGCCGACGATCGGGGCGGTCACCCCGGGCCGGTGCAGCAGCCAGGCCAGCGCTACCTGGGCGGGCGGCACCCCACGCTCGCCGGCCACCTCGGCCACCGCGTCCACCACGTCGAAGTCGGCCTGGTTGTAGAGGCTGTCACCGAACGGGTCGGACCCGGCCCGGGTGGTGAGCTGCTCCCCGTCCCTGGTCCGGTTGCCGGTCAGCACGCCGCGGGCCAGCGGGCTCCACGGGATCACCCCGACGCCCTGGTCGATGCACTGCGGGATCATCTCCCGCTCTTCCTCGCGGTAGAGCAGGTTGTAGTGGTTCTGCATGGACACGAACCGGGTCCAGCCGTGCCGCTCCGCCGCGTGCTGCGCCTTGGCGAACTGCCACGCATACATGCTGCTCGCCCCGATGTAGCGGGCCTTGCCCGACTTGACCACGTCGTGCAGCGCCGCCATGGTCTCCTCGATCGGGGTGTGCGGGTCCCACCGGTGGATCTGGTAGAGGTCCACGTAGTCCATGCCCAGGCGGCGCAGCGAGTTGTCGATCCCGGCCAGGATGTGCTTGCGGGACAGGCCGCGGTCGTTCTCGGCGTCGGACATCGCGCTGAACACCTTGGTGGCGACCACCACGTCCTCGCGGCGGAACAGCTTGCCGAGCAGGCGCCCGGTGACAACCTCGCTCGCGCCTTTGGCGTAGATGTCCGCGGTGTCGTAGAAGATCACGCCACCGTCGGCCGCGGCCTTGACGAGCGGCTCCGCGGCGTCCTCCTCCAGCACCCATTGCCGACTGCTCTTGTCGCCGAAGCTCATCATGCCGAGGCAGATACGGGACACGCGCAGACCGGTCGAGCCCAGGTTGACGTACTCCATGAACATCCTCCGAAAGAGCCGGGTTCAGGTCCTGCCCACGCACGCGGATGCTATGCCGCGTCCGGGGCAGCGTCACCCGGAGACAACGCCCCGGCCCCGCCGGGCATGCCCCGGGGTTCCCGGGTGTTGCGGTCAGCGGCAGCGGCAGACGAAAAGGAGAACGGACGTATGCAGACGAGGACCATCGGCCCGGTCACGGTAAGCGCCATCGGTCTTGGCGGCATGCCCATGTCCATCGAGGGGCGGCCCGACGAGGGACGATCAATCCGGACCATCCACGCGGCCCTCGACGCGGGTGTGACGCTGATCGACACGGCGGACGCCTACCACCTGAACGCCGGGGAGACCGGGCACAACGAGCGGCTCATCGCCAAGGCCCTGGCCAGCTACTCCGGGGACACCAGCGACGTGCTCGTGGCGACCAAGGGCGGGCACCTGCGCCCCGGGGACGGGTCCTGGACGCTCGACGGGTCCCCCGCGCACCTGCGGGAGGCGGCCGAGGCGTCGCTCAAGGCCCTAGGGGTGGACGTGATCGGCCTGTACCAGTTCCACCGGCCCGACCCGAAGGTGCCCTACGCGGAGTCGATCGGCGGGCTCAAGGAACTGCTCGACTCCGGGAAGATCCGGCTGGCCGGTATCTCCAACGCCAGCATCGAGCAGATCGAGCTGGCCCGGTCCATCCTGGGCGAGGGGAACCTCGCCAGCGTGCAGAACGAGTTCTCGCCCGCGTTCCGGTCCAGCGAGGGCGAACTGCGGCACTGCGCCGAGGCCGGTATCGCGTTCCTGCCGTGGAGCCCGCTCGGCGGGATCGGCCGGGCCGGCCAGCTGGGCACCAGGCACGCCGCATTCGGCGAGATCGCCGCGGCGCGCGGGGTGTCGCCGCAGCGGGTGACGCTGGCCTGGATGCTGGCCAAGGCGCCGGTGGTCATCCCGATCCCTGGTGCGAGCCGCCCCGAGTCCATCATCGACTCGGCCCAGGCCCCCGAGCTGACGCTCACCCCCGGTGAACTGGCGCGCCTGGACGCCTCCTGACCCCGGATCCCCGATCCTGATTGTCGTGGTTGTGGCAACGACGACATTCTTGTGTCGTGGTTGTGGCAACGACGACAAACGGCCCCGCGTGAGAGGCGGCTTGGGATGACTCAGAGTGGCCCGGTCCCCCAAATACCGGCGGCCCAGGTACCGGCCGACGCCTACCTGCTGGACGTGCGGGAACCCGGGGAATGGGAGGCCGGTCACGCACCAGGCGCGGTGCACATCCCGCTCGGCGAGCTTGGTGCGCGCTACACCGAACTGGCGCAGGACCGGCCGCTGTATGTGATCTGCCGGTCGGGCAACCGGTCCGGGCACGCCGCGCAGGCGCTGGCCGGCGCCGGCTGGGACGCCAGCAACGTGTCCGATGGCATGGTCGGCTGGCACGCCGCGGGGCTGCCCATGACCGCGGAATCCGGCCAGCCGTACGTGGCCTGACGCCGGGCGGGCGGCCCCGGCCGGTGGGCGACGGCAGCTCCGGCGGCGGGCCCGTGCGGCGCGGGTACGCAGGCGCGGGCGGGCGTGACCGGAATGCCGCGGCCCGTCCGCCCGTTGCAGCCGACCGTGGACGTACGCGATGCGCAGCCCGAGGAGTTCGGCCCGATCGGCGACCTGCGGGTGGCCGCCTACCAGGCCGACGGGTTCCTGTCCGCGGCGTCCAGCTATGCCGACACGCTGCGCGTACTGGGCATGGACGGCACCGGCGAGATACTCGCGGCCGTGGACGACGGGCACGTCCTCGGCACGGTGACGCTGGTGACCTGGCCGCACGGCGGTGAGGTGCTGCGCAATCCCGGCGAGGGTGAGATACGGGCATTGGCGGTTGCCACAACGGCACGGGGCCGGGGGATCGGGCGGGCGCTGCTGGCCGCGGTGATGCGGCGGGCCACCATCCGGGAGGTGCGCGAACTGCTGCTGCTCACCCAGCCGGACATGCGCGCGGCGCAGCGCCTGTACGCCGAGGCAGGGTTCCAGCGCCTGCCGCACCGCGACTATGAATACGCCCCCGGACATCGTCTGCTGGCCTTCGGCGTGCCGCTGACCGAGGCCAAAGACGGCCTAGGGGGCAAGCGCTGGGCCAGACCCCTGGGCCCTCAAGGTCAGGCCTGACCCGAGCCGTTGCGGCTGTAGTCGGGCTCGGGCTGGTCCTGCGGCCCATCCCCGCCGTCCCCGCCCTGCTGGTCTCCTGCTTCCTCGCGCCAGCGCGGCTCGCGCACCACCTTGCGGAGGTGCTTGTTCATCGAACGCAGCAGGAAGAACAGCGCCAGGCCCATCGCGGCCACCACGAGGAACCCGAGGACACCGGGCACCACCTGGCTGGCCGCCGGGGTGGACGAGGAGGCCAGGTCGATCAACGGCTCACCATCTCCCGGACGCCAGCGAACAGGTCATCTTCTGGAAGCTCAGTATCCACCAGCGACCTGGCCCGGTGGTAGTCCTCGGTGGGCCAGGCGGCCGCCGAGACCTCCAGCGGGATGGCGAACCAGGAACTCTCCGGATCGATCTGGGTGGCGTGGGCGAGCAGGGCCAGGTCCCGGGTCTCGAAGTACTCCTCGCACCGCACCCTGGTGGTGATCTCCAGCGGAACCCGGCCCTTCGGCGGGTCCTCCCACTTGGCGAGCCAGTCGGTATACGGCGACTCCAGCCCGCGGCGCAGCATCTCCTCGTGCAACGCGACGACCCTGGCCTTGTGGAACGTGGCGAAGTAGTAGAGCTTGAGCGGCTGCCAGGGCGCGCCGGTGCCTGGATAGCGGTCCGGGTCGGCGGCCGCGTCGAACGCCTCGATCGCCACCTCGTGCGTCTTCACGTGGTCCGGGTGCGGGTAGCCGCCGTTCTCGTCATAGGTCAGGATCACGTGCGGGCGGAACTCCCGGATCAGGGCGACCAGTGGCTCTGCGGCGTCTTCCAGCTTCTGCAGGGCGAAGCACCCGTCCGGCAACGGGGGGAGCGGATCGCCCTCCGGCAGCCCGGAATCGACAAAACCCAGGAATTTTTGCCGTACTCCCAGGATTTCCCTTGCTCTGGCCATCTCCTCGCGCCGGATCTCGGGGAGGCTGGCCCGTACCTCGGGGCGGTCCATTGCCTTGTTGAGGATGTCACCACGCTCACCCCCGGTCAGTGTGGCGACCATCACATCTGCCCCGGAACGTGCGTAACGCACCATTGTTGCTGCGCCTTTGCTGGACTCGTCGTCCGGGTGCGCGTGCACCGCCAGCAGGCGCAGCCCGGCGTCCGGCAGGCCCTCCCAGGGCAAGCCGGGCGTGGCAGCGGGCGTGCCGGGCACCGCCCGGCCAGCGGTGTCGGTGTGTGAAGCAGGCACGGCAAATTCCCCCGGTGATGGGAATAACGGGCGCGGTCAGGACGCCGCTGGCCAGGCTGTGCGGCACTAGCGAGCACGGCGCCGGGACATTATCCTGCACGACAGCACCCCGGATAGGCGAACTTATTCCCGTGCTCACTCCCGGCAGGTTATTGACTGGCGCGGTAATACCCCGCACCCTTGTAACCTCGGAGAGTTACCCCGAGGGCCGCGTAGGCCCCCAATACCCCCCATGGGGCCGAGTTGGCTCCGGCGGACCTCATCCGTTCGCATTGCAGGCAAGGAGTACCCGTGACCGAGACACGCGAGGATGTCACCTGGCTCACCCAGGAAGCACATGACCGGCTGAAGGCGGAGCTTGACCACCTGGCCGGCCCCGGACGTGTAGAGATCGCGAAGAAGATCGAGGCCGCCAGGGACGAGGGCGACCTGAAGGAGAACGGCGGCTACCACGCCGCCAAGGACGAGCAGGGCCAGATTGAGGGCCGGATCCGGCAGCTCCAGCACATCCTGGAGACCTCCCGGGTCGGCGACCCGCCCCGGACCGAGGGCGTCGTGGGCCCCGGCATGACCGTGACCATCCGGTTCGCCGGCGACGAGGACGAGGTCACCTTCCTGCTCGCCTCCCGCGAGGAAAGCGGCGCACCCATCGACGTGTACTCCCCACGCTCCCCGCTGGGCAGCGCTATCTCGGGCAAGAAGGTCGGCGAGACAGCCACTTACAATTTGCCGAACGGTCGCGCCGCCACGGTCGAGATCCTCGAGGCGGTCCCGTACGCCGGGGCCTGACCGGAGACCATGCCCGCCCTAGCGGGCGATCACCAGCGCGGACGGCCCGGCGCCCACCCGGATCGGCTTGCCTGCGGTGCTGGTTGCCGTGGCGATCGGCCGCACGGTGCCGGGGCCGGCCAGGTTGCCCAGGCAGGCCACGTAGGCCCGCTTGCCGTCCGGCGTGATGACGATCGCGATCGGCCGCAGGCCGACCCGGACCGGCTTGCCGGCGGTGTTGGTGGCCGTGGCGACCGGGGTCACCGTGCCCGCGTGGTAGCTGAGCGCGTACATGGTCCTGCCGTTGGGTGTGAGGGCGAGCAGGTACGGGTCCGGCCCGACGCTGATCGGCCGGCCTGGCCTGTTCGTGGCGACGGCGATCGGGATCACCGTGGCCGGTCCCTTGCTGGCGACGTAGACGGTCCGGCCGTCCGGCGTGATCGTCATCACGTAGGGGATGATCCCGATCCTGATAGGCCGGCCGGCCGTGCCGCGGGCGGTGCTGACCGGCGTGACGGTCTGCGGGCTGTAGTTGCCGACGTAGACGGTCCGGCCGTCCGGCGTGGCCACCAGGACCGAGGGGGTCTGCCCGGCCTTTACCGGCTTCCCCGCCCTGTTCGTCGCGGTGCTGATCGGCGTCACCGTGCCGGGGACGGCGTTGGTGTTCGCGACGTAGACGGCCGGTGCCAGGCGCCCCCTGATGCCGTGGGCCCGGCAGTCACTGATCGGCGCTCCTCCCTGGATGCGCGACCTGTTACGCCCAAACAAATGCGCCGGGCCCGCTGCCAGGTTGCAGCGGGCCCGTGCCAGATTCCAGTGGCCTGTGGGTGACGGGCCGGCTCAGCCAGCGATCACCAGAGCGCCGGCCCCCGCAGCAGGTTGCAGGGGCCGGCGTTCTGGGTGCGGTGGGCTTAGCTCACCAGTTCCTTCTCCGCGGGCTGCTCCGCCACGGGCGCGCGGCCGCGCAGCGGGACTTCCTTGATCAGCCAGGCGAGCAGGAACACGATCGCGGCAGCGGGCACGACCAGCCAGAACACCCCGGTCACCGCGTGCGTGATCGCCACGAAGAAGTCCGCGCGCACCAGCGCGGGCAGGTGGTTCACCGTGGCCGGGTTGATCTGGGCGCCCTTCACGGTCATGTGCAGACCAGGCGCGTTCGTGGTCAGCGACTCGATCAGCCGCCGGGCGAAGACCGCGCCGAACGCCGCCACCCCGAGCGACCCGCCGATCTGCTGGAAGAACGTGCGGGAACTGCTCGCCACGCCCATCTCCTGCGGGGCCACGCTGTTCTGCGCCACCAGCGTGGTGATCTGCATCAGGAAGCCCATGCCGAGCCCGATGACGGCGAAGTAGATCCCGATGCTGACCAGGCTGGTGTGCAGGCCGATCCCGGTCAGCAGGTACAGCCCGAACGTCATCATCCCCGCGCCGACGATCGGCAGCACCTTGTACCGGCCGGTCTTGGTCGTGACCTGGCCGGAGATCAGCGCCGTCACCGTGGAGCCGAGCATCATCGGGATCAGCATCAGGCCGCTCTGCGTGGGCGACAGGTGCTGCACGGTCTGCTGGTACAGCGGCAGGAACGTCAGCGCGCCGAACAGCACCAGGCCGAGCAGGAAGCTCATCGCGATGGCCACGGCGAAGTTCCGGTTGCGGAACACACCCAGCGGCAGGATCGGCTCGGCCGCGTGGGCCTCGATGTAGAGGAACGCCGCGGTGCCGACGATCGCGAGCACAAGGAGCCCGATGACCTGCACAGACCCCCAGGCGTACTGGGTGCCGCCCCAGGTGGTCATGAGGATGATCGAGGTGGCGGCGATGGCGAGGGTGATCGCCCCGGCGTAGTCGATCTTGTGCGGGACGCGGCGCCGCGGCATGTGCATGGTCAGCGCCAGGTAGATCAGGGCGAGACCGCCGATCGGCATGTTGATGTAGAAGATCCACCGCCAGCTGAAGTTCTCGGTGATGTAGCCGCCGACCAGTGGCCCGGCGATCATGGCCAGGGTCATCACGCCCATGATGTAGCCCATGTACTGGCCCCGCTCGCGCGGCGACACCAGGTCGCCGATGGTCGCGATGGCGCCGGTGAGCAGGCCGCCCGCGCCGAGGCCCTGCAGCGCGCGGAACGCGATGAGCTGGTCCATCGAGTGGGCGAGGCCGGACAGTGCCGAGCCGATCAGGAAGATGACGATCCCGATCATCAGCCAGCGCTTGCGGCCGTACTGGTCACCGAGCTTGCCGTACAGCGGCGTGGTCACCGTCGAGGCGAGCACGTACGCGGTCACCACCCAGGACAGGTGGGTCACGCCCCCGAGGTCACCCACGATCCTGGGCAGCGCGGTGGAGACGACCAGCTGGTCCAGCATGGCCAGCATGATCGCGAGCAGCAGCCCGGGAAGGATGATGAGCACCTCCCGCCGCACACCTGTGCCGTCGGCTCCCCCGCTAGGCGCTGCAGCGGCCTTCGCCTCTGCCATGCCGCGCTCCTCCCTCTGGCCGTTCCCGGCCCGTCACGTTCTCTCCGGCCCGTCCCTGGGTCTGTCGGCCCGTCGCTGGTCGCCGTGGACCGCCACACCGGACGCCGCGCTCAGATTCCGCGCTACTAACTTGCCGACCGGTTAGTTTGGCCGTATGCTCATACCATAGATCGTGAACTAACCGGTCGTCAAGTAAGTTTCGATCTGCTCAGCGGGGAAACCAGGCCAGCTCAGCGAACGGCCCAGAGGGAAGGCGGGAGGCGCGGCATCCGATGACCGAGACCAGCCAGGCGCACGCCCGCCCCGACACCAGGCAGCGGATCCAGACGGTCGCACTGGAGCTGTTCGCCGAGCAGGGCTACGACAAGACCTCGCTGCGGGAGATCGCCGAGCGGCTCGACGTCACCAAGGCCGCGCTGTACTACCACTTCAAATCCAAGGAAGACATCGTGGCCAGCCTGGTCGAGGACTACTTCGGCCAGATCGACGAGCTGGTCGCCTGGGGCAGGACGCAGCCCCGTACCCCCGAATTCCGCGCCCAGGTGCTGGACCGCTACTACCGCATCGTCGCCGAGGGCAGCAGTGTGTTCCGGATGCTCCAGCACAACCAGGCCTCCGTCAACAGCCTGGCCCACGCCAAGAACCGCAGCGAACTGTTCCGCGAGCGGATGGACGCCCTGGTCAGCCTGCTCACCGAGGAGAATGCGCCGCTGGAGAGCCAGGTCCGCGCCGCGGTCGCGCTGGCCAGCGTGAGCTTCAGCTGCATGTTCTACGCCGACCGCGCCGACGACCCGGAGAAGCTGCGCGCCGTGGTGCTCGACATCGCCTGCGGCCTCAGCGACGCCGCGGAGCCCGGCGCGGCCGGATAGCTCAGCGGCTAACAAAGCCCGCCTCCGGCCCGGGGGCCACCGGCCAATCGGCCCGGGGTCATGTGCTCATGAGGTGAAGAACTCCACCAGCACCGGCGCGAGCACATCTGGCTTCACCTCATGCGTCTGACCCGCCAGCATCCGCAGCTCGCCCCGCGGGATCGCCTGGCTCAGCACCCGTGCCGCATCGGGCATGAACGGAGAGCCCGCGTCGCCCGACATCACCAGGGCGGGCACCGGGACTCGCGCGGCCAGGTCCGCCGGCACCGACCAGGGCTCGCCCAGGATGGCGGCATGGTCATAGGCCAGCGTCGGCGCGACGGCCTCCATGCCCGGCCAGAACGGTGCGCGGCGCATGCCGTCCACCTGCTCGGCGGGCATGCCGACGAACCGCATGAACAGGGCCACCGCGTCGCCCCGGCGGCCCTCGGCCAGCGCCACCTCGAGCTGCCTGAGGTACTGGCTCCAGGACTCCTGCGCGCCTGGGTCGTTGTTGTAGGGCGGCTCGTACATGGCGATCTTGCTGACCTTGCCGCCGAGCCTGATGGCCGCCCGCATGGCCAGCGGCCCACCGGAGGAGTGGCCGTAGAGGAACGCCGGGCCGCCGGCACTGTCGATCACTGCCTCGATGTCATCGATCTCCCGGTCGACCGCGTAGGGCAGCGTGTCACCGCTGCCGCCGCGGCCGCGGCGATCGTAGCCATAGACCGTGAAGTGCGGCGCGAGCAGCGCGGCCAGTTCCGACCCGGAGCCGGACGAATGGACGGTCAGCGCGCCATCGACCAGGATCAGGGCCGGTCCCTCGCCCTGGCTGTCGTAGCCGATCGGCGTGCCGTCACGTGAGCTGAGCGTGTGAGTCATGCCACCAGTGTGGGGGCGGGCACCGTCATTCACGGTCCAACGGGGGTGGCGACCGTGTGCACCAGCGGCAGCACCCGGTAGGGCACGGGCGTGGCGAGCGCGATCACCGTGGAGGCCCGTACCACCCCGGCCGCGCCGACGATGGCGTCGATTACCCGCTGCAGGTCCGCGTTGGTGCGGGCCACTACCCGGCACAGCATGTCCCCCGCCCCGGTGATGGTGTGCACCTCGAGCACCTCGGGGATGGCCGCCAGCCGCTCCGCGACCGGATCGTGCCCACCGGCCTGCCGGATTTCCAGCGTCACGAACGCGGTCACCGCGTGGTCGAGCGCGGCTGGGTCGATGTCCGGTCCGTAGCCGGTCACCACGCCCCTGGCCTGCAGCCGGTCGAGCCTCGCCTGCACGGTGCCGCGGGCCACGCCGAGCCGCCGGGACGCCTCGAGCACCCCCACCCGCGGCTCCGCCGCGAGCAATTCGATCAAGTGCGCGTCAAGCTCGTCGATCATGACCGCCCTCTCGATGCAGGCAGGCTGTGCAGTTTTCCGCAGAATTCCCCGATCTGAATATACAAAATGACCAGCTCCAAACCGAACCCTTGCGCATCATGCATTGACCTTCGCATGCTGCCTTCAATGGACGGCCACGCAACGGGGCGCGACCGGATGCGCGAAGGGAACCGACCATGGCGAGCACCGGCCGGCACGATCACCTCGGCACCGCGGACGGTTTCCACGTCACCGGGATGGACGCCGTGGTCTTCGCGGTGGGCAACGCCCGCCAGGCCGCCCACTACTACTCCACCGCCTTCGGCATGCGCTGCGTCGCCTACCGTGGCCCGGAGACCGGCTGCCGGGACGAGGCCGCCTACGTGCTGACGTCGGGCCAGGCACGGTTCGTGCTGCGCGGCCCGGTCCGGGCGGGCACCGCGCTCGGCGCGCACGTGGCCGCGCACGGCGACGGCGTGACCGACCTGTCGATCGGCGTCCTGTCCGCGGAGGAAGCCTTCGGCTACGCGGTCGCCCGGGGGGCCCGGCCTGTCGCCGAACCGCACACGGCCGAGGACGAGCACGGCAAGGTCGTGCTGGCCACGATCGCCACCTACGGCGACACCACCCACACGCTGGTGGAGCGGTCCAACTACTCGGGCCCGTACCTGCCCGGCTATACGCCGGCGGACCCGCTGGTGGCACCGGCCGGCACGCCGTTCTTCACCGAGATCGACCACTGCGTGGGCAACGTGGAACTCGGCCACATGGACGAGTGGGTCGGCTACTACCACCGCGTCATGGGCTTCACGAACATGAAGGAGTTCGTCGGCGACGACATCGCCACCGAGTACTCGGCGCTGATGAGCAAGGTGGTCGCGGACGGCTCGCGCAAGGTCAAGTTCCCGATCAACGAGCCCGCGCCCGGCAAGAAGAAGTCACAGATCGACGAGTACCTGGAGTTCTACGGTGGCCCCGGGGTGCAGCACATCGCGCTGGCCACCGACGACATCGTGGCCACGGTGCGGGCCATGAAGGCCGCCGGGGTCGAGTTCCTTGACACCCCGGACACCTACTACGAGCAACTCGGCGGCTGGGTGGGCGAGACCCGGGTGCCGCTCGCCGAACTGGCCGCCGAGAAGATACTCGCCGACCGGGACGAGGACGGCTACCTGCTGCAGGTTTTCACCAAACCGGTACAGGACCGGCCGACCGTGTTCTTCGAGTTGATCGAGCGGCACGGCTCGGAGGGGTTCGGCAAGGGCAACTTCAAGGCGCTGTTCGAGGCCATCGAGCGGGAACAGGCCCGCCGGGGCAACCTCTGACCGCCGGCCGGCACGGGGCCGGCCAGCCGCGACACGTCCGGCTGCGGGCTCAGGCCCGCCATCGCGGACCGGCCTAGGGGCAGGCCGGCCGCCCGGACGGCGGCCGGCCCGGCCGGCCGGTCTGGTGGACGCCCGCCACGGGGCTGGCCCGCCGTGGGCGGGACCGGCCACGGGGAGCGTTCAGATGAATTTGAGCGTGTAGCCGGCCCGGCGCAGGCCGTTGATCACCGCATCGCAGTGGCTGGCGCCGCGCGTCTCCACCTGCAGCAGCACCTCGGCCTCGTCCACCAGCAGCCGGGGCGCCACCCGCTCGTGGGAGACGTCGAGCACGTTCGCGCCGAGCGCGGCCACCTCGGTGAGCAGCGTGGCGAGTGCGCCGGGCCGATCGGGCAGCTGGCACCGGAAGATCAGGTACCGCCCGGCCGCGGCCAGGCCGTGCCGCAGCACCTTGGCCAGCAGCAGCGGATCGATGTTGCCGCCGGACAGTACCGCGACGGCCGGCGTCTCGATCGCCTCCGGGTGCTCGAGCATGGCGGCCACCCCGGCGGCCCCCGCGGGCTCCACCAGTTGCTTGGCCCGCTCCAGGCACAGCAGCAGCCCCGTGGACAGCGTTTCCTCGGCCACCGTCACCACGGTGACCCCCAGCGCCCCGAAGATGTCACAGCAGATCTCGCCCGGCTTGGCCACCGCGATGCCATCCGCCATCGTGGCCCCCGGATCGATCCGCACCGGGTGGCCCGCCGCCAGTGAGGCGGGCAGCGGGGCGACCGCCTCCGCCTGCACCCCCACGACCCGCACCGGAGCTTCGGCGTCGCTCGCCGCCACCGCGATCCCGGACGCCAGTCCCCCGCCACCCACCGGCACCACGATCGTGCGTACCTCCGGGCACTGCTCCAGGATCTCCAGGCCGACGGTCCCCTGGCCGGCCACCACGTCGGGGTGATCGAACGGGTGGATGAACACCGAGCCCCGCTCCTGCGCGTACGCCAGGGCCACGCCGAGCGCATCGTCGATCGTCTCGCCCTGCAGGATGACCTCGGCGCCGTAACCCCTGGTGGCCTCCACCTTGGGCAGCGGCGCGCCCTCCGGCATGACCACGGTGGCCCGTGCCCCGAGCATGGCGGCGGCGAAGGCAACGCCCTGCGCGTGGTTGCCCGCGCTCGCGGCCACCACCCCGCGGTCCCGCTCGGCATCGGTCAGCCTGCTGATCCGCACATACGCGCCGCGCGTCTTGAACGAGCCGGTCCGCTGCAGGTTCTCGCATTTCAGGAACACCGGGCCGGACAGCCGGTCGGACAGCACCCGGGAATGCAGCACCGGGGTCGGCGAGACGATTCCACGCAGCAGTTTCCCGGCCGCGGCCACGTCATCGGGGCGGACCCGTGGGATGGGCGTCATGTGAGCAGTGTCGCATCCGTGGGCCGCGGCTTCGCCGCCACGCGGCCCTGCGATCAATCGCCTGCCCAGTACCGGTCGGACGCGAAGATCAGCGCCGCGGCCCCGATCAGCCCCGCGCTCTGGCCCAGCGTGGCGGCCACCACGGGCACGTCCCTGGCGTAGTCAAGCCCCGCGTGGGTGCGCAGCGCCTCTTCCAGCGGATCGAACAGCAGCGGCCCGGCCTGGGCGAGGCCGCCGCCGATCGAGACCACCTCCACGTCGCAAAGATGGACGGCGGAAGCGATGGCGATGCCGAGCGCCCGGCCGGCCCGGCGCATGGCGGCTATCCCGGTCGGGTGGCCCTGCGCCGCGTCGTCGGCGAGGTCCTTGGCGGTCACCAGCGCCTGGCCCGGGCGCCAGCCCTCGCCCTGCGCCCAGGCGGCCAGGGCGGGCCCCCGGGCGATGGCCTCCAGGCAGCCGCGCCCGCCGCACACACAGAACGGCCCGGTGGGATCCACCACCACGTGGCCGATATGCCCGGCGTTGCCGGTCGCGCCGTTGATGAGCCGCCCGTCCATCACCAGGCCGCCGCCCACGCCGGTCGAGACCACAATGCCGAGCAGGCTGCGCCGCCCCCGCCCCGCGCCCCGCCAGTGCTCGCCCACGGCCATGCAGATGGCGTCGTTGTGCAGCCGCACCGTGAGCCCGCCGAACCGCTCCCGGAGCCGCTCGCGCAGCGGGAACGAGCGCCACGCGGGAATGTTCAGCGGCGAGACCCGGCCCGCCGGCCAGTCCAGCGGGCCGCCGCACCCGCACCCCACGCCGGCCAGGCCGTCGCTTGCATCTATCCGCTGCTCGGCGAGCAGGTTCGTGCACAGCAGGTCCAGCGTCCGCCAGAGCTGCTCAGCCTCCAGCCCGCGGGGCGTCTCCGTCTGCGCCCAGGACGCCAGCCGCCCGCCCGGCTCGACCACGCCCACGGCAATCTTGGTGCCGCCCATGTCGATCGCCAGCACCGGATCCTCAGATCCCATCTGCCTCGCCTCTCCCGCGCAGTCGTGCCGCCGGCTGACCGGGCCGGTGCCAGCCCCGCCCATGTGGACATAGTGTCGAATGGTGCACTCAGACAATCAGACACACGCGGCCGTTCCTGCAGCCCCCCGCCCCGGCATCGCGACCGTAGGCGAACTGCGCGCCAGCGGGCACGCCTACGAGACCATCAAAGAGGAGATCCGCCGCAACCTGCTGGCGGCGATGCGGTCGGGCGAGCGCCGGTTCGCCGGGATCATCGGGTTCGACCAGACGGTGCTGCCGCAACTGGAGCGGGCACTGCTCGCCGGGCACGACACGATGCTGCTCGGTGAGCGTGGCCAGGGAAAGACTCGCCTGATCAGGACCCTTCCCACCCTGCTTGACGAGTGGACGCCCGCGGTCGACGGGTGCGAGATCAACGATCACCCCTACCAGCCGGTGTGCGCGCGCTGCCGCCGGCTCGCCGCGGAGCAGGGGGACGCGCTGCCGGTGACCTGGCGGCACCGCAGCGAGCGTTACGGCGAGAAGCTGGCCACCCCGGACACCAGCGTGGGTGACCTGATCGGCGACGTGGACCCGGTGAAGGTGGCCGAGGGCCGCACCCTGGGGGACGCCGAGACGATCCACTTCGGCCTCGTCCCCCGTACCAACCGCGGCATCTTCTGCCTCAACGAGCTTCCCGACCTGGCCGAGCGCATCCAGGTGTCGCTGCTGAACGTGCTGGAGGAGCGGGACATCGCGGTGCGCGGCTACGCGTTGCGGCTGCCGCTTGACCTGATCCTGGTGGCGAGCGCTAACCCGGAGGACTACACCAGCCGCGGCCGGATCATCACGCCGCTGAAAGACAGGTTCGGCGCCGAGATCCGCACCCACTACCCGCAGTCCCTGTCCGACGAACTGGCACTGATCCGTCAGGAGGCACAGATCGCTGCGGACGGCTCCGACCCGGGCGCGGCGCTGCCCGGCCACCTGGTCGAGGTCATCGCGCGGTTCACCCGGCTGGTGCGCGCGTCGCCCGCGGTGGACGCCCGTTCTGGCGTGTCGGCACGGTTCGCGATCGCGGCGGCGGAATCCGCCGCGGCGGCGGCGGTGCGCCGGTCCGCGCTGACCGGTGAGCAGACGCCGGTGGTCCGGATCTGCGACCTGCCCCCGGTGATCACCAGCCTGCGCGGCAAGGTCGAGTTCGAGGTCAGCGAGGAGGGCAGGGAGCAGGAGGTGCTCGAGCACATGCTCCGGCGGGCCACCGCCGACACCTTCCGCGCCCGGCTCGGCAGCGTGGACCTGTCCGGCCTGCTCGCCCTGTTCGAGGGCGGTGGCACGGTCGAGACCGGCGAACTCGTGCCCGCATCCGACCTGCTCAGCCGGGTCGGCGAGGTGACCGGGCTGGCCAGGATCATGCAGCGGCTCGGCATGGAGGGCAGCGAATCGCTCGGCCACGCGGCCGCGGCCGTGGAGTTCGCGCTGGAGGGCCTCTACCTGATGCGCCGCCTGTCCAAGGACGAGGTCGACGGCGGGGCGGTGTACCGGACCTGATGGCGGCCCGGGCAGCCCAAGGAGGGTCAACGTGACTGGTTACCGGTACGGCCCGTACGCCGGCGGCCCCGACCCGCTCGCATCGCCCTACGACGCGCGGCGCGCGCTCGACGAAATGGGCGACTCGGTGCTCGCCGGCGCGGACCCGGCCACCGCACTGCGCGACCTGCTCCGCCGCGGCCTGCAGGGCCACCGCGGCCTGGACGACATGCTGCGGCGGGTACGCGAGCAGCGCGAGGAGATCCGCCGGCGCGGGCGCCTTGACGGCATCCTGGAGCAGGCGCGGGCCTTGCTGGACACCGCGATAGGGCAGGAGCGCGCGGAGCTTTTCCCCGACCCCAGCGACGACGCCAGGATGCGCGAGGACGAACTTGACGCACTCCCGCCCGACACCGCACAGGCGATCCGCCGCCTGGCCGACTACCAATGGCGCTCGGACGCCGCGCGGCAGACCTTCGAGCAGCTCAAGGACCTGCTGCGGCGCGAGGTGCTGGACAGCCAGTTCCGTGGCATGAAGGAGGCGCTCGCCAACCCGGATCCGGAGGCGATGCAGCGGGTCAAGGACATGCTGGCCGAGCTGAACGCGATGCTGGAGGCCGACGCCAGGGGCGAGCACACCCAGGAGGACTTCGACGCCTTCATGGACCGCTACGGGGACCTGTTCCCCGACCGCCCGGCCAACCTGGAGGAGCTTGTCGACCAGCTTGCCCGGCGGGCCATGGCGGCCCAGCGGCTGCTGTCGTCGCTGTCCGCCGAGCAGCGGGATGAACTGGCCGGCCTGATGGACCAGGCGCTGTCCGACGCAGGGCTGGCGGCGGAGATGGCCCGGCTGACCGGCGCGCTCCGGGGCCGCCGCCCGGAGATCGACATGGCCGGATGGCAGCAGGAGTCGATGACCGGGGACGCCCCGCTCGGCCTCGGGGACGCCACCACGGCGCTCGGCGACCTGGCCGACCTCGCCGACCTTGAGGCGGCGCTGGGCCAGGACTACCCGGGGGCCAGCCTCGATGACATCGACGAGGAGTCGATCCGCCGGTCCCTGGGCCGCCAGGCGGTGGATGACATGGAGGCGCTGCGCCAGATCGAGCGGGAACTGGAGCGGCAGGGATATCTGCAGCGGACCGCGGGCAAGCTGGAACTCACGCCCAAGGCGGTGCGCCGGCTCGGCGAGACGGCGCTGCGCCAGATATTCGCCGACCTGCCCGAGGGCCGGCTGGGCGATCACGACCAGCACGACGCGGGCCAGGCCGGCGAGCGCACCGGGGCGACCCGGCCGTGGCAGTTCGGCGACGAGCAGTCGATCGACACGCCCGCGACCGTGCGCAACGCACTGCTGCGGGACGCCACCGCGATCAGGGAACGGGCCGCGAACGCCGGTGTGCCGGAAGACGGGCTGCCCATGGTCCGGCTGTCGCCCGAGGACTTCGAGGTCGGCGAGACCGAGCGCCGCACCACGGCCGCGGTGTGCCTGCTCGTGGACCTGTCCTACTCGATGGCGCTCCGGGGCACCTGGGGTGTGGCCAAGCAGACCGCGCTCGCGCTGCACGCACTGATCCGCAGCCAATACCCGCAGGACGCCGTCCAGGTGGTCGGGTTCTCCAACTACGCCAGGGAACTGCGGGAAACCGACCTGGCCGGGCTCGGCTGGGACATGGTGCAGGGCACCAACCTGCACCATGCGCTCGTGCTGGCCGGCCGCTTCCTTGACCAGCGGCCCGAGCACGACCCGGTCGTGCTCATTGTCACCGACGGCGAGCCCACCGCGCACCTGCGCCGCGACGGGCAATATTGGTTCGACTGGCCGCCCGCGCCGGAAACTCTGGAATTGACCCTCGCCGAGGTGGACAAAATGACCAGGAGGAGAGCACTACTTAACATTTTTATGCTTGCCGATGACGAACGCTTGACCGCATTTGTCGAGGAAGTAGCGCGCCGGAACGGCGGCCGGGTGCTGCGTGCCCAGCCCGACCGGCTCGGGGAGTACGTCGTAAGGGACTTTCTTCGCACCCGCCGTAAGGGCAAGCGCTAGATTTGCTTCGGGAGCATTGAGGACCTGACACCGTAGCGCCCCCTTCCGTAGTAGCGTTCGGCAGTCATCACTGATGAGCGGGCCTGCGCAGCGGCAGCCGGAGCGAGGCCCGCACATCTGTCAAGGAGGAACACGTGAGTTCTGTGAGCGCGTCTGGCCGGTCGTCCGGCAAGACGATCATCACCGTCGTGCTGGTGGTCGTCGCCGTTCTGGCGATCGTCGCCGGCATCATCTACTTCATCGAGCCGGCGCATTCCTTGCCTGCCTTCATGGGCAAAATTACGCACCCGCCGGCCTCGCTGGGCCGTGCCAACGCGAGCCGTTCTCTGCGCGGCGCTGGCGCCCTGGTGGTCGGCGTGATCTGCCTGGTCGCCGCGTTCTTCGTCAACCGCAGCAACAAGGCCAGCGAAGACGGCAGCCGTGACCCCGTGGACGCCTCCAGCGTTAACTGACCGTGCCGGGCCGCCACGGCCTGCCGCGCACCGATGATCCCCTGGCACCCTGTGCCAGGGGATCACGTATGTCCGCACTAGGGACACGCCCGCACACCCCTAGGATCGGCTCATGCCCCTCACTGACCGGCTCGGCGTCCTGGCGGCCACCCAGCAGGATGCCGGCACGTCGTTCCCCGACCGGCTCATGATCTGGCTGCACGTGGCATTCGTGATCTTCACGATCGGGCCGGTCACGATCGCGATCCTGTCCAGCCCCCGCTACATCAGGACGCGCAACGTCGCGGTGCTGCGCTACATGCTGCGGACCACCAGGATCTTCGGCATCGCATCACTGGGCGTGCTCGCCTTCGGTATCGCCGCGGCACAGTCGCTGCACAAGCTCAACGCGCCGTGGATCACCACGGCGATGACGTTGTTCGTGGTCTCCCTCGTCCTGCTCGTGCTGATCATGCGTGACCAGCGCCGCGCCGTGGTCGCGCTGGAGACGGCGAGCGAGACCGAGGCGCTGGCCACCGCGAACCCTGCGCCCTCCGGGGCTGGGCAGGACGGCCAGAACGGCCACGACGACGCCCCCGACGCTCAGGCACTCCCGGTCGCGCCGACGTCCCGCGCACCGCACGCGGCGTCGGTGGAGCGCGGCCGCATCGCCTCCCTGGCCGGCATCGTCACCCTGATCTGGCTGGTAATCCTGGTCCTCATGGTCTGGAACTCCTGACCAGCCGCTGCCTCAGCCGACACGGCCAAAGGCCACGCGACGAAGTCGTGAGGCCTTTGCCACCGGGGGGTTTCCAGGGGGGTCGCTCCCCCAGATCAATCCAGCGCTGAGCGGAGATCTTCGATGAGGTCGTCGGCGGACTCGATGCCGACCGACAGGCGGACGAGGTCGCCGGGCACCTCCAGCGGGGACCCGGCCACGGAGGCGTGCGTCATCCGGCCCGGGTGCTCGATCAGCGACTCGACCCCGCCAAGCGACTCCCCGAGGGTGAACAGCCTGGTCCGGCCGCACACCGCGACCGCCGCCTCCTCACCGGCACGCACCCGGAACGACACCATCCCGCCGAACCCGCGCATCTGCTTGGCCGCGATCTCGTGGCCCGGGTGGGCGGAGAGGCCCGGGTAGAGCACCTCGGAAACCGCCGGATGCGCGAGGAGCATGTCCGCCACGCGTACCGCGTTCAGGCTGTGCCGGTCCATCCGCACCGCGAGCGTTTTGATGCCCCGCAGCGTCAGCCAGGCGTCAAAGGGCCCGGCGACCGCACCGGTCGCGTTCTGCGCGAACGCCAGCCGCTCGCCGAGCGCGGGATCGGTCGCCACCAGCGCGCCGCCGAGCACGTCGGAATGGCCGCCGAGGTACTTGGTGGTCGAGTGGACCACCACGTCCGCGCCGAGCGCCAGCGGATTCTGCAGGTAGGGCGAGGCGAAGGTGTTGTCCACCACCAGTAGCGCACCGGCATCGGCACACAGCGCCGCCACGGCGGCGATGTCCACGATGGAGAGCAACGGGTTGGTCGGGGTCTCCACCCAGACCGCGCGCACCGTCCGCCGCTCCAGGGCATGCTTGACAGCCAGCGGGTCTGACATGTCCACCGGCTGGTAGCTCAGCTGCCAGTGCGCCAGGACCTTGTCGAACAGCCGGTAGGTCCCGCCGTAGGCGTCGTGCGGGATGAGGACGTGATCGCCGGGGCCGCAGATGGTGCGCAGCAGGCAGTCCTCGGCCGCCATGCCGGAGGCGAAGGCGAGCGCCCTGGCGCCGCCCTCCAGCGCGGTGAGGCACTCCTCCAGCGCGGTCCTGGTTGGGTTCGCGGTCCTGGAGTACTCGTAACCGGCCCGCAGCCCGCCCACCCCGTCCTGGGCGTAGGTGGAGACCTGATAGATCGGCGGGACCACGGCGCCGGTGGCCGGGTCCGGCTCCTGTCCGGCGTGGATCGCCAGGGTCTCGAAACCGCTGGACCGCGTCTGCCCGGTCCCGCTCATGCCACCGCCCCCGCTTCTGCTCGTGCCTTCCCCGGTCGTGCCGTGCCCGCCCGCGCTCTGCCCGCTCGCGCCGTGCCCGCTCATGGGGTGCCGCCGGCCAGGAACGCGAGGAGGTCCTGCGGGGTGATCATGCCGGCCGGGCGGCCATCGACCAGGACCACGGCCGCCCCCGCCTTTTCCAGCGCCTCGACCGCGCTGCTCACCTGCTCGCCGGAGCCCACCATGGGAAGCGGCGGGGACATGTGCTCGCCGACCGGGTCCTGGGCGCGGGCACGGCCGGAGACCAGCGCTTCGAGCAGATCCCGTTCCACCACCGAGCCGACGACCTCGGCCACCATCACCGGCGGTTCCTCCTTCATTACCGGAAGCTGGGACACGTTGTACTCGCGGAGGATGGCGATCGCCGCGGCGACCGTCTCGTCCGGGTGGGCGTGCACGAAGACCGGCAGCCCCTCGGCCTTGCGGGCGAGCACATCGGCGATCTTAGGCTCTGCGGTCTGCTCGGTGAGGAATCCGTAGTCCGCCATCCAGTCGTCGTTGAAGATCTTGGACAGGTAGCCACGGCCGCCGTCGGGCAGCAGCACCACGATGACGCCGCCGGGGCCGGCGGTGGCCGCGGCACGGAGCGCGGCGACCACGGCAAGCCCACAGGAGCCGCCGGTGAGCAGCCCTTCCTCGCGGGCGAGCCTGCGGGTCATGAGGAAGGAGTCGGCGTCGCTGACCGCGATCACCTGGTCGCAGATGTCCCGGTCGAAGGTCACCGGCCAGATGTCCTCGCCCACGCCCTCGACCAGGTACGGGCGGCCGGTGCCGCCGGAGTACACCGAGCCCTCGGGGTCGGCGCCGATGACCTTGACCGCGCCGCCGGAGACCTCCTTCAGGTACCGGCCGGCGCCGCTGATCGTGCCGCCGGTGCCGATCCCGGCCACGAAGTGGGTGACCTTCCCCTCGGTCTGCGCCCAGATCTCCGGCCCGGTCGAGTGATAGTGCGAGTCAGGGTTGTTCGGGTTGGCGTACTGGTCCGGCTTCCATCCGCCGGGTATCTCGCGGGCGAGCCTGGTGGAGACCGAGTAGTAGGACTCCGGGTGCTCGGGCGGCACCGCCCCCGGGCACACCACGACCTCCGCCCCGTAGGCGCGCAGCACGCTTATCTTGTCCTGGCCGACCTTGTCCGGGCACACGAACAGGCACCGGTAGCCCTTCTCGGCCGCCACAATGGCCAGGCCCACGCCGGTGTTTCCCGAGGTCGGCTCCACGATTGTGCCACCGGGGCGGAGTTCTCCGGAGGCCTCGGCCGCCTCCACCATGCGCAGCGCGATCCGGTCCTTCACCGAGCCGCCGGGGTTGAAGTATTCGACCTTGGCAAGCACGGCCGGTGCGTCCGCGCCCAGTTCCTTGGTGACCCGGCGCAGCCGGACCAGCGGCGTGTTTCCGACAAGCTCGATCAGCGAGTCGTGGACTTGCATCACCAAGCCTCCCCTGCGGCAGCCGGTCCTGGGACGGCGCTGTCCCTGCCGGTCCTGCTGCACAGACGCTATCCCACGTCGGGAGCCCTCCGGCCCGCTTCCCGCACTCCCCCGCCCTGGCCCGCCACCATGACCATCACCCGCTGTGCCACCCCCTCATCGTGATCATGAGGCGGGCAGGGAACAATTTGCCACGGGAGGGCGCTAACGTAAGCTACTGACCAGTAGCCTCCAGTGAAACCGAGGGAGCAGCCATGCCCGAGGCAGTGATCGTCGCAACAGCCAGGTCGCCCATCGGCAGGGCCTTCAAGGGTTCCCTCACCACCATCCGGCCGGACGATGCCGTGTGCCAGATGGTCACCGCGGCCCTGGCCAAGGTGCCTCAGCTCGACCCCGCAGACATCAGCGACTTCATGCTCGGCTGCGGGCTCCCCGGCGGCGAGCAGGGTTTCAACATGGCCCGGGTGGTGGCGATCATGCTGGGCTACGACCACCTGCCCGGTACCACCATCACCCGGTATTGCTCGTCATCGCTGCAGACCACCCGGATGGCCTTCCACGCCATCAAGGCGGGCGAGGGGGACGTGTTCCTGTCGGGCGGCGTGGAGTGCGTGAGCAGGTACGGCAACGGCAGCAGCGACAGCTGGCCGGACACGCAGAACCCGGTGTTCGCGACGGCCAAGGAGCGGACCGAGGCACGGTCGGGCGCGGGCGCACCTGACTGGCACGACCCGCGCGAGAACCGCGCGATACCTGACGTGTACATCGCCATGGGGCAGACCGCGGAGAACGTGGCCCAGTTGCGTGGCATCACCAGGCAGGCCCAGGACGAGTTCGGCGTCCGGTCGCAGAACATGGCGGAGAAGGCCCTGGCCAACGGCTTCTGGCAGCGCGACATCACGCCGCTCACGCTGCCGGACGGCACGGTGGTGGCCGCGGACGACGGGCCACGGGCAGGCACCACGCTGGAGAAGGTAGCCACGCTCCAGCCGGTGTTCCGCCCGGACGGCACGGTCACCGCAGGCAACTGCTGCCCGCTCAACGACGGCGCCGCGGCGGTCGTGGTGATGAGCGACCGCAAGGCAGCCGACCTCGGTATCACCCCGCTAGCGCGGATCGTGGCCACGGGAGTCTCTGCCCTGTCGCCCGAGATCATGGGGCTCGGCCCGGTCGAGGCGTCCAAGCAGGCGCTGGCGCGGGCGGGCATGACGATCGATGACATCGACCTGGTCGAGATCAACGAGGCGTTCGCCGCCCAGGTGATCCCGTCCTACCAGGAGCTGGGCATCGACATCGACAAGCTGAACGTCAACGGCGGCGCGATCGCGGTCGGGCACCCGTTCGGCATGACCGGCGCACGGATCACCTCCACGCTGCTGAACAGCCTCCAGTTCCACGACAAGACGTTCGGCCTGGAGACGATGTGCGTGGGCGGTGGCCAGGGCATGGCCACGATCTTCGAGCGGCTGTCCTGAACTAAGAACTTGTCAGCCTGAGCCGGGCGGGCGGGCTTCGCCCGCCCGCAGCATCGCCCGCCCGTGCTCATTCAACGGGGTGCTGCCGGGCACCCTGGTCACCGCGGGGTAAACAGCGGGTTCCTCCTGGAACTACTCCAGGTCACCGCGAGCGGGACGGCTGGATCCCGTAAGGCTCCTCCACGTTTACTCGAAGTCGGCTCTGGGGGGTTGCCAGGAGCGCGACGGTGATGCACTCTCAACAGGAGCAGGAGTCCGCCCACTGGAGGTGCCAGTTGACTCTGAACCACTCCCCGGAGACGCATAAGAACCTGATCGCGCGTATCCCGTCCGTCACAGGACGCGAACTTCCGGAGTGGTTCGCCAGCCTCGAATCCGGTCCCGCCTTCCTGCGCTGCGAAGAGCGCGCGCACTGGCTGGCCGACGAGCACGGGCTCACCCACGGCTATGCCAGTGCCATCGTGCACGAGTACGAGCTGCGCAGGCGCTCCCGGCTCTACAGCTACTGACATGGACACCGGGCGGGCCGCCGACTTCCTGCGTGCCCATCACCGGGCGGTCCTGGCCACCTCACGGTCCGACGGCATGCCGCAGTTGTCCCCCGTGACGTGCACGGTGGACGACGAGGGGCGGGTGCTGGTCAGCACCCGGGAGACCGCGGTCAAGACGAAGAACCTGCGGCGGCGCCCCCAGGCTTCACTGTGCGTATTCACCGACACGTTCTTCGGCGAGTGGGTCCAGGTCGAGGGAGACGCGGAGGTTATCTCCCTGCCCGACGCCATGGACCTGCTCGTTGAGTATTACCGGCGCGTGTCCGGTGAACATCCGGACTGGGCGGACTACCGGGCCGCGATGATCCGCGACCGGCGGGTCATCGTGCGGATCACGATCACCCGTGCGGGCCCTGATGTGAGCGGCTGATCTCGCCACCGCGTGCGCCTTTTATCCACTGCAAGGCGCCCATCACTGCCGAAGTCCAGGCCGCGGAACGCGAGTGCCGCGGCCTCTTATTGTCGGTTCAGTCAGCCGGACAGCGCCGTCGCGTTGGCGAGATCGGGAAGAACATCCGGGCCCGTTCTACTACACATTTGGGTGGGGTGGTGGGCCGGTTTGGGTGGCGTGGTGGGCCGGCTATTGGGTGGGTGGTGGGCCGGCTATTGGGTGGGGTGGTGGGCCGGCTATTGGGTGGGGTGGTGGGCCGGCTATTGGGTGGGGTGGTGGGCCGGCTAGCAGAGTGCGCCTGTTCGCCCATCATGATCCGCTCGGCTGTTCGGAATAAGTGATCAACTTCCGGATGGCCGGAATGGTGAAGTGAGCGCGCGCCTGGGTCGCGGACCACCGCCTGCACAGGCTCCCCAGCGGTTGCCTTGCGCACCAACCATGCAGCGGTGCCGAGGCTTTGGGGGGTCGTGGCAGCTACGAGGGGCGTGCCCCCGGTCGGAGTCGAACCGACACTGGGGACCCTTTTAGGGGGCCGGCCTCTTCCCTTGGGCTACGGGGGCTGGGTCATGATACCCCCGTGGGTCCGAACCATTCTTGCTCCGGCGAATGGGGGGAGAAAAATTCGCCCGGGTGCAACATATTCAATTCGTGCACTCCGACCCTTGAATGCGAAGCGTGACCAATTTGCCGGGCTTCGGAAGAAATACACACACAGCGTAGCCGCGCTTGGCGATAGCTAGGCTGCCGCGCGACTGGCACGGCCAAACACCTCGTCGAGCATCGCCGGGGTGACCCGGCCGGTGAAGGTGTTCTGCTGGCTCGGGTGGTAGCAGCCGAGCAGCAGGACCTCGCCACCCGGCCCGCCCGGGCCGGCCGGAGCGGCCAAGGTGACCTCGCTGCCGTGACCGAACTTCGGCCGCGGCCTGGGCACCGCGAAGCCCGCGGACCGCAGCATCGGCCAGGCCGCCTGCCAGGCGAATCCGCCCAGGCAGACAATGACCCGGACCGAGCGCGCGACCAGCGCGAACTCCGCCTCCAGCCAGGGCGCGCAGGTGTCCCGCTCGGTCACGGAGGGCTTGTTGACCGGCGGGGCACAGCGGACCGCCGCGACCATCCTGGCACCGATCAGCCGCTGGCCGTCCCCCGCCGCCGTGGAGGTCGGCAGCGCGGCCAGCCCGCAACGGTACAGCGAGGCGAACAGGACGTCGCCGCTGCGGTCGCCGGTGAAGATCCGCCCGGTCCTGTTGCCGCCGTGGGCCGCCGGGGCAAGCCCGAGGATCAGCACGCGAGCGCTGGCATCTCCCCAGCCGGGCACCGGCCGCCCCCAGTACTGCTGGTCGCGCGATGACGCGCGTTTGACCGCCGCCACCTGCTCGCGCCATTCGACCAGCCGGGGACAGGCGCGGCACACCGACTGCCGCGCCGTTAGCTCGTCGAGGCGACCGGCCTGCACGGCCTCGGCGGCAAGCGCGCGGACCTCGGCGGCGTCGGCAGCTACCGGCGTGGCCGGGGTGGCCGGGTCCTCCGGCCAGCCGCTTCCCGGCGGCACCGGCAGGCCCGGCGCGACCAGCGGCCCGGCGGTCACCGCTCCCCCGCCGGGCGCGCGCCCGTCGCCAGGGACCAGGCCAGGCCGTCGAGAATGTCGTGCTCGCTCACCAGCACCTCGGCGAAGCCGAAACGCTCCATGATCTGAGTCAGCACCAGTGCGCCGCCGCCGATCACATCCGCCCGGCCCGGGTGCATCACGGCCAGCCGCTTCCGCTCGGCCCGGGTCTGCCCCAGCAGGCTGGCGGCCACCTCCCGCACCGCTGCGGCGCTGACCCGGGAATGATGGATCCGCTCGGCCTGGTAGCTGTCCAGCCCCAGCACCAGCGCGGCCACGGTGGTCACCGAACCGGCCAGGCCGACCAGGGTGCGCGCGGCTGACACCGGGATCTTGCCCGCGACCACGTCGAGAGCGGCGTCGATGTCGGCACGTGCAGCCGCGATCTCCTGATCGCCGGGCGGGTCATGGCGCAGGTGCCGCTCGGTCATGCGGACGCAGCCGATGTTCACGCTGACGGCGGCGGTCACCACCCCGGGCTCGCCGAGCACGAACTCGGTCGAGCCGCCGCCGATGTCGGTGACCAGGTAGGGAGCGGCCGCCTCACCGGCCAGCTCGGCGGTCGCACCGGTGAACGACAGGCGCGCTTCGTCCTCGCCGCTGAGCACCTCAGGTTCGATCGCGAGGATGTCGCGAACGCCCGCGACGAACTCGTCTGCGTTGGCCGCGTCCCTGGTGGCACTGGTGGCCACCATGCGCACGGCCGACGCCGACGCCCCGGCGATGATCTGCCGGTACGTACGCAGCACCCGGAGCGTCCGGGCCAGCGGCTCGGCGCCGAGCCGCCCGGTGGCATCCACGCCCTGGCCGAGCCGCACGATCTCCAGCCGCCGGTCCACATCCGACAGCCGCCCCGCGGCCCGGTCCACGTCGGCCACCAGCAGCCGTACCGAGTTCGTGCCGCAGTCGATCGCCGCCACGCGCACCACGGCGTCGCCGCTCACGTGGCCTCGCCGCGCGCGGAAGGTGCCGGGCGGACGCACGGGCCTGCCTGCCACCACGGCCCCGCCCGCGCCGCGGCCTCCCGGCCCAGCGGGTTGGCCCCTGGCACGGCAAGCTCGTGGGCGGTGAGCGCGTGCAGGCACTTGACCCGGCCGGGCATGCCGCCCGCGCTCTGCGTGCCGGGTGGCAGTGGCTCCACACAAGCGGCGCGCGCCGCCTCGTCCCGGCGCGCCAGGTAGTCGCGGTGGGCGGCCTGGTACGCCGCGCGCAGCTCCGGCTCCGCGGCCAGCCGCTGCTCCATCTGCCGCATGACGCCCGAGGCTTCCAGCCTGGCCACCGCCGCGCTCGCCCGCGGGCACGTCAGGTAGTAGAGCGTGGGAAACGGGGTGCCGTCGGCCAGGCGTGGCGCGGTCTCGACCACGTCGGGCAGCCCGCAGGGGCAGCGGTGCGCGACGCACCGCAGCCCTCGTGGTGGCCGGCCCAGTTGCAGCGCGACCACCTCGGCGTCGGCGGTCACCGGGTGCTGCCCCGGTTCGCCTGCTGTACCGATTGCCACATCCGCTCGTACCAGGGCGTGAGGCTGGCCGCGGTGGCCGCCGTGCCGCGATGGGCCGTGTGACCGCCGATGACGACGTAGCAGGTCTGGCCCTTCAGGCACATGTGCAGCCTGTTTCTGGCCAGCTGTTCGATGTAGGCGGGATCGGCCAGGCGCTGCTGCTCGTGCTGCAGCGCCTGCAGCTGGCCGTTGAGCATCTGCCGTTCGGCCTGCAACTGGTCGATCTGCCGGCGCTGCGCGATGTACTCGCGCACCGGGTAGGCGAGGCTGAGCGCGATCGCACAGATCACCACGGCGAGCACCGCGGCCCGGCTGGTGAGCCTGGCCCGGTCCCCGCCCGGCGGGCGGCCCAGCGTAGGGATCACGGGCCTGCGGGTGTCCTGGGGAAGGCCGCGTGCCCGGCGTAGGCGGCAGCGTCATCGAGCTGTTCTTCGATCCGCAGGAGCTGGTTGTACTTGGCCACGCGTTCCGAGCGCGCCGGTGCCCCGGTCTTTATCTGCCCGCAGTTCGTGGCGACCGCGAGGTCGGCGATGGTGGTGTCCTCGGTCTCGCCCGACCGGTGGCTGATCATGCAGGCAAAACCGCTGCGGTGGGCGAGCGACACCGCCTCCAGGGTCTCGGTGATGGTGCCGATCTGATTGACCTTGACCAGGAGGGCGTTCGCACTGCGCTCGGTGATCCCGCGGCGCAGCCGTTCTGGATTGGTGACGAACAGATCGTCGCCGACAATCTGCACCTTGTCGCCAAGCGCCGCGGTGAGCGCCTGCCAGCCTGCCCAGTCATCTTCGGCGAGCGGGTCCTCAAGGGACACGATCGGGTAGGCATCCAGCCATTCCGCGTACAGTTCCAGCATCTCCGCCGGGGAATGGGCGCCGCCTTCGAAGCGGTAGGCGCCGTCGCCGAAGAACTCGGTGGCGGCCGCGTCCACCGCGAGGGCGACGTCGCGGCCGGGCTCGAAGCCCGCCTTGCCGATGGCCTCGACGAGCAGGTCGAGGGCGGCCCGGTTGTGCGCCAGGTCCGGCGCGAACCCGCCCTCGTCGCCCACCCCGGTGGACAGCTTGTGTTCCTTCAGGACGGACTTCAGGGCGTGGTAGGTCTCAGCACCCCAGCGGAGCGCCTCACTGAACGTGGCCGCACCGATCGGCGCGATCATGAACTCCTGGATGTCCACGCTGTTGTCCGCGTGCGCGCCGCCGTTCAGCACGTTCATCATCGGCACCGGCAGCATGTGCGCGTTCGGGCCGCCCAGATAGCGGAAGAGGTGTAGCTCCGCGGACTGCGCGGCGGCCTTGGCAACGGCCATGCTGACGGCCGTGATGGCGTTGGCACCCAGCCGTGACTTGTCCGGCGTGCCGTCCAGGTCGATCATCGTCTGGTCAATGAGGCGCTGGTCGTCGGCGTCGAAGCCGAGCAGTTCATCCCTGATCTCGTCGGTGACCGCCAGGACGGCCTTGCCGACACCTTTGCCGCCGAAGGCCTTGCCGCCGTCCCTCAGCTCTACCGCCTCGAACGCGCCGGTGGAGGCGCCGCTCGGGGCGGCGGCGCGGGCCTGCGTCCCGTCGTCAAGCGCCACCTCGGCCTCGACCGTCGGATTGCCCCGCGAGTCCAGGATCTGCCTGGCGTAGACGTCTTCAATAGCGGCCAAGGCAGATCTCCCGTGGGGTCGGTGCGGGCGGGTTCCTGGCGTGGTTTCGGTATTGGAGCCTAGCCGAGCAGGCGCGGTCCCTCGCAGCGGCCACGCCGCCGCAAGCGGTCAGGCGGGGTCGCGGCTCTGGTCCTCGGCCCAGTGCCTGACCCGTTCGCGGTAACTGCGTGCGGCGGCCCGCAACTCCAGCTCGGGATCAAGCCCTGCCGCGCGCGCCTGCGCCACGAGGGCGAACAGCGCCGCCCCGATCTCGCTCACGCCGTCCGGCGCCTGGCCGTCGCCGCCAGGCCCGGTAGCGGGCGGCCCGGTGGGCAGGTCGGTGAGTTCGGCAGGGACACCGGCCCGCTCCGCCCGCCGCTGCAACTGGGCCGCGAGGGACAGCGCCGGCTGCCCGAACGGCACCGAGCCCAGCGCCGTGGGCAGCGCGCCCTCGCGGCCACCCCGTTCCGCGGCCTTGATCGCGTCCCAGTTGCGCTTGACGTCTTCGGCGCCGGACACCTTCACGTCGCTGAACACGTGCGGGTGCCGGCGGATCAGCTTCTCCACGATCCCGGTGGCCACATCGTCGATGTCGAACCCGGTCCCGTCGGTGCGCTCCGCCGCGACCCTGGCGTGAAACACCACCTGCAGCAGGACGTCGCCGAGTTCGTCGCGCAGCGCCGCGGGATCACCGTCCTCGAGCGCCTCCAGCGCCTCGTAGCACTCCTCAAGCAGGTACGGGGCGAGCGACTCATGCGTCTGCTTGGCGTCCCACGGGCAATTCACCCGCAGGGTGTCCATCACTTCCACCAGGCGCAGCAGGGCAGCGCCCGGTATCGCACCATCGGGCACCGGGCTCTGCGTCACCCGGTCACCGTGCGTCCCCGCCACCCTGTCAGCCGCCGATCGTCAGCAGTGGGGGGTGAGCACGGGCTTGCTCGATGGCGAAGGTGCGGGCACGGTCGGCTCCGACAGCGGCGACTTGGCCGAGATGACCGTGTACGTGCCGTAGTCGAGCTGGCCGAACTGCGGGTTGACCTGGATGTTCAGGCTCTTCGCCGCCACGCACTCACGGCGGGCGAACTCCGGGCTGAGGGCCTGGACCCGGGCCTGGGTCTTGGGCATCGTCCCGCCGTTGAGCCGGGTGAACTCCTCGTTCTGGATGGCCTCGTACCTGCCCAGGTCCGGCAGCATGTCCGGGGCCAGGCCGTTGGCCACGGCAAGCTGGACGAACGCAGGCCCGGTCCGCCCGGTCTGCTTGGCGAGCGAGCTGAGCGCCCGCTGGCTCTCCCCGGTGGTCACCACCAGGTGGTTGCGGGCGGCCAGCTCGTCCCGGATATCGAACCGGAGCAGCCAGCTCAGCACCTCCTGCGGCGCCTCCGCCTGGGGGAACTGGAGCTGGATCTTCCCATTGCTCGCCTTGTAGACGTTCTCCAGACTGCTCACCTGGTCGCTCAGCGTGGTGACCGTGATCCGGTCCCCCCCGCTGATCGCGGCCGAGCCCATCCGGACCGGGCCGCAGGCGGACAGGGCGCACACCGCGGCGGCCGCCGCCGCGGTGAGCACGAAGACAGAGGTGCGAGGCACGACTGCATCCCTTCCTATGTGGGCGAGACGTTCGGCGGAACCGGGCCGCTCTCGCCGAACACCGCCTCAATGAGCTGCCCGCACCAGGCGAGTAGCTCCCTGTCGCGCAGGAGCGGAGTGCCCGGTGGGACGGGCGCTCCAGGGCGGGCGCCAGGTATGTCCCTGGGCACCGGTACGAGCATCGTACGCACCGCCGGCTTCAGCACTGTCTTCGGGTAGAGCCGCTGCACCCGAACCTGCTTGGATTCCGGCAGATCCACCGGCGAGAACCGGATGTGCGTGCCCTGCTGTGTGATCTCGGTCAGCCCGGCCTGGCGGGCCTGTGCGCGCAGGCCGGCCACCGCGAGCAGGCCGAGTACCGGGTCGGGCAGCGGGCCATAGCGGTCGGTCAGTTCCTCGGTGACCGCCGTGATGTCCGCACCCGAGTCGATGGCGGCGATGCGGGTGTAGGCCTCGAGCCGCAGCCGCTCACCAGGTACGTAGGAGTGCGGGATGTGCGCGTTGACCGGCAGCTCCACCCGGACCTCCGCCCGCTCGGCCGGCCCGGCGTCGCGCAGTTCGCCCACCGCCTCGCCGATCATCCGCACGTACAGGTCGAAGCCCACCCCGGCGATGTGGCCGGACTGCTCCCCGCCGAGCAGGTTGCCTGCCCCGCGGATCTCCAGGTCCTTCAGCGCCACGTACATGCCCGCGCCCATCTCGGTGTGCTGGGCGATCGTGGCCAGCCGCTCGTGCGCCGTCTCGGTCAGCGGCTTCTCCGGCGGGAACAGGAAGTAGGCGTAGGCGCGCTCGCTGGCCCGGCCGACCCGGCCGCGCAACTGGTGCAGCTGGGACAGCCCGTACACGTCGGCGCGGTCCACGATCAGCGTGTTGGCGTTCGGGATGTCCAGGCCGGACTCGACGATCGTGGTGGCCACGAGCACGTCGTGCTTGCGGTCGAGGAACTCGAGCATGATCCGTTCGAGCATGTGCTCGTTCATCTGGCCGTGCGCGGCCACGACCCGCGCCTCCGGCACCAGCTCCGCGACCTTGGTGGCGACCTTGTTGATCGAGGAGACCCGGTTGTGCACGAAGAACACCTGGCCGTCGCGGAGCAGTTCGCGCCGGATGGCGGCCGCGATCTGCTTCTCCTCGTACGGGCCGACCATGGTCAGCACCGGGTGCCGTTCCTCGGGCGGGGTCAGGATCGTGGACATCTCCCGGATCCCGGCGACGCCCATTTCCAGCGTGCGCGGGATCGGGGTGGCCGACATGGACAGCACATCCACCTCGGTCCGCAGCTGCTTGAGGTACTCCTTGTGCTCCACCCCGAACCGCTGTTCCTCGTCGAGGATGACCAGGCCGAGCCGCTTGAAATGGGTGTCCGGCTGCAGCAGCCGGTGGGTGCCGATCACCACGTCGACCGTGCCGTCGGCCAGACCGCGCAGCGTTTCGGTCACCTCGGCGTCGCCCTGGAACCGGCTGATCGTGCGCACCACCACGGGGAACGGCGCGTACCGCTCACTAAATGTGGCCTGGTGCTGCTGCGCCAGCAGCGTGGTGGGCACCAGCACGGCTACCTGCCTGCCGTCCTGCACCGCTTTGAACGCGGCGCGCACCGCGATCTCCGTCTTGCCGTAACCGACGTCGCCGCAGATCAGCCGGTCCATCGGCACCGGCCGCTCCATGTCACCCTTCACCTCGTCGATGGCGGCGAGCTGGTCGGCCGTCTCGACGTATTGGAACGCGTCCTCCAGTTCCCGCTGCCATGGGCTGTCGGGGCCGAACGCGTGCCCGGGGGAGGCCATCCGCGCGGAGTACAGCCTGATCAGTTCGGAGGCGATCTGCCGCACCGCCTTGCGGGCGCGGCCCTTGGTCTTGGCCCAGTCACCGCCGCCGAGCCGGTGCAGGCTGGGCATCTCGCCGCCGACGTACCTGGTGACCTGGTCAAGCTGGTCGGTCGGCACGTACAGCTTGTCGGGCGGCTGGCCCCGCTTGCCGGGCGCGTACTCGATCACCAGGTATTCCCTGACCGCGCCCTGGATGCTGCGGCTGGTCATCTCCAGGTAACGGCCGACGCCGTGCTGCTCGTGCACCACGTAGTCGCCGGGGGTGAGCTGAAGGGGGTCGATGCCGCCGCGCCGGCGGCTGGGCATCCGCCGCCCCTCCCGCGATCCGGTGTGCTGGCCGACCAGGTCGGCCTCGGTGAGCACGGCCAGCCGTACGGACTCCCAGGTGAACCCGTTCGCGATGAGCGCCGTCGTCACGCTCGGCACGCCCGGCTCCGGCGGGTCCGTCAGGTCACCGAGCCGCGCGCCCAGCCCCTCACCGCGGAGCATCTCGGCCAGGCGCTGCGCCGGGCCGTGGCCCTCGGTGACCAGCACGACCCGCCAGCGCTCACCCAGCCAGCCCCGGACGTCGGCCAGCGCCCGGCTGGTGTCGCCACGGTAGGCAGGGGCCGGGGCCGCGCCGAGACGTACCGCGAGGCGATCGCTACTGTCCAGATCTTGGCCGTACGCAGCCCCGGGGCCGGCGTCACCCGCTCCGCCATCGGTGACGCCGTGGCCGGCCGCCACCGGGCCGGCGCCGGGGTCGGCGGCATCGAACGGCGCAATGGTCCACCACGGCAGCCCCAGCTTGTCCGCGGCGGCGCGCACCTGGGTGATCGACTGGAACGCGGATGCCCCGAGGTCGATCGGCGCGTGGCCGCCCGCCGCCGCGTTCACCCAGGACGCCTCGAGGAACTCCTGGCTGGTGCGGACCAGGTCGGCGGCCCGGGCGCGGATCCGCTCGGGGTCGCAGGCGAGCACCGCCCCACCGGCGGGCACGTAGTTGAGCAGCAGTTCCATCCGGGGGGCGAGCACGGGCGCGAGCGCCTCCATGCCCTCGACGGAGATGCCGTCGGCCAGCTTGCCGAGCACGTCGGCGAGCCCGGGGTGGTCGTTGGCGAGGTGCTTGGCCCGGTCCCGTACGTCGGGCGTCAGCAGCAGTTCGCGGCACGGCGGCGCCCACAGGACCGGGGCAGGCCCCAGGCTGCGCTGGTCGGCCACCCGGAAGAAACGGGTCTCCTCGACGACGTCGCCGAACAACTCGACCCGCACCGGGTGCTCCTCCGCGGGCGGGAAGACGTCGATGATGCCACCGCGGACCGCCACCTCACCGCGCCGCTCCACCAGGTCCGTCCGCACGTAGCCGATGTCGACAAGCCTGGCCAGCATCTCGTCCAGGTCGCAGGTGTCACCTTCGGCCACCGAGACCGGCTCCACGTCGGCCAGGCCGCCGACGATCGGCTGGAGCAAGGCGCGCACCGGAGTGACCAGGACGGTGACCGCGGCAGTGCGGGAACTGGCCGGATCGGGGTGGGCGAGCCGGCGCAGCACCGCCAGGCGCTGGCCGGAGGTGTCCGAGCGGGGGGACAGCCGTTCATGCGGGAGCGTCTCCCAGGCGGGGAAGTAGGCCACGCCGTCGGCGGGCAACAGCGAGCCGAGCGCCCCGGCCAGTTCCTCCGCCTCCCTCGCGGTCGCGGTGACCGCAAGCAGGAACCGGCCTGCGGTCCCGGGCAGCCCGGTCAGGGCAGCGGCGAGCAGCGGACGGAGCGCGGATGGCGCGGTCACGTCCGCGCCATCGCCCGGGTAACCTCCGTCGGAATCCGCCGCGGTCAGCCCGGAGACCTGGCGGAACTGGGGATCGTCGGTGATGACGCTGAGGAGGCCGGCGAGGCTCATGGTTTCCCTGGGTAGACAGCACGAAAGGCCCGCATTGACGTCAGCGGATGCCTGACGGGATGCGGGATACCTCCACCTTATTGCCTTCTGCGGGGCTGTAGTCACCGGTACCGGTGAGCCTTTGCCGTTCGGGGCGGAGAACCTTCTATGCGCTCTCCCCCAAGTTCGCAAAAGCCTCAGGCTACGCTAAGGTGCCGTGACCGCTCAATAGAGGGCGCAGAGTCCGCCGTTCAGAGCGGGGCCACCCCGGCGTGGCTCATCGCTGGTGAAACGTGAGCACGCTAGTGTTTCAGCGTGAGCTGCCGGACGGGAAGCGGGCATACCGGTCCCGCTTCTCCCACGGTTCAGCAGGCGCGCCGCCCAAAGGCAGCCCGCTGGCGCACTGAGCCAGCGGGCGGCAGCCAGTCGGCCACGCGCCACCAGGTCGGCCTCAGCCGAACCCGACCGGGACAGCGAGCTTGCCACCGGGCCGGAGACCAGGCCTGCCGCGACCGACAGCACCGGCACGGCCGCGGCCGCTTCGGGCCCGGCCGCGGCAGCGACCCGGGCCACGGGATCCGGGCCCGCCCGGTCGAAGACAACGGCGGCCACCTCCCGGTCCGGGACAACGGCGAGCCCCCGGGCGAAGAAGACGGCGCCGCGACCGGGCCCGGCTGACGCTGGCACAGCGGCGGCTGTCCCGCACGGCCAAGGGGTCGAAGAACCGCGCCAAGGCCCGGCTCAAGGTGGCCCGGATCCACGCGCGGATCGCCGACCGGAGAAAGGACTTCCTGCACCAGCTCTCCACGAGGATCATCCGCGAGAACCAAACGGTGGTCATCGAGGACCTGCTCGTCCGCAACCTGGTCCGCAACCACTCCCTAGCCCGTGCGATCTCCGACGCGTCGTGGGCCGAATTGCGGCGGATGCTGGAATACAAAGCGAACTGGTATGGGCGCACCGTGATCGCGGTGGACCGGTTCTACCCGTCGAGCAAGACGTGCTCGGCGTGCGGTGCGATCACCGCGAACCTGCCGCTGAATGTCCGCCAGCGGGACTGCGCCGCCTGCGGCGGCGCCCACGACCGGGATGTGAACGCGGCGAAGGTGCTTTTGGCGGCCGGGCTGGCCGTGGCAGCCTGCGGAGATGGTGTAAGACCTGCCCGCGCATAGCGCTGGGAGGCGGTCGTCGGTGAACCAGGAATCCCAGCCCGCGAGGGCTGAGACTCCCCGCCCTTCAGGGCGGGGGAAAGTCAATTCGGAGAACGGGACCGGCGGCCGAAGCACCAGCCTCCGGCGGCCGGTCGGCGGCCGGAGGCACAAGCGGGACCCGCACCGCGGCAGCCGACGGCAAGGGGAAGGCGGCGCCCGCCGAGGCGGGCCGCCACCCTCTCGCAGCCGGTCCAGGACCACACCAGCCGGCACCACGCGGAAGACCGCGGCACGCGGCACGCCAGCGGACGCGGCGGCAGATGCCAGCACCCGCCCGAAGCCAACGGCAAGCAACCCGCCGGGCACACGGGTGGCGCGGACCCGGCCGGAGGCGCCCACCGTACCCCCGGGCCCGGTGCCCTCCACGGCGAGCGCGCCGCCTGATGCACCTCCACCCGTGACCGCCGCGGAGGATGTGCTACCGGACACACCGAGGCACAGGCCGCGGCAATCAGCGCCGCGCCGCAAGCACCCACGGCCCCTGCCCGGGCACAGAGCCCACCGGACACCACATCGGCCGACGCACCCACGGACGGCACCGCACCAGCTGAGCCTGAGACCACAGCCGGTGGCCGGGACGCCAGGCCGCCACCCCGCAATCAGCGGCTAGCGACGCAGCACAGGCATCACCGGCCGCTCCCCGGCCGGTTGCACTCCGGCAGCGAGCAGCGCACCGTCCGGCATGACGGCGACCACTCCACGCCGCCGACGGCTAGCGCATGGCCGGCGGCACCCCTGCCACCCACGGCGGACGATGCCCCGGCCGACGGTGCTGCGCTGGTGGGCGACGAGGCCGAAGGTTTCCGGCTGCTGACCCCGTCCGCGACCGACCGGCCGGCGGCGCGCCCGGCCCCCACCCGGCGGCACGCCGGCCACCACTCGGCGGCGACACCCGCCACCCCGCCCGCCGACCCACCGGCGGACGCGCCCGAGGAGGCCGCGGACTGGTATCAGCCCACTGTGGCGAGCACGATGCCGTACGAGTTCCCCAGCACGGGCAGCGTGCGGCTCATCCCGCCGCCGGGTCATGGCTCTGGCACCCGGCCCGCGGCCGCCCGGCCCACGGCCAGACCACCGGCAGCCCGGCCACCCGCGGCCACCCCGGCCGCGGGCACGGCCACCCCTGGCCGCGCCGGGGCGTCACCCTCCCCGCCCGGATCAGCGGCCAGGCCCGCGGCCACGGCCACTCCGCCGGCCACGGCCACTCCGCCGACCACGGCCACTGCCCCACCGGCGCCGGAACGGTGCGCTCCGCTCCGGGCAGCTCTGTTCCAGGCAGCGCCGTTCCAGGGAGGGCTGTGCCGGGCTCTGGCGCCACGGATCCCACCAGCACCGCGGACCGCGCCACCACGCGCCCGGCCCGCACCGCCGCGACGGACCGCGAGACCACGGACCGCGAGACCACAGACCGCGCCACCATCGCCCTCCCCGCCACTGGCCGCGCCGCGGCCGGCAACGCCGCCGTCCGGACAGGGACCGCCCCGCCGGTAGTGCCGCGTCTGGCGGGCGGGGACCTGTTCGGCCGCCACACCCGGTCGTACGCCGCGGAGAACTCCGGCCAGCAGATCTCGATCCTGCAGGCCGGCTGCACCACCGCCGAGGACCTGGACACCGGCCCGCTGCGCGCTGCCGGGGCACGGCTGAGCGTCAGCATGATCGACGAGGACAGCGAGGTAACCCGCGCGGCCGTGGCACACCACCAGGACATGCGCGACGCCATCCTTGGCGACCTGCGCTCGGTGCCGCTGCCGCCCAGGGCCTACGACATCGTGCAGTGCTCCTCGCTGCTCGGCCGGATCGAGCATGCCGAACTGGTCCTGGACCGGCTGAGCGCCGCCGTCAAGCCGGGCGGGCTGCTACTGCTGCGCATCCGGGACCGCGACAGCGCGGCGGGTTTCCTCGACCGGGTGCTGCCCGGGCCGTTCCGGCATGCCATCTGGCGCAAGCGGCACCCCGGCGAGCCGGGGCCGCACGTGGCCGTGTACGAACGGCTCGCCTCAGGGCGCGGGGTGCAGTCATATGTGCTGATGCACGGCCTGGTGATCGCGGAGCGCGGGGCGCTCGGCGGGCTGGCCGGCGGGCTGCCGAGGGGGCCGCACGGATACCGCACGGCGCAGCGGCTTGTTGCCCGGCTGTCCCGCGGGCGGCTGACTTCAGCTCATGAGGACCTGCTCTACGTCATCCGCAAGCCGGAGGACAGGTTCGCCCGGATAATCTGAGCCTGAGGGCAGCGGGCGGGACCGCGCGGCCTGAATCTCCGCGTTGCGGCTCACAACCGCGACGCCGGCCGGTGCCGTGCAGACGGCACTGGCGGTCGTGACGGAACCGCCTGGCCCGGTAGTTACTGTCCGTGTACCCTCGGCTTGCCCGGCGGTAGCCGGAGCTCAAGCAGCGGCCCAGTGCACTGGGCCGGCCCAGACGGAGGTGGATGTGACCGCTGAGGCGGCAGCCGGGCCGGCCCTGGACATCACGGGCCTTCCCTCTTGGACCCTCGATGAAGGCCAGCTCGGCGACCTGGAGTTGCTGTTGATGGGCGCGTTCACGCCCCTGACCGGATTCATGAACGCGGCCGACGTGGCGTGGGTGGCTGAACGCGGCACGCTCGAGGACGGCACGCCGTGGCCGGTCCCCGTGGTACTCGATGTGCCCGAGGACGCTATCCCGGCCTCGGCGGGCAAACTCACGCTCAACGACCCGGAGGGTACGCCACTCGCTGTCCTGGAGATCATCGAGCGATCGGCGGCGCAGCCGCCCGGGCAGTCCGGGCAGTCGGGACGGCACGCACGCCACGACGACGCCGGGCCGGCCATGGTCCGGCTCGCCGGACCGGTGACCGCGTTCCGCGAACCCGAGCACGGCCCGTTCCGGCAGTTGCGGCAGACCCCGGCGCAGGTGCGGGCGGAACTGGGTGAGGGCCCGGTGCTCGCGTTCGCGACCCGGCGCCCGCTCAGCGGCCAGCAGATCGGGCAGCTACGGCACTTCGCCGGCCAGCTCAAGGCCAGGCTGCTGCTCCTGCCGCTGATCAGCGGCCCGGCCGAGGTTGTGGTGCGGCCGGAGGCGCTGGTGCGGGCGGTCGCGGCGGCGGCCAAGCATCTGCCGCCGGGCACCGTGATGGTGCCGGTGCCGCTCGCGCCGAGGGACACCACCGTGGCGCGGGAGACCGCGATCCGAGCCGTGGTTGCCGCGGCCTACGGCGCCACCCACCTGCTCATGGACGAACGCGACGCCGAGCGTGGCGGCCGGCGAACGCCCGACGATGGCCACGTCCACACCCCGATCCCGGTGATGCCCGGTGGTGAATGGGCCTATGACCGTGCGGCCGAGGTGTGGCGCCCGCTGGCGCTCATCGAGCCGGGCACCGAGCAGTCCGATCTGGCCGCGGGGGAGCTCGAGGATCTGCTCGACCGCGGCGAGGACGTGCCTGCCTGGTACGCGCCGCCCGGTGTGACCGCCGAACTACGCCGGGCCCGCCCGCCGCGGCGGGAGCGCGGCGTGGTCGTGTTCTTCACCGGGCTGTCCGGCTCGGGTAAGTCGACGATCGCCCGGGCGCTGCGCGATGCCCTGGCTGAGCGTGGAGACCGGACCGTTTCGCTGCTCGATGGGGACCTGGTCCGCCAGCTCCTGTCGGCCGGGCTCACCTTCTCCAGGGCCGACCGCGACCTGAACATCGCGCGGATCGGATATGTGGCCACCGAGGTCGCACGGCACGGCGGCATCGCGATCTGCGCGCCGATCGCGCCCTACGAAGCGGCCCGGGCGCAGGTGCGCCGGATGGTCAGCGAGGTGGGCGACTTCCTGCTCATTCACGTTGCCACGCCGGTGGCCGTCTGCGAGGCCAGGGACCGTAAGGGCCTGTACGCCAAGGCCCGCGCCGGGCTCATCGACCACTTCACCGGGATCTCCGACCCGTACGAGGAGCCAAGGAACGCCGACCTGACCATCGACACGTCGGTGACGAGCAGGCAGGAGGCGGTCCAGGCGGTGCTCGGGCTGCTCACCACCGGGGGCTGGCTGACCGCCGCGGCCGGCTGAACAGACTCGCCGGGCCGGCCCGCACACCGAAGCTGGCCACGCTGCCGCCGCACGAAAGTGATGAACGCAGCAATCATCACGTTCTTTGCTGATGAACCCAGCTTTCATCGGCAGCCGCACCTGGGCCGGTTCGGGGCCGGCCTGCCTAGTCTTTGTCCTCGGCCCGGGCACCCGCGTCGATCCTGGACCGGAACGAGCCAAGCCGCCGGCTCAGCGCGCCCGCCATGGCATCCCGCTGGCGGGACAGGAGGATGTAGCTGACGGCACCACTCACCACCAGAGCCAGCGCGAGCAGCAGCAGCCCGCGCGCACCGGCCAGGTAGATCAGGCCGGTAGCCGCGACGAACAGCAGGATCCGCGCGGTGGTGTAGGCGATGGTTGCGCGCATAACGAGCCCAGCCTAGAGCAAGAGTTTCTGCGCCAGGACCCAAGGCCGCCCGGGCTGACGATGCCCGGCCGTGCCGGTGCGGCACGGCTAGCCTGCGGAGACCCGGGCTTGCAGTCCCCGGGTGCGGGCACGGCTGGCCTGCGGAGGCCCGGGCTGGCAACCCCCGGGTGCGGCACGGCTGGCCTGCAGAGGCCCCGGCTGGCAACCCCGGGTGCGGCACGGCCGGCCTGTGGAGGCCCGGGCTTGCAGCCCCGCCGGATGCGGCACGGCTGGCCCGCGGACTGCGTCAGCCGGGAACCGGGCGCCCGGCGAGGCCCGCGGCACCCGGCCGGGGCGCAGGCCCGGCCGGGGCGGCGAGGATTTCGGCAAGCAGCGCGGGCGCGATGTTGCCACCGGACAGGACCGCAACGGGGGCCCGCGCGGCGGGCAGGTCCGGACGGAACAGCCAGGCGGCCACGGCCACCGCGCCGCCGGGCTCTGCGACCAGCCGGGCCCTGGTCGCGGTCAGCCGGACTGCCTCGCGGATCTCGTCCTCGGTCACGGTGACGATGTCGTGGACCAGGCCGAGTATGTGCCGCAGGGGCAGGGCACCGATCTGTTCCACGCGCAATGCGTCCGCGATGGTCCGCCCGGTTTGGCTGGCAGGCCACGCGACCTGCTCGCCGCGGCGCAGCGAGTCCCTGGCGTCCGCCGCGAGTTCCGGCTCGACCCCGATCACCTTCACCCCCGGGCATGCGGCGCAGACAGCCGCCGCGATGCCCGAGATCAGGCCACCGCCGCTGATGGGCACGAGCACCAGGTCTGCGTCCGGGCGGTCGGCCGCGATCTCCAGACCGATCGTGCCCTGGCCCGCGATCACGTCACGGTGATCGAACGGCGGTATGAGCGTGTACCCGTGCCGGTCGGTGAATTCCTGAGCGCCCGCGATCCGGGCTTCGAGCGTGGGCTCGACGGTCACGATCCGCGCCCCGTGCCTGGCTGCCGCGGCGACCTTGACCTCGGCCGCATTGTGCGGCACGACCACGACCGCCGGGACGCCCAGCGTCTCGGCCGCGTACGCCACGGCCAGGCCGTGGTTCCCACTGGAGTGCGCCACCACGCCCTTCGCGCGCTGCGCGGCGGGCAGCGCACTGATCGCCGCGAACGCACCGCGCAGCTTGAACGACCCGGTCGGCTGCAGGGACTCGGGCTTGAGGAGCAGACGAGGCTCGGTGTCAGGGAACGGGACCAGCGGCGTTCTGACAGTGACCCCGTCCAGGCGCCGCGCCGCGGCCCTGATCTCCTCGACCGTGACCAGCGCGCTCACCGGTCACCCCGGCACGGGCCACGGGAGGGGCATCGCCGTCGCCGACGCGAATCTGACATCCAGCCCACCCTAAGTCATCGCGGCGCGAGCGCCCGTCCCGTGCCGGCGCCCTTTTCCCTGCCGTCGGCCAACCGTCATGATCATGGGGTTTTGGCTGCTCAGAGCAGCCAAAACCCCATGATCATCCAAGGCGGGCGCCGGGCCGGCCGCCAGCGTGGCGCCGGGTGCGACGGCAGCGCCCGCCGGCCGTGCTGAAGCAAACGCGGGATATCCGCCGTCCGGGGTAACCCATTCAGGTCTTCCATAGCACCCTGCATCATCCGCAACTCCACTTACCGGGATTGCCGCAAACCCAGATCACCGGAACACGCTCCGCTATCGGCAAACTTCCGATAATCACGGGGGCCCACTTAATAAACGCCTTGCACATTCTGTAATCGCGTACTGCACATTGCGCGACACCCGCGGTACTGGCCGGCACGTCCCGCCACTTCCCGTGTACAGCCGGCGATATCGGCCAGCAAGCCTGTACTGCTGGGCCCGCGAACCGGCCCGATCGGCCCAACCCGAAGCTGACAAGGAACACCAGCCGCTCATTTTTGGGGAAAACAAGGAAGTAAACGGATGTTTTCGCGACACTGAAGACATGCTCCGAAACGGAGATGGGAGGGGAGATCCGTGGATGGCAACAATGAGCGCCTACTCACACCTGGTGAGGTGGCAGCGCTCTTCCGAGTAGACCCGAAGACGGTCACTCGGTGGGCGGCCTCTGGCCGTATCAGCAGCATCCGGACTCCCGGGGGGCACCGCAGGTTCCGCGAATCGGAAGTGCGCGCATTGCTCCGCGGGGAGTCACAAACAGCAGGTGGTGCGCCAGCATCGTGACCAGCGCCTAGGGCGTGTCCCGTAGATCTATGCCGTCGCGAGGCAGGCTGAATGATCTATGGGGCACGTCCTGGCTGGCAGCCGACGCGACGACGGCCCCTGCCAGCCAGAGCGGTTCTCCCCGGCGCACACCGGCCGGGGAGGTCACACGCGGGCAGCAGATGGCATCGCGTGGACCGTGGCAACCACGAGCAGGCACGGGTGACGGATGGGGTCACGCTGACGCGGGATGAGGACGTCAGGCGCCGGAGGACTCGCCCGGCCCGGCTTCCTGCCGCCCGCTGGCCAGGTAGTCCTCGAACTCGCGCCGCAGCGCCTCGTCGTCCTCACGCCAGCGCCGTCGTCGCCGGTCGGCGTCTTCTTCCGTAATCGCCTGGCTGGCCAGCCGCGCGTACTCGGGGTCGGCCGGGCTGACCTCGACGTAGGCGTCACCCACCACCCGGCCCTCGTGGTCCATGGCGGACTCGGGCGCGAGGAGATGTCCGTTCGGCAGCTTGATGACAAACATCGCGAATCACTTAGATCCCGTAGCGCACATTGAAGTACAGCATGACATCAAGTGCGGTCCTTGTATTGCCACCGAGCATGTCGACTAGCGCGGGTCGCTGGCTGGAGGCGATGGCGGCGAACGCATCCGCGAAGAACTCACGGCGGCCGAGTGACCCGTCCTGCCGGTGGAAGTCGCTCACCAGGCGCGGCTGACACCGCTCGTAGAGCACACGGAACTCCTCCGAGTCCGACTGCCACTTGCTGCCCGACCCGTCCAGGTCATCGAGGGCGTGCCCGATCTCGTGGCACACCACATCCGGCGTGGCGGAGGGCCGCGTGCCAATGATGATCTTGCGCTCGCCGTAAGCGCCCGCGCAGGCGTCCCATGTCGCGCGCCCTGAGGGCAGCTGGACCCCACGCAGGCGACTCATGTCGTCCAGGTCGGGTACACCACCGGGGCCCACGTAGATGGCATCCACGCCGTCCGCGAGACGCTCGGAGACCGACAGGGGCAGCTCGGCCAGGCGGTCGATGGCCCGCACCACCTCCGGCGGTGGGAGGGCGTCCTGCGCCCAGTCACGATGGAGCACCTTCTCCAGCGGGCCGCAATCCCGGTAGCCCACCGCCACCCGGCGTGCGTCCGCGGCCTGGCGCCACGACGCCTTGCCGTCGACCTGCACCGCCACGCGCTGGCGCGCCTGCGCTGCCCTGGCCTGTTCGGCACGGGCCGCGGCGGACGCCCGGGGCGCGTCGCGGACGGCCGCCCGGGCCGCCCCGACCCGGCGGCTGACGCCACGTCCGGGTGCCTCACCGCGGGAAGGCTTGGCCGGCCCCCGACGGGCCGGGCGGACGCGGGCCTCCTGCACCGGCGAAGCGAACGGACCGCTTCCAGGCGGCTGCGCCGGCGCTGTCTCCGCGGCCACGGGTGCCGGCTGGGCAGGGCCGGCACGGCGATGCCGCCCGCCGGCGGTGGGTGGTTGCGCGGTCACCCCGGCCCGCGTTGCTGTCTGTGTCGGGGAGCGAGCTGATCGCCACAACAGCCAGCGCATGCGGGCGAAGAGCCGCTGCAGCATAGTGGTACTCCCCGCGATCGGCGTTGCAGCCGCCAGGTTACGCCGAAATTACCGCCACCGTCACCTGTCGTTACCGACTGTCATGAGTTACGGCCTGGCAGGCGAGACGCACCAAGTACGCCTATTTGCCCGGCAAGGTGGCGATGCGGCGGTTAGGCTGCCGCCATGATGCTCCTGGGTGCGGTATCTACGCTGGTCATAGCGTTGCTGATGGCCACCACCCTGGGCATGCTGCTACTTACCGGACGGGTATGGCGGCGCAGCCGGTCATCCTGGCCGCCGCGCGGGCCCGACGCCGATGACGCATTGCGACGACATCCGGCGGGCCGGGCCCGGCACGGTGGTCCCGACGGGCCGGGGTATACACCGTCGGTGATCGGCCCCGATGACGATCCGGAGTTCATCAACGCGCTGGAGTGGCTGGTTCGCGGTGGCGACCCGGACGAGGAACTGTGACCCGTCGATAGGGGCCTTGGCTAGGGCGTGTCCTAGTTGATGCCGGCGTAGGAGTGGAGGCCGGTAATCCAGAGGTTGACGCCGATCAGGTTGAACAGCAGGCTGGTGAACCCGACCAACTGGATGTAGGCGGCCTTGCGGCCCCGCCATCCTGCGGTTGCGCGGGCGTGCAGGTAGCCGGCGTACACGACCCAGGTGATGAACGCCCAGGTTTCCTTCGGGTCCCAGCCCCAGTACCGGCCCCAGGCCTGGTCCGCCCAGATCGCACCGGCGATGATCGCGAACGTCCAGATCGGGAACGCGAAGATCACGGTCCGGTAGGAGAGCCGGTCCAGCGCGTCAGCGCCGGGAAGCCGGTCGAGCACCGCACCGGACCCGGCCTTCGTGCCGGTGGCCTGCTTCCTGGCGTGCCGGTCCACGACCAGGTACAGAACGGTGAAGGTCGCGGCCACGATGTAGGAGCCGATCGCCACGGTCATCGCGGTGACGTGGATCCAGATCCAGTACGAGTGCAGCGCGGGGACCAGTGGCCCGGCCGCGGTGTACAGCACGGTGGCGCACAGCCCGAGGGCGAGCACGATGGGCGCCATGAAGAAGAGCCCGACCGCGTAGACGCGGAACCGGAACGACAGCCCGAGGAACGCGATCACCGCCGCGCAGGTGATCGCCATGACGAACTCGTACATGTTGCCCCACGGCACCCGGTGCTCGGCCATCCCGCGGGTGACGATGCCGAGAATCTGGGTGGCGAGGCCGATCACGGTCAGCGCGAGCGCGGCCCGGATCCACGGCCCGGCGGGCGCACCGCCTGCGCGCCAGCGGCTCGGCGGGGCCACCACGGGCCCCGCTCCGTCCCCACCGGCCCCCTGGGCCGCCGCGCTGGCCTGTCCGGGGCCGTCGGCGAGCGTGGCCGGTGCCGCCGTCTCCGGCGCGGTGGCCGCGCTCTGGGCGGCGACTCCGGCGCCCACCGCGACCCTTGGGCGGGGTGGCGGGGTAAGGGCTAGCGGAGGGGCCGAAGCTAGAGCCTGCTCGGCGACCGGGGCGGCCTGCTCCGCGCTCGCCGTGCGCGGGGCGCGGCGGTGGCCGAAGGCGAAGTCGCCGGCGTAGGCCACCACAGCGAAGGCGTAGAAGAACACCGTGGCCAGCAGGAAATGGTCGCTGAGCTGGGCCAGCCCGACGTTGACAGGCACGGGCCTCACTCCCTCTCGTCTGGTGATGAGGGCAGGTCTGATGCGGGAGAGTCTGATGGCGCGGGAAGGCCTGACGCCGGCACCGGCTGCGCGGTGACCGCCACGGCGGCCGACAGGTCTTTCGAGAGCCCTTCGAACTCGGCGCCGAAGGTCTCCGACGACTCGGTGCGCGCCAGGCCGCCGAACTCGACCGTAGCGCCCCCACCGGGCCCGGGCGCGGCGCGCACGAACACGCGGCGCCGCCGGACAAGGAACGACACGAGCAGCCCGGCCAGCGCCGCGATGGCGGCGAACAGGGCGGGCAACTGCCCCGGGTCATAGGTGATGGCCAGGCTGATCCACTGCCGGTAGCCGGTGAAGGTGAGCGTGCCCATCCCGTTCGGCAGCTTCAGCGACTGCCCCGGGGCCAGCGGCCTCGGCGCGATCGCCAGCTTGCGCATCAGCCCGGTGTTCAGCTGGTAAACCGACTGCGACGGGCCGCCGTTCATGCCGAGGTTGCCCGCGTAGGAGACCAGGCTCACCGCGGGCCGGTATGGCGCGGGGAAGGCCGACTCCAGCTTGCCGCCCACGTCCACGGTGGTGGGCAGGAACACCCCGGCGAACCCAAGCTGCTGGGGCCGCGCGTCCGGGACCTTGATCACGCCCTCGGACATGAGTGTGTTCGTGGCCACCGGGATGAACGGCACCGGGCCGCTGAACACCACGTGACCGGTTCCGTCGGTGACGCGGAACACCGGGGCGTACCCGTGGCCGATCAGGTACACCTTCACGTTGTCCACGTTCAGCGGGTGATTCACCTGGAGGTCGTAGCGCTGCGTCGCCGCGCCCGGCTCCGCCTGGTACCTGAGGTAGGCGTTGAACGAGGCCGGCTCCCCGGTGTCCGGCCCCGAGGCCACGTAGCGCGCGTTGAACCTATCGAGTGCGATGCTGAACGGCTGCAGGTCCGACGCCGAGACCAGCCGCCCCGGGCGGAACTGATCAAGCGCGGTCACCGTATTGCCGAAAGACTGGCCGGCCACCAGAAGACGGTCCGCCTTATAGCCGAACAGCCCGCCCAGGCCGACCGCGGCGAGCAGGGCCAGCAACGCGAGATGGAACAGCAGGTTGCCGGCCTCGCGCAGGTAGCCCTTTTCCGCCGAGATCCAGCCGTCCCCGGTGCGCACCCGGTACCGCTTGCCCGCCAGCAGCGCCGACGCCTTGGCGAGCGCTGCGTCCGGTGCGAGCGGCGAGGCGATCGTGACCGACAGCGGCAGCCGGGACAGGTTGCGCGGTGCCCGGGGTGGCTGCTGGCGGGCGGCGCCGAACTGGCGGAACGTCCGCGGTATCACGCAGCCGGCGAGGGAGAGAAACAGCAGCAGGTAGATCGCCGCGAACCAGGGCGCCGCGAACACGTTGAAAAGCGAGAACCTGGCCAGCCAGGGGGCCAGCGCCGGATGCGCCGCGTAGTACTGCTGCACCGCCTGCGGGTTGATGCCCTGCTGCGGCAGCACGGACCCGGGCACGCTGCCGAGCGCGAGCAGGAACAGCAGGATCAGCGCGGTGCGCATCGAGGTGAGCTGGCGCCACCCCCACCGGACCCAGTCCAGCGTCCCGAACGGCCCCCGCCCGCCCCGGCGCGGCCGGCCGGGCGAGGCAGGAAGCTGCGACAGCCCGTCCGCGGCGTCCTCGGTGCGCCCGGTGGCGGCTGGGACGCGGACCTCGGTCACCGGCCCGCCCTCCGCGGCTCGGTCACCGGGGCACCGCCGGATGGCCTGGTCATGCCGGCTGCGCCAGCGCTTTGCTGATCAGCCCGCGCAGGCCCGGGTAGGACACCTCGCCGATGACCCTGGCAGCGACGCGGCCGTCGCGCCCGATGACCAGCGTGGTCGGGATGCCCGCGGGCGGGACGGTGTCGCGGAAGGCGAGCGCGATCTCGTCGCCGGGATCGTTGAGGCTGGGGTAGCTGATGTGGAAGTCACGCTGGAACGCCTCGGCGGTCGCCGGGCTGTCCCTGATGTCCACGCCGAGGAACCGGACGCCGCTGGGCGTGAAGTGCTGCGCCAACTGAGACAGGGACGGCGCCTCGGCCCGGCACGGCGTGCACCAGGATCCCCAGAAGTTCATCACCACGACGTGCCCGTGCTCCTGGGTCAGGGTGAACTTGCTGCCGGACAGCAGGGTCCCGCTGACCCGCGGCGCGACCGGGCCGGAGTTGCCGCCGTACACGGTGGTGCCGGGGCTGCCGGATACGAAACTCTGGCCGTTGCTCCCCGGGCCGCTGTTCCCGATCGCCCCGCTGTCGCACGCGCCGAGCGCCAGCACACCGGCCAGCCCGAGGACGGCAGCGCGGGCCGCACGCCGGGCCCGCGGGTGCGGCGGCGCGGGTGCGGAGAGGATGCCCCCGTGGCGCGGGCATCGCGGCAAACGGGACAGAGTGATCTCCTACAAGCGGTAGTGCCGCGCCCTATTGTGCCGGACCCGGCTTCGGCCCGCGACATCGGGGCTCTGCTGGCCTGGGGGAGCGACCCCCCTGGAACCCCCCGGGGCGCCGATGGCGCCTGGCCGGCAAGCCGGCAGGCCCCATCACGCGTGCTGGCCTGGGGGAGCGACCCCCCTGGAACCCCCCGGGGCGCCGATGGCGCCTGGCCGGCAAGCCGGCAGGCCCCATCACGCGTGCTGGCCTGGGGGAGCGACCCCCCTGGAACCCCCCGGGGCGCCGATGGCGCCTGGCCGGCGAGCTGGCAGGCCCCATCACGCGTGCTGGTCTGGGGGAGCGCTTCCCGGCACCGCACGTCATGCTCCGTGCCCCCCGTCAGGCGCGGCACCGGCGGGCTCGGCGTAGCTGATGCCAACGATCGTGTCATCGCGGTAGGTGAAGCTGGTCACGCTGCCCAGGGCGCACTCACGGCGGGCCGGATGGTGCCACAGCCTGCGTTCCTCGGCCGACCTGCGGGCCACCCAGATGGCTAGCTGATGACTGACGAGCACCGCCTCGTGCCCGCGGGCCTCCGCGGCCGCGTCGGCCATGACCGCGTGCACCCTCGCGGCGATGCTCGCGTACGGCTCCCCCCACGACGGCCGGAACGGGTTCGCCATGCGCGGCCAGTTGGCTGGCCGTCGTAGCGCAGGAAATCCGATGTCGAAACGCTCCCCCTCGAAGTGGTTCCACGGCTCGATCAGCCGCTCGTCCACCCGCGCCTGCAGACCGAACTGCGCGGCCACCGGGGCGGCGGTCTCCAGCGCCCGCTCCAGCGGTGAGGACAGCAGCAAGGTGACGTCGCGGCCCGCCAGGAACGCGGCCGCGGCCTTGGCCATGTGCTCACCGTCCGGCGAGAGGTGGAAGCCGGGCAGCCGGCCGTAGAGAACCCCGCGCGGGTTGCTGACCTCGCCGTGGCGGAGCAGGTGGATCACCGTCATGTCGGGCATGGCGCGCTCAGCCTACCTGTGCGCCCGCCGCGGCACGGCAAGGGTCAGGCCTGGATCTCCAGGTAGCGGCGGCGCTCGCCCATCAGATCGCGGATCCGGCGGAGCCTGCCCTCGACGGCCGCCGCGTCGACCGCATCGAGTTCCGTGACCTCGGCCAGGTCGGTGGCGAGCCCGTCCGACTCGCCGACCAGCGCCCAGTCGAACTGCATCAGCTCGTCCAGGCCCACGCCGCGGACCCGGTCCCAGACCCGGTCGGCGTTCAGTACCGGCAGGCCGCGGACCGCCGTGGCGGCGTCCTCGATGGCGCGGCAGAGGCGCTCGCCCTTCCTGATGGGCTCCATGACCTCCGCGGGCGGGAACGGCTGCTCGCGGGTGGACGGCGGCACCCGGTCCGCCCGCCAGCGGCTGATCAGCTCCCGCAGCCGCGCGGACGCCTCGCCGAGGCCCCGGCCCACCCGTTCCCTGACCAGCAGGTCGTCGGCGCGCAGCCGGCCCTTGCTCGAGTACACGTCGGACGCGAGCAGGCTGCGCAACCGGTCACTCAGCGTGTCGGCCATGAGCTGCTCAGCCGGTGGCCGAGCTGTGCTGGGCCTGCTGCGCCGGGGCAGCGCCACGGGAGTCCAGGCCCGGCATGCCCGCGAAGCTGGTGATGCCGTAGTTGAACGGCTCGCCGACCGCCACGTTGGGCGCGGACACCAGGCCACGCTCGGCCATCTTCAGCGCCACGTAGTAGCGGACCGCGTCCAGTTCGGACAGCCCGAACGCGCGCAGCGAGATCAGCTCGCGCATGCGCTCGTCGCTCGGCCGCATCAGCACCTTCACGTCGTTCAGCGTGATGCCGTAGATGGCCAGGAAGTCCTGCAGGTGGCCGCGGACCAGTTCGGTGATCTCGTGGATCTTCTCGTTGACCCGCTCCAGCGGCGTCACCTGGACAAGCTGGTTGATGGCCTGCTCCACCACGGGGGCCGCGTAGGTGTTCACCGCCTCCGTGGTGAGCAGGTGCCCGGAGTAGGGCATGTGGGTGACCAGCTTGACCGCGTCCTCCTTGGTCTCCACGTGCACGTAGTAATCGACGTCGTAAACAAGCTCGGCAAGCTCGCTGGACAGCGCCATGCCCTGGGCCTTGGCCACGCTCTTGGCCCGCGCGATGAACAGCGCCTCGTACTGCCACGGCGACTGCCCGCCGTAGAAGGCCTGCTGGAAGCTGCCGATCAGCGGCCGCTGCGGGGTCTCCACCGGATACTGGCCGGTCTCGTAGACGTTCAGGATGGCGCCGCGCGACTTGAGTACGCAGAAGTGGTTGCTTTCAACGGTGAGCAAGCTGCCGTTCATGATGTCGTTGCCGGGATAGTGGTACATGAGCACACCCGGGCCCATGACCTCCGTGCCGTCCTGGGTCAACGTGCTGATTACGTTACGGACCGCCATTGGTGGTTCCTCGCTCCCCTAGAGCCAGGCCTGGCCATACCAGCCGGGCCAGTTGCACCACATCCTGGCAGAGGCACCCCCCGTGGATGCCTGAGTAGCAGCTACTCAAACCGGGCGGCGGCGGGAGCTTCCGGCCACTCAGGATGGTAACTATCCGTATTCGCCAGGATGCGCTCAGTCCAGGGCAGCGGCCGCCGCCCGGGCGGCGGCGCGGAGCGCTTCGGCGATGCGGCCCACCGCCTCGTCGTCGTGCGCGGCCGACAGGAACCAGGCCTCGTACGGGGACGGCGGCAGGTAGACCCCGCCGTCCAGCATGGCGTGGAAAAAGGCCGCGTACGCGGCGCCGGACTGGGCCTTGGCGTCGTCGAAGTCGCGCACCTGCCTGGTGCGGCCGAGGAACACCGAGAACAGGTTCCCGGCCTGCTGCAGCCGGAACGGCACGCCGGCCGCGCCGAGCGCCTCGGCCGCCAGTTTGGCAACCTCGTCGGCCGCCGCGTCCACCCGCGCGTACACCTCGGGTGTGCAGGCGTGCAGCGTGGCCAGGCCCGCGGCGGTGGCCAGCGGGTTCCCCGACAGCGTGCCCGCCTGGTACACCGGGCCGAGCGGGGCGAGCAGGTCCATGATCTCGGCCCGCCCCCCGAACGCCGCCGCGGGCAGGCCGCCGCCCATCACCTTGCCGAACGTCGTCAGGTCCCCCGCCACGCCCTCGCGGAAGTACCAGCCGGACCTGGTGACCCGGAACCCGGTGAGCACCTCGTCCATGATCAGCAGGGCGCCATGCTCGGCGCAGATCTCCTTGAGCAGCTCGTTGAAGCCGGGTTCGGGCGGGACCACGCCCATATTGGCCGGGCAGGCCTCGGTGATCAGGCAGGCGATCTGCGGCCCGTGGGCGGCGAACGCCTCCGCGACGGCGGCGGTGTCGTTGTAGGGCAGCACCAGGGTGTCGGCGGTGGCCGCGCCGGTCACCCCCTGGGAGTCCGGCAGGGCGAACGTGGCCACCCCGGACCCCGCCGCGGCCAGCAGCGCGTCCACGTGCCCGTGGTAGCAGCCGGCGAACTTCACCACCAGCCGCCTGCCGGTGAACGCCCGGGCCAGCCGCACCGCCGACATCGTCGCCTCGGTGCCGGAATTGACCAGCCGGACCTTCTCGACGGGGGCGCGCGCGGCGATCTGCTCGGCAAGCTCGACCTCGGCAAGGGTCGCGGCGCCGAACGAGGTACCGCGGGCAGCCGCCGCGGTGACGGCGGCCACCACCTCGGGATGCGCATGGCCCAGGATCATCGGGCCCCAGGAGCAGACCAGGTCCACGTACCTGTTGCCGTTGGTGTCGGTCAGGTAGGGGCCGTGCCCGGACGCGATGAACACCGGTTCTCCGCCGACCGCACGGAAGGCGCGGACCGGCGAGTTCACCCCGCCGGGTATGACCTCGCAGGCGCGGGCGTACAGGCTGGGGGGGTTGTCCGCCTGGCTCAGTTCAGGACCTCCTCGCAGGCGTCGGCAAGGAACTCGAGCAACCGCAGGCAGTCCGGCAGGGCGTGCTCCCGCGGGTCCCGGATCCAGTGTGCGCCGGGCCCGCGGCCGGTGCGAGCCGGGGCCACCACATAGCTGCCCCGGCAGTGCCAGCGCAGGCCGGCCACGTGGGCGAAGCTGTCCGGCTCACAGTCCAGGTGGCACGACCACCATTCGTCCTCGTCCGCGGGAGCGCCCCGGGTGGTGGCAAAAAACAGGGCCCGGTTGTCCGCGCTCAGCGCGACCGGGCCCATGACCGCCGGGGAGCGGCCCATCCGCTCCAGGGCCAGCAAGCCGGCCCTTGCCGGGACGTCGAGTACGTCGAACACCCGCCCCGTGACCAGGATGATGCTCGCGCCCGGGCGGTCCCGCCAGTACCGGCCCACCTCGGCCGGGTCGCAGGACGCCTCGATCTGCCAGGCGGCGGAGATCGGATGGGCCCCGGGCGCGGGGCAGCCGATCCGGTCGCAGGAGCAGGCCCGGCCGCTGCCGTGCGGCTGGCCCCTGGCCACCCGCGCGGGCACCCGGTGCCGGGTGGCGTCCGTGCGTGGCGCGACCGCCCCAGGGCACACCGGCCAGCCCAGTTCCGCAAAGTCCGGCGCGGCGGCCGCCCGCCCGACCGCATCCGCGCGCCAGCGTGCGCGGCGCGGCAATACCTCAACCATTGGCGGCCCACTCCCCTTCCGCCCATTGCTACTGACGATGATGCCGTGTGTGCGGCGGGCATGCAGGCGACCTCGCTGAGTAAGGCGCAGAAGATACCTAACGGTGACGTGCGGGCACACCGTTCCCATGCGTTTGCCGGCGATCACGGCAACGACCACGTTCTTCTGTGGGCGCTGGCACCAACGACCACATATGCGGCTATCGGGTGCGGCGGAGGGCTGAGCCGGCGCCGGGTCAGGTGAGGCGGCGGGCGGCTTCGGCGGCCCAGTAGGTGAGGATGATGCCCGCGCCGGCGCGCTTGATCGCGGTCAGCGTCTCCATGATCGCCCGGTCCCGGTCGAGCCAGCCGCGCGCGGCGGCCGCCTCGGCCATCGCGAATTCGCCGCTGACCTGGTAGGCCGCCACCGGAACCGGCGCGGCCGCCGCGACCTGGGCGACGATGTCCAGGTAGGGCAGGGCGGGCTTGACGATGACGATGTCGGCGCCCTCGTCCACGTCGAGCATGGCCTCGCGGAGCGCGTCCGCGGCGCTCGGGTCCTGCTGGTAGGACGCCCGGTCGCCGAACCGGGGCGCGCCCTCGGCGGCGTCACGGAACGGGCCGTAGAAGCACGAGGCGTATTTGACCGCGTAGGCACAGATCGCTACCTCTGGCTCGCCCGCCTCATCGAGGGCGCGCCTGATCGCGGCCACCTGCCCGTCCATCATCCCGCTCGGGGCGACGACGTGCGCGCCCGCGCGGGCCTGCGCCACCGCGGCCGCGGCGTACCGCTCCAGCGTGGTGTCGTTGTCCACGGCACCCGAATCGGTCAGCACGCCGCAGTGCCCGTGGTCGGTGTACTCGCACAGGCACAGGTCGGCCATGACCACGACGTCGTCGCCGACCTCCGCCGTCACGTCCCGCAGGGCCACCTGGATGATGCCGTCCGGGTCGTCGGCGGCGGAGCCCCGGCCGTCCTTGACGGCCGGGATGCCGAACAGGATCAGGCCGCCCACCCCGGCTTCGGCCGCCTCGGCGGCGGCCTTGCGCAGGCTGTCCCTGGTGTGCTGGACCACGCCCGGCATGGAAGGCACCGGCACTGGCTCGGCGATCCCTTCCTTGACGAACATCGGGAGCACCAGGTCGGCACCGCGGACGCTGGTGTGCGCGGCGAGGCGGCGCAGCGCCGGGGTGCGCCGCAGCCTCCGGGGCCGGACAGCGGGGAAGCCAGTCACGACAACCTCCTTCAGCGCGCCGGACCCGGTGGGCCCGGACGACGGCGGCGCTCCCGGACTACCGTATGCGGCGACGGCCGCCGCGGCGGCGCTCGCTCGGCCTGCGCACCGGCTCACCCGCGGCCAGGGCGGCGTCCCGCAGCCGCGCACCGTGCTCGGCCAGCGCGTCCACCAGCGCCGTGGCCGACGGCCGGGGGGCGGTGACGTCGACGCGGAGCCCGTACTCGGCCGCCGTCTGCGCCGTCTGCGGGCCGATCACCGCCACCGCGGTCACCGCGTGCGGCTTGCCGGCGATGCCGATGAGGTTCCGCACGGTGGACGAGGAGGTGAACAGCACGGCGTCGAAGCCGCCGCCCTTGATCGCCTCCCGGATCGGAGCGGGCGGCGGCGCGGCGCGCACCGTGCGGTACGCGGTCACGTCCTCGGTTTCCCAGCCCAGGTCGGTCAGCCGCGCCACCAGGGTCTCCGTGGCGATGTCCGCCCGGGGCAGGAGTACCCGGTTGATCGGGTCGAGCACGTCGTCATAGGGCGGCCAGGCGGCCGCCAGGCCCTCGCTCGACTGCTCGGCCTCCGGCACCAGGTCGGGCTTGATGCCGAAATCGCCGAGCGCCGCGGCCGTCTGCTCACCCACGGCGGCCACCTTGATCCCGGCGAATGCCCGCGCATCCAGGCCGTACTCCTCCAGCTTTTCGCGCACCGCGCGCACCGCGTTCGCTGAGGTGAACGCGATCCACTGGAACCGGCCCGTGACCAGGCCCTTGATCGCGCGCTCCATCTGCTGCGGGGCGCGTGGCGGCTCGACCGCAATGGTGGGAACCACCTGCGGCACCGCGCCGTAGGAGCGCAGCCGCTCCGACACCGACGCGGCCTGTTCCTTGGTGCGCGGTACGAGCACCCGCCAGCCGAACAGCGGCTTGTTCTCGAACCAGGAAAGCCCCTGGTGGGCGGCTGCCTCGCCGACCACCGCGATCGCCGGGCCGTCCTCGGTCAGCACGCTCACCCCGGCCGCCTTGAGGTCCGCGGCCACCGACGACAGCTTGGTCAGCACCGTGTGCTGGTCGGTGGTGGTGCCGTTCCAGGTGATGGCCATCGGCGTGGCGTCCGCCCAGCCGGCCGCCATCAGCATCTTCGCGAGATCGGCAGGCCCGGCTTCCGCGCCCAGGATGACGAGGCTGCCGGCCGCCTGGAACTCAGCCGACCCGCGGCTCAGCTCGGATGCGTGCACCACCCGCAGGTCCGCGGCGGTGTCGCTGGTCAGCGGCAGGCCGGCATAGGCGGGCACGGCGCTGGCCGCGGGCATGCCCGGCACGATCTCCAGTGGTACCGCGGCCCGTGCGCACGCGTCCGCCTCGGCGGCCGCCTGCCCGAACAGCAGCGGGTCGCCCGGGCAGAGCCGGACCACGATCTGGCCCGCCCGCACGGCACTGATCAGCGCCGGAACGTCGGCGCCGTCCTCGCCCGTCTCGATCACGGCCGCCGCCCCAGGCATCAGGTGCGCCACGCGGGCGATCAATTGCGCGCTGCCGACCACCATGTCGGCTTGGCCGATCAGCTCGGCGGCACGCAGGGTCAGCAGGCCGGTGTCACCGGGGCCGGTCCCGGTGAAGGCCACCAGGCCCGGCCGGGACGGCGCCGCCGCCTCGGCCGCCTGGCCAAGGACCGGCAGCGCACCCGCCGCCTGGTCCTCGGTCTTCTGCATCACGGGTGTGAGATTCACTGCGCATCGTCCCCGTCACCTAGAGCACCCGGCGAAATTGCCGGGCCTGGCGCCCTCTTGCCGGGCGCTCCCATGGCGGTCGGGCCCGCCACGATGGTTCCTGCCCCCTGCCGCAGCAGCTCGGCGGCTACCTCGCGGCCCAGGCCGGCCGCCTGCGCGGCGGGGCCGCTCATCGAAGTACGGACGGTGGCCGTGCCATCGGCGGCGGTGACCGCGGCGGTGAGCTGCAGTATGCCGGTCCCGGCGGCGTACGCGCCGAGCGGCGCGCTGCAGCCGGCCTCAAGCTCGGCGAGCACGGTGCGCTCCGCGGTCACGGCCGCGCGGCTGGGTGGGTCGTCCACCTCGGCCAGCAGGGCCGCCAGGTCGCGCGCGGCGGCCAGGCACTCCACCGCCAGGGCGCCCTGCCCGGGCGCGGGAATCATGGTGTCCGCCTCGAAGACCTCGCTGACCTCCTCAAGCGCACCGATCCGGGCCAGCCCGGCATAGGCGAGCACGACCGCGTCCAGCTCGCCGGAGGTCACCTTGGCCAGCCGAGTCCCGGCGTTGCCGCGCACCGGCACGGGGCGGACATCCGGCCGCATCAGCCGCAACTGGGCGGCCCGCCGCGGCGAGCCTGTGCCGATCAATGCGCCGGAGGGCAGATCGGCCAGCTTGGCGCCGTCGCGGCCCACCAGCGCGTCCCGGGGATCTTCCCTGGCCGGCACGGCCGCCAGGAGGATGCCGGGCAGCGGGGCCGTGGGCAGGTCCTTGAGCGAGTGCACCGCTAGGTCGACGTCACCGTGCAGCAGGCTTTCCCGCAGCGCGCTCACGAACACGCCGGTGCCACCGATCTCGGGCAGATGGACTTGGGTGACGTCGCCGAACGAGGTCAGCCCGACGAGTTCGACCTGCCTGCCGGTGCGCGCGGTGATGAGCCTGGCCACATGACCGGACTGGGTCAAGGCCATCGGGCTCTTACGGGTGCCCAGCCGCAGCACCGGACCGCTCACCTGGCCTCCTGCCCGGGCGGCACGGCAGGCGGCGGGCCGTCTGCCACCAGCCCGGCATCGGCCCTGGTCACCGCCTCGACCGCCCCTGGGTCGAGATCAAAAAGCACCCGCAGCGCTGCCTCGTAGGAATCGCCGCCGGGAGACCCGGCCAGCTCCTTGACTCGCACTGTCGGCGCATGTAGCAGCTTATCCATGACCCGGTGCATGGCCTGGGCGATCTCGGCGCGGGTACGGTCGTCGATCTCGCCGAGCTTGCCCGCCAGCCGGGCCAGTTCCGCCTCGACGACCTCCACGGCCTTGGCCCGCAGGGCCACGACGGTGGGCGCTACCCGGGCCGCATGCCGCGCGGACGCCCGGGCGGCAAGCTCGTCGGCCACGATGGCCCGCACCGCCGCCACATCGTCGGCCTGGCTGGCGGCGAGCGAGGCCCCGGCGTCCTGCAGCGTCTCCAGGCCGATGACGGTGACGCCAGGCAGGTGACCGGCCTTGGGATCCACGTCGCGCGGCAGCGCCAGATCGAGCAGGACCAGCGGCCGGGCGCCGCCGGTTGGCTGCCGTTCCTCAAGTGCGGCCGTGACCTGGTCTGCGGTGATCACCAGCCCAGCCGCGCCGGTGCAGGAGATGACCAGGTCAGCCGCGGCCAGGGCCGGCCTGAGATCGTGCAGGTCCGCCGTGGTGCCACCGACCGACGCGGCCAGGCGCTCGGCCCGTTCCCTGGTGCGGTTCGCGACGACGATGCCGGCCGCGCCGAGCCGGGACGCGGTCGCGACCGCGAGCGCGCTCATCGAGCCGGCGCCCACGACGAGCACGGTCAGCCCGTGCAGCGGCACGGTGCCTGGGCCGGCCAGCGCCGCAGCGCCCGGGAGGGGCGATGCGGCAGCTGCGGCGGCCGGTATGGCCGCGCCAGCCTCGGCCGGGCCGGGAGTGGCCGGTGCGGCCAGCGCGGCGGCGGCCAGGCCGGCCCCGACCGTGACCAGGTTGGCGCCCGCCCGGTCGATGCCGGTCTGCGTATGCGCCCGCTTGGCCGTGCGCAATGCCAGCATGCCGAGGTCGTCGAGGGTGTGGCCGATCGTCTGGTGCTTACGTGCCAGGGCGAGGGCCCGGCGCACCTGGCCGAGTATCTGACTTTCGCCGACCACCATGGATTCCAGGCCACAGGTCATCGACAGCAGATGCTGCACCGCCCGGTCCTCGTAATGCACGTACAGATGCGGCGTGAGTTCGGGCAGCGCGACACCACTGTGCCTGGCGAGCATCTCGCAGATGACCGACACACCCGCGTGGAACTTGTCCACCTCGGCATAGATCTCGACCCGGTTGCAGGTGGACACGGTGAACGTGCCAGCGACGTGCTCGGCGTGGAACACATCGCGCAACAGCTTGCCCAGCGCATCGCCGGTCACCGCGGCCCGTTCCAGCACGGCAACGGGAGCGCTGCGATGACTCAGCCCTACTACCAGGACGCTCATGGCGCCGTCACCGACTCCCCTGGGCTGCCTGCCAGCGCGGCCACCCCGACCCCGGCACGGTAGTGGCTCTTCCCGACGGAGGTTACGCGCACGTCCGACCTCCGCTGCGCATGGAAGGCGAGGATCTGCAACTCGATGGACAGATCGACCTTACGCACGTCTACGCCCGCCGGCACGGTGAGCACCATGGGGGCGAAGTTGAGGATGCTGGTGACGCCGGCGGCGACCAGCCGGTCACACACTCCCTGCGCGGCGGCCGCGGGCGTGGCGATCACCCCGATTGACACGCCGCGCTCCGCCACCACTTCCTCGATGTCATCGCTGCTGCCAACCACCTGGCCCGCGGCGATCTCGGTACCGACGACGGCGGGGTCGGCGTCCAGCACCGCCGCGATGCGAAAGCCGCGGGAGGCGAAGCCGCCGTAGTTGGCCAGCGCCCGGCCGAGGTTGCCCGCCCCCACGATGACCACCGGCCAGTCCTGGGTCAGGCCAAGCTCACGGGACACCTGGTAGACGAGATAGTCCACGTCATAGCCCACTCCCCTGGTGCCGTACGAGCCCAGGTGGGAGAGGTCTTTGCGGAGTTTCGCCGAGTTGACTCCCGCCGCGGCCGCGAGTTCCTCGCTGGACACCGTCGGGATGCCCTGCTCGGCGAAGGTGTAAAGGACCCGCAGGTAGACCGGCAGGCGCGCAATCGTCGCCTCGGGGATGCCCTGGCTGCCAGGGGCTGCGTTAGGGCGGCGCGACATTCGCCGTGCTCCTGAAGGTCGGGGGCCTTAAGGCGCCCCAAGGGAGAACCTGAGCCGCCACAGGACCAGTTTCGTTTCACGGTACGCCCTTGTGAACGCATGCACAAAGTCGGGCAGCCAGGGCGGCGATCGTCTTCCGCAGCTGTCAGGGCCGAGGCCGCCGCGACGGAGTCGCGTGGGCCTCAAGGCCACCGGGGGGCTCCGGGGGGTCGCTCCCCCGGGCTAGCACGCGCGATGAGGCCTGCCGGCTTGCCCGGCCAGGCGCAGAGGAGGGGGAAGGGGAGGCGGGCGGGGCCCCGGGGGGCTCCGGGGGGTCGCTCCCCCGGGCTAGCACGCGCGATGAGGCCTGCCGGCTTGCCGGCCAGGCGCGAGGGGGAAGGGGAGGCGGGCGGGGCCCCGGGGGGCTCCGGGGGGTCGCTCCCCCGGGCTAGCAGGGCCAGCGCCGCGCGGAGGCGCTGTTCGCTCACGTGCCAGAAATCGTGCTGTACGCCGTTGATCAGCGTCACCGGGATCATGTCCGAGTAGTCAAGCAGGTCGCGCTCGGAGCGGGTGATGTCGCGTTCCTCCCAGGCCACGCCGAGATCGGTAGCAACCCTGGAGATCACCTCACGCGCGTCGTCGCACAGATGGCAGCCGGGCCGGCTGAGCAGAGTGATCAGGGCCGGTGTGGCCGTCGTGCTCACCGGCCACCGTTGCCGCGTGGCCTGACCTTCCGTGCGCGCGGCTGGCGCGGTGCGGCAAGCGGGACGAACTTGGCGTGCCGCACGCCAAGTTCGATCACGTTGGTCGCCAGCACGTATGGCTCGCGCTCCTCCTCGAACTGCCGGATGTAAGGCTGGCGCTCGTGCCGGTCGAAGGCCGCCTCGTCCCGGTAGATCGCATAGAGGATGCGCTGCATCGGCGCCGCCGGGACCCCGTGCATGACGTAGACCAGCGTGTCCGGCTCCCTGCTCTTCACCTGCTCGACCACTTCGTACGCGAGCCTTTCGAAGTCGTCGGCCGCCTCATCGAGCAGGGTGTAGATGGCGATCTGGCCGTAGAGCCGGGAGATGTCCTCGACGGACGCCGACTCCGGCAGGGGGTGGTACTCCCCAAGGGGGGGCAGCGCGTCGCCGGTCTCCACGAACCCGCCGCCGTTGCTCGTCCCGCCGTTGTGGCCGGGCGGCCCACCGGGGGGAGGAGGGGCAACCTGGCCGTAGGGGACCTGGCCCGGCGGCATGTCGTGTGCGACGTCGCCGGTCGCCGGGCCGGCGTCGGTGATCCCGTAACTGCCATAGCTGCTGTCCGCGGGGTCGCGCACGTCGGCGGGGTCGCGGCGGCCGCCGCCTTCGCCACCGGGCCGGAACCAGCCCCGCAGGTCGGTGTCGGTGATGTCCCGGCGGAAGCCGCCGGTGTCGTCGCCGTACCAGTCCCGGCCTTCGGCGTCACCGCCGGGCCGCCGGAAGCCCCCGGTGTCATCGGCGTAACCGAAGTCTCCGGTGTCCTCGTCGCGGTACCTGATGAAGGAGCCGGTGTCCTCATCCCACGCGAACCCGCCGGACCGCAGCGATTCCAGCCGCACCGCGCTCGCCCGCCCCGCCGCGAACCAGGCCAGGGCGGCGGCGACGACGCAGATCCCCGCGTAGGCGGAGTTTCCTGGCAGCGTCACCCGCATCACATCAAGCAGCACGGTGGCGACCGCGATGGCCGCCACGGCGAGGAACAAGGTCTGCCAGCCGGGGCTCTGCCGCGCGCGCACGCCGGTCACGATCAGCGAGATGACCGCGGCCAGCGCGGTCAGGACGGCGACGAACTTCAGCACCCCGTTCGGGATGATCTGGTAGTGCACCGAGGCAGGCGGCCAGGTCTTGCTGAAGGCGGCACTGCTCAGCGGGTCGGTGGCCAGCACCACCACGCCGACCACGGTCACCGCGCCGAGCGCGAGCCGTGACGCGAACCGGGCGGGCATGCTCTTGCCGGTCAGTTCGGCCAGCGCCCACGTGAACGCGAGCGGCGCGACCAACTGCGCGCCCATCTGAACGGCACGGAAGGTAGTTTCGTCGAACCCGTGGTAGTAGCCGCCCGCCTGCGCGCCGAGCGCCACCGCCAGCGCGGCCGTCGCGAAGAGCAGAGCGAGGGTAGCCAATCTGGGTGCGCGAATACACCGGCGCGCCAGCAGCCCGGCAAAAACCAGGGCTGCGAGCGCGCCGACCGCTGCTGCCCCAAGGGAAATAGACATCTCTCCGTATGGTACGACGTCCGCCGAGGTTCGGCCTCAGTTGGCTGACCAGCAATCCTGTGCATTCGGCCTGACCAGTGGCACCAGGTCAGGCCGGTAACATGGATGCCGGTATGGGGGTGCTGGGAGATCGGGCTGTCGTGCCGGGCGGAGCCGCGTTGGTGACGCGCGCCGGTCGGCTGATGACAGGTACCCGAGAGGACGGGCAAGGAGCCCGCAGGCTCTGGGCGGGGGCCCGCTGGCCGGGCCGCAGCCGCGATGCCGTGGCGGGCGCGGCGTCGGCCGCAGCCGCCGAGGTGGAGCGCCCGCCGCCGATCCCCGACCCCACGGCGGGGGCCTTCTTCGACGTGGACAACACCCTCATGCGGGGGGCGTCGATCTACCACTTCGCGCGTGGGCTGGCCGCCCGCAAGATGTTCGGCCCGCGGGATCTCGCGGAGATGGCCTGGAAACAGGTGTACTTCCGGGTCCGCGGCGCGGAGAACCCCGACCACATCGACGCCGCCAGGGAAGCCGCGCTCACGTTCGTCGCCGGGCACAAGGTCAGTGACATCGTCGCGTTGTGCGAGGAGATCTACGACGAGGATATGGCCAACCGGATCTGGGAGGGCACCCGCGAGCTGGCGCAGCGCCACCTGGAGGCGGGCCAGCGGGTCTGGCTGGTAACCGCGACCCCGGTCGAACTGGCCAGCATCATCGCGCGGCGGCTGGGCTTCACCGGGGCGCTGGGCACCGTCGCTGAGTCGGTGGACGGCGAGTACACCGGGCGGCTGGTCGGCGGGCTGCTGCACGGCCCGGCGAAGGCTGCGGCGATCAGGGCGCTGGCCGTGCGTGAAGGGCTGGACCTGTCACGGTGTGCCGCCTACAGCGACTCGGCCAACGACTTCCCCATGCTGGAACTTGTCGGCCATCCGGCCGCCGTCAACCCCGATTCTGACCTTCGCGCGCAGGCCCGCGCGCAGGGCTGGCCGATCCACGACTTCCGGTCCGGGCGGAAGGCAACGCTGATCGCGCTGCCGGCCGCCGCCGGGGCGGGCGCCATCGCTGGCGGGGTCGCGGCGGGGATCGCGCTGCACCGCCGCGCCCGCGGCTGACCCGCGCGCCGGCGCCGTGGGGCATGAATGTGACGACGACGCCCCTAGAAGGGCACCAAATTCACATTCATGCGCGGGATCGTGGGAAGCGCGGGCCGAGGATCACGGACCGGGAGAGCCACGGGCCGCGGGGGCGGGGGAACCGCGCTGCGGGGGTTAGCCGAAGGCGGGGCCGCGCTCGTCGAGCAGGTCGTCCAGCTTCCGCTGGATCGTGCCGCGGACCCGGCCGCTCAGGTCGGCGACCGCTGCCTTGTCGGTCTCGTCGCCGGGCCCGTAGCCGTTGGTCGGCACCGGCGGGCAGAACTCGATGATCCACCGGGACGGCAGCGGCACCATGCCGACCGGCCCAAGCCATGGGAACAGCGGCGTGATCGGGAAGTACGGCAGCCGCAGCAACCCGGCGACCTGCTCGGCGTTGCCGATCATCGGGTAGATCTCCTCGGCCCCGACGATCGCGCAGGGGATCAGTGGTACCCCGGCGCGTATCGCGGTGGCGGCGAACCCGCCGCGGCCGAACCGCTGCAGGTGGTACCGGTCGGCGAACGGCTTGCCGATGCCCTTGAAGCCCTCGGGGAAGACGCCGACCAGCTCGCCGGCCTGCAGCAGCGCGTCCGCGTTCGCCGGTGCCGCCGGGATATGCCCGAGCTTTCGGGCCAGCGCGGACAGCAGCGGGACCTCATACACCAGATCCGCGCCCAGCAGCCGCAGGTTGCGCTGCGCCGGGTGCTCGTCGTGCAGCCCGGCCTGGAGCATGACCGCGTCCATGGGCAGCGTCCCCGAGTGGTTGGCGACCACCAGGGCCGGGCCCTGCGCCGGCACATGCTCGAGGCCGTGGATCTGGACCCGGAACCAGCGCTGGTAGAAGAACCGCGCGATCGGCAGCAGGTACCGCGAGTTGAACGCCGGGTCGAAGCCGAACTCGTCGACGGGCCCCTCGTCGCCAAGGTGGTCCTCGGCGAGTTGCAGCATGTTCCCGACGAGTTGCCGCAGGCCCTCGGCCGTGGCGGCGGCCCCGGGTGCCCCACCAGCGGCGTCCGGCCCGTTCCAGGGCATGGCAGCATGGTCACCGTCGACGGCAGGCCCGGCGGCCAGCCACGAGCGGGCCCGCTGCACGGATGTGCTCCTGCTCGCACCCGCCGCGGCCGCATCCCGGAGGATGCCGCTGGCCACGGCCGTAAGCTGACGCACCGTTCCCCCTGTCCCCGGTGTGCCCGTGGGCCGCCGCGCACGCGCTCCGCGTGGGTTATCCCGGCCCGCACCTGGCCCGGCGCCCGCAGACGACCGGCCCGCGGGCCGATCCGAAGGCGCCGGGCGGGTCACTTCTTGTTCCGCCGCTGTACGCGTGTCTTCCGCAGCAGCTTGCGGTGCTTCTTCTTGGCCATTCTCTTGCGACGCTTCTTGATAACGGAGCCCACAGCACCACCCTCGCTCGACGTTCTCGGAGACCAGCAGGCATGCCTGCGCACGCCCGACACCCGCCGGCAGGGGCACACGCCAACGTTTTTACACGCCAACGGCATAGGTTACCGTCCCGGCCGGGTGTCCTCAGCCAGAGGCAGCGGCCGCGGGGCCGCGGGCACGGCCGGCCCAGCGAGCTAGCTCGCGGCGACGAATGAATCCCTGAGGTACTGGTTGACCGCTTGCTCGGGGACGCGGAAGGAGCGCCCGACCCGTATCGCTTCCAGTTCCCCGGAGTGAACAAGCCGGTAAACCGTCATCTTGGATACACGCATGATCGAGGCGACCTCCGCCACGGTCAGGAACCTTACGTCACTCAGGGGAGTCTCATTAGCAGACATCGGTGGCCCTCTTCCACACAGTGCTGGCTACGCCTGGCCGTAAACGGCGCATCAGTCACCTCCGTCCCCAGCGTAAGTCCTGCCTGAAAAAGGGCAACCCTCCAATCAGCCTCTCTACGTCACCCAAGACTCACACCTACGGGCCAAACAGCGCCTGAATCAGACGAAACGGTCAGCCACTGCCAAGCTCGGCGCCCCGGTCCCTGGCGGACTCGATCGCGGCGAGGAAAGCGGCCCGGACGCCGTGGCGCTCCAGTTCCCGGATCGCGGAGATCGTTGTGCCACCGGGCGAGGTGACCGCTTCGCGGAGGATCACCGGGTGCTCGCCGCTGTCGCGCAGCATGCGCGCGGCACCGTAGACGGCCTGGTTAACCATCTCAAGGGCGGTAGCACGGGGTATGCCGAGCAGAATGCCCGCATCGACCATGGCTTCGACGAGGAAATAGACATAGGCCGGCCCGCTGCCGGACAGGGCGGTCGCCGCGTCCTGCTGCGATTCGGGTATGCGTAGCACCTTTCCCACCGGCCGCAGGAGTTCCTCGGCCCGGTGCAGATGCTCCTCCCCCGCATAGCGGCCTGCCGAGATCACGCTCATCGCCTCGTCGACGTGGACCGGCGTGTTCGACATGACCCGGACCACCGGGATCTCCGCGCCCAGCCTGCGCTCGATCATGGCGGTGGGAATGCCGGCCGCGACGGAGATGACCAGCCGGTCCGCGGGCACGTGCGGCGCGATCTCGTCGAGCAGCACGCTCATATCCTGCGGCTTGACCGCGATGACCAGCGTCTCCGCGGTCTTGACCGCGTCCGCGGCGGACTGCGCCGCCACGCCGTAGGTGTCCCGCAACTGGTCCGCGCGGGCGGGCCGGCGGACCACCACGACCACGTCGGAGGGGTTGCGCCCGGCTCGCAGCAGGCCGGAGACGAGCGCCTCGCCCATCTTGCCCGCACCAAGAATCGCGATCACGTTTTCGACCCTACCTGCGCACCGGGCCGGCCCGGATGCCGCCGCAGGCTGGCTGGGGCAGGAGCGCTCGGGCCGGGGAGGAGCGCAGGCCGGAAGGGTGAGGGCGCAGGCCGGGAGGGAGGATCGCCGCGGTCCGGGGGCGGGGCGGGAGTGTGCAGGCCGGGGAGCAGAAGCACGCGGGCCCGGGCAGGAGCGGGCGGAGCCGGGGTCAGGAGCGGGTGGCCAGGGACCTGGCGAAGAACGCCAGGTTGGCGGGGCGCTCGGCGAGCCGGCGGACCAGATAGCCGTACCAGTCGCTGCCGTAAGGCACGTACACCCGCATCTTGGCGCCCCCGGCGGCAAGCCGCCGCTGCTCGGCCGGCCTGATGCCGTAGAGCATCTGGTACTCGAAGTCCCCCGGGCCGCGTCCGGTCAGATGCGCCTGCGCCGCCGCGATCTCGATCAGGCGGGGGTCATGGGTGGCCAGCATCGGGTACCCGTCGCCCTGCATCAGCGCCCGCAGGCACCGCACGTAGGAGCGGTCCACCTCGGCGCGGCTGGTGAACGCCACGTCCTGCGGGGCGTTGTAGGCGCCCTTGCAGAGCCGCACCCGTGACCCCGCCGTGGCCAGCGCGGCGCAGTCGGCGGCGCTGCGGCGCAACTGCGACTGGATCACGCAGCCGAGATCGGCGAAATCCGCGCGGACCGCGCGCACGATGCGCAACGTCGCGTCCACGTGGGTGTGGTCCTCCATGTCCACGGTGACCGTGGTGCCCGACGCACGGGCCGCCGCGCAGATACGGGAGATGTTCTCCGTGGCCGTCTTCTCGCCATGGTCGGCCAGGCCCAGGCCGAGCGCGGTCGGCTTGACGGACACCTCCGTGGCGGCGCCCGCGGTGAGCCCGGCCGCCTCCAGGCTGGCCAGCAGGGCGCTGTACTCGCCCGTGACCGCGTCCGCCTGCCGTGCGTCGCGGGTGTCCTCGCCCAGATGGTCCAGGGTGACAAGCAGCCCCGCCTCGCGCAGTTCCGCGGCCACCACGACGGCGTCGGCGGCCGTGTCCCCGGCCACGTAGCGTGCCACGACGCCGCGGGCGACAGGCGCATTTGTCACGAGCTGACGCACCCGGCCGCTGTCGGAGGCGGCCAGCAGTATGCGGCGCAGCACGGGCACTCTCCCCTGGCTCTCGATGGCCGCGCCTGCAGCGGCGCTGCCTGCTGCCGGCCTACGTTACCGCTGCGGGACACGCCGGCCAGCCCCGGGTCAGCGCGGCCACCGCGAGCGCCCGCCTGCCATCGGCGGTGGCGCGGGGTCAGCTACCGGGACGGGCGAGCGCGCCGCGCCGCTTGAGCGTGATGTTCACGTTCGCGCCGGCGTCCGGCGGTACCACGACCTCCTGGGCCGCGGGCACGCCACCGGCCCGCAGCGCCGCGTCCACCGGCACCATCCGCTTGATCAGCCCGAGCCCGACCGGGCCCAGCTCGAAGTGCCGTGCCGCGGAACCGACGAACCCCACCGTCGTGTCGTCACGGGTGACCGGGTCACCGTGCACCGGCAGCCGGTCCTCGCTGCCGTCGAGGTGGAGCAGGACCAGCCGCCGCGGCGGATGGCCGAGGTTGTGCACCCGGGCGACGGTCTCCTGGCCGCGGTAGCAGCCCTTGTCCAGGTGGACGGCGGTCTCGATCCAGCCGACCTCGTGCGGCAGCGTCTTGTGGTCGGTGTCGAGCCCGAACCGCGGCCGGTGCGCCGCGATCCGGAGCGCCTCGTAGGCGGCCAGGCCGGCCACGGCGGCCCCGGCGTCTTCCACCGACGCCGCGATCTGGCTCAGCCGGTCCCTGGGCACCACCACATCCATGCCGAACGCGTCCGGCATGGCCACCACCGCCCCGTCTGGCGCGTCGGCGGGCCGGTCGGGGCCCATCAGGGTGAGCACGGCGAATTCGCCGGTCACGTCGGCCAGGTCCACCTTGAGCAGGAACCGCATCGACTGCAGGAAGGCCAGCAGCGCCCCGGCGGTGCCCGGCTCGACGTGCGCCCATACGGCGGTCCCGTCGTCGGCCAGGGTGAGGTGGTGCTCGATGTGGCCCTGCGGGCTGAGCACCAGCGCCTGCGCCGTCGTACCCGGCTCAAGGCGCTGCAGGTCCTGGGTGGTCAGGCTGTGCAGCCAGGACAGCCGGTCCGCACCGGCGATCCGCACGATCTCGCGGTGGGAGCGGTCCACCAGGCCGGCCGTGCCGGCCAGCGCCCGCTGCTCCGCATACGGATCCCCGTAGTGGGCGGCGACTCCCGCGTCGATTCCCTGTGCCGGGACCGCGCCGGTCCTGGCGAGCAACGGGCTCTCCATGCCCCCAGGCTATGCGGTGGGCCCGGAGCCATCGGCAGGCGCACCTGCCCGGCACGACTCGCACCGGCCGAACACGGTCAGGTGGCCGACGTCGGTCTCGAAGCCGTGGTTGCGCTCCAGGGCGGATACCAGCGGCGCGACCGCCTCGGGGGGAATCTGGGTGATCCGCCCGCACTCGGCGCAGACCAGGTGCACGTGCTCGGCCTCGGCGGCCAGGTGGTACCTGGGCGCCCCGTGCCCGAGGTGGGTGTGGGTCACCAGGCCGAGCTGTTCGAGCAGCTCGAGCGCCCGGTAGATGGTGGAGATGTTCACGCCGCTTGCGGTCTGCTGCACGTCGGCCCAGATTTCCTCGGGCGTGGCGTGCTCCAGCTTGGTGACCGCCGCGAGGACCAGCTGGCGCTGTGGCGTGACGCGGTAACCACGGGCCCGCAGTGTCTTGTCCCACGCCTGCGTCATGGCCCGAGAGTAGCCCGCGCGGGGGCGCCGCGGGACCACGGCGGGCGGCCCTCGCGCGATAACCCTCTTGCCCGCCCGGGCTCCACTGACGTAACCTCCGGTCTACGCGGGAAAGGAGGTGGTCCAACAGCATGCATAGCAGTAGGACTCGCGAGGTGGCTGTCAGCTAGCCGCCGTCCCGCCGGGCGTGCTGGCGGTAGGTGCCCCATGGCACCGGCGCTCAGTACGATCTTCGGCCGTCGCGGGCCAGCCCACTGTGACTGGCGCGCACGCCATGTGGCGGCGGTCGGCGAATACACGGCAGACACCGGGCCCCCGGGCTGACCGGCCTAGTCCAGCCGGTCCCCGTGGCCGAGCCTCGCATCCCGCGGAACCTTTCCGCCAAGGCGACTTCTGAAGCCTGGCGGAACGGGCGGGCATGCGGATGCTGACCACGAGAGCCGCCCGGGGTTTTCCCTTTCCTGATAGCAGGCGCCCAAGCTCGGCGCCGAAATATTGCGATGGCACCTGAATCTCATAACAGGGTTCTGTTCTGATGACGATGCGCACCTCGTACCGCGCCCGCACCTGCACCACTCCTGGTGCCTCAGCCGGGCTTGGACGCGACGAGCAGGAACCGGTGCCCGCTGGTCATGACCGGCCAGGCGCTGGCGTCCTCGTACAGGGCGCGCAGGCGGTCCCGGTGTTTATCGAGGCTGTACCCCGGGATTGACCAGCTGACGGCCTTCAGGTAGAAGACCACGGCTGCGATGTCGTCGAAGCGGACGCGCTGGCGCGCCCTAGCCGCTTCCTCGATCGCTAGTCCCGCGTCGGTGACCTGCCGCTCGGCCAGCCCGAACCAGCTCTCCGGCTCCTCCGGCGTCTCGATTCCAAGTATCCGGGCCAGGTCGTCGTTGTCGTGGTAATCGACCTGCTGGGTCACGAAGGTGCCGCCCGGTGCGAGAACGCGGCTGACCTCGGCAGCGAGGAAGGACTCATGCCGGTTGCATATCAGGTCCAGCGAGCCGTCGCGGAACGGCAGGCGGCCGCCGTCGTCAGCCCCGTCCTGGTCCATATTGTCGGCTGCTGCCTCGTTCTGGATCACCGGGATGCCGAGCGGCAGCAGTCGCCGTGCTGCCAACGGCACGTTGGGCGGCCATCCCTCGGCCGCGACGGTGCGCGGCGCGCGATCCGCAAGCCCGGAGAGGGCCTCGCCGCCACCCGTACCCATGTCCAGCATCGTCTGGGCACCACGGGCCAGGGCCGCGACGCGGGCGCTGTAGTCCCACGGCAGCGGCTCGGTCCAGGACCGGCGGTCCAGCCAGGAGAAATCCCAGCCGGAGAACGCCGCGGACAACGCCTCGGCCACGAGTTCGTCAAAGCCTGCCACCGTGCCAGCCTGTCAGAGGGCAAACCCAAACGCGCCCTGCCCTGGCCGCGGGTGGCGGCAGTGGCCCGGCAACCACCGGCTTATCCCCTGCCCGCCGGGCCACACCCGCGGCCCGCTTGCACCCACTCAGCGGGCGGCGCTCGACCAGCCCACCCAGATCTTCCGCGGCATGACGTTCGACTACTACTGGATGGCCCAGGGTTAACCCATGCCGGGGCCGACCTTCGCCGAAAGGCCGGCCCGGCACGCAGAGCCGCCTCATCATGCCCCAGGGCGCGTGATGAGGCGGCAAGTGGTGTCAGGGCTGGCCTGGTTACCCAGCCAGGCCGGTAACCCTCTTCAGCTGGGCGGAGATGTGCGGCTGCAGCGGCTGGCCGACCGCCGCCATGTCGAAGGCGTAGGCCAGGTCCGCGCCCACGAGGCCGTAGAGCCGGCGGCCCGCGCGCACATCCTTGGCGGATTCGGTGCACGCCACCAGATCCGTGGCCATCTCGATCTTGGTGCCGGTCACTTCGCCCAGGTAGATCTCGACGATGCCGGTGGGGTGCGCGAGCATGACCTCGAGCCTGCCGTCGGGCTGCGGGCGCCAGAACCCGGTCTCCGTCGCCAATGGCCGGCCCGGGTTGCCGTCGGCGTCGAGCAGCCAGGTCCGGCTGACGTAGCTGAGGAAGGGCTTGCCGTTGTGGCCGAACGTGATCTCCTGGCCGAACTGGAAGCTCTCGATCGTCGGGTAGCCGCCGACGCCAGCGCCCTCCCAGCGGCCGAGCAGGAAGGCAAGCGGCGCCAGGTCCGGGTGCGGCTCCCCGGCTTCGGGCAGGTACCCGGGGTCAGCCACCGGCGCGCGCCTCGCCGCGGCCTGGCCTGCTGATCCCCAGCAGCCGCAGCAGCACGAGCAGCGCGGCCCCGGCTACCGCGAGGAAGGCTGCCACGAGCAGCCCGCCGGTGAGCATCGCTTGCATGCACCGCAGTGTACGCAAGTGCTGCCCCCGGGGGCGGCAAGCCGCCCCCGGAACCCCCCGTGCTGGCCTGGGGGCGGCAAGCCGCCCCGGAACCCCCCAGTGCTGCCCCGGGGGGACGACCCCCCGGAACCCCCGCTGGCCTCACGCCCCGTTCCTCCGTCACGGGGGCCTGGGGCCAAGGGCGGCACCATCCGCGCCGGCATATTTCCCGGGCCGACCGGTACCGGTTAGGGTTCGCCCATGCCCGCACGCACTCTGGTCATCAAGGTCACCGCAGGCAAGGATGAGCCCGAGCGCAGCGGCCAGGCACTGAACGTGGCCGCCACCGCGCTCGCCAGCGGCGTCGCCGTCTCACTGTGGCTCACCGGTGAGTCCGCCTGGTTCGCGCTGCCCGGCCGCGCCGGCGAGGTGGTGCTCGACCACTCGCCGCCGTTCGAGGACCTGCTGGCGAGCGTCCTGGCCGCGGGCCAGGTGACCTTGTGCACCCAGTGCGCCGCCCGGCGGGGCATTACCGAGGCGGACCTGATCGACGGTGTGCGGATCGCCGGGGCGGCGACGTTCGTCGCCGAGGTGACCGCCGACGAGACCCAGGCACTCGTCTACTGACGGCCTTACCGACGCGGCTGCTTTACTAACGCGGCCGCGTGTTCAGGGCGTGGTGGCGACGGCCGCCAGCCGCTGGTCGCGGAGCGACTGGGTCAGGTGCTCTTCGCCGTCCGTGAGCGGGGGCAGCCGCCCGGCGACCCAGCTGAGCAGCAGGTCGGCCAGGCCCGGGTTGCGCACGAGCACGGGGCCGTGCAGGTAGGTGCCGAGCACCCGCCCCGCCCAGGCGCCCTCGGTGCCGTCGCCGTTGCCCACCCCGGTCAGCACCCTGGCCAGCGGCGCCACGCCCGGCCCGCGCTGGGTGATGCCCTGGTGGTTCTCGAACCCGGTGAGCTGGGGCAGGCCGAGCGCCGGGTTCACGTCGGCCAGGATCTCCCCCACGCCGCGGCGGTCTCCCCGGCCGCTGCGCATGTCGAGGATCTCCAGGCCCGCGACCTGCTGGCCCTCCTCGCCGCCGAACTCGGTGCCAAGCAACTGGTAGCCCGCGCACACGGCGAAGATCACCGCGCCCCGCTCGGCCGCCGCCCGCAGGCCGCCGTCACTGCGCAGCCGCCGGGCGGCCAGGACCTGCGGCAGGTCCTCGCCACCACCCAGCAGATAGATGTCGCCCTGCCGGGGAACCGGCTGATCCGCGTGAACCAGCACGTTCTCCGCTTCGATTCCGCGCAGCCCGGCGCGGCGCTGCAGGATCAGCAGGTTGCCCCGGTCGCCGTAGGTGCTGAGCAGGTCCGGGTACACCCACACCAGTCGCAGGGTGCTCGCGCCGCGCGCGTGGGCGCCACGCTCATGCGCGCCGCGCCGGCGCGGAACCTCGGCCGTCACGCTGCCTCCCTATTCCGCCCGTCCGAGCGCGACCCGGATCTGCTGGAAAGCCGTGTAGTTGGCGATCACGTCCAGGCTGGTCCCCTCGACCTGATCCACCGCCTCGTCCACCCCGTCGACCAGATCGAAGGCGACCTGGTCCGCTTCCAGCCGGACCGCAAGGTCGAGCCTTCGCTCGCCGGAGACGAACACCCGCCGGCCGCGGAGCACCCGGTAGTCGACGTCCCACAGCCAGGAGGTGTCCTTGCCGTCCGGTACCTGGGCGTTGACCGCGAGCAGCACCGGAACCGGCGCCGGCTCGAGCACGTCGAAGGCCTCCAGCCAGCCGGCCGGATTCTTGGCGAGCAGCAGCCGGACCTGGCGGCCACGGCGGGCCAGCCTGGTGTACCGGCCAGCCACCGAGGCAACGTCGCGCAGCCGGGGCAGGCCCTGGGCGGTGTCCACGCCGAAAACTTCGGCCACCGCGAGCGCGACCACGGCGTTGGATCGGTTGGCCCGGCCCGGCAGGGACAGGGACAGGTCGCTGATGCGGCCCGACGAGTCGATGACCCGGTCGCCGTCGAGCACCCACCGGGTGGACGGCCGCCGGAACGCGCACTCACCGCACCGCCAGCCGAGTTCGTCCCGCAGCAGGTGCGACCCGCACTCCGCACAGCACCAGGAGTCCTCGTGCCAGCGCTGGCCCGCGGCCACCCAGATGACGTCCTCGGCACCGGAGGCGGCCCAGGCGATCAGCGGGTCGTCGGCGTTGGCGACCACCCGGCAGCCCTCGGCGGCCGCCAGCGCCTCGCGCCACCGCCGCGCCACGAGCCAGATCTCCGCCGCCCGGTCCATCTGGTCCCGGCTCAGGTTCAGCAGCGTGACCACGCGCGGCCTGGTCGCCTTGATGACCGCGGGCAGCCAGCGCTCGTCCACCTCCAGGACGGCCAGCGGCGCGTCGGGAGCCCTGCCCAGCGCCGCGGCGAGCCCCGCCTCCATGTTCGCACCGAACGCGTTCGAGGCGACGTCCTGCCCGAGCGCGCCGAGCGCGGCGGTGATCAGCCGGGTCGTGGTGGTCTTCCCGTTCGTCCCGGTGACCAGTACGATCTGGCGGCCGGCGGATAGTAGGGCAAGCAGGTCGGGCTCCAGGCGCAGCCCGATGACGCCGCCGATGACCGACCCGTCGCCGCGCCCGGCGAGCCGGGACACGGTTCCGGCGGCGCCGCCCAGGGTGGTGGCCAGGCGCGCGCGCATCGGAAGCTTGCCCATGGCCGATGAGCCTATCCGGGGTTCCCGTCCGGTGCGTCACCCCCGAATCAGGCCGCCGGATGGTTCCGTGGCGCCACCAGCCGGGCGGGCCAGGACAGCACCACGGGCAGCCAGGCCGTGACGCCCATCGGCGCGGCGACGTGGCTGAGCTGGGACGCAGCGGGCAGCCCGACGCCGAGCGTGGCCAGGTCGCGGCCGAAGGCGCGCTGATCATCCTCGCCGAGCAGCGCGGTCCAGGCGGCCAGCCGGTTCCCCGCCAGATCCATGGACAGCGGATGCCGCCGCAGCGCCCGCAGCCGGTGGCCCACCCGCGCGCCCGGCCAGTCCACGAGGCCGGGCAGGCGGTAGTCGAGCACCGGTGCGCACCGGCCCGGGTCGGGGGGCCCGCCGCCGGCCGGGCAGAGCCGGTCCACCTCGTGCAGCCAGCGCACCTGGGGGATGACCCAGTCCGGGCCCGGCCCGGCGCCCGGCCCGGTGCCCGGCGGGGTGCTCTCGCCGAGGGCACGCGCGGCCGCGCGGGCCAGGCTCGCCGTCAGGTGCGCCGGGTCGTAGCTGGGCCGCAGGGCCCGCGCCCGGACGGCCACCGCCTGGTCGACCACGGTGGCCAGCAGGCACTCGCGCAGCCGGGCGCCCAATTCCGCCCACCGGGTGCGCAGCGGGGCGGGCACCACGGGCACGGACCGGTTGGTGAGGAACGCGAGCACCAGGGCCTGGACCCACACCCGCAGCCATGCATCGGCCGGTGACCCCGGGGCGGCGAGCACCTCGGCGGCGCGCATCTCCCGCTGGGTGCACGGGCGCCCGCCGGCACACGCCGGACCGCAGGCGGTGCTGCGGCGGGCCAGCAGGGGTGGCACCGGGCCGGGCCGGGCATGCTCGCCGCCGCCGCCGAACGGCACCCGGACCTTGATCGGCCGGTCCATGCCGTCGGCGAACACCGCCGCCACCCCCGGCTCCAGCGACACCACCTGACGGGACTGGGCGTCGTCGAGGTTCATCGCGGCACCGGCCAGGTCCCGGTCGTCGGCGGCCGGGAGCCGGTGCATCACCTTGAGCGCGGTGTTCTTGACCACGTCGCTGACCAGCTTCGAGGGGATCTGCTCGGCGATCACCAGCCCCTCGCCGTAGGCGCGGATCTCGGCCAGCATCGCCGCGAACAACTCGACCGCGTAGGCGCTGGCCCGGCCCTCCCGCCCGGCCCGCAGCAGCCGGTGGGCCTCCTCGATGACGATCACATGACGCAGCCCCGCTGGCTGCCCGGCCCGCGCCGCGAGCCGCAGGTGCTCAACGATCCGGATGATCAGCGTCCCCATCAGGAACGCCTTGTCCTCGTCGTTGGCGATGTCCTCGAGGCAGAGCACCACGTTGCGGCGCAGCAGCCCGGCGATGTCGGCGGGATGGCCGCCCTCGAAGAACCGCCCGGCCGAGCCGATGCGCAGCGACCGCAGCCGCACGTCCACGAAGCCGCGCACGTCGGCCTGGAGTTCCCTGCCGTACCCGACCTCCCCGATGACCTCAAGGGCGGCCCGCTGGAGTTGCGCGAGCGTGGGCACGGCCGGCCCGGCCGCGGCGCCGGGCAGCGGGCCGCCGGTCACCACGTCCCAGCCGTTCGCCTCGTAGACGCGCTGTAACGCCTGCGCGATGATCTGCGGGAACGGCTCCTCGGCGTCGAACGCGGCCAGGAACAGCGCACGGACCATGTCGATGTGAGCCTGCACGGGATACCCTCGTTCCGGCGCCAGCGGGTTGACCGACACGCCGATCGCCTCCGGGTCCGCCGGGTTCAGCACGGTGACCGCGCCGGCCGGGCCCAGGCCGGCCAGCCGCCCGGCCATCCCCGGGTACTCCGCCTTGACCGGCTCGATGGCCAGCCAGGGCAGCCCGGCCCTGCTCAGCCCGGCCAGCAGGTGCCTGACCGTTTGCGACTTGCCTGCGCCAGTCGCCCCGGTCACAAGGGCGTGCCTGTTGAGGGTGGGCAACGGCAGCAGGAACTCGCGGCAGGCCGGTCCTGCGCGTCGAGTATCACCCCGAGGCTGACCGGCGTGCCGGTGGCGGTCCCGGTCTCGCTGGTCACGTCGAACCGGCTGGCGCCGAGCACCCGCAGCCCGGGCACCTCGGCGCGGGGCAGCCCGGCCAGCGCTGCCAGCACGCCCGCGGTGGCCAGGAACGGCACCTCGGCCTCCGCCTCGTGATCCACGGCCTTCGCGGTCAGGGCGGCGGCAAGCGACTGCGGCTCCAGGGCCGCGCCGAGCCGGTAGGGATGGTGGCCAAGGTCGGCCGACCCGGCAAGCACGGGCGCCAGCCGGGCAAGCTCGCCCGGGGTCGCGGCGCCGACGAGCACCCGCACCGCCCACAGGCCCGCCTCACGGTAGGAGTCCAGTTCCGCAAGCCGGCGGGCCGCCTTCTCCGTACCGGACCTGAGCCGTTCCTCGTCATGCTGGCGCAGCACCGTTACCTGGGCGCGCAGCCCGGCCTCCTCGGCACCGAGCAGGCCGGTGGGCTCGGCCACCACGAGCCAGCCGAAAGGCCTGTCTCTGGCCGCGGCCAGCGCGGACTCGAACCGGCCCGGCTGCCTGGTTTCCTGCTCGGGCGCGGGCGCCGGCTGGCTCAGCAGAGGCAGCGCCTGGCGCCCAGGGCACGGCGCCCAGACCAGCGCCTCGCACGCGGTGATCCAGTTGCCAGCCGGCAATCCCCTGGCCCCGGGCGGGAAGAGTAAGGCGCGGCCGCTGGCCGACTCCGGCCCGGGCAGGGCGCGGCCGTTGCCCCGCTCTGGTTCGGGCAGAGCCGCGTTGGTGATGAACTCCAGCGGCGCTCCGGCCGCGCGGCACAGCCAGCCGACCACGAACGGCCGCCCGGCGCGGGCCGCGGCGCAGGCGGCGGGCAGGATGTCGAGGAAGTCAGCTTCGGCGGAATCAGCGCCCTGCCGCGCCACGATGGACTGGACGCGGAACCAGGGGCCGGCTAACTCACCCAGGACCGGGACAGGCCTCACAACGCGTGCATACCAGCCGCGCAGGGGCGCCGCCACCGACACGGGCAGTCTGCCCGGTAATTGCCGGGCGGGAACCGGGCTGGCCGGGCCGGGGCATGCGCTACATCTGCGCGGGAGAGCACCCGTCGCTAGGTGAGCCCCGATGCCCTGAACGGCGTGGGAGACCGCCGCTGGCCGGGTTCCAGCTCCCGCATATCCGCCGGGGCACCGACGATCAGCGGGTCTGGCTGCCCGACGGCTTCCGGGTCCTTGCGGTCGTAGTCGATACCGGCGAGCAGGCTGCGCATCGCCTCCAGCCGGGCGCGTTTCTTGTCGTTGCTCTTGATCACCGTCCAGGGCGCTTCCTGGGTGTCCGTGCGCTGGAACATCGTGACCTTGGCCGCGGTGTATTCATCCCACTTGTCAAGCAGTGCGATATCGGTAGGGCTGAGCTTCCACTGGCGCACCGGGTCGATCTGGCGGATGGCGAACCGGGTGTGCTGCTCACCGGGGGTCACGGAGAACCAGAATTTCGTCAGTGAGATGCCCTCCCCTATCAGCAGCCGCTCGAAGTGGGGCACCTGCTGCAGAAAGAGTTCGTGCTCCTCATCCGTGCAGAAGCCCATGACCTTTTCGACGCCCGCACGGTTGTACCAGGAACGGTCAAACAAAACGATCTCCCCGGCCGTTGGGAGGTGTGCAATATAACGCTGGAAATACCATTGCCAGCGCTCACGCTCGGTGGGGACGGTAAGGGCCACAACTCGCGCGGTCCGGGGATTCAGATGTTCCATGAAACGCTTAATCGTACTGCCCTTGCCGGCGGCGTCACGGCCTTCAAAAAGCACCACGATACGGCCACCTGAATCCTGGATCCAGTATTGCAGCTTCAGCAGTTCCACCTGAAGCACGCGCTTTTCGTGGTCGTATTCTTCACGGGTCATCCGCTCGGGGTAGGGATATTCCTCGCGCCAGGTGTCCACCAGGCTCCCGTCCGCGTTGCGGAGCACCGGGTCGTCCTCGTCGGAGTCGTCCACCCACACGCCCGGCGGTACCACGTTCGTGCTGCCCGGCAACCGTCCCTCGGTCATATCCGTCCCCGTCCCGGCTCCTGGCCGCGCTATTCGCCTCTGCTTCAAATTCTACTGTAAACGGTATAGGATCGGAACGGGTCGGGATCTTGAGGAGCAGGGATGCCTGGAATCGTCGTCGGCGTAGATGGCTCACACCATTCCCACCGTGCTCTTATCTGGGCGATGCGGCAAGCCGCACAGCAACAAGTGCCACTGACCGTACTGGCCGTCAGGCCTGACCCGGTCCGGCCGGCCACGGGTATTTACTGGGGACTGCGTGCATACCCTGAGGACAGCCATAATCCCGAGGTCGCGCGGAAGGCGATCGAGGAAATTGTGGAACAGGCCAGGAACGAAATCGGCGGGACCGGCCCTGAAGTCACCGTGAATGTGGTTACCGGCGACCCGGCGGAAGAGCTCATCAGCGCCTCACGCGATGCCGACCTGGTCGTCGTGGGGTCCCGCGGCAGCGGTGGGTTCGCCTCGCTCCTGATGGGTTCGGTGAGCAGCAAGGTCACCCACCACGCGGCCTGCCCCGTCGTGGTCATCCGCAAGGGAGGCCGGGCCTCATAGGCGGCCCGGTCCAGGCGGATATCCGGCCGGCGCCACAGGAGAGCCAGCCCTCGCCCCGGACAAGGAGTTGCCCAGATGATCGTCGACTGCGCCCACTACAAGGACGGCCTCCGGCGCGATGACGGCCCGGTGTCGCTGGAGGAAGCGGCGGCCCGGCGCGACGAGGATGGCTTCGTGTGGCTTGGCTTGTTCGAGCCCGGGGAAGCGGAAATGGACCAGGTGCGCCTCCTCTTCGGGCTGCATGAACTGGCGGTGGAGGACGCGCTGAACTCCCACCAGCGGCCCAAGATCGAGGTTTACGACAAGGACCTGCGGCTGGTCATCCTGCGCACCGCGCGCTACGACGAGGAGGCGGAAGAGGTCGACGTTCGGCAACATCGCCGTCCTGCTCGCGCCGACCTTCGTGATCACCGTTCGCCAGGGGGTGGCGAGCGAGTTGCGCGACGCCAGGCGGCGGCTGGAACAGCGCCCGGAACTGCTGGCCCTCGGCAGCTCATCCGCGCTCTGGGCGATCCTGGACGAGGTCGTCGACGACTACGCGCCCGTCGTTGCCGGGCTCGAACGCGACATCGACGAGGTCGAGGCCACCGTGTTCTCCGGCAGCGTCGCGCCCACCGAGCGGATCTACTCGCTGCGCCACGAGGCGACCAACTTCTACCGTGCCGTCCACCCATTGCTCACCGTGATCGCCACGGTCAAGCACACCAGCCTGGCCCGTGAGCTGCGGCCATACCTGCGCGACGTCCAGGACCACCTGCTGCAGGTGGAAGAGGAGGTGGCCGCGCAGCGCGACCTCCTCGGCACGGTGCTGCAGGCCAACATGGCGGTGCTCTCCGTTGAGCAGACCAGGGCCAGCGTCCGGCAGAACTCCACCATCGAGCAGCTCACGGTGCTGGCGACGGTGTTCCTGCCGCTGACCTTCATCACCGGTTTCTTCGGCCAGAATTTCGGCTGGCTGGTCCACCACATCGACAGCCTGCCCGCGTTCATCGTCTACGGCATCGGTGGTCTCGTCGTGCCGCTCGGGCTGCTGTTCTGGTGGCTGAGATTCCGCATGCCGAAGACCGACGACAGCGCGACGGCCAGCGAAGCCGCCGCGTAGCCCGGTGACGCTCGGCCAGCCGGGCCCCGGCGGGCCGCCGGCTCAGCCCATCTGGCCGGTGACGTAGGCCTCGGTGCGGCTGTCCTGTGGGTCCTCGAAGATCTGCTGGGTCCGGCCGTACTCGACGAGCACGCCCGTGCGGGTGTCGCTTTGCTCGTTGCGGAGCACGGAGAAGAAGGCGGTGCGGTCACTGACCCGGGTGGCCTGCTGCATGTTGTGCGTGACGATGACGATGGTGTACTCCGACCTGATCGCCTTCATCAGGTCTTCGATGGCGGCCGTAGCGATCGGGTCGAGCGCCGAGCAGGGCTCGTCCATGAGGACCACGTCCGGCTCGACGGCGAGGGTGCGGGCGATGCACAGCCGCTGGGCCTGCCCGCCGGACAGGCCCAGGCCCGACGCCTTCAGCCGGTTCTTCACCTCGTCCCAGAGCACGGCCTGGCGCAGCGAGTGCTCCACGATCTCGTCCAGCTTCTTCTTGTTGCGCTCGCCGTTGATCCGCGGCCCGTAGGCGACGTTGTCATAGATCGACTTCGGGAACGGGTTCGGCTTCTGGAAGACCATGCCGATACGGCGGCGCACGGCGATCGGGGAGACGCCGCTGCCGTAGAGCGGGGCCCCGCGGTAACGAACGTCACCCTCGACCCGGGCACCCACCACGAGGTCGTTCATCCGGTTCAGCGTCCGCAGCACGGTCGTCTTGCCGCACCCGGACGGGCCGATGAACGCCGTGATCTCGTTCTCGTAGATGTTCAGCGACACGTCGGTGACGGCACGGAAGGAGCCGTAGTAGCACGACACCTTCTCAGCATCGAAGACGGTGGTGCCCGTCCCCGACGGCGCCTGCGGCTTGGGCGCTGGCGGCGCCGGCGTCTCGGCCGCTGTCTCGGGCGGCTTAAGACTGGTGGCGATGTCCTGATCAGGGTGTTCCATGACGTTCCTAGCGCTGGTAGCGGGCGTACCGTGCAGTGACGAAGCGGGCCGCGATCATAAGAATGAACGCGATAGCAATGAGCGTTAGCGCCGAGCCCCAGCCGCGTGCTTGAGCTCCAGGGTACGGCGACGACGCGTTTTGGAAAATAAGCATCGGGAGCGCAATGTTGGCGCCGCTGAACGGGTTCGGGTTCGCCGTGCTGAGCCCGCCGAGGATGGTGAACAGCAGCGGCGCCGTCTCGCCCGCGGCGCGGGCGACGGCCAGCAGGGCGCCGCTGACGATTCCGCCGGCTCCGGCTGGCAGCACCACGGTCAGCGTTACGCGGGACTTGCTGGCCCCGAGGGCGTAGCTTCCCTCGCGGAGCGAGTTCGGCACCAGCCTGAGCATCTCATAGGTGGAGCGGATCACGATCGGCAGCATCAGGGCGCCCAGCGCGAAGGCGCCGGCCAGGCCCGAGAACCCGAAGCGGAGCACCCAGATCGAGAAGATGAACAGGCCCATGATGATCGACGGCACGCCCGTCATCACGTCGGCCATGAACCCGATGAACCGCGACAGCCAGTTGCCGCCGCCGTACTCGTTCAGGTAGACGGCGCCGAGGATGCCAAGCGGGACGGCTATGACCGTGGCGAGGGCCGTGATCTCGAGCGTCCCGAGCACCGCCGGGCCGACCCCGCCCGCGTCCGCGGGGAGCACACTGGGCGGGATCGGGCTGGTCAGGAACTGCCAGCTGATGACGGAGATGCCCTTGGCGATCACCGTGTAGAGGACGAACACCAGCGGGATGATCACGAGCACGAACGCCAGCCACATCAGGATGGTGGCGATGCGGTTCTTGGTGCGCCGCCAGCCCGCCGGCTCCTGCAGGTCGGGGGACTGCTGCCCGGTGATCGCGGCCATCATGCACCTCGACCCCGCCGCGCGGAGCGCTCGACGATCGCGCGGGCAATGACGTTGACGATGATGGTGAAGGCGAACAGCAGCACGCCGAGTCCCATCAGCGCGGAGCGGAACACGCCGGTGGCCTCGCCGAACTGGTTCGCGATGACCGCGGGCATGTTGTAGCCGGTCGAGAACAGGTGGGAGGTGATCGTGGGCGACGACCCGATCACCAGCGCCACCGCGATCGTCTCGCCCATCGCCCGGCCCAGCCCCAGCAGCACGGCTCCGACCACGCCGCCCTGGCTGTGCGGCCAGACGACACCGCGGATCATCTCCAGGCGAGTGGCGCCCAGCGCGTACGCGCCCTCCCGGTCGACCGCTGGCACGGTCGCGATGACCTCGCGCGACAGCGAGGTCACGATCGGCGTGATCATGAAGGCCAGGATGATGCCCGCGGTCATGAACGAGGCACCGCTCGTCGGCGGCCCGAACAGATTCTCGAGCACCGGGATACCGGTGACGGCCGAGCCGATGTGGGCGTAGATGTGCTGGATCCATGGGGCGAACACCAGGATGCCCCACAGGCCCCAGACCACGGAAGGGACCACGGCCAGCAGGTCGACCACGTACACGATCGGCCGGGAGACGCGAAACGGCACCACCTCGGTCAGCAGCAGGGCGATGCCGATGCTCACCGGGACGGCCATCACGAGCGCGATCACGCCCGTGACGGCCGTGCCGTAGATGAAGGGCATCGCGCCGAACTTGTTGGCCGCGGGGTCCCAGACGGTCCCGAAGATGCCCCAGCCCTCGGTGGTGAACCAGGAGGCCGCCTGCTGGCTGGTCGAGATGGCGATCAGGACCAGGATCACCAGGACCAGCAGGCCGGAGCCTAGCGCGAGCCACCGGAAGCCGCGGTCACCCAGGCCCGGGCGCGCGGTCAGGCCGCGGGCCGGGACGCTGCCCGGGGCGGCCTGATCCGCTTGTGTCACTGTGCTCACTACGACCCGATCTTGCTGAGCTGCGCCTTGGCCTTGGAGTCGATATTGGACGGCAGCTGCGCGTAGCCCAGCGGGGTGGAGCAGCTTCTGACCGTCACCGATCAGGTAAGTGATGTAGGCCTTGAGCATCTTCGTGGTGTTCGCGCTCGACTGCTTCTGGTACACCAGGACCCACGACTGCGCGGTGATCGGGTAGGCCTGCGGGTTCGAGGACCAGGCGGTGTCGAACGTGAGGTCCGGCGCGAGGGTCACCGTGGTCCCGGCCGCGGATGCCGACGTCGGCGACGGCGCGATGAAGTTCCCGGCCTGGTTCTTGACGGAGGCAAAGGTCAGCCCGGCGGCCTTGGCGTCCGCGAAGTCCACGTACCCGATGGCGCCGGGGGTGGACTTGACGATCTGCGCCACTCCGCCGTTGCCGTTGCCGCCGTGGGCGCCGGACGGCCAGCTGATGGTCGAGCTGGTGCCGAGCTTCCAGACGCTGGCCGCGCCCAACGTGAGGGCCAGGGAGAAGTTCGCCGTCGTGCCCGAGGAGTCCGAGCGGACGGCGAGGCTGATCGGGGTGCTGGGCAGGCTGACACCGGGGTTGAGCGCCTTGATCGCAGGGTCGTTCCAGGCCTTGATCTTGCCCTGGAAGATGTTCGCGATGGTCGGCAGGTCCAGCTTCAGGCTGCTGACCCCCGACAGGTTGTACGACATCGTGATCGGGCCGAGCAGACTGGGAAAGTACAGCACCGTCTTGCCCTTGAAGCTCGCCACCTCATCGGAGGGGATCGGCGAGTCCGAGCCGGCGAACTGGACGACGCCTGAGGCCAGGTCCGTGCGTCCCTTGCCGGAGCCGCCACCGCCGTAGTTGACGGTCATGCTCGGCTGGACCGACTTGAACGCCTGGATGGCCGCCTGCTGGTAGGGAAGCTGGAGCGTGGACCCGCTCGCGTTCAGCGTGCCGCTGAGGCTGCTCGACCCGGAGCCTCCGCCGGAGGAACTGCTCGACGAACTGCAGGCGGCCAGCGACAAAGCCATCGCGGTGAGGGCTGCCCCCGCCATTACTGCGCCACGACTGCGCACACGTTGCATTTTTGAATATCCCTTCTCAACTACCGGCCAAGTGTTGCGAGGAGGATGGCCTTGATGGCTTACGTGCAATGCCGGCCTGGCCGAGGATGATGCTAGCCGCCGGCCCGAAGACCTTCCTGATCGTCTCGGGGCCGGGGGCCGAGGCCGCGTGCTCCGCACGTCCCGGTCGGCCGGGGCGTGCGAGATCATCGAACGCGGATCGACAGTCCATGCGCCTGACCTGCGGATTGTTACCTGATGCCACGGCCGCACGCCCACCGCGGTCTGGGCCGCCCGAGGGCTGCCACTGCTCTCATGCCTCTCCCCCATACCGGCAACTCGTCGGGTGCGTACCGGGGACTACCAGCGCGAACGGCGATCTTTCACAATCCGTAATTATTGCCACCGGGCCCGGCGCAGCCAAGGGTATTTTGATAAATGTTCACTTTCGTGTCATCTACAATTTGGTTTCACGTCACTTTGGCTTCTCGCGGGGCCTGGACCGGCCATCAAAATCGCGAAGTAAACGACGCATTCCATTTTGGCACACGCACGCGCGAGTGGCGCTCGCCCGCTTGGGCGCGCACGCGCGCGCCACTAGGCTTTATTCATGGGTGAACACCGGCAGGAATTTCAGCGCGAGCTTGAGGGCATCGAAGCCAAGGTCATCGAACTGTTCGCCATGGTCGCCGAGGACCTGCCCACGGCGACCCACGCCCTCCTGCACGGCAACAGCGAGGCGGCGCAGGTACTGGCCGAACGCGACCAGGTCATCGATGCGCTGTACACCGAGACCGACGAACTCGTGAGCCGGGAGATCCTGCTGCAGGCGCCCGTCGCTTCCGACCTGCGCTTCCTGCTCGCCGTGCTGCGCATCGTGCCCGAAATCGAGCGATCCCACGACCTCGTCGTCGAGATCGCCCGGCATGCGGACCACCTGCTCAGCGAGGACCTCTCGCCGCGCTCCCGTGGTCTGGTGGAGCGGATGGGGGATCTCGCATCCACCATGTGGCGCCAGGCGGCGGACGCCTGGTACAAGCGGGACCGGGCCGCCGGATTCGCGCTGGACGAGCGGGACGACGAGATGGACGATCTGCACGCCAGCCTGATAGCCGAGCTTGCCTCGGGGCGGATGACGCTGCCGGTGACGATGGAGATGACGCTGGTGGCGCGCCTCTACGAGCGCCTTGGCGACCACGCGGTCAACATCGGCCGCCGGGTGGTCTACCTCGCGGGATCCAGCCCGAAGGATCGCGGGCCCCGACGCCTGATCGTTCGCGCGCCGGTGGCCAGGCGGCTGGTTTTACCGCAACGGCGGGCAGGGCTGGCGTGCCCTGCCCGCCGTTGCGGCAGGCGCCTAGAAGGCGCCGGTCCCGTCCGGGGTGCCCAGCCCCGTCGGGGCGTCATAGCCCTTCTTGGCCACGCACAGGTAGTCGTAGCCGCATGAGGCACCGTGACCCTCGTTGAACCAGTCGTTGTTTCCCTGGGTGACGTCGAACAGCGCGCTGGCATGGGCGTACTCGAAGCCCGGCTGGACCGTGGACGCGTTGCCGGCCAGGCCGTAGACCCCGGCGATCAGCGGCGAGGAGGCGCTGGTCCCCTCGACGGTGAGCCAGGGGCCGATCCCCTTGGGCAGCGAACTGTCATACAGGGCGATGTCCGTGGCGACCGCGGCCACGTCGGCCGAGGTGCGCCCGGGGCAATGCGTGTCATGCTGCCAGCCCGGCTTGGCCACGTAGGCCGAGCAGCCGCTGCCCGAGGCGCCGACGTTGTCGTTCCAGACCGTTTCCTTCCAGCCCCGCGCGTGGGCGGACCTGACCAGCTTGGTGCCGCCGGCCGCGGTCACGTTGTCCAGGTTCGCCGGGAACTGCGCCGCGGTGTAGCCGAAGTCCCCGGACGAGGCGACGATCACATGGCCCGGGTGGATGTAGTGCTTCGCCTCCGCCTGGGTGAACCCGTCCTCCCTGGCGCCGTAGGAGTTGGAGACGACCTGCGCTCCCATGCTGACGGCGGTGTCCTCGGCCGCGGCGAGGTCGGCGAACGTCGGCTGGGTGCCCTCCACCACGATGATCTTGCAGAGCGGGCATGCCGCGGAGACCATCGACACGTCGAGGGTCTCCTCGACCCCCCACCCGGTCGGGTCGGGCCTGGGCAACGGCGACGGCTTGCCCTGCTGGTTGACGATCCGCAGGCACCCGCTGGCCGTCGTGCACGGCGGCAGCCCGTACTGCTTGCGGTACACCGCCAGGTCGGACGCCAGGTGCGGGGTGCTGAAGGCGTCCACGATCGCCACCGTCTGGCCCGTGCCGCCCTTGGTCACCGGCAGCCGGTACGCCGACTCGATGGCGGTGGCGCCCACCCCCTTCGGTGTGGTCAGCGCGGCCGGGACCCGCTTGCCCGCCGCCTTCTCCGCGAGCGCCCGGTTCACCGCGGTCTGTGGCGCGTACAGCGTCAGGCAGCGCGGGGTATCGGGACGCACGACCGGGCACGCCCGGCGCATCGACGGCGCCGGGGCCGCGGCGGCCGGGACCGCCGCGGTGAGCGCGCCGGCCACCGTCAGCGCGGCACCGGCCGCGATGGCGATCCTGCTGATCCTCATGTGGCTGCTCCCTGGTCTGCTGATCGGGGGTCTGCTGATCGGGGTGAACTGCCGGCGGATACGCGGGCCGGTCATGACGCGACCTGGTAGGCGTTGATCAGGGTCTCGGTGACCGTGCCGCCCGCCGCATCCGCCGCACTGGTGCGCAGCGACACCGTGGCTCCGGCGGGGGCGGTGAACGACGCCGAGTAGCTACCGGCCGAACCGGTCACCTTCGCCGGGTGCCAGGTCTTCCCGCCATCCAGCGACACCGCCACCTGCGCACCCGTCACCGCCACCGCCTTCGCCAGCTGCACATGCCCCGCGGTGACGTGCACCACCTGCGCACCCGGCGGCGCCGACCCGGTCAGCGACAGCCCCGCCACCGCATACCCCAGCGTCATCATCGGCTCCACCGCACACGAGCGCGAGGGGTGGATCTGTCCCTGGAAGCCGGCCGTGCAGGTCCACCCGGCCGGCAGCGTGCCGCCCGCCTCGTGTGCCGACCGCCAGGTCCACACCGTGTGGCTCGACGTGGTCAGCGCGAAGATCTTGCCCGAGCCACCCGAGTCGAGGACGAACCGGACGGTCCCCGGCTGCGGGTTCAGCGTCACGTGCGTGTCGAACTCGCCGGAGATGCCGATCTGGGCGAACTTCTTCAGCGGGTTCCCCGACGCGATCGTCTTGCCGTTCTCGGCGATCAGGTAGTGGCCGGTGATGTGGTCGACCGGGCCGAACTGGCCGCCGATGAACCCGCCGTTCCCACCGTGGCCCGGCGTGCTGTCACTGAACGGGGTCACGTCCAGGGTCAGCGTGTCGCCGGTACGGGACGCCGACGGCAGCGTGGGCGACAGGTTCGCCGGGCCGACCAGGTTGACGTTGTAGCCCTCGTGCAGCGGGTAGGCGTTCCAGTTCTCCGTCGTCTGCTCGCCCGCGCGGAAGGTGCGGAAGTCGTCGGACTGGCCGCCGGCCATGTTGCTGTAGGTCTGCGAGTAGCTGTCGAGCCACTGGATCCCCGGGTTGCCGGTCATGTACTCGGTTTCCTGGCTGGGCACGGGGAACGGGTTGATCGGGATCAGGAAGATGTCGTTCCGCTGGATCGGCAGGATGCCGAACCGGTACTGGGCGCCGGTCCCGGTCACGTCGGAGTAGTAGCTGGCGTTCACCGTGGCCAGGCTGGCCGCGGGTCACCACGTGCCGACCGGACGGGATGAGCCCGCTCGTGTCGCCGTAGGTCAGGTTGTACTGGTAGGGAGTGCCCGGGCCTTTCGGGGAGCCGAGTTGCGCCGAGGTGATCACCGCGAGCTTGCCAACGGTGGGCGGCTGTGTGGTCGGGCTGATGTAGATCGGGAAGTTGGCTTCCCAGCTGGCGCTGAACGTGTGCCCGTCGGCGGTGCCCCGCCGGAACTCGACCGTGACGTCGCCCTGCGCCGTGGGCCGCGTCGTGACCATCTTGATCTCGCTGCTGGCGGCCTGCGCGGACATCACCACGGTCTTGTCGCTGGACACGGTGAACTGCGGCAGGACGTCGAGCCGCTCCTGCGGGAGACCCTTGCCCGGGAGCACGAAGAAGTCACCGATCGCCCAGTAGTGCCCGGCGGGGACGCTGAACTTGGTGACGCCGCCCGTGAAGAAGTTGTCCGACTCGATGAAGTCGTCGAACCGCTGGAGGCTGTCGGCGTTGAGCACCGTCACGTCGTCACCGGTGTCCGGCTGGCCGGAGGTGTTGGTGGCGGTGACCGTCAGCGTGTGCATGCGGAACCCCGGGGCGTGCCCTGACCGCGCCGCCCGCGCGGCGCCGGCCGGCGATCCGGCCAGGCTCACCGACACGCCGTCGGCGAACAGGCCGTCCTGCCCGTAGCTGCCCTTGGTGTGGTCGGCCAGGAACTGCCCGGCCAGCGCACCGCCGAACGTCCGGGCGCCCGGCGGCCGTCAGGTATCCCCGGGCCACCCCGCCTGACCCGCCGGTGAGGTGCACTCCCGGCAGCGACGGCAGCTTGCCCCGGTAGGCGACCGTCACCGGCAGCCGCCCGCCGGTCTCGGCGGCTTGCAGCGAACCGGGCCGGAACAGCGCCGGATCCAGCCCGCGGCCCAGGTAGGGCAGGGCCATCCGCGGTATGACCAGCCCGCTGGCGGCCGGGCCAAGCGCGACCAGTGCCCCGGCCAGCGCGCTGGCGGCACCGGGAAGCACCCGCACCGCGGCCGGCGCACCGGGAGCACCGAGCATCAGCCGGTCGCCGTTCACCAGCAGGACCGTGTGTGCGGCGGCACCCTGGGCGGCGGCCGGGCTCGCCGCCGTCGCGCTCGCGGCCGCCGCCGCGGTGCCGGCGGCCAGTGCCGCCGCCGTGAGGACTACCCCGAGACGGGCCGTTGCCCGCCGCGCCGGATGATGACGCACGCTGCCTCCTTGGTGGAGTACCCGGGCCGGGACCGGCCAGGGCGGTGGCTAACCGGACTGCCCACACCTACCGGACTGCATTATGTTTGTATTCCAGACTAGTTTGCAAGTTAGAATAACTTGACCTGGTAGGCGTTGATCAGGGTCTCGGTGACCGTACCGCCCGCCGCATCCGTCGCCCTGGTGCGCAGCGACACCCTGGCCCCCACGGGGGCGGTGAACGACGCCGCATAACTACCGGCCGCACCGGTCACCGTCGCCGGATGCCAGCTCTTCCCGCCATCAACCGACACCGCCACCTGCGCACCCGTCACCGCCACCGCCTTCGCCAGCTGCACATGCCCCACCGTGACGTGCACCACCTGCGCACCCGGCGGCGCCGACCCGGTCAGCGACAGCCCCGCCACCGCATACCCCAGCGTCATCATCGGCTCCACGCCACAGGCACGGCCGGTCACGGTTCCGGTTCGCCCGATGGCGCAGCCCCATCCGGCCGGGAGCCGGGCACCGCTCTCGTGCGCCGACCGCCAGGTCCACACGGTCCGGCTCGACGTGGACAGGGTGTAGATCTTGGCCTTCCGCGTCGCATCGAGGACAAGCCCGAGTGTGGACGGGCGCGGGCTGAGCGTCACCGTGGTGTGGAACTCACCACCGGGGCCGAGCGCGCCGTGCAGCGGGTCCCCGGCGGCGATCGTCTTTCCGTTCTCGGTGATCAGGTAGTGGCCGCTGATCTTCCCGAACGATCCCGCAAACCCGCCGAAAAAGCCGGAGGCGCCGATGTGCCCCGGGGTGCTGTCGCTGAACGGCATCACGTCCAGGGTCAGGGCGTCGCCCGCGCGCGATGCCGAGGGCAGAGTGGTGGTCACGTTGGCCGCGCCGATCAGGTTGGTGTTGTAGCCCGCGTGCAGCGGGTAGGCGTTCCAGTTCTCGGTGAGCCGCTGGCCGGCCCGGAACGTCCGCAGGCCGTCGGTCTGGCCACCGGCCAGGTTCTGGAAGGACTGCTCGTAGCTGTCCGACCACAGAACCGCGGGGTTGCCGGTCATGTACTCGGTCTGGCGCCGCGGCACGTGCATCGGCTGGAACAAGACCCCCCACAGTTCGTTCCACTGCGGCGCGAACACGCCGAACCTGGAGGAGTAGCCGGTGGTGGGCACGTCGGAGTAGTAGCTGGCACGCACCGTGGCCAGCCCGGCCGGGCGCACCACGTGACGCTGCGAGCCGATGAGCCCGCTGGTGTACCCGTACGCGACGTTGTACTGGTACGGGGTCCCGGCGGCCCGCCGCGGCGAGTCAAGCTGGGAGTTCACGTACATCTGGAGCGTCCCCGCGGCGGGCCGCCGGGTGGTCGGGCTGAAGTACAGCGGGCCGCCCAGGTACCAGAAATCGGCCACCGAGCCGGCCGGGGTGGGATGGCGCAGTTCGACGGCCAGGTTGAACGTCTGCACCGCGGGCCGCGGGGTCACGAAGCTGACCTTGCTGTCCGCCGCCCGCGCCGCCATGTGCACGGTGACGTTCCCGGACGCCGTGATCTGCGGCACGATTACCGAGTAGGCCGTCGGCGCCGCCTTGCCGTGGACCGGGCCCTCGAAGATCGCGAGAGCCCAGAAGTTCCCGGCCGGCACGCTGAACTTCACGGTGCCGTGGTCGAAGATGCCCGGCGATTCGACGGGGTCGCCGTAGCGCTGGGCGTCGTCGGCGTCGAAGACGAACACCACGTCCCCGGTGTCGGGCCGGCCAGCGAGGTTGGTCCCGGTGACCGTGAGGGTGTGCATGCGGAACCCCGGGGCGTGCCCTGGCCGCGCCGCCCGCCCGGCGCCGGCCGGCGACCCGGCCAGGCTCACCGACACGTCACCGGCGAACATGCCGTCGCCGCCGTAGCTGCCCCTGGCGTGGTCGGCCGCGAACTGGCGGGCCAGCGCCGCACCGAAGGCGGTCGCGCCAGCAGCGGTGAGATAGCCCTGGGCCGTCCCGCCGCGGGCCCTGGTGATCGTCACGCCCGGGAGTGCCGGAACCTTGTCTTGGTAGGTCACGGTCACCAGCAGCCTGCCCCCGGTCTCCGCGCGGCGCAGGGCACTGGGCTCGAACAGATCGGGCGCCAGGCCGCGCCCCAGGAAGGGCAGTGCGACCCGCGGGATCGCCAGGACGGTGCCGCCGAGGTCAAGCCCGACCAGTGGCCGGGCGGGGCCGGCCGCACCCGGCAGGATGCCCAGGGACCGCAGTCCGCCAGCGGCGGGGGGAAGCAGCCTGTCCCCGTTGATCATCAGAATGCTCCCCGATGCCCCGCCGGCCCCTGTCGCAGCGGCGGGGTTGCGCGGAGCCTGCCTGGCCAGCGCGCTGCCCATTGCTGGGCTCGCACCCATGGCCAGCACCGTCGCGGCCGTGGTCAGGGACGCGAGGGTGATGGTGAACCGCCGGGGATGATGACGCACGACTGCCTCCTTGGCGCGGCCCGCCGGGCCGGCGGACCGGCCCGGCCGCCGAGAACGAGCGGCACGAGGGAGAAGCTAGGGCAAGCGCAGGTACGGCAATCCGAGTTCGGTGAACCTCCGCCATATAGACGATGTCTGGCATAGGGACGTTGCCCGGCAGGCCCGAAATTCTTTCCGGTTGCGGGGAGCGGATTCTGGGCGCTCGGAACGGCGCTGGTCAGGCGGTGCGGACCCGGCCCGCCACGCGGAGCGTAATGCCCGGAAAGCAGATCAGGCGTCGCAGAGGGCAAGCAACTTGGTGACCGTGGCCCAGTTGCGGGCGGTACCGGCGGCGACCGGGCTGGCGGACCGGCCGAGCAGGAACAGTGACAGTTCGCTGCGGCCGAACCCGTCCGGGGTGTGCAGGTAGAGCGTGTTGCCGACGACCTGTGCGGTGTCGTTGCCGCTGCCCCGCTCCGCGGCGCGCCGCTGTCCCGCATCGATGGCCTCCGCCGCTCCGGCGGGGACCGGGCCGCGGAAGAACACCGCGTGGACCATCCTGGGGTTCGGCTCGTCCGGGTAGGGGTTGTCGCGCACCGTCCGCGCCAGGTCGCCACGGGACAGCACGACCACGGCGGGCCTGACCGCCAGGTCGGCGGCGATGGCCGCTTCCAGCGCCGTGGCCAGCGCCTCGGTGTCCGCCTCGTCGCTGGTGAACAGCACGTTGCCACTCTGGATGTAGGTCGCCACGTCGGTGTGGCCGAGCCCGGCCACCACCTCGCGCAGATCCGCCATCGCGACCTTGTTGCGGCCGCCGACGTTGATGCCGCGCAGCAGGGCGATATGAGTGGCCATGGCACAACATCCTGCCAGGTCAATGGCGGCGCCTGCGCCAGTCCGGGGGCTCCGGCGGCGGGCCGAGGTTGGGCGGCGGCTGGCCGCGGCCCGAGCGCCAGCCCACCGGTCGCGCCGCGGGCGTGCCGGGCGCGGCCTGCGCACCCGCCGGCGCGGCGGCCTGCGCACCCGGCGGGGCGGCCGGCGGTCCGGCCTGGGAGGCCAGGCGCACCTGGTCGAGGCTGCGCCAGGTGACCGTGGGCAGTGTGGCGATGGCCGGGTTGGCGTCGGCAAGCACGACGTGCCGCCGCGGGCCCGACGCGTAGCTGACGATCACCGCGCTCGGCGGGAGCCGCTGGAGTTCCTCCGGTTCCACGAGGAACTCGCGGGAGCGCTGGACGGTCCGGCCGAGCGAGGAGTTGAGCCCGATCGCCCGCGACGTGGTGACCCCCCACGACGTGCTGGTGTTGATCCCGTCGGTGAGTGAGTCCGTGTCGCTGGTGCCCCGTGACTCGCTTGCCTCGGTGCTGTCAGAACCGGACCGGGGAGCCAGCGGCGCGCCGGCCGGGCGGGCGCGGCTGCGGCCCTGGCTGCGCCCGGAACTCTGGCTGCGCGACCGGCTCAGCGACGCCGACTGCGCCGTGCCCACGGTGGAGGTGTAGGAGTCACCGGCGGTGTCGCTGACCGACGCGCCCACGGTGTCGGTGAGCTGGCTCAGCACGAACCGGTGGTGCGCCCCGATCTGCTCGCTGGCCGCCTTGGCGTCCTCGGCGTTGCCGAGGCGCATCACCGCCAGCGCCGCGTTCCCGCGGCCGAGCCGCTGCGCGACCTGCTGCGGAATCGACCGGTAGGCGACGACCAGCCCGGTCCTGGTGGCCTCACAGGCGCCCGCGAGCCGGTCGATCAGCTCCCCCGGGAGCGCTTGGGCGCCGGCCACGCAGACCGTGTGCCGCCACGGCCGCCCGGGACGGGCCTGGCGGAGCAGATGGGTGAGGGCGACCGTGACGTAGGCCGCGAGGACGCCGTTGCCGAACGCGCCGCCACCCGGGTCCACGGCCACCACGCGCAGCCTGCTCCGCGGCACGGGGGCCGGATCGCTGCCGAGGCGGTCAAGCACCCGCAGCCGCGCCTCCAGCGCCCAGGCCCGCTCGATGACCACCCGGTCGGCCGCGCCGCGGCCGAACAACCCGGTGATGCGCTCAAGCTGAGCCGCGGTGAGCCGTCCCTGGCGCACATCCTCCCGCGGGTCCCCCACCTGCGCCAGCGCCCGCAGCGCCGCGGTCACCTGACAGATCTCCGCCCCATCTCCCAGCACCTCGAGAAGCCGGGCCAGCAGCGCATGATCGGGGGCCGGATCGTGGCCGCCCGCCGCCGCCCGGTCCGCCGTCACGCAGGCGGCCAGGACGTCCGCCATGGCCGTGGCGGGCAGGCCCATCCCGAGATCGAACCTGGGCAGGTCACCGGGCAGCGCCCAGACGAGCGGGCCAACCCGGAGCTGCCCGGCCAGCGAGACCAGGTCCCCGGCCACCGCGCCTTCGGACAGGTCGAGCACGGTCAGGGCGTCCCCGCTGGCCAGCCGCGGCACGCCGACGCTGGTCAGCAGCGCCGACCAGCCGGCCATGGTGCCGCCGACCAGATCGACCCGGTCGGTCTGGTCGGGCAGGACCACCGGATACCACAGCGCCTGGCCGCGGAACGCGCGCTCGCGGCTCTGCCAGGCACGGAACCGGCGGGCGTGTTCCTCCTGGGCGGCGAACAGGTCCCGCTCCTGTGCCACGCGAGCGGCGGTGACCCGGCGGCCCTCCGCCGCGACCGCGGCCTTCAGCGCCTGCCGCCCCCGCCAGGCGCCAGCCGTGCCCACCACGGCCAGGCATGCGAACGTCACCGCGCCCAGCCCGGTGAGCGCCGGGTTCAGCCAGCCCGCCCTGCCGAGCAGGACCACCGCGCCGGCCAGTAGCGCACCGGCAACAGCAGCCTGCCTGGCTGGCCGGCTGATCAGGTTCTCCTCCCGCCGCTGCGCGGCCAGCCAGCCCGGGTTGACCCGCTCCGGATCCGGGGGCACCGGGCGCCGCGGCGGCTGCCCCGGGTCCGCATGCAGCAGCTCATGCTGCCAGCCCAGACTCACCTGGCCGGGCTGGAACACCCCGGCCGTCACTGGAGCCCCCAGGGAGCGGGCAGGCCTGGCTCCGGCCGGGCGGCGGGCGGCCCGCTGACGGTATGGCACGGCGCCCGCACCGCTACGGCGCCACTGCCCGCGCGCGCCGCGGCCAAGCCGGCGACAACTACGAAGTCACCGCTGCGCAAGGCGCACAAGGTGGCCGCCTGCACCACGGGAACCTCCATGGTGCCTAACGGAACGGCGTGGCTGGCCCCGGCCGCGGCGGTCCGGCCGTCGCCGGTTCCGGCGGGCTCAGGCTGGGCCAGTACCTGGCCGAGGGGCACGACGGTGGCGCCGGTCAGCGGGGCAAGCTCCGCCGCCAGCCCAGGGTCCGCCAGCCGGTGAACGATGGCGACGTTCACCTGCCCGGCGATGCGGGCGGCCGGCTCCGGGGCGGTGGTCGCCAGCACCGGTGCCAGCCCGGCCGGGCTGCCCGCCGCGATGAGCCCGGCCACGGCCGCCGGATCGACGCCGTCACATTCGGTGAGCCAGCACAGCCCGTCGGGCGCGATCCCGCCTCGGTACATGCTCGCGTACAGTCCGGCCACGTCCGCGGCGATCAGCCCGGCGATCGCCCCGGCGGCGGGCCCGTTTCCGGGGCCGTCCAGTATGAATAAGGCCACGCCGCGCTGCCGTACCACCTCGGCCAGGCTGGCGCCGGTTCCCGTGCTGCCGCCCCGTGGTCCCCATGCCACGGCGGCCAGTGCGGCCTGCTGCTCCGCGCCGGGCCGCACCCAGGGCTCGTACCGAGGCCCGGCGGCCGACCCGAACACGTGCAGCGGGGCGCGCGCGGCCCTGCAGCGGGCGGCGAGCGCGCCGGGCAGGTCGCGGTCCCCGCTCAGGTCCACCACGACCACCGGCTTGCGCCGCCGGATCGCCGCGTCGGCGAGCAGCAAGCCCGACGCCAGCACCACCGGCGCCGCGGCGCCGGTCACCAGCACGCCACCGCCCGCGTCACGCCAGCACAGCACGGCGGCCCGTCCGGTGGCCGCCTCGATGCCGAGGCACACCCCGTCCCTGGTGAGCACCCGGCCAGCCCGCAGCGAAGTGGCCGCCCGCCGGCGGCGCCAGCCGCTGACCAGGCCGGGCCGGGCCGGGGGCATGTCCCACTCATCGGTGTGCAGCCAGCGCACCCACCACGCCACCGCAGCCACACCAGCGGCGAGTATCAGTGCCAGCGGTCCCTGACCGGGCAGCCCGTGGATGATCGCTGCGGGGAGCCGCGGCAGGGCGGCGGGGCCGGTGGCCATCGCGTCCACCGCGGCGGCCTGGCCACGGCGCAGCCCCGCCGCTGCCGCACCAGGGCCGAGCGCGAGCGCCCAGACGACGCCGCAGGCCGCAGGGGCGGCCAGCCACAGCGGGCGCCACCGGGTGGCCTTGCTCACCGCGTCGAACGCCGCCGCGAGGATGAGCGTCAGCGGCGCGAATAAGACGCCGGTCACCACCGCCGCGACGGCGACCGCGGCGAGCAGTTCACTACGGCGTGGCGTGCCGAGCGGGACGAGATAGCGCGCCCGCCGCGGCGAGCGCACCGGGGCGAGAGGAATGGCGGAAGGCATTTCGGGATTAAGGTTCCCAGCCATCCGTGGTGTGTGTCCAGGCACTTGCCAAAGCGCCGGTGCCCCCGCCCCCCGAATCCGGCGGGACGGCCTCCACGACGATGCGGAACAGTTCCGGGCGCAGCATCGCCATGGTCAGCGCGACCGGGGCGCCGGTGGCGGGCATGGCGAAGCTCACCGTCACGGTGGCCACCGGTTCCCCCGCCGACAACCGCAGGGTCCGTGCCGCGGAGGGGGGTGGCAGGCCCATTTCGATCTGCACCGCGCCCGGGCGCGGGCCTTCCGCGCCCGCGGAGCGCCAGGGAAGCGGGAACGACAGCGGCGACGGCACGCTGGTCAGCTCCTGCGGGCTGGCCGCAACCTCTTTCTCGCCGGGCTTGCCGGCCGGGATCAGCCCGAGCTTGGCGGCGACGTGCTCGGGCAGATAGCTGGCGGCAAGCGCGCCCGGCTCCCCGCCGACAGTCCACACGCACCGGACCGACAGCACCGGCTCGCCGGGAGCGACGCCGAGCGAGCGGCCGATGTCCTCCGGCGGCCGGCGCACGGTCGTATGCCGGCTTGTGCAGGCGAGCTGCCCGCCCATCGGGTCGACGCGGGATACCAGCCCGAACACGCCCTCGAGCGGCACCCAGTACTCCGCCGGGCTGGCCCGGTACACCTGCCCGTCGGGGAGGCGCCGCACCAGGTGCCGCGCGGCCAGTTCGTCGATGGCCACGTCGATCTCCGCGGAGCTGACGCTGTACCGCCTGGCCAGCGCGGTGAGCCTGGGCAGCCGCCAGCCAGGTTCATGATGCACGAGCGCGGCGGCGAGCCGGTCAGCGAGGACAGCGGCAGCGGCGGGCCGACGACGCGGGCCGCCCGTGCCCTCCTCATCGTGGAGCATGCGCCTCGCCCATTGATCGTCACCGGAACTTCTCATAACGGGGTTTTCGCCCCGTTCCCTCCAGTGATAGGGGGCCCAGGTTATGAGAAGTTGAACGGCAGATGGATCAGAAGGCGACGAGCAGGGGACGAGTTGTGAAACGAGACCCCCGCCCTGCACCCATGAGACCCGGTTTGCCCGGATCCGCCGGAGGGGGCATGGTCAGGCGACCATGCCCCCTCCGGCGGGTTCTCGGACGGCGCGGGCTCAGCCCACCGGCGCCGTGACGCTGACCGCCAGCGTGGTGGTGTGACCGCGGTCGGCGGTGACCGTCTCCTCGGCGCGGGCGCCGCCGGGCGCGAGCACCCGGACGGTCCAGTTGCCCGGCGCGGCGAAGAAGCGGAACCCGCCGTCCTCACCCAGCGGGACCTCGGCGACGAACTCGCCGCCGTCGTTCAGCAGCCGGGCGTACCCGACGGAAGCCGGGGCATCGCCGGCGGTCACGGTGCCCTCGATGATGGCCTCACCAGAGGAGTTCTCGGTGACCGCGATACCCGCCCGCTGGCGCGCCGCAGCCCTGCGGTTCCCCGCTCACCGGCCCGCGCCAAGCTCGATCGGCACGCCGACCAGGGAGCCGTACTCGGTCCAGGACCCGTCGTAGTTCTTGACGTTGGGCTGTCCGAGCAGCTCGTGCAGGACGAACCAGGTGTGCGCGGACCGCTCTCCGATCCGGCAGTAGGCGATGGTGTCCTTGCTGAAGTCCAGGCCGGCCTCGTCGGCGTAGAGCTTGCTCAGGTCATCGTCTGACTTGAAGGTGCCGTCGTCGTTGGCGGCCTTCGACCACGGCACGTTCTTGGCCGTAGGGATGTGCCCGGCCCGCTGCGCCTGCTCCTGCGGCAGGTGGGCGGGCGCCAGGAGCTTGCCGCTGAACTCGTCGGGCGAGCGCACATCTACCAGGTTGCGCTGGCCGATGGCGGCGACCACCTCGTCGCGGAACGCGCGGAGCGCGGTGTCCTGCTCCTTGGCCTGGTAGGACGTCTTGGCCCGCGCGGGGACCTCGGTGACCAGGTCGCGCGAGTCGAGTTCCCACTTCTTGCGGCCACCGTCGAGGAGCTTGACGTTGGCATGCCCGTACAGCCGGAAGTACCAGTACGCGTACGCGGCGAACCAGTTGTTGTTCCCGCCGTAGAGAACCACCAGATCGTCGTTGGAGATGCCGCGCGCCGACAGCAGTTCCTCGAAGCCGTGCCGGTCCACGAAGTCGCGGCGCACCGGGTCCTGGAGATCCTTCTTCCAGTCGATCTTCACCGCGTTGGCGATGTGGCCCTTGTCGTAAGCGGTGGTGTCCTCGTCCACCTCGACAAGCACCACCCCCGGATCACCGAGATGGGCCTCCACCCAGTCGGCGTCCACCAGGACATCGGAGCGGGTCATGCAGGTACCTCCTTGTCATGCTCTGGCTGTCCCGTGTCGTGGCTGGACGGCCAGAACCGTCGGATCATCACATACATCTCGCAGCCCAGGCACAGGCCGAAGGCCGCGTTGAGGAAAGCCGCCGCGAGCGCGAGCGCGGCCGCGACGATGCCAAGCACGGTCACGCCCGTGGCGTACCCGATCACGCCGATCACGCTGATGACCAGGCCGACCCACTGGGAGAACCGCGGTGGTGCCTCGTCCTCAAGCTCGGCGGGCGGGCCGAGCCGCGGGCGGACCAGCCAGCGGAAGACGAGCCCGTAGGGCGCGTACCTCAGGCCGAAGACGGCGCCGACGCCGAACACGACGGCCTGCGCGCCGAGCAGCCAGGCACTGCCGGTGATCAGCACCAGCACGAGGACCACGGCCGACAGCGCCGCGGCGAACCGCTGTCCCCTTGGATCGACCTTCATGGCCGCACCATCCTTTCCGCTTGGTTCCCGCACTGCCGCGATGGCAGGGAAACTCTGATTCTCCGCAGCCGCCCGGCCGGCCGGCGCGCCAGAACAACGGCGAACGGCGGGGTAGCGGTGGCCGGGCTCGCTAGTCAGGCAATACGGGTCCCGGCGTGGCCCCGGCGACACAGGGCCGCCGCCACCCGGCAGTAGTCCACCTGGCGGCGGATCGTGAGCATGACCGACCCGGTCGGTCGTGGCGGCGTGCCCGCTGGCCTGCTGGCGATCGCGGGGGCAAGCATGAATCTGATGCTATGCGGGGCCATGCGACGTGTCACTCCCTCGCCCCAGCCGCTGGCCCGCCGGTGGCCAGGGCCACCGCCGCCACCACGTCCTCGCGGCGCGGCAGGCCGCTCGCCCGCCGGGTGACCTGGCCCTGCGGCCCGAGCACGAACACCGTCGGGGTCCGCCTGACGTCGAGCAGCCGGACCAGATCCAGCCGGTCGGCCACGTCGACCTCCACGTGGGTGACGCCGGTGTCGCGGGCGGCCACGTCGGCGAGCAGTTGCCGCGCCGCGCGGCAGGGCGCACAGAAGGACGAGGAGAACTGGAGCAGGGTGGCCCGCGACCCGAGCGGCTGGCCAAGCTCGGCCCCGGTCAGTGACTGGCGCCCCGCCGTCCTCAGCGGCGCGACGTCAAGCCGCCCATCGCGGCGCCGCAGCGCGAGCCCGCCCACGGTAGCGGCAACCAGCACAACGGCTACCACGATCGCTCCCGCAAGCACGCTTGTCTACAGCACCAGGCGGGCGTGCCGCATTCCCGGGGGGTGCCGCTTACCGTCAGCCCGCGTGCCGTCAGTCCGCCGGGGCGGAGGCAGCCACCTTGCCGTCGACGATCACCTGGAAGCTGCGCAGTTCCTTCTCGCCGAGCCAGGTCGAGGCGGGGTACCAGGCGGTTTCCTGCCACGCCCGCCAGCTGCCGACCATGGACTTCTCGCCGGTGGCGTCGGTGACCTGGAACTGGCAGACGCTGCCCGGTTCCAGCCCGGTGACGTTGACTTCCATCTGCGTGCCCCCCGGCGCGTTCCGGTAGTGCACGATGAGGTGCGTGCCGGCCGGGCCAGTGCCGCTGGTCTGCTGCCACGTGGTCTGCGCCTGCCCGGGCGGCGCATTGCCGCCGGACGGCTGCAGCGCCTTGGCGGCGGCGGCGCCGCCACCGAGGGCCACGATCGCCACGGCAGCGGCCGCGGCAATGGTGCGCCACCGGTGTATCCGCCGCACGTTGGCGGTGCGGGCGATCAGCGAAGTCAGCATTTCCGCGGAGGGCACCCCGGCAAGTTCGGGGTCCTGCTCCAGCGCTGCCAGGCGCTCGGCCTCGACGATCGGCACCTTGCGCAGCATGGCCGGAAGGCCGGCCAGGCTCGCCAGTTCCTCACGGCACTCCTGGCAGGACGAGAGATGCTCGTCCACCACGGCCCGCTCAGCGGGGTCGATGGCGCCTAGCACATAGACGCCGAGTGCCTGCTTGATCTCGCGGCATCCAGCCATGCCGGTCACGGTGCTAGCCCCCGTTCTTCCAAGGCCAGCTTGAGCGCCCGGAGGGCGTAGAACGCGCGGGACTTGACCGTTCCCGCGGGAACGCCGAGCACGATGGCCGCTTCGGCCACCGATCTGCCCCGGTAGTACGTCTCGAGCAGAACCTGCCTGTGGTCGGGACGCAGCGCTGCCAGCGCGTCCGCGACCGCCCATGATTCGAGCACGCGATCGGCCTCATCGGGAACGGGGACGAGGTTGAGAGCGCCCTCGCCGACTTCCATCGGGCGTGCTTTTCTGGCCCTGTGCGCATCGACTGCCAGGTTACGTGCCACCGCGAACAGCCACGGCCGAGCCGGCCGCTCCGCGATCGCCTCGGGGTGGAGCCAGGCGCGCAGCAAGGTCTCCTGCACGATGTCCTCCGCCCTTTGCCTGTCGCCGTCAGTCATACGCAAGGTGAACCGCAGCAGTGCTGCCGCGTGCTCTGCGTAAAGTGCGCGCACGAGTTCCTCGTCGCTGGTCTTGTGGGCCGGCGCAGAGTCCCCGGCTGCCCTGTTGCGCGCCACACCCATACCACGCAGGCGAGACGTGATTGGTTCACGGCGGGGTTTCACTGGCCCTCCCCGGGCCGACGCGGGCAAAGGGATTAACCCCGGGCGAACTGCACATACCTGGCGGAGGCAGCGATCCGCAGGCCGTCCGGGGTGACATGTACCGATGTTAGGTGCAGATGCAGCGGCAGGGTGCTCAGCGGTACCACGATGTGCAACTGTGAGGAGTAGGCGGACACGGGCACGCCACCCAGGCCGGGGACATCGACCCGGACCGGCGACACCCTGATGCCGGAATCCGACACTCCGACCGCGACGGTGGCCGTGACCGGGATGTGCACGCCGTGGAAGGCCAGCCTGCCGGACACGCTGAGGTTCTTCCCGTCCGGGTGGAGCCGGAGCCCGCCGGGGAGCCGGCGGTCCACGGTGCCGAAGCCGACCATCGCCGAGCCTGCGGCACGATCGGCGGTCACCATCGACGACCCGTTGCCCAGCACCTGGCCGACCGTGGCGTGCACGCCGCTGAGGCGGACCGTCAGGTCGTGCAGCGTGGCACCGTCGGCGGCGACCCGGCTGGCCGAGACGTCGATCTGCCGGTAGTCACCGGACGCGACCTGGGTGAGGAACGGAAACCCGGTGATCGACACCCCTGGCTTGTCCGGCAGCCCATAGGCGCTGGTGAGCCGGTCGGAGATCTGGTTCTCCGCGACGGCGACCGATATCCGGTCGGCGGCCACCAGCAGCACGGCGAGCACGGCGGCGCCGATCAGCAGCTTTCGCATGGCGGTGCCACCCTACCCAGCGGCTGCCCGTGCCCGCCCCGGCCTCGCCGCAACATACCCGCGGTCGCGCCGGGACGTCACCCCCCCGCGAACGGTGGCAGCACCTCGATGACGGCCCCCTCGGCCAGGGCGACCGCCTCGGCGGCACGCCCGCCCGCCTGCTCACCGTCCACCAGGTACGCGGACCGGGCCAGCACCGCACGGAACTCGGCGGCCGCCGGGCGCCGCGCCACCGCCTCCGCCAGCGCTTCGGCCAGCGTGGCGGCGTCGAGTGTCTCCTCGGCAACCCCGGCGGCATGCTTCGCCGCGGCCCAGTAGCGCACAGTTACCATTGGCACGTCGGATATCCTCGCTCACATCGGCTCCGGGCGATGCTGCCTCGGGCCCTTCGGCAGATCCATGGTGGAGGGGGTTACTCCACACACGGTAAGGCGGAGGTGGCAGCAGAATGAGTGAGCTGTTCCTGCTCACCAACGCCGCCGAACCACCTGTGGAAATCATGCCCGCACTCGGCCTGCTGTTGCACACGGTGCGGACCGGCCCGGCCGACATGATCTCATTCGAGGACGCGTCGGCGGCCGACGCGATCCTGGTGGACGCGCGCCGGGAGCTGATCGCCGCCAGGCAACTCTGCCAGTTGCTGCGGCGTGCCGCGCCGCAGGTCCCCATCCTGGCCGTGCTGACGGAGGGCGGCCTGGCCGCGGTCACCGCCGAGTGGGGTGCCGACGACGTCATGCTCGCCACGGCCGGGCCCGCCGAGCTTGAGGCGCGGCTCCGCCTGGCCATCGGGCGCCAGGCGAGTGCGGTGCCCGTGGCGCCGGACGAGATCCGCTCGGGTGAGCTGTCCATCGACGAGGCCACCTACACCGCCCGGCTGCGCGCCCGGGTGCTCGACCTGACCTTCAAGGAATTCGAGTTGCTGAAGTTCCTTGCCCAGCACCCTGGCCGGGTGTTCTCCCGCGCGCACCTGTTGCAGGAGGTGTGGGGTTACGACTACTTCGGCGGTACCCGCACGGTGGATGTGCACGTGCGGCGGCTGCGGGCCAAGCTGGGCGCCGAACATGAGGCGCTGATCGGTACCGTGCGCAATGTGGGTTACCGCTTTGTGCCACTCAAGACCATCGAGGACAGCCGCCGCGGCCCGGCGCGGGACAGTGAGGCCGCGGCGCAGCAGCCGGACGCCGAGGGCGAACTGGCCGCCGCCGCGAACCACACCACCGGCCGGGTCCGGGTGCCCGGCAGCTCGCGCGAGGGCTGAGCCCTGCACGCGCCGGACGCCGACCACGTCGCGATCACCATCCAGAAGCACCTCAGCGGCGCCGAGGCGGGCGAGGTGCTCGGCCTGGCCGACGCGGCGGCCGCCGCCGACGGCGTCGGCCCGCTGTCCGAACAGGTCCGGCTGCACCTGGAGTATGGCGGCGGCCACGGGGCACGGGACCTGCTGTTGCGCCGTGGTGATGCCCTGGCGGGTTACTCCCACCTTGGCGGCCCGGACCCGGCCGGGCACCTCAGCGGTGAGCTGGTCATCCACCCGGCACAACGCCGGCGCGGCCTTGGCCTGGCCCTGGCCCGGGCGGCGGTGGCCAGGGCGGGCCCGCTGCCGGTGCGGATCTGGGCACACGGGGACCTGCCCGCGGCGGCCGCGCTCGCCGCCGCTGCCGGGTTCACCCGGGTGCGGTCCCTGCTGCAGATGCGGCGCTCGCTCGCGGAGCCGTTGCCGGAGCCACGGCTGCCGGACGGGGTCACCCTGCGCAGCTTCGTGCCCGGCCAGGACGAGGACGAGTGGCTGGCGCTGAATGCGGCGGCCTTCGCCGATCACCCCGAGCAGGGCGGCTGGACCCGGGCTGAGCTGGAACACCGGGAGGCGCAGCCGTGGTTCGACCCGGCCGGCTTCTTCGTTGCTGTCCGGGCACGGCCGTCTCGCCGGCTTCCACTGGACGAAGATCCATGCGCCGGACGGCACCGGTGAGCCGACCGGCGAGGTGTATGTGGTCGGCGTGCATCCCGCCGAGCAGGGCACCGGGCTGGGCCGGGCGCTCACCCTGGCCGGGCTGCACTATTTGCGCGGGCGCGAAATACCCGCGGTGATGCTCTATGTGGATGGCGAAAACACCGCGGCGATCCGGTTGTATGCCGCACTCGGATTTGCGCACAGCAGCACCGACGTCATGTACGAACATGTCCCCGTTCGCGCGTAACGCACCCACACCAAGTCACCAGCGCCGGCCACCAATCGCGGGGGGTTCCGGGGGGCTCGGCCCCCCGGGCTAGCACCACGCGGGACACCGCGAAAACGGCCAAAGGCCGTTGAGCAGGGTCAGGCCACCCGCAGCCCTAGAACCTCGTCTAGTTCTTCCACGGTGAGCGGGTGATCGCTGGCGGCTACGGCGCTGAGGACTTCCGCGTAGAGTTCGATCTCGTCAAGTGCCACGCTGTCGTGGACACGCAGATCGAGACGCTCTCCCACCGCGCCCACCTCCGTTGCTGAGCGGATCCGCGGAACCTCTTAGCAATAAGGCTACGACGCGGCCCGTCCCCCCGCATGACCCACAAGGGTCATTCCCGGACCATCTTCGGGTGATTTTACCCATCCCCCCGATAACAATTCCAGCAAGGTGACTGCGCCGTGTCCCAGCAACCGGTATGGGCACAACTCGCCCATCCATACCGTCATGCACCGCCGCACCGCCAGCCGCGTACGGCCCGTTCGCCCGGCCCGGGGTGCGGGCATCAACGGCCCGGTGTTAGGCTAGCTGTAAGTAACTGACCCCACCCTCCCGGTTACGCTCTGCGATTCGGTTAAACCGGGATAATCGTTCGTTTCGGTTGCGCGCGCGCGTAGACGGGACAAGAGTCGTGCCCACTCCCACCCGTGTGGGAGAACCCCGGTTTTCCCCGCTCGACCCGCCCGGCCGGACCAGGTTTGCGGCGGCCCCGCACCACCCGCCCGCCAGGGCGGCTCCGTCGACGACCGCCCCCAGGCGGCCCCGTCCGTGCCCGCGCGGAGCGCATCGGGACGGCCTGGCTCACCTCTCGGGTGCCACGATGACTAACGATGCAGACCTGATGCCAGACCTGGGACAGGAAGACGCCTTCGAAGTCCAGATGCGCGGCTACAGTCGCCGCCAAGTGGACGAATTCGTCGCCCGCACCCGAAGCCAGATCCGCGAACTTGAAGAGCGGCTCTCACGTTCCCTTGACGACACAGAACGGGTCCGCCTGGAATTGTCCGCGGCCCGGCAGGACCTGAGCAACAAGCCGGCCCACGAGGAGATCAGCGAGCGGGTCGGCCAGATACTCAAGCTCGCCGACGACGAGGCCAAGGCGCAGCGAAACCGCGCCCAGGACGAGATCAACAAGCAGCGCGACGACGCCAAGAAGGAAGTTGAACGGCACCGCACCGAGACCCGCGAGCAGACCGAGCGGATGCTGACCGCGGCCCAGGAGCAGGCGGAGAACGCCATCGCGGCCGCCCGTGCCGAGGCGGAGAAGCTGCGCAACACGGCCCGCATCGAGAGCGAGCGGGCGGTCGGCGAGGCCACCAAGGAAGCGGAGACCACGCTCACCACGGCTAAGGCCCAGGCCAAGCAGATGCTCGACGAGGCGACGATGCGGGCCACCGCCATCCACGACGGCGCCGAGCGCCGCCTCAACCTGCTGACCTCCAGGCACACCGAGACGATGCGGCGGCTCACCGAGATCCGCGACGTGGTCACCAACCTGGTGGCCAGCGAGACCGCCCGCGGTTCCCTGGAGGAAGAGGTCGCCAAGTCCGTCGCCACCGGGGTCGCGGCCGGCGCCGCACCCGCACAGGCCACGGCAGCTCCTTCGGCCCGCGGCGCAGCGGAAGGCGGCAGGCACACCCCGGGCGCCCAGCTGCCCGGCCGCGGCGGCCGCGACGCGGCGGCGGAACCGGCCCGCACCACCCCGGCCCGCACCACCCCGGCCCGCACCACCCAGCGCACGGCCGATACCCAGCGCACGGCCGATACCCAGCGCACGGCCGATACCCAGCGCACGGCCGACACGCAGCGTGCGGCCGACCCCCAGGAGGAGCTCCCCGGCCGCTCCGGCACCACGGATTCCGACTCGGCCCCCGCCAAGCCCGCCCCGCGGTCCACCGCAACGGGCGGCGGCGCCCACGCGAGCGGCGCCCGCCAGAACGGCCAGCCCGACTAGGCCCCCACGCACCCCGACGGGCTGGCCGGCATCCGGCCAGCCCGTCCTTGTGTGAGCCCCAGCCGGAGTTCCCCGCGTCAGCTGGCCAGCGTGTCGATCCGGCGCAGCAAGACGCCCTCACGCAGCGCCCAGGGACAGATCTCCAGTTCCGCCAGCCCGAGCAGGTCCATGGCCGCGTCCGCCACCAGCGCTCCGGCCGCGAGCTGCGGCGCCCGCACCAGCGACACCCCGGGCAGGTCCGCCCGCTGATCGGCGGACATGGCCGCCAGGCGTTTCGCCAGGTCGGTCACGTCCTCGTGGGTGACGGTGCGCCGCACGTACACGCCCTCCGCCGAGGGCGCGGCGCCGGAGATACGGGCGAGCTGCCGGAACGTCTTGGACGTGGCCACCGCACGGTCCGGCGGGCCGGGCTTGGCCACGTCCGCGGCCCGGCGCGCGATCTCGGCGCGCACGTGCTTGCGAAGCCGCCGCACCTGCTCCGGCTTTGGCGGGTCCCCGTTCAGCCAGTCCCTGGTAAGCCGCGCCGCGCCGAGCGGCAGCGAGATCGCCACGTCGGGCTCCTCGTCCAGGCCGGCCGCGATCTCCAGCGAGCCCCCGCCGATGTCCAGCATGAGCACGCGCCCCGACGACCAGCCGAACCAGCGCCGGCAGGCCAGGAACGTCAGCCTGGCCTCCTCCTCACCAGGCAGCACCCTGATCTCGACCCCGGTGCCCTTCCGCACCGAGGCCAGCACCTCGTCCCCGTTGGCGGCGTCCCGCACCGCGGAGGTGGCGAAGGCGAGCATCTCCTCAACGCCCTTGTCCTCGGCGATCTGCAGCGCCTCCTCGACGAACGCCTGCAGTTGCCGGGTGACGCTGGCCGCGAGCCGGTCCCCCTCCAGGTGATCCCCGAGATGCAGCTCCGCCTTGTGAGAGAACACCGGTAGCGGCCGCCCGCCCTGATGGGCGTCGACCACCAGAAAATGCACGGTATTGGAGCCAACGTCCAGGACACCAAGTCGCATAGATTGACGCTACTGGGTTAACCCGCCTGTGGCGGCACCCAGCCGGGGACGGGAGAGGAACCCATGGCCGAGAAGACACGGGGGATCCGGATCGAGCAGGGCCCCAAGCGAGTGCGTGCCTACCTGGGCGGGGAAGTCGTCGCCGACACCAAGACTCCGTTCCTGGTGTGGGAGTGGCCCTACTTCCCCACGTACTACTTCCCGGCCGGGGACGTGCGCGCCGAACTGGTGCCGGCCGGCCAGACCGAGCACTCACCCAGCCGCGGGGACGGGCAGGTCTACCACATCAAGGTGGCCGGGGCGGCCGCCGACGCGGCGGCGCTGCGCTATCCGGACTCCCCGATCGAGGCGCTGCGGGACCTGGTACGGCTGGACTGGAATTCGATGAGCGAGTGGTTCGAGGAGGACGAGCCCGTCTACACCCACCCGCGCGACCCGTACAGCCGCGTGGACATCCTGGCCAGCTCCCGGCATGTCCGGGTGGACCTGGACGGCATCACCGTCGCCGATTCCCGCCAGCCGCGGATCCTGTTCGAAACCGGCCTGCCGGCGAGGTACTACCTGCCGCTTACCGACCTGCGAATGGACCTGCTGCGGCCGTCGGGCACGCAGACCCACTGCCCGTACAAGGGCACGGCCGCCTACTGGTCGGTGGACACCGGCCAGGCGGTGCACACCGACATCGTGTGGATCTACCGGGCCCCGCTGCCGGAGAGCCAGAAGGTCGGCGGGCTGGCCTGCTTCTACAACGAGAAGGTGGACATCTACCTGGACGGCGAGCTACAGGAACGGCCCAGGACGCACTTCAGCTAGCGCTGCTAGCCCAGGGGAGCGACCCCTGGAACCCCCGCTGGGCCCAAGGCCCCGTTCCTCCGTCACGTGGCCTTGGCGTGCTGGCCCAGGGGGCGACCCCCTGGAACCCCCGCTGGGCCCAAGGCCCCGTTCCTCCGTCAAGTGGCCTTGGCCGTGCGGGAGAAGGCCTCGGCGTCGCGCATCACCCGGAGCACGTTGCCGCCCGCCAGCCGAGCGCAGTCGTCCTCGCTCCAGCCGCGGTCGAGCAACTCCGCGAACAGCGCCGGGTAGCAGGACACGTCGCCGAGCCCCTCGGGCAGGTCAACGGTGCCGTCGAAGTCGCTGCCGATGCCGATGTGGTCCCCGCCCGCAGCCTCGCGCACGTGCTCGATGTGGTCGGCCACCTGGGCGATCGTCGCCTGCGGCGGCGGGCTGGCCGCGGCAAGCTCCTCGCGGACCGCCTTGTACCCCGGGTAGTCCTCGCCGTCCATGCCGCGCCGCTCCATCTCGTCCTGGACACCGCGATGCCAGTCCCGGCACTCCTGGGAGACGAACGCGGGCACAAAGGTCACCATGCACACGCCGTTGTTAGCGGCCAGCCTGGCCAGGATCTCGTCCGGCACGTTCCGCGGGTGATCGCACAGCGCCAGGGCGCTGGAGTGGGAGAAGATCACCGGGGCCAGCGCGGTGTCCAGCGCGTCGGCCATGGTGGCCGGCGATACGTGGGACAGGTCCACCAGCATTCCGATCCGCTGCATCTCGGTGACCACCTCGCGGCCGAAGTCGCTGAGCCCGCCCACGTCGGGCTCGTCGGTCGCGGAGTCGGCCCACCCGGTGTTCCGGTTGTGAGTGAGCGTCATGTAACGCACCCCGAGCTGGTAGAACATGCGCAGCACGCCGAGCGAGGACGCGATCGAGTGGCCCCCTTCGGCGCCGAGCATCGAGGCCACCTTGCCGCTGGCGCAGATCCGCTCCACGTCGGCCGCGGTGAGCGCGAGTTCCAGCGCGTCCGGGTAGCGGTTGACCATGGTCCGGACGAAGTCGATCTGTTCCAGCGTGGTGGCGACGGCTGCCTCCCCGGCCAGCGTCACGGGCACGAACACCGACCAGAACTGCGCGCCCAGCCTGCCCTCCGCCAGCCTCGGCAGGTCGGTGTTGGTGAAGCTGAGCGGCGCGGCGATGTCGACCCGCACGGCGTCGTGCTCACGCAGCTGCCATGGGAGATCGTTGTGGCCGTCGATGAGCGGGGAGCGGGAAAGCAGGGCGGTGGCGGCGGCGAGATGATCGGTCACCGGCCCAGCCTATTCAGCAGGTCTGCGGCCGCGCAGCGTCGCGGCGCTGCTGCCAGCTTGTCCCGCGGATCACAGGATCAATACGCCAGCCCCGTGGATCCGGTCTCCTGCCAGATCGGCCAGGGCCCGGCCGGCCTGCTCGAAGGGGTAAGGCGTGGTGGTGACCTTGATAGCCAGCCGCTGTGCCAGGGTGAGGAATTCGGCGGCGTCACCCCGGGTGTTGGCCGTGACGCTGCACAGAGTTCGCTCCTGGAACAGGTGCTTGTCGTAGTTGAGCGGCGGGATGTCGGTCAGGTAGATGCCCGCGATGGCACAGGTGCCGCCCCGGTCGAGTGCGGCCAGGGCGGCGGGCACCACGTCGCCGACCGGGGCGAAGATGATCGCCGAGTCGAGCGGCACCGGGGGCGGGTCGAAGGAGTCCTGCGCGGACGCGGCACCGAGGCCCAGCGCCAGATCGCGGGCGGCCGGGGCCCTGGTGAACACGTGCACCTCGGCGCCCTGGCCCATCGCGATCTGCGCCGCGAGGTGCGCGGACCCGCCGAAGCCCCAAATGCCCAGGGTGCCGCCGGGCGGTACCTGCGCCCGGCGCAGCGCCCGGTAGCCGATGATCCCCGCGCACAGCAGCGGGGCAAGCTCGGCGTCACTGAACCCGCCCGGCAGCGGGTGCGCGAACGCGTCCGCGACGGTCAGGTACTCGGCGTAGCCGCCGTGCCGGTCCCAGCCGGTGTACGTCGACGCCGGGCAGAGGTTCTCCGCGCCACGGCGGCAGTACCGGCAGGTGCCGTCGGTCCCGGCCAGCCAGGCGACGCCGACCCGGTCGCCGGTCCGGAACCGGGCCGCCCCCGGGCCGGTGGCGGCGACCTCCCCGACCACCTCGTGCCCGGGAGTGACCCGGGGCGCCCGCGGCGCCAGATCACCCTCGGCCAGGTGCAGGTCGGTACGGCAGACCCCGCAGCAGATCACCCGGACCAGCAGTTCACCGGGACCAGGTTCGGGCACCGGCCGCTCCACCAGCCGCAGCGGCCCGGACGCCACGGGACCAGGCTTGTCCACCACCCACGCGCGCACCCGACCCAGGTTACTCGCCTTAAAACACGAATCCGATAAAACTAGTCGAGAATCTTTCCTTTACATACCTCGGGGGATAACCGCAGCTCACGTACGCGCTAGGAAATTACGGTGTATAGCTCCCTGAATACATGGAAATTCTCATCAACGCCTTGGTACGATCCCCGCGAACGGGGAGACCGGACGTATGTGGCGTATAACGTCCCATACAGGATCGTGGCGCGCTTATCCGCCACGAGGTGGGGAGCTTTGCTTATGCGTTCAACTGTTTTGTTCAAGCCTGCCCTGATAATGGCGGCTGGCGTCGCGATGGCGGGGCTGTGCATCACGGCAGGTACCGCGGGCGCGGCCACCCGTACCGGCCCTCCGTCGCACCGGGGGGCGGCCCGTCCGGCCGACCGCACCGGCGTCCGGCAGCGGCAGGCGGCCGGGTTCGCGAACTGGCCGATGTTCCGCGGCGATCCGTCTCACTCGGGCGTCTCGCCCGAGACCGGGATCAACACCACGAACGCCAGCACGCTGACCGCTGGCTGGTCGGCCTCGCTTGGCACCAGCAGCTACAGTTCGCCGGCCGTGGTAGCCCTCAAGGCCCTCGGCGGCGAGCCCGTGGTGTTCGCCGGCGGCTCCAGCGGTCTCTCCGCCTACCCGGCATCCGGCGGTGCGCCGCTGTGGACCTTCCCGACGAAGAACAGGGTCAACGCCTCACCGGCGGTGCTCAACGGCGTGGTCTACTTCGCCTCGGACGAGGGCACCATTTACGCGGTCAACGCCGCGACCGGCGCGCTGCGGTGCTCGTACGCGAGCGGTCAGTTCACCGAGGGGTCCCCCGTGGTCGTCGAGGACCCCGACGGCTCCGGGCCCGTGATCTATGAGGGCAGCTCCCCGCCGCTGCCGGGCATCGGCAGCGAATTCGCCATTTACGGCCCGGGCAACACCCACGGTTCCTGCACCAAGGACTGGGCCTTCACCGCCTGGACGAAGCAGCCGGGTGGCACCTGGTCACCCCCTGCCTACGGCACGAACGCCAACGGCGTTCCCGTGGTGGTCTTCGGCAGTGAGAACATCGATAACTCGGTCTACGCGCTGAACGCGAACACCGGGGCGAAGCTGTGGACCTACCGGACCAGCAAGACCACAATGGACAATGACGTGGGCGCGTCCCCGACCATCTCCGCGCCGGGCGTGAACGGCTTCGCCGACGGCGTCGTCTACGTCACCGGCAAGGACAAGATCACCTATGCCTTCGACCTGACCACCGGCACCCTGATCTGGCAGCACGCGCTGGCCGTGGGCACGGCGGGTGACGTGTGCGGCTCTTCGCTGGTCGGCAACACGCTCTACCTCGGCTCGGACACCGGCGTCTACGCGCTCAACGCGACCACCGGCGCACAGGTCTGGCACGTCATACCGAACCGCGCCTTCTACGCCTCCCCGGCGGTCGTCGGCGCACCGGGCCAGCAGGTGCTGATCACCGCGACCATCACCGGCGCGGCCTACGCGCTCAACCTGGCCAACGGGAACACGCTGTGGATCCATGAGGCCGACACCGCGGGCATCTGGTCCTCCCCGGCCGTCTCGCAGGGCACCATCTACTTCACCGGCAAGGACGGCCAACTGATGACCTTCACACCTTCAGGCACATAGCCCCAACAATGGGTGATGGATTCGGGGCTGGCCGAAGGCCAGCCCCGAATCGCTGTCCGCACCGCCTCAGTCCGCGGCGCCAGCCTGTTCCGAAACCCGTTCCGTTTCACCAGTCAAGCCACGCCGCCTGTCCAGCGAACCGACGGCCCAGAACACCACGCCCGGCGCGATCATCACCGCGAACGCGCCGAGTGTGACTGACTCGAAGAAGACCCGCGACACGCCCCAGCTGCTCTCGATCGAATATGACTCGCCGAACCAGGCGTTGATGGCTCCCGGCCACAGCAGCGTGATGGCCGTGACGACGACGAACAGTTCGGTGATGCCCACGGCGATCCAGGCGCCGCCGCACCGTCGAGCGCGGCAACAAGATACGGAAATTCTCATCAACGCCCTGGTACGATCCCGCGAATAGGGAGACCGGACGTATGTGGCGTATAACGTCCCATACAGGATCGTGGCGCGCTTATCCGCCACGAGGTGGGGAGCTTTGCTTATGCGTTCAACTGTTTTGTTCAAGCCTGCCCTGATAATGGCGGCTGGCGTCGCGATGGCGGGGCTGTGCATCACGGCAGGTACCGCGGGCGCGGCCACCCGTACCGGCCCTCCGTCGCACCGGGGGGCGGCCCGTCCGGCCGACCGCACCGGCGTCCGGCAGCGGCAGGCGACCGGGTTCGCGAACTGGCCGATGTTCCGCGGCGATCCGTCTCACTCGGGCGTCTCCCCCGAGACCGGGATCAACACCACGAACGCCAGCACGCTGACCGCTGGCTGGTCGGCCTCGGTCGGCACCAGGGCCTACAGTTCGCCGGCCGTGGTGAGCCTCAAGGCCCTCGGCGGCGAGCCCGTGGTGTTCATCGGCGGCACCAGCAACTTCTACGCGTTCCCGGCATCCGGCGGTGCGCCGCTGTGGACCTTCCCGGTGAAACACATCATCAACGCCTCGCCCGCGGTGCTCAACGGCGTCGTCTACTTCGCCTCGGACGACGGCACCATTTATGCGGTCAACGCCGCGAACGGCAAGCTGCGCTGCTCATTCGCCCTCAACGAGTTCACCGAGGGCTCCCCCGTGGTCGTCGAAGCACCCGATGGCTCCGGGCCGGTGATGTATATGGGCGCTTCCCCGCCGGCCGGGAAGCCGGGCGCGGAGTGGGCCATCTACGGCCCCGGCAACACCCACGGTTCCTGCACCGAGGCCTGGTCGTTCACCGGCTTTACGCTTCAGCCGACCGGCACCTGGTCACCGCCGGCCTTCGGCAAGACTGCCAGCGGCACCCCCGTGGTGGTCTTCGGCAGCGATGACCCCGACAACTCGGTCTACGAACTGAACGCGACGACCGGGGCCGAGCTGTGGACCTACCGGACCAATACGACCGACGCGGACGACGACGTGGGCGCCTCCCCGACGATCGCCGCGCCGGGCGTGAACGGCTTTGCCGATGGCGTCGTCTACATCACCGGCAAGGACAAGGTCACCTATGCCTTCGACCTGACCACCGGCACGCTGATCTGGCAGCACGCGCTGTCCGTGGGCACCGCCGGTGATATATCCGGTTCCTCGCTGGTCGGCAACACGCTCTACCTCGGCTCGGACACCGGCGTCTACGCGCTCGACGCGACCACCGGCGCACAGGTCTGGCACGTCATACCGAACCGCGCCTTCTACGCCTCCCCGGCGGTCGTCGGCGCACCGGGCCAGCAGGTGCTGATCACCGCGAGCATCAGCGGCATCGTCTACGCGCTCAGCCTGGCCAACGGGAGCACCCTGTGGAGCGACAATGCCGACGCCTCGGGCATCTGGGCCTCCGCCGCCGTCTCGCAGGGCACCATCTACATCCCCGGCAAGGACGGCCAGCTGGTGACGTTTACACCCGTCGGCGCAAACGGATAGTTTCACTCGCCGATCCGGGCCTGGTGTTCGCTATCGCGGATGCCGGGCCCGGTTACTGCCCGCGCTCGCTACGCGCCGGACAGGTCGGCGGCGGCGCCCCGCCCGGCGTTGGTGGCGCGGCGCAGGAAACCGGCCAGCAAATCCAGTTCGGCGTCGGTGTAGCCGGTGCAGATCTCGTCAAGTGAGGCGCTCATCCCGGAGTAGAGCCGCAGCAGTTCCCCGCCGCGCTCGCGCAGCACGCGGACGGCGACCGCGCGGCGGTCCTGGCCGTCTGGTTCCCGGTAGCGAACGACCCAGCCGCCGCGCTGCAGCCGATCCAGGATGCCGGTCACCGTGGCGGGATGCAGCCCGGCGCGCCTGGCCAGCGCGGTCGGGCTGAGCGGGCCGTGCCTGGCGATCAGGTCGAGGCAGTTGAGATCGATGTCCTTGAGGTCAACCCGGTTGCCGACCTGGTGGTTTAGCAGTGACAACTGGGTGGTCATCTGCCGCAGTGACTCCTTGATCGCGTTGGTCAGCCGCCGTCGGCTCCGCGCCGCATTCGCGTCCTCCGGCTGCCCCGCCTCGGCGTCCGTGCTGACCGGCCAGCCTTCCCCTGCGTCCGCGCCATCGGGCCGCTCGTCCCCGGCCGCGGCCCTCTGCTCAGACTGTACGGAATCCATATGATATGCTCCTCATATTATATGTAAGTCTGAGAACACGGTACCCCGGAACAGGGTGCCGGTACCGCAGGAGGCGTGACATGACCCAGTTCACCGCCGGAGACACGGTGCGCCGCTACGACCTGGTGACCATCCACGGCAAACCGGTGCGCATCCCCGATCCAGACCTGCTGGTACACCTGCAGTTCCGCCGGTATGCCGGCTGCCCGGTCTGCAACCTGCACATGCGGTCGGTCGCGGCGAGGCACGACGAGATCCTGGCTGCTGGGATCCGGGAGGTCGCCGTGTTCCACTCCGAACCGGAGGCGATGCTCGGCTTCCAGGGGGCACTGCCCTTCGCGGCGGTCGCCGACCCGGGCAAGAGGCTCTACGCCGAGTTCGGGGTGGGCACGATGCCCTACACGAACGCGCTGAGGTGGCGTTCCTGGCGCGCCGCGGCGCGTGGCCTGGCCGGCGCACCGAGCCTGCGCGGTATCGGCAGCAAGGGCCAGTCGTACCTGGGCCTGCCCGCCGACTTCCTGATCGGCCCGGATGGCACGATTCTCGCGGCGAAGTACGGAAAGTACACAGACGACCATTGGCCGGTGGACGAACTGCTCGCGTTGGCGCAAGGCGAACGGAGCAGGCGATGAAGCTCACGATCTTCGCGGCCACCGGCGGCATCGGCCGCCAGATACTCGCCCAGGCTGCCGCCGCGGGGCATGACGTCACCGCGGTGGTGCGGAACCCGGCCGCGGTGCCCCAGCAGGTCCGCACGATCACCGCCGACCTGGCCACCGTGGAGCCAGCCGCGCTGGCGCCGGCGGTCGGCGGGGCCGACGCGGTGCTGTCGGCACTCGGGCCCCGGTCGAAGGCCGATAACGGGATCGTGTCGGCGGGAACCCGGGCCATCGTGGGTGCGACGCAGGAAGCCGGCGTCCGCCGCGTGGTCGCCGTCAGCGCCGCGCCGGTCGGCACCGTGCCCTCGCCGAGGCGGCCGGTGCCGCCGAAGCACGACCCGGGGGACGGGTTCCTCATGCGGCACCTGCTCAGCCCGCTGATCGGGGCGGCTCTCCGCGACCTGTACCAGGACCTGGCCCTGATGGAGGATGTGCTGGCAGGCAGCGGACTGGACTGGACCGTGGTGCGGCCACCACGGCTGACCAACGGGCCCGTCACCGGCGCCTACCGCACCGCCTACGGGCGCAACCTCCGGCGCGGGCTGACCGTTTCCCGCGCCGACGTCGCCCACCTCATGCTCGCGGTGCTGACGCGGCCCGAGACGATCGGACAGGCCATCGGCATCGCCAACTGAGCGCTTATTCGGGCGCGGGCGCGGCGGCCTGCTCGGTGACCAGTTCCGTCTCACCAGTCAGGCACCCGGTACTGGACGGCGGTGACCGAGCCGGGTTCCCTGCACAACCTCGGCCATATCCCACCCTCCAAGCACGTACGGGGCCCGCCTGGTGTGCCAGGCAAGCCCCGTACGGGGATAGTAGGACTAGGGCCGACGTGCCCGCTAGGCAGGCAGTTCGGTTACCAGGTCGTCCGCGGTCTCCATGCCGGCCCGCCAGACGGAACGGCAGACGATCTTGCTCGGGTCCACCCGGTCGCGGTAGCGAGAGGCGACCAGGCGGCCCTCTTCCAGCAGCCCTTCCGACAGCGTCGTCGGCTTGAGGCCGAGGGCGAGGAACTGGTCGTTGCGCACGGCCAGGTCGTTCTCCTCGGCCTCGCGGCGCGGGTTGGGCAGGTAGGCGATGTCCGCGTGCATCACGTCGGCCACCATCTTGGCCAGGTCCAGCACCCGGTGCGTCTCGGTCATCTGGTTGAGGACACGCGGCTTGTCGCCGGCCAGGGGCGGGTTGTTGATCGCGATCTCGATGCACCGGACGGTGTCACGGATGTGGATGAACGCGCGGGTCTGCCCGCCGGTCCCGTGCACGGTCAGCGGGTGCCCGATCGCTGCCTGCATGAGGAACCGGTTCAGCACGGTGCCGTAGTCACCGTCGTAGTCGAACCGGTTGATCAGCCGCTCGTCGCGGCTGGTCTGATCGGTCTGGGTGCCCCACACGATGCCCTGGTGCAGGTCGGTGATCCGCAGCCCGTCGTTCTTGGCGTAGAACGAGAACATGAGCTGGTCGAGGGTCTTGGTCATGTGGTAGACCGACCCGGGGTTGGCCGGGTGCAGGATCTCCCGCTCGATCTCACCGTCGGGCGTGGGGACCTTGACGGTCAGGTACCCCTCGGGGATCGGCGCACTGCCCGACCACCCATACCCGTAGACGCCCATCGTGCCCAGGTGCACGAGCGAGGCGTCGATGCCGGTGGCCACGAGCGCGGTCAGCAGGTTGTGCGTGGCCCGCACGTTGTTGTCCACCGTGTACCGCTTGGTGTGGGTGTTCCGCATCGAGTAGGGCGCGGCCCGCTGCTCGGCGAAATGAACGATCGCCTCGGGCCGGATCTCCTCCAGCACCGCGACCAGCCGGTCGTACTCCGTCGCCAGATCCAGGTTCACGAACCCGATGTCGTGCCCGGACACCTCCTCCCAGACTCCGATCCGCTCGCTCACCGGGCGGATCGGCGTCAGCGACTCAACCTCAAGCTCGACGTCGATCTTCCGGCGGCTCAGGTTGTCGATGATGGTGACCTCGTGACCACGATCCGACAGGTACAACGACGTCGGCCAGCCACAGAACCCATCACCGCCGAGAACCATAACGCGCATTCCGACTCCCATCACGCTGCGCCATCGAGTGAAAAGCCCGCGGCCGCTGCCGCCGGGGGGACCAGGTGCCGCCAGGGGTGGCGGCGCACCGGCCATGGCGTCCCGTGGCGGTCAGTGTACCCAAGGGAAACTGTCATAACTCCGGCCCTCACGCGACCGGAACTCAACATCACCACGAGTCACTTTAGTAACGCAATCGAGTCGCACGGAGACAGCTTGCGCGCAGGGCCGACACTAATTGGCCAAGCTTTTTGCTGATTCCTTACACGCCCCTGCCAGGCCAGTTACGATCGCGTTCACCTAGCGGTCATCTCTTCCAAATCTGGAGAAAATGATGCGTCGCATCGCTGCAACCATCGCCGTGGCCACCGTCGCCGCCACAGTAGCGATGGCCGGGGGGGCACCTGCGTTCGCCGCCCACCGGGCATCAACCAACACGACCACAGCCACCTACTACTTGTCGCTCGGGGACTCACTCGCTCAGGGGGTCCAGCCCAACTCCTCGGGCGTCAGCGTGGAGACCAACCAGGGCTACCCGAACCAGTTGTTCGCCGCGTTGCGGACCGCCAACCCGACGCTGAAGCTGGTCAAGCTGGGCTGCCCGGGTGAGACCACCGCGACGATGATGAACGGTGGCATCTGCAGCTACTCAACCGGTTCGCAGCTCGCCCAGGCAGCGGCGTTCCTGGCCAGCCACAAGAACAAGGTCCAGCTCGTGACCATCGACATCGGGGCGAACGACCTGAACCCGTGCCTGGTCCTGCCGACCCTCAACCAGATCGTCACGTGCCTGGAAGGGGTCTTCCCGCAGATACAGGCCAACCTGACCAGCATCATGAACACGCTGACCACGGCCAGCGGCAGCGGGGTCCCGCCGATCATCGGCATGAACTACTACAACCCCGAGCTGGCCAACTGGCTCAAGGGCGACCCCGCCTCCAAGGCCCTGGCCAAGGCCAGCATCGCGCTGGCCCAGGCCTTCGGCAACCTGCTGGGCGGCGTGTACACGGCCTTCGGCGCCAAGGTCGCCGACGTGTTCACCGCGTTCCACACCAGCCAGTTCGGCGTCAAGGTCACCCTGCCCCTGTTCGGCAAGGTGCCCAAGGACGTCGCCTACATCTGCACCTACACCTGGGAGTGCGCGGCGCCCCCGGTCGGGCCGAACATCCACGCCAACATCCTCGGCTACGGCATCATCGCCAACACGTTCCTGAACACCTACCTCGGCTGATCCCGGCCGCGCGCACAAGTAATTAAGGGGGCCGCCCGCCTTGCGGGCGGCCCCCTTTTCGGCGCCTGCAACCGCTTGCGGCCAGTGGTGCCACGGCAGGCTTCGGCCACGCGGCCCGGCCGGGATTTGTGACCGTTCCGATACGGCTACACGACAGAGATTTTGCATTAAGTCAAGGCTTGACAAGCCGCCAGCAAAGCGGAGAGTGACGTCGGGGCCGGAAATTTGCTATGCAACCTGATCACCGGAGATCAGCGTTGCCAGTACTTCGGAACCGTCCAGTTCTCCTACCAGACCGCGCAGAACCACGCGGCCGGCTCGGTATCGCCGTCGTCTCGCACGCTCAAGCCGGGGCAGAGCGCGGTGTTCACCGTGAAGGTCACCTCGGGCCAGGCGGGCGACGAGGCGCTCACCCTGCATCTGGGCACCGGTAGCAGCACCGACGGGAGTATCCCGGTCATCGTCCGCTCGCTGGTCCCGATCAGCCCGAGCGGCGGCTCGTTCAGCCCAGGGCACGGTGCCGATCACCATGGACACTTCCTGGGCCTTCGGCGATCCCGATGTGCTGGGAGTGTCGTTCGGCAACAACTCGGTCGCGGCGTTTGCGGCACCGGAGGTCGCTCCCGGTTTCTTCTTCGGCATCCCCGAGGCGACCGGGCCGTTCACCACCGGGACCACCGGGACGGTGAACCTGGCGGCGGTCGCGAACACCAATCCGTTCGACTCGGCGGTGACGTCCACGTCCGGCGACATCTGGGCGGTCACCGTCGACCCCAACGCCACCTACTCCCCGCTGACCCTTGATCCTGGCCAGTCGGGCACCATCACGCTCACCATCACCCCGAACGCGCCCAAGGGAACGGTGGTCCACGGCTTCGTCGGTGTCGACACGTTCAACTTCGGCACGGACGCCGGTGACGAACTGGTCAACATCCCCTACTCCTACAAGGTCGGCTGACCGGAAGGGAACCGCCGCGAGGGCCTGCGCGGCAGGCCATAAGCGCGGACAAGGGGGCTGCTCGCTGGAGCGGGCGGCCCCTTTGCCCTGTTCAAGGGTTGACAAAGCAACGGCAAAGGCAACAGCTTGCGTAGGGGCCGGAATGTGATCCGCGACGTGATCACCGGAGATCACCGCGGCCGGTTTCTGGAAGGGACGGGACTCACGCCATGCGCTTTCGTTCTGGTCTTCGCTTGACCGCGGTCCTTGGGACCGCGGCGCTGCTGCCGCTGGCGGCCAGCGGCGCGGCGGTAGCGGCCCATTCGCCGGGCCGGGTGTTCAAGGGCACCAAGTCGGTGCTTACCGCGGCGCAGGTCGAGCGGCTCGCCGCGCGCGCGACGCACCAATCGATCATCATCTTCAAGAACCAGCTCACCTCCTTGCCCGCCAAGGGCGCCACCGCGGACGCGCGGATCCAGGCCGCCAACACCTCCCAGGCAGGCGTACTGGCCGAACTGCGCCAGGTGCACGCGAAGCACGTGCGCGGCTACCACATCATCGATGCGATATCCGCGACGATCTCCTCGGTCGAGGCTGCGCGGCTACAGCGCAACCCCGCGGTGCAGGCCGTCGTCCCTGACACGATCCGGCGCCTCGCCTCGCTGGGCAGCGGGGCGGGCCCGATCTTCCCGGCCGGGACGCAGCATCAGCACGTGCAGTCCAACGCACCGCAGCAGATCTGCCCGAGCAACCCGGCGCAGCCGCTGGTCGAGCCCGAGGCGCGCGAAGTGATGAACGTGGACGCCGCCGATCAGCTCGCTGACGGGTCCGGCGTCAAGGTCGGCATCATCGCCGACGGCATCGACCCGAACAATCCCGACCTGATCCGGGCCGGCGGCCAGCACGTCATCTTCGACTACCAGGACTTCAGCGGGTTCGGCCCCGGCGCGCCGACCGACGGCCGGGAGGCCTTCCTGGATGCCGGCACGATCGCCTCGCAGGGCAACCAGACCTACGACCTGTCCGGGTTCGTCAACCCGGCGCACCCGCTGCCACCGGGCTGCAACATCAAGATCGAGGGCATCGCGCCCGGTGCCAGCCTGGCAGTGCTGAACGTGGCCGGTAGCGCCGCTTCGTTCTTCAACTCACAGATCATCCAGGCGATCGAGTGGGCCGTGATGCACGACCACGTCGACGTGCTCAACGAGTCCATCGGTGGCAACCCGGTCCCCAACACCCAGGATGACCCGGTGTCCCTGGCCGACCAGGCGGCGGTGGCCGCAGGCGTAACGGTCGTGGCCAGCAGCGGCGACGCCGGCCCGTTCAACAACATCGGCTCACCGGCCACGACGCAAGGCGTGATCGCGGTCGGCGGGACCACCACCTACCGCGTCTACCGGCAGACCACCCGGTACGGCACGCAGCTTTCGCCCGGCGGCTGGGAGGACAACAACATCACCGCGCTGTCCTCCGACGGCGTCACCGAGTTCAACCCGCACACCGTGGACGTGGTGGCCCCCGGCGACCGCGGCTGGTCGCTGTGCAGCAGCGACACCACGAACTTCTTCGGCTGTGCCGACATCGACCACGGCGCCAACCCGCCGCCGATCTGGGCGGCCGGCGGTACCAGCGCGTCATCCCCCGAGACGGCGGCCACAGCGGCGCTGGTCATCGGGGCGTACCGGCATGCACACGGCGGAAACTCGCCGACCCCGGCGCTGGTCGAGCGGATCATCGTCAGCACGGCCACCGACCTCGGCTCGCCCGCCGACGAGCAGGGCGCCGGGCTGGTGAACACGCTCAAGGCCGTCCAGCTTGCCGAGTCGGTCAACACTCACAGCCCGCAGGGCAGCACGCTGCTCGTCAGCAAGACGAGCCTGAACGCCGCCGTGATCGCGGGGCACGCGGCCACGTTCAGCGTCGGCGTGACCAACGAGGGCTCCGGATCCCAGACGGTCACCCCGGCCGTGACCGGCCGCCCGACGAGGGCGTCCATCGACACCGGCACCGTCAACCTGAGCAGTGCGAGCCCGACCTACATCGATGGTGAGGGGAACACCGACTACTTCGCCGAGCACACGTTCAGCGTGCCGGCCGGGGTGGGCAACCTCAACGGCAACATCACCTGGAACGACCAATCGGTCGGCGGGGTGGCTTTCGAGACGCTGTTCGACCCGAACGGCGCGGTGGCCGCGTACTCGCTGCTCGGCGCCAACCAGAGCGGATTCGGCCACGTCGAGGTGCACAACCCGATCGCGGGCACCTGGACCGCGGTGATCTTCACGGTCAGCAACGCCCCCTACTTCGGGCCGGTCCAGTTCTCCTATATCACCCAGCAGTTCCACCCGGCGGGCTCGGTGTCGCCGTCCTCCCGGACGCTGGCACCGGGGCAGACGGGCACGTTCAAGGTGACCGTCACCCCCAGCCAGGCCGGGGACAAGGGGCTCAAGCTGCACCTGGGCACCGGCGGTAACGCCGACGGGAGCATCCCGATCATCGTCCGCGCTCTGGTCCCGATCACCGCGGCGGGCGGGACGTTCACCGGCACGCTCACCGGCGGCGCGGCCTCGTTCAACGCGGGTCAGGAGTTCACCTACCAGTTCAATGTCCCGTCGGGCAAGCCGTCGCTGAACCTCGGCGTCCAGTTTGGCCACCCCAACTACGGGCTTGAAGGGTTCCTGATCGATCCCAATGGCCAGCCGCTGGACGCGCAGACGACCGCCAACGACGGCCTCGCCCCCGGGCCGGCCATGCAGTTCTTCCATCGCTCACCGGCGCGCGGCCTGTGGACCCTGGTCCTGCTCGTCGCGCTACCGGTCGACGGCTCGCACCTGAGCGAGCCGTTCACCGGTGCGATCAGGTTCGCCCCGCCGGCGGTGACCAGCAAGGGGATACCGCACTCGTCCAGCACCGTGCTGCCGGCCGGGAAGCCGGTCACGGCCACCATCTCGGTGACCAACACCGGCAACATCGCCAAGGATTACTTCGCCGATCCGCGGCTGAACGGCAAGGTCCGGCAGCAACTGCTCGGCAGCGACGTGAATAACGTGACGTTGCCGCTGTCGCTGTCGGCCCAGCCGAACTGGCTGGTCCCGACCAACACCAACGCGCTGACGGTGACCGCGCAGGGCACGGTGCCGATCACCATGGACGTGTCCTGGGTGTTCGGGGATCCCGACTTCCCCGGCGTCTCGTCCGGCAAGAAGTCGGTGGCGGCGCTCGCGGCGCCGGAGGTGGCACCGGGGTTCTTCTTCGGCCTGCCCGAGGCGACCGGGCCGTTCACCGCCGCCACCACCGGGACGGTGAACCTGGCAGCAGTCGCGAACACCAACCCGTTCGACTCGGCGGTGACCTCCACATCCGGCGACGTCTGGGAGCAGAGCGTCAACTCCAGCGCGCCTTACTCCCCGGTGACCCTCAACCCGGGCCAGAAGGGCACCATCACGCTCACCATCACCCCGAACGCGCCCAAGGGGACGGTGGTCCACGGCTTCATCGGCGTGGACACCCTCAACCTGGCCACGGCTTCGGGTGACGAGCTCGTCAACATCCCCTACTCCTACAAGGTCGGCTAACCGCAGCCGGGGGCGGGGCGGGCCCAGCGCCTGCCCCGCCCCCGGCATTGCCCGTCCGTCCGGGCGTTTGATTCAATGCTGCGATGATCACTTGTGGCAGCTCCGGCCGATGACCGAGGCGCCCGGGGTCACCATTCCCGTTCTCCCGCTCGCCCGGATCGCGCTTGGCTGCGGCAACTTCGGCGGGGTCGGTTCGGCGCCCGAGTTCTTCGGCCAGGGGCTGAGCCACGACCAGGCGCTCGCGGTAATGGACGCCGCCTGGCAGGCCGGCATCACCCACTTCGACACCGCCGACGCCTATGGCGGCGGGCGCAGTGAGGCGGCCATCGGCCGCTGGATCGCCACCCGCGGGGTCCAGCCCCAGCTCACCACCAAGACCTACAACCCGATGACGGCCGGGGCCGATCACGGCCTGGCCCCCGAACGGATCGCCCGCCAGTTGCGATCCAGCCTGGACCGGCTCGGCGTGGACCACGTCGAGCTGTACCTGGCACACGACTTCGACCCGGACGTGCCGCTCGCCGAGACGTTCGGCGCGTTCGAGCAGGCCAGTGCGGCGGGCACGATCGGCGCCTACGGGGTCAGCAACTTCGGCACCGCCCAGCTCACCGCCGCGCTCGCGGCCGGGGCGCCCCGGGCCATCCAGAACAGCTATTCGCTGCTCGAACGGCACGACGGCGCCCGGCTGCTCGACCTGTGCGCCGGGCGCGGCGTCGCCTATCTGGCGTTCGGCCCACTGGCCGGCGGCTGGCTCACCGGCAAGTACCGGCGCGGCGAGCAGTTCCCGGCGGGCTCCAGGATGACCCAGCGCCCGGAGCCTTATCGCCAGCTGGTCACCGACGTAACCTACGACGCGCTCGATCGGCTCCGGGCCCTGGCCGGGAGCCGCGGCATCTCCATGGCCGGCCTCGCGCTCGCCTGGCTGCTCGCCGACGAGCGGGTCACCCAGGTCGTGATCGGCCCCGGCCGCCCGGAGCACCTTGCCCCGGTCGCCGAGGCGCTCCGCCACCCGCTCACCGGGCCGGAGCGGGCCCAGGTCGAAAGGACGGTCAGCTGAATGCGGGTACTGATTCTCAGCCACCGCGACGTGGTGGCCGCGCTGCCGCCGCGGACCTGCGCCGAGGCGATGGCCGCGGTGCTCGCGGCACGGGCAAGGGGCGAGACCTACCACCCGTTGCGCACGGTGATGCGGCCGCCCGGGGCGGCCGGGCTGATGGGGCTCATGCCGAGCTGGCGGGGCGCGGAGCGCGATAGCAGCGCGCAGCGGGACGGCGGCGCGGCATTCGCGCTGAAGGCGATCTGCATCATGCCCGGCAACCCGGCGCGGGGGCTCGACGCGCACCAGGGCACGGTCACGCTGTTCGACGGGGAGACCGGTGCGCCCACCGCGATCCTGGACGCCTCCGCGGTCACCGAGATCCGTACCGCCGCGGTCACCGCCGTCGCCACCGGCCTGCTGGCCCGCGCCGGCGCACGCACCCTGGCGATACTCGGGGCCGGCGTCCAGGGCCGCGCACACCTGACGTCGCTCGCTGGCGTGCGCGACTTCGAGCAGGTACGCGTCTACGCACCCACCCGGGCCCACGCGCAGGCCCTGGCCGGGCAGGCCGGCATGCCCGGCGCGCAGGTCAGCGTGGCAGACACCGCCGAGGAGGCGGTCCGCGGCGCCGATGTGGTGGTCGCGGCGACCAGCTCGCGCGAGCCGGTGCTCGCCCACGCGTGGCTCGAGCCCGGCGCCCACGTCAACGCGGTCGGCGCCAGCACACCACAGGCGCGTGAGATCGACACCGCCACGGTGGCCGCGAGCGCGATGTTCTGTGACAGCCGCGAATCGGTGCGGCACGAGGCCGGTGAGTTCCAGCTCGCGGTCCGCGAGGGTGCGATCGCCGGTGAGGAGCACATCAGGGCCGAACTCGGCGAGGTGCTCGCGGGCAGCGCGCCAGGCCGCGGGACGACGGGGAACTGACCCTGTTCCGGTCGCTCGGCATCGGCGTCGAAGACCTCGCGGCGGCCGAGATCGCGGTCGCGGCAGCCCGCGCGCAGGGCCTGGGTACGGAGGTCGAGCTGTGATCGCGCTGGCCGACATCGAGGCGGCGCGGGAGCGGATCGCAGGGGCCGCCATCAGGACCCCGCTGGTCCGGCTGCGCGTCGAGGACGCTCCCGCCGACATCCATCTCAAGCTGGAAAACCTCCAGCCGATCAGCTCGTTCAAGATCCGCGGCGCGACGAACGCGGTGCGGCTCGCGCCGCCAAGCGCCAGCGCCGGCGGCCTGCTCACCGCGAGCGCGGGGAACATGGCCCAGGGCGTCGCCTGGGCCGCGCGATCGCTCGGTGTGCCCGCCACCATCGCCGTGCCCGAACATGCGCCGGAGGCGAAGCTGGCGGCCATCGCCCGGCTGGGCGGCCAGGTGGTAAAGCTGCCCTACGACGACTGGTGGAACGTGATCGTCACCAGCCACCTCGACGGGGCCGAGGGCCTGTTCGTGCACCCGGTTCAGGACCCGGCGGTGATGGCCGGGAACGGGACGATCGGCCTGGAGATCCTCGAGGACCTGCCGGCTCCGGACGCCGTGGTGATCCCGTACGGCGGTGGTGGTCTTGCCGTCGGCATCGCCAGTGCGATCAAGGCGCTGCGGCCGGAAACGAAGATCTACACCGCCGAGCCGGAGACTGGCGCGGCATTGGCCGCCGCGGTGGCCGCCGGGCACCCGGTCGACATCGACTACCGCGCCTCGTTCGTGGACGGGGCCGGCAGCCGGCGGGTGCTCGACACCATGTGGCCGCTCATCACGCCGCTGATCGACGGGGCCCTGTCCGTCAGCGTCGCCGAGGTCGCGGCCGCGGTGCGGCTGATGGCCGAACGGGCCCGGGTGATCGCCGAGGGCGCGGGTGCGCTCGCCCTGGCCGCCGCGCTGTCCGGCCAGGCCGGTTCCGGGACGGTCGTCTGCGTGGTCTCCGGCGGCAATATCAACCTGGACAAGCTCGCCGCGATCCTCACCGGCGCCACCAGCTAGCCAAGGGGACGCCCGGCGGCACGGGACCGGGGCAGGCGGCGGGGCGAGGCTCGCCACCGCAAGCTCCCGGGAGCGGTGCAACGTCACGTCCCTGGCCACATCCCGGGCCCACCACGCGGGCACCGGGGCGCCATCTACCCGGACCGCGGTCTCCGCCACTTCACCACCGGGGACCACGTCCCATACCGCCAGAGAAGCAGCGGCGTCCATCGCGGCCAGGTCGCGCGCGTCGCGCTGCCGGAGCCCGATCATGACCGGCCGTTCCCCGGTCATCACGACTTCTCGGCCGCGACGAGTGCCTGCAGGTGGCCCGAGGTGATGATGGCCCCGCCGGCCGTGCAGTTCCCCGCCGACCAGCACGCCACGTGGGCGCCGGAGTTGTTCCCGGTGCTGGCCGGGCCGGGCGGCCGGGCCGCGCTGCCCCAGGTGCCGGCCGCGCAGGCAAGCGCGGCGATCCTGGTTCTCTTCATGGCACCCGACTGTGCCAACTACCGCTGGAACGGCGCTGAAACGCCGCTGAAACGCCGGCGGCCGCCAGCCACCCCAGCCCTGGCGTGCGCGCCTCGTGCTGCCTGTTTCGTTTGGCCAACCGCGCCTGAGTGCTCCATCTGCGCCTCACAGATCACATAGGCAACTCATGTCACAATGGGTAGATAATCCCTCAATGGTCGCGAAAATAGCCAAATTTGATTGCCAATGGCAGGCATTCAGTTACCCTGTGCGACAAAAAGCTTCCCATTCCGGCCTTATCTTCCCATCGCGGAAGTAGTACATGGCGGGTCACGCTATGTCATATTCAGGTGTTCACCACGCGCAAATTCAAGAAATGCTCACATGTAGGTTAAGTTCCGGTTAAGGTGCTCTGGACATGCCGGTTTCTGCAGCGCCTGGCCCTGAACTCGCCTTGCGCTGGCCGGTGGGTCGCCCTATTGCCTGAGACAAGGAACGCCTTGTGCGCCCCCATCTCGCCAAGAAATTCGCCCTTTTCAACCACTGGAACCACGGAAAATCATCAGCATCCACATCCCCGAAACTGAGATTGCTGGCCAGGGCCGCAGTGCCGTTGATCGCGGCATTCACCGTGATCGGACTGGTCGCGGCGCCCGCCAGCGCCAACCGGCGCCAGGACGCGATGTCCTGGGCTATGCGCCAGATCGGCTGCTCCTATACGTATGGCGGTACCGGCCCGTGTAGCCGCGGATTCGACTGCTCCGGGCTGGTCGTGGCGGCCTACTCCCACGTGGGCATGTCGCTGCCGCGCACCACGTACGCGATGCTCGCCAGCCGGGCGCTGAAGCCGCAGCGGGACCACCCCAAGCCGGGAAACCTGGTGTTCTTCGGCGACGGGCACGTCACCCTCTACTTCTGGCGGCATGTAGTGCTCCAGGCGCCGCAGCCCGGCGAGAGAGTCCAGCTAACCCGCTGGTATCCGGGCTCGAACTGGGTGCCCACCGGCTACTACAAGATCCGCGACGCGGGCAACGCCCCGATGCGCGGGCTGGCCAAGTGGGTGCACCAGATGATTAACCGCTATCACCTGAAGGTCCACAACAACACCACCTTGCAGGACCGGTTCCCGCGCCGGTAGCCGTGACACCGTGATCACGGACGATCACCAGGAGGAACCCCGAAAGGATCGTCCGTGATCACGGACACCGTCTGGCCCGGCGCCCGGCTTCCGCCGGGGCCGGGCCGGCGGTAGTCACGCCTTGCGGGCCGCTTCGAGGGCTTCGACGAGGCGGTCCACCTCGCCGGCCGAGTTGTAGTGGATGAAGCCGATCCGCACCGACTTATTGACGTAGCCGAGCCGCTGGTACAGGTTCAGCGAGTACCACGAGTCGTGCGCCCAGACCCCGATCTGCGCGTCGGCGAGGCGGGCGGCCACGTCTTCGGCGGCCACGCCCGCCACATTGACCAGGAACGTGGGCACACGGCCGGCCATCCCCGGCAGCCCGTACACGGTCACCGCGTCGGAGATGCCGTCAAGGAAGCGCTGCCCGAGCGCGCGCTCGTACGGCACGATCGTCTCGAAGCCCCCGATGGAGTCCAGGTAGTCGATCGTGGCGTTGAAGCCGGCGAGCAGCTCGTACGGCTGCGTGCCGGTCTCGAACCGGCGGCCGAGCGGCGTCGTTGGTGCCGGGCGGGCCTTGTACGGGCGCCAGCCCTCGATCACCTCGGCCCGCCCGAAGGCCATGCCCAGATGCGGGCCGCAGAACTTGTACGGCGAGCAGAGCAGCACGTCGGCACCGGCCTCGCGGACGTCGATCGGCTCGTGTGCCGCGTAGTGGACCGCGTCGATCCAGGCAAGCGCCCCGGCGTCGTGCGCCAGCTGGCACACCCGGCGGGCATCGACGACCGTGCCGACCGCGTTCGACGCCCACGCGAACGCCACGACCTTGGTGCGCGGCCCGAGCTTGCGCTGCAGGTCGGCGAAGTCGAGCGTCGTGTCGTCCAGCAGTTCGACGTGCCGGACGACCAGATCGCGGTCGTGGGCAAGCTCCAGCCACGGAGCGACGCCACCATCGTGGTCCGCCGAGGAGACGAGGATCTCATCGCCCGGGCGGAATCCTCGGCCCACGGTGCGGCTGAGCGTGAAGTTCAGCGAGGTCATGTTCGCGCCGAAGATCACCTCATGCGGCTCGCAGCCGAGGAACCGGGCCGCCTTGCGCTCGGCCTCCTCGAGGATCTCGCCCACCCGGCGGCTCGTCGCATAGCCCGCGCCCATGTTGGCGCTCGCCTCACGCAGCGCCCGGGCGATGGCGTCGCCGACCTCGTCGGGCACCTGAGTCCCGCCCGGGGCGTCGAGAAACGCGAAGTCCCGGAGCGAGGAGAAGCGCTCCCGTACCGAGGCGACGTCGAGGCTCGAGCTCAGTGTTTCGGTCATCGGCAGGTTCCTCTCCGCTACTGCACTGGTGAACGCCTAGATTTCGATCGAATCACAACCGCCAGCCAGACCTCAAAACCCTTCCCTTGCCCTGGTAACCAGCGCAATGGTTTGATCGACAGCACTTTGGATCGCCAGGGAGGGCGTACCCATATGAAAACAAGCGTGATCGTCGCCGCGGCGGCAGCAGGTGCGCTCGCCGTGGCCGGCTGCGGCAGCAGCAGTACCAGTTCGACCGCCAGCACCGCCACCAAGTCCTGTGTCGCCTCGACCGGCATGGAAGGCCCGCTTACCGGCCCGGTGGCCGTCCTCGGACAGGAGCAACTGCACTTCGCGGAGCTCGCCGTCCTGCGGGACAACCTGGCCAACCACACGAAGATCACGATCGTCCAGGGCGACACCCAGCTCAACCCGGCCCAGGCAACGACCGTCACCCAGCAGTTCACCTCGAACTCGAAGATCGTGGCGGTGGTCGGCCCGGCCGGCAGTCAGGAGGTCGAGGCCGTGGGCCCGCTTATGGCCCGGGCCGGCTTGGCGTTCATCTCCGGGTCTGCGACCGCTGCGGCGCTCACCACCGGCAAGTACCCGACGTTCTTCCGCACCGTGTCCAAGGACAGCGTGCAGGGGCCGCAGGACGCCAACTACATCATCAACAACCTGCACCCGAAGGCGCTGATGATCGTGGATGACCAGGAGGCGTACTCCACCGGACTGGTCGCTGCGATGGTGCCGATCTTCAAGGCGGCCGGGATCAAGGTCGACCACGAGTCGGTCTCACAGAAGCTCACCGACTTCTCCTCGCTGGTGGCCAAGGTCACGCCCAGCACGACCGTGGTGGTCCTGCCCTGGCAGGTGGCCTCGAACGCGCAGCAGTTCGGCCGCAACCTGGCCCAGCAGCACAAGAAGGCCGTGATCTTCGGCACGGACGGCCTGTTCTCACCGGGCACGTTCAGCATCAACGGCTCGTACGTGTCCTCGTTCGGCCCGGACATCACCGCGCTTCCCGCCGACAAGGCGATCGCGGCTGCCGCGTTGGCGAAGTTCGGGAAGTTCGGCACGTTCGGGCCGCCGGTGTTCGCGGCGCAGCACGTCATCGACGAGGCGATCGCGTCGGTCTGCAAGTCGGGCCAGACGCCGAGCCGCGCCAACGTGCTCGCCGCGATCAAGAACACGAACGAGGCCACGACGATCCTCGGCCAGCCGATCAAGTTCACCTCGAGCGGTGACGTCGTGAACGGCAAGTTCTTCCTGTTCAAGATCGACTCGACCGGCAAGTACAACCTGATTCCCGGCTGACCGGCGGAACCCAGCTAGCCGCCGGGCGGCGCGCCGGCTTACATAGCGGGCGCGCCGCCCGGCGGGACCGGGCACGACGACGGCAGGCAGGAAACCTGACGCATGGGCTTCTTCTTCCAGGAACTGGTGAACGGGATCACCACCGGTGCCCTGTACTCGCTGGTCGCGCTCGGCTTCTCGATGGTCTACGGGATCCTGAAGCTGCTCAACTTCGCCCACGGGGACCTGTACATGGTCGGGGCGTACATCGGGTTCTTCGTGATCCAGTGGTTCGGCGGGCCGTCATCGCTGAGCATCGCGGTCCCGCTGTTGCTGCTGATCATGTTCGTGCTGGCGGCCGTGGTCGTCGGCGGGCTGGGGGTAGCGATCGAGCGGTTCGCCTACCGGCCGCTGCGGGACGCACCGCGGATCGCCCCGCTGATCACCGCTATCGGCGTCTCGTTCTTCCTGGAGAACGCGGCACTGCTGCTGTTCGGCGCGCAGTTCCGGGTCTACAACACCGCGGACTTCATCTCGCTCTCGTCCGGGATCACGATCGGGTCGGTGACGATCGACTCGGTGCAGATCATGGTCCTGGTGCTCGGCCTGCTGCTCACCGTCGGCCTGCGGGAACTGGTCAACCGCACCAAGCTCGGCAAGCAGATGCGCGCGGTGGCCGCCGACCGGGAGGCTGCCGAGATGATGGGCATCAACGTGAACTTCACCATCGCGGCGACGTTCTTCCTCGGGTCGGCACTCGCCGGGGTGGCCGGCGTGATGGGCGGGCTGCTGTTCAACCAGGTGACGCCCACCATCGGATTCATCGTGGGCCTCAAGGCGTTCACCGCCGCCGTGGTCGGCGGCATCGGCTCGCTGCCCGGCGCGATGCTCGGCGGCCTGCTGATCGGTGTCGCGGAGTCGATGATCACCGGGTATATCTCCTCGACGTACACCAACCTGTTCGTGTTCGCGCTGCTGATCGTCGTGATGCTGGTGCGGCCCAGCGGGCTGCTCGGCCGGGCGCAACTGCAGAAGGTATGAGCTGATGAGCCTCGATTCGCCGCCGCCGCCCGCGGGCCCGCCGCCCGCCGGGCCTCAGGTCGGGGCGGACGAGTGGGTCGCCAGACAGGCGCACCGCCGGGAGTACCTGCCGTCCTGGCTGGGCCGCGCGCAACGGCAGGCCGAGCGGGTCGGCTGGTGGCCGCGGCTGGCTCTGGCCGGCCTGGCTGCGGCCGCGCTGCCGCTGATCGGCCTGGGCGGGTTCCAGCTGCAGGTCGGCATCGACGCGATGGTGATCGCGCTGCTCGCGGTGGGGCTGAACATCACGGTGGGCTGGACCGGGCTGCTCGACCTGGGTTACGTCGCGTTCTTCGGCTGCGGCGCGTACGGGTTCGCGCTGGTGTCCTCGGGCCAGGTCGGCACGAACGGCATCCACCTGCCGAGCTACCTGTCCATACCGCTGGTGATGATCGCCGCCGCCGCCCTCGGCGTACTGGTCGGGCTGCCGTCGAGGCGGCTGGTGGGTGACTACCTGGCGATCATCACGCTGTTCTTCGGCGAGGCGTTCGTCGAGTTCACCAACAACGTGGCGCCGAACACGCTGGGCGGGCCGAACGGGATCGTCGGTATCGACCCGATCAGCGTCTTCGGCCATCAGATCACCACCAACACCGGGTACTACTACCTGCTGGTGGTGGTGCTCCTGGTCACCATGGCGGTGCTGCGGCTGCTCGAGTTCTCCCGCACCGGGCGCGCCTGGCGGGCGGTGCGCGAGGACCCGCTGGCGGCGGGGTCCATGACGATCCCGGTCGACCGGGTCAAGCTGATGGCGTTCGCGTTCGGCGCGGCGGTCGCGGCGCTGGCGGGCACCATCTTCGCCGCGCAGCAGATCAGCGTGTTCCCAACCGACTTCGACACGCCGATTCTGATCCTGATCTATGCCGGGCTCATCCTCGGCGGCGCGGGCAGCATCGCCGGGGCGGCCACCGGCGCCCTGGTGATCATGGTCATCTACGACGGGCTGCTGCGCAGCCCGACCGATTCCGGCTACCTGTTCTACGGCCTGATCCTGCTGACGCTGCTGGTCAAGCTGCGCCCGTGGCGCAGGCTCGGCCTGGTGCTCGCGGCCACCGTGGCACTCGGATTCGCCGTCCACGCCATCGCCGCGGCCATCTCGGCACGTGCGGTATCGGGCAGCGCGTCCTTGGCCGGGTGGGTCGGCAACGCGCTGCACGACTGGGTGATCGTCCCGGCCAATGCCACGGCCGCCGGTAACTGGGGGTTCGTGGCGCTGGTGTGCCTGCTTATTGCGCTGGTACAGGTGAGCTCGCGGACGCGGACGATCCTGCTGCCGCCCACGCTGTACCTGGCGGCGTTCGTCTGGGAAACCGTGCTGAGCGTCCAGCCGTCCGTCACCAGGCAGCTCATGATCGGTGCGATCCTGATCGTGATGATGAACGCACGTCCGCAGGGGCTGCTGGGGCAACGGCGCGTGGAGGCCATCACATGAGCACGGACCCGAACGAGCCGGGGACGGCCGCGCCGCAGGACGGTGAGCCCCGCGGGGATTCCGTATTGCAACTACAAAGTCTTTCGCTGTCCTTTGGCGGCCTGCGCGCGCTCTCCGAGCTGGACCTGCAGGTGCGCGACCGGGAGATCGTGAGCCTGATCGGGCCGAACGGCGCGGGCAAGACGACCGTGTTCAACGTGATCACGGGCGTGTACGAGCCGAGCGCCGGAGACGTTGTCTTCGCCGGGAAGTCGATCGCCGGGCTGTACCCGCACACAATCGCCCGGATGGGGATCGCGCGCACCTTCCAGAGCCTGCGGCTGTTCCTGAACATGTCGGTGATGGAGAACGTGATGGCCGCGACCTACGGCCGCACCAAGGCGATGCCGTGGGAGTCGGTGCTGCGGCTGCCCCGGGCCAGGCGCGAGGAGCGCGAGGCCAGGGCGCTGGCGGCCGACGTGCTGTCGTTCTTCGGCCAGCGGCTGGCCGGGTACCGCTGGGACCAGCCCGCGTACTCCCTGTCGTACGCGAACCGGCGGCGGCTTGAAATCGCCCGGGCGCTGGCTACGCAGCCCGCCCTGCTGCTGCTCGACGAGCCGGCCGCCGGGATGAACCCCACCGAGACGCACGAGATCACCGAGCTGATCTCGCGGCTGCGGGACGAGCGCGACGTGGCGATCCTGGTGATCGAGCACGACATGCACGTGGTGGGGTCCTGCTCGGACCGGGTGGTCGCGCTCGACCACGGGGTCAAGATCGCCGAGGGCGGCTTCGACGCCGTCGCGAGCCATCCGGCGGTGGTCGAGGCCTACCTCGGGCGTGACCCCGAAGCGCTCTCGGACGCCGGATGAGCGCGCCGCCGCCGCAGGCGCCGGGCCGAGCGCCGCGAGGACGCGAAGCGCCGCAGCGGTGCCCCGGCGCCGAGGACCAGCCTCCCGAAGCCAGCGAAGCGCCCGCGAGGGAGGCAGAGAAATGACGGCACCCGCCACGCTGCTCCGCCTCGACAACGTCACCACCTACTACGGCCAGATGCGGATCCTCGAAGGCATCTCGCTGGATGTCGGCGATGGCGAGCTGGTTTGCCTGCTCGGCGGCAACGCCTCCGGCAAGTCGACCACGCTCAAGACGATCCTGGGCATCGTGCAGCCGCGCACCGGCCGGGTGCTGCTGCGCGGCGAGGACGTGACCGGCTGGACGGTGCCGCAGCGGATCGCCCGTGGCATCGCGATCGTGCCGGAGAACCGCCGGCTGTTCGGGCAGATGACGGTCAGGGAGAACCTCGAAATGGGCGCGGTGCTGCGCGGCGGGGAGAAGCTCGACGAGGACTTCGACCGGGTGCACGCGCTGTTCCCGCGGCTGCTCGAACGCCGTGGCCAGCTCGCGGGCACGCTGTCCGGCGGTGAGCAGCAGATGGTGGCGATGGGCCGCGCGCTGATGTCGCGGCCCCGGCTGCTGCTGATGGACGAGCCGTCGATGGGCCTGTCCCCCGCGCTGGTGCAGCAGAACTTCCAGATCATCAAGGAGATCCACACCTCCGGCGTGGCCGTGCTGATGGTGGAGCAGAACGCGGCGATGGCGCTGTCCATCGCCGACCGCGGTTATGTCCTGTCCACCGGGGAGATCGTCCTGGACGGCCCCGCGGCGGAGCTGCTGGCCAGCGACGACCTCAAACGCGCCTATCTGGGACGATAGGCGCATGGATGTGGTGGTACGCACCCTCGTGGATACCGTTCCGGGAGGGGACGGCCTGGTGAGGCGCCGGGTCGAGATGCCTTCTGGATCTGCCGTCGAGGCGGCGGCCGGGCCCGGCGGCGAACTGTGGTACGTGATCGACGGGGCAGGCCTGCTGACCTGCGAGGACGGGCCGGACGCGCCGATCGGGCGGGATGCGGCGCTGTGGCTGCCGCCCGGCGCACGCTACCGGCTGGCCGCCGCCGCGGGCATGCTCACGATGGACAGCGTTACGCTCCCCGCGGCCACCGGGCTCCCTGACGACACCGGGGCGCCACGGCTGGCCCGGCTGGCGGACTGCGCCGTGGAGGTCACCGGGGACCGGCGGTTCCGGGTCCTGTTCGGGCCGGGTCACGGATGCGAGGCGGCCACCCAGTTCGTCGGCGAGATCCCGCCCGGCCGGGCCCCGCTGCACAGCCACACCTACGACGAGGTCGTGCTCGTGCTGGACGGCGAGGGCGTGCTGCACGCCGGGCCGGTCGAGCATCCCATCACCCCGGGAAGCTGCATTCACCTCCCGCCGGGGCAGCAGCACTGCCTGGAGAACACCGGGCAGGCCACGCTGCGGGTGCTCGGCGTGTTCCACCCCGGCGGCAGCCCCGCCGCCAAGAGAACGGCGTCCTGACCGCCCGCCGGGCCACCCGCTGCAGTCACTCGCGGCCGCCGTTTGTGGTGGCTGGCGCCAACGCCCACATAAGAAGGTGGTCGTTGGCGTGATCGCCCACAAACGTGTCTGGCCACGCTCTTCGCGGGGCGGACGGGCGCCCCCATCGCGTGGCGATGATCATGAGGTTCTGGCGCACCAAATCCGACGCCGCCGCCCCGCCGGGACGGAATGTGGTGGTGGGCACTCCACCCACATTCTTTTGTGGGTGGAGTGCCCACCACCACAAACGCCGGCGGAAGCCGGGCCCTGGCGGGGCTCCGGGGTTAGTTCTGGTCGGGGTTGGTGGCGGTGCCTGCCGCGCCTGCCGTGCCGTTGGCGCCGGTCGCACCGGTGGCTCCGGCGGTCCCTGGTGCGCCCGGTCCCATGCCTGGCTGGCCGCCGCTGGCGCCGGAGCCGCCGGTGCCTGCGGCCCCGCCGGACCCGCCGGTCACCGTGTCGCCGCTGAAGGTGTTGCCGGAGTCGGCCACCGGTGGCGAGACGCTGAACACGGCGCCGCCGTCGGCGTTGCCGCCCGTTGCCACCGTTGCCGCCCGCGCCGCCGTTGCCGCCGTTGGCGCCGTTGCCGTTGGCCCCGTCGGGCGCCTGCGCGGTGTCGTTGCCGTTCTCACCGCCCGAGCCGCTGAAGCCACCGCCGCCGCCGGACCCGCCGTTGCCGCCGTGTCCGCCGGTCCCGCCGGCGCCGCCGGCCGCCGACTCGGTGGCGAAGGAGTTGCCGGTGATGCTGAGCGACCCGGTGGCGTAGATGCCGCCGCCTTCGGCGAGGCCACCGGCGCCCCCGGCACCGCCCTTGCCGCCTGCCGCGCCCGCTACGCCGTTCACCCCGGTGCCGCCGGCGCCGCCGTTGCCGATGATGTCGCCGTTGCCGTCGGCGCCGCCACCGCCGGTTCCGCCATTGCCACCGCCGCCACCGGCGCCGCCCGCGCCGCCGAACCACGCCGACGAGCCGGTCGCGCCCGTGGCCGTGTTGCCCGAGAACGTGTCGCCGGTCACGGTGAGCTGGGCACCGCTGCCCGAGCCGTTGCCGTAGATCGCGCCGCCCAGGCCCGCACCGCCGGCGCCGCCGTTGAACCCGGCCCCCACGGCACCCGGGTGCCCGCCCGCCGCGCCATCCACGCCGTTACCGCCGCTCCCGCTCTGCGCGCCGTTGCCGCCGCCCTGGCCGCCGCCACCGCCGAGCGCCGCCGCGGCCGCCGCTCTGCGCGGAGCCACTGCTGCCCGCGGTGGCGCTCGTGCTCGCGGTGCCGCCGATGGCCTGGTTGGAGGTGAAGTGGTCGGGCGCCGCGGCGGTGCCGAGATCGGCCGAGCCGCTGTTGTACACGGCCCCGCCTTCGCCGGGACCGCCGGCGCCGTTGGTGCCACCGGCACCCCCCGCGCCGCCGGACGGTCCGACCGGCGCGGAGCCGCCGTTGGCACCGTCGTGTCCCGGGGCACCGGTCGCGCCCTGGGTGCCGGCCGGGCCGCCGCCACCGCCGAAGCCGCCCGGGCCGCCGCCGCCGTTCTGGTTGGTGGCGCCGCCGCCCAGGCCCGCGGTCCCGGCGCTGCCGCCGCTCCCGCCATTCGCGTGGTTGCTGGAGAAGCTGGTCCCGGTCAGCGTGTTCAGCGTGCCCGAGCTGAACACGGCGCCGCCCTGGGCAGCCCCGCCTGCCGCTCCATTGCCGGACGCGCCGCCCTTGCCCGCGGCGGGGACGGTCGGATTGACGGTCCCCGGCGTGCCGGCCGGGCCCCCGGCACCGCCGCCGCCACTCTTGGCGCCTGCTCCTCCGCCGCCACCCGCGCCGCTTTCCCCGGGGCCGCCCGGGTCGCCGACGGTGCCGCCCTCACCGCCGGGACCGCCGCTGCCGCCGTTCCCCGCGACCACGCGGTTGCTGTTCAGCATGCTGTTGGTGATCTGCAGCGTCCCGGTGTTGTAGATCGCGCCGCCCTGGGCCTGGCCGGCCGCGCCAGCCGCCCCGCCTGCCGCCACCGGCGCCGCCGACCGCGTTGGTCCCGTTCTCCCCGCCGTTGCCGCCTGCCCCGCCGTCGCCACCGGTGCCGCCGCTGGCCGGGGCACTGCCACCGAGATTGCCGGAACCGCCTTCCCCGCCGCCGCCACCGCCGCCGCTCTGGCCGCCGGAACCGCCCGAGCCACCGGAACCGCCGTTGCCCGCCACGGCCGAGTCACTGCCGAAGGTGCAGCCCGACACGGTGAGCGTCCCCGCGTTCCACACCGCGCCCCCCTGGGCGGCCCCGCCCGCGCCGGCCTTGCCGCCGACACCGCCGACCGAGCCGGGCGCCCCGTTGCCGCCCTGGCCGCCGGCCCCGCCGGCGCCGCCAGTGCTGCTGGGTGCTCCCCCTGCCCCGGCGCCGCCTGCGCCGCCGACTCCGCCGCCGCCGCCCGCACGGCCGAAGCCTCCGTTACCGCCATTGCCACCGTTGCCAGCGGTCACGATGTCGTCGGTGAGGCTGTCATTGGTGAGGGTCACGGTGCCCGAGGTGATCAGCAGCGCCGCGCCCCGGGCCAGCGTGGCGTTCTTGCCCGCGCCGTCCGGCCTTGCCCGCGGTGGCCGCGCCGCCCGCGCCGCCCGCCTGGCCCGGGCCGCCGTCCTGGCCGGGGGACGTGCCAGACATCCCGTTGGCGCCGTTGGTCCCGGCCGTCCCCGGCGTACCGTCCGCGCCGGTGCCGCCGTTCGCGCCGCTCGCGGTCGACACCGCGGCGTTGAACAGCGAGATCCCGCCGATGGTGAGCTTGCCCCCGGTCACCTGGAACAGGCGCACCTTGGCACCGCCGTCGAAGGTGACCGAGTGCCCGTTGGCCTCGACGTCAGCGGTCAGGCCCGCAGGGACCTTGATCGTGGCGGTGAAGTTGACCGCCGGGGACGTGCAGTTGACCCCGTAGTCGATCGTGCCGCCGGCCGCCACGGCGTTCTTCAGGGCGGTGAACGCGCAACTGGTGAGCACCTTGGTTACCGCCGGGCTCGCGGTGGCCGCCAGCGCGGCGGGCTCCCACAGCATGGCCGCTGCCAAGGCAGCAGGCACCGCCAAGAATGCGAGTTTCGCCGACCGGGCACGGTGACGGTTCATGGGTCCCCCTAAGGCCGATCCTTGGCTGCCCAGCATGACAGATGACCCGGATTGCCCGGAATACGCAAGGTTGCTTATTTGTGCCTGTGGAAATTGCTTATCACCCGGGGCGAGGCATGCGTACGCCCTATTGGCGCACCCATGGAGTGAGACCGCAAAAGCGCCGAAACTGGCCGCCAGCAAACATGACGCGTTTAACCCAGTCAAGAGTGAGAAAAGGGACCCAGACCTCCACCGTCCCGGACGGGGTCACGTCCATCGACGTGGTCGCCATCGGCGCGGCCGGCGGCAGCGGCGGAGGTCACCATCGCCTACTTCGCCACCGGTCGGTACCTCCGACCTGAAGGTATTCCTCAAGAACCAGGGCGTATTTCAGCACCACCGCCGGGGCAGCGTCTCGCTGTCGGCTGCCGTGCGGCCGGGCCATGCCTACAAGGCGAGCACGAGGATCATCGGCAAGGTCGGGCGCCGGGATCCGCGGGCAGGTTCCACGGTCAGGCCCAGCCGGTCGCCGGTCCGCAGGCCCGCCGCGACCACCGGGCCGCTCATGCCGTGCCTGGGCATGGGGAGCAGCCCGGCGGGCCGGTCCACCCTGGTCCGCATCAGCCACAGTTCGTAGCACTGCGAGCCCGGCAGCGCCCGCAGTCCCGGCCGCGGCGAACACCAGCATGCGATCCCGGCGGGACATCATCACGGTGGCAGTGCCGCCGGTGCGCACCTGGCCGCTCAGCACGGTCAGATCAGGAGCGGTCAGCACCGTGGCGACGTCGTGGCTGACCGTTGACTGCGCGGGCGGCGAGGACCGGGCCACGGTGCCGCCTGCCCAGACGGCCACCGCGGCCAGCACCGCCACCGCGGCCAGCACCACGGCCAGCCTCGGTGCCCGCCGCCGCCCGCGGATCCGGGCCAGCCGCTGGCCGCGCGGCCGGAGTCGGGCGGGCGGTGGCCGAGGAGGCGCCGCGGTCAGCGGGGGCAGTTGCCTGATCCGGGCGGTCTCGGCCAGCAGCAGTTCCTTGAGGGCGTCCGGCGGCCGCACCGCCGCCGCGCCGGCCAGCCGTGCGGTGGCCTCGTGCAGCCCGGCCACTTCCCTGGTGCACTCCTCGCACCGTTCCAGGTGCCGCTCGAACCGGGCCCGGTCCGGGCCGTCGAGTGCGTCCATCGCGTACGCGCCGGCCAGGGTGTGCGGCTCGGGCTGCCAGTCTCCGCTCATCGCCCCGCCCCCAGGCAGTCGCGCAGGCGGATCAGGCCATCGCGCATGCGGGTGTTTACCGTCCCGGCAGGCACGCCAAGCAGGCCCGCGACCTCGCGGTAGGTGTACCCGCCGTAGTAGGCCAGGGTGACCGCCTCGCGCTGCAGTTCGGTCAGCGCCCCGAGGCAGCGGCGGACCCGCTCGCGGTCCAGGTTGTCCTCGACGGTCTCCGCCACGTCGTCGTAGGCGATCAGTGGTGCGGCGCTGCGCCGGTCCCGCTCCGCAGCGCGCTGCTCGGACCTGACCCGGTCCACCGCCCGCCGGTGCGCGATCGTGGCCACCCATGCCATCGGGCTGCCCTTGCAGGCATCGAACCGGGAGGCCGCCCGCCAGACCTCGACGAAGACCTCCTGGGTGACCTCCTCCGACAGCGAAGGATCGCGCACCACGCTGCGCACCGTGCCGAACACGGGCGCGGCGACGCGATCGTAGACCTCGGCGAACGCCGCGTGGTCGCCGCGTGCCACCCGGGCGAGCAGGCCCGCCAGGTCCGCACCGGGCACGGGCGCGCTGCCCGGGCTCCGCGGCGGTGACACGCGGCCAGGTCCGGTCTCCACGCCCTTAATTCGTCACCGCGGCGGCGCCGTCTTGGCCTGATCGCAGCATCGGCACAGCCGCCGCCCATGGCCAATGAGCGGGCCTGCCCGCGCCGAATACCTGGTGTGAGGCACAGCCCGGGCAGGCACCGGGGCCGTGGCCAGGCCGCCGTACGGCCGCTGCCGGACCGGCCGGGCCCTGCGAAGAGGAGAAACCGTGCGTATCAAGGCCGTTGACGCATCACGCCGGGCGGTAGCGCTCACCGGTGCCGCGGCCGCCGCGGCGCTGGCGCTGGCCGCCGCTGGCTGCGGCTCCGCGAGTTCCACGGCAGCCGGTGCCGCCGCAACCCATCACCCGATGCCCACGCACTCCCACGCCATGGTGGAAACCGCGAGGTTCGGGCCGGACTGCGGGATGGTCCCCGCCACCGGCATGGGCAGCTTCCACGGCATGAGCATGGACCCGGTGGTCACCGCGGCCAGGCACAACCCGCTGCTGACGTCCTTCGCCGCCGACGTCAAGATGGCCGGGCTCGCCAGCGACCTCAACTCCATGCATGCCTTCACCGTGTTCGCCCCGGCCAACAGCGCGTTCGCGAAGCTGCCGGCCCACGAGATGGACATGATGCACAGTCCCGCCGAACTCGCCAAGATCCTCAAGTACCACATCGTGAGCGGCCGGGTCACCCCGGCGGAACTGGCACACGGGATGGCACTGCAGACGCTGGAGGGCGGCACGGTCAGGGGAGCGAAGATGGGCTCGGCCTACGACATCAACAACGCGCAGGTGATCTGCGGCAATATCCAGACCGCGAACGCAACCGTCTACGTGATCAACAAGGTCCTGGTGCCGATGCACTGATGCCGCGCTATTTCCGGGCGCCACCACGGGTGGCCGGAACAGGCACAGGGCCGCGCCGGTGTGGCGCGGCCCTGTGACCGGATGGCCCGGTTGCCGGTGCGGCTCAGCTCCCGGTGCACCCCGGGCTGGCCTGGACCAGGCCGGCCGCCAGTGCGATGGGGGCGCCGTGCGGGATGTGCGGCGGGTTGAGCTGGATGCCCGCGCCGTGCGGCAGGGCCTTGGGGTGGATCACCAGGGGCGGCCCGTGCCCGCCGAAGACCTCGGCCATCAGGACCGCGCTCATCTTGGGGTACCGCTGGCAGGCGCGCGGCTCGTGACCGAAGAACGTGACGCTGGCCGGCACCCCATCGGCGCGTAGCCTGCGCTGCAGGCCCTGCGCATCGCGCAACTGCCGGACGGTGACCGTGATCGTGCCGTCGGCATGCCTGGTCACCGTCCAGGCCGCGAGCTGGGCGGGTGGCTGCGGGCCGGCCTGGTGGCCTGCGGGCAGCAGCGCGGTCACGGCCAGCACCGCCGCGGCAGCCACCGCCATGGCCCCCGCGGCCAGGCCGGGAATCCGGCGGCGGGCCCGCAGCGCACGGCCGCGGCCGACGATCTCCTCCACCGGGGTCGTCATCTGCACGCTGCGGCGCTGCTCCCGTACCAGCGTGATCAGGTCGTCATCGTTCATGACGGAATCTCCTTCTGTCGTTCCGGCATAAGGTCGGCGCGCAATGTGGCGATGGCGCGGCCCAGGTGCGCCTGGACGGTGCCCGGCGCGATGCCGAGCGCCGCCGCCGTCGCGGCGGTGTCCAGGTCCAGGAACAGCCGCAGCGCCACGACCTGCCGCTGCCGTTCGGGCAGCCGGTGCAGAGCCGCCATGATCCGCGGATCGACCGGGCTGCCGGGCGTCTCGGCGGCCGTGGGCCGGTCGGCGATCGCGCCGGGGTCGGCCAGCGGCATCTCCCGGCGGCGGCGCCGCCACCTGGAGACGTGCGCGTTCAGTGCGGTCCTGACCACCCATGCGGCTGGCGCCGGATGCCTGCTGACCGTGCGCCACGACGCCCACGCCCGGGCGAAGGCCTCGGCCACCAGGTCCTGCGCGGTGTCCCGGTCGCCGACGCTCACCAGGACGGTGAACAGGCACTCATCCTTGGACCTGCGGTAGAACTCCGCGAAGTCCGGCCGGTTGGTTCTCACACCCTTCCAACGCACAGCGGCCTCGCGGCGGTTACCTGAGCGCCCCTCATTCCGGCCGGGTTCGCGGCACCAGCGCGCCGGCGCTGTCCGATATTGTCCGGAAAGTGGCGGCGAGTGCGGATATAGCGGCGGAGATCGCGGAAGGAGTACCGCGCATTCGCCCGGCACGAGGCCCGTGGCCGCTCCCGGGTCTATGAGTCGCTGGCCGAGTCGGTCGCCGGCGATGCGGCGCTGGTGAGCTTCGTGGCCTCGCTGCCCTACGTCAAGCGCCAGCCCAACCTGCTGTTCGCGGCGGCGAGATACCTGCTCGGCACCGTGCCCGGCCTGCCACAGTTGCGTGACCTGGTCAGCGGCTCCAGAGCGGAGCTCACCGAGGTGATACTGGGCCACCGCACGCAGACCAACGAGCCGGCCCGCTGCGCGACGCTGCTGCCTGCGCTGGCCCTGCTTCCGCAGCCGCTGGCACTGATCGAGGTCGGCGCCAGCGCAGGGCTCACGCTGCTGGTGGACCGTTACTCCTACGACTACGCCGGGCACCGGCTGACCGGACGGGATCCGCAGGCGCCAACCCTGCGCTGCGAGCCGCGCGGCCCGGTTCCCCTGCCGGCCGGGATTCCTGAGGTCGTCTGGCGGGCCGGGCTTGACCTCAACCCGCTGGATGTGAACAAGGCCGACGATGTCCGCTGGCTGTCCTGCCTGGTCTGGCCGGACGAGGGCGACCGGCAGGAACGGCTGGCCCGCGCGCTCGCCTCGGCCCGCCGGGATCCTCCGGTCGTGCACCGCGGTGATCTGCTCACCGACCTGCCCGCTCTGGCGGCCCAGGCGCCGGCCGGCGCGACCCTGGTGGTCTACCACACCTCCGTGCTCACCTATGTCGCCCCCCGCGAGCGGTGGCGGTTCTTCGCCGCGGTCGGAGACCTGAAGGCCGTCTGGCTGTCCAACGAGGTGCCCGGGACGGTGCCCGGGGTCCCCTCGACCGCCCGCGAACAGAGAGGGGGCGGGCGCGGAGCGCGGGGGCGGGAGCGGAGCGCGGGAGCGGGAGGAGCAGAGCGCCTCCGTGCTCATCCGCGACGGCCGGACGCCGCTCGCGCACACCGACCCGCACGGGACCTGGCTGCGCTGGCTGGGCTGACCGCGGTGGGACTCCTCAGCGCAGGATCTCGACGAGCAGGACCCAGGCGTTGACCAGGCCGAAGAAGATCGCAGCGACAACGCTGGGCACCACCCAGTACAGGCCGCCGCCGGCCTGGGCCAGCAAGGTAGCGCCGGCGATCGCCAGGCAACCGCAGCTCGCGACGGCAGGGAAGACCCTGAACATGAGCCAGGTCAGCCGGGTCTCCTGATCCCACCGTGGCGCCCTGGCATCGATCACCAGGAGCGCGGTGCCGATGGCTATCCCGACGACGAGCAGTTCCGGTCCCAGGGCGGCGCGCGGCTGGCCTGGTACCACCAGGAACACGCCGGTGACCAGCGGCGTGATGAACAGGATCAGCGTCTGCGCGGCGCGGGCGGGCAGGTTGGGGAACGAGAGGATCCGCTGCAGGTTGATGGACACGGCCACGAACAGCAGCCCGGCCAGGGTGGCGGCGGCCGCGGTGATCGCAAGGGCGAAGTTCGCCCAGTCGTCCGCCGCGTAGGCCGTGGCCATCAGCGCGGCCCGGCCGGCGCCGGGCCGCGGCGCCGGCGGTGATGCTTCCCATGGCAGGTCACGCTAGGGGATGGCAGGTGCTGCTGGCATTCTCATTGCCATGCCAGTGACCATCGCCGAACTCGAGGCCGTGGCCGCCCAGGGCTGGCGGGCGCCGGAGGAAGCCCCGCTGGGCGGGTGGCTGCTGCGGGCGGCGGAAGGCTTCACCGGCAGGGCCAACAGTGCGCTCGCGGTCGGAGATCCTGGCCTGCCGTTGGCCGATGCACTCACCCGGGTGTGTGCGTGGTATGCCGCGCGCGGGCTGCCGCCGATGGTCGCCATCCCCCATCCGCTGGGCCGGCCGGGCGACAGCCACGTCGACCGGTTCCTCGGCCAGCGGGGCTGGGGTGTCAGGTCCGGCCCGGCGGTCGTGATGACCGCGGCCACCGCCGGCGTGGCCAGCAGCAGCCCGGCCGCAGCCGCCGGACTCCGGCCCGAGCCCGACCGGGCCTGGCTTGACCTTTACCACGGCTACCGGAAGCAACTGCCACCGGTCGCCCGGCGGCTGCTGCTCTCGGCACCGTTCCAGGCGTTCGCCAGCATCCGGCGCGGCGGCGCGACCGTCGCCATCGGCCGGGTCGCCGTCGCGGCCGGCTGGGGCGGGCTGTCCGCGGTCGCGGTGCACCCAGGGCACCGGCGGGCTGGCCTGGCCACCGCGATCACCGTGGCGCTTGCCCGGGCCGCGGCCGGCCAGGGCGCCGCCCGCCTCTACCTCCAGGTGGAAGAGGACAATACGGCGGCCATGGCGCTCTACGGCCGCTGCGGGTTCACCGGCCACCACAGGTACCACTACCGAATCGCACCGGGCGGGCCCCCTGGGGGAGCACTCCACTCTCCGGGGACACCCCCGACCCCGATGGCCCTGGAACCCCCCGAGGCCCCGCCCGCCTCCCCTTCCCCCGTCACTGCGCCTGGCCGGCAAGCCGGCAGGCCTCATCGGCCGGCTGACACCGCGGGGCTCAGCCAGCGATGATGTGATCATGCATGGCCGCAGCAGCCCCGATCACGGCCTGCGGGCCGTGACGTTCGTCAACCACCGGCGCCAGGACGGCCTGATCGTCCGCTGGGAGTCCCGGCATCACCGCAAGCATTTGCAGGCTGCCGCGGCCGGCGGCTCGACGTGGTGGGCGCCCCGGGCCCGCGGCTGGTGGATCGCCGTGCTTTTTGCGGTGGGATCTGCCCTGTTCGCGGTGGGTTCTGTGCCCGGGTACGTCAGCGCCGTCGGGGCCCGGTGGGACTCGGTGACCTACTTCATCGGCTCGCTGTTCTTCACCTCCGCGGCGTTCCTCACCTACCGCGAGGCGGTGGACGCGGCGCCGGGCGCCCAGGACGACCCTGCCCACCGGCGGTTCTTCGTCTACCAGCCACGGCGCATCGACTGGTGGGCAACCGCGGTGCAACTCGCCGGGACGCTGTACTTCAACGTCAGCACCGGCGTCGCGATGAGCCAAAACCTGACCGCGCAGACGGCGCATCAGCACGTGTGGCGCCCCGACGCCGTCGGCTCGATCTGCTTCCTGGTGGCCAGCGCGCTGGCCTGGTATGAGGTCTGCCATGGCTGGGCCGCCTGGCGGCCCCGCTCCTGGTCCTGGTGGATCACGCTGCTCAACCTGCTCGGCTCCATCGCCTTTGGCGTGTCCGCGGTGGCCGGTTACATCAGCCCGGTGACCGGCGAGCTGCGGAACGCCGAGCGGGCGAACCTGGGCACGCTCGTCGGCGCGATCTGCTTCCTCGTGGGCGCGCTGCTGCTGATGCCGGAACGGACCGAGGAAGCCAGCGGCCAGGTCGCCGCGCCGGGCGACGGCTCCCATGCCACGATCGGAACACCGTAGGCAGGTCGCGGTGCACCGAGTACGAAGCACGGGGTCGGTCATGGACCAGCATGAGCTGAAGGCAGCCTGCCTGGCGCTGCCCGGTGCGGCGGAGGAGTTCCCGTTCGGGGACGAGGTCTCGGTCTTCAAGGTCGGCGGGAAGATGTTCGCGCTTTCCCTCCTTGACGCCGAGCCGTTGCAGCTCAGCGTCAAGTGCGACCCGGACATCGCGGTACAGCTCCGGGCCGCGCACCCGGCCATCGGGCCCGGTTACCACCTGAACAAGCGGCACTGGAACACGATCACGCTCGACGGGTCACTGCCGGACCAGATGGTGACCGACCTGCTCACCGACTCCTACGACCTGGTCGTGGCCTCGCTGCCCAAGGCACGCAGGCCGGTCTGACCGGTGCGCTCGCGGCCGGCTGGCGGCGGCCCGGCCGGGGCCGCCTGAGCGGCGGGCCGCCGGGTCAGCAGCGCGGCGGCGACCACGCCGGCCGCGGCGAAGAAGGCCATGATCAGGATCAGGCCGTGGCGGTAGCTGGGGACGGGGTCCACGCGAGAAACGTGCGTGAGGATCGCCACCAGCCCGGCCACCCCGAGTACGGTGCCGATCTGGCGCGCGGTGTTCAGTATCCCGCTTCCGCTGCCGAAGCTGGCCGGGGTGAGCCCGGCGCTGCCCGCCGCCAGCAGCGAGGGGATGGCCAGGCCCACACCGGCCCCGCCGAGCAGTTGCGCGGGCAGCAGGTGCGTGAGGTAGGCAGGCTGCTCCTGGATCTGGGTGAACCAGAGCAGTTGCCCGGCGGCGTTGACCACACAGCCGATGACCGCGACCCGCCCCGGTCCGCCGAGCCTGCCCGCCAGGCGGGGCGCGACGAGGCGGGCGAACGGCAGCACCATGAGCGGCCCGGGCGCGATGGCCAGGCCCGCGATCACGGCCGAGTAGTGCCATACGCCGGTGAGGAACTCCACCGAGTTGAGCACGAAGGCCCCGAACCCGGCGTAGTAGAGAATCGAGGCTGCGAAGGCGCCGCTGAAGGTACGGGAACGGAGCAGTTCGAGCTCGATCACCGGGGAATGGTGCCGCCGGGACCGGGCCACCATGGCGGCCCCGCAGGCCAGCGACGCGAGCAGCACGCCGCCGAAGGCGGGCGAGCCCCAGCCCCATTCCGGTGCCTTGACCAGAGCCAGCGCGACCAGGCCGACGGCCGCCGCGAGCAGCCCGGCGCCGATCAGGTCGGGCCGCCCGCGGGCCTGCTCGTCCTTGCTTTCCGGCACCACCCGGTAGGCCAGTGCGATGGCGGCGAGCCCGACCGGCACGTTGATCCAGAACACCCAGCGCCAGTTGACCTGGACCAGGCTGCCACCGATCACCGGGCCGAGCGCGGCCCCGAGCGCGCCGAACGCGGCCCAGGTGCCCAGGGCCTGCGGCCTGGCTCGCGGCGGTACGGCGGCAAGCACGAGGGACAACGACGCGGGCACCATCATGCCCGCCCCGGCCGCCTGGATGATCCGGGCCGCGATCAGCGCGGCGACGCCCGGCGCCACGCCGCACAGCACCGAGCCAAGGACGAACGCGGCGAGGCCGCCGATCAGCACCCTGCGGCGCCCGACCCGGTCGGCCCACCGGCCAGCGGGTACCAGGACCGCCGCGAAGACGATCGTGTACGCGTTGAGCACCCAGGACAGCGAGCCCAGGCTGGTGCCCGGGTACTGCTTGCCGATGTAGGGGAACGCGAGATTGACGATGAACAGGTCCAGGCTGGACATGAACACCGCCAGGGCCAGGACGCCCACGATCGCGGTCACCTGGCGGCCGGTGCGGGTCCCGCCCGGCTCCCCGGCGGGGGTTGCGGCCGGTATCGGCGCTGTTTGGCTCACCACGATCCTCCAGTAAGTCCGGAATCTGGACCCACTGTAACTGTTGTAGCGCATGTACGTCCAGAATTCCAACTGACGAGTACAATGAGCGCATGACCGCAGCCACCGCACAACCTCGCCCGTGCTCAGTGGCGCGCACGCTCGACATCGTCGGGGAGAAGTGGGCGCTGCTCGCCGTGCGCGAGGTCTTCCTCGGCAACCGCAAGTTCGACGAGATGGTCCGGCGCACCGGAGCGCCGCGCGACACGCTGGCCGCCAGGCTGCGCACGCTGGTCGGCGCCGGGATCCTGGAGCGACGGCAGTACTGCGAGCACCCGGCCAGGTATGAGTACCGGCTCACCGACGCCGGCCGCGACCTGTACCCCGTGATCACGACGCTGATGCGCTGGGGCGACAAGTACCTGGCCGGCGACGACGGCCCGCCGATGGTGCTGCAGCACCATTGCGGCCACCCGGCCGTGGCGACGGTGGTCTGCCAGGCCTGCGGCGAGCCACTGGACCCACGGGACACGACGCCACTGACCGCCGGCACCTGACCCCCGGCAGGCCGGCGGGCAGCCTCCGGGCCGTTCGCGCGGGTAGCTACCGGGTGCTATCGCCGGCTGAGGCGGCGGTCCGGCACGAACCAGATCACGGACACGGTCGCGTACAGCGCGTAGGAGATCCACGGACTGACCCACGCCAGCCCGATCGCCGCCGCGTAGATGACCAGCGAGATGCGGCCCTTGAGGTCGCGGCCGAGGGCCGCGGCCACCGGTGACGAACTGCCGTCCGCGCGGATGATGGCCAGGGTGAGGATCGTGAACGCCGCCGCCGCGCCGAGACAGACGACCCCGTAGGTCGCCGCCGGGGTGGTGTCGCCGTAGTGTTCGCCGATCCACTCGGTCAGCACCGGGATCAGGGACAGCCAGAACAGCAGGTGCAGATTCGCCCACATCACCCCTCCGGTGACCCGGCGGGCGGCGCGGAGCAGGTGGTGATGGTTGTTCCAGTAGATCCCGATGAACACGAAGCTGAGGATGTAGATCAGCAGGGCCGGCAGCCGGGCGCGCAGGTCGGCGCCACTGCCGCCGAGCGGCGCCCGCAGTTCCAGCGCCATGATGGTGATGATCACCGCGAGCACGCCGTCGCTGAAGGCCTCCACCCGCCCCGTCTCGGACTCGCTCTCCGGGCCGCGGGCGTCCCCGAACATCATCGCGTTACTCCTCCCAACGCACCGCTGATCATAGGGCGCCGCCCGCGGCGCCGGCCGTGGTGCGCGGCCAGGCAACCCGGCGGGCGTCTGTGCTGGCTGGGACGGGTGGGGCCGCTGCTGGCCGGCCGACCGTCACAAACTGTGGTCATTTCGGTAACGAAAGGGTGCGGTCCGGGCAGCTAAGGCCTAGAGCTAACGCCTGCGCTGACTGAATTCGTCGTTACTGGGCGGGTATAGTTACTGATTCGGTGGATTTCATTCTGTTTGTCTGCCAGGATCGGACGCTGGGGCCAGGATGGAATGTCTGGGGGATGGCCCGCCCGGTCATGTCCAGGGGTTGCCCTTCGTGAAGAGAGAGACACGCGACCGTTCATGACCGAGAGCCATCCGCCCGCTTGGGGCGGAACCGAGCCGGACCGGGCGAGATCGGCCACCCTGCCGGGAAGCCAGGCCGGTGCCGTGACCCAGTCCCGCGAAACCGCAAGAGGCGCCGCCGACCTGCCTGCCATCGAGCTTGCGGGCGTCGTGAAGGAGTTCCAGGCCCGCGGCGAGGTCATCACCGCGGTGCGCGGGCTCAACCTGGCGATCGTCGAGGGCGAGTTCTTCTCCCTGCTCGGCCCGTCGGGGTGCGGCAAGACCACCACGATGCGGATGATCGCCGGCTTCGAGGAGCCGACCCGCGGTGCCATCCGGCTGCACGGCTCGGATGTCACCGGAGTCCCGCCGAACAAGCGCGACATCAACATGGTGTTCCAGTCGTACGCCCTGTTCCCGCACATGACCGTCTTCGAAAACGTGGCGTTCGGCCTGCGGCGCAAGAAGGCTGCCAAGGACGAAATCACGCGCCGGGTCGGCGAGATGCTGGACATCGTCGATCTGGGCGGGCGCGGCGAGCGCCGCCCCAGGGAGCTTTCCGGTGGCCAGCAGCAGCGCGTCGCGCTCGCCCGTGCCCTGGTCAACAGGCCGCGAGCGCTCCTGCTCGATGAGCCGCTCGGTGCCCTGGACCTCAAGCTCCGCCAGGCGATGCAGGTGGAGCTGAAGCGGATCCAGCGCGAGGTCGGGATCACGTTCGTGTACGTGACCCACGACCAGAACGAAGCCCTCACGATGTCGGACCGGATCGCGGTCATGAACGACGGGGCGATCGAGCACCTCGGCTCGCCCCGGGACATCTACGAGCATCCAAAGACGCGGTTCGTGGCGGGCTTCATCGGCACGTCGAACCTGCTTAGCGGCACGGCGACCCAGGTGGACGACGGCCGCGCCATCATCGAGGTGAGCCCGGACGAGCGGATCGTCGTGCCTGTCGGCGACCGGGCCATTGCCCCAGGCTCACCACTGGAACTCACCGTCCGCCCGGAGAAGATCGAGATCTCCACCACCCGGCCGGCCGGCCGCGGCTGCCTGCTGCGCGGCAAGGTCAACGAGGTGGTGTACCTCGGCACCTCCACCAACTTCTCTGTCACCACTACCACCGGCGCCGACATCGTAGTCTTCCAGCAGAACTCGGCGGCCGCCGATGACGTGGCTGCACGGGGGGACAGCGTGTGGCTGTCATGGCAGCCGGAGCACTCGTATCCAATTGGCTAGGCCCTCGGCCTGGGGACCGCGTGGCGGTGGCCCCGGGCGGCTGTATTTGGAGGAAGCGATGCAAGACCAGCACAGTTCGCAGCCGGAGTCGAACGACTCCCATATTGACCCGTCCATCTGGCGCGGCCTGACGCAGCCGCGCATGTCCCGCCGCCAGATGCTGAGGGCAGCGGGAACCGGCGCGGGCGCGCTCGGCGTGGCGGCGTTCCTCGCCGCCTGCGGCGTGAAGGGCGCGACGGTGGCCGGGCCAAGCACCAAGCCCGGCGGTGTCGGTTCGGCCGACTGGTGGGCCAAGCAGAAGCTGCACCACACGGTCAACTTCGGGAACTGGCCGTATTACATCGACGTGCTCAAGGGCAAGCACCCGACGCTTGAGCACTTCACCCAGCTCACCGGCATCCAGGTCAACTACACCGAGCCGATCAGTGACAACCTTCCCTTCTACGCCAAGATCCGGCCGTCGCTGCAGGCGCAGCAGTACACCGGCTACGACATCATCGTGATGACCAACAACAGCCCGCCACTCGGCTACCTGATCAACTACGGCTGGCTGACCCCGCTCGACCAGGGCGCGATGGTCAACTTCCACAAGCACGCAAGCCCGCTGGTGGCGAACCCGTCCTGGGACCGGGGCAACAAGTACACGATGGCCTGGCAGTCGGGCTGGACCGCGATCGGCTACAACAGCTCGCTGATCAAGAACCCGGTCAACAGCGTGGACGTCCTGTTCGACCCGAAGTACTCCGGCAAGGTCGGCATGATGGCCGACCCGCAGGAACTCGGCAGCCTGGGCCTGCTGGCGATCGGCGTGGATCCGGCCACTTCCACCGAGTCCGACTGGGCCAAGGCGGCCAAGAAGCTGCAGACGCAGAAGAGCGACGGGATCGTCCGTGCCTACTACGACCAGGACTACATCAACCACCTGAAGAACGGCGACACGGTGGTCAGCCAGGCGTGGTCCGGTGACATCTTCCAGGCCGACCTGAACAACAGCACCAAGGACCTGCGCTTCGCGATCCCGCAGCAGGGCGGCATGTTCTGGACCGACAACATGTGCATCCCGGCGTACTCGCAGAACCCCAAGGACGCCATGATGCTGATGGACTACTACTACGACCCCGAGGTCCAGGCTGTCGTGGAGTACTACAACGACTACGTCTGCCCGGTGCCCGCTGCCCAGCAGGTGCTGGAGCACCCCACCGGCTGGGCCGCGGAGGCGCTGCACGCGATGCATCCGTCCATCGGCCTGCCGTACACCACCACGGCCAACTCGCCCCTGGTGTTCCCTAACAAGGAGACCGTCGCGCTCTCCAGGCCCTATTACCAGTACAAGTCTCAGGAAGAACTGACGGCGTGGAACAACCTGTTCCTGCCGATCACCCAGGGCTCGTGACCTCCTCGGAGGGCATTGCGCCGCCCGCGGGGGGCGTAACGCGCCGCCGCCGGGCCCGGCCGGGAAAGGCGCTGGCACCGTACCTGCTCAGCCTGCCGGCCGGGCTGTGGCTGCTTGCCCTGTTCCTGGTGCCGATGGTCGTGATGCTGTCGCTGTCGCTGCAGACCTGCAACTTCGGCACCGGCGCCTGCGTCATGACCTGGCACTGGGGTGAGTTCTGGTCGCAGATCAGCCTGTACCACACGCAGTTCCTCACCAGCATCTACTTCGCCGGGGCGGCCACGATCATCGACCTGATCGTGTCGTTCCCGATCGCCTACTGGATCGCGTTCTACGGCGGCTCGAAGAAGAACTTCTTCCTGCTCATGCTGCTGGTGCCGTTCTTCGTCTCGTTCGTGATCCGCACCATCGTGTGGGAGTTCATCCTGTCCGACCAGGGCATCGTCCTGGGCACACTGAAAAACGCCCACCTGCTGCCGCAGAACTTCCACGTGCTCGCCACCGGCTACGCCGTGGTGGCCGGCCTGGCCTACAACTACCTGCCGTTCACCGCGCTGCCGCTGTACGTGGCGATCGAGCGGATCGACAAGACCGTGCTCGATGCCGCCTATGACCTGTACGCCAGCAGGCGGGAGGCGTTCACCCGGGTCATCCTGCCGCTTACCATCCCCGGCCTGTTCGCCGCGTTCCTGCTCACGTTCATCCCGGCCCTCGGCGACTACGTGAACCAGCAGATCCTCGGCGGCACGAACAACACGATGATCGGGACCGTCATCCAGAACGCGTTCCTGACCAACCTGGACTACGCGGGCGGGTCCGCCCTGTCGGCGGTGCTGCTGGCGATCGCGCTGGTCGGCATCTTCGCCTACGCCCGGCTGCTCGGCTCGCGGACCATCGAGGAGTACCTGTGACTGCCACGTACGCGGCAGCCGAGCGCGAAGCCTCGCGGACGGGGCACCGGGCCCCGCGGCGGCGCCGTCGGCACCGCCGCGGCGGGTGGCTCGCGGTCTACTCGTGGCTGGTCATCGCGTACCTGGTACTGCCGATCTTCGTGATGGTGGCCTACAGCTTCAACAAGGTCAACACCGGCCTGCCGCAGGTCAGCTTCACCTGGAACGGGTTCACCACGCAGTGGTACCAGCAGTGGAACGGCGTCCCCGGGCTCACCGCGGCGTTCTGGCTGTCGGTCCGGCTGGCCATCGCCAGCACGATTCTGGCCACGGTCGTCGGCACCCTGCTCGCGCTGGCCCTGGTGCGCTACCGCCCGCCGCGGTTCCGCGGCAAGACGCTCGTGGAACAGACCATGTTCCTGAACATCGCGGCGCCGGAGATCGTCCTCGGCGCCTCGCTGCTCGGCCTGTTCGTCACCGTCAACGTGGCCCGTGGTTTCACGACCCTGCTGCTGGCGCACGTCGCGTTCAGCATCGCCTACGTGACGGTCACGGTGCGGGCCCGGCTCACCGGTTTCGACCGGTCGCTGGAGGAAGCCGCCGCCGACCTCGGCGCGAACTCCTGGACCACCTTCCAGAAGATCACCCTGCCGCTGATCATGCCCGGCATCCTGGCGGGTGCCCTGATGGCGTTCGCCCTGTCCATCGACGACTTCGTCACCTCGAACTTCGTCAGTGGCAACCAGCCGCCGTTCCCGGTCTGGGTGTACGGCGCCACCCGCGTCGGTATCCCGCCGCAGGTCTTCGTCTTCGGCAGCGTGATCTTCGGGATCGGCATCCTGTGCGCGTTCTCCAGCATCGTGCTGGCCAGGCGGAAGGCGTGAGCTAACCCGCCCTGCCGCGAGCGCCGGAACTCTGGAGCCCGCGCGCCCTGGGTGGGCACGGGGGCTCCTGAGCGGGAGAGCGCGGTACCCAGTGTGCCCGCCAGTAGCGTGAGTGTTCGCCGGAGTCCCATTGCCTTCCTTCCGTTGCTTTGACTCCATACGAGCTTGCCCGGGGCGCTGAAGCGGCACTGAAACGGCGCCGCCCCCGCGTCCGGTGGCGGATGCGGGGGCGGGCCTGACAGGTCTTCAAACGGTGGCGGTCAGTCCGCCTTGTCGCTGCCTTCCTCGCCCTGCTCGGCGTCGCCCTGCTCGGCGTCGTCGGCCAGGGCGGCGGCACGTGCCTCGCGCACCGCCCGCTGGAAGCTGGCCAGGCGCGCCTGCGTCTGGGCCGCGGACCGGGCCGGGGCGGGCTGGGTGGTGGCAGCGGCCAGGCCGGCGCGCCCAGGCACCAGGTTCGCCTTCGGCACCCGCTGCGGGAGCCCGGCCGCGGTCACGCCACTCGAGACCGGCTCTTGCGCCACCTCGGCCGCCTGCCAGCCCTCGTCGGCCGGTGACGACCAGGCCTCCGTGGGGGTGCCGGAGTCCGGCGCGTCGCCGCCGCGCCGGCTGCGCCGGAACCAGTCGGACTCCACGGACTCGAAGATGGGCAGCCGGCTCTCCACGGCCGGACTCGCCGTTGGCGGCACGATCACGCCGACCGGGGCGCCCATGATCGGTGCGCCGGCCTCCGTGGCCGCGTCACTGGCGGCTGCGGTGCTGCCGGGTATGCCTTCGGTGAACCGGGGAACCCGGGCTGCGGCCAGGGCCTGCACGGCCTCGGACGGTTCGCCCGCCCAGCCGCCGCCGGGCTCCTGGCCACCGGCCGTCTCCTGGTCATCGACGGCCTGCAGGTCACCGGCGAACTCCGGGTCACCGGCGTGCCGGCCGGGGAGTCCCGGCCCCCCTGGTCCGCCGGACCGCGCCGGAGTGCCGGCCAGGCGGCCGCCGGACCCGGGGTCGCCAAGCCGGGGGTCGCCGAGGCCGGGACCGGCGAGCGCGGGATCGTCGAGGGCGGAGGGGTCGAGCCGGCGGAATCCGCCGGTGAAGCCCGCGTTCTCGTGGGCGATGACCTCGTCGGGCAGCCAGACCAGCGCGGTCAGCCCACCCATCGACGCCGGCCGCAACCGCACCCGGATCCCATGCCGCGCCGCCAGCCGCGCCACCACGAACAACCCCATCCGCCGCGACACCGCCACATCCACCACCGGCGGATTATCCAGCCGCCAGTTCGCATGGGCCATCTCCTCCGCACCCATGCCCACACCCTGATCGGTGATATCCAGCAACACACCACCACTGGTGAGCACGTGCCCGGAGACGGCGACGGGGGTTTCGGCGGCGGAGAAGGAGGTGGCGTTCTCCACCAGTTCGGACAGCAGGTGGACCACGTCGTTGACCGCCTGCCCGCGCACCGCGATCCCCGGCTGCACGTTCAGCGTCGACCCGCTCATACTGCTCGATCTCCGACACCGCGGCCCGCAGCACATCCACCAGCCCCACCGACTGCGTCCACCGCCGGGACACATCATGCCCCGCCAGCACCAGCAGGTTCTCACTATTGCGCCGCATCCGGGTCGCCAGGTGGTCCATCTGGAACAAGTTCGCCAGCCGCTCGGAGTCCTGCTCGCCCTGCTCCAAGTCATCGATCAGCCGGATCTGCCGCTCCACCAACGACTGCGACCGCCGCGACAGGTTGACGAACATCGCGTTCACGTTCCCGCGCAGCGCCGCCTCGTTCGACGCCAGCCGCACCGCCTCCCGGTGCACCTGGTCAAACGCCCGCGCCACCTCACCGATCTCATCGGTGGAATCCACGTCGATCGGCGCCACATCCAGCGGCGCCGGCACGCCTTCCCCTTCGCTTTCGCTCATCCGGCGCACCGTCTCCGGCAGCCGGATCCCGGCGACTTCGAGTGCGCCCGCACGCAACCGCCGCAGCGGCCGCACCATCGAGCGCACGACCATCATGGTGAACAGCAGCGCGAGGCCGAACAGGAGGAGGACCGCGATCCCGACGAGAATGGCGCTCGTCACGGCCGAGCGGCGCAGCGCGTTGGCCTGGTCGATGACTTGCGTGGCCAGCGACCGCTCCACCGAGCCGATCTGGCCGATACCGCTGGTCATGGCGTCGTAGAAACCGGCCGCGGTGGTCGTATCGCCGCGCAGCGTGGTCGTGGTCTGCTGCAGCGTCTCCGCCTGCTGTTCCTGCGAGGGGGCCAGGTAGACGAACGATCCGGAGACGGTGTTGTCCCACTGCTCGCGCTGCACCGCGGTGGCGGACAGGTTGAAGCTCTGCAGTGCGCTCGCCTGGTTGGCCTGGGCGGTGTTCAGCGCGGAAATCTCAAGCTTGGTCAGGTTTCCCTGCAGCAGGGCCGCCGCGAGGACGGCGCGCTGCTCGGAGGCCTCTTCCTTCATCCGGGACACCAGGCCCAGTTCCCCGACGGTCTGGGAAAGGACAGGGTCACCGGTTCCCTGGGCGGTCTGGTCGTCGATCACCAGCAGATTGTTGATGAGGTCCGCGTACTTGCTCACCACCATCAGCGAGAACAACTGGGTCTGCGTGGAGGCAAAGCGCAGGTACGGCAGGTTGTCCAGCCCGGCGACGGCGGAGGAGACCCGCTGCTGCGCCCCGGAGACGTAGGCGCCGTGGTATTGCGCGAGCAGCGCGCGGAAATGGGCGATCGCCTGGTCGGTCTGCCGGTAGAAGGCCTGGATCACCCGGTACTGCTGGACCGCGGGAGCACGTGTCGAGTTGTACTGCTTGATCGCGGCGGCGGTTTTCGAAACGGGCGGCGGGACCAGGTAGCCGTGGCGCCCGCTACTGCCAGACGCGATGAAGTAGATGGTCTCGTCCCGCTCGGTTTCGAGCTTCTGGGCCAACTGGGTGACGTCGGCGGCGAGAACGGCCCGCTCCTCGGCCCGCTGGAACGCCAGGGCGCTCTGCGTCGCCGAGGCGATGCGGACGCCACCGAGCACCAGAGCGGTCACCGTGGGGATCGCGATGAGAAGCAGCAACCGGGACCGCACCCGCCAGTTCTTCAGGCTGGCGAACCCCGCGCCGCCGCGCTGCCGTCCCGGGCCGCTCCGCGGGGCACTGGTGCCGCCCGGGACGCCGGGGCCATCCGCTCCGGTCCCCGCGGCGCTGGCGCCGTTCCGCCCGGCGGCGTGGCTGCCGTTGGACTGCGGGCCGGTGACGGACCCGCCCCCCGGCGCCGGCGCGTGCCCGTTGGGCGCAGTTTCGTACTCACCCACGGGTGCCACGGGTGCATCCGGTGCCGGTGCGCGCCCGCTGGGCACGCCGTTTCCGCGGGCCCGTGGCCCGCGGCTTGCCTTGATCCGGGACTTGCCTGGTCTGGTGCCCCTCACCAGTCCAAGAACCCGAGCCTGACGGCCTGCGCGTAATGCCGAAGCGGCATGTTGTCGCGCCCCTCTCTGGGCGGCGATTCAGCAACCGTGGATGGGTTCCACGGCCGGCCGGCCAGCCTTTCGCCGTCCCGCAACCAGTAGACCTGTCTGACAGGCGAACCAATCCGATTTGAACAACGATTCCGCCCGTCCCACCTTCCGTAGGGTACGCTCTGGCCCAGCGTGATGTCCTGAAGTGCGGGAATCTGCCCGTTTGAGCCTGGAGTCCTATGAAGGCGATGCCCATCGGCCGGTCGGCCCAGCGTCTGGGCGGCGGCCGCGTGCGAATCGCCGTGGGCTGCGCGGTCGCGGCCCTGCTGCTCGCGGGGTGCTCGTCGTTCGGCGGTTCGTCGGCATCCGGTACGGCTCCGGCGGGAGCTTCGATCACCGTCGCGGCGGTGCCTGGCGTCGGTGACGCGCCGCTGTACGTTGCCTGGCAGAAAGGGCTCTTCCGGCAGCACGGCCTCACGGTTCACTTGCGCTCCTACCAGACGATGACCCAGGTGATGGCCGCGCTGCACAGCGGCCAGGCCAACGTCGCCGTGGGTGACTACGCCGACTTCTTCTACGAGCAGGAGCGGGACGCAAGCGCGCCGATGGTCGTGCTGGCCGACGGCTATGACGCCGCGCCCAACATCATGGACGTGCTGGTCCGGCCGGACTCCACGATCACCGCCCCGCTGGGTCTCAAGGGCGCGAGAATCGGCACGGCCGAGCCGCAGGTGATGCCGGACAACTCGGACAGCGTGGCCGCGCCGTACAGCATTGAGACCGTGGCCGCCTCCTCGGCCCTGGACAACGACGGCGTCCAGCCGAACCTCGTCCATTGGGTGCCGATGCAGGCCAAGAACCTGGTGTCCGCGCTCAGTAACCACCAGGTGGACGCCATCCTGGTCACCGAGCCGCAGATCTTCCAGGCCGAGAGCGAGATCGGCGCGCGGACCATCCTCGACGCGTGCAGCGGCGAGACCGTCAACCTGCCGCTGGATGGCTACTTCGCGCCGAGGTCGTTCGCCGAGAAGAACCGGGCGGCCCTGCTGACCTTCCGTTCGGTCTTGACCCGCGCCCAGGCCGATGCGGTCCAGCCGGCGCCGGTGCAAGCGGTGCTCAGGCACTACGCGGGGATGAGCCGCGAGACCGCGTCGCTGATCACCGTCGGCCAATACCCCACCGCGCTGAAGGTGACGAGCCTGCAGCGGGTCGCCGACCTCATGTCGTTCTATGGGGCGCTCTCGCAGCCGCTCGTCGTCTCGCACATGCTGTTCGCAGCCCCGTCGCCCGCGTAGACCCCAGGCGCACGCCCACCCGGGAGTATCCCCGCCGGGGCCAAGCCATGCGTCAGTGCTGGACGCCGGGCCGGTCGTAGAGGGCGGTCAGGGTTGCCTGCATGACCGCGAACGGAGTCGCGGCATCGCCGGCGAAGGCGTCGCCACGGCAGACCACCAGGGTCCGGCCCGCCCGGACCACCGTGCCCGTCATGCGGAACCGCTCCCCCACCGCCGGCGCCAGCAGGTTGATCGTGTAGGACGCGGTCAGCACCGCCGCTTCCGGCGGCATCACGCTGAACGCGGCATACCCGCAGGCACTGTCGAGCACCGCCGCCACCGCGCCCGCATGGACGAAGCCGTGCTGCTGGGTGAACCGCTCGTCGTGGGGCAGGGACAGCTCCACCCGTCCCCGCTCGACCGACACGAGTTCGGCGCCGAGCGTCGCCATCATCGTCTGCCGGGCGAAGCTCGCCGCCACCCGCGCCTGCATCGCCGCGGCGGGCTCTGCCTGATCATCCGCACCGGATTCGCGCACCAGCCGATTCTCGCAGGCGCGCTCAGGGCCCATCGTTCAAGAACGCGGTGACCGTCGAGACGAACCGGCCAGCGTCATCGAGCCAGGGATAGTGCCCGGCGCCCGGCTGAACGGTGAACCGGGCGGCGGGGAACACGGCGGCGAACTCGGCGAGCACCTGCGGGGGCCACTGCAGGTCGACGCCACCCGCGAGCACCAGCACGGGCGGGCCGAATGCGGCGAGCGCGGCTCGGGTGGCCGGTGGATCAAATGCCCCCTCGGCACCGAAGATCCCGGCGGCGGCCTCGTTGGTCTGCGCCTGTCCCGCCGCCGAGTGAGCCTGGGCGGCGGCGTCCCAGCGGCCGTAGAAGAACGGGGCGATGGCGGCCCAGTCGTCGTCGCTGCCCGAGCCGCCGGCGATGCGCTCGAAGGCCGCGGCCGCCTCGGCGAACCATGGCTCGCCGAGGCGAAGCTTCACGATCTGGCGCCGCGTCCCGGCGTCCGGGTCGAATCCGGCCGACCGCGCACTCGGCACGATCAGCGCAAGCTTGCTCACCCTTGCCTGATGCCGGGTCGCGAACTGCACGGCGATGTTGCCGCCTGCCGAGTGGCCCAGCAGGTCACAGCGGTCCAGGCCCAGATGGTCCTGGAGGGCGGCCACGTCGTCCACCAGCCGGTCGCAGCGGTAGCTGCCGGTATCTTCCGGGACCGCGGAATCTCCCGTGCCACGCAGGTCCAGCATGATCAATTGCCGGTGCGCGGACAGGCCGCCCAGATCGCCCAGGTAAGCGGAGGCCCGCATCGGCCCGCCGGGCACGCAGAGCAGCGGGCTCCCCTCGCCATGGACGTGGTAGGCGAGCTGTGTCCCGTCCGCGGCGCAGAAGACAGGCATGGGCGCGATGCTCGCACCGGGCGCCGGCCGGAAGCAACGCAATTAGCCGGGTCCGGGGCACCGCGGGAGCTGGATGATCCGGCTCACACGGTGCCCCGGCCGTCGTTCTGCAAAATATCCGCAAGTGGCAGCGGCCACCAGGCCGCGAACGATCAGGCCAGGTCGAACCGGTCGAGGTTCATGACCTTGCCCCACGCGGCGGCGAAGTCTTGCACGAACTTCTGCCGCGCATCATCGCTCGCGTAGACCTCTGCGATCGCCCGGAGCTGGGAGTTGGAGCCGAAGACCAGGTCGAAACGGCTCCCGGTCCACTTCAGCTCGCCCGTCCCCCGGTCACGGCCCTCGAAGGTGTCCTCGGCCTCGGAGGTCGCGTGCCACACCGTGCCCATGTCGAGCAGGTTCACGAAGAAGTCGTTGGTCAGCGTCCCGGGCCGGCCGGTGAACACACCGAGGCTGGACCCGTCGTAGTTCGCGTTCAGGACGCGCATGCCGCCCACGAGGACGGTCATCTCGGGCGCGGTCAGCGTCAGCAGGCTCGCCCTGTCGACCAGCGTGTGCTCGGCCAGCTTCGGCTGGATCTTGCCCGCGTAGTTGCGGAACCCGTCCGCGACCGGCTCGAGGACGGCGAAGGACTCCACGTCGGTCTGCTCCTGGGACGCATCCGTGCGCCCGGGCGCGAAGGGAACCTCGACGTCGTACCCGGCGTTCTTGGCCGCCTGCTCCACGGCCGCGGATCCGCCGAGCACGATCACGTCGGCCAGGGACACCTGCTTGGTGCCGCCCGCCTGCGAGTCGTTGAACTGCTGCTGGATCCCCTCCAGGACCCGCAGCACCTGCGCCAGCCCGGCGGGATTGTTGACCTCCCAGTCGTTCTGCGGGGCGAGGCGGAGGCGCCCGCCGTTGCCGCCACCCCGCTTGTCGGTGCCGCGGAACGTCGAGGCCGCGGCCCAGGCCGCCGAGACCAGCTGGGAGACCGTCAGCCCCGAGGCGAGGATCGCGCCCTTGAGCGCGGCGACGTCCGCCGCACCGATCAGCTCGTGCGTGACCGGGGGGACGGGGTCCTGCCAGATCTGCGGCTCGGCGGGAACCAGCGCGCCGACGTAGCGCACGATCGGCCCCATGTCGCGGTGGGTCAGCTTGAACCACGCCCTGGCGAACGCGTCGGCGAACTCCTGCGGGTTCTCGTAGAAGTGCCGCGAGATCGGCCCGTAGATGGGATCGAATCGCAGCGAGAGGTCCGTCGTGAGCATCACCGGGGTGTGCCGGACCGCGGGATCGTGAGCGTCCGCCACGGCGTCCGCGGCGGCCGGGTCCGTCGGGATCCACTGCCACGCCCCCGCGGGACTCTTCACCTTCTGCCATTCGTAGCCGAACAGGGTCTCGTAGAAACTGTTGTCCCAGGTCACCGGGGAGGGCGTCCAGGTACCTTCCAGCCCGCTGGTGATGGCGTCGCCGCCTACGCCGGTGCCGAAGCGGTTCCTCCAGCCCAGGCCCTGCTCCTGCAGGGGCGCGCCCTCGGGCTCGGGACCGACGTTCGATTCGAGCGCCGCACCATGGGTCTTGCCGAACGTGTGCCCGCCGGCGATGAGCGCGACCGTCTCCTCGTCGTTCATGGCCATGCGCCGGAACGTCTCCCGGATGTCGCGGGCAGCGGCGAGCGGGTCCGGGTTGCCGTTCGGCCCCTGCGGATTCACGTAGATCAGGCCCATCTGCACGGCGCCGAAAGGATTCGCCAGCTCACGGTCGCCGCTGTAGCGCTCGTCCCCGAGCCACGTGCTCTCCGTGCCCCAGTTGATGATCTCGGGCTCCCACACGTCCTCGCGCCCGCCGCCGAAGCCGAACGTCTTGAACCCCATCGACTCAAGCGCGCAGTTGCCCGCGAACACCATCAGGTCGGCCCAGGAGACCTTCCGGCCGTACTTCTGCTTGACCGGCCAGAGCAGCCGGCGCGCCTTGTCGAGGCTCGCGTTGTCCGGCCAGCTGTTGAGCGGCGCGAAGCGCTGCTCGCCGGCCCCGGCGCCGCCGCGGCCGTCCTCGATGCGGTACGTGCCCGCGCTGTGCCACGCCATCCGGATGAACAGTGGCCCGTAGTGGCCGTAGTCGGCCGGCCACCAGTCCTGCGACGTCGTCATCACCGTCTCGATGTCCCTCTTCAGGGCCTCGAGGTCGACGGTCTTGAACTCCTCGGCGTAGTTGAAGTCCTCGCCCATGGGATCGGCCATGGGAGGGTTCTGCTGGAGTTGCCTCAGGTCCAGTTGATTCGGCCACCAGTCGCGGTTCGACCGGCCGTCAGTCAAATGTGTGACCGGACACCTGCTCTCCTCGGTCATGTTGTCCTCCCTCTGGCTGCGGTGCGGTTGCCAGGCACTGGAGTGCCCTCGGTGATGGATTGATGGGTACTCAGGAATGTCTTCGCCTGCGGTTCACCGCAGGCTGCTTGCTGGTCCGTCGGCACAGGTTCACCTCGGCTCCTGGGACCTGCACTCCGGACAGCGCCCCCAGTAGATGACCTCGGCCTCGTCGATCTCGTAGCCCATTTCGTCGACCGCGGTGAGGCAGGGCGCGTAGCCGACCGCGCAGTCGACGTCGGCCGTGCTGCCGCAGCTGCGGCAGATCACGTGGTGGTGATTGTCGCTGACCCGTGCCTCGAAGCGCGCCGGCGACCCGGCGGGCTGGATACGCCGGACCAGGCCCACATCGACCAGGACGCCGAGCACGTCGTAGACCGCCTGGAGCGAGATGGCACCCAGTTCGGCCCGCACGGTCTCGGCCACGGCATCGGCTGTCACGTGAGGGTCACGCGAGACCGCTCGCAGAACGGCCAGGCGCTGGCCCGTGACTCGGTAGCCGCGCTGGCGCAGCAGGTCGGCCGGGTCGGCAGGCATGTTCCGGACCCTATCTAATCTGGAACGACTCAGGGAATAGAAGTAGTAAAGATATCGCGTGTCTCGGATTGAGACACCGAGGCCCGCCCCTGGGCCCGGCTGCCGGCGTTGAGCGCCACCCCTTCCGGGTGAGGGACAAGCTCCGTCCGGGAGGCATCCTGGGCCCGTGGGGTGGCTCCGGTCACCCCGGCCCCGAAGCAAGCGCAGCCACCCCCAGGGTTGCGGCGACAAGGAGCTGGCCGACGATGCAATATGACCAGGAACCACGCTCTGACCACCCAGCGGAGGGGGTCAACGTGCCATACCCGGGTATCCAGACGGCGCACGACATGGAGGAAGCCGAAGAGCACGCGCTGGATGCCGGGATCGAACTCGAAAGCAATGAACTGCACGCCACCGGGCAGGTCTGTGCACGCTGCGGGAGAAAGTTCCTGCCCGGAGAGGACGTGCGCCGCACCGCGAGCGGCGCGTACCAGCACGACACCTGCCCGATCTGAGCTGACCCCCGGCCTGGCTGGTTAATTCACGCGGGCAGGAGGTCGCCTTCCAGACCGGCGGTATAGCGGCCCTCAACGGCGGCGACGTTCATCGAGGCCCGCCGCGCAGCGCGCGCTGGCCTGCCCGCACGCGGCCGGGCTCACCCCGCCATTCCGCTAGCGCCGGTCCGGTCAGCGCACGGCCGCAGGCAACGGTCAGCGGCCAGCCACGGGCGGCTCCGGGCTCGGCCTGGCCATTGCCCGCAGGGCGGCGCAGTCCCTGGGCGCGCGCATCGAGGTCGAGAGCAAGGCAGGTGCGGGCAGCGAGTTCCGCCTCCTGCTGCCCTCCCCCGCTCTCTCCCCAGCCTGGCTAGAAAAGCGTTAAGCCAAACGACGTCCAGCGATCCCCTCGTACTCAGGCGGCTCGGGCCGTCCGGGCCGATGGCCAGGTCACCCGGAGCAGCTGCCCAAAGCTACCCAGACGGGTATCAGGGCCACCCAAACGCGCTCTTAGGGATGAGATGCTATGGGGGTCCGGATTTGAAAGCGGCTTTGCCTCACAGTGGTGCTTCCGTTACCGCAGGTACGGGAGGCGCTGGGCAGGTAGGCAACGTCAGGCAAGGGGATGCCTGAGGTGATCGGCCGGGAGCCCGAACTGGCGGCGCTGGAGGAGTTCCTCTACCGGGACGCTTCCTGGCTCGCCCTGCTGCTGACCGGCGGGCCAGGCATCGGCAAGACCGCACTGTGGGAACAAGGTCTGGGCCTGGCTCGCGACCGGGACATTCGTGTGCTGGCAGCGCGGCCGAGCGGAGCCGAGGCTGAGTTGTCGTTCGCCGGGCTTTTCGACCTGCTCGAGGGCATCGATATCGGAGCGGTGGGCGCCCTGCCGGTGCCGCAGCGGCGGGCGCTGGAGGCGGCGCTGTTGCGGGCCGATCCCATGGATGCGGCGCCGGAACGGTTCGCGATCGCCGCGGGGTTCCTGGGCGTGCTGCGCTCGCTGGCAGCCAGCGAGCGATTGCTGGTTGCCGTGGATGACCTGCAATGGCTGGATGCCGCCTCGGCCGAGGTGCTCGCGTTCGCCGTCCGCCGGGCGCGTGGGCGGCGGTTCCGCTTCCTGCTGTCCAGAAGATCCGGCCCTGCCACCGGGGTGGAGCGGGCCCTTGGCCCGGCCGCGTTGCGGACCTCCGAGGTGGGGCCGCTGAGCCTCAGTGCGACACGCCGGCTGCTGTTGCAGCGCCTTGGATGGACCCTGCCACCGAGAACGCTCCGGCGGCTGTTCGACGCGACACAGGGGAACCCGCTGCTCGCCCTGGAACTCGGCCGGGCGCTGGCCGGAGGGCGATCGTGGGCGATCGGAACCGAACCACCGGTCGCGGATCTTGCTGGCAACCCCTTCGGGGCACGCGTGGCGAAACTTCCCGGGCCGGCCCGCCGGGCGCTGCTTGTCACGGCACTGAGCGGGCACCTGAGCCTGCCCAAGCTCACGGCGGTCGCCGATCAGGCGGCCGTGGAGGAGCTGGTGGCCGACGGGCTGCTGATCTCGGACAGTGAGCGGGTCCGGCTGTCGCATCCAATGGTTGCCGTGGCCGCCAGAAAGCATTCGCGGACAGCAGAGCGCCGGGCACTCCATCTGGCGCTGGCGGACGTGGCCGGGGACGAGACACTGCGGGCCCGTCACCTCGCGCTGTCCACACTGGCACAGGACGCCGATGTCGCTGGCATCGTCGCCGCGGCGGCCACGGCAGCGGCGCGCCGGGGCGCCGCCCATGACGCGGCCGAACTCGCCGAGCACGCCCTGCGCCTGACCCCACCGTCGGCGGCCGAGCACCCGGCCAGGCTCCTGGCGCTGGCTCAGTGCCTGATGAAACTCGGCGAGATGTCCCGGGTGACGGAGCTCCTCGGCCCACGGATCGGCCAACTGCCGGCCGGTGAACTGCGGGCACGCGCTCACCTGCTGCTCGGTGAGGAGGCGCGCCTGTCCGAGCACGAGCAGCACCTGGAACTGGCGCTTGCCAACAGCGGGAACGATCCAGCGCTGCGCGCGACCGCGCTGGCAACGAAGTCGATGCTGCTGGCGCTGGTCCGGGTCGAGCGGATCGCCGAGGCAGAAGCGCTGGCGGCCGAGGCCCACCGGTTTGCGCGATCCGCCGGAGCAGAGATCGCGCGGCATGCGCAACAGTCCCTCGCCTGGGCCCGCATCCTGCGTGGTCATCCGGTCCAGGAGCTGACCGAGCACCTTCCGGGGGTGGCGGGACCTGCCAGCCTCTACGAGACCTCGCTCGACCGCCCCGCAGTGGCCCGGCTCGCCTTCTGTGGCCGCATCGGGGAGGCCCGGGCCCTGCTGCGCCAGGCGCTCGCGCTGGCCGACGAGCGCGGCGAGACCCGGTACGGCTCCATCCTGACCCTCAACCTGTGCGAGCTGGAATTGCGGGCGGGGGAACTGCGGGAAACCTCGCGGCTGCTCGACGCATGGGCCGAATCCGGGACGCTGGAGGGCCTGGAGCCGGAGCACGCCCGATGCAGCGCGCTGCTGGCCTCGATGCGTGGCCAGCCGGATGAGACGGAACGATGGGCGGCGATGGCTCTCGCACCCGCCATCGACGACGACCCCTGGGACAATTGGGACGAGCTTGAGGTGCTGCGGGCGCGCGGGATCGCCGCATTGTTCGCCAATGAGCCCGAGCGGGCGGCCGGCGCCCTGGGCAAGGTCTGGGAGCACACCGTGCGGGAGGGCGTGGCCGATCCTGGCGCCTTTCCCGTGGCCGGCGACCTGGTCGAGGCGCTGGTATGGCTGGGCAGGATCGCCGAGGCAGAAGCGGTCACCGGCCGTCTGCGCGATCTTGCGGAGCGCCAGGAACATCCGTGGGGACTGGCCACCGGCAGCCGCTGCGCGGCGATGGCCCGGCTCGCCGCCGGATACGACGAGCGCGCCGCCACCCGGCTGTCTGACGCGGCCGACGGCTACGGCGAGCTTGGCCTCCGCTTCGAGCGGGCCCGGTCGCTGCTGTGGCTCGGCCGGGAGACACGGCGAGCCAGGAAGCGCACGGTGGCACGGCAGGCGCTGGAGGCCGCGAGCGCGGAGTTCGAGGCGCTCGGCTCACCGGGCTGGGCCGGGCACGCAGGCGCCGAGCTTGATCTTCTCGGGACCAGAGGCGCTGCATCGGCGGGTGAACTGACAGCGGCCGAGCAGCGGGTGGTCGACCTGGCGGCGAGCGGGCTGTCCAACAAGCAGATCGCCAGGCGCCTGTTCGTGGCGGTGCACACCGTGGAAGTCCATCTCGCCCACGCCTACGCCAAGCTCGGCGTCCAGTCCCGGGCACAGCTCGCCAGCCGCTTCGCCTCGCCGGCCCCACCGCCGGAAACAGCGGCCCCGCATGCCACGCCGGCCCCGCAAGCTACGGCGCCCCCACAAGCCACGCCGCGCCCCGCCACGCACAGCCTGACACGCCAGGCACCCGCCGCCAGGCAGCCCCGCAGCACACGCAGCCCCGCAGGCCAGCGCCAGCCCCGCAGCCACGCCAGCCCAGCACGAACCCCCACGCCAGCCCGCAGCCACGGCAGTCGGCAAGCAACACCAGGCCCACCGTGGGCAACACCAGCCCCGCAAGCCATGCCAGCCACGCCGCGAGCAACACCATGCCGACCGCCGGGCACGGATTGAGGGTTTCCGTTATAGAGCCGGGCGCCCGGTTGCAGGCAGCCTGCTGAATATGACCGAATCGCGGACGCGGCTGCGCGGGCGGGCCAGACATCTCGCCCCGGCGCTCACCATCCCATTGCTGCTGGCAGGCACGGCGGCCAGCGCCGGGCCGGCCCCGGCATCGGCCGCGGTGCCGACGGCGGCCTGCTCGGCCTTGAGCGGCCCCTCGGCCTGGGGTGGCCCCCCGCCGCCCAGTCCCGGCACCGAGGACAACGGGTTCAACGGTGTGACGGTGCTCTCGCCCTGCGATGCCTGGGCGGTGGGCTTCGACCAGAACATCGGCGGCCTGGACCAGACGCTCATCGAGCACTGGGACGGCATCGCCTGGACGGTCGTGCCAAGCCCGAACGTGGCGGGACTCAACAACCGAGCTGTACGCCGTTCGCGCCGACTCCGCCACCGATATCTGGGCGGTGGGCGAGAGCTTCGCGACCGGCACCGACCAGACCCTGATCCTGCACTGGGACGGCCACACCTGGGCCAAGGTGGCCAGCCCCAACCCGGGCGAACATGCCTACCTCAACGCGGTTCGCGCCGTGTCCCCGACCGACGCCTGGGCGGTGGGCTCCTTTGGCAACGCCACGTTCCAATCGTTGATCCTGCACTGGAACGGTCACAAGTGGGCGCAGGTCGCCAGCCCGCACCCGGGCACCAACGCCGCTTTGTACGGCGTGGCCGCCACCTCTGCCAGCAACGCCTGGGCGGTGGGAACGTTCTTCAACGGCACCGCACTTCAGGGCTTCATCCTGCACTGGAACGGCCAGAAGTGGGCCAGGCAAGCCAGCCCCAACCCCGGTGGGGCCGCCCGCGACACACGCCTCGACGCAATCGCGGCCGGCGCCGCCAGCGGGAAGGCCTGGGCGGTCGGCAGCTATTTCGACGGCACGATCGACAGGACTCTGATCCTGGCCTGGACCGGAAGCAAATGGGTACAGCAGGCCAGCCCCAACCCCGGGGACAGCTTCCTGCAAGGCGCGGCCACCACCGGCGCGAGCAATACCTGGGCGGTGGGTGCGTACGAGAGCCGACACCGGCACTATGCGGTCTTCCTTGATCCTGCACTGGAACGGGACGAAATGGGCTCAGGTGGCCAGCCCCAGCCCAAGCTCCTTCAGCGCCCTGGCTGCCGTGGCCGCGTCCTCCGCCACCAACGCCTGGGCCGTCGGCCAGTTCAACGACGACAACACCGGCCTCGACCAGAACTTCGCCATCCACTGCTGCGACTGAACGGCGCCATGGACGGCCGGGCGGAAGGAGCGCAATGACGCACTCACGTTGGCCTGGCGGGCGTCTCGCCAGGGTGCTGGCCGCCGCGCTGCTGCTGGCGGGCACGGTCACCGCCTTCGGCCTGGCCCGGGCCCTGGCTGCCCCGGCGGCCGGCTGCCGGAACTGGACCGGCGCGCAGTCACTCAACCCGGGCGGCCTCAGTAACACGTTCGACAGTGTCGCGATCGAGTCGGCCTGCGACGCCTGGGCGGTGGGCATCCAGACCGGCAGCGGCATCCAACGCCACCCTGACCGAGCATTGGAACGGCAGCGCCTGGACCGTGGTGCCCAGCCCGGCTCCGGGGACCGTCAGCCTGCTGCGCAGCGTCCGGGGCACCTCCCCCACCGACGTCTGGGCGGTGGGCGGCTACTTCGACGACACCGCGAACATGAACAAGACCCTGATCCTGCACTGGGACGGCCACACCTGGACCCAGGTGACCAGCCCGAACCCGAGCGGCACGGACAACGAGCTGTACGGGGTACGCGCCGTGTCCGCCACCGATGCCTGGGCGGTCGGCTTCTCCGTCAGCGGCTCCACGGACAAGACGCTGATCCTGCACTGGGACGGCAACGCCTGGACACAGGTCGCCAGCCCCACCCCCGGGACCGGTGCCGTGCTGAATGCCGTCGCCGCCACCTCAGCCACCGACGCGTGGGCGGTCGGCGCCAGCTTCACCGCCAGCACGGACAAGACACTGACCCTGCACTGGAACGGGACGAAGTGGGCCCAGGTGTCCAGCCCCAACCGCGGCACCGACGACGAGCTTTTCGGTGTCAGGGGCACGTCGAGCACCGACACCTGGGCGGTCGGGGTCGCCGTGATCGGGGGCGTCGACCAGACCCTGGCCCTGCACTGGAACGGGACCACGTGGACCCGGGTGACCACCCCCAACCTCACTGGCGACCCCGGTGACCCCCCGTCTCGAACGACCTGGTCGGGGTCGCCGGCACGTCCGCCAGCGATACCTGGGCGGTGGGCAGCGGCGGCACACAAACGCTGCTCCTGCACTGGGACGGCTCGGCCTGGACGGTCGTGCCCAGCCCTGCCCCCGGGGCCAACTCCCAGTTGTTCGCGGTGGCCGCCTCCTCCGCCAGCAACATCTGGGCGGTAGGCGAGTTCAGCGACGGCACCACGGAGCACACGCTCGCCGTGCACTGCTGCTAACCGTTCCGACCATGCCCGGCAACGTCACCGCACCCAGACAGGAAAGGAGCCTGACCATGCCCGACGGTCAGTCCGACGACTCACCGGGGCGGTTGCCGCCTCGCTGATAACGGCAGCGGCCGTTGCCGGAGTCTCCACGGCGGGTGCGCCGGCGGCGGCCTTTACCGCGGCCGTCGTAGCGCCATGTGTTGCGTGGACCGGCGGGGAGCAGCCCCCTGACCCGGGCGGGGACAGCCAGAACAACCATCTCTCGAGCGTGGCCGTGCTGTCGCCGTGCAACGCGTGGGCGGTGGGCGACTACGACCCGGGGCAGACGCTGATCACGCACTGGGACGGCGAGGGCTGGTTCCAGTACCCAAGCCCGAACCCCGGGACCCAGGCCAGGCTGTTCGGTGTGCACGCCCTGACCGTCAAGAACGCGTGGGCGGTGGGCGAGTACTTCGACGGCAGCACCTACAAGACCCTGATCGTGCACTGGGACGGCCTGGACTGGACCCAGGTGCCGAGCCCGAACGTGAGCGGTGCCACCCAGAACGTCCTCAAGGCGGTGCGGGGGACCTCGGCCACGGACGTCTGGGCGGTGGGTTTCTACCAACAACAGCAGCAACGTGTCGCAGACGCTGACCCTGCACTGGAACGGGACGGCCTGGAAGGTGGTGCCAAGCCCGGACCCGAGCGGCCCGACCCTGGACCAGGAACTCACCGGCGTGTCCGGCAGCTCCGCCCAGGACGCGTGGGCGGTCGGCTTCTACTACACCGGCACCCTGGACAAGTCCATGATCCTGCACTGGAACGGGACGGCCTGGAAGCAGGTGACGAGCCCGAACCCGGGCTCGCAGGGCACCTTCCTGGAGGGTGTGCGCACCACCTCGGCCAGCAACGCGTGGGCGGTGGGCTCGGCCTTCAACGGCACGGCGGACAAGACCCTGATCGTGCGCTGGAACGGGACGGCCTGGAAGCAGGTGACATCGCCGAACCCAGGCGGTGCCACGCACAACAACGACCTGAGCTCCGTCGCCGCCACCACCGCGACCGACGCGTGGGCGGTGGGCGACTACGACTCCACCGGCACCGGCACCCGGACCCTCGCCCTGCACTGGGACGGGTCGGCCTGGACGCAGGCGACCATCCCGAATCTCGGCGGTTCTTCGATCGACGACGCGTTCACCGCGGTGGCCGCCAGCACGTCTGGCAACGTGTGGGCGGTCGGCCACTACTACAACGGCAGCGCGGACCAGGCCATGGCATTCCACTGTTGCTGACGGCGCCGTCCTTGCTGGCTAATGCCACCAGGACGGCGCCGGAAGCAGTGGCGGTGCTTCCGCGAGCGGCCCCGGCAGGCTGGCCACCAGCGCAGGGCCGGGCATGCCCGGGCGCCAGGCCAGCAGATCGCCGTGATCTCCCTCGCTCACGGTCGCCAGCAGCCAGCGCCCGGCGGGGTCGAACGCCAGCCCGGCCCAGGTCGCGGGCGGCAGTTCGAGGCCGGGCACGACGTCCAGCTTGCCCGTACGCAGGTTCAGCACCGCCAGATCGGACGGCAGACCGGGAAAGAGCGATCTAAAGCGGGGATCCCACCTGGTCCGAGCGAGCTGGAAGGCGGCCAGCGTGCCATTGGGGCTGAACACGGGGCTGGACAGGTCACCTCCGGTCAGGGTCCGGCCGGGTGGCAGCCTGACCGTGGCCAGTGGCCGCCCCGTGCTCAGGTCAACGCTTTCCAGGGTGCATGAGCTGTGGGGCAGTATCGCGGCACAGCCGTGCAGGCTCATCAGCAGGACGTGACCGTCGGCGCCCACCGGATATCCGGCACCGATGCGGCGCAGTACCGCCCCGGTGTCCGGGTTGAGGAGTTCCACGGTGGGCCGCTGGCCCACCGGTGGGTGGTACCGCACCACCACCAGGCCGGCCGCCGTATCGGCGATCGGCTCGGTGCCCGGCCTGAACCTGACCGCACGGCTCCCTGCCAGTCGGGTGAGCACCCGGGTGAGCAGGGCGCGTGGCCGGTAGCTCAGCGCCCAGGCGAGGTGCGGGCCGCCGATCAGGGCGTCCGCACTGACGCCGAGCCGGTGCGCCGTGCCGGCCTCTATTCGGTAGACCTGCACGGATGCGATGGAACCGTTGCACGGCGTATCGATGACGTAGGCCGCCCGCGGCCCGGCGACCATGCTCGTGACGACGCGGCTGCGCCCCGGCAAGCCCGGTACCGGCCCGGAGATGGCGCTGCCGACCGTGACCTCCCGCAGTTCCGTGCCACCGACCAGTAGTTTCGCGTGCACGTCGGCGCGCTGCCGGGCCAAGTGGATCTGCGGCAGTTCGACGGTCGATCCGCACGCCCCTGCGACCGAGGGCCACGGCGGCCCCGCCGGTGCCGGCGATGCGGCCGCGGTGGGCGACCTTGATGTTGAGGAGGCAGCGGTATGGTGCGCTCCGGTGTGGCCGGCTACTACCCCGGCCAGGACCGCCGACGCGGCGATTCCGGCGACCGCCCACACCCACCGCGGTGGCCGGGGCCAGCCACCGAACTCGACAACGTCATCAGCTGGCATCGCGCACCCTCGGCCACATCGTAGTTCCGGCGCGGGGCGGACCGTGCGTATCAGTCGGGCAGCCTGCGCGCCACGATCTCGACGGCGCCGTCCTTGCTGGCTAATGCCACCAGGACGGTGCCAGGAGCAGTGGCGGAGCCTCGTCGAACGGCCCCGGCAGGCGGGTCACCAGGGCAGGGCCGGGCAGGCCCGGGCGCCAGGCCAGCAGATCGCCGTGATCTCCCTCGCTCACGGTCGCCAGCAGCCAGCGCCCGGCGGGGTCGAACGCCAGCCCGGCCCAGGTCGCGGGCGGCAGTTCAAGGCCCGGCACAACGTCCACCTTGCCCGTACGCAGGTTCAAGACCACCACGTCGGACGGAGGGTTGGGAAAGGCAGCGGCGAAACGGGGATCCCGCTTCGCCCGCGCGAGCTGGAAGGCGGCCAGTGTGCCATTGGGGCTGAACACGGGGCTGGACAGGTCACCGCCGGTCGGGTACCGCCCGGCCGGCAGCTTAATCGTGGCTATCGGCCGCCCCGTGTTGAGGTTGAAGGTCTCCAGCGTGCATGGGCTATGCATCGCGGTCTCGGTGCAACCACGCAGGCTCACCAGCAGGACGTGATCGGCGGCGCCCATGGGGAAGCCGGCGCCGATGCGGCGCAGCACCGCCCCGGTATTCGGGTCGACGAGTTCCACGGCGTACCGCTGGCCCGCCAATGGGCGGTAACGCACCACCACCAGGCCGGCCGCCGTGTCTGCGATCGGGTCGGTGCTCGATCTGAAACTGACCGCGCGGCTCCCGGCCAGCGAGGTGAGCACCTGGGTGCGCACGGTGCTTGACCGGTAGCTCAACGCCAATGCGAAGTGTGGGCCGCCGATCAGGCCGTCCGCACTGACTGCGAGCCGGTGCGCGGCGCGGGTCCCTAGCCGGTAGATCTGCACGGATGCGGTGGAACTGGTGCACGGCGTGTCGAAGGCGTAGGCGGCGCGCGGCCCGGCGACCACGTTCGTGACCATTCGGCTGCGCTCTGGCAGGCCCGGTAGCGGCCCGGACACGGCGCCGCCGGGCGTGACCTCCCGCACCCCCGTGCCACCTATGAGCAGCCTCACGTGAACATGGGCAGGCTGCTGGGACAGGTGGATCTGCGGCAGGTCGACGGTTGACCCGCAGGCCCCCGGAGCGGAGGGCCACTGAGGCAGTGCCGGTGCGGGTTGTGCGGCGGCTGCCGCCGACGGTCTTGACACGGAGGAAGCGGCGGTATGGCGCGACCCAGTGTGGGTGACTACCACGCCCGTCAGGACTGCCACCACGGCGATTCCGGCGACCGCCCACACCCACCGTGGTGGCTTGGGCCAGCCACCGAACTCGACAACGTCGTCAGATGGCATCGCACACCCTCGGCCTTAATCGTAGCGGCGGCGCCGAGGGCTGGCCGTGCTCGTCAGTCGGGCAGCCTGCGCGCCACGATCTCGGCGACGTCGCCGCGACTCTGCGCCGCGCGGCCGTCGGGCCCGAGCACGTATGTGACGCTCGTGGCCCCCCGGTATTCGCTTTCGCGGCGGATGAGCATCCGCGTGAGCACCAGCACCTGGAACGCCTCCTGGAGGACCAACTCCAGCGAGAACCAGGTCGCGCGTTGCTCGGGTGACCAGTTCATCCAGCCGGAATCGGGGAGCCACGGGGCCAGGAGCACCCGCATCCCCAAGGACTCGTCCGCCTGCCGGATAGCCGGGGCGATCGTGTTCAGCAGTTCGGCCGCGCGCTCCGACAGTGGCTGCTCGGAGATGCGGTCGAAGGCGGCCGCGACCTGGTCGGCGGCTGCGGAAGGTGCGGCGGGCCTGGCGCCGGTCAGATCGGATCCCTCGTCCGACTGGTGGAACAACCCCATGGGTCGCGAGTGTAGCCCGGCCGGGGCATGGGGTGAACGATCGTTAACCCAGGGCCGGTTGAACCCGTGCCCTCCATTCCTGATCCAGAATGGCGAATACGAGTTCGTCCACCCACTCGCCTTTGAGGAACAGACTGTGCGCGAAATGCGCTTCTTTGCGCATGCCGATCCGTTCCATAAGGCGCGCCGAGGCTTGGTTGCGCGGGTCGCAGGAGCCGATAATGCGGTGCCATCCCAGGCTGCCGAATCCCAGCGCAAGCATGGCTTCGGCTGCTTCGGTGGCCAGACCTCGCCCGTGGTAGTCAGGGTTGAAGACAAACCCGGTCTCACCCTGACGGTGCGCCCGGCTGAGCCACTTGAGGCCGACCTCGCCAACCACCTTGCCGGCCTCACGCCAGACCACCGCGAACGTCAGCCACTTGCCCTCGGCGTCGAGCGTGGTTTCCGCACACTGTTCTTCCAGGGCACGCCGGGCCTGGGCCTGATCGCGGGCCGCCCAGGTCAGATACCGGGCGACATCCGGGCGGGATTGGTAGGCGTACAGATCGCCGAAGTCATCGGCATTGAACGGGCGCAGGATCAGCCGCGCCGTCTCAATGGTGGTGGCGCGGGGCGTCACGTCCATCGGGGTTCCCTCCCGTCACATGTGGTGCCGGCCGCCCATCACCTGGGAAACAGCGCAAGCTAGCCGATGTTGGCTGCCAGGTCCTGATAGACAGGGACAAGCTCGTCCCACCGCGCCTCGGTGCCGCCACGCTCACGCCCGGCGAGGTAACCGGCGAGATTTTCGGCGTGGATCTGCCATCCGGCCCCGTAGAAGGCGATCATGTCCAGCGGTATGCCCCGGACCTCGATGACCAGGATGGTCTGGTCGCCGTCGGCGGTCAGGGTGGCCTCGATGACCTCGTCGAACGGCGGCACCCCCTGCCCCTCCTGGTAGGACTCGTCGGATTCCCTGGTCGTCACCAGCAGCCGCCGTGGTGGGTCGCACGCTTCCACACGCCCGATGCAGTCCATGCCAGCATCGTCGACATGCAGGCGGAACTCTCCGCCGGGGCGAAGCTCGCCCTCCACCCGTCCGTACCAGCGGGCCAGGCGGCCGGGCTCGGTGAGTGCCGACCAGAGGTCATCGATGCCGGTGTCGTAACGGTCTTCGATGCGCACGACGCCCGCACCGTCTGCCGATCGCAGGCTGCCCAGGATGCCGAGGCCTGGGCGTGCATTGCTGGTCATCTTGTGCTCCTTCGTTCGCGTTTTCCCCGGGCTATCTCGGTGTGCAGGGCGTCCAGCCGCTGTTCCCACAGCGCCCGGTACTGGCCCAGCCATTCATCGATCTCGGCGAGCGGCTGTGGGCGGAGGCTGTAGACCCGCCGCTGTGCTTCCTGGCGCACCTCGACCAGCCCTGCCTCCCGCAGCACCCGCAGGTGCCGCGATACCCCCGGGCGGGCAATCGGCAGCAGCGCCGCCAGCTCGCCGGCGGTGACCGGGCCGCGGGACAGCGTTTCCAGCATGGTCCGGCGGCTTCCGTCCGCCAGCGCCCGCAGAGCAGCTTCCATGAAGTCAATGTACCGAGATGGTTACGTAACCGTCAAGGTACATAATGAGAAGCGCATCCAGGCCGCTGCCAGATGACAACCCCTGGTTGACATGACAACCAGGGGTTGTCATGATGAGTGGGTGGCCAAGCACATCGAATCGGCGGCTCACGCCGAACTCCTCGACGAACTGAAGCAGGTCCGCGCGGCGGCGATCGAGCACACCCGCGCGGCACGGGAGCTAGCCCGGCAGCGGCGCCGCCTGATCGATGCGCTGCTGGCGGAGGGCTTCTCCCAAGCCGATCTGGCCAGGGAGCTTGGGGTGACGCGCCAGGCAATCCAGAAGATGGTCGCGGTCGGCCAGGGCTGACCACCGGGACGGCAGCTGGCTGCGCCGCTGCCGCGCTGCCGAATCTGCCTGGCATCGCCTCCGCAGTCAGCAACACGCAGCGATTCCAGCCTGACCGGCCTCGGGGAGCGCTATTCGGAAATGCTTTTCGGGTACAAGTAACGACAAGGGCTGGTGGTGGTCAAGTGCAGGTATGCCAATCTGGCCCCATTGTTCGATCGTTCTAAGATCGCTAAGATCCATCCAGCGCCATGAGCAGTTTCTTAGCTCCCGGACAGAACTCGCACTAGGACGGCAGTGCGGGCGATCCGGTCTGCGCGGCTCCCTGGTACCGAAGGCGCACGGCGCGCCTGGCCTTCCGGGGCTGCGGGACTCTCCCATGGCGGCCCCGACAGGCGGCCGATTAGGGAGGAAGCATTCTATGAAACCCATGCGCTACAAGATCACACTGGTGCTGGCGCTGCTATCCCTTCCAGGGATGCTGCTGCTCGCATCCGGGGGATCAGCGGCGGCGGCTCCGCAGACAAGCGCCGCGGCCACTCAGGCAACCACAGTTACGACATCAAACCTGGGGACATTCAAGCCAACCTTTGCTGGCCCGGCGGCCACCGGCTGCAGCGTCAACTGCCATCTCCTCACCGGCCCGGTCAACACGCCGTCCACCGCGGCGGCCGCATCGGGCCACCAGCTGGGCACCGGTCAGGGTTCCAAGGCACAGCTCATGCCGCCGTCGGACCCGCGGAACATCCATCTCTCGACGGCCCAACGGCGCCAGTTCGCCGCCCACACCCCCTCCTTCCCCGTCCCGTCGGTGAGCTGCCAGCCGCTGGGCCCCGGCTGTGACCGCATCAACACCGGCAAAGGCGGCGCCACCGGCGTACGCGGCCTGAACGCCGTCGACAGCGCCTCACTGGCCACCAACCCCCTCGGCGACATCGAGCCCCCCGACCAGGGCCTGTGTGCCGGCAACGGGTTCGTGGTCGAAACCAACAACATCGGCGAGATCCTGGTCTTCAACAGCGCCTTGAAGCGCCTCTCCGCGCCGATCCCGCTCGACACTCTCATGGGGCTCACCAAGCTGGGATGGACGAGCGGCGGCGACCCTTCCTGCCTGTTCGACTCCTCCAACGGCGGGCACTGGTTCTTCACCGAGATCGTCACGACCAACAGCGCGCAGAGCGGCGGTCCTTTCACCGGCTGCTTCGCGGGCGCGGCCAACGGATGCCTCGAAGGCATCGCGGTGACCGACGGCAACAACCCGTTCGGCCCGTACCACGTGTACTTCTCGAACGCTAACTACAACCCGGCCGAGCCGGGCTACCCGTCCCTGCTCAATGACTTCGCGAAGATCTCGGTCACCCGGGACGCCTTCATGATGTTCTACGACGAGTTCCCGCTCCTCGGGTCGCTGCCCGGCATCGGCGGCGGTTTCTTCAACGGGGCGCAGGAGTTCGCGTTCCGCAAGAGCGCGCTGGAGCAGGGCCTGCCGGTCTTGCTCAGCAACGGAAACCCGAATCCGGCGGTCACGGTGGCGATCGAGAACATGGGCCACATCGCCACTCCGGACGGGACCTGCGCCCGCGACAAGGTGCTGCATCAGGGCGGCATCACCTGCTGGGTGGCGGTGATCCCGGCGCAGCCGGTCGCTGGCCGGTTCGACAACAGCCACGGCGGCACCGGGTTCATGGTGGGCTCGCTGGACTTCTACGGGTTCCTCCCGCTCGCGACCTCCGGTGACAACCGGATCGCGGCGTGGGCCTGGACCGGGCTGTCCGCCCTCAACAGCAATGGCTGCGCGAGCTGCAGCTCCGCCATCCGCTTCCAGGGCCAGCTCTTCTCCGGCGTTGACCGGTACTACGATCCGGAGACGGTCAACTTCGGTGGGATCTTCGCCCCGCAGCGGACCGGCCCGACACCGCTGGCCGCCGACTGCAGCGTCCTGCCCGGCACGACGGGCCCCTGCCCGGAAAGCGGGCTCACCACCAACGGTGACAACCTGACGCAGGTCTCGCAGGCGCAAGGCCAGCTCTGGACGGCCACCAGCACCCAGGTCGCCCAGACGTACACCAGGGCCAACGCGGAGATCCACATGGGCGCGGTGTACTGGGTGGTCGGCACCAACTCGTTCGACACGACCGGTAAGTTCACCCTGACCAGCCAGGGGTACGTCACGCCGGAGCATGAGGATCTGAGCATGCCAGCCATGGCCGCGACCCCCAGCAGTGGCGGCCGGGCAATCATGCTCTTCACGCTGGCCGGCAACGGCGGCCCGACCAGGGCCGACCACGGCGGCTTCTTCCCGAGCACCGCCTTCGGCCGGCTGACCAGCACCTCCGGAGGCATGCTCAACTCCACGGTCAACATCGCGGACATGGGCCAGTCCCCGCAGGACGGCTTCAGCGAGTACCAGGGCTTCCCAGGTCCGACCCGTCCCCGCTGGGGGGACTACAGCTGGGGCGTCTTCGTGCCGGGTTCCGGCGGCCGGATCTACTTCGCCAACGAGTACATCCAGTTCCCGAACTGCGTTGGGTCCTCGTTCGACCCCAACACGATTGGGACCTGCGGCGGAACCAGAGACGGCAGGGCGAACTGGGGAACGTCGGTTAACTTCGTCACCCCATAAACCCATCCGCACCGGATAAGTGGATGCCGCACCCCGCGAGCCACGCGGGGTGCGGCATTCCATGCTTGAATCGGCCTACATGGAGCGGGTGCTGCGCACCACGTTCAGCGCCCTGGTCGGCAGCAAGTACGCAGCCGTAGCACTGTCAGCCAGGTTGCGACGGAGGGGGCCGCCGCCCGAAGGCGAAGTATGAGATCGGCACGATCCCGGCGGAATTGACCACTGCTATCACTGGAGCCCACAACCACTTCGGGCCCCTGACCTGGTTCGCGGGCAGGCGCTTGAGGTCGATGAGAGCCGCCCCCTTGAGGATGCTCTCGGCAACTGCGACGACGACGATCAGCTTGCGGGTACTCTCGCTGAGGCCGTTCCACCTTTGCAGGGCTGCCATGACATCCTCCCTCTGTCACTGGATGCCGTGATCGCCTGCACCATACCTCGCTCATGAATCCCACTAGTGAGCAGCCGGGAGCGGCTGCTGTCCGGGGACCGGGCCGTGGTGCAGGCGTTGCATGAGATCCGGCGCATCTGTGCGGGCGGCTGAACGTCAACCCTGGTAGGCGACCGTGGCGTAGTCATTGCCCGAGCCGGAGCCGGAACTGTACCCGGTGACGAACACCGTCCCGGTGGTGCTGACGGCGACCGCCTGCGCGGCGCTTCCGCTGGGGCCGTTGCCGGTGTAGCTCTTGACCCACTGCTGGGCGCCGGTGGCGGCACTGTAGGCCACCGTGGCATAGACCGAGTCATTGCCGCTTTCCCCGGTGACGTACACCGTGGCCCCGCTTGGGCTGACTGCCACGGAATAGGCCTGAGTACCGATGCCACCTTTGGAGAGGCCGGCGTAGCGCTTGACCCAAAGCTGGGTGCCCGTGGCGGCGTTGTAGCCGACCGTGGCGTAGTCCACCTGCCCGGCGGTGGCCCCGGAGCTGTACCCGGTGACGAACACCGAGGTTCCGTCCGGGCTGGGCGCCACCGAATAGGCCTGGTCGTCGCCGCTGCCGGGGCCGGTGTAACGCTTGACCCACAGCTGCGCGCCGGTGCCGGCGTTGTAGGCCACCGTGGCGTAGTCGTAGTCCGTGGTGCTGCCCGCGTAGCTGGACCCGGTGACGAACACCGTCTTCCCGTCCGGGCCGGCCGCGACCGAGTTCGCCCCGCGGTTGCCTTGCGCGGCGCCGTTGTAGCGCTTGACCCACAGCTGCGCGCCGGTAGCAGTGTTGTAGGCCACCGTGGCGTAGTCATAGCCATTGTTGGTGCCGAGACTGGACCCGGTGACGTACACCGTGCTCCCGCTGGCGGTGACCGAATGGGCGAAATCATCACCGGCGGGGCCGTTGTAGCGCTTGACCCACAGCTGCGCGCCGGTGGCGGGGTTGTAGGCCACCGTGGCGTAGTCATAACCACCCGTGGTCTGACTACCGCTGTACCCGGTGACGAACACGGCCTTCCCGTCCGGGCTGGCCGCCACCGAGGTAGCGAAGCCTTGGAGAGCGGGACTGACGTACCGCTGGACCCACAGCTGGGCACCGCTGGCGGCGTTGTAGGCCACCGTGGCGTAGTCCACCTCCCCGGCGGTAGTCCCGTAGCTGTACCCGGTGACGAACACCGTCTTGCCGTCCGGGCTGACCGCCACCGAGCTGGCTTCGTCCTCGCCGTTGTCTGGGCCGTTGTAACGGCTGACCCATAGCTGGGCGCCGGTGGCAGCGTTGTAGCCGACCGTGGCGTAGTCCTCGAACGAGGTCGCTCCGGGGCTGGACCCGGTGACGAACACCGCCGTCCCGTCCGGGCTGACCGCCACCGAACGGGCGTCGTCGGTGCTGTTGCCGGTGCCGTTATAGCGCTTGACCCACAGCCGGGCGCCGGAGCTGGCAGCTGCGGCTGACGTCCCCGCCGCGGACACCCCCCGCACAGCCCGGGGCGTCGCGCCCGAAGCGCTGGCCCCGCTGACCCCCACCGTGCTCAGCGCAACACCAGCCGCCGCAGCGATGCACGCACGCGTTATATACCTGCGCATCGAAATCCCCCCACCCCCGAACCGGGCCTCACTATGCGCACCCTCCGAGACGGTTTGTCAAGGGATGCGGGCCCGCGGAGAAACGACCGCTAAGAAATTGGGGCCCATGACGCGTGCCCAAATGAACCGGGCTGAACGGCAGTGAACTGCGACCCCAAACTGCAACCCTGCAGGTGGCTGTCGAGGATGGATCACCGTCCGGGTCTGGATCCGGTGTCCTGGTACTTGCGTATGGCGCTCTCCGTGCTTGCGCGTGGCTGGCAGGCTGCGCCATCCTGTCCAACGGTTCCGCAGTTTGGATAGCTGCGGCCAACGAAAGGCGACGGGGCTTCATGAATACTCCCGCAAACCCGCAGGACAGCACGCAGAGCCATGCCCAAGCGGGCTACATCCCGCCCACCGGCCAGCCGGGGTACGGCCAGCAGGACGACCCGCATGGCTACGGCCCGCGCGGAGCGTCCGATGACCAGACCTGGGCGATGCTCTCGTACCTCCTGGCCCTGGTCGCGAGCATCATCGCGCCACTGGTGATCTACCTGGTGAAGATGAACGAATCCCGCTACGTCAGGTTCCATGCGGCGCAGGCGCTCAACATGGGGATTACCGCCTTCATTGAGTCGATAGCGATCCTCATCGTAGGCATCCTCCTCGCGGTCGCCACCCACGGCTTCGGCATCCTGCTGATGGTGCTGGCCTTCCTGGCCCTCGGCATCGCGCACCTGGTGTACCTGATCCTGGGAGCCGTCCGGGCGTACCAGGGTCAGCCGTTCCGGGTACCGACGATCATCTGCTTCCGCATGGTCAAGTAGTCCCAGAGCGGATTCCGGCCGTTGGAAATCCGCGGCACGGCGGAGTCGCCATGGCAGAAGCTGTGCCGAGTCAATGCGCCCAGAACTCGTTCGGCAATGCCTCGATATCCGACGCGGCCGACTCAAAGTACTCCGCGACGAACAACAGCCGAGTCGCGGCCGGATCACCGCTATCGGCCATCTGACGAATCGCGGCGGCCTGCCGCCGGGCGCGTTGGACGACGACGGCGCCGAATCCTTGCCGGTCTGCGTCGTACCCGTAGGCGTCAAGCAGGAGATGAAGGCGGCGGGATCGGCCGTCGAAGTCGTGGAAGCCCAACGGCTCGACCGCGCTCGGCGGGCAGAGCGGCACCCACCACAGGGCCGAGAGCGCCAGATCGAACTCCCGCGACGACGGCGCCGCAATGTCCCAGTCGCAGAAACCGACCAACCGGTCGCCGTCGACCACCGCGTTGTACGGCGCCGCATCCTGATGGCCCACGATCAAGCCCGGTTGCACCGTGCCGCCGATGAACCACCTTTCGTCCGCCGGCGGCACGAAGCTCACCGTCGCGTCATGGAGCCTGTCGCAGCCATCGGCCGACCTGGATCAGGGTCGACTCACGATGTACCCATGCTGGCCACGGTGTCCGGTCGCCGACCGTGTCGCCGGGCAGGTAGGTGAGCATCTCGCGGCCCTGATCATCAAAGCCGAGCGCCCGCGGAGCACCGTCGAAGCCGGCATCCTCCAGGTGCCGCAACAATGCATGCACCGTGGACGTCCAGGGCGCGGCTGGCTTATGGACGACGTCACCGATCAACACGGCGCCCGTGGTGTAACCGCCCTGCAGCCTCTCTTCGGTCATACTCGTTGTGTACAGCGTTTTGACCAGAGCCGATACTGGTTTTCTTTACGCGGACGCGAACAGCGCCCCGCACGTCGGCCACGTGCCCGTAAGAGAGGTGCCATCGCCTGGCATCACGCGTGTTGCACCGATAGCCGAGCAGAAATAGAGTAGCAAGTCCAAAAATAAGAGCTTCTGTCCGTCTCGTCCGCGCACATGACCATCAGGTGGACGATTTGCGAACCCCACAAGAATACTGACGAAAACGACCACGGTGTGGGCGGCTGGCGACATGTGCCCTGGTAGGGCTGGTTGCTAGCGTTGCCGTCAGAGCCTGATGACTTCAACATCTGGCATGGCGTCGTAATCAACGTCCTGCGTCACTATCGGGGCCTGGTGAGCGATCGCGGTGGCAGCGATCCAGCTGTCGTTGATCGGGACCTTCCGGCCGGCCGCGCGAAGCCGCGAGACCAGTAGCGCCCATGCATCAGAGACCGCCCCGTCCACGGGCAATGCTTCGAAACGCTGCGCGAGCTGGTAGGTCGACAGTCTCCGTGACGCTGCCTCTGGGTTCTGGGCCTGGAGGACACCGAGCCGCAGTTCGCCAAGCGTGATCGCTGAGATGCCCCACTCGAAGTCAGCAAAGTGTGCCGCGTCGAACCGGGCGGCTTCCAAGCCAATGAAGATGGAGGTATCAGCGATCGCCCGCCGAGGCTTCACCATGGCAGGTCATCAGTTGTCTCGGTAAGGGTCTCTCGCAACTCCTGTGCCAGGCCAGTGCTATCCGGTCCTAGCCGGGCCAGCTCGTGGCCGACCTCTGCTGCGGGTATCCACTGTCGCCGATGCGGAAGTGGAACGATCTTCGCTATAGGGCGGTTGTCTTTAAGGACTTCGATCTCCTCGCCTGCCTCTACCCGTCGTAGGACTTCAGCGGTGTGGTTCCGGAGATCGCGAGCAGGGATAGCACTCATAGCACGACTGTAGCACTTATGCTACGAGCGTAGCAACGGACCGCACGCCAGCTGAGTGCGCGGTTGCCGCCAGAGGAACCCCTCGCCGTAGAGGGACTTGTCTGTTCCAGGATGGTCAGCTGGCCCATCGGAGATGCCAGCCAGTGCAGCAGGCAGCCGACTTTCTCGCGTCCGATTATCCCAGTCGCGACCGTCAGCCCCAGAGCGTGCGCTGCGAGGTGGTCTCAGGCGTGGGCTGTCTTCCCCGTCTCACCCTTTCCGCCGCTTCCCGTTTACCGAGATCATGGCGGCGGCGACGGTGTCGTCGCCGAAGACCTCGCCCCAGCGGCCGAAGGGCTTGTTGGAGGTGACGATGAGGCTGGCTCGTTCGTAGCGGGAGCTGACGAGCTGGAAGAAGAGGTTGGCGGCTTCGGCTTCGAAGGGGATGTAGCCGACTTCGTCGACGATCAGCAGCGGGACGCGGCCGAGGCGGGTGAGCTCGTCTTGGAGGCGTGCCAGCGTGGTGGGCGCCGGCGAGCCGGGCGACCCATTGGGCGGCGGTGGCGAACGCGACGCGGTGCCCGGCCTGGCAGGCCCGGATGCCCAGGCCGGTGGACAGGTGGGTCTTGCCGGTGCCGGGCGGGCCGAGGAACACGACGTTGTCTTTCGCGGTGACGAAGTCGAGGGTTCCCAGGTGGGCGATGACCTCGCGTTTCAGCGAGCGCTGGTGGTCGAAGTCGAAGTCCTCCAGGGATCTTGCGGGCGGGGAACCGGGCGGCGCGGATGCGGCCTTCGCCGCCGTGGGATTCGCGGGCGGCGACCTCGCGCTGCAGGCACGCGGCGAGGAACTCCTCATGCGTCCACGACTCGGCCCGGGCCCGCTCCGCGAGCCGCTCCACCGCGCCGGCCAGCGACGGGGCCTTCAGTGCGCGGGCGAGGTAGGCGATCTCCGAGGCCACGTTCCGGCCAGGTGCCGGGCTACCGGCCCGCGCCATCACGCCGCTCCCTGCGTCGGCGGTGCCGAGCATCCGGTCGTAGTCGCGACAGCGCCCGCTGCTGCGACGTGAGTGTCGGCCGGCCGGGCGGTGACCAGGCGGCGGGCCTGGCGCAGCTGCGCCGCCGCAGCGGCGATGGGCGGGGTCGGTGATGCTCTGGTGAGCGGCCCAGCACCGCTGGTGCCGGGCGACCGGGCGGCCCTGCGCAGGTGACCGTTACCTCCTCGCAGCCCGGCGGCTATCTCGACCGTGCGGCCGATGACCGACGGATGGACCGAGTAGTCGTTGGAGTCGACCCGCACGTAGTGGTCGCGGGGCAGCCGGGTGCTGACCCGCCATCCGGTGACCGGGGCCGACTGGCGGCAGCGTCCAGCATCGCGGCCTGGTCGGCGTCCCACCGGTCGGCCGGCCGGCATCCCAGCGCCCGATGCTGGCGGGCGTTCGCCCGCGTCAGCCAGTCGCTGCAGCTGGGCGTTGAAGTCCGCCGGGCCGGCGAAGCGGCGGCCGGGCAGGAACGAGGTCTCCAGGTAGCCGTTGGCCCGCTCGACCAGGCCCTTGGCCTCCGGGTCCCGCGGCCGGCACTGGATCACCGTAATCCCCAGCGTTCCGCGGAACCCGTTCATGGCCTCGGTCAGCTACCGGCTTCCCGCCGCGCCATTGCCCGACCGCGGACTCGTTATCCCAGACCAGCGACCTGCGGAACCGCACCCAGGCCGCTGATCAGCGCCCAGTGCCCCGCCAGCAGATCCGGGGACTGCCGCGACGGGATCATCCGCGCCGTCATCACCCGCGAGTACCCGGCCACCATTACCAGCACCGGCGGCCCGGCCGGTGCGAGGGCCGTGCTAGCTCTACCTCAAGTTCGGGTATCCGCACGGTGGATGTCCTATTGGTGTACGGCGAGCCTTGAGATGTCGGTGACCGGACTGGCCGGACACCGTAGCTCACCGGAGGCATTCCGATGTATGCATTGAATGACGGCCCCCCATCCTCGCGCTCTGTCCTCTGCTACATCCGCGATCCCGACGGTCACCTGATCGAAGTGGGGCAAACCACTGACCCAGATGGGGACTGGACGCCCGCTCACTGGCCGTCGAGTACGCTCGCCGAGAAGTCCGAGTGAATGCCGAGATCACCGGCGAATCCCTCACATCGACGAGGCCAGCCCTCGGACACTAGCCTCGATCCACCGCTTGAGGCTGAGGAGTTGAGCTCGGCCGGTGGCGCGTCCAGGTGACCATCGGCGGCCCATCGTCGCTGCTTGCCGATACCAACTGCACCGTAACCGGAGACGTCCTTCGCCCTCCATCCGGACAAGGTCTGACCGTGGCCAGGTAACTAAGGGGTCAGAGCTCCTACCATAAGCAAGATGTCGCAAACTATGACAATGCATCTCACTTGAGCACCTTAAAGGCAACAATGTGAGGATTGTGTTGCGCCGGCAGCTCGAACGCCTACAGAATCAGCTTGCTCTGTCCATCGGACACCGAACGGGGAATCTGAGGTAAGACGTGAGTACTCCTTACAGCCCTAACGACCCTGGTCAGCAACAGGGCGGCAACGCTCCCCAGGGCGGCTACCCACCACCCCAGGGCGGCTACTCTCCTCAGGGCAGCGGCTACGCCCCCTACCCGCAGCAGCAGGGGGGTTACGCGCCCGCCGACGGCCCGCGCGGTTACCTGCAGGGCGGCCCGGTCGGCTTCACCGACGCGATCAAGCTAGCGTTCCAGAACATCTTCGAGTACAAAGGCCGCGCGTCACGGTCGGCCTACTGGTGGTTCGCCTTGGCGGAACTGATCGGCTGGGTGGGTGTACTAATCCTCGCCGCCATCTTCGCGGCCGTCCACGTCCCGGTCCTCGGCCTCCTGCTGTACCTGGCCGCGGCCGTCGCCGGGTTCCTCCTGAGCCTGTCGCTGACCATCCGCCGCCTGCACGACCAGGACAAGTCCGGATTCTGGTATTTCATCGCCTTCGTGCCGTTTATCGGCGGCATCTGGCTCCTCGTCCTCACCGTAATGGAAGGCACCCCCGGCCCCAACCGCTTCGGGTGATCGCGGCCGGCCAGTCGGTCAGTGCTCGAACATGACATTGACCGACTGGCAGGGCCGGTCTGGTTGCTGCACTTTGGTGCTGCACTGCGTCCGATCAGTGTGGCGGGGTGACGAGCAGTTTGGGGGGAGCCCTTGCCTCGCGCTGCGCGGCGGGGCAGCAGGTCAGCGATGTCAGGTGCTGGCTGCCTCGGCCGCTTGCGGCTGCTCGACGAGTTCGCCTTCGATCGCGATCTGAATCTCCTCGCTGACGACCATCCGGCCGTCCAGGATGGCGTTGAAACTAAGCCCGAAGTCCTTCCTGTTGATCTTGGTAGTGGCGCCATAGGAGATCCGGTGTCCCATCATGCCCGGATCGTTGAACTCCCCGTACTTCACCACGTCGAGCACTACGGGGCGTGTGGTCTCCTTGATAGTAAGGTCGCCGGTCAGTTTGTAGTGGTCCTGCCCGGACGGTTCGACGCTCGTGCTCTTGAATTTGATGAACGGGTATTTGTCCACTTCAAGGAAGTGGGACGACTTGATGTCGTTGTCCCTCACTCCGTTGTTGGTGCGGAGGCTGGCCGTCGAGATGGTCGCCTCGACCGATGAGGTCTCTGGATGATCAGGGTCGATGTCGGCGACAGTACTGAGTTCATCGAAGTAACCTCGCACCGTCATCATCCCAAGGTGCTTGGCGGAGAACTCGACCTGCGTGTGATAAGGGTCCAGTTGCCAGTTGCCCATAGAAAGCGCTCCTTGCTCCCCCCTCGGCCTGGACGCGGCACCGAATATGCCGATAGTCGCGATCGTAGCTGGCGCTATTGCTGCGGGAGGTGCCAGGTCCGGTTGGGTCGAGGCGGTGTCGTGAGCGGTTGGCCAGGAGATCGGCTGGGCCCTGCGACGGCCCCGTACTATCACCGGATAGACGGCTAAGGTTGGGACTATGCCAGAGGATGAAGCCGACCTCAGTTCCCTCCGTGGTGCTGCTTCGCCCGACCCGGGAGTGAACGCCCGGCGCGTGCTGGAGAGTTTGGGTGAGGCCGAGTGCATGGAGCTGCTCGCCGATGGGGGGCTGGGGCGTCTGGTCTTCACCAGCCGGTATGGACCCACCGCGCTGCCGGTCATGTACAAGATCGACGGAGCGTCAATCGTCTTGGGCACTTGGGACCGCATCTTTGACGAGGACTTGCGCACGGGTATCGCATCCGCCGACTACCAGGTCGCCGTAGAGGTCGACCAAGTCGATCCGCAAGCACACGAGGGATGGATCGTCCTGGCGCGGGGGGCGGCACATCATCTGGATTCCGAGGCCGAGCGCGCGCAGTTCATCGATGCCGGGCTCGAGCCATGGGTTGAGAATGTACCTGCGCACTTCATCCGGGTGAGCCCCACCGCTACCTTTGGCGTACGCGTCCGCCCGGCATGACATCAGCAGCAAGGTGACCAGGGCGGAGCTAAGGGACTCGAAACCCTGACCCCTCGCTTGCAAAACACGCCCGGACTGTCGGATTCCGTCGTTCACCTGGGCTGACCGCCCCGGGCGCATCCGCTGGGATCAGCCTGCGTCGGACCTTGGCAAGACGAGGGTCATCGCGTCCCCAACGCCGATCGCCGTCCTACGAGTGGTGGTCAGGGCAGGGTCGAACTGCCGACCTCTCGCCGTCCACGGATATCCCACGGCTGCATCCTGGGACCAAGCCAAGACCGAATCCGTGGAGCTTGGCCTCTTCGTCCCGAAGCCAAGTTCACAGGTCGTCATGCAGACCCTGTCCGTGTGACGACCTGGCGCGACCGTCCATCGGTGTCCGTGGAAGTCCGCGTGCGAACGCGGAGATCGTCATTCAGATAGCCACCTCGAAGCTGCGGCGGTCGGTGACTGCTGTCTGCCGCCTTGGCAGCAGTCGAGCCACCGACGGATCGCTTCATCAGCGCACCACGAGCCCCGCGCCCTCCAAGCGCGCGGGCTCCCGGCCGGATTTGCTCTGACAGACTCAGGCCGTGGCGACGGTGGACGACGCGACGCGACTGGCTCTGCTGCGCCGTGGTTTTGCCTTGGAATATGTGACGCTGGCGTGGAACGTTGTCGGCATCATCATCTTGGCCATCGCGGCGGTCTCGGCCCGGTCGGTGGCGCTGGCCGGGTTCGGCCTGGATTCGCTGATTGAGATCGGCGCGTCCACCGTCGTGATCTGGGAGCTGTCGGGCACGGAGTTTTAATATTATTAATTATATATATCGCGGTCTCGGCCCGGTCGGTGGCGCTGGCCGGGTTCGGCCTGGATTCGCTGATTGAGATCGGCGCGTCCACCGTCGTGATCTGGGAGCTGTCGGGCACGGATGAGAATCGTCAGCGCCGGGGATTGCGGCTGATCGGCTGTGCCTTCGCCGCCCTGGCGGCCTACCTCCTGGTGCAATCCACGGTGGTACCGCAACTCTGCTGCGACTTCGACCCGGGCGCGGTGCGCAGCATCGCCAGGCGTGCCTGGACATTGGGCCGGGAACGCGCTGCGGATCGGGAGCGGCCAGCGTCCAGCGGACCGTGTTCTCCATTTCGGCGGACCGCTGGAACACGGTGCGCACGGCTTGACCCAGGTCGGCGGGTGAGGCGGGGTGAGTCCGGCCGCTCCGGTCCGGAACTGGCAAGGGCGGCGAACAGGTACTGAAAGTGCCTAAACGTGAGGCTCTCGCGCAGCCAGGCACCGACCTTTGACCTCCCCGATGAGGCGTTGCTGCTGGGTGCGGTGCTTGCTCCGACGGACGCCGCCGCGGTGTTCTCGGTGCTGCGCAAGCTGCCGCTGCCGCCCCGGCTGTCGGGGATGCTGGAAGGCGAGTCAGGGCTTAATGACCCGCCGGCGGTACTCGCGGTGACCTTGCTCAGCACCATGGGCGGGCACCCGCCGTCCCCGGTGCTGATCGCCGCGGAGATCGCCTACGCGCTCGCCGGCGGCGCGGCGATCGGGCTGGCGGCCGGGCTGGCGGGTGCCTTCGGGCTGCGGCGGATGGCGTTGCCAGCCTCGGGGCTGTACCCGATCGCGATCCTGGCACTCATCGTCGCCAGCTACGGGGCAGCATCGCTCGCCCATGCCAGCGGCTTCCTTGCCGTCTACGTGTGTGCGCTGGTGCTGGGCAACGCCCGGCTGCCACACGGCCCGGCCATCCGCGGCTTCGCCGAAGGCGTTGCCTGGCTCGCCCAGATCGGCCTGTTCGTCATGCTCGGGCTACTCGCCTCCCCGGCCCGGCTGCCCGCCCAGCTCCTGCCGGCCCTGGCAGCCGGAGCCGTGCTAGTACTGCTGGCCCGGCCGGCAGGCGTAGCCGCCGCGACACTGCCGCTGCGGCTGCCCTGGCGCCAGCAGGCGTTCCTGTCCTGGGCAGGGCTGCGCGGCGCGGTCCCGATCGTGCTGGCCACCATCCCGATGAGCACCCGCGTGCCAGGCGCCACCCGCCTGTTCGACATCGTGTTCATCGTCGTGGTGATCAACACGCTGCTGCAGGCCCCCACACTGCCGTGGACCGCGCACCGGCTCAAGGTGACCGCACCGGCGGAGCCGCTGGATGTGGATGTCGAGGCTGCGCCATTGGAGGCGCTGCACGCCGACCTGCTCCAAGCCCAGATCCCGCCGGGATCCCGGCTGCACGGCGTGGAGATCTTCGAATTGCGGCTGCCCGTCCAGGCCAACGTCGCGCTCATCGTCCGCGGCGGCGACGGATTCGTCCCCACCCCCACCACCACGCTGCAAGCCGGTGACCGCCTGCTCATCGTCACCACCCCCACCGTGCGAGACCAGGCCGAGCGGCGGCTGCGCGCGGTCAGCCGGGCCGGGAAACTCGCCGGATGGTTCGGCGAACACGGCCGGTAACCCTGGACGGGACGGCGCCGACACCGGATTCCGAGCAGCGAACCGCGGTAGCTACAACTGGGTGTTGCCCTGAGCGAACCTACCGAGGGTTGGAGAAGAGCACGGAAACGGGCGGAAGGATTCAGCAATGGCAGCGGGCAGCCGGTGGATCATCGCCGGAGTGAGCGGCTCCATACGACGCCACGGCCGCTGGTAGCCAGCTGAAGGGGTGACTGTCTGCAGGGGCTCGGGCAGGCTGGAGCTGAGCCGGTCGGGCCAGAGTTCGCAGCGGTCGCTGACCGAGCTTGTGCAGCCAGCGGCCCGGTCAGCCGCGCGGCGGTAGGCTGCGTGCCGATGACGAGGACTCAGCAGGAGAAGGGGGCGGCGTTTGCCGCCTTGCACGCGGGTGAGCCGTTTGTTATCCCCAATCCCTGGGATGCCGGGTCGGCGCGGGTGCTGGCAGCGCTCGGGTTCAAGGCGCTCGCCAGCACGAGTTCCGGGTTTGCGTTCACGCTTGGCCGGCTGGATGGCAATGTCACGCTCGATGAGGTGATCGGGCATGTGAGCGTCCTGGACCAGGCGACCGGGCTTCCGCTGTCGGCCGACCTGGAGAACGGCTATGGCCCGGACCCGGCCAGCGCCGCAGGGGCCATCGAGCGTGCTGCCGCGGCGGGCGCGGTCGGCGGCTCGATCGAGGATTATGACGGCGGCAGCGGCCAGATCTACGAGCTGCCGCACGCCACAGAGCGGATCGCCGCAGCGGCGGAGGCCGCGCACCGGCTGGGCTTCGCGTTCCTGTTGACGGCGCGGGCTGAGAACCATATCCGTGGCAATCCCGACCTCGCCGACACCATCACCCGGCTGCAGGCCTACGAGCGCGCCGGCGCGGATGTGCTGTATGCACCCGGGCTGCGCAGCACCGAGGAGATCCGGGCGGTGTGTGAAGCGGTGTCCAAGCCAGTCAACGTGCTCGCGGTGCCGGGGCTCTCGTTTGCCGACATCACCCAGGCCGGTGCCCAGCGTGTGAGCGCCGGCGGTGCCCTGGCGTGGGCCGCCGTCATGGCGATGGCCCAGGCGGCAACCGCGATCCGCGACGACGGCGACTTCACCGCGCTCGGCGCGCGGCCGCCGCTCGGCGACTGGTTCGCATCCTGACCTGAAACAACCAGCCACATCCGCCGCCTGGTGAGCGGTCCGCTGCACAGCCAGGCGCTGCTCGGCTCTGGCACTTTCCCTGGGCTGCTGGCCAAGGCCGTCGCTCACCGCGCAGTAGGCCGTTGCGGGAGGCCAGGCTGCACGATGCACGGCACGCGGCCGCGACCACGTTGCTGCTCCTGGGCGTCCCGGAGCGGGCTGTGATGGACGTCACGGGCTGGTCGAACAGCGCGATGGTCAAGCGGTACACGCATGTCACCGCCCGGCTTCGTCGAGACATAGCGGACCGGCTGAACTCTTTCTTCTGGACCGCAAATGAGACTAGAAAAGAGACTGGACCGGGCTGAGAGCGTCCAGGTGCTAACGACTCCACGGTATCTTGCCTAGTCAAAGATGGTGGTCAGGGGCAGGGTCGAACTGCCGACCTTCCGCTTTTCAGGAGGCTTTGCTGATCCACGTAGATCCATCGCTCGCCGCTGAGCAGGCGTGATTCCAAGTCGGCGCACCTGCCGTGTCCACTGCGGACCGCAGCCATCCGCAGCCGTTGTTAGCAACGAGTTAGCAAGATCATCTCTGCGTGATGACCGAACCTTGACATCTCAATCGTGTTCGCCACAGCCAGCCTGCGAGCATGGTCACGCTCCAGGGCTCGCATTGCGGTGTTGTTCGGTCTGCCGTGAACTGTTCTGTCGGCGCTGTCGAGCAGTCTGTTGCGGCTGATCCGCTACATGTTCCGCCGGCCTTGTGCGCGCGTCGTTGGCGGAGAGCATCTCCTCAGTTACCGCCGACCACAGCACCTCGCGGGCATCCTCCAAAGCGTCGGAAGATGGCGGGCCGACTTGGCCGATCACGCTGAGCAGTTCCGTAATATCAAGGTCCTCTCTGTCCGGATTCACTTTCGTACCTCAGCTTCATTCGCATCTGCTTCGGCCAGCATATGACGCAAGGCCGCGCGTGCCCGGTGCAAGCGGCTACGGGCTGTCCCAGGCGCGATGCCGAGGGCGACTGCGGCCTCCGCAGGAGTCATTTGTTCCCAAGCCACCAGCAGCAGTACGTCGCGCTCAGCTGAGGGTAGTTTCCTTACTGCCGAAATCAGTGCCCGTGCCCTGACGGCCGAGTCGAGCCGGTCGGTGATCTCATCCCACGGATCAAGCGTCTCCTCTGGCGTGGTCAGACCTATGGGCTGGTTAGTGGTCCAGTGTGCTCGCAGCACATTCCTCGCGATTCCGTACAGCCAGGGCCGGGCATCGTCGTAGCCGCTGTCATAACTGCGCCGCGCTCCGAACGCTCGTACCCAGACCTCGCCAAGCAGATCGTCGGCGGCCTGGTGCCCGGCGCGTCGGGAGAGGTACCCGTGAATAGCGACCTCGTGACGCTCGACAATCTCGACGAATGCTTCGGGTTCGCCGCACAGCGACCGCGCTATCAGCTTGCCGTCGGTCACGTCAGTCCTCAATTGGCGCCGTCACAACGTCGGCCATAGCACGGCGAGGCGGACATGGGGCCGGTCGATGACGATGCTCGCGCCTCCGATCGTCTCTGGCCGCGCTCCTGGAGGCCAGGCACTCAGTTCCAGATCCTGCGCGCCCGGCCTGCCCAGCTCGTGCCAAACGATAGCTTGCCGGGCTAGGTATTTCGCGAGGCCGGGTCCGCTAGGACCGTAACCGCGGGCAGTGATGTCGTACGGCGCTGGCTGGTCTCCGGGGATGAATGCTGCGACGCCAAGTCTCCCCGTGCTGCCGACCTGGGCTAGGCCGCCGAGCGGCATCAGGTTCGCAATTCGCTGCTGGGCGGGACTGGCATAGGCTTCGTGTCTGCCCATCAAGTTCAGCCGGGTAAGGCCGGGTTCGGCCAGCGTCAGCCACAGATCCAGATCCGCCAGCTCGCCGATGTCGCCGGCCCGCAGCCCGGTGGGCTCCTCGGTCACGGGACCAGAAAGCGCTTCGTACAACGCGTCGGCGTCCGGCGCCGGCCCGTCAACGGCCTGAGCGTGGAGACCGGGCTGAGGACCGAGCGCCAGGAGCGACTCGGGACCGGTGATGGCGCCGGCCATTCTGATGAAGCTGCACCGGCAAGCCGACCTGCTCACCAGGTGATCCCCGGCAGTTTCTAGCCCTACCGAGAGCTGGATCCCGCGGATCGAAAGGGGCAGCACGATCCGGCCGGCGGGACCAAGCTGCGCCCACCATTGAGTCGCAAGATCCCACGTGCCGGTAGTCACGATGATCCGGTCATAGGGAGCATGATCGGGAACGCCAGCCGCGCCGTCTCCGCAGACCACTGTGACGCGGCCATACCCGGCGGCGGTCAGGTTCACGCGAGCCTGGCCGATCAGATCGGGAACCACGTCGATAGTCACGACGGACTTCTGATCCCCGACGATGCGCGCGATCAGGGCTGCGTTATAACCGGTGCCAGTACCGATCTCCAGTACGCGATGCCCCGCGGCGAGCCCGAGCTGGCTCAGCATGACTGCCATCATCGTCGGCTGCGTAGACGCACTGACCGGCAAACCTTCGCTATCCGATTTGATCACGACAGCGCACCCTGCCCAGTCAGCCGCGGGGCTGATTCCGGAGCCGGTAGTAGTCGTCTTCGATCAGGTCCGGCCGCCAGGACAGCGGGTCGTAGTAGCTGGCACGGGTCCTGGAAAGTCGCATCAGCAGGCCAGTGACGCGCTGCAGGCGGCGAGTCAGTGGTGCCATCGTTTCAGGCGTCGTGGCCGGTGCAAGTGCCGGTTGCGGTGAATCGCAATCGGGCTGCGACTGCGCATCCGCAGCCTGGGTCTGGTCCTGATAGGCCTCCACCGGATCCATCTCCGGCAGGAACGTATGCCGGGGGACCCCTCGGAAGGCAGCTTCCACTGCGGCATCAGCCCGGCCGGAGGCGAGCAGTTGATCCGTCAGCTTCGCCCGCGCCGCAGCCGCTAGGTTTCCGATGGCGACGGAATCCTGGTCAAATTCGTCGTCAGATTCCGAGCGACCGCCGCTATCGATCTCGTGCCCTTCCCGGTCCTGGCTGGCGTTCAGTGCGCTCATGTGCTGGTACTCCATCGGTCGCTGCTGTTGAACTCCTTGTCCTCTTATTGCGGGAACGCCGTCCGATCGTTCGCGGCCCGCTAGGCAGCTGTCTCACAGTCAGCCCCATCCGCCGACACCCGCTCCTGGCCATCCGTCTGATAGGCGCAAATCCCGATCCGGCCAAGAGCACAGT
>CAVPMG010000032.1:0-17510 GCA_963706115.1 uncultured Actinomycetes bacterium | reverse complement strand
TAGGGGGACTCGAACCCCCGACCCCGTGCTTGCAAAGCACGTGCTCTTCCAGCTGAGCTATAGCCCCGCGCGTCGCGCTCCTAGGGTACCCGCCGCGAAGGAGCGATCTGGGAGGCGCTCGCCTGGGGCGGCACGAAGGACTCCGCTTCCGGCCGGCGCGCCGCCGGGACTCCAGCCGCAGGCGCTCCAGCCCCTCCCGTGGAGGCCCCCGCCCCGGGGCTTCGGCGTCTGCCGCCTCCGGCCCGGCGCCGGCCAGGAGCGCGGGAAACTCGCTGATATCGGTGATGAAGTGGGTTGCCCCCGCTGCCCGCAGGCGCTCGCGCGTGTGCCCGCCGGTGAGCACCCCGGCGACGATGCGCGCTCCGGCACGCCGCCCGCAACGGATGCCGCTGGCAGTGCTTCCGGCGTAAGCGGCTTCCCGGACGTCCTCGACGCCCAGGCGCAACATGGCTGCCAGCATCTGGTCAGGCCAGGGGCAGCCCCGGGGCACGTCCTCGGGGGACAGGGCGAGGTCGACCAGCCGCCACCAGCCGAGCGTGTCGAGCACGATGCCGAGCAGGCGGCGGGACAGGCCGGTGATCATGCAGACCCGGACGCCCGACTCACGCAGCCGCTCGATCGCCTCCCGGGCACCGGGAACCGGGGTCAGCCCGTGCCGGTCGATGGCCGCGCGGAACGAGCGCTCGAAGGACAGCGCGGCGGCCTCGGCACGGCCGGGGTTGCCGGGAAACAGCCCGCGGAACACATCGACCGGGGGCTCGCCGAGCGTCTGGTGGACGGCGACCATGTGGTGTGCGTAGTCGGCCGTGCCAGGCACGATGCCCTGGGTGGCGCATGCCTCGGCGAAGGCACGCTCAAGCATGCCGTCGTCTTGCGCCGCGGTTCCGAACAGGCCGAAGCATGCCAGCGAGATCGGCGGCCCGCCGCTCACCTGATCACCCCCGTCCACTGCTCAGGAGCTCGTGGCCGCGGCTTTACTCGTCGCTTGTGGTGGCTTCCGTCCACAAGTCGAGCTCGGCGCGATCGGCCTGGACCTTACGCCAGGCCGCGAAGACGCCAAGCCCCACCAGCGCGAGCAACAACAGCTTCTTCACGGTGCGGACCCCTTCACCTTGCCGCGTGGAGCCAAACCGCCACGGACGGCCGGCTGCTAAGACCCCTGCAGCCTAGCAAGGCCCACGGTCAGTTCGGCCGGACCGGCCGAGTCTCGTCCCACACCGGGCTGTCACATTCCTGCACATTTCCGTCCGCACGGAACACAAGGAACCGGTCGAAAGACCGGGCGAACCAGCGATCGTGGGTCACCGCCAGCACCGTGCCCTGGTAGGACTCCAGGCCCTCCTGCAGCGCCTCGGCGCTCGACAGGTCCAGGTTGTCGGTTGGCTCGTCGAGCAAAAGCAGTGTCGACCCCGCCAGCTCCAGCAGCAAAATCTGCAGGCGTGCCTGCTGTCCCCCGGACAAGGTGCGAAACGGCTGTCGCGCACAGAACTGGATTTCGTAGCGCGCAAGCGCCGCCATCGCCTCGTTGCGCAAAAGCGCGTGCTCGGTCATGAGGATCTCTTCCGGCCAGCGGTCCGCGAGATCGGGGCGGGCGTGGGTCTGAACGAACAGACCGGGCACGACCCTGGCCCCCAGGCGCGCCGACCCCCGGTGCCGGATGTCCTCCCCGCCGAGCAGCCGCACGAACGACGACTTCCCGGATCCGTTGGCCCCGAGCACGGCCACCCGCTCGCCGTACCAGATCTCGGTGGAGAACGGGCGGGTGAGCCCGGTCAGCTCCAGGCCCTCGCACATGATGGCCCGTTTCCCGGTGCGGCCGCCGCGCAGCCTCATCCGGACGTTCTGCTCCCTGGGTGCCAGTTCCGGCGGACCTGCCTCCTCGAAGCGCCTCAGCCTGGTTTCCGCGGCCTGCAGCCGCGAGGCCATCGCGTCGTTGTAGGACGCCTTCTGCCGGTACATCCGGACGAGTTGCTTGATCTTCTCGTGTTCCTCGTCCCAGCGGCGGCGCAGCTCATCGAGGCGTTCGTTGCGGTCCTGCCGGGCCTGCGCGTAGGTCGCGAAGCCGCCGCCGTGGATCCAGACGCTTCCGTCCTCCACGGTGACGATGCGCTGCGCGCAGTTGGCCAGCAGTTCCCGGTCGTGGCTCACCAGCAGCACCGTCTTGCCGGTCGTGGCGAGTTGCTGCTCCAGCCAGCGCTTGGCGGGCACATCCAGGTAGTTGTCCGGCTCGTCGAGCAGCAGCACGTCGGCGGGCCCGCGCAGCAGCGCCTCGAGCACCAGCCGTTTCTGCTCGCCGCCCGACAGGGTGCCCAGCTCACGCCAGCGGCACCGTTCGTATCCGATTCCCAGGGCGGCCAGGCAGCACGCGTCCCAGAGCACCTCGGCGTCGTAGCCACCGGCGTCACCCCATTCGGCCAGGGCCGCCGCATAACGCATCTGGGTGGTCTCGTCGTCGCGCTCCATCATGACCAGTTCGGTCGTATCGAGCCGTTCCGCCGCGGCCCGCAGCCGCAGGGGCGCCACCGAGATCAGCAGGTCCCGGACCGTGGAGTCGCCCGTCAGCCCGCCGGTATCCGCTAGCCCCGTCGTTCCCTCGCCGGGCCGGATACCGCCTACGAACTGCCGCATGATGCCAAGACCGCCGCTGAAACTGACGGTCCCCGACTGCGGCTGCACGTCTCCCGCGATCAGCCGGATCAGCGTCGTCTTCCCCGCCCCGTTCGGCCCCACCAGCGCCGCCGTGGTCCCCTCCCCGACACGGAACGACGCATCGTCGATCAGCGCCCGGCCGTCGGGCAGCGCATGGCTCAGATGCGCCACGTCCACGTGCCCCACAGCATTTCCTTTCCCCGTAGCACTCCGCTATCCAGCCCCGCTCGCTCCCGCCCCCACCTAACCCGCAGTTGGCACGGCTGGCAATGCATTAACCGGGGGAGCAGGGCGCCCGCGGCCGAGGGACGCCGCCGCCCATCCCGCCACACGGCGTCGCGTCAGCGCCGAAGGCCGGGGTGGGCCAGGGCGGCGGTCAACTCATCCAGCGCATTCAACGAGTGCGCGCTGACCACGGCGTCGCAGTACGGCCACGCTGCCGCCATGCCCCCGGCCAGGGGCTGGTACTCCGGGCTCTGCGTCCGGGGGTTCACCCAGACGATCCGGTGCGCCACCCGGGACAGCCGCTCCATCTCATGCCGCAACACCTCCGGATCTCCGGTATCCCAGCCGTCGGAGATGATCACGACCACGGCCCCCCGCGCCATGCCCCGGCGGCCGTAGGAGTTGTTGAACTCGGCGATCGACGCGCCAATTCTGGTCCCGCCCAGCCAGTCCGGTGCCGCCAGGCCGGCCTGCCGCAGCGCCACGCCGGGCCTGACGTGCGCAAGGGTGCCGGTGAGCCGGGTGAGCCGGGTGGCGAACGTGAACACCTCGGCCTCGGCGCCGCCCGCGGCGCAGTACAGCAACTGGAGCATGGCCCGCGCATACGGCTCCATGGAGCCGGAGATGTCACACAACACCACCAGGCGGCGCGGCTCGCGCAGCGGGGCCCGCCGGACCAGGCGCAGCGGATGGCCGCCGGTGCGCCGCGCCTGGCGCAGCGTGTTGCGCAGGTCCGTCTGCCGCCCGCGCGGGGTCTGGTGCGGCCGGCGTGACCGGCGCAGCGGCACCGCCAGGGTGAGCTTGCGCATGAGCCCGGACAGCATGAGCAGCTCGGCGGGGGACAGTTCGGCGAAGTCGGTGCTGGCCAGCCGCTCCGTGGCACTGGCCAGCACCTCTCGGGCGGCCAGCGACTCGTCGCCGGTGCCGGGATCCTCGTCGATCTTCGCCGGTTCCTCGCCGCCGGTAACCAGGTGGAGGGCATGGACCTGGGCGGCCCGTGCCGCGTCCCGCAGGACGTCCGGCTCTGGCGAGCGGCCCTGCTCCGGGCCGCGCGGGCCGGGCCTGGGCGGCGGACCGTAACCGGCGGGCGGCATGTCGGGCAGGTCACCGAACATCGCGTCGAAGACACGCCGCAGCGTCTCGATGTGCTCCTTGCTCGCCACCAGGGTGGCCAGCGCGCACAGGTACAGCCCGGACGCGGTGACCGGCCGGGCCACGGTCACGGCCCAGGCGAAGCGCTCGCAGCGGCCGGGGTCGGCCGGAACCCCGGCGGCACGCAGTTCCGCCCCGAACCGCGCGGCGATCAGGGCCAGATCGTCCCCGCTGTTCACCAGGGCCGCACCGCCCTGCCCAGGCACCAGCCCAGCGCCGCCGGGGCCTGGCCCCGCGGCCGGGCTGCCGTCAGGGCTCATCGGCGGCCAGGGCCGCGAACCCGGTGGCCCGGACGGCCTGCAGGTCCTCGGAGTACTTGAGCACGGCGCCGGCGGTCCGGCCCGCGACCGCGCCGTCGAGGCCGGTTGCGCCGAGCACGTTCAGCGCTCCGGCCCAGCTGATCGCCTCCGCGACCCCGGGCGGCTTGGCGAGGTCGAGGTCCCGCAGCCGGGCCACCCCCCGGGCGACCTGTCCGGCCAGGATCTCCGAGGTGACGGGCACCCGGCGGCGGATGATCGCCGCGACCCGGCCGGTGTCGGGGTAGTCGATCCAGTGGTAGAGGCAACGCCGTTTCAGCGCGTCGTGCAGGTCACGGGTCCGGTTCGAGGTCAGCACGACGACCGGGCGGAACCGGGCCCGCCTGGTGCCGAGCTCCGGGATGGTGACCGCCGCCTCGGCGAGCAACTCGAACAGGAACGCCTCGAACTCGTCGTCGCCGCGGTCCACCTCGTCGATCAGCAGCACGGCCGGGCGCGGGCCTGGATGGTCGAGGGCGGCGAGCAGCGGCCGGGCCAGCAGGTATTCCTCGCTGAACAGGTCAGCATCGCGCAACGTCTCGCCGCGCGCCTCGGCCAGCCGGATCGCCAGCAACTGACGCGGGTAGTTCCACTCGTACAGCGCCTCCGAGGAGGTCAGGCCCTCGTAGCACTGCAGCCGCAGCAGCGGCGTGTCCAGCGCCTGCGCCAGCGCCTTGGCCGCCTCGGTCTTGCCAACCCCAGGCTCGCCTTCGAGCAGGATGGGCTGCCCCATCCGGGCGGCCAGGAACAGGGACGTGGCCAGTGCCTCGTCCGCGAGGTATCCGGTGGCGTCCAGGGCGGCGCGCAGCGCGGCCACGTCCGGGACCTGCTCCTCCAGACCGCCCGCCGGGGCGATCCCGCCGTCCACACCGAGCCCGCTGTCCGCGCCGCCGGTTGCGTTCATCGTTCCTCGCTCAATTCAAGGCCAGGTCGGTCCGCACCGGGGTGCCCTGGATGGCGGACCAGACGTTGGCCGGCGTGAGCGGCATGTCCGCATGCCGCACCCCATACGGCCTGAGCGCGTCCATGACCGCGTTGACCACCGCGGCGGGCGAGCCCACCGTGGCCGATTCTCCTACTCCCTTTGCGCCGATGGGGTGGTGGGGACACGGTGTGACCGTTTCGGCAAGTTCCCACGACGGGCACTCCACGGACGTGGGCAGCAGGTAGTCCATGAACGAGCCGCCGAGGCAGTTGCCCTCGGAGTCGAACGTGATCGCCTGCATCAGGGCCATGCCAAGACCGTCTGCGAGCCCGCCGTGGATCTGGCCCTCCACGATCATGGGGTTGATCCGCACTCCGCAGTCGTCCACCGCCACGAACCGGCGTACCTGCACCACGCCGGTGCCGGGGTCCACGTCCACCACGCAGATGTAGGCCCCATAGGGATAGGTGAGGTTCGGCGGGTTGTAGACCGTGTCCGCGTCCAGGTGCCCGAGCACCCCCTCGGGCAGGTCGAGCGACGAGTGCGCCGCCATCGCGATCTCCGCCAGGGTCTTGCCCTGGGCCGGGTCGCCGCGCACCTGCCACCGGCCGTCTGCCCACTCCAGGTCGTCGGCGGAGGCCTCCAGCATGGCCGCGGCCACGAGCCTGGCCCGCTCGCGCACCTTGCGGGCCACCACGGCGGCGGCCGCGCCGGAGACCGGGGTCGAGCGCGAGCCGTAGGTGCCCAGGCCGAACGGCGTCCGGTCGGTGTCGCCGTGCACGACCTCCACGTCATCCACGGAAAGGCCAAGCTCCTCGGCGACGATCTGGGCGAACGTGGTCTCGTGGCCCTGGCCCTGGGTCTGGCAGGACACGGCGAGCACGGCCTTGCCGGTCGGGTGCACCCGCAGGTCGGCGCCGTCGGCCATGCCGAGGCCGAGGATGTCCATGTGCTTGCGCGGCCCGGCCCCGACCGCCTCGGTGAAGAAGCTGATGCCGATCCCCATCAGCTCGCCGCGCTCACGCCGCTCCGCCTGTTCCTTACGCAGGGCCCGGTAGCCGGCGGCATCCAGTGCCACGCGCAGCGTCCTGGCGTAGTCGCCGGAGTCGTACTCCCAGCCGGTCGGGGTGGTGTGCGGGAACTGCTCGGGCCGCAGCAGGTTCTTCAGCCGCAGCTCGCGCCGGGTCCATGTCAAGGTCACGGGCGAGCAGGTCCACCATGCGCTCGACCAGGTACACCGCCTCGGTGATCCGGAACGAGCACGAGTACGCGACACCGCCGGGCGCCTTGTTGGTGTACACCCCGGTGACCTGGCAGTGCGCCGCCCGCAGGTCGTAGGAGCCGCTGAACATGCCGAAGAACCCGGCGGGGAACTTGGTCGGCTGCGCCGCCCCGTTGAACGCGCCGTGGTCGGCGAGCGCCTTCACCCGCAGGGCCAGGATCGTGCCGTCCCTGGTGGCGGCGATCTCTCCGTGCATGTGGTAGTCCCTGGCGAACGCGGTGCTCATCAGGTTCTCCGACCGGTCCTCCATCCACTTGACCGGGCGGCCGGTGACCATCGAGCCGATGATCGCGCAGATGTAGCCCGGGTACACCGGGGCCTTGTTGCCGAAGCCGCCGCCGATGTCCGGTGAGATGACCCTGATCTTGTGCTCGGGCAGGCCAAGGAACAGGGAATACAGCGTCCGGTGTGCATGCGGGGCCTGCGAGGTGGACCACATGGTCAGCTTGCCGCTGATCTCGTCCATGTCGGCTATCGCCCCGCAGGTCTCCAGCGGGGCCGGGTGGACGCGCGGGTAGAGCATGTCCTGGGTCACCACGACGTCGGCGGCGGCGAAGGCCGCGTCGGTCGCCGCCTGGTCACCGGCCGACCAGTCGAAGATGTGGTTGTCGGCCTTGCCGGCGATGTCGTCGCGAATGACGGGCGCGCCCGGATCAAGTGCCCGCTCGGCATCGATCACCGGCGGCAGCGGCTCGTACTCGACGTTGATCAGCTCCAGGGCGTCCCGCGCCGAGTACCTGTCCTCCGCGACGACGAACGCGACCTCCTGGCCCTGGAACCGGACCTTGTCGGTGGCCAGCACCGCCTGCACGTCCCGGGACAGGGTGGGCATCCAGGCCAGGTTCCGCGCGGCCAGCGTCTCCCCGGTGATGACGGCCTTCACCTTGGGGTGCGCCTCCGCCGCGGCGGCGTCCACGGAGAGGATCCGCGCGTGCGCGAGCGGGCTGCGCAGGATCGCGCCGTGCAGCATCCCGGGGAGTTGCACATCATCGACGAAGGTGCCGCGGCCGCGGATGAAGCGCGCGTCCTCCTTCCGCCGGGCCGGCCCATAGGCGCTGCGGTACGCACGGCCGGTCATCCGGCCACCCCCGTGGCCGCGGGCCCGTGCCCGGTCTGGCCGGGACCGCCGCCGCCGGGACCACCGTCCCGCACCGCGGCCTCATGCTGCGCCGCCCACTGCACCGCACGGACGATGTTCTCGTAGCCGGTGCACCGGCAGACCTGGCCGGACAGCGCCTCGCGGATCTCCCCGGGGGCCGGGTCGGGGTTGTGGTCGAGCAGCCAGCGGGCGGTGAGCATCATGCCCGGGGTACAGAACCCGCACTGCAGGCCGTGGCACCGGGCGAACCCCTCCTGCACCGGGTCGAGCAGGCCGCGCATGCCCATGCCCTCCACCGTGCGCACCCGGTGCCCGTCGGCCATGGCGGCGAGCACGGTGCACGACTTGACCGGGATCTCGTCCAGCCAGACCACGCACGCACCGCAGTTCGAGGTGTCGCAGCCCCAGTGGGAGCCGGTGAGCCCGAGATCGTCGCGCAGGAAATGGATGAGCAGCAGCCGGGGCTCGATCTCGCGGGTGAACGCGGTGTCGTTGACGGTCACGGTGATCTGCACGTCAGGCGCCCTCGTGCCGCACGCGATCGGCCGCGCGGCGCAGCGCGCGCACGGTGAGTTCGGCGGCCAGGTGCCGCTTGTAGGCGGCCGGTCCCCGCTGGTCGGACACTGGCCGGCAATGCTCGGCCGCGATCCGGCCGGCCTGGGCGAAGTTCTCCTCGCTGGCGGCCGCCCCGCGCAGGAAGTCCTCGGCCTCGGCGGCCGCGAAATGCCTGGCCCCCACGGCGGTGAGCCCGATCCCGGCGTCGGTGATCGTGTCACCGGCGAGCCAGAGCGCCGCGCCCGCGGCGGTGACCGGCCAGTCGCCGACCCGCCGCCCGACCTTCTCGTACGCGCTGCCGCCGCCGGGCCTGATCGGGATCCTGATCTCGGTGAGCAGTTCGCCGGGGGACACCACGGTCTCGTAGGGCCCGGTGTGGAACTCCCTGGCCGGCACGGTCCTTGTGCCGTCCGGACCGCAGATCACCATGATCGCCTTGAGCGCGGCGAACGCCGCGGACAGGTCCTCCGACGGGTCCGCCTGGCACAGCGAGCCGCCGATCGTGCCCCAGTTGCGCACCACCGGATCGGCGATGACCTTCTCCGCGTCGTGCAGGATCGCGAAGTGCTCTCCGGCCGGTGCCGAGCTGAGCAGCTCCGCGTGCCTGGTGAGCGCGCCGATCTGCAGTTCGCCGTCGGCGACCCGGAGGTAGGAAAGCTCGGTGAGCCCGTTGATGTCGACGAGGGTCTCCGGCTGTGCCAGGCGCAGCTTCATCATCGGGATCAGGCTGTGCCCGCCGGCCAGCACCCGGGCCTCGGGACCGTACCTGGCGAGCAGCGCGAGGGCATGCTCGACGCTGGCCGCTTTCTCGTACTCGACCTGCGCCGGAACCTGCACCCGGAACTCCCTCAACAGTTTGGTTCGCCTGATGAGTGTATGAGGCGGCCATAATTGAACTGCCATGACGCTCACTCAGCTCAACGCGTTTGTGCTGGTTGCCCGCCTCGGCTCGGTGACTGCTGCCGCGAACGCGCTCGGCGTCAGCGAGCCGGCGGTGTCGCAGGCCATATCGGCCTTGCGGCAGCACCTGGGGGACCAGTTGGTGACCCGCGGCCCGGCAGGGATGACCCTGACCGCGGGCGGTTCCCGGCTGCTGTCCGCGGCGTCCCAGATCGTGGTGCTCGGCGCCGAGGCGCACGCCGCGGTGCGCGCGGCGCAGGGCGCGCCCGAGCAGTTGCGGGTGGTGGCCACCTCGGCGATCGCCGAGTTCGTGCTCAGCCCGCTGATGGAGGCCTTCACCAGGCGTTACGCGGGTTCGGTCGAGGTGTCGTCCGGCGTGGCGGTGACCGCGGAGATGGGCGTGCTTGTCGGCAACCGGCTGGCCGACGTGGCGATCGGGGCCGGCCCGGCCAGCGATCCGGCCCTGGCGGTGGTGACCGAGCCGATGTTCCGGTACCGGCTGGTCGTGGTCACCGCCGGGCAGGCCGCGCTGCGCGGCAGCCCACGGCAGTGGCGGTGGCTCGTGGACCCCTCCGGCACCGATCCGGGCAGCGCCACCGGGCAACTGCTGGCCCGGCTGGGAATCCCCGAGGACAGCATCGGCGTGCTGCCCAACCAGACCGCGGCCTGGGCAGCCGCCGCCGACGGGGCGGGAGTCGCGCCCGCGGTCGAGCACCTGGTCGCACAGCAGGTGCGCCGCGGCGAACTGTCGCTCGTGGAACTGCCCGGAGTGCCGATGGAGGCCACCTGGTACGTCACGGTGCTTGAGCGCCAGCACCGCAGCGTCGCGGCCAGCGCACTGCGGCGCTTCCTGAGCACCCCGGAGGCCATGCACCTGATGCGGTCCCCGACGGCCGGCGTGCCCCCGTCCAGGTTCCGCCCCCCGTCTACGTGACGATCTGGAGCTGACCAACTGCACCAGGTAGCAACGGCTGCCCGTCCCTGCCCGCGCTCTGGGTAGGAATCGCTCAAAGGCCAGGTCAGGGGGCACTTAAGCAAGAGCTTATTCGGCTGTTGCGGGGCTGGCCGCCCCAGCGGATCATGTGAACATCACCCGTGACGGTGCAGCGTGGGGAGCCCCGTCCAAACCAGGAGCGGTGCCGATGCGGATCGAGTCAGACGGGCACAGCCAGGGCAACCCACGCCTGTACGAGCTAGTGGAGCACGCACCGAAGACCGGGAAGAGCCCGACCGTGTGGGCCTGGCCCGAGTTGATGGACTATCTCAAGATCGCCGGTCAGCCGGTGGCCGGGCCGTGGCCGCCACACCAGGAGCCGCGGCCGGACCCGGATTACGACTCGCTTCCGGTGGCCGTGCCCGACCCTGAGGCGCGCCCCGCATCCCGGTCAGACAGCGAATCGGCGCCGCCGCCGGCCCAGTCCTGAGCCTGATCCGGGCGTGCCCGCCGTGCGCGGATGACGCCCGGGTGAGGACATTGGAGGATCTATGTATCCGTCTCGGTTCCGTTACGAGGCACCGCGTTCTCTCGCCGAGGCGATCCGCCTGCTTGCACGAAGGCGGCGGCGAGGCCAAGGTGCTGGCCGGGGGGCAGAGCCTCGTCCCGCTGATGAAGCTGCGCTTCGCCACCCCGGAACTGCTCGTCGACATCAACAACATCGGCGGCCTGGACTACCACCGCCAGGACGCGGACGGGACGCTCCGGATCGGCGCCCTGTGCCGGCACGCCGACCTGGAGCGCTCGGCCCTGCTGCCGGGCAGCCAGCCCACCATGGCCGCGGCCGCGCCGCTGATCGCCGACCCGATCGTGCGTAACCGGGGCACGCTGGTCGGCTCGCTGTGCCACGCCGACCCGCAGGGCGACTGGGCCTCGGTCATGACCGCCCTGGGCGGCTCGGTGGTGGCGCAGGGCCCCGGCGGCAGGCGGGCCATCCCCGTGGCGGACTTCGTCACCGGGCCGTTCGAGAACGTGCTCGAGTCCGACGAGATCGCCGTCGAGGCCGTGGTCCCGCCGCACCGGGGCACGGCCGCGGGCGGTTACCTGAAGCTGGAGCGGCGGGTCGGCGACTTCGCGACGGTCGGGGTGGCGGTCGCCGTGGAAACCACCGACGGCACCGTGACCAGGGCGGGAATCGCGCTGACCGGGGTCGGCGGGTCCACCATCGCGTGCACCGAGGCGGCCCAGGCGCTGACCGGCCAGCCGCTCACCGCGCAGACCATCGAGCAGGCGGCCGACCTGGCCGCGGGGGCGGCCCGGCCACGGACCGACCACCGCGGCAGCGCGGAGTACAAGCGGCACATGGTGCGCACGTTCGTGGTCCGCATCCTGTCCCGCACCGGCCCGGCGGCGGGCGAGCAGGCGGCCACCGGGCAAGCGGATACCGGGCCAGAGGCGGAGAGGGCGGCCTGACATGACGATCGTGTATGACGACCTCGGCGACGAGGCAGCGACCGATGTCCCGGTGCGCCGGATCAAGTTCACCATCAACGGCGCGAAGAAGGTGGCCGAGGTCGAGCCCCGGCTGCTGCTGTCCCACCTGATCCGCCGGGGGCTGGGGCTGACCGGTACGCACATGGGCTGCGACACCACGAACTGTGGCGCGTGCACCGTGCTGGTGGACGGGAAGGCGGTGAAGTCCTGCACGATGCTCGCCGTCCAGGTGGACGGGCACGAGATCGAGACGGTGGAGGGCCTGGCCACCGCCAGCGAACTGCACCCGCTCCAGGAGGGCTTCAAGGAGGAGCACGGGCTGCAGTGCGGGTTCTGCACCCCGGGGATGATGATGGCCGCCAAGGCGCTGCTGGAGGCCAACCCGGATCCGACCGAGGAAGAAGTGCGCTGGGCGCTGTCGGGCAACCTGTGCCGCTGCACCGGCTACCAGAACATCGTGAAGTCGGTCCTGTGGGCCGCCGAAAAGCTCCGGTCCGCCTCCGGCTGAGGCACACCGGCACGGACGGCTGACGGAGACGGGAGAAGGCAGTGACTCAGGCACTGGACGAGATCAAGATCGGCGGGCTCGGCGCGAGCCGCAAGCGCGTCGAGGACAACCGCTTCATCCGGGGCAAGGGCAACTACACCGACGACATCGTGCTGCCCGGCATGCTGCACATGGAGATCCTGCGCAGCCCGCTGGCGCACGCGCGGATCAAGTCGATCGACACCAGCCGGGCCTGGCAGATCCCCGGGGTGCACCTGGTGCTCACCGGCGAGATGATGGCCACCCGCAACCTGGCCTGGATGCCCACGCTGTCCTACGACACCCAGGCGGTGCTCGCCACCGACAAGGTCCGCTTCCAGGGCCAGGAGGTCGCCTGCGTGATCGCGGACGACCCCTACATCGCCAAGGACGCGTGCGAGGCGATCGACGTCGAGTACGAGCCGCTGCCGGTGATCGTCAACCCGGACCAGGCGGTGGCCGAGGGCGCCCCGGTCATCAGGGACGACAAGGAGAACCAGGCCGACAACGTCATCTACCACTGGGAGGTGGGTGACGCCGAGGGCACCGAGCGCGCGTTCGCCCAGGCGGACAAGATCTCCCGGCTGAAGCTGCACTACCCGCGCTCGCACCCCTCGCCGATCGAGTGCTGCGGGTCGATCGCCGACTTCAACCGGGCGACCTCGAAGCTCACCGTGTACATGACCACCCAGGCGCCGCACATCATCAGGGCCGCCGTCGCCCTGGTCGCCGAACTGCCCGAGCACATGATCCGGATCATCTCGCCGGACATCGGCGGCGGCTTCGGCAACAAGGTCCCGGTGTACCCCGGGTATGTCTGCTCGATCCTGGCCTCGATCCTGCTGGAACGCCCGGTGAAGTGGATCGAGGACAAGTCGGGGAACCTGATCTCGACCGGGTTCGCCCGCGACATCTACCTCGACGGCGAGGTCGCGATGCGCAACGACGGCAAGATCCTCGCCGTCAAGATGCACTGCGACGCCGACCACGGCGCGTTCTTCTCCGACGCCCAGCCGAGCAAGTTCAAGATCGGCCTGCTGCACTCGGCGTTCGCCGTCCTACGACATCCCGGTCGGGCACATCACGGCGCGCGGCACCTACTCCAACAAGGCCCCCGGCGGGGTCGCCTACCGGTGCTCGTTCCGTGTCACCGAGGCGATGTTCTTCCAGGAGCGGATGATCCAGGCGGCCGCGCACGACCTGGGCATGGACCAGGCCGAGTTCCGCCGGATCAACTTCGTCCGCGACGACCAGTTCCCGCACCGGACCCCGTTCGGCTTCCTCACCGACTCGGGGCAGTACGCCAAGTGCCTGGACGTCGGCCTGCGCGCGGTGGGCTACGAGGACTTCAGGCGGCAGCAGGCGGAGGCGCAGGGCCAAGGGCAGGCTGCCTGGGCATCGGCATCTCCACGATGACCGAGCCGCTCGGCGCGGGGAACAGCCGCGAGTACGACATCCTCGGCATCAAGATGTTCGACTCGGCCGAGCTGAAGATCCACATGACCGGCAAGGCCATCGTCCGCACCGGGGCCAAGACCCAGGGCCAGGGGCACGAGACGACCTGGGCGCAGATCGTCAGCCACGAACTCGGCATCCCGGCCGAGGACATCGTGGTGGAGGAGGGCGACACCGACACCGCCCCGTTCGGCATGGGCACCTACGCCTCGCGCAGCACGCCGGTCGCCGGGGCCGCGGTCGCGATGGTGTCCCGCAAGATCCGGGCCAAGGCCCGCAAGCTCGCCGCGCACCTGCTCGAGGTCTCCGAAGAGGACGTCGAGTGGGAGCTTGGCCGGTTCTACGTGCGCAGCGCGCCCAGCCGGGGCGTGACGATCCAGGAGTGCGCGATCGCCGCCTACAGCAACATGCCCGACGGCATGGAGCCGGGCCTGGAGAACACCGCCTACTACGACCCGCCCAACCTCACCTGGCCGTTCGCCGTGTACATCGTCACGGTCGAGGTGGACCCGGAGACCGGCGTCTGGGACGTGCTGAACATGGTCGCGGTCGACGACTGCGGCGTGCGGATCAACCCGATGATCGTCGAGGGCCAGATCATGGGCGGCCTGACCGAGGCCTACGCCATGGCGAACATGCAGTTCATCACGTTCGACGCGGACGGCAACTGCGTCGGCTCCAACTACATGGACTACCTGCTGCCGACCGCGTGGGAGACCCCGGGCTTCGAGCTGCACAGCGAGGTCGTCACGCCGTGCCCGCACCACCCGATCGGGGCCAAGGGCATCGGCGAGTGCGCGGCGGTCGGCGGCCCGGCGGCCTTCGTCAACGCGGTGATGGACGCGATCTCCGACACCGGGGTCCGCAACATCGACATGCCGATGCTGCCCGACCGGGTCTGGGAGGCCCTGACCTACCAGCGCGACGTGTCCGGTGCCCCGCCGGTCCGCTCGGACGACTGAGCGGACGGGCGCCCGCGAGGGAAGGCATGGACATGGACGCATGGGAGATCCTGAAACAGGCCGGCGAGCTGGAACGGCGCGGGCAGGAGTTCGCGCTGGCCACGGTGGTCTGGCGGCAGGGCCCGTCGTCCAGCCAGCAGGGCGCCCGCGCGATCATCACGGCCGAGGGCGAACTGCACGGCTGGATCGGCGGGGCGTGCGCGGAACCGGCGGTGATCCGCGAGGCCCAGCAGGTGATCGCGCAGAGCACGCCCCGGCTGCTGCTGCTCGGCAGCCCGGACCAGTTCGGCGCGGCGATCCCGGAGGGGATCACCGTGGTGCCCATCTCCTGCCAGAGCGAGGGCGCGCTCGAGGTCTACATCGAGCCGGTGGTGCCCGCGCCGCACCTGGTCATCGTGGGCCGCTCGCCGATGGCGCACACCCTGGCCGACCTGGCCCGTGCGCTGAACTGGCGCACCGACCTGGTCGCGGGCGAGGACTTCACCGCCGCCGACGCCCACGAGCAGTCGATGGTCATCGTGGCCACCCAGGGGCACGGCGACGAGGAGGCCGTCGAGCAGGCGGTCGCCGCCCGCCCCGCCTACCTGGGCCTGGTCGGCTCGCGCCGCCGGGGTGCCGCGGTCCTCGGGTACCTCGCCGACCGGGGCCTGCCCGCCGACCAGCTCGACCGGGTGCACGTCCCGGCCGGCCTGGACCTCGGCCACACCACCCATCAGGAGATCGCCGTCGCGATCCTCGCGGAGCTTGTCCAGCTCCGCGCGTCCGGAGCCCTGGCGGGGGCGGCCGGGGCAGCCTCCGCCAGGAAAACCCCGGCCGCCCCCGCCAGCAGCACCACGCCGCCGGCCGCGGCCGGGCGCACGGCACCTGCCGAGGCCGTCGACCCGGTCTGCGGGATGACCGTCGCCGCCACGGCCGCCAGCCACCCGCTGGCCCACGACGGCGTGACCTACTACTTCTGCTGCACCGGCTGCCGCCGGAAGTTCGAGCTGGATCCGGCTGCCTACGTGACAAGGGAAACCCGATGCTGATCAAGAACGAGTTCCAGGTAGCGGCGCCCATCGACAAGGTCTGGCAGTTCTTCGGCGACATCCCCCAGGTCGCCGCCTGCCTGCCCGGCACCGAGCTGACCGACGACCTCGGCGACGACAAGTACGAGGGCCGGGTGGCCGTCCGGATGGGCCCGGTCCGGCTCCAGTTCGCCGGGAAGGCCGACATCACCGAGCGGGACGAGGCGGCCAAGCGCATCGTGGTGAACGCGACCGGCGCCGAGGAGAAGGGCCGCGGCCAGGCCAGCATGGTGGTCACCGCGACGCTGGCCCCGGCCGGCCGCGGCACCAAGGTCAGCGTCGCCCAGGACCTGCAGCTCTCCGGCGCCGCGGCGCAGTACGGGCGGGGCATGATCTCCGACGTCACCGCCGTGCTGATGCGGGACTTCTCGGTCAACCTCGCCGACCGGATCGACCGGGCGCAGCGCGGTGAGGCGGTCACCGGCCCGGCCACCGCCGCCAGCCCGGCGAGCGGTTTCACGCTGGGCATGCGGGCCGCGGTGATGGCGCTGCGCCGGGTGTTCCGCCGTTTCTTCGTCCCCTACCAGGCAGCGAGCTGAGGAGAGAAGAGCCATGGTCTTGTGGTGGATCGGCAACGCCGTCCTGTTGCTTGTCGTGTTTCCTGTGGTCATCTACCTGCTCAACCGCGTGCTCGCCGCGGTGGAGCGGATCCGCGCCGCGACCGACGACATCCTCGCCGGCGGGGTGGAACTCGTCGGTGAGCTGACCGTCGTCCCCGACGGGCTGGCCGTCACCGACAGCACCGTCAATCAGGTATCCGTCGGGGCGGTCCGGTACGCGGGCTCCGTCGCCAAGCTTCTCGGCTGAAAGGGAGACTCGCCATGCCGGCAGCCGCCTGGGCAACAATCGTCATCGCCGCGCTGATCATCGCGATCACCGCGCTCGGCCTGCTCCGGGTCATCTTCCACCTGCGGGCGATCCGCAAGACGCTCGTCGCGACCACCGGCGGCGTGCAGGCGGTCGCGCAGCTCACCAGCACCGTGCCGGAGCGGCTCACCTCGGTCAACGCGAGCCTGAAGCCGGTGCGCGACTTCTGCGAAACGGTCTGAGGCCGGGAAGGAGCCCTCATGCAACCACATGCTGTCCTCGCCGCCGGGACCTCGACCACCGGCTGGGTGGTGGGCTACACGATCGGCATCGTGATCGTCCTGGTCGTGGTGGCGCTGGTCGTGCCGATCCTGCTGCTGGCCAAGGCGATCGGCGACGAGGCCCCGAAGATCAACGACGCGCTGGACCAGGCGGTGCACAACACCGCCCCGCTGGGGGCGCTGCGCACCACGATCGACTACGCGGTGACCATCATCGGCGGCCTGCAGCGCGGCCGCGCGAGGCTGGGTGATGACAATGCATAACGTCGCCATGTCCTCGACCGAGCACAACCTCTGGCTGACCGCCAACATCCTCGGCCTCGTCGTGGTGGTCGCGGTCGCCGCCCTGCTGAGCCTGCTCATCTGGCTGGTGAAGCGGATCGACGGCCGGGTGGTGCAGGTGCGGGACACGCTCAAGGCCGCGGCGGCCAACACCGCGGACACCGCGCTGATCCCGCAGGTCGCCGACGGCGTGGAGCTGGTGCTCGCGGAGGGCCTCAAGCACCATCTGTTCCTCGGCCGCGTGCTCGGGAAGGTCAAGTCATGACGGGCCTGGTCGTCTTCACGGTCATCGACGTCCTGCTGCTGATCGCGGGCCTGGCGTTCTACCTGTTCTGGGTGGGCTCGCTGCTCACCAGGATCGCCGGGAACCTGGAGGAGTGCGCCGACACGGTGCGGGAGATCGTCGGCCACGCCAAGCTGATCGGCCCGGCCGTCGGGCACATCAACGAGACCGGCGGGGTGGTGGCCGGCGCGCTGCCGCTGCTGTACGGGATGGCCGAGGAGATCGTCGCCGACGTCACCCCGCGCCCCGAGCCGCCCGCCGAGCCCGAGCCCGCGCGGCCCGCGTCCGGCACCCGCCGCTCCCGCCTGCTCGACGCGGTCGGGTTCGCGCCTCGCT
>CAVPMG010000031.1:0-16812 GCA_963706115.1 uncultured Actinomycetes bacterium | reverse complement strand
CCGATGTGGCGGTGGACGTTGGTGGCCTTGGACGGCCCTGGCTCGGCGTCAGCGATCCACGGCCCGGGGATCGACGGGTCGATGATGCCCTCCTCGAGCCAGGTGTAGCGGCCCGCGAGCACGTGCCTGGCCAGCGCCGAGTCGGTGGCGTCGGTGTTGTGCCAGAGCTGGGTGAACAGCTCCTCGGCCCGCTGCCTTGCCTGCGCGCAGAACACCTTGGCCAGCTCGAACGCCACCGGGCCACGCTCGGTACCGCTGGTCGCGTCGAACTGCGCCCGGGCGCAGGTGGCGCTGATCGCGTACAGTTCGGCGCCGATGTCCACGATCCGGCCGAGGAAGCCCTGCTTGCGTTCCAGCTTGCCCTGCCAGCGCGCCATCCCGTAGAACGTGGCCCTGGCCAGTTTGCGGCTGGCCCGTTCCACGTAGCGCAGATACTCCGCGAGCGGGCCGAACTCGCCATAGGCCCCGGGCCGCTGGCCCTCGCCGGTCATCAGCGTGGGCAGCCACTTGGCGTAGAACCCGCCCGCCTTGGCCGCCGCGCGGGCCCGCTGGCCAGTCGGCACCCCAGGTTCGATGAGGTCACCGGCCGCGGACAGGTGCGCGTCCACCGCCTCTCTGGCGATGAACAGCTGCATGATCTCCGAGGAGCCCTCGAAGATCCGGTTGATGCGCATGTCCCGCATCATCTGTTCGGCGGGCACGCCCCGCTCGCCGCGCGCGGCCAGGGACTCCGCCGTCTCGTAGCCGCGCCCGCCGCGGATCTGCACAAGCTCGTCGACGATCCGCGAGCCCATCTCCGAGCAGTACAGCTTGGCCAGCGCGGCCTCGATGCGGATGTCGTTGCGCTTGTCGTCGGCAAGCTGGCTGGACAACTCGACCACCGCTTCCAGCGCGTAGGTGGTCGCGGCGATGAACGAGATCTTCTTGGCCACCGCCTCGTGCTCGCCGACCGGGCGCCCCCACTGCACCCGTTCCCGCGACCACTCCCTGGCGATCTTCGTCGCGACCTTCCCGGCCGCGACGCAGCTCGCCGGGAGCGAAAGGCGGCCGGTGTTCAGCGTGGTCAGGGCGATCTTCAGGCCCTGGCCCTCCTTGCCGATCAGGCTCGTGGCCGGGACCACGACCTCATGGAACCTGGTCAGCCCGTTCTCCAGGCCGCGCAGGCCCATGAACGCGTTCCGCCGCTCGACCGTGATCCCTGGCGCGTTACCTTCCACCACGAATGCGGAGATCCCGCCGCGGTGCCCCTCGCTCTTCGGCACCCGGGCCATGACCACGAGCAGGTCGGCGACCACCCCGTTCGTGGTCCACAGCTTGACGCCGTCCAGCACGTACTGCGAACCATCCTCAGAGGGCGTCGCGGTGGTGCTCAGCCGGGCCGGGTCCGAGCCCACGTCCGGCTCGGTGAGCAGGAACGCGCTGATCTCGCCGCGGGCACACCTGGGCAGGTAGCGCTGCTTCTGGTCGTCGGTGCCGAACAGCGCCAGCGGCTGCGGCACCCCGATCGACTGGTGCGCCGACAGCAGCGCGGCGAGGACCGGCGAGGCGGACCCTGCGATGATCAGGGCCCGGTTGTAGTACAGGTTGGTGAGCCCCAGCCCCCCGTACTCCGGCGAGATTTTCATGCCGAACGCCCCGATCGTGGCCAGCCCCTTGACCACCTCATCCGGGATCCGGGCCTCGCGCTCGATGAGCGCGCTGTCAACCGAGGTCTCGCAGAACTCCCGCATCCGCGCGCAGAACTCCTCGCCCCGGCGCACGGCCTCCGCGTCCGGCCGGGGATGCGGGTGGATCAGGCCCAGCTGGAAGTCACCCAGGTACAACTGCTTGCCGAAGCTGGGCTTCTGCCATCCGGACTCCCTGGCTTCCTCCGCCACCTGGCGTGCTTCGCGCTCGCCGACATTCCTGGTCTGCCCTGTCTGCTGGGTACTCATCGCACATCCCGTTTCTTTAGCGGCCCATCCACAAATACTGCCCTAGACCTACCCGGCGGTAACACCCCCATTCCACAGAACGGCCCGGCCCGCATGGTGTGCGCGGGCCGGGCCGTCTGCGCCAAGTCAGGTGGGCGTAGGGATCCCGGCCGTTGAAGTCACCCACCACGGACACGGCCCCCGCAGGTTCGGCGGCCGGCAGCTCGAACGTGACCCGCACGGTGCCACCACGGGTAGGCTTCGTCACCTTGATCACTTTCGTCCGCTCCCTCCCGGCGCTTCCCCCTGCGCCGCCAATCTGGTGTTTCCCCTGGCCGGGGCCCCTGGCAACCAGGATGGGGGAGGGCTGTGTGGACGCGTTTGTGGTCGTTGGCACGCTGACCACATTCTTCTGTGGTCGTTGGCACGCTGACCACAAACCCTGCTGGCGGGCGGCCGGCCCGCCGCTGCGGCAGGCGCCGCGCAGCGGGGGACCGGGGGAGCAGGGGCGCATGGTGAACGGCCGGCCCCGCGCTGCGTAGCGCATGTTCTGGGGCAGGCCGGGGGAAAGCGTCAGGAGGTGCGGGCCGCGTCCGCCTTTGCCTGCTCGGCGAGGGGCACTGACTCGTCCTCGTCGGCCGCCGTCGGGGCGCTGGGCGCGGCACGGTTGCGCAGCACGGCCACGACCACGCCGGCCGCCGCGAGCAGGGCCGCGATGCCGGCCGCCATGCGCCAGCCGAGGCGCTTCGGCTTGTCCGGGTCCAGCCGTTGCGCGGACGAGTGCAGCGCGGCCGCGACCTTGGGCGCGACGGTGTCCTGCAGCACCTGGCCGGTGCGATCCACTTGGGGTGCTGCCCAGGCGCGGGCCTTCCACACGCCGCGGCTGGCAGCGGGGACGACGGTGACCTGGATGACCTGCCCGGTGCGCTCGACCTGTGGCGCGGCCCAGGAGCGGGCCTTGCGCAGGCCGCGGCTCGCTGCGGCCTTGGCGTCGTTGGCCAGCGGTTTCACCTGTACGGCGACCGGCTTCGCGTCCTGTGCCGTCTGGCGGGTGGCCGCCGTGGTGGCGTTGCGGTCTGTGTTCGTGCGGGCCATGGAAACCTCCGGGTGTTTCGTACGGTTCCCTCCCTGCCCGCTAGGAGTGACCTCAATCATCACCCGCCCAGGCGGCGGGCGACCTCACCGAGGCCGTCGGCCATGGCCGACAGCTGTTCGGCGGTCAGCACGTCGATGAGCAGCCCACGGACCGCCGCGACGTGCCCTGGTGCCGCCTGCGCCAGCCGCTGGCGGCCCGCGTCGGTCAGGGCGGCGACCACCCCGCGCACGTCGCCGGGCCAGGCGCCGCGGCGCACCAGCCCGGCCTTCTCCAGCTGGGTGATCTGGTAGGTCAGGCCGCTCTTGGTGGTGTAAAGAGCATCGGCCAGGTCGGTCATCCGCAGCTCACCGCCCGGCGCCGCGGCGAGCCGGACGAGGATCTCGTACTGCGCGTGCGACAGGCCGGCCTCCTGCCTGAGTTGCTGGTCGAGGCGCCGGTCCAGCAGCGCACCCGCGGCGAGGAAGGCCTGCCAGGCCCGCATCTCCTCCGCGCTCAGCCACTTCGGCTCGGCCATGCGCCCATGGTAGGGATCCCAGCGGCCGCGAAGGGCGCGCCGGGACCGCGGCGTGCGGCAGGATTTGGCCATGCTGATCGTTCACGTACACGTCCGGGTCCGGCCAGAGCGGACGGCGGACTTCCTGGCCGCGACACTGGTCAACGCGCAGGCCTCGCTGGGCGAGCCCGGCGTGCTGCGGTTCGACGTGATCCAGGACGACGACGACCCCGGCCACGTTGTCCTGGTGGAGGTCTACCGCGACGCCGATGCGGCCGCCGCGCACAAGCAGGAACCGCACTACGCGACCTGGCGGGACACCGTGGCCGAGATGATGGCGCAGCCGAGGGCCTCGACCAAGTTCTCTGCTGTCTTCCCGGCCGGCAGCGGCGACTGGGCGGCCGGCGCGGGGCCCGGGTAAGGGGCATGGACGCGTTCGAGTTCGCTACCGCGGGCCGGGTCCTCTTCGGCGCCGGCCGGTCGGCCGAACTGCCCGCGCTGCTGGCCTCCTGCGGGAGCCGGGTGCTCGTCTGTACCGGCGCGAGCCCGTACCGGCATGCGGACCTGCTGGCCGGGCTGGACCTGCCTGCGGTGATGTTCCCGGTGGCCGGGGAACCCACGGTGGACCTGGCCCGGGCGGCGGCCGCAGCGGGCAGGGAGCACGGCGCGGATGTGGTCGCCGCGATCGGCGGCGGCAGCGTGATCGACACCGGCAAGGCGGCCGCCATGCTGCTGGGGAACGGCGGCGACCCGCTGGACTACCTGGAGGTCATCGGCGGCGGCCAGGCGATCACCCGCCCGTCGGTGCCGTGCGTCGCGGTGCCCACGACCGCGGGAACGGGCGCCGAGGTCACTGCGAACGCGGTGCTGGCCTCGCCGGCGCATCAGGTCAAGGCCAGCCTGCGTGGCGCGACGATGCTGCCGCGGGCCGCACTGGTGGATCCGCTGCTCACCGTGTCCTGCCCGCCGGAGGTCACCGCCGCCAGCGGGATGGATGCGCTCACCCAGTGCCTGGAGCCGTTCGTCAGCCCGCGGGCGAGCCCGCTGAGCGATGCCATGGCCCGGGAGGGGATCCGCCGGGCGGCGGCGGGGCTGCGCCGGGCCTGCGCCGACGGCACCGACCTCGCCGCCCGGGCGGACATGGCGGTGGCCAGCGTGGCGGGCGGGATGGCACTGGCCAACGCGAAACTGGGCGCCGTGCACGGGCTGGCCGGGGTCCTCGGCGGCACCGTGGCGGTGCCGCACGGCGTGGCCTGCGCCGCGCTCCTGGCCCCCGTCATGCAGGCGAACGTGGCGGCGCTGCGGGCGGCCGGGCCGGATCACCCCGCCCTGGCCCGGTACGCCGAGGCGGCGGCCCTGCTCACCGGCGAACCTGTCGCCGCCATCGAGGACGGCGTTGCCTGGGTGCGGGAGACGCTGGCGCTGCTGGACATCCCCGGCCTCGGCACGTTCGGCCTGGTGCCGGAGCAGGCCGACGGCATCGCCGCACAGGCGCTGCGGTCGAGCAGCATGCAGGGCAACCCCGTCGCGCTGACCGAGGGCGACCTGCGCGCGATCCTCGCCCGCGCGGCGTGAGCTACCCGGTGCCGGCCCGGCCCGCTGCCCGGCGCCCGGGCAGCGCGATCTCATACAGCGCAAGGTCTAGGACCCGGCCCACCGCAGCGTGAACCGGTCCAGCATGTAGCCGAATGCGTTGACCGTGGGCTGGATGAAGTTGTCCCTGACGGTCAGCAATGCCTGCTTCTCTGCGGTCCGCACCAGTGGGCCGGTGACCTGCGCCAGATGGGTGGCCTTGTAGAACGCGATGTACTGGGCCTGCGAGTAGAGCACCGCCTGGGCGAACTGCGGGCGCAGGACCAGGCCGCAGCCCAGGCCCGGGTAGGTCCAGCTGTGTTGCGTGTCGATCGGCCGCGAAGGAATGTTGTCGATCGTGACGTCGTGCACCGACTGTGGCAGCTGCGGCCTAGGCAGCACCATGCTGACCGCTACGTGGCCGGGCTTGCCCTGCGCCGGGCGGCTGAGCACCTGGAGCTGGTAGTGACCGGCCGAGGGCGCCCACCAGTCGGGACCAGGATTGAGGTCCACGGTCGCTGCGGCATGCCCGACGGCGTAGAACGTGCTCTCATACCAGCACGGCCACGGGCCGATGTTCTTGGACACCTTGTGGGTGAAGTAGAAGTTGAAGCTCACCTGGCCAAGAGCTGGCTTGGAGATCCCCTCGATCTTCTGCAGGACCCAGGGCCCCAGGTCGGTGTTGGTCGTAGTGCCCGCGGTGATCGTCTGCCACGGCCACGCGAACCTGACGCTTGGCAGGTGGACGTTCAGCCCGACCAGGTGCAGGGCCGCCGACAGCGTCATCAGCACCACCGAGGCGATCGCCCGGCGGAAGATCAGGCCGATCACCAGCAGCACCGCCGACCACGTGACCAGCCGCGGGATCCGCCATCGCCGCGGTCGCGGATCCCCCCACGGCCCACCGGGGCTGGGCGGCCTGCCGCCATTTCCCGGCTGGGGCGGCCAGGGTGGCAGCGGAGCCGTGCGGCCCTGCCGCTCGGCACCGTCGCCGGGCCGGAACGGCTCGGTGTCCACGGCACCGGCCGATGTCCCTGAGCCCGCGTATCCGGCTCCGTGCCAGGCCGGCTCCTGCCGTCCAGGCCTGCCGGCCGTGAGCATCCCAAGCAGGAACACCAGCAACCGAACCACGTGATCCACCTCTCCCTCCGAGTGGGCCGTTACATGAGCGCCTGGTAGTTGAGACCGAGCACGACCGGCACGGCCCCGAACGGCTGACGGAACCGGCTGCCAGGCTTGTCCGGCGCCTTCGGATCGTCGATGTTGGGCCAGCGCATGTGGGTGTGGTCTGCGGTGAGGCCGGCGACCGAGTACGGGAAGTCCATCGCCGAGGTGCTGTGCTGCCTGAGCAGGCCGCCCCAGCGGAAAGCGGCGAACACGTTGGCCAGGTCGCGGATGGTCAGTTCCTGGCTCGTGGAGATGTCCAGCTGATAGACCGACCGGGCCAGTTGGACCAGATCGGATGCGCACTGCTCCAGCGCGGCCGACTTGGTCCGGTAGCACGTGTCATCAGGGTTGACTGTGCCGAGCTTCTCGCCGTAGACCGGTGAGTATGCGTGCCGTGCCTTGCATTGCATCCAGTCGCAAGCGGCCAGCAGCTCCCAGCGGATGCCGGTGTGGCTGGCGACGTCACGGTAGAGCGGCTCGGCGCGGACCAGCGGCATCTTGGCCGAGGTAACGAATGCCTCGCGGACCGATAGCGGCATGTGCGCGCGGTACACGGTCAGCGTGGCACCGGCGCTGGCGGCGGGCGCCGGGCTGCTCGCCGGGGAGCTGCCGGGTGCAGGGGAAGAGTTGCCTGGCGGGGCCACGCTGGCAGGCAAGCCGGCGCTGGAATCGGCCGCGGGGCCGGCCGGGATGGTCGGCGCCGTGCCTAGCGTGCTCGGGACCAGGCCAGGAACATCCGCGCCGCCCGGCATGGGCGCGCTCGCCGTGGTCGGTACCGGGTTGGCGGCGGCGGCATCGGGTTGGCGGGTGCCGGGAGCGGGCTGGCGGCTCTCGTGCCTGTCCTCGCGGCGGCCGGAGCGCGGGCGGCGGGCGCCGGAGTGGCACCGCGGGCCGCCGCTGCGCCGCCGGGTGCCGCTGGCGCATGAGAGCGGATGGCGCAGCCGCATGGGCGGATGGCGCAGCCGCATGGGCGGATGGCGCTGCCGTGCGGCCGGGTGCCGCTGCCGCGTGGGCCGGTGCAGCGGCCGGGTGGCCGGGCGCGGAGGCCGCGTGGCCGGACGGTGCCGCCGGGCCGCTGGGTGCGGTCGCGATGCGGCGGGGTGCCGCTGCGGCGTGGCTGGGTGCCAGCGCCTCCTGCCCAGGAGGCACCGCGGGGCTGACCGCCGCCGCCTGGGACATCGATCCCGTTGAGGCGCTCTGCTGTGCACCCGGAATGCTGCTGCCGCCCGGCTGACCTGTGGCCGCAGCAGCGCTGTCCGCAGCGGCCGCCCCGCCGCCAGACCATCCAGCGGGCACATTCGCCCCGAGACCGTGGTGCTGCAGGCCCGGGATGACCGCGCCACCTGCCTTGCCGCCCGTGGGTGCGGCTGCCGCCGGAACGGAGGCGTGTGGCGTCCGCGCGGGATCGAGGCTTGCCTGTGGCGACTGGACAGCCGGTGCGGTTGCGGGCTGCGCACCGGAGTTGCTCCCGGGGGCATTGCCGGGCGCAGTGGGCCCTGCGAGGTAGGCGCGAGCCGCGGGCCGGCTGACACCGCCGGGCGGGTGCGAGGGCCGCAGCCGGCTGATTGGTCGCCGTGCGTGCACATGGCCTGCCCGCGCGGCATTGGCATGAGGCACGCCGGGGATCGCGGCATCGGCGGACATGTTGGCCAGGCCTGGACCTGTGCTCGTGCCCGGCGACACGCGCCCCGCCGACAGGACCCGCACGGGACCCGCCGCAGCCTGGCCGGTTCCCCGCGGCGGTCTGGGAGGGGCTCGGGCCATGCACAGGGTCGACTCGGCGTCCTGGCTGCTGCGCCTGCGTCGGGTGCGAGGCCGCGCCGGGATCGTGGCTTGGCGCCGGGCCGGATGTGCGTGCCAGGTCCGTGGGACGTACCGGGTGGGCCAGCGGCGCCGGCCGGGCGGAGCGGCCGGGGTACAGGGTGGCAGCCGGATGCGTCGCGGCCTCGTGCTGGGCCGGCTGCGCCGGATCGGCGGCGTGCCTCGGGCGCGGCGTGCCTGCCTGCTGAGCGGTCACCCCGGCGCCGGTCTGCGCACCGCGGGCAGGCTTCGCGCCATGCGCCGGGGACTGTGGTCCCGGCTGTCCCGGGACCGGATTCCCGACCGGGGCCGGCTGCCCCGGAATCGGATGGGCGATCGGGGCCGGCTGGCCCGGGACCGGACGCCCGGCCGGGGCGGAATGCTCCGGAACGGGATTCGCAATCGGGGCCGGCTGCCCCGGCACCGGATTCGCGATCGGTCCTGGCTGCGGCGGGCTTGGCTTGCGATCCCGGCCAGGCGGCGTCCCGTGCGAGTCCGGAGCAGGTTGCGGCAGGGGAGAGTGTGCCGGGTGACGATCACCGCCCGGTTGCCTTGCTCCGGGCCGATCGGTCGGGCGCTTCGGGCGGGAAACGCTGTGCGTGGCATGCGCGTGGCCGCCGCTGGCGGTGCCTGACGCAGTGCCGCGTGCGGCGGCACGGTCGAATCGATACAGGTCGTACTGCGTCATGAGCTGGACAAGCTTGGCACCGTACTGCGGGTCCGTGGCGTAGATGCCGGTCAGCGCGCCAGCGAACGCATTCGGGTCCTTGCTCTGTGACATGGCATGCGCGTAGTCGCTGCTGCGCGCCAGGAGCCGCGCGTGGGCGTCGATGCTCTGAGCGATGTTCTGATAGATCTGGAAGGACGACGACAGGTTCACGAGCTGACCGTTGATTACCTCCTGTGTCGGCTGCTCGTCGCTGCCCGCCGGACCGGTTCCCTTGATCCCGAACAGGTTGTGGTCGTTGGTCGCCAGGACGCTCTGGCCCCAGCCGGACTCATCGATGGCCTGTGCGATGGTGACCGAGGCCGGTACGCCGTACTTGCGCTGAGTGGCCATGGCGCCGCTCGCGACCTGCTTGATGAAGGCCTGCTGGGCGGAGGTACCTGGCAGGGGCGTGCCATTCTGTGGCACATCGTGCCGGTGGTACGGGGGTAGCGCGCCGGCAGCGCCCGGGTGGTGCTTGTGCGCCCTCCTGAGCAGCCCGGGGATGGCTGCCTCGCCTGGCCGGGCCCGCTGTGGCTTCGCTGGCCGCAGCCCCGTTCCCGGGACGTCCGCGGTCACGGCCCGGGAACTGCCGGAGTGCTGCCGGCGCTGCTCGGCCCGTCGCGCGGTCCGGCCCGAACGGGACGCAAGCATCCGGGTGAGGTGCCGGTTCGGGTGCTGCGGTTCCGCGGTCACGGGCGTGGACTGCGCTGTTCGCGCCTCTGCGCCAATGCCGGAAGCGTGCTCGCCTTCTGCTGACCGTGCGCCCTGTGCGGGCAGCGCGCGCGAGACCCGCGCATAGGGCGACCGGGGGACGGTGGCCGGTACCGCGATGGCACGCGGCGAAAGCTCGGGCTGTTGTCCGGTGGCCTCGGCCGTGGTCACCGGGCCGGCGGATGAGGCCGCACCAGCGAACGCCGGGCCACCGGCGGCTGGGCCACCGGCGGCTGGGTCACCGGACGGGGCGGTACTGGCCGAGTGTGACCGAGCTGCCGATGACGTCGGCGCCGCTGACGCTTGGCTCGCCGCCTTGACCGTAGCCCGTTCCGCGTGCTTTCCGCCGCCCCCGGCGTTTGCCGCCCTGGCCGGCGCCTTGGACATGCCGACACCGTTGTCCACGAAACCGGCCACGCCCTGGTCCTGCAGTGGGCCGGAGTACTCGTGCGCATTGACCGAGAGGTTGGGCAGCGAGTCGCCACCGATCGTGTGCAGCACGCCGCTGTGGTACTTCGTCACGACCTCGACATGCCCGTCGAACAACACCCAGTCGCCGGGCTTTGGTGTGTATCGGTCCCCCAGCGGGTGCCAGCGACCGTGGTTCTGCGCGTCCCGCAGGACAGAGACGACGCCAGGCGATGCCGGATTCGGCTCGACCCGGCTGTCCACCCACGAGTGCACCGGCCACGGGTAGGTGGTGCCACCGGTCACCCAGCTGTCCAGCCCAGCGACGTGCGACCCGAGCTCCAGGGTCAGGCTGGCGAACGCGGCGCACGAGGGACCGTGGTTGGTGCCGTCCGTGCTCGCGTACTGCCAGATCATCGCCTCCATCTCCGCCGGACTGCGGGTCTCCGCGAGACGCAGGAAATGGCGCGCTATGTGCACGATGGCCGCGCGGAGCATGGCGTCGCTGCCGACCGCGGGTCCGCTCGCATGTTCCAGGGCGAGCAGCGTGACGGGCGGCACGCTGGCCGGTGACGTCAGGTCGGCCGGTGCCTTCGGCAGGAATGAAATCCCCGTCGCGATGCCGCCCGCGCCGATCGTGATCAGTGCGGTCGCTTGCTGCCACTGCGGCCTGGACGCGGGGGGCACGATAGAACACCTCCGAGCGGGGTGACGAGGGTTGTGTGGAACGGGGAGACGGGGACGCGGCTAGCCGGACAACTTCGAGGACTGCAACGACCGGAGGATGGCACGGACCCGCGGATCCCCGGGATTCTTGGCGTTCTGGAACAGGAGCGCGGCATTCTGGGCGGCGCTGGGCGGTGCCCCTACCACCCACTTCTGGAACACGTCCGCCACCAGGTAGCCCATCCCGGCCGCGCCCCTGATCGGCTTGGCGCACCGGTCCGGGAAACCGTGCCGCGAAGTGACAGCCCCGGAGCCGGTGTAGCGGGCACAGTTTGCCGAGATGCTCAGCAGGCCGGACTGCACGACAGGCTTGCCGTTCGCAGCGGTCAGCGTTGCGCCGCCGATGATGTTGTTGATAGCCCGCGCCGCGACCGCGAGGCTGTCGACGGGGTTGGCCGGGTTGTAGGGGTGGTGCAGGTTCAGCGACCACGCCACCTCCCCGCCCTGGGCCGGAGTGATCGGTTCCAGACCCTGGCGCCCGGTCTTGATCGAGGCGAAGTCAGGGTTGTTGCCGCTGGTCAGCAGCGAGAAGACCCAGAGAATCTGCCGGGTGCCCTTGGCGCATGCGAAGTTGACCTGGCTGGGTTCTGAGACCACGTCGGGGTTCTGGCAGGCCACCGCGATCTGGCGCTCAACCTTGGCCACGCTGGCGGGCCAGCCGGGCGTGGGGCCGGACATGTCCAGCACCAGCACGGTGACCAGGGCAGCGATGGCGGCGGCTCCGATGGCGGCGAGCAGGATGCTGCGGAGCCGATGGCGGCGCCTGGCGCCGTGCCTGCCGTGGTTGACCAGGTCGGCGGTGCGGTCCTCCGGGGTGTACGCCGGCCCGGCGGGGTCGATGTCGGCATACTCGGGGCCCGCGGGTGCACGCACCGGAACGGGGCCCGCTGGAAGCGCGCTCTCGGCGCCGTCAGGTTCGGAGTCGTCGGGGCTCCAGCGGAATGCCTCATGACGCGCGTCGATGGCACCCTGTGGCGCGAACGAGGACTGGGCCACTTCGAACTCCAGCGACTCGTGCGCGTCCCACAACTGGCGCTCGAACTCGGCGGCCTTCCGTTTCAAGTCGGCGAGGTGCTCGCTGCCCACTCGGAGGATGTGGTCGGGGTAGGTGCTCACTGTTCCTCCTCTGGCGTGTGTCCTGTGCCAGGCGGGCACACCATGGTGGCGATCGCGGCAGGGCCCACTGTGGGCGGCTGGCCGTCGGGGAGGTGATCGTGCATCGCCGGGAGCCCGGCGGGAACGGTGCCCCGCCCGTGCCCCTGCTTGGCGCGGCGTCCCGACTCGGCCCGGGATTGACGGTGTGGGCGGTCATGCCGCATGATTCCGCCATCCGCCGGCGTGGCGGTCCGCGGCCGTGGCACGGCAGGCCGCACCGGGGCGGCCGACCGGTTATCGGTCGGCCGAAACCCTGCTGCAGGCATGACCTGGGCCATGCCTGTTATTAGAACACATGTACGACCAGCAGGGGAAGTCGAATCTGGTATCGAACACCAGTTCGAACTCCTGTCCACCGTACCCTCCTCGTCCGACAAAACCCCCGAGGCGGTGAGGATTCGGGCGGGTTGGCGGTCAGGGATGAGCGCGGACGGGCTGAGCAGCCGTGGACGGGCTCACGAGCCGTCCGGCGTGCCAGGTGGTCGCGGCCGCAACTCCACGACCGGCTGGCCCGATGACATGCCGGATGGTGCGGGGGCTCACGGCTGCGGGTCTGGGCGCGTGCTGGCGAGCGCACGGAGGAAGACCACCGAGGGGCAGTACGGGGCCATCGGCTTGCCGACTGCGTTTTCGGCGTCAGTCGCGAAAGTCGCGGCCCGCTCGGGGCCGATGGCGTCCAGCCAGGCGGCGAAGGTGGGGTGGCCAAGGCGGTAGCGCACCAGTTGCGCTGGCTCGGTGACGCCGACATCGACCTGCCGCTTTTCGGCGTGCACGCTTGCCAGGCCGGCCGACTGGGCAGCAGCGGCCATCGCGTCGGCGGTGCCAAGTATCGCTATCGCCGTAGCCTTCATCTCGCGGTACCACGCAGGCGCTCGCCAGCCTGCGGCATGGGCGGCCGCATCGATGCGGTCGCGGGCCTCGTTGCGGCTGTCATTGGCGAAAACGGCGGCCAGGATGGCTCCGCCCGGCCGGGTGACCCGGGCCAGTTCGGCGAGACCGGCGCCCGGGTCACCGAGATGGTTGAGCACGAACGCGGCCACCGAGTCATCGACGGCGTCGGCCGGCAGCGGCAGCGCATGAATATCGGCGGCCGCGGATGGCGGCCGTTCCGCGGCGTGCCATGCGAGCATGGCGGGGGACAGGTCCATCGCCAGGACCTGGGCGGCGCACCGTCGCAGCGCGTCGCTGGCCGCTCCGGTGCCGGCACCCGCATCGAGGACCGTGCGGCCGGTCAGCCGGTGCGGGCTGGTCGCAACGAGTGCGGCGGAGATTGGGCGGTACACAAGCTCCGCGCCGAGCGCCCAGCGTGACCCGGAGGCGGCGTAGTGATCCGCGGGCACCAGGTCACCGGCCGGGCTTGAGCCCAGAGCGCTCAGCGGCACGGGCAACCCGATCCTGCCACCAGTCCAGCTCGCTGGAGTCGCCGAGCGCCTTCTCCCAGCCGAACGTGGCCATGATGCCGATCAGTGCACAGGTCGAGCTGCCGCTCCCACCACGGGTCCGTGCTGACGCCCTGGGCCTCCAGCGCGCCACGGAAGCGGTCGATCGCTGCTTCCTTGGGCTCGGGGAGCCTGGCCCGGTTCAGGGCCAGATACCAGCAGAGATCCCAGCATGCCGGTCCGGAGCCCGGGTAGGCCCAGTCGAGCAGGATCGTCCGCCCGTCCGGGTGGCTGCCCAGGTTGCCCATCTTCCAGTCACCCTGCAGGAACGTCGGCGGTGTCCGGCCCAGCGGACCGGTGACCACATCGGGCCGCTCATGTACCAGGCTGGCTATCTCCCAGAGCGGAGCCGCCAGCCCTGGCAGCCGCCGCCATCCCTCGGCCGCCGCCGCGATCGGCCCGGGCACGTCGGCCCCGGTCAGCTCGGCGGCGATGTTGTCCGGCGCGAAAAAGCGCAGCCGCTGCGCCATGGTGGTGAGGCCGATGTCCTCGCTCCAGCCCCAGAACGCCGCGGCCAGCTCGGCCATGTGCCTGAGGAAGCCGTCGTGCTGGGACAGGGGCACCAGCGCATCGCCGGGTGGCACCAGGCAGGAACCGACGTCGTGCATCAGCACGCTCAGCGTTGCATCGTCGCCGGTTCCGGCCACCTCCATGGCCACGACGGTGTGGTCGATGCAGCTGGGGGCCTTGTCCATGATCCCGGCCCGCCATACCAGGTAGGGGCGGTGCACGTGGTCGCCGGTCACCCGCATGATCCAGTCGGTGGCGGGGCTGAGCCGCTTGAGGAAGTAGGCCTCACCGTCCGCCACGACGCGCTGGTAGTCGGCACCGGCCCTGGCATCATCGGGCCGGACGGACTCACGCGCCGTAGCGCGCGCGAGCACCTCGGAAACGGGCCCGGTGGCCATGGCGGTCACCCACGCCGGCCGAGCATCGCCAGGAATCGCTGCTGATCGGTCGCGTCCGGCGGCACGGATGGCTCGTCATCGAAGACACCCGCTGCGCGGAAGGCCCCTACCTGTGGCTCGATGACCTCACGGCAGGCCCGCATGAGCGCGGGATCGAGTTCCGTGTCCTGCCCAGTGGCCACGGCAAGGTCCCAGCCGTGGACGAACACGTCAAGGAAGCGGTGCCCGGCATAGACCGACCCCGGCACCGGCCCGTAGGAGACGGCGCACGGCGCATCCATGGCACCTGGCCTGCGGAACGTCGCGGCCGCGGCTGCCGCGGAGGCGGCATAGGAAGCGGCCGGGTCGTCGCCGAGCATGTCGCCGTCCAGACGGCCTCCGACGTCCTCGATGGTCGCCCCGGCACCTAGTTCGGCCGCCCAGAGGTTCCCGGCGACCAGGTGATTGAGCAGTGCGTGCACGTCCCAGCCGTCGCAGGGCGTGTTCGCCTGCCACTGGCCGGGAGCGATACCGGCGACGATGGCGCCGGTCTGGTCAAGTGCCTGTGCGTGCAGTTCGCCTATGTCAGACATGGTGACCCCCGTCAGCGGACGGCTTCTCAGGTATTCTACCTACTGATAGGTCAGATACTTACCTACTAATAGGTCAGGCGTCAAGGGTTGAAGGGCAGGCTATGGCGGCGAGGACCGGACATGGTGGGGTCAGCGGGCCGGGCGCGGGCCGGGGCGGTACCCCGGGCGTCGCACCGGATGGACGGCGCGCCGAGGCAAGCACGCCATCCTCATCGTCCACGGCGTCACGAGCGCTGGACACGGCCGAGCGCCTGGTCCAGGTCCGCGGCTTCAACGGGTTCAGCTACGCCGACATCGCCGCGGAACTGCGGATCACCAAGGCATCACTGCACTACCACTTCGCCACCAAGGCCGATCTGGGCGAGGCCCTGATCAATCGCTACTCGACCCGGTTCTTCCAGGCCCTCGCCGAGGTCGATGCCGACGGTGCGGCCGCGCCCGCGAAGCTGGCCGCCTACGCCAAGCTGTACGCGGACGTGCTCAGCGAGCAGAAGATGTGCCTGTGCGGCATGCTGGCGGCCGAGTATCCGACGCTGCCGCTCCCGATGCAGGCCGCGGTGGTCGGCTTCTTCGACTACAACGAGAGCTGGCTGCAGGCGGTCCTTGAGCAGGGCGTGGCTGAGGGCAGCCTGGCGTTTACCGGGGAGGCCAGGGACACCGCCCGGATGATCGTCAGCGGCCTGGAGGGGGCGATGCTGGTGACCCGGCCGTACGGCGACGCCGCCCGCTTCCAGGTGGCCGCCGCGAGATTGCTCGCCAGCGTCACGGCCCCGGCTCACGGTGTCGGCTGACGGCCGGTCGTGCGCGTGCGGTCTAGCGGGCGGGCATGGCCGATGAGCTTTGGGCCCGCGTGTCGTTCTACTGTCTATGAACATGGCTGAACCTGACAAAGCAGTAGACCTCGGCCCAGCGGCGCGCCGGCTCGCGGATCTGGTGGCCAACGTCAAGGACGACGCGCTTGACCGCCCCACCCCGTGCCCGGCCTACTCGCTCGGCGACCTCATCGAACATGTCGGCGGCTTGGCGCTCGCGTTCAGCGCCGCCGGGCGCAAGGAGCGCAACGCCTACAACGGGGTGCCGCCGCCGGGGGATGCGTCCCGCCTTGGCACCGACTGGCGGGAGCGCATCCCGCGCGACCTGATGGCGGTCGCGCAGGTCTGGGCGGAGCCGGAGTCCTGGACCGGAATGACCCGGATCGCTGGCGACGAGACCCCGGCCGAGGTGGTCGGCCTCGTCCTCGCCGATGAGCTGGCCGTGCACGGCTGGGACGTGGCCAGGGCCAGCGCGCAGGCCTACGCCTGCGAGCCCGACATCCTGGAAGCAGCGCTGACGTTCCTGCAGATGTTCGCCAGTCCCGACGCGCCCGCGGGCCCGGAAGCGGCGTTCGGCCCGGCCCGCATCCTGCTGGAGGAGGCGCCGCTGCTGGACCGCGTGGTCGGCCTGGCCGGCCGTGACCCCGGCTGGTCCGCGGCCTGACGACCCAGCATCGGCGCACCGGCCTTCACCCCGGAGCATGAACGCCACGGCATGAACGCCCGGGCCTGCCTCGGGCAGGTCCGGGCCGCTGCGGCAGCGAAAAGGGCGCGGCGGGCAGTCTGCCCGCCGCGCCCCTTCGCGCGGTAACCGCCCGTCAGTGACTGCCACCCACGGCTGCCACCAGTTCCGGCACGAACTGCGCGGCATCGATGGTGCCAATGCCGCTGGACAGGTCGTAACCGTTGACCGCGTCCCAACCGAGAACGGTGCTCGCTACCGCCCTGCGGGAAGGTCACCGTGTTGGTGCCTCCGGTGACGTCCACGATCCCGGCGTCGTGGGCCGCCTCCATCTGGTAGAGCGCGGGGTTGATGAGGCCAAGACCGTGCCCGGCGACCTGGTCAGCGATCGCGACGATGCCCGCGAACTCCGGTGTCGCCTCACTGGTGCCGCCGATCAGGTAGAAGCCCGCCGGGCCCTGTGCCGCTTGCGCGTCGAGGAACACCAAGGCGGCGCCGTCCACGGCCGCGCTCATCGAGATGTCCGGGTTGCCGCGCGAGTTGCCCACCGCGCCAGCCACGCCGTTCTGGAAGGACGGCCGGGGGAACACCGTCGACAGCCCGCCGGAGCTGGCGGCCGGCGAACCGAACAGGGGCGTGTCGTTCCACA
>CAVPMG010000030.1:0-10013 GCA_963706115.1 uncultured Actinomycetes bacterium | reverse complement strand
CCATTCGAGGGCTCACGGCTCCAGCAGCACCTTCACCGCCCCGGTCCGCCCCGGGTCCTTCAGCGCCAGCACCGCCTCGTCCCACCGCTCCAGCGGAAACCGGTGCGTAATCACCGGCGTGAGATCAAAGCCCGCAACAACAAAGTCGAAGTAGTGCAGCATCGCGTGCTTGGCCACTCCCCGCACGTCCTCCACGCCGAACCCATTCGACCCCACCACCCGCAGTTCCTTGAAGTACAGCGGCGTCCACTCGAACCGCTTCGGCGGCTCCACTCCGGACACGACCAGCGTGCCCCCGGTCGAAAGCAGCCGCAGCGACGTCTCCACCGTCTCCACCGACCCGATCGTGTCGTACACCACGCCCGGTCCGTCCTGCAGCCACTCCTGCCCGCTCCACGGCACCAACGGTGCCGCTCCCACCCGCCGCGCCACCTCAGCCACGAGCACGTTCGGCACCGAGGACAGCACCGCGTGCGCCCCGAGCCGTGAAGCCAGCCGGGCCCGCGCACCCGGCCGCGTCGCCGCCCACACCTCGACCCCCGGATACAGGAACCGCACCAGCGCGATCACCGCGTACGCCAGCGTCCCCGAGCCGTAGACCAGCACCGGCTGACCGGGCACGGGCGGCGCCAGCAGCACCGACCGAAGCGACACGCTGAACGGATCAGCCAGCACCGCCGCCTCGTCCGACACACCCTCGGGAATCGCGAACAACTGCGACTCGTGCGCCGCGAACCGCTCGGCGTGCGCCCCGGCCGCCGCCGCGCAGTTTCCGATGTGGATCGAAACCGGCAGGTCACCCGACCGGAAGTTGCGGCACCACGGGTACCGCCCGGCCGCGCACGCCGAACACACCGGCTCGATACCGCGCGGCACGCACGACAGCCACGGGTTGAGCACGACGCGCTGCCCGGTATCGAGCCGCCGACCGACCACCTCGTGCCCGAGCACGTGCGGGAACGACACCAGCGCGGTGAGCGGGTTGTCCCGGGACCCGTTCAGCAGGATCTGCTTGACGTCCGAGCCGCACAGCCCGGAGAAGGTCGTCCGCACCCGCACCCAGTCCGCGGCGGGCAGCGGCAGTTCGGGCACGTCCTCGATGCGCACGGGCGCGAACCGGGACACGAACGCCCGCCGGTCCACCCGGCCGCCGATGGCCGAAGCCGCCTCCCGGGCCAGGCTGTGCCGGAACACAAGCGCCCTCACACCGCCCCCTCGTACCAGGTGATCCCGGGCTCCATGGGCCGAAAAGCTACAGCAAACTACCGGAAACTACAGGAAGTTGTTCGGCCAGATCATCGTCCGCCACATGTGCGCCACCGGCGAGCCGTCGAAGCCGAGCCCCTCGGCGGGCTGGCGGAAATGACGCCCCACGATGTCAGAGAAGTCGTCGAAATCCACGGTCACGTTCGGGTCGAACGAGTAGATGTCGTTGATCGTCACCAGCCGCGAGGTCATGTACCAGCGGTGCTTCCGCGCCGCCTCGGCTTCGCGCTGTATATAAGCAGGCGGGCGGTAGTCCGGGCCGAAGTAGTCGATGTACGCGGCCGGGTAGCTGTACCCCGCCGATTCGTCCGGGAAGTACCGCAGCGCCTCGTGCTTCTCGATGGCCCAGGCGACCTCCTCGTCCACGTACGGCGCGACCAGCTGAGCGCCCCAGTAGCCGTGGTTGGCCGAAAGCAGCCCGGCGATGGCGATGTCGTGCAGCAGGCACGCCATGATCACCTTCTCGTCGAGCCCGTTCTCCCTGGCCACCCGCGCGCTCTGCAGCAGGTGGGTGCGCGGGATCGGGTCGAACCTGAGCAGGTAGAAGTCCCGCAGCGTCGGCCGTTCCGGCAGCTTGGGCAGCTCGGGATTGTCGCCCATCATGAACACCGTGTCGGGGTGCTTCGCCTCGGCCAGCAGCGGGCCCTGGCGGCCGCGGGCCGGCGTGCCCAGGACCGCCACGGCCGGCGGCATGATGATGCGCCGCCGCCGGTCGACCGCGTCGTCCAGCGGCTCGCGGATCCAGTTGTCCAGGCCCGCCTCCCGCAGCGAGGCCGGCAGCTCGTGCGGAAGCACCCGGGTCGATGGTTGCTCAGCCATAAGGCGACTCTAAGCCCGCGCGTTAGGCTGGCCATGCCCGCGTTCGAGGAGGAGTACATGCCGCTCAAGATCATGCCGCACGGTCGCCTGCAGGAGTGGGTCGCCGAGGAGAAGGGCTTCTTCACCGCCGAGGGCCTGGATTACACGTTCCTGCTCGACAGCGGGGACTACGGCATCCACTCCGTCCAGCGGGACGAGGGCGGCGAGGTCAGGACCGGCGCGTTCGAGACGTTCGGGGCGGGGCGCGACGGCGCCGACGTGAGCTGCGCGTGCCACTGGGCCACCAACGCCGCGGCGGGGGAGCGGTCCGGCCACCTGGTGACCACGGCCTACTCGGTCGCGCCGTGCGCCGTCGTGGTGCCGCCCGAGTCGCCCGTCCGCCGTCCCGAGGACCTGGCCGGCGTGCCGATCGGCGTCGGCTATCACTCCGGCAGCCACTTCGCCACCGTGCAGGCGCTGGAGGGCGTGCTCGGCCCGGACGACATGAAGCTCACCTTCCAGGGCCCGCCGAACGAGCGCCTGGACGCGCTGCTGCAGCGCGGCGTCCAGGCCGCCACCGCGTGGGGCGTGCCGCTCTACGTCGCCGAGGCCTTCGGGTTCCGCAAGGTCGTGGACGCCACGTTCATGATCGGGTTCCTGGTCACCGGATCCGAGGCCAGCAAGGACGACATCGACAAGTACCTGGCCGCGCTGCGCCGGGCGCAGATGGAGATCGACCTGCGCCCCGAGCTCTACAAGCACTACCACCTGCGGTCCGTCCCGGAGAAGTACCGGGATCAGGTGGACGTGCGGGCGTTCGGGACCGGCGAGCGCATCGTGTTCCTGGAGTACACCAGGGAGAACTTCGAGGCGACCCGGCAGTGGACGGAGGCACACGACCTGTTCAGCGGCCCGCCGTCGGCCGGCTACGACCAGGCTGCCCTGGTTTGATACCGAACGGGCCGGGAAACCGCCCGCGCTACTTGACGCTGATACGCGTCCCGTGCTCGGCGCCCTCGCAGATCTCCCGCATCACGCCGGCGGCGGCCACGTCGAACACGTGCATGGTCAGGGACTGCTCGTTGGCCAGCACGAACGCGCTGGTGTCCATGATGCGCACCCCGGCCGCCAGCGCCTCGTCGTAGGTCAGCCGGGTGAACCGGACCGCGTCCGGGTTGAGGTGCGGGTCGGTGTCGTAGAACCCCGTCCACGCCGCGCTTGGCCACCAGCAGCGCGTCGGCGTCCAGTTCGAGCGCCCGCTGCACGGCCGGGTAGTCGGTGGTGACGTAGGGCTGGCCGATGCCGCCGGCCAGCAGCACGATCATGCCGCGCTCCAGGTGATGCATGGCGCGGAGCCTGATGAAGGGCTCGGCCACGCTGTGGATCGGCACCGCGGTCATCACCCGCACGTCGGTTTCGGTCCTGGCGGTGAGCGCGCCCCGGAGCATCAGCGCGTTCATCATCGTGCCGAGCATGCCGATGTTGTCCGCCTCGGCCCGGCTGATGCCCCAGCCCTCGGCCATCCGGCCGCGGAAGTAGTTGCCGCCGCCGACGACCACCGCCACCTGTACGCCGAGATCGTGCACGGAGAGAACTTCCTCGGCCACCCGGGACAGGCTGTCCGGGTCGACCCCGGAGCTTCCCGATCCGGCGAGTGCCTCGCCACTGAGCTTGACGACGACCCTGCGATAGCGAGGCACAGTCAGGAACCCCCAATCCTGGCTGCCCGGAGTGGCAACCCCGCCCACGCTACCGTATGCCGGAACCCGGCCCCGTGCGCTTTGTCTACGTGATGTGTAGACAATCGACGATATGAGCCCGGAAATGAGCACCGTATCGCTGGTTACCGGCGGCAACCGCGGCATCGGCCGGGAGGTGTGCCGCCAGCTCGCCGAGCTGGGTCACGTCGTGGTAGTCCCCGTGGCCGGCTGGGACCACGCCTGGGAGCGTGCCCTGGACCTGGCCTGGGATGCGTTCTGTGCAGGCACCACCCCGGTCGGCGCCGTGGTGATCGACGCGGTCGCACGGCCAGCGCGCGCCGACGAGCGCCGGCAGCGCCGCCAGCCGAGTCAACGCGCTCGCCCGCCGCCCACGCCGCCCTAAGCCGCCCTCCGCGTCAGCCCTCCGCGCTCTCACCGAGCCCGCCGCCGCACCCACGCTCGCCCGTGCGCTCCACCGCCGCACCTGCCCGCCGCGCCGTGCGCCTCGCGCGCACCTTCTCGCCCGCGCGCCCTCCCGTCAGCCGCGTTCGCCCGATCCCGCCCGCTTGGCGTGACACCACTAACCTCGTCAGCCCCACAAGCATCAGTTCTTGGCATCGGTGCACAAAGCGCAACCGCAACAATGTCACATTGATGCGGTTATAACCGCTACGATGTCACATCGTTGCGGTTCGGGATGCGACGCTGAGGCCGGGGTTTGTCACTTTGGTCTCAGCCGACGCTCCCGCTAACCGGCCGCCCGGCGTGTGCTGCTTGCCCATGTGCGCCACGCCCCAATCCGGGGCGCGCCCAGTGCTGAATCCATGATCGTGAGCGTATTGGGCGCTATTTGCTCCGAACTGCTCACGATCATGAAACCGCCCCGAGCTCGCGGCGCCGCGGGCGGGTGGCGGCACCGCTATCGCGCGCGTGACCCCGTGCCGCCGGCTCCACCGCCCGAACCGCTCCGCCGCCGCCAGCAACCTCGCCGGACCCAGCCGCCCCGCCGTGCCCGCCGGCCCCGCCATGCTCGGCAGCCACACCGCCGGCCTCGGCGTGCTCCTCTGCTTCGGCGAAGCGCTTGCGGCAGGCCTCGATCTCGGCCTCGGCGGCGCGCCGGTCCGCCCACGCCTCGGTGCGCACCTCCTTGCCGGGCTCGATCGCCTTGTAGACCTCGAAGAAGTGCTGGATCTCCAGCCGCTGGAACTCGGGCACGTGATGGATGTCACGCAGGTGCTCCATCCGGGGATCGGTGGCCGGCACGCAGAGCACCTTGTCGTCGGCGCCTTTCTCGTCCCGCATCCGGAACATCCCGATGACCCGGCAGTTGATCAGGCATCCTGGGAAGGTGGGCTCGTCCAGAAGCACGAGCGCGTCCAGGGGGTCGCCGTCGTCGGCCAGCGTGTCCTCGATGAACCCGTAGTCCGCCGGGTACCTGGTCGACGTGAACAGCATGCGGTCCAGCCGGATCCGGCCGGTTGCGTGGTCCATCTCGTACTTGTTCCGCTGTCCCATGGGGATCTCGATGAGAACGTCAACGTCCACTGGTTCGCTCCACGCCGGTCTGGGTGATTAACTCCATTGTTCCCGCCGTCCCAACGTAGACCCCGCGCGAGGTGGTAGGTCATGGCGCGCCGCACCCGGCTAGCGGCCGTGGTCACGCTCGCCACGATCAACGTGTTCACGCTCGCGGCGGGCATCACCGTGGCCCGCATGCTGCCGCCCCGGCTGGCCGCCCTCAAGGTCCCCACGGTCGCGGCCAATCCGGTCAGCCAGGCCACCCCGGTCCTGAACCCCGGCCGTAGCACAGGCAACCTCCCGACCAGCAGCGGCCTGCAGTCGGCCCTGGCCGCCCCGCTGTCCGCGTCCGCGCTCGGACCCCAGGTATCCGCCGTGGTGACCGACCCCGCCACGGGCCGGGTTCTCTGGTCGCAGAACCCGGACCAGCCCTCCACGCCCGCCTCCACCACCAAGCTGGTCACCTCCGCCGCCGCGCTGGCCGCGCTCGGCCCGGGCGCCACGTTCACCACCAAGGTGGTGCGCGGCGCCACGCAGAACAGCGTCATCCTGGTCGGCGGCGGCGATCCCACCCTGGCGGTGCACCCGTTCCCGGCGGGCCAGTACCCCCGCCCGGCCACGCTGGCCAGCCTGGCGCAAACAACCGCAAAGGCACTCAAGGCCCAGGGGCGCCGGACCGTCAGCCTCGGCTACGACGACAACCTCTACACCGGCCCGGCCCTCGCGCCCGGCTGGCCGGCCGCCTACGTCAGCACCGGCAACGTCACCCCGATCTCCGCCCTCGAGGTGGACCAGGGCCGGCTGACCACCGCAGGCGAACCCGAAGACGATGACGACCCCTACAACCTGCGCGCCCGGACCACCGACCCGGCCGGCATGGCGGCGCGATCCTTCGCCGCCCTCCTCGAAGCCGACGGCATCCACGTCACCGGAACCCCGGTCGCCGCCGCAGCCCGGCCGGACGCCAAAACCCTGGCCAGCACGAACTCACCGCCGCTGTCCGCGATCGTGCAGCAGATGCTGCAGGAGAGCAACAACGTGATCGCGGAGAACCTCGCCCGCCACGTCGCCATCTCCAAGCACCAGCCCGCCTCCTACCGCGGGGCCGCCGCCGCCGTGACCAAAGAGCTAAGCGACCTCGGCATCAGCACCAGCGGCCTGCACCTGGTCGACGGCAGCGGCCTGTCCCCGCAGGACAAGATCGCGCCCGCCACCCTGGTCACGACGCTCGAGCTGGCCACCACCCACAGCAAGATCCGCGCCCTGCTGGCCGGCCTGCCCGTCGCGGGCTTCTCCGGCACGCTGTCCGCCGGGCAGAGCGTGTTCGCCGGGATCGGCGGCCCGGCGCTCGGCTCGGTCCGGGCCAAGACCGGCAACCTGGACACGGTGACCACCCTGGCCGGCCTGGCCACCGACCGGGCCGGCCGGACGCTCGCGTTCGCCTTCATGGCCGACAAGATCCCGGCCGCGGGGATGCTGAGCACGGCCGCGAAGGCCATCGACGACGCGGCCGCCGCGCTGGCCAACTGCGGCTGCCGGTTACGGGCGCTGGCGGCAGCACGTACCGTTGGACTGTGAGCAGCACGCAGATGATCGACTGGGACGTCGCAATCTCCACCGGAACCCGGTGGGCCAGGCCCGGGCCGCAGGTGAGCCTGGCCGAGGCGAGGCGGACGGTCTCAGAGCTACGTGACCTGGCCGGAGCCGTCCAGCAGCCGGTCTACGAGGTCACCGGAATGTCGGGTAGCCCCGACGGGGCCCTGGGCCGGGTCGCGGTGGTGGACCGGCCGGGGTGGATCCGGGCCAACGTGGACGGGTTCCGCGTTGTGCTCGAGCCCCTCGTGGAACAGCTCAGGGAGCGCGCGCCCGGCGGCGCGGCGGCCGGCAAGGCCGGCGGGGTGATGACGGCGGTGGGATCCCGGGTCACCGGCATCCAGGCCGGGCTGATCCTGGCCTACCTGTCCTCCCGGGTGCTCGGCCAGTACGAGCTGTTCCTTCCGCCGGAGACCTCCCCGGTCAACGGCGAGCAGCCGGGCCGTCTCACCCTGGTGGCGCCGAACATCGTCATGGTCGAACGCGAACTCGGCGTCGACACGCACGACTTCCGCCGCTGGGTGTGCCTGCACGAGGAGACCCACCGGCTGCAGTTCACCGCGGTGCCCTGGCTGCGCGACTACGTGCAGAGCCAGATGACCGAGTTCCTGCTCGCGTCCGAGCTCGACCCCGCGGCGATCCTGCAGCGGATCAGGTCGGCGGCCGACGCGATGGCGGGCGCGGTGCGCGGCGGCGACGGCGGCAGCCTGATCGACGCGGTGGCCACCCCGAAGCAGAAGGAGATCATGGACCGGCTGACGTCGGTCATGACGCTGGTGGAGGGGCACGGCGACTACGTGATGGACGCGGTCGGGCCCCAGGTGGTGCCGTCGGTCGAGCAGATCAGGGAGCGGTTCAACTCCCGGCGCGGGTCCAGCGGCCGGGTCGAGCAGACGATCCGCCGCATCCTCGGCATCGACCTGAAGATGAAGCAGTACGCGGAGGGCTCCCGCTTCGTCAAGGCGGTCGTGGACGAGGTCGGCATGGCCGACTTCAACAAGGTCTGGACGTCCCCGGAAACGCTGCCGACCAGGGAAGAATTCAACCACCCGCACAAGTGGGTGGAGCGGGTCGTATCCGGCGTGTAGCCAGCATGGGTCCCGGCGTCGCGGTCGCCGAGGTCCGCAGCGCGGTGCGGGCCTGCCTGTCCGGCCTGGCCGCCGGTGACCTGGTGCTGGTGGCGTGCTCCGGCGGCGCCGACTCGCTGGCGCTGGCCGCGGCCGCGGCCTTCGTGGCGCCGCGGCTGGGCCTGCGGGCGGGCGGAGTGACCGTCGATCACGGGTTGCAGCCCGGTTCGGCCGAACGGGCCGGGGAAGTCACCGCCCTCCTGTCCGCCCTGGGGCTCGACCCGGTGCAAAGCCGCGCGGTGACGGTGCCCGCGTCGGCCGCGGGCCCGGAAGCCGCGGCCCGCCAGGCCAGGTACGCCGCCCTCGACGAGGCCGCTCACGAGCACGGCGCCGTCGCGGTCCTGCTCGGCCACACCCTCGACGACCAGGCGGAGACCGTCCTGCTCGGGCTGGCCCGCGGTTCTGGCGGCCGGTCGCTGGCCGGGATGCCGCCCCGGCGCGGCCGGTACCGCAGGCCGCTGCTGGCCGTGCGCCGCGGCACCACCGCCGCCGCCTGCGCCGAGCTGGGCCTCGAGCCCTGGCAAGACCCGCACAACGAGGACTTCAGGTTCGCCCGGGCCCGGGTCCGCCACCGGGCGCTGCCCGCGCTCGAGGAGGCCCTCGGACCGGGCGTGGCCGAGGCGCTGGCCCGCACCGCGGCCCAGCTGCGGGCCGACGCCGAGTGCCTGGACGACCTGGCGTTCGCCGAAAGCGGACAGCTCCGCGGCAACGCCTCGGATCCGGCCGGTCTGGACGCCCGCTGGCTGGGCGCGCTGCCCGCCGCGATCAGGACCCGCGTGCTGCGTGACGCGGCGATCATGGCGGGCTGCCCGCACGGGGCGCTCACCGCCGGTCACGTGGACCGGGTCGGCGATCTGGTCACCGCGTGGCGCGGGCAGCGCTGGGTCGACCTGCCCGGCGGGGTGCAAGCCCGACGCCGCGATGGCAAGGTGTGGTTCACGGCAGTGCCAGCCAAGGACGGGCCAGCCAAGGACGGGCCAGCCAAAGACGGGGGGAGACCCGTTGGACGAACGTGACATGGGCGACGACCTGAAGCAGGTGCTGATCACCGCCGGGCAACTGCAGGCGCGCACCGCCGAGCTCGCCGCCCAGATCGACGCCGACTACGCCGGCCGGGACCTGCTGCTCGTCGGCGTGCTCAAGGGCGCCGTCATGGTCATGGCCGACCTGGCCCGGGCCATGCACCTGCCGGTGCAGATGGACTGGATGGCGATCTCGTCCTACGGCTCGGGCACCAAGATCCTCCGGCGTGGTCCGGATCCTCAAGGACCTGGACACCGACATCACCGGCCGCCACGTACTGATCGTGGAGGACATCGTGGACTCCGGGCTCACCTTGTCCTGGCTGGCCGGCAACCTGCGCTCGCGCGGGCCCGCGTCGCTGGCCGTCTGCGCCATGCTGCGCAAGCCCGGCTCGGCCCAGATGCAGGTGGACGTCAGGTACACGGGATTCGACATCGGCGATGAGTTCGTCGTCGGGTACGGCCTTGACTATGCTCAGCGGTACCGCAACCTGCCCTTCATCGGGACGCTGGCCCCGGCGGTGTACGGCGGGGACTAGGGGAACACAATCCCCCAAGGGGAGCGTTGACTTTCCAGGCGTTGCACCAAGCGGTGTACCGTCGAGCTTTGTAAGGATGGCCATCCCGCCGGAGGTCGACGGGAGTGTGAGGCTGGTCAGGAGGGAACGGTCCCGGGCCGACGGGACCGCTCATCGATGGAGCTAAGGCGCTTTTTCCGCGCACCGCTGCTGCTAATCGCCGTGGCGGTGCTGCTGTTGCTTTTCGTGCTCGACTATGCCAATTCGGGGAGCTCGTACAAGCAAGTTGATACCTCCAAGATCGTCACGGCCATCGACCAGGGTCAGGTCAAGAGCGCTCTGATCGTCGACAAGAACCAGACGATCCAGATCACCACCACGAGCGGGCAGAATCTCGAGGCGTCCTGGGTGTCCGGCCAGGGCCTGCAGCTGCAGAACAAGCTGCAGCAGCAGGTCGACAAGGGCAATCTG
>CAVPMG010000029.1:0-110226 GCA_963706115.1 uncultured Actinomycetes bacterium | reverse complement strand
TGCAGGTAGTAGCCGCACGCCTGGCAGCGCGCGAAGCGCAGCTCGCCGTCCGCGCCCCCGGTCCAGAACGCACGGTTCTCGTCGTTGATCTGCGGTATCGGCAGGGCCACTGGCGTCTCTCCTCACGTAACTGAACTGAAATCGTATCAGTCTGAGTGAGACGCGCATCTCGCCGAGCGCCTTGCGGCGGCCGTGGCAGCCGCCGCGCACACCGGGATTGCTACTGCCCGAAGGCCATCACCTGATGGATGCCTGAGGGCTTGTTCGTGTACTGAATCGTGGTCAGCGGCAACGGCGAGAACGAGATCGTCGTCACCGGCTCCGTCCACGTGGCCGGGTCGGCGCCCTGGCGGGCGGTCAGCGACTTGCCGGCCGCGGCGATCGCCGCCCACCAGCTCCTTGAGCAGCGCGAGAGCGACCCGTTGCCGCAGTAGGTCAGGTTGTACTTGCCGCTGACCTTGCGCTTGAGCAGGGTCCGCAGGTCCTTGTCCATGTACTGGTGCCAGCCGCTGTACTGGCCGCTGGGCGGCTGGTCGAAGCGGCTGATCCGGCCCTCGAGGCCCTTGCACAGCGCGGTCCCGAGCCGATCGCACAGGCCCGCGTCGGTGATGCCCTTCCACGCCGTGTCGAGGATGACCGCGCCGGGGTTGTCGATCTTGCCGTCGAGGTTGGCGTCGACGCGCGAGCCGCCCGCGGCCGACCACGCGTCGAGCGCCGCGACGAGCTGCGTGGCCGCCGCGGACGGCGAGGAGCCCTTGTCCAGCACGGCCTTCAATGTCGGCCACAGCTGCGTGATCCGGACGTCCTCGGTGGCGCCCGCGTTGGCGGCCGCGAGCACGTTGGCCAGCGTCGCCTTGGGATAGCGCGCGAGCTCGCTGTTGAGCATGTCCACACGCTGGATGCCGCCCTCGTTGCCGAAGCGATCGTCACCGGCCGGGAAGTTCTTGGCCGGTTTGTTGTTCCAGTTGACGATGTAGCCCGTCGACGGGTTGACGACCTGCGGGTGCTTGCTCGAGGCCAGCTCGCCCTTCCACTCGTGCTTGCCCGTGCCCTCGACGGGCAGGTCGCCGCTGACGCCCTTCGGACGCACCGGCAGCGCGCCCGACGTGAAGAACGCGAACTCGGTCGCGCTCGCGTAGAACGAGTTGAACGTCTGCGGCGACTTCGCCGCAGCCGCGATGAAGTCCTTCGCGCTGTGCACGCGCGAGTACGTCATCTGCTGGTTGAACAGCTCATCGACCGTCTCGCGGCCGTACGAGGAGCGCTTGCGCGACAGCGCGACCTTCTTGCCGCTGTCGCGGTCGGTCGCGTAGCCGATCACCGGGCCGTGCTCGGTGCGCCAGAAGGACGCCTTCACGGTCTTGCCGGCGCCCGTGATCGTGCCGGCGTCGACCTTCTCCATCTTGCGGCACTTGCCCTTCCACACGTACTTCGTCGTCGAGCCGCCGCACAGCGTCTCGGCGTAGGTGTCGATGATGTCGGCGCCCGCCGAGGTCAGCGACCACGCGTAGTCGGTGCCATGGCCGATCAGCATGTAGCCGGGGAACGGCGCGCTGGTGACGCCCTCGACGTTGATCGACGGCGACGTCAGCTGCATCTCCATCGTCAGGCCGGGATAGTTGAAGCCGATCTGCGGGCCGCCGACGAACAGCGGCCTGCCCGTGGCCGACTTCGACCCCGAGACGATCAGGATGTTCGACGCCAGCTGGCGCTTGCCGGTGCTGGCGACGCTCGCGGCGGACGCCTTGGCGCCGGGGAGCTTGACGTACGAGTTCTTGAACGAGCCGCTCTTGAGTCGCACCATCCCGGACGGCTTGGACACCGACACGTCGGTCTGGTTCGGCGCCGCCTTCGCGGTCGTGTAGGTGGCCTCGGGATCGTTGCGGACACGCAGGTCCTCGAAGGCCTTGTCGCCCTCCTTGGTGCCAGCTTGCTGCGCAGCGCGTCGAGGAACTGGGCGTTGTCGACCTCCTCGCCGCCGCCCTCGCCGAGGAACTGCGCCTTGATCGCGTTGAGCGAATAGATGTCCGAACGAGTGACCTTGGGAGCCGTCGACCCACTCGCCTGCAATCGCGCGTTCATGCCCGCCGCGTAGGTGTCGATGTCGTTGAGCAGTTGCTTGCCCTGCGCGCCCTTCGCTTCGATCAACTTGGTCTGCAGCTTGGTCGCCTCATCGACGACCTGTTTGCTGGGCTTGTAGTTGAAGAGCCCGAGCAGCAGGTTGATCGCCGGGACGCCCGGCATGTCGATCAGGCCGGCGAACCCGTTGTTGCGTGCCTGGCTGAGCAGGAGCGCCTGGTCGGTCGCCGCCGCGTAGCCGGCGCCGAAGATCGCGCCCGCGTCCGTGTCGCTGTAGATGTGCGGGATGCCGTAGGTGTCGCGCTTGATCCGCGCGCTGACGGCGCCCGCGCTCGGCGACGTCCCGCTGACCGTCTGACTGAGTACGAACGACGGACTGTTCTCGGGGAGCAGCGCGGCCGACTTGTAGTACCCGGTCCCGTCGGGGCTCGGCGTGAGCACGTCGGGGGTGATGTTGCGAAACAGCGGCGTGATCCGGTCATACATCTTCGCCTGTGTGTCCGCGGGCAGGATGCCGGGCGCCGTGGCCCAGGGGACGCCGGGGCCGACGTTGCCGTGCGGGACGATGTTGAGCGTCGTATCGGCCGAGGCCGAGGCGACGGGAACAGCAGTGGCCAGCGTCGCCGCTATAGCCACGATGGCGCGCCGTGGGAGCACCTGGACCCTCCTCCTTGATCGCACCGCGCGGCGACGAGCCGCCGGCGGCGGCTACACGGTACTTGACGCGCTGTCAACACCAGCACCGACATGTGTCCACGGCGGTCGCTCGCCGCCGTTTGCCAGACGCTCGTCCAACTGATACGTTGCCTGAACTGAAATCGAATCAGTAGTTCAGAACAACGTAGACGCGTGCTTTCGGAGGAGAACGGCCCGATGAACCTAGCCCAACTGGTGGCGACCCAGGCCGAGCGCTACGGCGATCGCCGCCTCGCCTTGGTGGACGGCGAGCCGCTGAGCTACGCGGAGCTCGCGGACCGTGCGGGCCGCTTCACCGCGGGCCTGCAGGAGCTCGGGATTCCAGCCGGGTGATCGGGTCGCGGTGACGATGCCGACGCGCGCGGAGTTCCTCTACGCGTGGTTCGGGATCCTCGGCGCGGGCGCGATCGAGGTGCCGATCCACGACGCCGCGCGGGCCGGCATCGCCTACATCCTCGAGACGACGGGCGCGCGCGCCTTGATCGTCGACGAGGTACACGTCGAGCACGCTATCGGCCACATCGACTCGGTTGAGCGCCTGATCGTCCGCGGCGACGCCGGCGAGCTGGAAGCCCTGGACTTCGCGTCGCTGATGGCGAATCCCGTCGCCGTCCCCGTCGCGCGCAAGCCGAGCGATCCGGCCTCGATCCTGTTCACCGGCGGCACGACCGGCCCGCCCAAGGGCGTCGTGCTCCCGCACAACCACAACCTGAACCTCGCGCAGGGCGTCGTCGAGCTCGTCGGGTACACGGAGGACGACGTCTCGTTCTCGGTGTTCCCGCTCTTCCACGCCAATGCGAAGTACATGACCGTGCTCGCGGCTCTGGTCTCGGGGGCACGGGCGGTGATCAACCGGCGCTTCTCGGCCAGCCGCTTCTGGAAGACTGCCGTGAACACGGCGTGACCGCGTTCAACGGCCAGGGCGAGATGCTGCGCATCCTGCTCAAACAACCCGAGAGCGACGCCGACCGCGACAACACCGTGCGCGTGGTCGTGGGCGCAGCCGCCGCGACCGAGCTCGTCGAGCAGTTCGAGCAGCGCTACGACCTCGCGGTGCTCGACGCCTACGGGATGACGGAGACCGGCCCGACGATCGCGGCCTCCGGAAACACCGCCGCGCGGGCGCCGCCGGGTGGCCGACCGCGGGACGACGCCAAGGTCGTCGACGAGGACGACGTCGAGGTCGCGGCGGGCGTGACCGGCGAGATCGTCGTGCGCCCGAAGCTTGGACCGCCCGCACCGAACTGGGAACCGCACTCCCCCCGCACGCGCTCGACGCGGTACTCGCGGCCTATCGGGCGGAGGGGCGCAGGCTCGTGGCCACCGCCCCGTGCAGTGGACCTCGTGGCCAGGGCGCTGCGCGGTGAGGTGTTCACCCCGCAACTCCAGGACGCTCCGGCCTCACCGGATGAGCTCAGCGCCCGGCGCAACGCATCCGGCGACGCGGAGAGCCCCGCCGAGCGGCCGACGGCGCGGCGAAGGCGCGCAAGGCACCGGCTGCCCAGCGCCCCGCGCGCACCGGCGCGACGGCACGCCGCAAGAACAGGTCCGGCGACAAGCACGCGGCGGCCGGGGCCGACCACGGCAGACAGCACGCGGCGCTTCGGCGTACGCGGTTCCTGGCATTACGCTGCCCGGGGCTGACGCGGGCCGCCGGTGCGACGCCACCGCTGGCTGGGCCTGTCAGGAGTTGTGGCCCGCCGGTGCGACGCCGCCTGCGGCTGGGCCTGTCAGGAGTTGTGGCCCACCAGAGCCGCACCGGGATCGGGCCGGGCACGGCTCAGCGCGAACCCGATCGGCAGGCGAGATCGGCCGCCAGGGCCGCCACGTCATGCGGCAGGCGGTCCTGCCCGCCGTCCCCGACGACCAGACCCCCGCCGCGTCACCGGGCTCGACCGAGCGGGAAGCACCAGGCCACGCCGGCGGCGAGGTCCGGCACGCCGGGCGGTGCGGCGTCGGTGTCACCCACCACCAGCGGCCAGCGGCGGCCTGGGCGTGGGGCGGCGCCGCGCCCCGCCGAGAAATCGGGCACCGTCATCTGGCATACCTGGTCAAGCAGCCACGGCAGCGCGTCGGCCAGCGAATCCACGGTGTGCCGCGCATAGCAGGTCCGCAGCACGGGCTCGCCGTCCAGCAACAGCACCGCGCACCAGGGCGCCAGCCCGGGCACCGTCGCCCGGCCCGCCAGTTCGAGGATCTCGTCCCGGCCGCGGCCACCGGACAGCAGCCCGCGGGCCTGGGCGAGTGCGGCGATCCGGCCTCTTCTGAGCCGTTCCAGTTCGGCCAGCCAGGCCCGTTGCAGGCCGGGACCCGAGCGGTCGGCGAGCCACTGGAGCCGGGCCGACTCCGGGTCGCCGAAGCTGCCCGGGGCCGCGGACGCGGCCGCGAGCAAGCCGGTGACCTGGCCGTCCACGACAACGGGAACGGTGATCAGGGACGCCGGCCCGGTCACGGATTCCCCATCGGCCAGCGAGATGTTTCCCGCGGCCGCGCGCAGCCGCAGGTCCCCGTCCTCGTCGGGCATCATCGCGAACGCCGCGTCGGCACCGATGGCGATCCGGGCCGACTCGACCGTGCCCGACAGCAGTCGCTGGTAGCCGTTGTCGGCCACCGCGGCCGGGGCGGGCGGCGCGACCGTCAGGGGCTCGGGGGAGCGCAGCGCGGCGGCGAGGGCGGCCGTGACCCCGATCGCGTCGGCCAGTTCGCTCGCGCTCACCATCGCCTTCGGGACCGGCGCCAAGCTCCCGCCCGCCCCGTCGAGCGCCAGCCGGAACCACACCGCCTTGCTGGCCCGCCCGTAGGCGACGCCCCAGGCCGAGGCCAGCGCGGCGGGCAGCAGCAGGCCCGGCCGCCGGTCCGCTCGCTGGGCACGGTGTCGCTTCCGGGCGCTTCGGGACCAGGCGCCCCGGATGGCCGTCGCTGACCACGACCTCGACCGCGCCGTCGGCGAGCCTGCAGGTGACCTGGACCGGGCGTCCCCGCGTGCACCACGGCGTTCGTCACAAGTTCGCTGGTGAGCAGCACGGCATCGTCCACGAGCCCGTGCCCGTCGGCGGCGCCGGTCACCACCCAGGCCTGCAGAGTGTCCCGCACGAAACGCCGCGCCGCGGCGGCCGCTTTCGGTTCCGGCTGGTATGCCGCACTGGCGACGCGAACCTCAGGTGCCACGCGCCCATCGTGACAGACTCAGGAATGGTTAACCTGCAGTTCAGCCATGATGCTCCGGAGCGGGGGCGCGGCGGGTCCAGCCATTACCGCTCACATACTCGCGTACCACCCTGGCCGGAACCCCGGCGATCACGCAGCAATCGGGCACCACGCCGCGCACCACCGAACCGGCCGCGACCACCACATTCCGGCCGATCACGGCGCCGGGCAGGATGATCACCCCGGCACCCAGCCAGCTTCCGGCGCCGATGGACACGGCCGCGTTGCATCGGCCACTGGCGGCCGATCGGCAGGTCCGGGTCGGCGTAACTGTGGTTCTGGTCGGTGATGTACACATAGGGACCGGTGTAGACGTCATCGCCGATCGTGATCGAGTAGTGGGCGACGATATGGCTGCCCCTGCCGATGACGCACCGGTCACCGATCCGCAGCAGCGGCACCTCGCCCAGGTCCTGCCCCGGGACCATGCCCGCGCTCAGGCTGACCTGGGCCCCGATCATCGTCCCGGTCCCGACCTCGATCCACCGCTCGCCGTACAGGGCACCGGTGGGGAAGCCGATGATCGACCCGGCGCCGAACGCGGCGAACGCCCGGCCCGCCGGGGTGTCGGCGGTGATCGCCCCGGCGCGCTGCGCCGCCCCCCACAGGCCGTGCACGGCACGCCAGGCCACCCGGCGGCGGTACCTGCGGAGTGCGCTTCGTGGCGACATGATCGAGTAGGTTACCGGTCCGTAGCGGCGAGCTGGCCGCAAGCCGCCGCGATCTCCCTGCCCCGGGTGTCCCGGACGGTGCAGGGCACCCCGGCGGCGGTGACCCGGCGGACGAACTCCTGCTCGGCCCGCTTGGGTGAGGCATCCCATTTGCTGCCTGGTGTCGGGTTCAGCGGGATCGCGTTCACGTGGACCAGCGGCCCCAGGGCCTGGTGCAGCACGCTGCCGAGCAGGTCGGCCCGCCACGGCTGGTCGTTCACGTCCCGGATCAGGGCGTACTCGACCGACACCCGCCGCCCGGTCCGGTCGGCGTAGAGGCGGGCGGCGGCGAGCACCTCGGCCACCTTCCACCGGGTGTTCACCGGCACCAGTTCGTCGCGCAGTTCGTCGTCGGGGGCATGCAGGGAAACGGCCAGCGTCACGGACAGACCCTCGGCGGCCAGCCGGCGTATGGCGGGTACCAAGCCCCACGGTCGAGACGGTGACCGACCGCTGCGAGATGCCGAAGCCCTCGCGGACCGGGTCGCAGATCCGGCGCACCGCGTCCACCGTGCGCCGGTAGTTCGCCAGCGGCTCGCCCATGCCCATGAACACCACGTTGGACAGCCGGCCCGGCGGTCCGAGGCCACCGTCCCTGACGGTGGCCGCCGCCGCCCGGACCTGCTCGACGATCTCCGCCGTGGACAGGTTGCGCCGCAGGCCGCCCTGGCCGGTGGCGCAGAACGGGCAAGCCATCCCGCAGCCCGCCTGGCTGGACACGCAGACCGTGGCGCGGTCCGGGTAACGCATGAGGACGCTTTCCAGCAGCGTGCCGTCGTGCGCCCGCCACAATGACTTCCTGGTGGCACCGTCATCGCAGCTCACCGCGCGGGCCTCGGTCAGCAGCGGCGGCAGCAGCTCGCCCACCAGGGCGGCACGGGAGCGCTGCGGGATGTCGGTCATGCTGGGCGCGTCCACGCTCAGCCGGCCGAAATAGTGCCTGGACAGCTGCCTGGCTCGCAGCGGTTTTTCGCCGAGTGCGGCGACCGCCTCCGCGCGCTGCTGCGCCGACAGGTCGGCCAGATGGCGCGGCGGCTGGCCGCGGCGCGGCGCCGCGAAGACGAGGGGCAGCGAAGACATGGCCTTTCCAGTGTTCCAGTTGTCCCGGCCCGCCATCATGACCTGCGCTGTGACGTTGGAGGACATTGCGGCAGCCTGCCGCAACTTCCGGGGGAATCCACTGAATGATAGTTAGGAATCTGTAGATTTCTGGCATGTCTTCGATGCGCAACCGGTCAAGGGGCCCTCGGTCCGCCTCGTCGGCGGCCAGCCCGGAACGGTGCTCGAAAGCGAGAGCCCGTACGGCAGCCGCCGGCTCGTGGTCGAGTACGACGGCGCGACCACCGCCGCGTACCTGCACGACGCCGGTGCGGTGCTGGGGGCGGCGTGGATCGCCAACCACGAGCAGGCACCGCAGAGCGCGGATCTGTCCCGGCTGAACGCGGGCCAGGCACCGTTGATGCCCGCCGCGCACACCAAGCACCCGGCGGCCGGCCACCGCTGGACGCCAGGACGCTGCGGGCGCTGTGGTTCGAAGAAGGCGACGGGGTCGCGGTCATCGAGGGCGGTCAACTGCTCGCGGTCATCCCCGGCTGGTCCGACATGGCCCGTGGCATGCCCGGCTACAGCAGGGACGTGATCGGGCAGACACCGTTCGCCTGGTCACTCGATGACGCGATGGAAGGGCTCGGCCCCCGGGCCGACCGGGCGACGGCGTTCTGGCGCTGGCGGCAGCGGGACGACTCCTGGGCGTCATTCCAGCGGTCCATGCTCGGCCACCTGCTGGCCCGGCTCGGGCCCGGCGCCAGGTACTGGGATGTCAGCGGCGGCAAGCAGCCGATGGTCGGCGTGTCCGAGCGGCCGCCGACCCAGCAGCGGCAGTACACGGTGCTGTCCACGATCGGCATGAGCTGCCAGCGGATGCCCGTGGTGGAGCAGGCGATGGAGGACCCGAGCGCCTGCGCGCGGATCGAGCTTGCCATCGCCACGACCATGCCCAGCCGGGACGCCGCCCGGGTGTTCCTGTGGCTGGCCCAGTATCCGTGGCGGGCCGTGACCTGGTTCGGCACCGGGCACACCGTGCGCTGGTACCACGAGCCGGGAACCTTCCCGCTCGGCGGCGGGAGGGAGGCCGTGCTCCTGCTCGACGACCCCTCCCACCTGCTCGGCCCGGAAGTGCCCGACCTGAGCGGGTTCTCGGTGGGCGGCGACCCGACGCGGTGGCTGTGGATCATCCCGATCACCGAGCGGGAGCGCCTGATCGCCAAGGAACGCGGCGCCGCCAGCCTGGTCACCCAGCTGGCCGCGCAGCGCCGCAGCTGGGTCACGAGCGTGTAGCTGCGGCACCGGCTGGCGCCCGCCGCTAGTGGATATGCAGGCTGATGCCGAGCAGCGGAAGCCACCACAGCAGAATGGCGAGAACGGCCGAACCAATGGCCTTGAGCAGGCTGAGGTGCAGGTAGCCCCGCGACCATGCCACGATCACGCCGATGATCAGGTAAACGAGAAAGATAATGCCGATCGGTCGCCTCAACATGGCTGCTCCGCTCCCGTCCACTGGTGGATTGAGTCCGAGACGCCCCCACCAACTCCCCGGGTAACCGGGAAGCAAACACGGGTCAGGAGCCATGAGCTGTCAGGGCTAGTGAGGCACCGGAATAAAGGCCAGCAGGAGGAGCCAGACCACCGGCGCGGTGATGAGCATCGCGTCGATCCGGTCCAGGATTCCGCCGTGGCCGGGCAGCACGGAGCCCATGTCCTTGATGCCCAGGTCGCGCTTGATCATCGATTCGACCAGGTCGCCGAGTGTGGCACAGGCGAGGGCCGCCGCGCCGATCAGCAGCCCTTGCCAGATGGCACCGTGCAGCAGCAGGGGCAGGCCGATCGCCCCGCCCAGGAGGCAGAACAGCGCCGAGCCGCCAAACCCCTCCCAGGTCTTCTTGGGACTGATCGCCGGGGCCATCAGATGGCGCCCGACAGTGACGCCGGCGGCGTAGCCGCCCACGTCGCTGCACACCACCAGGATCAGGAACAGCAGCGTGCGCCTCGGGCCGTCGGCCGGGGCAAGCATGAGGCCGACGAAACAGGCCGGCAGCGGCAGGTACGCAAGCGCGAACGCCCCGGCGGTGACGTCGCGCAGGTAGCCATCGACCCCGCCGGTCAGCCGCCAGGCGAGGACCGCCGTCATGGTGATCGCGATGCACGCCAGCGCGGCTTGCCCTCCCTGCCAGTAGGACAGGGCGAACGCCACGGCACCCCCGGCGGCCACCGGAATGACCGGTATCCGGACCTGCTGCCCTGCCACGGCCCGGGTCAGTTCCCAGAGCGCGATACCAACAAAGACGCCCACCAGGACGAGGAAGGTGGCCTTCACCGTGAACAGCGTGAGAATGGCGAGCCCGCCCAGGCCCAGGCCGACACCTACCGCGGCGGGCAGGTTGCGCCCGGTGCGCCGCTCCCGCTTCTCCGGCTGTGCGGGCTCCGCTGGACTGTCCGCTGGCAGGTCAGACCTCAAGCAGTTCCGCTTCTTTATGTTTGAGCAGTTCGTCCACCTGCGCGACGTAGGTGTGCGTGAGGTCGTCGAGTTCCCGCTCCGCCCGGCGTACCTCGTCCTCGCCGGAGTCGCCTGACTTGACCAGCTTGTCCAGTGAGTCCTTTGCGTGCCGCCGGATGTTACGGATGGAGACCTTGCTGTCCTCCGCCTTCCGGTGGGCGACCTTGATGTACTCCCGGCGCCGCTCCTCGGACAGTTCGGGGAAGACGACCCGGATGATGGTGCCGTCGTTGGCCGGGTTCACACCCAGGTCGCTGTTGCGGATCGCCTTTTCGATGGCTGCCAGCGATGACTTGTCAAAGGGCTGGATGACCACCATCCGCGGCTCGGGGATGTGGAACGAGGCAAGCTGGTTCACCGGCGTCTGGGTGCCGTAGTACTCGGCCGTGATCTTGGCGAACATGGCCGGGTGCGCCCGCCCGGTACGGATGACCGCGAACTCCTCTTTGGCGACGGCGACGGCCTTCTCCATCTTCTCTTCGGCCTCGAAGAGGGTCTCGTCTATCACAGCGGCTCCTGTCCCATCGCTTGCCTGCCGCGGCTGCTAACCGCGGGCGCCGGCGTCCTCCGGCCTGCTGACCAGCGTGCCGATCTTCTCCCCGCGTACTGCTCGCACGACGTTACCCTTTTCCATCAGGTCGAAGACGACAATGGGCAGGCCATTGTCCATGCACAGGCTCACCGCCGTGGTGTCCATGAACTTCAGTCCCAGGCGGAGCACCTCACCGTAGTCAAGATGCTGGAACCGCACGGCATCGGGCATGGTGCGCGGATCCGCATCGTAAACCCCGTCCACCTGCGTCCCCTTGAGGAGCGCCTCCGCGCCGATCTCCAGCGCGCGCTGGGCCGCGCAGGTGTCAGTGGAGAAGAACGGGGCACCAAGGCCGGCGCCGAAGATGACGATCCGCCCCTTCTCCAGGTGGCGGATCGCCCGGCGGGGAATGTACGGCTCGGCCACCTGCCCCATCGTGATCGAGGTCTGGACGCGGGTGTCCACGCCCAGTTTCTCGAGCACATCCTGCAGCGCGAGGCAGTTGATCACCGTGCCGAGCATGCCCATGTAGTCGGCCCTGGCCCGGTCGATGCCGCTTTCGGCCAGTTCCCGGCCGCGGAACATGTTCCCGCCGCCCACGACCGCCGCGACCTGGACCCCGTCCTCGACGACGTCGACGATCTCCTGGGCGATGCGCTGGACCACAGCCGGGGAAATGCCCAGCGGCTCATCGCCGGAGAACGCCTCGCCGGACAGCTTGACCACCACGCGGCGCCACGGGCGGTGCACCCAGTCATTGGCGTCCCGCACGGCCGAGCCGAGCACGCGTGGCGCGCCGTCCCCCCTGTCGGCGCCGTTCTCCACGAGGCCGCCTCCTTGGTTGTCTGGTGGCCGGGCCGCCCCTCAGCCTGCCTGGCCGATCTGGAAGCGGGCAAACGCCTGTACTGTGGCGCCCTGCTCGCTGAGCATCTGCTTGATCGTCTTCTTCGGCTCCTTGACGAACGGTTGCTCGACAAGCGTGACGTCCTTGAAGAACGCGCCCAGCCGGCCCTCGACGATCTTGGGGATTGCCTGCTCCGGCTTACCCTCGTCCCGGGTGATCTGCTCGGCGATGCGGCGCTCGTTCTCGACGATGTCGGCCGGCACCTGATCCCGGGTCACGTACTGCGGCCGCATCGCCGCGACCTGCTGGGCGACGTCCTTGCCCGCCAGCTCGTTCGGCGCGTCCAACTGGACGAGCACACCCACGGTCGGCGGCAGTGCCCGGTCGGAACGGTGCAGGTAGCTGGCAATATAACCGCCTTCGAGCAGCGCGTACCTGCCGAGTTCCAGCTTCTCCTTGAGCGCGGCGCCGGCCTCGTCGATCAGCTGCTGCGCGGTGACCCCCGGGCGCACCTCCAGCGCCAGCACGGCGAGCCGGTCGGCGGCCCGCTGCGCCAGTGCGGCGGCGGTGATGTCGGCCGCCACGCCCTGGAACAGATCGGTCTTGGCAACGAAGTCGGTCTCGCAGTTCAGCTCGACCAGGACCCCGGCGCTGGTGCCGTCAAGCGCCGCGGCGATGAGCCCGTTGGCCGCCGTCCGCGTCTGGCGCTTGGCCACGTCCTTGACACCCTTGAGGCGCAGCAGTTCCACCGCCTTGTCGAACTCGCCGTCCGCCTCCGTCAGCGCGTTCTTGCAGTCCATCATCCCCGCGCCGGTCGCGTCGCGAAGCCGCTTCACATCCGCGGTGGTGTAGTTCGCCATGTCCTCATCTCTCACTGTCTGATCTGAATGCGTGATCAGTTCCTGCTGGCAGAACCGGTGCGCTGGCGGCCCGGCTCAGCCGTTGCTCAGTTCGCGGTGACCGCGTCACCCGCCGAAGCCCCGTCCGCGGCAGCGTCGGCGGCAGTGTCGGCGGCCGGGGACGCGCCGTCCTCGGCGGTGGCCTGTGCCGCGGCGCCGTCGGCTGCCGCCGCGCCATCGGCAGCAGCACCATCGGCAGCAGCACCATCGGCAGCGGCACCATCGGCAGCGGCACCATCGGCGGCCGTGGTATCCGCGGCCTGGCCGGCCGCGTCGGCGGCGGCGTCCGCTACGACCGGAACGGGCTCAGCCGACGCGTCCGCAGCAGCCGGGCCGGCTCAGCCGACGCGTCCGCGGCGATAGGAGCTGGTCCAGCGGGCGTGTCCGCGGCGGCGGGAGCTGGTTCAGCGGGCGTGTCCGCGGCGGCAGGAGCTGGCTCGGCGGGCGTGTCCGCGGCGGCAGGAGCTGGCTTCAGCGGGCGTGTCCGCAGCGGCAGGAGCCGGCTCGGCGGGCGTGTCCGCAGCGGCAGGGCGGCTCGGCGGGCGTGTCCGCAGCGACTGCGGCGGGCTCGGCGGGCGTGCTGTCCGCGGCGGCCGGGGCCGGCTCGGCGGCCGCGGCTGCCCCGGCAGGGGCCGTCTCGGCGGCCGCGGCTGCGGCAGCTGGGGCCGGCTCAGCCGCTGCGTCCGCACCGGCGCGCGGCTCGGGCACGCGCGCCCCGTTGTCGGCGCTCTTGCGCTCGAGCAGCTCACGCTCCCACTCGGCGAGCGGCTCCTCGGTGCCCAGATCACCCGTGGGCGACGGCTTTTCGTCGCTGTCGGCTTCGCCGCCCCGTGCCATCAGCCCGTCGGCGACCGCGTCGGCGACGACGCGGGTGAGCAGCGACACGCTGCGGATCGCGTCGTCGTTGCCGGGGATGGGGTAGTCCACCTCGTCGGGATCGCAGTTGGTGTCGAGGACGGCGATCACCGGGATGCCGAGCTTGCGCGCCTCGCTGACGGCGATGTGCTCCTTCTTGGTGTCCACCACCCACAGCGCGCTGGGCACCCGGGCCATGTCCTTGATGCCGCCGAGCGAGCGGTCAAGCTTGTCCCGCTCACGGCGCAGATGCAGCAGTTCCTTCTTGGTCATGCCGGAGCCGGCCACGTCCTCGAAGTCGATCTCTTCGAGTTCCTTGAGCCGCTGCAGGCGCTTGTGCACCGTCTGGAAGTTGGTGAGCATCCCGCCGAGCCAGCGCTGGTTGACGAACGGCATGCCGACCCGGCGTGCCTGGTCCGCGATGGCCTCCTGCGCCTGCTTCTTGGTGCCGACGTACAGGACCGTGCCGCCGTGCGCCACGGTCTCCCTGATGAACTCGTAGGCCTTGTCGATGTAGTCGAGCGACTGCTGGAGATCGATGATGTAGATGCCATTGCGCTCAGCGAGAATGAACCGCTTCATCTTCGGGTTCCAGCGCCGGGTCTGGTGGCCGAAGTGAACGCCGCTCTCCAGCAGCTGCCGCATGGTGACGACCGGTGCCATACCGGTGTCCCCTTCCTGCTCGTGCGCCGGTCCTCGTGGAACGGCACGTTCGGTTGGTCCTGGCGCCCGTGCACACACACCGCGGCGGACAGCACCGCGGACCGAAGGGTGCGCACCGCGGGGAGACCCCGACGGCGAGCGGGCGCGCGAATTTGGCCGGAAGACCCCTGCCGCAAGGGAAGCGGACTCACCGACCGCGCAGTAGTCTACCCGCTCGCGGCCCGGCCGCGCTGCGCGTAGGAGCCCGCCGTCTGCACGGCCGCCGTAGCGCACAAGTAACTTCAGGCCCTGGGATGCGCCTGCCGGTAGGCCGACTGCAGCCGCTCGATGGAGACGTGTGTGTAGATCTGTGTGCTCGTCAGCGAACTGTGGCCGAGGATCTCCTGCACGCTGCGCAGGTCGGCGCCGCCTTCGAGCAGATGCGTCGCGGCCGCGTGGCGCAGGCCGTGCGGGCCCGAGTCGGGCGTGCCGGGTACCGCGGCCAGGCAGGCGTGGACCACCCGGCGCGCGGTCCGCGGGTCGAGGCGCCGGCCCCGCGCCCCGAGAAACAGGGCATGCCCGCTGCCCGGCGTGACCAGGAGTGGCCGCCCGGAACCCGCCCAGGCGGTCACAGCCTTGACGGCCGGCACCCCGGCGGGCACCGTCCGTTCCCTGTTGCCCTTGCCGAGCACCCGCACCGTGCGCCGGTCGGTGTCCAGGTCGCCGAGGTCCAGGCCGCACAGCTCACTGACCCGGATGCCCGTCGCGTAGAGGAGTTCCACGATCGCGGCGTCGCGCAGCGCCAGCGCCGCATCCTGGCCGGACCCGCGTTCGTGGCTGGCCGGGCCGCCGGGGGCGGGTGGGCCCTCGTGGCCGGGCGGGTCCTCGTGGGGGGGCGGGCCTCCATAGCCGGGCGGGCCTCCATAGCCGGGCGGGCCTCCGTGGGCGGGCGGGCCTCCGTGGGCGGGCGAGCCCGCGGGACCGGGCGGGCCACCGGGTGCCGGCGGGCCTCCTGGCGCGGCCCCTGCCGCTGCCAGAACCGCGGCCACCTGGTCCTGGCTGAGCACCTCGGGAAGCCGCCGGGGGATCCGCGGCATGCCGAGCAGCGGCCCGGGGTCGGCGGGCATCAGGCCGCGGGCATGGGCGAAGGCGGTGAAGGCCCTGGCCGCGGCGGCGCGCCTGGCCATGCTGGCGCGGGCCTGGCCGCGGCTGTGCTGCTCGGCCAGCCAGCCCCGCAGGATCCCGACACCCAGATCCGCCGGGGCCGTGGCACCCTTGGCGGCGGCATGCTCCAGCAGCGCCGCGACGTCACCGAGGTAGGCCCGGACGGTGTGCCGGGACAGTCCCCGTTCGGCCTCGATGTGGTGCCGGAAGGCGTCCAGCGCGGCATCCAGCCGTGCGGGCAGGGCGGCGGGCCCGGGGGATGCCCCCGGGCCAGGGGACGTCGCCGGCTCGGGGGATACCACCGGTCAGTTCACTCCACGGTCACGCTCTTGGCCAGGTTGCGGGGCTTGTCGACGTCATTCCCGAGCGTGACCGCCGCGTTGTAGGCGAGCAGTTGCAGCGGCACCGACAGCAGGATCGGGTCCAGCTCGGGCTCGTTCTTGGGCACCTCCACCATGTCGTCGGCAAGCCTTGCATCCAGCGTGCCATGGCCGACCACGAGTATCCGGCCACGGCGCGCCTTGATCTCGCCCAGCGTGGAGATGTTCTTGTCCCGCAGCTCGTCGTCGGGCACGATCGCGACGGTCGGCAGGTCGGGGCCGACCAGCGCCAGCGGCCCGTGCTTGAGCTCGCTCGCCGGATAGGCCTCCGCATGCAGGTAGGAGACCTCCTTGAGCTTCTGCGCACCCTCCCGGGCGATCGGCCAGCCGCGGACCCGGCCGACGAAGAACATGCCACGGTAGCCGCTGAAGTCCTTGGCCAGCTCCGCGATCCGCTCCTCCTCGGCGAGGATCTGGCTGACCTGCCCGGGCAGCGCGTGCAGCCCGGCGATGACGCGGGCACCGTCCGCCGGGGACAGGTCGTGAATCCGCCCGAGGTGCAGGGCGAGCAGCGAGAACACCACGCAGGTCGCGGTGAAGGTCTTGGTGGAGGTGACCGAGATCTCCGGGCCGGCGTGCAGGTACACGCCACCCTCACACTCCCGGGCGATGGCACTGCCGACCGCGTTGACCACGCCGATCACGCGGCCGCCCTTGCGCTTCAGCTCCCTGACCGCGGCGAGGGTGTCGTGGGTCTCGCCGGACTGGCTCACCGCGATGTAGAGCGTGTCCGGCTCGACCACCGGGTTGCGGTACCTGAACTCAGAGGCGGCCTCGGCGTCCGCCGGGATCCGGGCGAGCTCCTCGATGAGCTGCGCGCCGACCTGCCCGGCGTAGAACGCCGAGCCGCAGCCCAGGATCTTCACCCGCATGATGGCCCGCGCCTCCCGGGCGTCGATGTTCAGCCCGCCGAGGTGGGCGGTGTGGAACCGCTCCTCGAGCCGGCCCCGCAGCGCCCGCTCCACGGTCCTGGGCTGCTCGTGGATCTCCTTGCGCATGAAGTGCGTGTAGCCGTCGGCGGTGTAGGAACGAAGGTCGGCCTCGATGAGCAACGGCTCGTGGGTGGTCGTGCGGGCGTCCAGCGTGGAGGTGTGGAAGCCGTCCGCGCGGACGGTCGCCACCTCGCCGTCGTCCAGGTGCACCACCTGGCGGGTGTAGCGGACCAGGGCGGCCACATCCGAGGCGACGAACATCTCCTTGTCGCCGATGCCGAGCACGACCGGGCTGCCGTTGCGCGCGGCCACGACCCGGTCGGGGTAACGGGCGTCCAGCACCGCGATGCCGTAGGTGCCGACCACGGCGGTGAGTGCCTGGCGCACCGCCTCCTCCAGGTCCACGCCCGGCTCGTTGGCGGCGACGGTGCCGTTGGCGCGCCCGGCCTTCGCCGCGCCGCGCGCGCCGCCGGCCGCTGCCGCGGTGGCGCTGCCGTTCGCCGTGCTGCCGTTCGCCGTGCTGCCGTTCGCCGGACCGTTGTGCTCCGGCTCGCCGCCGTCCGCCGCCACACTGGTCCCCGGCAGATACCCGCCCGCCCGTGCGATCAGATGCGCCAGGACCTCGCTGTCGGTGTCCGAGACGAACTCCGCCCCCTCGGCGATCAGCTTGGCTCGCAGTTCGTCGGCGTTCTCGATGATCCCGTTGTGGACCACGGCCACCGGCCCGACGACGTGCGGGTGGGCGTTGATGTCGTTCGGCTCGCCGTGGGTCGCCCACCGGGTATGGCCGATGCCGGGGCCGCCCTTGAACCGCGCCGGGAGGGTCGCCCCCAGGCCCGCGACCCGGCTCTTGGCCTTGTGCACGCGCATACCGCCGGACCGGGACACCACGGCAAGCCCGGCGGAGTCATATCCGCGGTATTCCAGCTGAGCCAGCCCTTCCAGCAGGATGGGCACACAATCCCGGCTCCCCACATGCGCAACGATCCCGCACACGGTCCGCTCCCTCTCTCTGGCGCAGGCGGCGCGATCGCTCAGCCGTAGACGACACGGCGAAGCTGCCGCAGCGACAACTGCGGCGGAGCCACTCGCCTGGCCGGCAATTCGGCCGCGATGCGCGCGAAAACCTGATCGTTCGTGAGTCCCCCTGTTTTCAGCTCACGATGGCGCCGGCGCACGTACTCCTCCACGCTCTCGCCGAAGTAGCCAAGTACCTCTGCCACGACCCGTGCCGCCTCGCCCTGGCTGAGCGGGCTGGTACGAGCCAGGTGGTTCACGAGTTCTTCATGCGCCTGTACTGCGCTCGACACCATAGCAGGATGGCTCATTCCTGTGCTGAAATGCAAGATTCCTGCCCGCTATCGGGCAGGAATCTGGCATTTATGCGTTTGGTCCGGCGTGTGACCGGGGTTGCGGCCGCCGCAGCCGCCAGCCGCGCTCGCAGCGCTCCACGAACCCGGCGGCCGCCAGCCCGCCCAGGCAGCGCATGACCGTATCAAAGTCCACCCCGGCGGCAATCGCGATCCGCGCAGGTCCCCGCCCGGCCCGGGCCGGGACCGCCTCCAGCACCCGGGCGTCCACCGGACCGAGCAGGTCACGAGCGAGCACCGGCCCGCGCCGCTGCCCGGGCGGCGGCTCATCCCCGGAGAACTCCAGCAACTCCATCACATCCTTCGCGCCGGTGACGCACACCGCGCCCCATTCCCTGATCGCCTCGTGGCAGCCCGCCGACTGCGGGGACGTCACAGGACCGGGCACGGCCATCAGCGGCCGGCCCTGGTCGTGAGCATGACGCGCGGTGTTGAGCGCCCCGCTGCGCAGCGCCGCCTCCACCACCACGGTGCCGCGGCTCAGTGCGGCGATCACCCGGTTGCGGACCAGGAACCCGTGCTTAGTCGGCATCCGGCCCGGCGGCCACTCGCTGACCAGCGCGCCCAGCTCCCTGATCGACCGGAAGAGCCCCTCGTGGGCGCGGGGATAGGCAAGGTCCACCCCGCAGGGCAGGACCGTGACCGTGACGCCGGCCACGGCGATCGCGCCGCGGTGCGCGCAGCTGTCGATCCCGAACGCACCGCCGGACACGATCGTCCAGCCCGCGTCGGCGAGCGATATCGCCATCTCGCCGCAAACGTACGTGCCGTACGCGGTGGCCGCCCTGGTTCCCACCACGGAGACCGACCGCAGGCAGGCGTAACGCAGGTCCGCGTGCCCGCGCACCCACAGCCCCCACGGACGGGCCTGGCCGAGGAAGTCGAGCTGGCTTGGCCATTCCACGTCACCGGGGATGACCAGCCGGATGCCGTCGCGCCACCAGGCAGCCAGTTCGGGTGCTGGTGGCACCTCGCCCAGCCTGGCCGCCCAGCGGAGCAGCGCGCGGTCCAGGCCAGGTATCCCGGCGAGCCCGGCCCCGGCAGGGCCGGCCCCGCCGGCTCGCCGCTGTCCTCCCAGAGAACACCGAGGCCTGTGGGCACCACGGCAGCACCGGATACCGAGGCCGCACGGGGCACCCGGCCCTCGGTCAGGGCAGCCACAATCTCGGTCGGGGAGCAGATGCGCAACAGAGCGCCCATAGCCGGGTCGCCGGGCTCAGCGACCCAGGTGAGCGCGGCGCGGGCGATCCGTTCCGCGTCGGCCGGAGCGCTCATGATCCGGCCCCCAGCCACAATCCGAGTGCGTAACTGGTCTCGCGGACCGTGGGCCGTGCGATGCCCGCGAGGTCGGCCAGCGTCCATGCCACCCGGATTACCCGATCGACGCCGCGCGCACTGATCTGCCCGAGATCCATCGCCCGCTCCAGCGGGGCGAGCGACCCCGGCGAGGGCCGGAACGCCCGGCGAAGCTCACTGCCGGGGATCTCGGCGTTGAGCCGCCAGGAGGTGTCCTTGAGCCGGGCCGCCGTACGTTCCCGCGCCGCGGCGACGCGGGCCGCGACCACAGGGCTGGATTCGGCGAAGTGACGGTCGCTCAGGAGTTCGGCCCGGCCGACGGGAAGCAGCTCGACCTTGACATCGACCCGGTCAAGCAACGGGCCGGACAGCCGGGCCAGGTAGCGCCGTTTGGTGGCGGGCGTGCAACTGCATGTCGCGCCGGTGGCCGTCCCCTTTGCGCATGGGCATGGGTTGGCCGCGAGCACAAGGGTGAACCGGGCCGGAAACCTGGCCGTGAGCCCGCAGCGGGCCACCACGACCTCGCCCGACTCCAGCGGCTGCCGGAGGGCGTCAAGAACGTCCCTGGCAAACTCGGGCGCCTCGTCAAGGAACAGAAATCCGCGATGCGCCAGAGACGCGGCGCCGGGATGGAGGATCCCGCTGCCGCCGCCGACGATGGCGGCCTTGGTGGCGGTGTGATGGGGCGCGCAAAAAGGCGGCTCGGTCATGAGCGGGCTCCCCGCCGGAAGCGTCCCGGCCACCGAGTGGATCGAGGTGACCTCCAACGCGGCGGTGCGGTCAAGCGCGGGCATGACCGTGGGAAGCCGTTCGGCGAGCATGGTCTTGCCCGCGCCCGGCGGTCCCAGCAGGGACAGGTGGTGGCCACCGGCCGCGCAGATCTCCGCGGCCCTGCGGGCGGCGGGCTGGCCGAGTACCTCAGACAGGTCGGGGCGGGGACGTGGCCGCCTCCCGGCCCGGCTGGCGGGCACCAGGGCCATGACCTCCCCGCACGGCCCACGTCCCCCGGCCGGTCCCGCTGCTCCGGCCGGGGCCGGTTCCGGTTGCCGCCCCGGCTCCCCCGCCACCCCCGGTTCCCCCGGCACCGCACTGGCGACTGCCTCGTCCCCGCTGGCCGGTTCCCCGCGCAGCCAGGCCAGCAGCCCGGCGAGGGTGGGCGCCCCCACCACCCGCAACCCCGGCACCAGGGCCGCCTCCGCGGCGTTCGCCTGGGCCACCACCACCTTGTCGAAACCTGCGCCCGCGGCGGCCGCCATCGCCGGCAGGACACCACGAACGGGGCGTAACCGGCCGTCCAGGCCGAGTTCCCCGAAAAAGGCCACCCCATCGATGGCCGCTCCCGGTATGGCGCCCGCGGCCGCCAGGATCGACAGCGCGATGCCGAGGTCGAACCCGCTGCCCCGCTTGGGCAGGCTCGCCGGGGACAGGCCTACCGTGACCCGGCGCTGGGGCCATTGCTCGTGACTGTTGATGATCGCGGCACGAATCCGGTCGCGTGCCTCCCGCAGCGCGGTGTCCGGCAGCCCCACCAGGAGCAGGCAGGGCAGCCCGTTGGCGATGTCGGTCTCTATCTCCACCGGATAGCCCTCCACCCCGACCAGAGCGATCGAGTGCGTCCGGGCAACCGGCACCTAGCCCACCCCCCGGACGTGCTCGATCTCGTAGTCGCCCGACGGTCTCCGGATAAGGCCGACCACGTCGATGCGGACCTCGTCGAACAGCACCCCGTGGGCCACGAGCCAGCGGGAGGCCAGCCGCCTGAGCCTGGCCTGCTTGGCCCGGGTGATCTGCTCGATCGGGGTGCCGAAAGTGGTACCCGAACGGGTCTTCACCTCGCAGACCACCATCACCTGCCGCTCGGCAGCCACGATGTCGATCTCGCCGTCCGTGCACCGCCAGTTGCGGTCTAACACCCGCAGGCCGGCCCGTTCCAGATACTCCACGGCCACCTGCTCGCCCTCGCGGCCCAGTTCGTCCTTGGCATTCACTTGTCACCACCTCCACACCGACAGTGCCGGAAGCGGGCAGGTGATGGCTGAAGGGCTTCGCTGGCTGTGGACGGCCCGCGCATCTGTGGACAGAACTACCGGGTTTGTCGGTACCGGGTGCTCCACTTGACGGGGGACCGTCCGCCCGGTTGATCGGGAGGCGGGGAGCGTCCGCCCGGGAACGCCCCGGCCGCGGCCGCCACGCCAGGAATCGTGGAGTTACTTCGGGTCGGGGACCTCGAAGTCGCTCTGCGCAAGCTCCTCGATGTTGACGTCCTTGAACGTCACGACCTTCACGTTCTTCACGAAGCGGGCGGGCCGGTACATGTCCCACACCCAGGCGTCCTGCATCGTGACTTCGAAGTAGACCTCGCCGTTGTCGGCGGTCCGGACGTTCAGGTCCACTTGATTGGTGAGGTAGAACCGGCGCTCAGTCTCGACCACGTGGGTGAACAGGCCCACGACATCCCGGTACTCCCGATAGAGCTGCAGCTCCATCTCGGTCTCGTACTTCTCGAGATCCTCCGCGCTCATGATCTCCCCTCCGATCAGGCAACGACGGGAGCTACAGCCCAGCTGAGATCAACCATAGGTTAGTTCTCCTGGCCAGCATCACTCCAGGCCGCTTCGTGGTCCAGGCCACCGTCCATGCCGCTGTTCACGTCGCCGACCGCGTCGCCACCCGGGTCACCGAATGCCACCTGCGGCTCCTTGTCACCACAGGTCACACTGCTCACATTCACGAACGAGCGCCGGTGCTCGGGGCACGGCCCGTGCGCGCCGAGCGCCCGCATGTGCGCTGGCGTGGAGTATCCCTTGTGCCGGGCGAACCCGTACTCCGGGTACCGCAGGTGCAGGTCGCGCATCATGCGGTCCCTGGTCACCTTGGCCACCACCGAGGCGGCGGCCACACAGGCGGCGACCTCGTCGCCCTTCCACATCGCCAGGGCAGGGACGCCCAGCCCGCGCACCGCGAAGCCGTCGGTGAGCACGTACGCGGGCTGGCAGGCCAGCCCGGCCAGCGCCCGCCGCATGCCGGCGATGTTGCACACGTGCAGGCCCAGTTGGTCGATCTCCGTGGACGGTATGACCACCGCGTGCCAGGCCAGCGCGGTCGCCAGCACCTCGTCGTAGGCCTTTTCCCGGGCCTTGGCGGTGAGCGCCTTGGAATCGGCGATGCCGCGGAGCCTGGCGAGGCCGCGGGGCTCGAATGCGGCGGCCGCTACCACGAGGGGGCCCGCGCAGGCCCCCCGTCCTGCTTCGTCGATCCCGGCCACCGGGGACAGCCCGGCCCGTGCCAGCACCCGCTCGTAGCCGGTGAGGCCAGCCGCGCTCCGTGGGGTATAGCCGGGGTGGCGTGCCGGGAGCACGGCCAGGGCGTCACCCGGGCCCACGTCCCGGTCCCCCGGGTCCAGGTCCCGGTTCCCGGTGCCCGCGTCCCGGCCTGCCGGGGCGGCGGGACCGCCCGCGGAGCCGGCGGCGAAGGCGGCGCTGCAGCAGGGTCAGCGGCAGGGCGGCGACCACTCCGGCCGCCGCGGGCGCGCCGGGCAGTGCCAGCGCACCCAGCACGGCCGCGCCGGAGGACCGCAGAGCGTGCAAGCCACCCAGCGCCGCCGTACCCGAAGCGGTCAGTTTCGGCTGCTGGAACGTGGCGGGAATGGGCAGGATCCGCCACCGGCTGATGGGCGCGACGATCACGAACGCCCGGCCCACCACGTGGTTCTCCGGGATGGTCCCGTTGCCCGGGTCGCTCATGTGACCGCGGGAGTCCCAGGACACGCTGCGGTGATCACCCATCACCCACAACCGGCCCGCCGGAACGGTGATGCTGAACCGTTGCTCGGACGGCGTGTCGCCGGGATAGAGGTAGGGCAGTTCGTGGAGCGGTACGCCGTTGACCGTGAGCTGGCCCTGGCGGTTGCAGCAGGCGACGTGGTCGCCGGGCACCCCGATGACCCGCTTGATGTAGTCGTGCACTCCCGGTGCGGTACCGAAGAGACCGGAGACCGAGGCCCAGAACCGGCTCAGCAGCGGCGCGGGCTGTGCGGGGACCGGATCCCAGGAACCGTCGCCGTTGAAGACGACGATGTCGCCGCGGTGGATCGACCGGAAGTCGTAGACAAGCTTGTTGACCAGGACCTTGTCGCCGATTTCCAGGGTGTTTTCCATCGATGACGACGGGATGTAGAACGCCTGCACCACGAAGCTCTTGATGAGCAGGGCCAGTACGAGCGCGAAGACGAGCAGGATGGGCAGCTCCACCCACCAGGACATGCTCGGCCGCCGTTTGCGCTGGCGCCGTCCCTGCCGGGGCTCGTCTGCGGCATTGCCGCGCGGTGGAGCCTGCCCTGGTGCCCCGCCGGCACCTGCCCCTGGCGGGCCACTCCCGAAGCCACCGGCCGCGCCGTCCCCGGCCACGGTTGTGGGCCCCTCGGCGGCCGGGCTGCCGTATGGCGTGCCGTTGCCGAATCCCGCTCCGTCGCCGAACGTCCCGCCGGAACCTCCCGGCCAGGGTGGCTGGGGCTGGCCACCGAATCCCCCGCCCTCCGGGCCCGCGGTGGCGCCGTCACCAGGCACGCCGCCGAACTGCCGGCCATCGACCTGGCCCGGGCGCGTGCGTCCGTCGCTTGTGGACAAGTCTTCGCCCCGAGTGTCCCGGTCGTCATTCATCGCATCGAGCCTAGCGCCGGGTTCTCACAGCGGCGATCCCGCTGCCTTGTGGGCAGCATCTCGCCGGTGTGCGGCGCCGCGTTCCCCCTTACGAGCGATTGCACGCGTCCGCTACTGCGCGGGCGTCTCGCGGCGCTCCCTGATCCGGGCACGCTTGCCGCGCAGCGACCGGAGGTAGTACAGCTTGGCCCGGCGCACCCGGCCCCGGCTGACTACTTCGATCTTGTCGATGGACGGGCTGTGGACCGGAAACGTCCGCTCCACCCCAACGCCATAGCTGATCTTGCGGACGGTGAAGGTCTCCCTGGCCCCGCCGCCTTGGCGCCGGATCACCACACCCTGGAAGACCTGAATCCGGGTCCGGTTTCCCTCAACGACCCGGACGTGCACCTTCAGCGTGTCTCCAGGCCGGAACCCCGGGATGTCGGGGCGAATCTGCGCCTGTTCCAAGTCGGCGATGGCGGTGTGCATGGCTGGTGTTCCTCAATGGTCCTCGCGCACGCGCCTGTTCGGCACGAGGCGATGCATGGTTACGGTCTGTCGTGGTCGCTTGGCGCGAAAAGCATCCCCGCCCGGTGAGAATTCCGCGGGGCGGCGGTTTCAGTGTGCCATATCTTCGCCCGGGACCGGAAAGCCAGCCTCATGGAGCACCTCCCGGTCGCGGCCATCCAGCGTACCCGCAGGGCAGCGCCGTCATGAGATCGGGCCGCAGGGCCGCGGTGCGGCGCAGGGCCTCGTCGCGCCGCCACCGGGCGATGGCGGCATGGTCTCCCGACAGCAGGACCGCGGGCACCTCCCGGTCCCGCCACACGCGTGGCCTGGTGAAAACCGGGCCCTCCAGCAGGCCAGCCATGGGCCCGGTCCCGCCGCCGAACGAGTCGTCCGGTGCGGAGGCGGCATTGCCGAGCACCCCTGGCAGCAGCCGGCAGATTGCGTCGATCATTACGAGGACCGCCGGCTCGCCCCCGGAAAGCACGTAGTCCCCGACGCTGACCTCGTCGACCGGCACGCGGGTGCGCGCGTCCTCGGCAACGCGCGCGTCGATCCCCTCGTACCGCCCGCAGGCAAACACAAGATGTGCCATACGCGAGTACGTGGCTGCGGTCTCCTGCCGGAACGGCACGCCCGCCGGAGTGGGCACGACCAGCCTGGTGCCGGGTGCCTGCGGTCCTAGCAGCGCATCGAGCGCCTCACCCCACGGGACCGGGCTCATCACCATGCCAGGTCCCCCGCCGAACGGCGTATCGTCCACGCTCTTGTGCACGTCGTGGGTCCAGGTCCGCAGGTCGTGGACGGCGAACTCGATCAGGCCACGCTCGGCCGCCTTGCCGAGCAGGGAGACCCGCAGCGGGCTGAAGTACTCGGGAAAGATCGTGACGACGTCAATCTTCACGGCTTCCGCCCGCCTCACCGCCATTGGAACCGGCCTGCCCGAGGTCGAGCAGGCCGGGTGGCGGGTCGATGACAAGCCGCCCGCCAGCCAGGTCCACCTCAACGGCGATCGCCGCCACGAAGGGCACCAGCACTTCGGTGCGCCGTGGCGTGCCCGGGCGCCGGGGCCACAGCAAGCAGGTCCTGGCCGGTGTGCAGGACGTCGGTGACGGTGCCGACCACCTCCCCGGACACGGTGACCACGCTCAGCCCGGTGAGCTGGTGATCATGAAACTCGTCCGGGTCCTGCGGCAGGGGGACGTCGGCAGCGTCGATGGTCAGCCAGATGCCGCGCAGCGTTTCGGCGTCCGCGCGGTCCCCGACCTCCGCGAAACTGACCAGCAGCCGCCCGGAGTGCCACCGCGACGCCGTCACGGTCAGCGGGCCCGCCTCCGGCGGGTCGGTGGCGAGCACGGAACCGGCCGCGAACCGCTCGGCGGGATCGTCGGTACGTACCTCGACCGACAACTCCCCGCGGAGCCCGTGCGGCCGGAGAATCCGGCCAACTACGAGGGACTCTTCCATAACTCTCCAGCCTGCCCCGGCAGTCGCTCTCGCGCGCCCATGGGATCGTCCCCGGGCAAGCACGGCCAACCCGAAGCCGCCCGCGGGCAGCGACCAGCCGACGTCACGCTCCCGGGCCGTTCCCCGGATGAGCACCGCGGCCACGGTAAAGCTGCCCACCGGGCGGCGAACAGCCCGCCTCGCAACGCCGTGTTCGGCTACCTGACCTCGTCCACGTCCAGCAGGTCGACCCGCACGTAGCGGCCGCCCGCCAGAGAGCCGATGACGGTACGCAGCGCCCGGGCGGTGCGGCCGCCCCGGCCGATCACCTTGCCCAGGTCGTCGGGGTGAACGCGGACCTCAAGGACCCGGCCCCTGCGGAGCCCGTGGCTGGCGACACGGACATCGTCAGGGTGATCCACGATGCCCTTGACCAGGTGCTCGAGCGCCTCTTGGAGCACCTCAGGCCTCTCCGTCCTGCCCGGCGGCCGACGCTGCGGCAGCAGGCTCGCTCTGCGCGGCGGTCTCCTCGCTGGCGGAGTCCGCAGCGTCGCTCTTGGCCGCCTCGTCCTTCGCCGCAGCGCCCTTGGCGGCGCCACTCTTGGCCGCACCGTCCTTGGCGGGCGCGTCCTTGGCCGGCGCATCCTTGGCAGCGGCGGCCTTAGCGGGCGCGTCCTTGGCCGCACCATCCTTGGCGGCGCTGTCCTTGGCGGCGCTGTCCTTGGCGGCGCTGTCCTTGGCGGCGCTGTCCTTGGCGGCGCTGTCCTTGGCGGTGCTGTCCTTGGCAGTGCTGTCCTTGGCGGCGCTGTCCTTGGCAGTGCTGTCCTTGGCAGTGCTGTCCTTGGCCGCAGCGCTCTTGGCGGCGCCACTCTTGGCCGCACCGTCCTTGGCGGGCGCGTCCTTAGCGGGCGCGTCCTTGGCAGCGGCGGCCTTGGCGGGCGCGTCCTTGGCCGCACCGTCCTGGGCGGCGGAGTCGTCGTCCTTGGCCGCAGCGTCCTTGGCGGAGGCGTTGTCCTTGGATGAAGCCTTGCCACCGGCGGGCTTGTCGGCCGAACCGGCCGGCTTGCGCGCCTTGCCCTTGTCGGTCTTGGCCTCCGCCGCCTTGCCGTCGCCGGCCTTGGCGCCACCTGCCTTGGTGTCACCGCCCTTGACCTTGAGGTCCTTGACGGTCTCGGCGACCGCCGCGGCGAACGCTTCCCTCCTGTCCGGCCTCGGCGCGGCCGTCTTCAGGGTGCCCTCGGCGCCGGGCAGGCCCTTGAACTTCTGCCAGTCGCCGGTGATCTCCAGAAGCTTGCGCACCGGGTCGGTCGGCTGCGCTCCCACCGACAGCCAGTACTGGGCGCGGTCGGAGTCAACCTCGATGAGGGAGGGGTCGACCTTGGGGTGATACTTGCCTATCTCTTCGATCGCCCGGCCGTCCCGCTTGGTGCGGGCGTCGGCGACGATGATCCGGTAATAGGGCGCACGGATCTTGCCCATGCGCTTGAGCTTGATCTTGACAGCCACGGCTGAAGCTCTTCTCCCATGAAGCTCTGCTGCGGAGACGAACGCGCCAGGTGGGTACCGGCGGCATGCCCCGGACGGGCCCGGGCCAGCGAGCGTGAGAGGGCGTCACTGACCGACGGGCGAGGTAACCCCGCCATTCTGCCAGACGCCGCGCACCAGAACGTACTCACCACCCCACGTGCCCATCGGGCGACCGGCCGATACCAGGTGACGTCTGTGACCACAGCGATCGATGTGCCCTGCGGGGATGGACCTTCACGGATGCGTTTGTTGTCGTTGCCACAACGACGACACTCGTATGTCGTGGTTGTCCACAACCACGACATACGGCCGAAGCTAGCGCTTCTTGTTCTTCCGGCCCAGCAGCCGGCGGCCGCCGGGCGAAGGGCTGAGTCCGGCGGGGAGGTCGTTCGAGGCGGGCCTGGACGCGCCGTCCTCGGCACCGGTGCCGGGCTGATTATCCCGCGCACCGCTTGTGTTGTCGGGCGCACTGCTCGCGGGCCTGTCGTCTGACGTCCCGCTCGCAGACCGGCTGTCCTGCGCTTCACTCGCCGGCGCAGGCCGACCGTCCGGCGTTCCGCTCGGCGCAGGCGGGCTGTCCTGCGTTCCGTTCGCCGGCGCGGGACGGCTGTCCGGCGCGGGACGGCTGTCCGGCGCACTGCGGCGTTCCGGTGCCGCGCCCGGACGGCGGCCGTCCGATGTCCCATCCGGCCGCTGACGGCCTGGTGCCCCAGGCGCGCTGCCCCCGGAACGGCCCTTGCCCCCCAGGCCGGGCGGCAGCGCACCCGGCCCACCGCCCAGGCCGGGCGGAAGGCCGCCCAGGGCGCCGGGAAGGTTCTGCAGGCCACTGGGACCCAGGGCGTCGAGACCACCCAGGCCACCGGCTCCGCCCAGGCCGGGAAGGCCGGCCGCCGCCCGGGCCGCCGGACCGGTTCGGCGCCGTCCCGGCACCGCCGGAAGACCGCCCGGGAGCCCCGCCGGGCCGCCCGCCCTTGGGCTTCTTCTTGCCCGAGCCCTTCTTACCCTTGGCGGTCTTGGTGGCCGCCCGGCGCATGCCGGGAATGCCGGGCATACCGGGGATGCCACCGCCGCCCAGCATCTGGCGCATCATCTTCTGGCCCTCGAGGAACCGGACGACCAGGTTGTTGACCTCGCCCACGGTGGTGCCCGAGCCCTTGGCGATGCGTGCCCGCCGGGACCCGTTGAGGATCTTGGGGTTGCGCCGCTCGGCAGGGGTCATCGAGTTCACGATCGCCGCGGCATGGTCCAGGTCCGCGTCGGTGACCTGGCTGAGCAGCTCTTTGTTCTGCGCGGCGCCGGGCAGCATCCCGAGCAGGTTGCTGATCGGCCCCATCTTGCGCACCATGGCCAGTTGCTCGACGAAGTCCTCCAGGGTGAAGCCCTCGCCCGAGACCAGCTTGCCCGCCATGGCCGCGGTCTGCTCCGCGTCGAACGTGCGCTCGGCCTGCTCGATCAGCGTGAGGATGTCGCCCATGTCGAGGATCCGGGACGCCATCCGGTCGGGGTGGAAGACGTCGAAGTCCTCAAGCTTCTCGCCGGTCGAGGCGAACATCACCGGCCGCCCGGTGAGCTGGGCGATCGAGAGCGCGGCACCGCCCCTGGCGTCGCCGTCCAGCTTGGTCAGGACCACCCCGTCGTAGCCGACGCCGTCGAGGAACGCCTGGGCCGTGGTCACCGCGTCCTGGCCGATCATGGCGTCGACCACGAACAGGATCTCGTCCGGGTCGGTGGCGTCGGCGATGGCGGCCGCCTGGGCCATCATCTCCGCGTCGATGCCCAGCCGGCCCGCGGTGTCTATCACGACGACGTTGTGCAGGTGGTGCCTGGCCTCGTCGATCGACTGCCTGGCCACCGCCACCGGGTCGCCGACACCGTTGCCCGGCTCGGGTGCGTACACCGGCACGCCCGCCTGCTCACCGAGCACCTGCAACTGCTGCACGGCGTTCGGCCGCTGCAGGTCGGCGGCGACCATCAGCGGGGTGTTGCCCTGCGACTTCAGCCAGAGCGCGAGCTTCGCCGCGAGCGTGGTCTTACCGGAGCCCTGCAGGCCCGCCAGCATGATCACGGTCGGCGGGTTCTTGGCAAAACGCAGCCTGCGGGCCTCGCCGCCCAGGATCGTGATGAGTTCCTCATGGACGATCTTGATGATCTGCTGGGTCGGGTTGAGGGCGCCGGAGACCTCTTCCGAGGAGGCCCGTTCCTTCACCCGGGCGATGAACTCCCTGGCCACTGGCAGGGCCACGTCCGCCTCGAGCAGGACAAGGCGGATTTCCCGGCAGGTCGCGTCGATATCGGCCGCCGACAGCCTGCCCTTGCCCCGCAGCGAGGAAAGGACCTGAGTCAGCCGGTCGGAGAGTGTCTCGAACACATGCTCAAGGCTAGGGCATCCGCCGCAGATCTCCGGCCCGCTGCGCGGCCACGGGTAGACACCATGGGGCATCTTCGGACACGCCCCGGGACATTTCCTATCCGGTCAGCGCGGAGAGAACCTGGGCGGCGATCTGGCCGCGGGTGGGGGCGTCGGTGACCGGACGGCCGTCGGCGCCGACCACGTAGAAGACGTCCACCACCTCCGCGCCGAGCGTCTCGACCCGGGCAGCGCGCACGCCCAGACCGCATTCGCCGAGGGCGCGGCCGATCCGCCACAGCAGGCCCGGGGCGTCGCGCGCGCGCACCTCCACCACGGTGGCGGTCCGCGAGGCGTCGTCGACGAGAGTGACCTTGGGCGGCGCGAGCCTGTGCCGATCCGGGGGGACTGCCCGCCCGGGCCCCGATGGCCTCAGGCCAGTGCCGGAGCCCCCCGTCGGCTCCTTCGTCACGGGGCCTGGGCCCGGCCGGTCCGCGCGCTGAGGGGGCGCGCCAAGCATCCCCTGGCGCCTGAGCTGGTCCGCGACGTTCAGTTCGCCGGCCAGCATGCGCCGCAGTTCCGAGGTGACCAGCGCGGCGTCCGGCGGGTCGCCGTAGGGGTGGGCGACGGTGAACGAGGTCACCGCCATCGCGCCGTGCGATGTCGCGTTGGCCGACCGCACCGCCAGCCGGTGGGAAGCGAGCACCCCGGCCGCCTGCCACAGCAGCCCGGGGCGGTCGGGTGCCACGACCGTCACCTCCGGCCCGGTGACCATCGCCGCGGGCTGGCCTGCCTCGGCGAGCGCGACCTGGCCGGGGCGCAGCGGCAGCGGCGCGGGCGGTGGCTGGCCGCCAAGCACCGCCTCGACACGGCGGACCAGGTCGGCGACCAGGCCCGCCTTCCAGTCGTTCCAGGCGGCCGGGCCGGTCGCCTGGCCATCCGCGATCGCCAGGGCGTGCAGCAACTCCAGCAGAGGGCGGCTGCCGACGGTCGCCGCGACCTGGGCCACGGTCTGTGGGTCGTCGAGATCGCGCCTGGTCGCCGTGTGCGGGAGCAGCAGGTGGTGCCGGACGGCGCTGGCGACCAGTTCGGTATCCGCCTCGGGCATGCCCATCCGGCGGGCGGTGTCCCTGGTCACCACTTCTCCGGTCACCCGGTGGTCTCCCGGCCAGCCCTTGCCGATGTCGTGCAGCAGGGCGGCGAACAGCAGCAGGTCGGGGCGGGTGACGTCCCGGGTCAGCGCGGCCGCCCGGGCAGCCGTCTCGACCAGGTGCCGGTCGACGGTGAACGTGTGCAGCGGGTTGCGCTGCGGCCGGTTCCTTACCCGCTCCCAGTCGGGGATCAGGCCGGGCAGCATCTCCTCCTGGTCGAGGGCTTCCCAGACGGCGATCGCGGCCTGCCCGGTGCCCAGGAGCATGGCCAGGGCGTCGCGGGCAGCGGCCGGCCACGGCACGGGCAGCGGCGGGCATCCCTTGAGCCGGGCCAGCGTGCGTGGCGCCAGGGGCAGGCGGGCCGCGGCCGCGGCGGCCGCGGCGCGCAGTACGAGCACCGGGTCTGCCGTGGGCTCCGCGGATCGCGCAAGCACGACCTCGCTGTCCTGCTCGACCAGGCCGTCGGCCAGCGGCCGCCGCTGCGGGCCGCTGGCGGCCCGGCCGCCCCGCAGCCGACCGACCCTGCCCGCGCCCCGCCCACCCGCGCCCCGGCTGCGCTGCGCCTGGCGCAGCGACTGATCGAGCGAATAGGCGATGGTCCGCCCGGCTCCGGCCAGATGACACAGCAGCGCATCGGCGCCGGCCAGGCCAACGACCCTCGCTACCTCGTCCTGTTCCTGGAGCACCAGCCGGTCGCTGGCCCGGCCGGTCACCTCGTGCAGGGCATGCCGTGCGTCCAGGATGGCCTCCTGCGCGGCGCGGGCACGCGGTCCCGGCCCGGGGGCGACCCAGGCCGCGGCCACCGCGTAGATGGCCTCCGCGTCGCGCAGGCCGCCCCTGGCCTCCTTGAGATCGGGTTCGAGCAGGAACGCGAGTTCGCCGCTGCGCGCGGCCCGTTCCTCGTGCAGCACCTGCAGCTCGGCCAGCCGGGTGCGGGCGCCGGAACGCCAGTCCGCCAGCACACCGGTGCGCAGGTCGCTGGTCAGCCCCGGCTCCCCGGCGATGTGCCTGGCATGCAGCAGGCCGAGCGCCACCCGCACGTCCTGGCGGGCCACCTCGCGCGCCTCGGCCGGCCGCGCACGGCATGGTCAAGCCGGGTGCCCGAGTCCCAGATGGGATACCAGACCCGGTCGGCCAGTGCGGCGATTCCCGGCCGCCCGGAGTGAAGCAGCAGCACGTCGAGGTCGCTGCCCGGCAGTAGCTCGCGCCGGCCGTAGCCGCCGACCGCCACCAGTGCCACCCCGGTCTCCGTGCCAAGCAGCGAGGCCAGCCAGCGATCGGCGCTCGCGCTGCGCCGGGCGCGGTCGGCCGCGAACGGGGTCAGGCGCCGTGCCCTGGGCGGCCGTGCACCGGTCTCCACAGCCTCAAAGGGCGCCAGGCCCGCGCTCACCGGTGCGGACGCGCACCACCGCGTCCACGGGGGTGCACCAGACCTTGCCGTCGCCGATACGTCCCGTCTGCGCGGCCTTGACCATCACGCCGATCAGGTCGTCGGCGTCCTCGTCGTCGCACAGCACCTCAAGCCGGAGCTTCGGCACCAGGTCGACCTGGTACTCCGCGCCGCGGTACACCTCGGTGTGGCCGCGCTGCCTGCCATAACCGCTCGCCTCACTGACCGTCATGCCGTGCACGCCGAACGCCTGCAGAGCGGACTTGACCTCGTCCAGCTTGAAGGGCTTGATCACGGCGGTGATGAGCTTCATGCGACCACCTCTGTAGGACCTGCGCCGTGCCTCAGCGTCCCCCGGAGGCGTTTCGCCGATGGTTACGAACTGTTTCCGCCGGGTGAAACGCCCGGCCGTCCTGTTACGCGGATGTTTCCGTGAGGAGTACGACCGCCCGCTCGGCTGCGGCCCGTACCCGCCGCACCGGGTCGGTGCGCAACCGTGATAGGGCGGGCAGCGCGTCTGCGATCCGGTGGCGGGCGATGACTTTGGCCGCCATCTCCCGTACCCGCCACGCGTCGTCCGCCGTTGCCCGGAGGATCACCGCCGTGGCACGGTCGTCCCAGGCGTACAGCAGGCCGCGGGCGGCCCACACTCGCGGCCAGTAGCCGTCCTTGCCGCCCGCGGAGCCGTCGAGCACAGCCTGGGCGGCGGGCCCGGCCAGCGCGATCAGGAGCGCGTCGTCGGTGTCCCGACGGCCCTGGAGCAGGTCGATGCAGCCAGCGACGACGGCCGCGTCGCCCCGTCGCTCACATTCGGCCGCGACGCTCTGGCGGGGGGTCAGCCGCCAGATGGCGGACATGGCTAGCTAGCCGAGGATCGCGTCGACGAACGCAGCGGGCTCGAACGGGGCGAGGTCGTCGAGCCCTTCACCGAGGCCGACCAGCTTGACCGGCACCCCGAGTTCCCGCTGCACGGCCACCACGATGCCGCCCTTGGCGGTCCCGTCCAGTTTGGTCAGCACGATCCCGGTGATGTCCACGGCCTCCGCGAACACCCTGGCCTGACGCAGGCCGTTCTGTCCCGTGGTGGCGTCGAGCACCAGCAGGACTTCATCGACGGTGGCCTGCCGTTCGATGACGCGCTTGATCTTGCCGAGCTCGTCCATCAGGCCGGTCTTGGTGTGCAGCCGTCCCGCGGTGTCCACGATGACGGTGTCCGCGCGCTCGTCGATGCCCTGCTTCACGGCGTCGAACGCGACGCTCGCCGGGTCGGCGCCCTCCCGGTCCGAGCGGACCACCTCGGCGCCCACCCGCTGTCCCCAGGTCTGGAGCTGGTCGGCGGCGGCGGCGCGGAACGTGTCGGCGGCACCGAGCAGGACCGTGCTGCCTTCGCCGATGAGCGCACGGGCCAGCTTGCCGCAGGTGGACGTCTTGCCGGTGCCGTTGACCCCCACCATGAGCACCACGGCGGGCCGGTCGCCATGCCTGGCCACCCGCAGCGACCGGTCCATGTCGACGCCGACCTGCTCGATCAGGTCTTTCCTCAGCATCCCGCGCACCTCGGTGGTGCCGCGGGCGCCGCCCACCCTGACCTGCGTGCGCAGCTCGCTGACGATCTGTGTCGCCGGGCCGGCCCCCAGATCGGCCCCGACCAGCGTGTCCTCGATCTCCTCCCAGCCCTGCTCGTCGAGCCCGTCGCGGGAGAGCAGGCCGAGCAGCACCGCGCCGAACCCGCTCTGCGAGCGTGCCAGCCGGCCGCGCAGGCGGGTCATCCGGCCCGCAAACGGTTGCGGCGCCTCCGCCACCTCGGCCGGTGGGGCCTCGGTGACCACGGCGCCCGGCGCCGGTGGCGCGACGGTGGTGTCTGCGTCCTGGCCGGCGGCTGGCGCGGAGGGAGCCGCCGGCGGCTGCGGCGGCGCTGCGGTTCCGCGCGGCCGCAGCCGGCCGCGGACCAGCATGGCGCCGCCGGCGATCAGGGCCAGGACGACGAGGACGATGACAATGATCAAGTAAGCCATAACGGCCCCAGTCTGGCAGATGAACAAGCCCGCAGCGGGATCCCGCCCATGGCGCGGCCGCGCTGTGGCCCGATCCACATGATCACGTGAGTTTTGTTCGTCACCGGAGCGAACAAACTCACGTGATCATGAATAACGAGGGGCGAGGCTACGCCCGCTCGCGCTCGCGGAGGCGCTGGCTCACTACGGTGGACACCCCGTCGCCCTGCATGCTGGTCCCGTACAGCGCGTCGGCGACCTCCATCGTCCGCTTCTGGTGCGTGATGATGATCAGCTGGGAGATGCTGCGCAGCTCCTCGAAGATGTCGAGCAGCCGCTGCAGGTTGGTGTCGTCCAGCGCCGCCTCGACCTCGTCAAGCACGTAGAACGGCGACGGGCGGGCCTTGAAGATGGCCAGCAGGAAGGCGATGGCGGTCAGCGAGCGCTCACCGCCGGACAGCAGTGAGAGCCGCTTGACCTTCTTGCCCGGCGGCCGGGCCTCGACGTCGATGCCGGTCGCGAGCATGTCGTCGGGCTCGGTCAGCACCAGCCTGCCCTCGCCGCCCGGGAACAGGCGGGAGAAGATCTGCTCGAACTCGGCGGCGGTGTCCGCGAAGGCCGCGGTGAACACCTGCTGGACCCGGTCGTCGACCTCTTTGACGACGGTGAGCAGGTCGCGGCGGGTCTTCTTGAGATCCTCGAGCTGGTTGGCGAGGAACTGGTGCCGCTCCTCCAGTGCCGCGTACTCCTCCAGGGCCAGCGGGTTCACCTTGCCGAGCTGGTCGAGCTGGCGCTGCGCGGTGGCGGCCCGCTTCTCCTGCTCGGCCCGGACGTAGGGGATCGTCCGCACCGGCTCTGCGGGGCGGTCCGCGGTGCCCGCGGGCTGGGTGCCCTGCGCCGGGCTGTCCGCGGTGGGCCCGTCTTCCGCCGCGCCCTCGGCGCTCCGGGCCGCCGGGACCTGGACCACCTGTTCCGCCGGCTGTTCCGCCGGGCGCTGCCCGCCCGGGCCGATCGCCGGGGCGTCCGCACCGTTCATGGACGCGCCGTTCTGGGATATCCCGTTCCCGGCCGCGAACGGCCCTCCGTCGGCCATATGGGCCCGCAGCGGCGCTCGCTGGATGGCTGGCGCGGCGCTTGAGCCCGGGCCGTCCAGCCCGGCACCATCATGCTCGGGCCCGGCTTGGCTGGCACCGTTCTGCGCAGCGCCGTTCTGCGCAGCGCCGTTCTCTCCGGGACCGTTCTGGACCAGACCGCCCGGGGCCAGGGCACCCTGAGCCAGGCCGCTCTGGGGCGCCGGGCTTGGCCGGCGGCGCCGGGGGGTGGCCGACTCGGGCTCCTCGAAGACGGGTACGGGGACGCCCGGCCCGTACTCGGCGAGCAGCGTCTCGGTGTCCACGCCAAACTCCTCGGCGGCCCGCGCCACGACCTGCTCCACGCGCATCCGCTGCTCGGCCCGGCTGACCTCTGCGCCGTGCGCGGTGTCCACCACCCGGTCCAGGTCCGCGGTGACGGCCCTGACCCGCGACCGAACCTCCTTGAGCGCCTCCACACGGCCCTTGCTCGCATGCTCGGCCGCTTCGCGAGCCGCCTGGGCGGTGGCCAGCGACTGCGCGATCTTGGCCAGGGCCACGTCCGCGCCCGTGGCGACCGCGCCGGCGACCTCCGCCTGCCGCGCCCGCAGCCGGCGCCTGGCCACCGCGGCCTCGGCGGCGCGCCGTTCCCGCATGGCCGCCGCGGCCAGGGCATCGGCGCGGCCGGCGATCGCCCGCAGCCGCTCCTCGGCCGTCCTGACCTCAAGCCGCGCGTCGGTCTCTGCCTCCCTGGCCGCGCTGGCGCTGGCGATCAGGGAATCCCGGTCCGGTGCCTCCGGCTGGTCCGGTGCCTGGCCGGTCTCGCCGCCGTCGGGCCCGCGGTCCTCGCCGGCCTCAGCCTCCTCAAGCCTGGCAACCACTCCGGCCAGGGCGGCGGCATCCCGCTCGCGCTGCTCGGTGACCGAGGCGACCGCCGCCTCCAGCCGCGAGGCCTCCTCCTGTGCCGCCCGTGCCGCGCCGGCGAGCCGGCCAAGCCGCCCGGACGACTCCGCCGCGGCCTTGTCGGCAGCGCGCACCCCCGCCAGCGCCCGGCCGACGGCGTCGCGGTCGCGCTCCTCGTCGGCCAGCGCGGCCGTCAGCGCGACGGCGGCCTCCTGTGCCGCCCGCTCGGCCGCGGCCAGCGCGGCCGACGCTTCCTCGGCCGCCGCGCGCATGGCCAGCATGCTCGGCGGCTTGGCCGAGCCGCCGTGCGCCCAGTGCGCCCCGAGCAGGTCGCCGTCCCTGGTGACCACCTTCAGCTCGGGACGGGCGCGGACCAGGTCGCGCGCCGCGGCGAGGTCGTCGGCGACCACCACCCCGGCCAGCAGGCCGGCCAGCGCCGCGGTGAGTTCCCCCGGCGCCTTCACCAGATCGACCGCGGGCACCACGCCGGGCGGGAGTTCTCCGGTCGCCACGCCTGCCGGCGGCAGTTCCCCGGCACCGGTGTCGGCGATGACCAGCCCGGCCGTTCCCGCGTCAGCGCCCTTGAGGCCGTGCAGGATCGCCACGGCGGCATCCAGGCCGGCCACGGCCACGGCGTCGGCGGCACCGCCGAGCGCGGCCGTGATGGCCTCCTGGGCGCCCTCGGCCACGGTCAGCAGGGCAGCGACCCCACCGAGGACATGCCCGGCCCACTCCCGGTCCGCGAGCAGGGCCGCCGAGGCGGCAGTTCCGTCCTGGACGGCCCGCAGGCCCTCTTCCAGCGCCTGACGGCGGGCAACCAGGGCGGCACGTTCGGCGCTGGCCACCCGCTCCGCGGCGCGGGACTCGGCGACGCGGGCGGAGCTTTCCGCGAGCGCGGCGGCGGCCTCTTCGTGCGCGGCGGTCAGGCCTGCCCGGTCGTCGGTCCCGCCGGCGACCGCCTCCTGTGCCTCTTCGTGTTCCCGCTGGGCGAACTGGGCACGGGACCTGGCCTGCTCGATGGCATCCGCAAGCCGGGCGGCCTCCTCCTCGCTGGCCGCGACCCGGCTGCGGGCGGCGCCCACCTGGCCGCGCAGCCTGGCCAGCTGGTCGGCGCGGGCCGCGGCGGCGCGGGCCTGATCGGCGAGGAGCCGTTCGGCGGCGGCCAGGTCCGCTTCCGCGGTAGTGCGGCCCGCGGCGGCCGCGCCAAGCGCCGCCCTCGCCGCCTCCAGCGCCTCGCCGAGCACCGCCTCCTGTTCGCGCAGCGAGGCCGCCTCGGCGTCCAGTTCGCCGGGATCCCGGCCGGGCCTGGCCGGGGCCTCGTCGGCAGCCAGCAGGGAATGACGCTCACGGGCGAGGTTGGCCACCCCGCGCAGTCGTTCGGCCAAAGAAGAGAGTTCGAACCAGGTGTTGAGCGCCGTCTCAAGCCTGGGCGCGTGCTGCTGCTCATCGGCGTCGAGCGCCGCCTCCTGGCGGCGCGCCTGAGCCAGCAGGTCTTCCAGCTCTGCCCGGCGGGCCAGGGCAGCCGCCTCGTCGGCCTCACCGCGCTCGAGCGCCGCCGCGGCGCCGGCGAAGTCGTCGGCCAGCAGCCGCAGCCTGGCGTCGCGCAGGTCCGCCTGGATCGTCGCGGCGCGGCGGGCGATCGCCGCCTGCCGTCCCAGCGGGCCGAGGCGGCGGCGCAGCTCGCCGGTGAGGTCCACCAGCCGGGTCAGGTTGACCTGCATGGCCTCCAGCTTGCGGAGGGCCTTCTCCTTGCGCCGCCGGTGCTTCAGGACGCCGGCGGCCTCCTCGATCAGCGCACGGCGCGCCTCCGGCCCGGCGTGCAGTACCTCGTCGAGCTGGCCCTGGCCGACGATCACGTGCATTTCCCGGCCCAGGCCCGAGTCGGAGAGCAGTTCGGTGACATCGAGGAGCCGGCACTGGTTCCCGTTGATGGCGTACTCGCTCTGCCCGGACCGGAAGAGCAGGCGGCTGATGGTCACTTCGGTGTAGTCGATCGGGAGCGCGCCATCGGTGTTGTCGATGGTGAGGGTGACCTCGGCCCGGCCGAGCGGCGGCCGGGAGGCGGTGCCGGCGAAGACGACGTCGTCCATCTTGCCGCCGCGCAGGCTCTTGGCGCCCTGCTCGCCCATCACCCAGGCGAACGCGTCCACGATGTTCGACTTGCCGGATCCGTTCGGCCCAACGACACAGGTGATACCCGGCTCGAACCGGAGTGAGGTGGCCGAGGCGAAGGACTTGAACCCACGCAGGGTGAGGCTTTTCACATACACCCGCTGGTTCTCCTCCCCCCTTCGCCCGTGGCCCCGTCCGGCTGCCACGCTCTCGGGTCGGCCAGCTTTCAGGCACCTTACCGCGAGAGGACGACAGTTCCGGCGATTCGCGCGCTGTAGGGCGGCCGTGCCGCGCGGCGGGCCGGGCGTGACCCGTGCAGAACCGGCCCCGGGCCTGGGCAAACTAAAGAGGGACGCCGCCTGGCGGCGTCCCTCGTACCGTCGAAGCTAGATCGACAGGTCAGGTGAGCGCGGGCTCGCGCTCGCGGCTGACTACGAGTAGCTCGTGGCCAACTTCTGCGGCGAGTACGTCCTTCTCCTCCTGGAGCCTGGCTAGTTCAGCCTCCAGGTCCCGCACCCGCCGCTGAAGGCGGCGCATTTCAGAAACGATGCGGGGGTCAGGCCCGCCGACGTGGCCGAGTAGAGCCTTCGCCATTGTAGTGGGTCCTCCACACTGAGTGACCAGAGTGGGCGCACATACGAAGACCTGCATGAGTGCGCGCAAGGTAACCCCTCAAGGATCGCACCCTCACGGCTATCCGGTCAAGTTGAACGACTCCGCAGGTCACGGGTGCCTCTCCGAGCCCTCGGCCGCGGCTGGCAGACCGGGCAGCTGTAGGACGACCGATTCATGAACGGATCGCGCCGAACGGGGGCGCCGCAGCGCGGGCAGGGCTCGCCCTCGCGCCCGTATACCGCCAGTGACCGGCTGAAGTACCCGCTCTCGCCGTTGACGTTCACGTACAGGCTGTCGAACGAGGTGCCACCGGCCCGCAGAGCCTCTCCCAGGACCTCGCGCACCGCGGCGAGAAGCCGGCTGGCGTCGGCCCGGCGCAGGCTGGCGGCCTCCCTGGCCCAGTGCGTCCTGGCCCGCCACAGGGCCTCGTCCGCGTAGATATTGCCGACGCCGCTCAGCAGCGACTGATCCAGCAGGGCGCGCTTGACCTCGCTGTGCCTGGTGCGCAGCCTGGCGAGCACCGCGTCCTCGTCGAACGCGGCCTCCATCGGGTCGGGCGCGATGTGCGCGATGGGCGCGGGCAGCGCCGCACCGCCGCGGTCAAACAGCATGTGGCCGAACGTGCGCTGGTCGGTGAACCTCAGTTCCGGGCCCGAGTCGGTGAACAGGAACCGGATCCGGACGTGTGGCGACACCGGCTCTCCCGGCTCGCTGAGCAGCAACTGGCCGCTCATCCCGAGATGGGCCAGCAGCGCATCCTCGGCCACCGAGCCGGGCTGGTCCGGTGCCACGGGCAGCCACAGGTACTTGCCACGCCGGAGGGCGGCGGTGATCACCATCCCGCGGCTGGCCGCCTCGAAGTCGTCCCGGCCAGCGACGTGCCGCCGGATGGCCCGCGGGTGCAGCACCTCGGCCGAGCGGATGGTCCGGCCCACGACGTGCCGCTCCAGCCCCCCGCGGACGACCTCGACCTCAGGTAGCTCCGGCACCCCGCCCGCCTCCCCTTGGCCCCTTCACGCCGCCGGGCCACCGGCCCCGGTGTCCCCGCCGGTGTCGCCGCCGTTGCCGGAATCGTCGGCGGCATCGCCGTGGTGGTTAGCGTCCAGCGGCGGCTTGCCGTCGTTGATGGCGTTCCAGGCGGCCTGGGCGGCCTGCTGCTCCGCTTCCTTCTTGGAGCGCCCCTTCCCGGTGCCGTACACGTGACCGCCGACCCTGACGATGGCGCGGAAGGACTTCTGGTGGTCGGGCCCGCTCTCCTCGACCTGGTACTCCGGCACGCCGAGCACTCCGGAAGCGGTCAGTTCCTGCAGGGAGGTCTTCCAGTCCAGGCCGGCGCCGAGCCCCGCGGACTTCGCGATCACCGGGTCGAAGAGCCGGTGCACCAGCGCGGACGCCTCCTCCAGGCCGCGCTCGATGTAGACCGCGCCGATCACGGCTTCCAGCGTGTCGGCGAGAATCGAGGACTTGTCGCGGCCGCCGGTGCCGTCCTCGCCGCGGCCGAGCCGGACGTAGTCGCCGAGCCGCAGGCCGCGGGCGACGCCAGCCAGCGCCCGCATGTTGACCACGGCCGCACGCAGCTTGGCCAGGTGCCCCTCGGGCAGGTCCGGGTAACCGCGGAACAGCGCATCGGTGACGACCAGGCCGAGAACGGAGTCGCCGAGGAACTCCAGGCGCTCGTTGGTGGGCAGGCCACCGTTTTCATAGGCGAAGGAGCGGTGCGTGAGGGCGCGCTCAAGCAGCCCGGGAGACAGGCCGGCGTCGAGGACCCGCAGTAGCTCAGTGGTGTCGGGCTGGCCGGCTCCTGGCTCGTGGTCGGCTGCGACCTTCATGGGTGTCCTCCTCCGCAGGGCCCCTGCTGGGGCACCTGCATGGCAGCGCCCGGCTGGGGCGCCGCCTGGCGGGTCAGCACCGCTCGGGTACTACCACGTCGCGTCTCAGGAGGGCGTGATGACCTGGCGGCGGTTGTAGGTGCCGCAGGTCGGGCACGCGGTGTGCGGCAGCTTGGGATCCCGGCACTGCGGGCAGCGCACCAGGGTCGGCGCCGAGGCCTTCCACTGGGCGCGCCGGGATCTGGTGTTGCTGCGCGACATCCTCCGCTTAGGGACGGCCACGTCTGTTCTCCTCACCTGTCTCCGGTACGGGCGAGCCGTCCGGGCTTGGCTGCATCGTGATCTGACGCAGAGCTGCCCACCGGGGGTCCAGGGCCGGGCCATGGTGGTGGCCGGGGCCCACTCGGGCAAGCCGCGCACCGCATTCGGCGCACAGCCCGGGGCAGTCTTCCTGGCACCGCGGCGCGAGCGGCAGCGCGAGAACCAGAGCATCTCGGAGGACCGGCTCGAGATCGAGCAAGTCCCCGTCCAGAGAGTACCCGTCTGCACTGGTGTCCCCGCCGTTTTGCTCATAACCGAACAGTTCCTGGCACCGGACCTTGATGGTCTGTGACACCGGTTCCAGGCACCGCGCGCACTCCCCTGCCACCGGCGCGGTGGCCGTGGCGGTGACGAGCACGCCCTCGGTGACGGACTCGAACCGGACCTCAAGGTCCAGTTCGGCGCCTTGCGGGATCCAGGCCATGCCGGTGTGGAGGTCCGCAGGAGCTGGCACGGTCCGGGATTCGGCGCGCGCGGATCCCGGGCGGCGGTCAAGCGCCCGGGTATCGAAGACCAACAGCCCACGGGGGTCGGTGCGGGCGCCGGCAGTCCTGCGGAATGTAGGCATGGCAAATTCAGGTAGCGAGCAGTTCTGGAGACCTATTTTACCGGCGCGCAGGCCCGAAACCGAATCGATCGCGACCCGGTGCGGAATCGATGGCGCCCGCAGCAGAATCGATGGCGATCACTGCGGAATCGACCGCGGGTGCCGCGAAATCGATCGTGGCGACCACGGTTCCCGTCAGCCCGCGCCGGGCGGGCCCAGCTTGGCCCGCAGTTGCGTATCGACCGCGGGCGGCACCAGCGAGGCCACGTTGCCACCGTAGGCGGCGATCTCCCGAACCAGGCTGGACCGCAGGAACGAGTACAGCGGGTTCGCCGTCATGAACAGCGTCTCGATCTCGGCGAGACGGTAGTTCATCTGGGCCATCTCCATCTCGTACTCGAAGTCGCTGACCGCGCGCAGGCCCTTGACGATCGCCGGCACACCATGGGCCCGGCAGTACTCCACCAGCAGCCCGCGGAACGTGCCCACCGACACGTTGCCCAGGTCCTTGGTGACCTCTTCGAGCATTGCCACGCGCTCGTCCACGGTGAACATGCCGTGCTTGGCCCGGTTGGCCCCGACCACCACGATCACCTCGTCGTGCAGACGGGCGGCGCGGCTGATGATATCCAGGTGACCGTTGGTCACCGGGTCGAACGAGCCAGGGCAGACCACGCGGTGCACGCGCATCCCGTCCTTCCGTGCAGGCCACCTGGGTACGAGCCCCGATGGGCCTATATGCCTGCGGCGAGACCGTACCAGAAGGTCGCTTCGCCGTAGCGGCGGGACCGGTCCGGCGCGTAACCCGCAGGCCAGGCAACCGGGCCGGAACGGCTGGCCCGTTCCACCGCCACGAGCGCGCCGCCGGCCAGCCAGCCCCCGGCCTGCAGCGCGGTCAGCATCTGCGTGACCTCCTGTTCCCCGGCAGCGTACGGCGGATCGGCCAGCACCACGTCGAACGCCGCCCCGGCGAGCGGCCCACGGCCGAGCACCGCGGCCACACGGCCGGTGACCAGCTGAGCGCCGGGCAGCCCGACCGCGGCTATGTTGGCGCGGATCACCCTGGCTGCCCCGGGATCCGACTCGACGAGCACCACCCGGGTGGCCCCGCGCGACAGTGCCTCCAGGCCGATGGCGCCGGAGCCGGCGTACAGGTCGAGTACACCGGCCCCGGTGAGCGGGCCGTGCAGCGCGGTGACCGTCGCGAACAGCCCCTCGCGGGCCCGGTCGCTGGTCGGCCGGGTCCTGGTGCCGCCCGGCACGGCCAGCCGCCTGCCCCGGGCCGCCCCCGCGATGATCCGCGTCATCCGGCCCCCGGGTGCCGCCCGCCACGCCTCACGCCTTCTCCAGGAAGCCGGCCTGTTCCTCGTCCAGCAGGGCGCTCATCTCGGCGGCCAGCGCCGGGTAGCCCGCCAGATCCGGGTCGGCATCCACGAGGCTGGAGGCCTCCTCGCGCGCCGCCACGATCAGGTCCTTGTCGTGCAGCACGCTGAGCAGCTTCAGGCTCTTCTTCCGCCCCGCCTGGGTGGCACCCAGCACATCACCCTCCCTGCGCTGCTCCAGGTCGATCTCGGCCAGCCGGAAGCCGTCCAGGGTCGCGGCCACGTCGGCCAGCCGCTGCCTGGCCTTGCTCTCCTCGGGCGCCTCGGTGACCAGCAGGCACAGCCCCGGCTCGGTGCCCCGGCCCACCCGGCCGCGCAACTGGTGCAACTGGGACACCCCGAACCGGTCGGCGTCCATGATCACCATGACGGTGGCATTCGGCACGTCCACGCCCACCTCGACGACCGTGGTCGACACGAGCACGTCGGCCGACCCGTCGGCGAAGGCGCGCATCGCGCTGTCCTTGTCGTCGGTGGGCAGCCGCCCGTGCATGACCCGTAGCCGCAGCCCGGCCAGCGGGCCCTGCTCCAGCGCGGGCGCCACGTCCAGCACGGCGAGCGGTGGCCGGCCCGGGGTCTCGTCCTCGTCGTCGGGCCCGATGAGCGCGTCGAAGTCGGCAGGGGCCGGCGACGCGGTGTCGTCACCGCCGATGCGCGGGCAGACCACGTAGGCCTGGCGGCCCTTGCCCGCCTCTTCCCGCACTCGTTCCCAGGCCCGCTCGAGGAATCTGGGCTTCTCCGCCGCGGGCACCACGTGGGTGGCGATCGGTGACCGGCCACCGGGCAGTTCCGACAGGGTCGAAACGTCCAGGTCCCCATAGACCGTCATGGCGACCGTGCGCGGGATCGGGGTGGCGGTCATTACCAGCACGTGCGGCCTGGCGCCCTGTGCCTTGCCGCGCAGCGCGTCCCGCTGCTCCACGCCGAACCTGTGCTGCTCGTCGACCACGACCAGGCCGAGGTCGGCGAACTGCACCTGCTCGGCGAGCAGCGCGTGGGTGCCGATGACGATTCCCGCCGCGCCCGATGCCGCGTCAAGCAGCGCCTCCCGGCGCGCGGCGGCGGGCTGGGAGCCGGTGAGCAGGGCCACCCTGGTCGCCACCTCCGCGCCGCCGAGCCTGCCCGCCTGGCCCAGCGGGCCGAGCAGGTCCGACACCGACCGGTAATGCTGCTGCGCGAGCACCTCGGTGGGGGCGAGCAGTGCGGCCTGCCCGCCGGCGTCGATGACCTGGAGCATGGCCCGCACCGCGATCACGGTCTTGCCCGAGCCGACCTCGCCCTGCAGCAGCCGGTGCATGGGATGGTCGCGGGCCAGGTCGGCGGAGATGGTGGCACCCACATCGCGCTGGCCCGCGGTGAGCGAGAACGGGAGCCTGGCGTCGAAGGCGCCGGCCAGCCCGCCCGCGCCCGCCGGGCGGGCGGTGGCGGGCAGTTCGGCCGCGGCGCGGCGGCGCTGGGCCAGGACGGCCTGGAGCACGAGCGCCTCGTCCCACTTCAGCCGCTGCTGGGCGGTGTGCCACTGCGCGTCGTCGGCGGGCCGGTGGATACCGCGCAGCGCATCCGCGAGCCCCACCAGGTCGTGCCTTTCCCGCAGCGGCTCGGGCAGCGGATCCTCCAGTTCCCCCAATGTGTCCAGGACGATCTGCACGCACTTCTCGATATCCCAGGTGGAGACGTCTTTCGTGGCCGGGTAGACCGGGATCAGCTCCGCGGCGAACTCTGCCGCCTTGGCCGCGTCGTCGGCGCCGAGCAGCTTGAACTCCGGGTGTGCGAGCTGGCGCTTGCCCTTGAAGGTGGACACCCGCCCGGCGAACATCGCGTGCCGCCCGGGGGCAAGCTGGCGCTCCCAGTACTGCACCTTGTTGAAGAACGTCAGCGCCAGCCGCGCCCGCCCGTCGGTGACGGTGACCTCGAGCAGCTGGCCACGCCGGTTCCGCATGGGCCTGGTCCTGGCCTTCTCCACCTGTGCGAAGACCGTGACCTGGTCGCCGTCCCGCAGCGAGGCCAGGTCGGTGAGCTCGCCGCGGCGGGCGTACCTGCGCGGATAGTGCCGCAGCAGATCCCCGTTGGTGGTCAGGCCGAACGCCGTGTCCAGCTTGGCCGCTGCCTTCCCGCCGAGGGTGACTCGCAGCGATTCCTCCAGGCCCGCCATGGCCCCTCAGGATAGGGGGCGGGCACGACCATGCCGGTCCGGCCACGCGGACGGCGGGCCGGCCACGCGGGCGGCGGGCCGGTCGTACGAGGCGATCGTGGGCTTCGGTTCGCGCTGTGGGCCCCCGGTCGGCTATCCTTCAACACTGGCCTGGGCAATGCCCGGCCGGTATCTTCTTTCCTCGATCTCACAAGGGAGCGTTCGGCGTGGCTTCCGTCTGCGACATCTGCGGCAAGGGGCCGGGATTCGGCAACAGTGTCTCCCGCTCGCATCGCCGCACCCCGCGCCGGTTCAATCCCAACATCCAGACCGTGCACGCCAAGGTGGACGGCACGCCGCGCCGCCTGAACGTGTGCACCTCGTGCATCAAGGCGGGCAAGGTCACTCGCTGACCGTCCGCACGTCAGGCACGCAAGGCCGGATCAGGCACGCGAGGCCCGGCATCAGGCGAGCGAGGCCCGCGTAAGGCGTGCGCTAGCCGATGTGGCAGGGCTTGCCGTCGAACGAGCACCTGGCCGGGTGCGTCGGCACCCCCTGGACACCGACGCCGATCGCGAAGGTCCGCCCGTCCGGCCCCGCGCCGGTCGCGTAGTCGGTGGAGCGCACCACTGCGGCGTGCCCGTTCGGCGCGAGGTGGCTGTCCGGGTTCATGCCCAGGATGTGGCCGCCCGGATAGCCGAAACGCAGCTGCCAGTTCGCGGGCACGGCCCCGGGAAACGTGATGGTGATCTGGCTCCAGAAGCCGCCCTGCCACTTGCTGGTGATCTTGTAGCTCAGCTGCGGCTGAGCGGCCGTGGTGCCCCCGGTGCCCGGCTGCTGCCCGGACGGGGCGGGCGAACCGCCGCCCGCGTGCGGGGGCTTGGCGGACGCGGACGGAGACGGGTTGAGCGTGCCGCCCGCCGCGCCGAACGGCTCAGGCTTCCCGGTGGGCAGGGACTGGTGGCTGCAGCCATCCTGGCCGCACCGCAGGCCGCCCTGGCCGATCGCCCCGGGGGCAACGTAGCTGAACACCGTCTGCATCGGGAAGGCGAGCACCGCCGCGACCACGACCCCGAGCCCGGCCGCGAAGGTAGGCGTGACCACCACGCGGCGCATGGCCGAGCCCAGGCGCCCGTGGGCCGCAGGGCTGCCATCGGGCCCCAGCGCCTGATGCCGGGGAACCGGCCTCTTACGGTGTCGTGCCATGAGGGGGTCGCTACCAAGCATCGCCGCATCGTTGAGGGGTTAAATCTAAACCATCACGCGGCGTGTGAGATAGGTATGGACATTTAGTCGCCGAAGTGTTTCCATCCGGCCCGACCGGTCATTGGGTTCCCGTCCACCAGCACCCCCTGACCCGCCCTGACCTGCCCGATTACGGTCCAGTAGGGCGGCAGAGCCCGGCCCGGCGGGAAAGTGGCGGCGAGCGCGTGGTCCTCACCGCCCGTGAGCATCCAGTCCAGCACGCCGCCGCGGCCCCACTCGGCGGCCACGCCGGGCTGGCCGGGGCTGCCCGCGCGGCCCAGCGCGGCGGCCGCGGCGGCCAGGCCGGGGTGGCCCGGCAGCCGGGCGGTATCGATGTCGATCTGGACGCCGCTGGCCCGGGCCAGGTGCCCGGCGTCGGCGAGCAGACCGTCGCTCACGTCGATCATCGCCGTGGCCCCGAGCGCGGCGGCCTCGGGCCCGGCCGCGTAGCGCGGGGCGGGCCGGCGGTGCGCGGCGATCAGCGGTGCGGGCTCGGCCAGGCCCGCTTCGAGCAGGGCCAGTCCCGCCGCGGACTCGCCAAGCACGCCGGCGTAGCCGAGCACATCGCCCGGCCGGGCGCCCGCGCGGGTCACCGGATCGCGGCCGCCCAGGTCACCAAGGGCGGTGACGGCAAGCACGACCATGTCCGCGCCGGAGGTGTCCCCGCCCACCACGGTGGCACCGGCCCTGGCACACTCCTGCGCGAGGCCCGCCATCAGGTCGCGTACCCAGGCCACGGCCACATCCCCCGGCGCGGCGAAACCCACCAGCAGGGCCACGGGAACCGCGCCCATGGCGGCAACGTCGGCGAGGTTCTGCGCGGCGGCCTTGGCGCCGATGTCCGCCGGGCCGGACCAGTCGCGGCGGAAGTGCCGCCCCTCGATCAGCAGGTCGGTGGTGGCCACCACCCGGCCGTCCGGTGCGGCCAGCACCGCGGCGTCGTCCCCGATCCCGACGATCGTCCGGTCACCGCGCGGAAGCCCCGCCGCGATCGCCTCGATCAGGCCGAACTCCCCGAGGTCGGAGATGGTCATGAGAACCCCCCGGGGCGGCGCGTACGCATGTCCTCCTCGGCCCGAGATGCCGGGCGCCGGCTTTTCTCCGCCCGGCGGAAAAGAACCGGGGCTTGGCAACAGTCTTTAGGGTAGCGTTGGCCATTCCGGACCCAGGCGCGAGCCCCGGGAGGACGGCATGGTGCAGGCGTACATTCTCGTTCAGACAGAAGTCGGCAAGGCTGCCGAGGTCGCTATTCGCATCGGTGAGCTCGCGGGTGTCACCCAGGCGGAGGACGTCACCGGGCCATACGACGTGATCGTCCGGGCCGAGGCGGAGAATGTCGATGATCTGGGCCGCCTTGTGGTGGCCAAAATTCAGTCCGTGCCCGGTATTACGAGAACACTGACCTGTCCCATCGTGCATATCTAGGGACAGGCGGCCGGCCGAAAGCAAGCGACCCGGTCCAGGGCCTGGCCCTGGACCGGGTCGTTGTACCCGGCCTGGCTCTGGCCGGCCCTGGTGCGGGCCGGCCAGAACCAGCGACGATCACCCGGGATCGTAGGCGTACGGCTGGTCGTCCGGCTTCGGTGCCCGGATCTTCGAGTGGGCCACGGCCGTGCCCTTGGCCGAGACCGTGAGCCCGTTATAGGTACCCGGGGTCACCGGGTCGCTCCACTCGTTGGTGCCGTCGGTGGCGTAGAAGGCGAAGTCGTTCTTGCCCGAGGACAGGTTGAGCGTCGCCTGGTACAGCGCACCGGTGGTCGGGTTACCGGATACCAGGCTCATCGGATGGGGCGTCCCGTTCACCACCACGTCCACCTCGGTCGCCGGGTCCGGGCCGGTGTAGGTCGTGGAGAAGGTGAAGTTGGTGGACGTGGTACCCGACGTCGGGGAGACCGAGGAGTTCTGCAGGTAGATCGGCGTGATGTCGACGCTGTACTTCTGGATCGTCTGCAGCCCGCTGCCATCGTCGAACTGCAACGTGAAGTAGTGCGTCCCCTGGGTCAGATGCGGCGTCGTGTACTGGTAGTGGATGCCCTTGGCGGCCGTGCCACTCGTCGCGTTCAGCGCGTGGGCGTTGTCGTCGATGTTGATCTGCGCGGTGACCGGGGTCTTGCCGGCCGGTGACTTATAGGTGCAACTGAAAGTGACCGGCTGGCCCAAGCTGCTGCGCGCCGTTACCGGGCGTCAACTTGAACCCGGTGATGTTGTACGGCAGCACCTGCGGGCCGCTAAACGGAACGTTGTTCAGCGGCAATTGCCAGGAATTGGTGCCGTCACCGAATTGGAAGGTGTAGGTATGCGGCCCGGGCGCCAGCGTCGTGGTCGCCGTGTATTCGTCGAGCTTGCCGGCCTTCTTGGCGAACGACATAGGGATCGTGTTGGTGCCGTCGATAACCACGTTCTTGGTGGTCGGCGTTGTCGTGTTGTTGTACATGACCGCGAACGTGAAGACGGTGCCCGGGCCACCCGAGGGGGGCGAGATCGTGCCCACGTGGGAGCTGCCGACGGCCGCGCTGCCCGTGTTGGGCACCGAGAGCACGGTGGAGTAGGGCACCTTGGCCTCGATCAGCTTCGGATCAGGTGTCTGCGCGAAGTTGAAGTAGTCCATCAGGTCCGACGTGTTCGCCAGGCTGTCCCGCGCGCCCAGGCTGGGCAGGTTGAAGACCTCCTCGATGAACTTGTCGAACGAGGCGAACTCGCCCTGCTGGGAGCTGATGTAGCCGGGCCTGGCCCACGGCGAGATGACCAGCAGCGGCACCCGCGGGCCCAGGCCGATCCCGTCCACCTGCGGCGGCGGCACGTGGTCGTACCAGCCACCGAAGTCGTCCCAGGTGACGAAGATCGCCGTGGAGTTCCACTCAGAACTGTGCATGATCGCGTTCACGATCGAGGACACGAAGTTCTGGGCCGGCTGCGTCGGCTGCGGCGGGTGGTCGGACTGCGAGTCCTCGCCCGGGGTCACGAAGCTGATGTTGGGCAGGTTGTTGGCCTTCGCGTCCGTGATGATCTGCGTGGAGGAATTCTGCGCGCTGTTCTTGATGCTGTTGATGTACTGTGGCGCATCCCATACCGGCGCGCTGCCGTAGTACTTCCAGGTCAGGCCCGCCTGGTTTGCCTCCTGGGGAATGGAGGGGATGTTGTAGCACGGCTGGCCGTAGGACTCACTGCCGTCGGAGCCGCGGTCCAGGACCACGTCGTTCTCGGGCGACAGGCAGCCGCGCACGTGGATCGTCTGGTCGTTGCCGCCGGTCTGCCCCGCGATCATGGCGATGTGGTTGGGGGTGCTGCTCGAGGCGGCGTCGGTGTAGAAGTTCTCGCCCAGGCCGAAATGCTGCGCGTAGTCCCAGTAGACGGGGATGTCGCTCTTCTTGTACTGGACATCGCCGAGCGGGTCGAAGCCGTCCATGGCGCCGCCGTCGATCGCGTACAAGGTCCGCTGGCCGGTGTGGTCGATGTCATGCGGGGCCGGATTCGAAGCCGCCGGCTCGGTAAGGGCGTATTGCGACCCAACACCGGGGAAATCGCCGAAGTAATTATCGAAGGTGTGGTTCTCCTCCATAATAACAACGACATGCTGAATAGGGTCGGTGGTCTGGTGTTACCGCCGCGCCTGCCATGCCAGCAGCCACTACACTCAGTACGGCGCCGGCCGCTCCCACGGCCACTATCGCCGAATTAATCCGCCGCAATCTTGCGCCTCCCGTTCACACTTTTTTCGGGGTACGTTTTATACGGATTCGGGGTACACTAATAGCAGAAAATGTATACGCTTGTCAAATTTACACAGTAAAATGCACAAGAGTGCATCCTAGCATCTACTGGATAATATTTCCCCGAAACCGGGGGACCCGGACAGGCCACGCCGGCGCGCCGCTGCGCATGGCATACCGCGCTGCTGGGCACGGCATACGGGGGAGGCTGGGGCGCATGACCGGGACCAGTGATGCCACCCCACCCATGGCTGACCCGGCGGAAGCGGCGTTCGAGGCCCTGCTCACGCCGGAAGGCCAGGAACTGCTGCACCGGCTGCGCCACGAGGACGACCCGGCCCGGCTGCGCCTCGGCACCGAACTGCGGGCCAGATACCCCGTGGAACTCGTCACCAGCGCACTGGCCCAGCACGAACTCCGGCTGCGCGCCCGGGCGAAGTTCAGCCGCGCGCTCGACATGTACTTCACCCGCCCCGGGCTCGAGCAGGCGTCGGCCGAGGTGATCGCGGGACATCGTAGTGCCAGGTATGCGCGCGCCGGCCTGGTCGCCGACCTGTGCTGTGGCATCGGCGGGGACCTGGTGGCCCTGGCCGCCGGCCGCGGCGTCCTCGCCGTGGACCGCGACCGGCTGCACCTGCGCATGGCGCGGGCGAACGCGGAGGTCTACGGCGTGGCGGCCGGCCTGTCCGCCGTGGCCGCGGACGTTCGCGAGGTGGGCCTACGCGGGGTGGACGCGGTGTTCATCGACCCGGCCAGGCGGGCCGGCGGCCGGCGCCTGCGCGCCGGGGACAGCGAGCCGCCACTGGGCTGGTGCCTGGCACTGGCCGACCAGGTCCCCCGGGTCGGGATCAAGGCCGCGCCCGGCCTGCCGCACGACGCCGTCCCACCGGGCTGGGAACTTGAGTTCATCGCGACCGGCCGGGACCTGAAGGAAGCGGTCGCGTGGTCCCCGGCGCTGGCCACGGCCGCAACCCGAGCAACTGTGCTGCCCGGCGGGCACACGCTCACCGCGGGGCCTGGCGGGCCGGTGCCGGTGCGGCCGCCGGGCGGGTTCCTGCTTGACCCGAATCCGGCGGTCACCAGGGCCGGGCTGGTGGAGGACCTGGCCCGGTCCGTGGGCGCCTGGAAGATCGATGACAAGATCGCGTTCCTGTCCGCCGACGCCCCGGTGCACACCCCGTTCGCCCGCACGCTGCGGGTCATCGACTCCGCCGCGTGGGACCAGCGCAGGCTGCCCGCGAGGCTGCGCGCGCTCGACATCGGCGCGGCCGACATCCGCCGCCGTGGGCTGGCGGGCGACGTCGACAGCCTGCACCGCCAGCTCAGGCTTTCCGGGTCGCGGCGGGCCACCGTGGTGATGACCCGGGTACGGGACCGCCCCTGGGGCCTGGTCTGCGTGGACGTCTAAGCCAACCGGGCCCACGCCGAGGCCGGACGCTGCTCAGGCCAGCAGGGCCGCGACCGCCGCAGTACGCAGTGCGGGACCACGCCGAGCCCGGACGCTGCTCAGGCGAGCAGGGCCGCGACCGCCGCGGTGCGCGGGCCTACGCCGAGGTCGGACGCCGCGCTCAGGTCGGGCGGCTGGTCCACGTCCCGGCGCAGGCTGGCCAGCCCGGGCAGGCTGAGCTCGGCCGCACCGGCGGCCCGGTGCCGCTCGGCGGACCCCGGCCCGAACAGCGGCCAGAACCGCGCGCCCGGGCGGGCGGCGTACAGCGTGGTCCCGGTGCCGGACGTGTCGGGCACGAACGCGTGCTCCCACCGCGCCGCTGCGCGCAGCCCCAGGTCAAGTTCGGCGGGACGCAACGCGGGCAGGTCGGCAGCCAGCGCCCCGATGCCCGAGCCCGGCCAGCGGGCCGCCGCCAGGGCCGCGCCGTGCCGCAGCGCCGGGTTGAGCCCCCGGGCCGGCTCGTCCCCGGTCACCACGGCGCCGAGGCCAGCCAGGGCCCGCGCCGCCGCCGCGTCGTCGGTTACCGCGATCACCCGGCCCACGACGGGGCAGGCCAGCGCGGCCGCGACGGTGTCCGCGGCCATCGCGAGCGCCAGCGCCTCGCGGTGCGGCCCGGCGAGGTCGGCGAGGCGCGATTTGGCGCGGGCAAGTACCTTGACGGGGACCACCAGTGACCAGGTGAGTGGCGAGTCGGCCGGCTGCGCGGTCATACCGCGATCCTGCCTCGACACCGCGGCGCGCGAACCGGGAGACTGGCCTGACGAGGACTCAGGAGGCGGCGCAGATGAGCGATCGCGGAAAACAGGACTACTCTCCGGGCGTTCGCCGCTTCACCAAGATCGTCCTCCCCGTGCCGATCAAGTCGATCATGAAACGTGACTGGCACGGTCATGAGCACATCCCCCGCTCCGGTGGCGTAATCGTGGCCGCCAACCACCTTTCCTATGCGGACTGGGCCGCGATGGCCCTGTTCATCCACGAGGCCGGCCGGTATCCGGCCTTCCTCATCAAGTCCTCAGCGTTCAACGTCAAGGGGATCGGGCCATTCCTGCACGCGGCCGGCCAGTTCCCGGTGAACCGTGGCGCCGCAGACGCCGCGCTCGTCCTCAACGACGCCGAGCGCGGCCTGGCCATGGGCGAATGCCTGATCTTCTACCCGGAGGGCACCGCCACCCGCGACCCTGACCTGTGGCCGATGGTGCCCAAGACCGGCGTCGCCCGGCTGGCGCTGGCCACCGGCGCGCCGGTGATCCCGGTCGCCCAGTGGGGCACACAGGACATCCTCCCTTACGGGACCAAGAAGCTCAGCGTGATTCCCCGGCACCTGGTGAAGATGCTGGCCGGCCCGCCGGTGGACCTGTCCGCGTACGAGGGCGAGCCGATGAGCAGGGACGTGCTGCGCGCCGCCGCGACCACGATCATGGCCGACATCACCGGCCTGCTCGCCCGGCTGCGCGACCAGGCGGTACCCGCGGTCCCCTACGACCCGGCGGCGGCGCGGCGGGCCGCCCGGCAGGCGGCCAAGGAATCGATGCAGAACGATACGACCGGGCCGGACGGGGATGCCGGCGCGAACCGGGATCCGGCGCCGGGCACCCGGGGCGGGGATGAGCCGCAGGAGGCGACGCCGGCGTGAAGGCAGCCGTCCTGGGGGCCGGCATGTGGGGGACCACGTTCGCGCAGGTGCTGTGCGACGCCGGAACCCACACCGAACTGTGGGCCAGGCGCGCCGAACTGACCGAGGCGATCAACGCCGGCCACGAAAACCCCGGTTCCCTGCCCGGCATCGCGCTCACCCCGGACCTGCACGCGACCACGGACGCCGCGGCGGCGCTGGACGGGGCCGACCTGGTGTTCCTCGCGGTGCCCGCGCAGACGCTGCGGGACAACCTCACCGCGTGGCTCGCGCTGCTGCCCCCCGAGGCGGCGCTCATCAGCCTGATGAAGGGCATCGAGAACGGCACCCACCAGCGGATGAGCGAGGTGATCGCGGAGGTCACCGGCGCGAGCGCGGACCGGATCGCGGTCGTGTCCGGGCCGAACCTGGCCCGTGAGATCGCCCAGCGCCAGTACGCCGCGACCGTGGTGGCCAGCGCCGGGGAGACCCTGGCCAAGACGCTGCAGCAGGCGTGCCACACCCCGTACTTCCGCCCTTACACCAATCCTGACGTCCTCGGCTGCGAGCTGGGCGGGGCCGTCAAGAACGTGATCGCGATCGCGGTCGGCATCGCCATCGGCATGGGCCTTGGCGTCAACACGACCGCGATGCTGATCACCCGCGGGCTCGCCGAGATCTCCAGGCTCGGCGAGGTGCTCGGCGCGGACCCGCACACCTTCGCCGGCCTCGCGGGCATGGGCGACCTGGTGGCGACGTGCAGTTCCCCGCTGTCGCGCAACCGCACCTACGGGGAGAACCTGGGCCGCGGCCTGCCGCTGGCCGACGCCGCGGCCAGCACCTCCGGTGTGACCGAGGGGGTGAAGTCGGCGGGCCCGGTGCTCGAACTGGCCCGTGCCCATGCCGTCGAGGTACCGATCACCGAGGTGGTGGCCGGGGTGACCAGCGGCCAGATCGACATCGGCCAGGCCGCCATCCTGCTCGCCTCACGGTCGGCCAAACCAGAGCGCTACGGCGTGTGACGCCGGTTACGCCAGCGCGTACGCCACGGCGCGCCCGTGCCCGGTGGACCGGCGGCCCCGGCCGGTCCCTCATGCGCGCCTGGAACCACGATCGACCTCCCCCGTGGTAAAGCCATCTCCAAGCGTAGGCCAGGAAACTCCAATGCTCCGGGATGCATCCGTTACCGGGGAGGCTGGTGGGCGTGCGCTGGCGCCGCTGGGCTGGCGGTGTCAGCTGATGATCGAGTGGATCACTGTCGGCTGAACGTCCTGTCCGTTGCGGCTGTCGAAGATGCCGGGAGCGTCCTGGAACTGGCCGCTCGTGTTGTTGCGCAGGACCGAGTACTCGATCTTCAGGAAGCCCTGGTCGTTGTTCACGACGCAGAAAATGCCGCCGCCGCCCTCGCGGGCTCTGTTGCCATGCATCGCCGTGCCATCGACGATCAGGTTGTAGCTGTCACCGTCGGTGTAGATGGCGCCGCCGCTGCCGCCGCCCGGGGTACCGGGCTGCGCGGGGTTCTGCCCCCACCCGATCGCCTTATTGCCGGTCAGCAGGCTGTTGATCACCACGAAGTTGGCATACAGGCCGCTGAGTGCGCCACCGTTGGAGCACTCGTTGCCGGCGAAGGTGTCATTGGTGATGTAGACCGGGGTACTCATGTCCATGCCGTAGGCACGGATCGCCCCGCCACCGAGGTCGGGGCCGTAGCGGTAGCAGCTGTTGCCGGTGAACCCGGAGTTGACCACGGTGAGCTGACCGCCCCGGGCAAAGATGGCACCGCCGCCGTAGTCCCCTGTGCTGGTCTGATGGGTGCCCGAGTAGCCGCCGGTGAACGTCATGTTCTGCACGATGAGCCGCGGTCCTGGCTGCTCCCAGCAGCCGCTGCAGGTGTTCATCTCCAGGATGCGGATCTTGCCGCCGCCGCTCAGGGTGACTTTGCCACCGCCATCGATGACGATCCGCTGACCGTGCACGATCTTCGCGGTGGCCGTCATCGGGATCGTGACCGGCGCAGGGCCACAGCTGAAGGTGATGATGCCGCCTTCGGCCACCGCCCGGACCACGGCGGCCGAGGTGCAGCTCGCGGGCGTGCCGTGCCCGATGACATGGTCCGGGTGGGCGGTGCTCACGGCCCGCCCCGCAGCCGGAACGTAGCGGTGGCCATCCGGGTTGCCGTACCTGCTCGCCGGAGACATGGCTGGCGCCGCTGGTGACCTTGCGGCCAAGGCGTGCGGCGCTGCCGCCACCGCCTCCTGCGCAGCCGGCGCACCGGCCCCCGCCCGAACGGTCGCCCGCGTGGCGTTCGCGGGGCTTGCCCCGCCCGCGTGGTAAGCGGCCGGGCCGCACCCAGCCACGGCAAGCCCGGCACAGGCAATGACCAGGAACCTGCCGAAACCGCCCATGGATCGCATGGCGCCAGATGCTAGCCACGATGCCATGATCAAACTGCCAAGCCGCCAGATACACCGGCCGCCGTGACATCATCTGGACAGCGGGCGAACGCGGAAGGTCACCGTGACCGAGCAGGACGAGCAGGAACGGCGCGACCGGTGGAACGCCCTCGGGATCCGCACGGACAGCCCGTATCCCGCCAGGGTCTATGACTACCTTCTCGGCGGCAGCGACAACTTCGCCGCCGACCGGGAGATGGCCGAGCTTTCCCTGCGGGTCATGCCCGAGGTACGCGACAGCGCCCGGGCCAACCGCAGGTTCCTCGCCCGCGCGGTGCGGTTCCTGCGCGATGAAGGCATCCGGCAGTTCCTCGACATCGGGAGCCGGCACCACCTTCGTCGGCCGCGGCAAACAGGCCATCGGGGAAATGTTCAACGGCAGGGAACTGGCCGATCCCGGCCTGGTGCGGATCTCCTACTGGCGCCCCGACGGCAGCAGCCCCGGCTACGACCCGGACCGGGTCTGGGGTTACTGCGGCGTCGCGCGGACATGAGATCCGGCGGCGGCGCGCAGGAGCACCGAAGCCAGGCGACCGTGCGGGGGTTTGACCCGGGTACCGGCTCGGGGAGCGTTTTCCTCGATGACGGCACCGTGTGCCCGTTCGGGGCGGAGGTCTTCGCCGCCTCCGGGCTGCGCCTGCTGCGGCGCGGGCAGCGGGTCGCCATCCGGTGCGGGCCCGGCGGGGCGATCACCGCGCTGGCGCTGGCCACGCTGCCGCTGCCTGCGGCGGAACCGGGGGCGGGCGGCAGTGGGCCGGAACGCTGAAGCGCCGCCCGCCGTATTCGGCGGGCGGCGACAAACACCCGCGTGTTAAACACCGGCGTGCCGGCGTTTCTAATGCACCGGCCGCCCGGTAATTTACGGCGCTATCGGGCTATCCGGCGACCGGCAGCCACTCGGGGCGGTCCTGCTCGTACCGGGTGATTTCCTCGGCATGGCGCAGGGTCAGCGAAATGTCGTCCAGGCCCTCCATCAGCCGCCACCTGGTGTAGTCGTCGATCTCGATCGGCGCGCGGAACAGGACCGGACCGCCACCCGGAGCCTCGGCGCGGACCTCACGCCCGGCCAGGTCAACGGTCACCTGGGTCTGCGGGTCGGCCTCGACCATATCGGCCAGGGCGGTCACCTGCTGCTCAGGCAAACGAACGGCAAGCAGGCCGGCCTGAACCGAATTGTTACGGAAGATATCCCCGAAACGCGCCGAGATCACGGTACGGAACCCGTAGTCGAGAAGCGCCCATACGGCATGCTCGCGGGATGATCCGATACCGAAATCGGGCCCGGCGACGAGAACGGTGGCACCCTCCGACTGCGGCTGGTTGAGCACAAATTCGGGGTCCGCGCGCCAGGCCGCGAAGAGGCCGTCAGCGAAACCAGTGCGGGTGACCCGCTTCAGGTATTCGGCGGGAATGATCTGATCCGTGTCCACGTTGCCGCGGCGCAATGACACGGCCCGGCCGGTATGCGTATTGAATGGCTGCAAGGCTCTTTCTCCCTGAATCACAGGTCGGCCGGGGCGGTCAGCCGGCCGGTCACCGCGGTGGCGGCGGCGACCTGCGGCGAGACCAGGTGGGTGCGCGCACCCTTGCCCTGGCGGCCCTCGAAGTTGCGGTTGGACGTGGACGCGCTGCGCTGGCCGGGCGCCAGCTTGTCCTGGTTCATGCCCAGGCACATCGAGCACCCGGCGGAGCGCCATTCAGCTCCCGCGGCGGTGAACACCTCGGCCAGGCCCTCGTGCTCGGCCGCGGCCTTAACCTCCATCGAGCCGGGCACCACCAGCATGCGCACGCCCTGGGCGACCTTGCGCCCGCGAAGTACCTCGGCGGCGGCGCGCAGGTCTTCGAGGCGCCCGTTCGTGCAGGACCCGAGGAAGACCGTGTCCACACTGATCTGGGTGAGCCGGGTGCCAGGCTCCAGGCCCATGTAGGTGAGCGCCCGCTCCGCCGAGGCGCGCGCGGTCCCGTCGGGCAGCGAGGCAGGGTCGGGTACCGCCGAGTTCAGCGGCGCCGCGTGGCCGGGGTTGGTGCCCCAGGTCACGAACGGGGTGAGCGCCGAGCCGTCGATCGTCACCTCGCGGTCGAACACCGCGTCAGCATCGGTCGGCAGCGTGCGCCAGTAGTCCAGGGCCGCCTCCCAGGCCTCGCCGTGCGGCGCGCGCGGGCGGCCGCGCAGGTAACGATGAGTGGTCTCGTCGGGAGCCACCAGGCCGGCCCGGGCCCCGGCCTCGATGGACATGTTGCAGACCGTCATCCGTCCCTCCATGGACAGGTCCCTGACGGCCTCGCCCCGGTACTCGATCACCTGGCCGGCGCCGCCCCCGGTGCCGATCTGCGCGATCACGGCCAGGATCAGGTCCTTGGCCGTCACCCCGTAGGGCAGGCGCCCGGTCACGGTGACCGCCATGTCGGCCGGCCGCGCCTGGGGCAGCGTCTGGGTGGCCAGCACGTGCTCGACCTCGCTGGTGCCGATGCCGAACGCCAGCGCGCCGAACGCGCCATGCGTGCTGGTGTGGGAGTCACCGCAGACGATCGTCATGCCGGGCAGAGTGAGGCCCTGCTGTGGCCCGATCACGTGGACGATCCCCTGGCCCGGGTCGCCCATCGGGTGCAGCGTGATACCGAACTCGGCGCAGTTCTTGCGCAGCGCCTCGACCTGCACCTGGGACACCGGGTCCGTCACCGGGCTGCCCGGCCCGCGCAACGGCAGGCCGGGGCCGGTCACCCCGGTGGTGGGGACGTTGTGGTCCTCGGTCGCCACGGTGAGGTCCGGCCTGCGGACCGACCGCCCGGCCAGGCGCAGCCCGTCGAACGCCTGCGGGCTGGTCACCTCGTGCACCAGGTGCAGGTCTATATAGAGCAGGTCAGGTTCGCCGGCAGCGCTCCTGACCACGTGGGAATCCCAGATCTTCTGGGCGAGCGTGCGCCCCATCGGTAGTTCCTCCCTGTGCCTGGGCGGCGGCGGCAGCGGTGGTCCCCGCCAAACTTGCGTCTCGCAATCCGAGACGGCAGTATCGGACCATGGACAACTCTAGCAGTGGGCGGGGTGGTGTGGCCGGAGCTAGCGGAGTCGGCGTCCTGGACAAGACGGTTGCCGTCCTCAACGCGCTCGAGGCCGGACCCGCCTCCCTCGCCCAGCTCGTCTCCGCCACCGGCCTGGCGCGGCCCACGGCGCACCGGATCGCGGTCGCCCTGGAGCGGCATCGCGTACTCACCCGCGACACCCAGGGCCGGTTCGTGCTGGGGCCGAGGATCACCGAACTGGCCGCCGCGGCCGGGGAGGACCGCCTGCTCGCGGTGGCGCAGCCCGTGCTGGCCCAGTTGCGCGACATGACCGGGGAAAGCGCTCAGCTCTACCGGCGGCAGGGTGACGCGCGGATCTGTGTGGCCGCGGCGGAGCGTGCCAGCGGGCTGCGGGACACGGTCCCGGTCGGGGCGGTGCTGCCGATGACCGCGGGCTCGGCCGCGCAGATCCTGCTCGCCTGGGAGGAACCCGAGCGGCTGCACCGCGGGCTGCGCGGCGCGAAGTTCTCCGCCACCGCCCTGGCCCAGGTCCGGCGGCGCGGCTGGGCGGCCAGCGTGGCCGAGCGCGAGCCGGGGGTGGCCTCGGTGTCGGCCCCGGTGCGCGGGCAGGGCGGGAAGGTGATCGCCGCGGCGTCGGTGTCCGGCCCGATCGAGCGGCTGACCCGGTCCCCGGGCAGGCTGCACGCCGGCGCCGTGGTCGCGGCCAGCGACAAGATCAGCGTCACCCTCCGCCGCAGCGCCTGACTCCCGCGACCGGCGGCGCACGGCCACCGGCGCCGAGCGACCGGGATGGCAGCGGACCGCTGGCGTGCTCAGCTGGTCCGATGACCTGGGCACATACGGGCCGCTGGCCGGTCCTGGACGAGTCAGCATCGCCTGGCGGCCATACTGGAGCTGTGCCATCATGTCCGGACGCCACCGCATGAGGGAGGGCCTGGGGTGCCCTCCTGCCGTGGGCCGGCCGGTCCGGCACGTCCGTCAACCTTGAAACCCTGAGGTCACGCGCATGAAGGTAGGGGTACTCAAAGAGACCACGCCCGGCGAGCACCGGGTGGCGCTCGTCCCCGAGATGGTCGCGCGGCTGCGTGGGGCCGGGCTCGACGTCCTTGTCCAGTCCGGCGCCGGAGACGGCGCCTGGTTCGCCGACAGCGCCTACGCCGAGGCCGGCGCCTCGATCGTGTCGCGCAGCGAGCTGCTGGCCGACGCGGCCGTCGTGGTGGGCATCAGCCGGCCGGACGAGCCCGTCATCGCCGCGCTGCGGCCGGGACAGGCCCTGCTCGCCATGCTGAACCCCCTCGTCGACCCCGCGTTCGCCGCTGCGCTGGCCGCCAAGGGCGTGACCGCGATCAGCCTGGACGGACTGCCCCGCACGCTGCCCAGAGCCCAGGGAATGGACGCGCTGACCTCCCAGGCGAACGTGGCCGGCTACAAGGCGGCGCTGGTCGGGGCGGCCGCGTTCGGCAGGTTCTTCCCGCTGCTGATCACCGCGGCGGGCACCGCACGGCCGGCCAAGGTACTCGTGCTCGGCACCGGGGTGGCGGGCCTGCAGGCCATCGGAACGGCCAAGCGGCTCGGCGCCGTGGTCTCGGCCTACGACGTGCGCCCGCAGACCAAGACCGAGGTCGAGTCCCTGGGTGCCACCTTCATCGAGCTGACCTCGGTGGGGGCGGCGGCCGGCGAGGGCGGCTACGCCCGGGCACTCACCGAGGACGAGCGGCAGGCACAGCAGGCCGAGCTGACCGGGCACATCGCCCGGCACGACGTGATCATCACCACCGCCCAGGTGCCCGGCCGCCGTCCGCCGCTGCTGGTCACCGAGGACGCGATCAAGGCGATGGCGGCCGGTTCGGTGATCGTGGACATGGGGGCGGGGCCGCTCGGCGGCAACGTCGCGGGTTCGGTCCCCGACGCGCAGACGGTGACGGAAAACGGCGTGACGGTGATCGGCGCGGGCGGGCTGGCCGCCAGCGTACCCACCGCGGCATCGAACGCCTTCGCGCGCAACGTCAGCGCACTGCTGCTGCACCTGGCCGCCGACGGCGAACTTGCCATCGACCTGTCCGACGAGATCCAGGCCGGGGTCGTCATCACGCACGACGGGACCGTGGTCCACCCTGCTACCGCGGCCCTGCTCGAGAATCCCACCGGAGGTACCGCGCAGTGAGTACCGCGCTGCTCACCGACATCACGATCTTCGTGCTCGCCCTGCTCGTCGGGTTCGAGGTGATCAGCAAGGTGCCCGCGACCCTGCACACCCCGCTGATGTCGGCGGCGAACTCGATCCACGGCATCGTCCTGGCCGGGGCCATGCTGATCGCGGTGACCGCGAACAACGCGCTGGGCTACATCCTGGCGTTCGTGGCGGCCGCGTTCGCCGCCATGAACGTGGTCGGCGGGTACGTGGTCACCGGCCGGATGCTCAAGATGTTCCGGCGCAGCCGCGCCCCGGTTGCCGCGGCGGACACCCCGGCCGCGGTCAACGGCCAGCGCGACGGCGGCCAGGCATGAACACCTTCGACTGGGTCACCCAGCTCCTGTACGTCAGCTCGGCGGTCTGCTTCGTGCTCGGCCTGCACCTGATGAACTCCCCCGCCTCGGCACGGCGCGGTAACCAGATCTCCACGGCCGGCATGGCCCTCGCGATCGCCACCACGTTCGCCCTCGTGGTGCACGCGGGCACGGTCACCGCCACCGGCTGGGCCGTGATGATCGCGGGCGCGCTGGTCGGCGCCGGGGCCGGGCTGTACTCGGCGCGCACCGTGCAGATGACCGCCATGCCGCAGCTGGTCAGCCTGTTCAACGCGGTGGGTGGCGGCGCGGCGGCGCTGGTGGGTATCAACGACTACGTCAGGCTGGCCGGTGCCACCACCGGGGTGCCCGAGGCGATCACGATCACCACGGTCCTTGACGTGCTCATCGGCGCGGTCACGTTCTCCGGGTCGATCATCGCGGCGGGCAAGCTGCAGGGTGTCATCAACTCGGCACCGATGACGTTCCCCGGCTCGCGCGCCGTCAACATCGCCGCGGCCGCGGTCGGGGTGGGCGGCGGCATCTACATGATCGCCACGCCCAGCGTGCCCGTCATGATCGTCATCATCCTCGCGGCCCTGACGTTCGGCGTGACGATGGTGATGCCGATCGGCGGCGCGGACATGCCGGTGGTGATCTCGCTGCTCAACGCGTTCACCGGCACCGCGGTCGCGATGGCCGGGTTCGTCATCGGGAACTGGGCGCTGATCATCGCCGGTGCCCTGGTCGGAGCATCCGGCAGCATCCTGACCAAGCTCATGGCCGACGCGATGAACCGCTCCCTGCGCAACATCATGATCGGCGGCTTCGGCACCGGCGACAGCACCCCGGCGGTGGCCGGGCCCGGTGGCGACGTCCGGTCCGTGGCCGCTGACGACGCGGCCATCCAGCTCGCCTATGCGCAGAAGGTCATCATCGTGCCCGGGTACGGCCTGGCCGCCGCCCAGGCGCAGCACCAGGTCGCTGAGCTTGCCGCGCTGCTCGAGGAGCGCGGCGCCGAGGTGAGCTACGCCATCCACCCGGTCGCCGGCCGGATGCCGGGGCACATGAACGTGCTGCTGGCCGAGGCCAACGTGCCCTACCCGCAGCTCAAGGAGATGGAAGAGATCAACCCCGAATTCCCCCGGGCCGACGTGGCCCTGGTCATCGGGGCCAACGACGTGACCAACCCGGCCGCGCGCCGGCCGGGCACCGCGATCTCGGGCATGCCCATACTCGACGTGGACCATGCCAAGAGCATCATCGTCATCAAGCGGTCGATGGGACACGGTTACGCCGGCATCGACAACGAGCTGTACGTGAACCCGAAGACGAGCATGCTGTTCGCCGACGCCAAGTCGGCGCTGACCGAACTGATCGCCTCGGTCAAGACTCTGGTGGGCTAACCGGCTCTGTCAGCCCGGACGGCAAGCCGCCCTGGAACCCCCAGTGCTAGCCCGGACGGCAAGCCGCCCGGAACCCCCCAGTGCTAGCCCGGGGGGCGCCCCCCGGAACCCCCGCTGGCCTGCGGCTCCGTTCCTTCGTCACGGGGCCTTGCCCGGGCGAACTCCTCGAACGCGGCGAGGGCCCGGGGGGCCCAGACCGTGCCGGGCCCGCCGTTCATCAGGATCACCACGCCCATGGCCTCGGCCACCTCGGCGGCGGTGACACCCTGCCGGACGGCCGAGCGGGCATGGGCGGCCACACAGCCGTCACATTCCTTGGTGGCCGCGATGGCCAGCGCGATCAGTTCCTTCACCCTGGCCGGCAGCGCGCCGTCGCCCATGGCCGCCCCGTGCAGCGCGGCGTACCCCGCGTATACGCCGGGAATGGCGGCGCGCAGCCGGCGGCCGGACACCTTCAGCTCGTCCTGGATCTCGCGGGCTGTGCTCACCCCGGGCCTCCTCGCTGGCAGTCGTGCACCCTCGCTGGGTTATGGTCGGTCCGGGGATCATTGAACGCCACTAGCCGCGCCAACGGCCAACGAAAGCAGCACCAACAGTGAGCCGCCTTCTGCTAGCGACCAGGAGTGTCACGCCGCAGCCGCCGGGCCGAACGCCGCATCGCTGCGCGCTGCGGCTCCCCGGCGGCCAGACTCTGCTCGTCTGGGGGCAAGCCCCCAGACCCCCCGTGCCTCCCGAAGCCAGCGAGGCCCCGGGCCGAGCGCCCGCGAGGGAGGCCAGGCAATGAGCACTGTCGATTCGGATCTGGAGGTACCTGGCACCGCCGGGGACACCGGCGCGCCGGGCACCGAGGTCACCGCGGCGCGCCTCGCCCGCGTCGGCGACCTCGACGTGCGCCGCCTGCTGCCGCTACGGCAGCGGCGCAGCGTGGGCGCGTGGTGCTTCGTGGACCACTATGGTCCCGCGTCCGTGGACGGGGTGGCCGGCATGCAGGTCCCGCCGCACCCGCACATCGGGCTGCAGACGGTGACCTGGCTCCTCGCCGGAACCGTGCTGCACCGGGACAGCCTGGGCAGCGAGCAGCTCATCCGGCCCGGCCAGCTCAACCTGATGACCGCCGGGCGTGGCATCGCCCACTCGGAGGAGTCGCCGGAGGACCACGACCCGTGGCTGCACGGGGTCCAGCTCTGGCTGGCCCTGCCCGGCGCGCAGCGCCAGGTGGCCCCGGACTTCGAGCACCACGCGCAACTCCCGGCGGTGCGGCTCGGCGGCCTCGACGCCACGGTGTTCGCCGGCACGCTGGCCGGCGTCACCAGCCCGGCCCGGGTGTTCTCTGCCGTGGTGGGCGCGGAACTGAGCGCCCAACTGGACGCGCGTGGCACCGTGCCGCTGGCGCCACATCATGAGCACGTGATCTTCGCGGCATTCGGCGCGGCTGCCGCCGACGGGACCGATCTCGCCCCTGGCAGCCTGCTCTACCTGCCGCCCGGCCGCGAATCGGTGGATATCGCCGCACGGGCGGGCACCCGGCTGTTCCTGCTCGGCGGCGAGCCACTCGGGGAGACCCTGCTGATGTGGTGGAACTTCGTGGGACGGACCCCGGACGACATCGCCACGGCGGCGCACGACTGGGCCACCGGGCAGCGGTTCGGGACGGTGGCCGGGTACCACGGCGCGCCGCTGGCCGCCCCGCCGCTGGACCCGGTGCGGCTGGCCAGGAAGGCCAGGTAGGACATGGACACCGCAGCACTCGACGCGTGGCGGGCCCTGCCCGTGGCACAGCAGCCGGACTGGCCCGACTCCGCGGCGGTCGAGGTGGTCACCCGTGAGATCGCCAGGATCCCGCCGCTGGTGTTCGCCGGCGAGTGCGACAAACTGAAGGAGCGACTGGCGGCCGTGGCCCGTGGCGAGGCCTTCGTGTTGCAGGGCGGCGACTGCGCGGAGACCTTCGAGGGCTCCACGGCCGACGCGATCCGCGGGAAGCTGCGGACGCTGCTGCAAATGGCGGTCGTCCTCACCTACGCCGCCAGCGTGCCGGTGGTCAAGATCGGCCGGCTGGCGGGCCAGTTCGCCAAGCCGCGGTCGTCGGACACCGAGACCCGCAACGGGACCGCGCTGCCCGCCTACCGCGGCGACGCGGTCAACGGGCTGGAGTTCACCGCGCAGGCGCGGACGCCGGACCCGCAGCGGATGCTGCGCGCCTGCCACTACTCGGCGGCCACGCTCAACCTGTGCCGTGCGTTCACCCAGGGCGGCTATGCGGACCTGCGCCAGGTGCACACCTGGAACACCGACTTTGTCGCGGCCAGCCCGGCGGGGCAGCGGTATGAGGCCCTGGCCGGCGAGATCGACCGGGCACTGACGTTCATGCAGGCCAGCGGGACCAACCCGGCCGAGTTCCGCACGGTCGAGTTCTACTCCAGCCACGAGGCCCTGCTGCTCGAGTACGAGCGCGCCATGACCCGGATCGACTCGCGCACCGGACTGCCCTACGACACCTCGGCCCACTTCCCGTGGATCGGCGAGCGCACCAGGGCGCTGGACGGGGCGCACGTCGAGTTCTTCCGCCATGTCCGCAACCCGGTTGGCGTCAAGCTGGGTCCGTCCACCACCCCGCAGGACGCGCTGGCGCTGGTGGACCGGCTCAACCCTGGCAACGAGCCCGGGCGGCTCACCTTCATCACGCGGATGGGCGCGTCGGCGATCCGCGCCGCGCTGCCCCCGCTCGTGGACAAGGTGACTGCCAGCGGCGCCCAGGTGGCCTGGGTGTGCGATCCCATGCACGGGAACACCACCGAGACACCGGGCGGGCGCAAGACCCGGCACGTGGAGGACATCCTCGCGGAGGTCACCGGGTTCTTCGAGGTCCACCACGCGCTCGGCACCCACCCCGGGGGGATCCACATCGAGTTCACCGGCGACGACGTGACCGAGTGCCTCGGCGGGAGCCACGGCCTCACCGAGGCCGACCTCACCGGCAGGTACGAGACCGCGTGCGACCCGCGCCTCAACCGCAGCCAGTCGCTTGACCTGGCCTTCCGGGTCGCCGAACTCTACCGGGGCTGATACCCGCGGTCAGTGCCCCGCGCTCAGTGCTTCTTGCCGGTCTTCGCGTGCGCCTTGGGGCGGTATGGCCCGGGTGCGCGCTTGCTGAATCCGGCCGGTGGCGGCGCGGTGCATCCCCAGCAGGCGGGCTTGCCGATGAAGTAGAGCGGTATCGACGGTGAGTCCGTCGGCGGGTTGGTGGGCAGCAGCAACGGTGGGCGCGGGGCCTGGTTGAAGTTGAAGTCCTGCGCCACGTTGCCGAGTATCGACAGGTCTTCGCGCACGTCCGGGCGCCGGTCGGGCCGCTTGTCGGTCTTGGGGTTGAGCCGGGCGCCGCCGAGGAAGTCGTCTTCGATGAACTTGAGGTAGGCGTCGCTGCTGAGCGTCTGCGGGTCTATGTAGCCCTTCTTGGCATAGGGGGAGATCACGAGGCCGGGCACCCGCATGCCGTAGCCGTTCTCGTCGACGTCGGGCGGGAGCACGTTGTCGTAGAAGCCGCCCCAGTCGTCCCAGCTCAGGAAGATCGCCGTGGACTTCCAGTCGGGGCTCTTCATGACGGCGTTGATCAGCGCGGTGACGTAGGCCTGGCCCCGGTGCACGCTGGCCGGCGGGTGGTCGCTGTCCGGGCCGGACGGGACGACCCAGCTCACCGCGGGCAGGGTGCCCGCGCCGGCGGCCTGGAGGAAGTTGCCGAGCGGCTGGATGTTGTGCAGTTGGTGGTCCTGCTGCACGTCGCCGAACAGCGGCAGCGGGTTCCAGATCCCCGGCGTGGCGGCGCTTTGCCTGACCACCTCGCACGTCTCGTCCGAGTCGTTGTCGCAGTCCGGCTGCGATCCGGCCTGCACGTAGTAGGCCCAGCTCACATGCTTGGCGTACAGCAGCCAGGTGATGTCGGTCCAGGCCAGGTCGATCGAGGTCTTGCCGGTGGTCAGCTCCTTGTGCACCGCCTCGCCGAACGTGTTGACGCCGTAGGGGCCGACGATGTTGTTGACGCAGCTCATCGGCGAGCGGTTCTTGCACCGCGCCGACCAGGCGGAGACCAGGTACAGGTGCTCGGGCAGCGACCACGACTTCACCGGCTCGAACATGTGGTCCTGCAGCACGTAGTTCTTGGCGTAGTCCCAGTAGTTCGGTATCTCCGCGGCGGTGTGGTAGCCCATCACGTCGGGCACGCCGCTGGCGCCGGTGCAGGCCGGATCGTCGGGGATGCGGCAGGACGCCTTGGCCGCGTCACGCTGGCGGATGAAGCCATCCATCTTGCCGTGGTTGATGTCGGCGACCGCGTTGACCTCGCCGTGCGGGCCGCCGCCGTTGACGTCCGCGCTGTCGTGGTAGGGGCGGTCGCAGCCACCGGCCGGGTTCGGCACGCAGACCGTGGGCACCCCGTGGCGCATCGGGATGCCGTCCGCCCCCGGGTAGGTGCCGAAGTAGGAGTCGTAGGACCGGTTCTCCTGCATGATGATGATCACGTGCTTGATCTTGTGGATGCCCGACGGCACCACATAGCTGCCCAGGGCGCCCCCCGCCGCCGTCTCGCCGGGCCCCGGATCGGTGCACGCGGCCAGTAGCGCTATCCCGAGCGCTCCGGCAGACAACATGCAGTACGCACGGAGCCAGGCGCGCGTGGCTCCCCTCACTCGCGGGTCCCCCGATCCCAGAAGCCAGGCGCCCGGCGGTGGGCACCCTTACTGGCACGCAAACTGACCTCCGGATGGAAGCTACCGGAACCGGCGACCTACCCAACGTGGCCCGCAGCGCCTGCGGCGACCGGGGCGGCCTGGAGCCGCACTCGGTACCTCAACGAACAAACCGCCCCGATTGCGCCCGCGGGTAGCCACCTACAGTACGGCAGCCGGGAACGCGGCGCGCACAGGCGCGGGTGAGCAGGGGATAACAGACAAAAGCCGGCCCCCGGGGCCCATCGTCGAGCGGATCGAACCACAAGCCGTCCCGCCCCCCAACACGATGAGCCCCGGCAGCCGGAGACACATCGGCAGCCGCCCCACAGCCGCCGGGGCTTCCGCCGTCCCCCCTGGCGGACGGTCGCCCAACGTGATGTCAGGAGGTTAGGCGCAGCGGCCGGCCTGCGGCATCGACAGAACTATGTACGTAGATATGTATTTGAACGCCGTCAGATGCCTGACCAAAGGACGCTAAGTAACCCCCCATACGGACATGGCCGCGGTTATTCTGGTTTCAACCTGCGGCATGTGTACACATGCCCCGGGGCGCCGGAGTTGGCTGGCCGCTTGGCGGGGTTAACGCGGGCTACACGGTAGCGAGGTAACCAAGATCCGGATCCAGGTGCCCCAGGAACCGAACAACTTCGTGGGCCGCGAACGGGAGCTCACCGAGTTGTGTGAGTTGCTGGGCGTGACCAGGGCGCTGACGCTCTGCGGCCCTGGCGGCATCGGGAAGACCAGGCTGGCCCAGCGTGTCATGCACACCGTGGTGGTGTCGTTCCCCGACGGCGGCTGCTTCGTCGATCTGGGCGACCTGTGGCAGCCCGACCTGGTGATATCCCGGGTGGCGTCGGCGCTGGGAGTCGGTGAGGAGCCCGGGCGGCCGTTGCTCGACACGCTCGCCGACGCGGTGTCGCCGCGCCGGCTGCTGCTGGTCCTGGACAACTGCGAGCACCTGATCGATGCGTGCGCCGCGTTGTGCCAGCGCCTGCTGGACTCCTCGCCCGGGCTGATCGTGATCACCACGAGCCGCGAGCCGTTGCGGGTCGCCGCGGAAACGGTGTGGCAGGTACCGCCGCTGTCGGTGGCCCCCGCGGGCCCGCTGGAGTCGGCCGAGGACGCGAACCGGTACGAGGCGATCCGGCTGTTCGCCGACCGGGCGGCGGCCTCCTTGCCCGGTTTCACCATCGGCCCGGCCAACGTCGGCGCGGTCGCCGCGCTGTGCCGGGCGCTTGATGGCGTGCCGCTGGCGATCGAACTGGCGGCCGCGCGGGTGCGCGCGCTGTCGGTGGAACAGATCGCCGAGCGGCTGGCCGACCGGTTCGGGCTGCTCACCACGGGCAACCGGACCGCCCCGCCGCGGCATAGGACCCTGCGCGCCACCATCGACTGGAGCCATGACCTGCTCACGCCGCATGAGCAGGTGCTGTTGCGGCGGCTTTCGGTGTTCGCCGGCTGGTCGCTGGAGATGGCCGAGCAGGTCTGCACCGATGGGGACATTCCGGCGTCCGCCATCCTCGACCTGATGGCCGCCCTGGTGGATAAGTCGCTGGTGGTGGTCGAGTCCGAGGTACTCGGCCAGGCCCGCTACCGGCTGCTGGACAGCATCAGGGAATACGCCGCGGGGCGCCTGGCGGACGCCGGCGAGACTAAAACGTTCCAGCTCCGGCTGCGCGACTACACGCTCGGGGTGGCCGAGCGGAACCTGGCGATCGGGCTGGCCTGGATCGAGGCACCCTGGTCGGCGCGGGTGGACGTGTTCCGCCGGTATGACGTGGAGATCGGCAATGTCTGGCTGGTGCTGAGCGGCTGCCTGGCCGACGGTGACGTGGAGACCGGGCTGCGGATATGCAACGCGGTCCGGCCGTGCTGGATCGTCCGTGGCACGTTCGCCGAGGGCAGCGAATGGCTGGCCTCCTTCCTCGCCGTCGATGCGCCGGACGTATCGCCGGAGGTGCGCGGCGCGGGCCTGATCGGGCGGGCCCAGCTCACCCTGCCCAGCGACCCGGCCCTGTCCCGGTCGCTGGCCGAGGAGGGGCTGGCGCTGTGCCGGGAGGCGGGGGATGCGTTCTGGACCGCGTCCGGGCTCAGCCTGCTGGCCGAGGTCGCCCTGCACACCGGGCGCATCGACGACGCGGCGGCGCAGGCCGACGAGGCGCTGTCGGTGGCCCAGGCGGCCGGTGACGGCTGGAACGAGGGGTATGCGCTGGGCATCCGGGCCGCGATCGCCGGGGTGAAGGGCAACCTGCGCGAGGCGCAGCAACTGGCCAGGTCCTCGATCGCGGTGATGCGCCGTATTGACCAGGAATGGGGCACCGCGCGGGCGCTGCTCGGCCTGGGTGACCTGGCCAGGGTGCGCAAGGATCCCGGCGACGCGCGCCGCCAGTACCTGGAGGCCCTGGTCATCCTTCGGGAGATCGACGCCCGCCCGGAGATCGCCAGGTGCCTGGCGGGCCTGGGGCGGGTGGCCATGGACCTGGGCGCGCTGGCGCTGGCGCGGCAGCACCTGGGCGAGAGCCTGAAGCTGAGCCACTCCACCGGCTCGCGTATCGGCGTGGCCCGCGGGCTGGAGGCCTTCGCGGCGCTGGCCACGCGTGAGGACCGGCCGGAACTGGCGGTGCGGCTGACCGCCGCCGCCGCGGCGCTGCGCGAGGTGGCCGGGCTGCCCGCGCTGTCGGGCGCCCGCACCGAGCGGTACCTTGCCTCCGCCCGCCACCTCGGCGATAACACCATCACCCGGCTCTGGACGCAGGGCCGCGCCATGAGCAGCGACGAGGCGGTCGCGCTGGCGCTTGAGCCCAGCCAGGGATCACCGGGCTTCGGCGGCGGGGACACCGTGGCCCTGACCGCACTGGGATCCGAGCGGGCGGCGACGCCACCGCCCGGTGCGCTGACCCCGAGGGAACACGAGGTGGTCGAGTTGGTGGCGAGCGGCCACAGCAACAAGGCCATCGCCGTGGAACTGTTCATCAGCCCGGCGACCGCCGCCAGGCACGTCGCCAACATCATGGCCAAGCTGGGATTCAATAACCGCGCGCAGATCGCCGCGTGGTACGCCGACAAGGGCAACCCGGGTACGCAGAATGCCGCCTCAGGCCCGGTCTGACCCGGGGGCCGGCGCGGCGGCAGGCTCAAGGAATTCCAGCCGGTTCCCGAACGGGTCGTGACTGTAGAAGCGGCGCATCCCGGGGAACTCGCCGTCGAAGCGCACCGGGTACCCGGCGTCCCGCAGCCGGGCCGCCCAGGCGTCGATTCCGGCCACCAGCAGCCCGGGATGCGCCTTGCGCGCGGGCCGGAAGTCTTCCTCGACGCCGAGGTGCAACTCGATGCCGTGGCCGCGGAACCAGCACCCGCCGCGGGCGGCAAGTCCCGGCGGTTTCTGGACCTCGTCCAGCCCCAGCACGCCGCCGTAGAACGCGCGCAGCGCTGGCTCGCTGCCCGCCGGGCAGGCCAGCTGCACATGGTGGATCACGGCGCTCTCCCTCAGTTATCTTGACATCAAGATAACATGCCCTCCAGGCCCGGCAGGCAACCCCGGGATGGTGTGCGGCGTTATCCAGCCGCACGCGTCGCGCCGGCCGTTTGTAGTCGTTGGCGCCAGCGCCCACACAAGAATGTGGTCGTTGGCGTAACCGCCCACAAACGTGGCCGGCCGGGGCAGCCTCTTGACCCCGGCGGCGGCCCCGGGCGAAGCAGCGACGGCCGGCGCCGCCGCCCGGCCCCGGGCTACGATCGGGGCATGATCACCGGCCTGCACGCGATCGTGTTCTCCCCCGAAGCCGACAAGGTCAAGGCGTTCTTCTCGGACACGCTCGGGCTGTCCTCCGTGGACGCGGGCGGTGGCTGGCTCATCTTCGCCATGCCACCGGCCGAGCTTGCCGTGCACCCCGCCGATGGTGGCCGCCATGAGCTGTACCTGATGTGCGACGACATCCACGAGACGCTCGCCGGGCTGCGGGCCAAGGGCGTGGAGGTCGCACAGGAGGTCGCCGACCAGGGCTGGGGCCTGCTGGCCGCGATCCGGCTGCCCGACGGCACGGAGTTCCCCATCTACCAGCCACGCCACCCGTCGCCGCTGGCACCCTGACCCGCCACCGGCCGGGCCGGGCTCACCCGCCGGGCAGGCTCCGTGCCAGCTCGGTGACCTGGTCTTCCAGCGTTGCGGGCGGATCCACGCGATTGTCGATCGTGGCGTGTGGCGCCGCGGGCTCCGCGCCGAGCCGCATGCTGGCGGTGAACGCCGCGAAGTCCGTAAGCTTCGCCGCGTCCCGCCCGCTGGCGCGGGCGGTGAGCCGGCGGTGCAGCGTCGCCGCGTCCGTGCGCACCCAGACCAGGCGCACCGTGCCGCCACCCAGGTCCGAGACCCACGACCGCCACCGGCCGGGATCGTGGATCTGCTGGGTGAACGGCCCGCACAGGAGCACCGGGCAGCCGTGCCCGCGGATCTCCCGGGCGGTCGCCGTCATCCCGGCGTACTCGTGCACCTTGATGTGCTCGTCGTACCACGGGCCCTCGCGCTCCCCCGGCGGGTGCCCGGCCGCGGCCAGGGTCGCGGCCACGAAGGAGCCGTACATCGTGTCCTTGTCCAGCAGCGCTGGGACCGGCCGGAGGCGGGCCAGCAGCAGCCCGGCGACCGTGCTCTTCCCCGCGCCGGGCGGCCCGGCCACCACCCATGCCGTGGCTGGGCAGGCCGGCCCGGCCGTCATGGCGGGCCGGGTGGTGCCCCGGGGACGCGCAGGCCGTGGGCGGCCGCCAGCCGGGGTATCGACGCCCGGTCCAGTTCGAGGCCGTAGCGGTCGGCCAGTTCCGCCAGCCGGCCAGGATCCGGGGGGCTCTGGCCGCCGAGGATCTCCCCCAGGCCCGCGAAGTACCCCTCGAAGCCCGCCGGGGAGATGATCTCAAGCAGCCGCGCGGGCTGGTCAGTCGCGTTCCAGAAGGCGTGCGGCACGCCGCGCGGCTTGACCAGCACGCCGCCCGGGCCCGCCTCGACGGTCTGGTCGCCGATCTGCGCGCCGACCTGGCCTTCCAGCACCACGGAGTACTCGTCCTCGTGGCGGTGCGTGTGCATCGGCGAGCCCAGCGACCTGGGCTGCAGCGGGTGCTCCACCAGCGACAGGCTGCCCGCCGTCCGGTCACCGCCCAGCATCAGGATCGCGCCGAGCGGCCCCTGCAGCAGCGTCGTCCGGTCCGCGGGGGTGATCACGTATCCGCTCTCGCCGGGCATGGCAAGGCTCCTCTCCCTCGGCCGGGCCAGCGGGCCTGCCGCCTTGGCCTGCGCGTACCGTATCCCCTGATGTCCGACTACTTCGACCTCGGCTCCTACAGCCGAAAGATAACCGGTTCGTCCTGCGCACAAATCTGGTTCGATCGTGGTCTGGTGTGGGCGTACGCGTTCAACCACGAGGAGGCGGCCGCCTGCTTCGGGCGGGCCGCCGAGGCCGACCCCGGCTGCGCCATGGCGTACTGGGGCCTGGCCTACGCGCTCGGCCCGAACTACAACAAACCGTGGGAGGCGTTCGGCCCGGGGGAAGCACCCGAGGCGATCTCCCGCGCGCTGGCTGCGCTCGGCGATGCCGCGGGCCAGGCCCGGTCGGCGTCCCCGGTGGAGCGCGCGCTGCTGCAGGCCATGGCCGCGCGCTACCCGGCGGCGGCGCCAGCCAGCGACGCCGGCTGGGACCCCGCGGCGGGCGAAGCGCAAAACGCCGGATACGCGGCCGCCATGCGCGAGGTGTACCGGTCTCATCCCGGCGACCTTGACGTGGCGGCGCTGTTCGCCGACGCGCTGCTGAACCTGACCCCGTGGGCGCTGTGGGACATCGCCACCGGCGAGCCGGCCCAGGGGGCGGCCACCCTGGAGGCCAAGGCCGTGCTCGAGCAGGCGCTGGCCAGCCCCGAAGGCCGGGAGCACCCCGGCGTCCTGCATATGTACATACACCTGATGGAGATGTCCGCCCGGCCAGAGGATGCGCTGGCCGCCGGTGACCTCCTCCGGAACCTGGTCCCCGACGCTGGCCACCTGCGGCACATGCCGACCCATCTCGACGTGCTGTGCGGCGACTACGCCAGCGTGGTGGCCGGCAACTCGGCCGCGATCGTGGCCGACGAGAAGTTCCGCGCGCAGCGGGGCGCGATGAACTTCTACACGCTGTACCGGGCGCACGACCACCACTTCAAGATCTACGGCGCGATGTTCCTCGGCCAGGAGCGGACCGCCCGGGAGGCGGCCGACCAGCTTGCCGCCGCGATCCCCGAGGACCTGCTCCGGGTGCAGAACCCGCCCATGGCGGACTGGCTCGAAGGCTTCGTGGCGATGCGGCTGCACGTGCTGATCCGGTTCGGGCGCTGGGCGGAGATCCTCGCCGCGCCGTTGCCCGGCGACCCGGACCTGTACCTGGTTACCACCGCCATGACCCACTACGCGAAGGGCGTCGCGCACGCGGCCACCGGGCAGGTCGAGCAGGCCGCCGCGGAGCAGGCGCGGTTCGCCGCGGCGGCCGCCCGGGTACCGCAGGAGCGGACCATCTTCAACAACACCTGCCAGGACATCCTCGCGGTGGCCGGGGCCATGCTGGGCGGCGAGCTTGAATACCGGCGGGGCAACCACGACGAGGCGTTCCGGCTGCTGCGCCGCGCCGTCGAACTCGACGACGGCCTCCCCTACGACGAGCCGTGGGGCTGGATGCAGCCGGCCCGGCACGCCTACGGCGCCCTGCTGCTCGAACAGGGCATGCTCGCCGAGGCGGAGGCGGTCTACCGCGCCGATCTCGGCCTGGACGGCACGCTGGCGCGGCCCTGCCAGCACCCCGGTAACGTCTGGAGCTTGCACGGGTACCACGAATGCCTGACCCGGCTGGGCAAAGCCGAGGCAGCGGGCATCGTAGGGCAACAACTGAAGATCGCCGCCGCGAGAGCGGACGTGCCGATCAGGTCCTCGTGCTACTGCCGGCTGACCGCCAGGGCGGGCTGAGGCGGGGCATGCGCGCACTGCTGGCGGCGATGGTGTGCCACAAGGGTGAGGCCGGGCCGAACCTCGCGGCCCACCTGGAACTGCTGGCCGAGGCCAGGGCGGAAGACTGCGAGCTTGCGCTGTTCCCGGAGATGTCGCTGACCGGGTCGGCCGACCCGGCGGCTCACCCGGAGCAGCTGATCGGCCTGGACCACCCGGCCGTCACCGCGCTGGCCGGGGCGACGGGCGAGACCGGCGTCGGCGCGTGTTTCGGCGTGGCCGAGCGCTCACCGGATGGCACCCCACACATCACCCAGGTGTTCGCGGCGGCCGGGTCATGCTCCCATTGTCCACCCGCATCCCCGTCCATGCCGGTGGCAGCGCGCGGAGCGTAGGGTCGGGGCTATGACCTTGGCAGGACGGAAGGTCCTCCTGCTCGCCGCCAGCGAGTTCGAGGACATGGAGTTGCTTTACCCGCTGTACCGGTTGCGCGAGGAGGATGTCACGGTGACCGTGGCCGGCCTCGACGACCAGCCCGTCATGGGGAAGAAAGGCCATGGGCCGGTCGCCGTGGACACCACGGTGGACGGGCTGTCCGCAAACGACTTCGACGCGCTTGTCATTCCTGGCGGCTATGCCCCGGACAAGTTGCGGCGTTCCGAGGCGGTGCTGGACCTGGTCCGGGCGTTCGACGATGCGGCGAAGCCGATCGCCTTTATCTGCCACGCGGGCTGGGTTCCGATCTCCGCGAAGATCGTCAAGGGCCGCCGGGCGACCAGCGTGGGCGCGATCCGCGACGACATGGTCAACGCCGGAGTCGACTGGGTGGACCAGGTCACGGTCGTGGACGGCAACCTCATCTCCGCCCGCACCCCCGCCGACCTGGGCCCCTGGATGAAGGCGCTGCTGCACGCGCTGGGCGGCTCCGTTAGCTAGCGCGCCCGGGCGGAATGATCAACCACCGGCCGGGGTTACCGGGTCCATGACAACTGTGGGACTGATCGGAAGTGGCAAGATCGGTGGCACCGTGGCGAAGCTCGCCGTGGCGGCCGGCCATCCGGTGATACTCAGCAACTCCCGCGGCCCGGATACCCTGGCGGAGCTGGCCGGCCAGCTCGGGCCGCTTGCCCGGGCCGGGACCGGGCAGGAAGCGGCCGAGGGCGGCGACCTCGTCGTGGTCACGATCCCGTTGCGAGCCTTCCAAAGTGCCGCCCCCGGGCCACTGGCCGGGAAGGTCGTCATCGACACCTGCAACTACTATCCCCAGCGGGACGGGCAGCTCCCCGAACTCGACAGCGGCGCGATGACCAGCAGCGAGCTGATACAGCGGCATCTGGCCCGATCCGCGGTGGTGAAGGCCTTCAACAACATCTTCTACAAGCACCTGGAGTCGCTGAGCAGGCCGTCCGGGGCACCCGATCGCAGCTACCTGCCCATCGCGGGCGACGACCCGGAGGCGAAGGCGGCGGTGACCGCGTTCCTCGACTCGATCGGTTACGGAGCCGTGGACGCGGGGCCGCTCGCGGAGAGCTGGCGCCAGCAGCCCGGCACTCCGGTCTATGGCGCGCCATACGGGCCGTTCACCGACGAGAAGGGGACACCCGCGAGCGCCGATGCGATCCGCGTGGCGCTGGCGGCCGCCAGCCGCTGAACGCCGGGCCTGTGACCACCGCCGATGAAGCGCCGACCTGGTAAAGAGAGGCGCCCCAGCGGATAGAACATGGAAAGGGGCAAGCGGCCGATCCGGGGGATGCCCTAGTCACGCGGCGCGTCGCCGTCGGCCGTCTGCCCCGGCGGCTTCACCGGAAGACGGAGGTTGATCGCGGGCATGACGGAGGTCAGTTCCGCACTGGCCTCCGCGGCCGCCTGACGCTTGGCCTGCTGTTCCTCGGCTCTGACGGCAGCGGCGGCAAGCCGCTCGCTCATGCTGCGCAACCGTCTTGCCCGGGCGCGTGCTTGCACCGCCCGGTCTGCCGCGTAGAGCAGCACAATCGCCACGATCACACCGAGAATGACCAGGTCAGCCATAACACCCCGCTGCCGATAGAGACTTGTCCCCCCTGCGTTCCCAGGCTATGTGAGCCGATCGCGCTACTGGCTCCGGCCCGCCACCCCGCCCTTGGCTAGGCCCCGGTCCCAGAACCCCGCGCTCTGCTGGTTCAGACCCCACCACCCCACCCAAACAGCCGCACGGCGTTGTCGTGGCAGACCGCGCGCAGCCACGGCGCGCCGAGGTCCAGTCCGGCAAGCGCCTCCAACTGGTGCAGGTAGGGGTACGGGATGTTGGGGAAGTCACTGCCGAGCAGGATCCGGTCGCCCGCATGAGCCAGCCGCGGCAGCAGCGCGGCAGGGAACGGCGCGAGGCGCTCCATGAAGGCGGTGAAGGCCATCGTGGTATCGAGATGGACCCCCGGGTAGCGGCCGGCGAGGTCGAGGAACTCGCCGTACTCGGGAGCCCCGAGGTGAGCGACGATCATGGTCAGCCGGGGATGGCGGGCAAGTACCCCGGAGATCGGCCCCGGCCCGGTGAACGGCCCGGGAGTGGGCCCGGAGCCGCAGTGCACGACGACCGGCACCCGCGCCTCGGCGAGCATCCCCCATACCGCGTTCAGCGTCTCGTCCCGGGGATCGTAGCCGCCGACCTGCAGGTGGGCCTTGAACAAGCGGGTGCCCGCGCCGATCGCCTCCGCCACGTAGCCGACGGCCCCGGGCTCGGGAAAGAACGTGGCACTGTGCAGGGCGTCCGGAGTCCTGGCCGCGAAACCGGCCGCCCATGAGTTGAGCCATGCGGCCATGTCCGGCTTGTGCGGATATAGCAGCGCGCTGAACCGGCGCACGCCGAAGGCCCGCAGCAGGGCAACCCGTTCCTGCTCGGGACGGCGGTAGGCGATGGGCCAGGCGCGCCCGACACCGGCGCGGCCGCCCTCGAAGAACGCCCAGACCTTGGCCAGCACGTTAGGCGGCATGAAGTGGGTGTGGATGTCTACAAGGCCGGGCAGCCCGAGGCCCCGCCAGAACTCCGTAACCCGGGCCGCTTCCGCGTCATCAGCGGCGGGCGTCCCCGCAGGCTGGGCGCCCCCAGGCCCGGGATGGTCTGGGGGCGCGGCCGCGCGTGGCTCGGTCACCTGGTCAGTGGGCGGTCACCGGGAGCGTGGGCGCGGGCTGCGGGGCGAACCGGTGGCTGTGCGCCGACGAGGCGGCGCGGCTGCCGCCGGTGACGGCCAAACCGCCCGCCGGTACGTACATGGCCTGGTGGAATGTGGAACCCGCTGGAGCCCGCGAGACGGGAATGACCGGATAGGCGTTGCCGCCCGCCACGATCGCGGTGGCGATGTAGTCACCGAACATGATCCCCTCCGAGGTGTTCGGCAGCCAGGACAGCGACATCGGCCCGGCGATCTGGGCCGGCGCGCTCCACGTCGCGCCGCCGTTGACCGAGGAGATGAACCCGGCGTCGAGCTTGCAGGTCGACGAGGAGCAGGACGCGTTCGGATAGTAGTAGTAGGTCAGCCCGATGCGGGCGCTGGCGCCGGAGGTGCCTGGGTCCACCGCGATGCCCGGGACGAAGTGGTCCGCAGTGCTTGATACGGGATCGATCGGGACCCGCACCGATGCCGCCCACGTGCTGGGGCCGGTGGACTTGGCCAGCACGATGTCGTTGCTGGCGCACCCGGCGCGGAACCGGCAGTCGGCCCACGTCACGTAGACGGTGCCCGCGCCGTCCACGGCGGCCGAGGGCAGCGGGGACTCGCGGAGCGACCCGGCCACGCCGTGGTGGCTGATGCTGGAGACCACCACGGTGGCACCCCAGGACGCGCCGCCGTTGGTGCTGCTGAACGAGCGGATCGCGCCGCTGCCGGCAATGGACTCATAGGGCACGACCACGGTGCCGCTTGGCTGCACGACCGGCTGCCCACCGAGCCCGGGGGCGCCGCCGCTCGGCGCGCGGGCCGGGCCCCAGGTGAGGCCGCCGTCGGTAGAGGTCTGCATCACGACCGAGTCACCGGTGCTGGTGACGTCGTATTCCATGTAGCAGTTGCCGAAATGCGGGCTTGTGGCGGTGTTGTCGCAGACGATCCAGTCCTTGTCGTTGGAGCCGGTCGCGACCGTGACCGGCTTGCCCCAGGCCACGCCGCCCTTGGTGGACCGGTTGACCAGCACATCCACCGAGGTGCCGATGCCCAGGGAGGCGATCAGCCACACCTTGTGCTTGGCGTCGAAGGCCACCGTGGCGTCACTGGCCTGCCCGAACGGGCCGCCACCGTTGCCGGTGATGCCGGGCAGGTAGCCGTGCGACCAGGTCGCGCCGCCGTTGCGGGAGGTGGCCCAGCCGATGTTGGAGGCGCCGCCGCCGAACACCCGGCCGACCTGGAAGGCCGAGACGATCGTGGAACCGAACGCGAAGGTGTCCGGCTCGACCTCGGTGCGGTGCTGCGCCTGCGTATCGGTATAGACGTCAACGCTCACCCTGGTCAGGCTCACGGCGGCGGAGGCCGTGGTGCCCGCCACGAGGACGAGGCCGAGGGCCAGGGGGGCGGCTCGCGCGGCGAGACGGGCGGCTCTGAGCCGCGCTCTGCTGCTCTGCCCCGCCCCCCGCCCTACGGACCGCAATGCGCTCATGCTGGGATCACCTTTCCGTGGTCGTGGACGTGGGTACTACCGGCCGTCGTTTTGTGGCACAGGCGCGTGCGCTCACCCGGGCTCAGCCTCGCGCGCCGGCTCAAGGGCGGATGCCAGGATGCGTGCCTCCTGGCGGAGCCGGTGCGCCTGCTCGCCGTGCCCGGCCCCCTCGTAGCCGGCCGCCGCGGCCTCCCGTTCGGCGATTTCCGCCCGCACGATCTGCTCCGCTTCGCCAGCGGCCAGGCCACGCCGGGGCACCTCACCCGCGCCCAGGCCGGCGGCCGCACCGGCGAAGTGCGGGCCGCTCGCCGCCGCAGGCGCCGGATCCGGGGGGACGGCACCGGCGTTATCCAGCGCGGCGAGGGCCGAGCGTAGCGCCGACGCGGCAATGCTGTCGCGCGCCCGCATGGCGTCACGCAGCGCTTGGTGCAGCCGGTCCCTGATCGCCTCGTTGCCCACGTTGGTCACCTTATGGGTCACCGGTCGCGTCAGCCGGCGCGGCGGAAAAGCTGAAGGGAGCCGAGGGGCACGAACCCGGCCGACAGCAGCGCCCGGACGCTCGCCGCGTTGCCCGGCGCCACGGCGGCCACGACGAGCTGGCCGGCCGGGATCGACGCTCGAGGGCATCGGCGGCGAGCCGCGCTCCACCGCCCTGGCCGCGCCTCCCGGTTCGAGTTCGAAGCTCAGTTCGGTAAGCCCGCGATGCCCCGGCTGATGATCGCGAGGGCCGACCGGTCGGGGTCGGGGTAGCCGAGCACCCGGGGGTCGCTCCTGATCCGGGCGGCGAACCGCGCCCGGCGGATGGGTGGCCAGGTCGGGCCGGTCGACCAGCCGTGGCGGCACGCCGGCGCTGCCCGTGCCCCGCCCGGCCATCAGCATGTCCAGGACGTCGATCCAGCCGTCCGGGCCCACGTCAGCGCCGCGATCAGCCGCGGGTCGTGGGCGCCACCGAAACCGTTCGCGCCGAGCGCGGCGAGCCGGTCGTCCGGTGATGTCCGGTGCCACGGCGAAGACGGCGTGGGCGGTGAACGAGATGACCGCCTCCAGGCCGGGCCGCCAGGGCGGCACCCGATGCCAGCCGCCGTCCCGGTCGGGGAAACGCCCGGCCGCCGCGTCGGCGATCAGCCCGGCGAGCGGATGCTCCCCGGCGCTTGGCTGCGCACCGGCGCTCGGGGGATCCAGGGACACGCCGCCTACCGTACCGACAGGCATCAGCCGCCGGGCCCGGTGTGGATCACCGGGCCCGGCGGCTGAGGTTGTTTACCCCCTTACTGGCGCGCCCCTGCGCCGGCCAGGTCGCGGCCGGGTGAGGCGTGCGGGCCGGCAACGGCGACCGGTTCGGCGGGTGCCTCGCCGAGGCCGATGCGCTGGTGCAGGCGCCGCAGCGGCGCGGGAGCCCACCAGTTCGCCGGGCCCAACAGGGTCATGGTCGCGGGGACCAGGACGCAGCGGATGAGGGTGGCGTCCACCGCGACGGCGATGGCCAGGGCGAGGCCCATCTCCTTGATGCCCAGGGTCTGCCCGGAGGCGAAGCCGAGGAACACGATCAGGATCAGCAGCGCGGCGGAGGTGATGATCCGCCCGGACCGCTGCAGCCCGTGGGCGACGGCGTCGTTGGTCGTGTTCCCTTCGTCGTGGGCTTCCTTGATCCGCGACAGCAGGAACACCTCGTAGTCCATGGACAGGCCGAAGGCGAAGGTGAAGATGATGACGGGGGCCCAGGCCTCGATGGCGCCGAAGACGGTGAACCCGAGCAGCGAGGCCAGGTGACCGTCCTGGAACACCCACACCAGGGCTCCGAACGTCGCGCCCAGCGACAGGATGTTCATGCCCAGCGCCTTGAGGGGGATGAGCACCGAGCCGGTCATCAGGAACAGTAGGGCGAAGGTGGCCAGCGCGATCCATGCCACGGCGTAGGGGATCCGGCTGGCGATCTCGGCCTTGAAGTCGGCCAGGGACGCGGCCGATCCGGTGACGTAGGTGGTGAAGTGCGGGCGGTGGTCGCGCAGCACGCCGACCAGGTGCTCGGCCGTGCTGCCCTGGGTAGACCCGGCCGGAGTCACGTCGATCACGCTGACGTTGCCGTGCAGCCCGCGCTCGACGCTGACGGCGGCCACGCCGGGCTGGTGCGCCAGCGACGCGGCGTAGCTGCCGATCCGGGGGTCGCTGGCCGGGATGCGCGCGACGACCTGGATGGGGTCGGCCTGCATGCCCGGGAAGTGCGCGAGCAGGGTCTGGTCGACCTGGCGGGACTGGGAGCTGGCGGGCAGGGCGCGCGGGTCACCGAGCCCATAGTGGGCGTGCAGGAACGGCAGCGCGGCGGCGGCCAGCAGTCCGGCCACGGCGAGGGCGGCCAGCGCGGGGCGGGCCTGCACAGTGCGGGCCAGTCGCCCGAACCACCCGTCGGAGGCGTCCTGGCGGGCCTTGGCACCCAGTTTGCGCCCCCAGGCGGCCAGCAGCGCGGGGATCAGGGTCAGCGCGGCGGCCATCGCTATCAGCACGGTGGCGATTCCGGCGATCGCGACGGAGGTGAAGGTGGGGTCGCCGAAGAAGAACAGCCCGGACAGGGCGGTGGCGACGGTCAGCGCGGAGAAGGTGACCGTCCGCCCGGCGGTGGCCCCCGTGTGCTCCACCGCGTCGGCCACGCTGGCGCCGGTGGCGCGGGCTTCGCGGAACCGGTTGACCATGAGCAGGCTGTAGTCCACCGCCAGGCCCAGGCCGAGCAGCATCACGACGTCCGTAGCGTACGGCGCCAGACTGGTGACCGCGGTAACACCGAGCAGCGCGATGAAGGTGGTGGCCATGGCGGCCAGCGCGGCGATGATCGGGACCAGCGCGGCGCGCAGCCCACGGAAGATGAAGAACAGCGCGACCAGCAAGATCGGGAACGCGAGCAGGCTCGCGTGCACCAGGTCGTTCTCGGGGGCATTCATGCTGTCGGCCATGGCCCCGGCGTCGCCGCCCACCTTGACCTGCGCCCCGGGCACCGAACCCACCGCATCGGCGCGCATCGTGCCGACCGTCATGTTCTGGGTCATCATGTCGGCGCCCTTGGTCAGCGAGACCACGATCAAGCTGGCGTGCCCGTCCCGGGCGCGCAGTTGCGGATCTGGTGAGGTGTAGGCGTTGACCGCACCGGTCACATTGGGCACCCGCTCCAGCTTGGCGGTCAGCACCTGCACCGCGGCGCGGGTACCGGGCGCATTCACCGGCGGGCCCTTGACCAGCACCACGGCTGTCGGGCCCATACCTGTGGCCCTGTCCACGATGGCAGCACCCCGGGACGACTCCGAACCAGGGGCGCCGTTCGCGGCCTTCAGGTGCTTGAACAGCGGAAGCGCGGCGGCCAGCCCGATCACCAGCAGCAGCATCCAGGCTGCCAGCACCCACCGGCGGCGGTTAACACAGAAACGAGCAACGGTGGCAAACATCGTTAGTTCTCCCTTGGTGTGGTTGCCGACCTGGTATTTCATGAGGTCGAGACTGCCTGCGCAGCCAAGGGAGGCAGAAGACGGCCAGCCGGAGTCCTGAGGTACGGCTAGCAGGTAGTAGGGCCGGTCACGGCCAGCCTGCGCCCGGCACGTCGACGTCGATGGCGAGCACCTGGCCGCTGCCGGGCCCCACCATGGGGGACTCGGTCATCCCCCGCCATTCGGCGGCGACGATGAACAGGGTCGCGTTGCCAGGGCCGCCGAGTGCGCAGGCGAACCCGCCCCGGTCCAGTCCGACGGTCTGCAGCACCTTGCCGCCCTCGGCGACGCGCACGCACTGCCTGGCGGGCACGTCGGCATACCAGACGGCGTTCTCCGCATCGGTGCAGATGCCGTCCGGGGTGCCGTCGCCGAGGCCGGCCCAGACCCGCCGGCCGGACAGCCCGCCGTCAGCGCCGATATCGAACGCCACCAGGTTGTGCTGGTAGGAGTCCGCGACGATCAGGGTCGAGTTGTCCGCGGTGACCGCCATCCCGTTGGGGAACGAGAAGTCGCCGGCCATCTGGCGCACCGAGCCGTCCGGGGTGACCAGGTGGACGAAGCCCGGCCGGAACTCCTCCCCCGCCATCGGGTTGAAGCCGGCCCGGTTGACATAGGCATTGCCGCGGCCGTCCACCACGATGTCGTTCCAGCCCGGCGCGCCGAGGTCCGCGTGCGTGACCAGGGATCCGTCCGCCTCCTGGCGCAGCAGCACCCCGTCGGCGGACGAGACGATCACCAGCCGGCCGTCCGGGAGCCAGGCGGTGCACAGCGGCAGCGAGTCCACCCGCGCGATCACCTCGCTGTGGCCGGCCAGGTCCACGGCGACGACCTCGCCCGCGTACCAGTCGGAGAAGTACAGCCGGTCGCCGTGCCATCGTGGCGACTCGACCAGGCCACGGCCGGTGAGCAGCGTCCGCATCTCGTGCATCGTCCTATCCCTTCTCCGCGGCGGCCGGCAGGGCAGCCGGAAGGTCTTGGCTGAACCCCTCTCGCCAGCTACACGAACGACCGCCCGCCGGATCGACAGGCACCCCGGACTATTGCGCGTTGAGGAATGCGACCACCGCGAGCACACGCCGGTGGTCGTCGGGCGAGGGTGGCAACTGCAGCGTGGTGAAGATGTTGCCCACGTGCTTCTCGACGGTGTATTCGGACACGAACAGCCGCTCGGCGATCGCCTTGTTGGACCGGCCCTCGGCCATCAGCGCGAGCACCTCCCGCTCGCGGCCGGTCAGCTTTGTCACCGGGTCATCGTCCTGGCGGCGCCTGCTCACGAGCTGGCTCACCACCTCCGGATCCAGCACCGATCCCCCGGCGCCGACCCGCTGCACGCTGGCGGCCAGCTCGGCCAGGTCGGAGACCCGTTCCTTGAGCAGGTACCCGACCCCGTCGGTGCCCACCGAGAGCAGTTCCAGCGCATAGCCAGCGTGCACGTGCTGGGACAGCACCAGGATGCCGGTCCGCGGCCAGCGCTCCCGTATCTGCTTGGCGGCCTGGAGGCCCTCGTCGGTGTGGGTGGGCGGCATCCGGATGTCCACGATCGCGACGTCCGGGCGGGCGCGCTCCACCAGTTCGAGCAGTTCGCTGCCGTCGGCAGCGAGCCCGGCCACCTCGAAGCCGGCCTCCCCGAGCAGGCGGGCAAGCCCCTCCCTGAGGAGCACCGCGTCGTCCGCAACCACTACCCGCACGGCAGCTCCGCGCGCAGCGTGGTGCCCTGCCCCGCCGGGCTGGACACGGTCAGCGTGCCGCCGAGTGCCTCCACCCGGTCGGCGAGGCCGCGCAGGCCTGACCCGCGCCCGGCGCCGGCCCCGCCGACGCCGTCGTCGGATATCTCGACGGTCAGCAGCCCGTCCGCCCAGCTCGCAGCGACCCGGACGGCGCTGGCCCGGGAATGCTTGGCGGCGTTCGTCAGCGCCTCGCTCACCACGTAGTAGGCCGCCGTCTCGACCGGTGCGGGCAGCCGCCCGTCGAGGAACAGCCGCAGGTGCGCGGTGATGGCCGCGCGCCCGCACAGCTCGTCAAGCGCGGCCGGGAGCCCCCGCTCGGTGAGGATCGTCGGGTAGATGCCCTGGGTCAGGTCGCGCAGTTCGGCCAGCGCGGCGGCCAGCGCCTCCCGCGTCTGCGCCACGATCGGCTTGGCCTGCGCTCCATCCGCTGGCAGCTTGGCCTCCGCGAGCCCGAGCGACATCGCGATCGACACCAGCCGCTGCTGGGTCCCGTCGTGCAGGTCGCGCTCGATCCGGCGCCGTTCCGCGTCGGTCGCCTCCACCAGCCGGGCCCGGGACGCCTGCAGTTCTACCAGCCGGGCCCGCAATTCGGCCTGGAGCCGCTCGTTTTCCAGCGCCAGCCCGGCGGCCGCGCCCACCGATTGGACGAGCCGCGCGTTGTCGTCCAGCGCTGCATCATGAATCAAAACGGCCACCGGCTGGCCATCGCGTTCCACCACGGTGGAACTGCGCCCGCTCCCCGCCGCGGGGAACTCCACCGGCTTGCCGTCACGGTCGACGTAACGGGACTCCGCCGCGAACCAGTAGCCAAGTGCCAGGGACGGGTCGCCCAGGGCCCGGGACAGCGCTTCGCGCGGATCGCCCGCCTGCCCCGGGGCGCCCAGTTCCACCACCAGCCCGGCGACCGCCCCGCGCGCCAGCCGCCGCTGGATCAGCACGGCCAGCACCGCCACGGGGATGGCCGCCGACGCGTAGAAGGCGAGGCGGTCGAAGACGGTGGGGCTGCTCATGCCCGCCACCCGGGCCACGTAGGCGGCGATCAGCGAGCAGAACGCGACCATCCCGGCCACCGCCACCGGCAGCACCGCGTGCCGCTGCGCGCGGCTCGCGCGCAGCCAGCGTGCCGCGAGCAGCCCGATCGAGGTCAGCGCGATCATGATGCCAGCGATCCGCAAGACGTAGAAAACCCCTCTGACGGCCGCGTCGTTGCGGGTCAGTTCGAGCAGGTTCGCCGGGCAGGTGTGGCACATCATCCGGTGTGAGTCGGCGAACAGCAGCCAGGCCCAGTTGCCGACCGTGACCAGGACCACCGCAACGGCCACCAGCGCGCGGTCCAGCCTGCCCTGCAACCGGCCCGAGGGGAACGACAGGATCAGGTAGAGGCCACTGGCGTACTGGAACGGGTACACCGCCTGGCCGAACGTGAACAGCACCGGGTTGTGCGAGTCCGGCAGCATGCTCGCGAACCAGGCGAACCCCTGGAAGACCAGCACCGCGCCGAGATGGTTGCCCGGCCGCGACCACCAGTACAGCAGCCCGCTGCCGATGAACGACCAGCCGACCAGCACGACCACCGGGACAGCGAGCGGCAGGTTGGGCACGCCGATCCGGTCCGGGCCGCCGTGACTGACGATCCAGGCCACCCCGGCCCCGGCGAGCAGTCCCGCCACGGCGACCAGCCAGGAGATCACCGGGACGGCCTGACCGGGCCCTCCTGCCTGGAACGGCCGAGAGCGGGCCAGCGGTACGGCTCCCACGTCAGCTCTCCTCGAAGGCAGTCGTACCACTTCAGGGCCTGATGAGGGAAGTAGGCGTGACGCCACGGAAACTCGCTGGCCCCAGTCACTTCGGTGCGGGAAACTGGCCGCGTGGACCCACAGGTAGTCCGGTACAGCGAGCGCCCAGAACTCTGGGACACCATCGATGATCTGTCGAGCGAGGTCTGGCCCGAGTACAACACGCACGGCGACACGCTGAACCACTACTGGGAACAGCTCTACGACGTGTTCCCCGAATGGCAGTTTGTGCTGTACGACCCGGACGAGGAACTGGTGCTGGCCGAGGGCCATACGATCCCGCTGGCCTGGGACGGCACCGACGACGGCCTCGGGCCTGGCATCGACGCGACCATCGCCGGGGCCTTCGCCCTGCGGGAGGCCGGGGGGAAGCCCACCGCGGCCAGCGCCCTGGCCGCCGAGATACCGCCGAGGCACCAGGGCCGGCGCCTGTCCGGCGTGATTCTGCGGGCGATGTCGGCGCTAACGCACGACGCGGGCCTGAGCCACCTGATCGCGCCGGTGCGGCCGAACCTCAAGGAGCGGTACCCCACGATCCCCATCGAGCGCTACGCGCGCTGGACCCGCCCGGACGGGGAGCCATTCGACCCGTGGGTCCGGGTGCACACGCGGCTGGGCGCCCGCATCGGGCCGACCATCCCCCACTCGCTGCACATCACCGGCACCGTCGGAGAGTGGGAATCCTGGACGCAGATGCAGTTCCCCGAGACCGGCGACTATGTGTTTCCCGAGGGACTGGCCACCGTGCACGTCGACCGGGAGAATGATCTCGGCGAGTACTGGGAGCCGAACATCTGGATCATTCACGAGGCCCGCGGTGGGCCGCCGCGCTGACCGCCCCGGCCTGAGCGGGCAGGTTTGGCACGTCCTGGCGGCCGCGGTGGCCGTGGCGCTGCTGGCCAGCTGCGCCGACCGCGCGCCCAGCGTGCCCGGCCACGGAGCCGGGCGCCTGCGGCAGGTGCTGCGGGCCTGGTCGGCGTTCCCGGCGAACGCCACGCCACGCCCGCTGGTGCTGACCGGCCCGGCGGTCGCCGACCCGGTGAGCGGGTTTCCCAGCGGAGAAGCCAAGCTCGCCTATCTGGAGGGCGCCTTCAGAATGCCTGCCGCGCTGCCATCCGGCCCCGCGGCGGCCGCCGGATTCCAGCTAATTACGGCCCGGGAGGCCGCCGGGGTGCTGAAGTCCGTCGCAGGGAAGGGCCCGCCCGTGACCACCCGGCTCACGGTGACCGGCGTACACCTCGGCACGGCGGTGTTCGACACCGATCGCGGACCGCGGCAGCTGCCGGCCTGGCTGTTCGGCCTGGCGGGCGTGCGCGATCCGGCCGGGGTGCTGGCCATTGCCGGCAGCCGAATCTTCACGCCGCGCGGCCGCCCGGCCAACGGGCGCCCGTTCATGGCCGACGCCCGGCTGGGCCGGGGCGGGCGCACGCTCACGGTGCAGTTCTACGGCGCTCCCTCGGGCACGGGTCCCTGCAGCGCCAGCTACACCCTGGACCGGGCGTTCTCCTCCACGGCGGTAGCGGTCGCGGTGCAGGAACATAAACGCGATGGCACGGCGCTCTGCACCGCCGTGGGTTACCCGCGCCGGGTCACGATGGTCTTGCCGGCCCCGCTCGGCGGCCGGGTTCTCGTCGACGGCGCCAGCGGTGTGGCCGTCACCGTGCTCCCGGCCGGGCCCTAGCCCCGGTATTGCTGCATCCCCCGGCTTCGCGGGGCGATGAGAGTATGGGACACGGGCGTTACGGCTGAGGGAACGTGGCATCTCGGCCTGCTCGCCACGGGGAAGGTATGACAGGTGTCGCTGACGGTCTTTCTGAGCCATGCCTGGGTGGACCAGTCTGCGCCCCGCGTTCAGGAAAACTCCCGTCGCGGGCTGGCTCCGCTGTGTACCCGGGCGGGATCTACTGGCTGCGGCTGGGTTCGCCCGCACCCGGTACCGATCCCGGCGAGCACGTTCGTCTCCGGCTGGTCAGCCAGCTCGTGCGGATCGCCGATCAGCTCCAGCCGGAGGGGCAGCGACTCGATGCTGACGCAGGCTCACACTCACCCGAGGTTCTTGCGCGGGCTGTCGGCCGCCACCTCGACCAGCTGGGGGTGCCCTACCTGTGGGTTGTCGATGACCTCCCCGCGGGCCTGTCCGCGACCGATTTCGCCGCCTGCCTGCCGCCCGGCCGCGACGGTCAAAGCCTGGTGACGACCCAGGGCACCACCTACCGGCACGTGCCCAACCTGGCCCTGGAGGTGATGCCGACGCAGGAAGCGGTGGAGCTCCTGGTGGGCAGCGGCGCCCGGCGCGAGGAGGCGGAGGCGGGCGTCGCCGAGGCGCTGGCGGCCCGGCTCGGCCACCTTCCCCTGGCCCTTGAAGTGGTCGGCGAGCTTGTCGCGCTCCCGGGCACCACCCCTGAATCCCTGCTCGCTGAGCTGACGCACCCCGCCGAGGCACTCGACCTGGTCGAGGAAGCGGCGCAGAATCCCATGGCGTCCGTATCAGCGACCGAGCACACGCTGAGCGCGGCCATGACCTTCGCGCCGAGCATCAACCGTCTCGACGAGGCAAGCTTCTGGCTGCTGGCCACCGCAAGCGCCCTGAATGTCGCCCCGCTGCCGCTCAAGGTCATCTGGCCGGTGGTCCAGCGCGCAGCCGACCTTCCGGCTACCACGCTGCGCCCGGCGCTGGGAATGCTGCTGAGCCGCTCACTGGCCCGGGGAATCGACGCTGACACCATCGAAGTGCACGGGCTGATCGCCGACACCACCCTGCGCTACCTCCAGGACCGCGCCGGTTTCGTCACCGGATGCGTCCTTACAGCAGGGCGCTGCATAGTGGAGGAACTGGGCGACGTCGAAGACATTCGCACGCACAAGGCGCAACGGCGAATCGTGGCTTTCGGGCAGATGCTGGCCGAGCACTCGGCTGACCTGGGCGACCACACCATCGGCGTGACGGCGCTTCGCTCTATTGGCCGATTCCTGCATGTGGAGCAGCGGTACCGCGAGGCTGCCGAAATCGAACGCCGCGCGGCGTCCGAAGCAACTCAGACGCTGGGATCGCAGGACCGCACCACGCTGGATACGCAAGCCAACCTGGGTATCAGCCTGGCCAACAGCGGCCGGAAGAAGGAGGCACTTGACCTGCTCCGGCATTGCGCCGACATGCTCGAGCGATGTTTCGGTCCCGAGGACATCGACACTCTCACCGTCAAGCACAACCTCGCCGGTCAACTGCGGCAGGTGGATCCCGCGGCGGCGCGCAAGCTTCACCTGGAGGTATATGAAACCAGGCTGCGGGTGTTCGGGCCCGACCACGAACACACCCTGTTTTCCCTGCATACCCTCCTGGCCAACGATGTGGTGCCACCGCCGTACCACGATGCGGTAGCTGCCTACGAGGACCTCATCGCCAGGCGGACCCGCCTGCTGGGTGAGGACCACACCACCACGCTCACCAGCATGAGCAACTACACGGAACGTTTGCTCAGGCTCGGGAAGCCCGAGGCTGCCCTGCCATGGGCGCGTAAGGTCTTCGAGCGTCGCGCCGCGCTGTACGGGCCCGATCACAGCGTCACGCTGACCGCTCGTGGCCGTCTGATGCAGACGCTCAGCAGTCTCCCTGAGCCCCCTGTCCAGGAGATCCGTGAGCTTGCCGAAGAAATGCACCGGTACGCCGCATCCGCTGCGTCCACCCTCGAGCCCACCCGCCTGGGAAGTCTCGCCACGGCCGGAGAGATGCTCCGCCGATCAGGTAATCCGGAGTTGGCGGTCGAGGTGCTCCGCGCAGCGCAGCGGATCGCGGCAGCCGCGGCCGATCCCAATGACAGCAACGCGCTTCTGGTCGAGCACAACCTGGCAGCCGCCCTGGCGGCTCAAGGCGAACCGGCCGCGGCAAAGGCCGCCTTCGACGAGTTGGTCCCCAGGATGCAAACCGCCCTCGGCCCAGACCACCGCCTGACCCTCCGGGCCCAGCGCCAGCAGGCCCTCCTGCTGGCCAGGCTCGGCTCTCCCGCCGACGCACTCGAACCTCAGCTGACCCTCGCCACCACATGGCAAGCGCAATGCGGTGAGGACAGTCCCGAGTACAGCGAGGCACTTGGCGACATCGCCGCCACCTACGAACTCCTCGGCCAGCCTGACGACGCACGCAGATACCGCGACTTGCAGCAACAGACCGGCGCCGCGGACAACATCTACGGCGCGGGCCTCGTCTGAGTCAATTCCAGCGTCCTCCGGCCAGGCCCTAGGACGCTACGAAAGTGCCCCAGCCCTTCACGGTCGTCACCTTGCCCTCGTCGGCCAGCACCCGGATGGCCCGGCCAGCAGTCGATGTGGAGACCTCGTAAGCCCGGGCCAGCTCGGTCACCGAGGGCAGGACTTCCCCCGGGAGCCACTCCCCGCCATCGATACGTTCGCGCAGGGCATCGGCCACGGCGCGATATGGCGGGATAGGTCCCCTCGGCATGTCCCCATGATCACTCGCCAGCCTTCCTAACTTTCGGATGGCATCCCAGGTAAACGAGCTTTCCTAGCCATCTGAGGTGTCCTAGACTCGCGGTCATGCTGGAGGACGACGTAACGAGGCTGCAGCGCGAGCATCCCGGGTGGCAGATCGGGACGGTCTGGGCAACGGCTGCCAGCGGGCCGGATGCCCGCCGCCTGACGGCCAGCCGCGAAGGGGTCTTACTCACGGCCTGGACCGCCGCCGAGCTTGCCCGGAGCATCCGCAGGGAGGAACGGTCGCCGTGAGACACACCCACGACATTCCGTGGGCCAGGTCCGACGGGCAGGTCAGAGCGCTGGCTGGTTGTGGACCGGCGCCTCTGCCGCGTGCGGCGTGGCCGGCAGGATCGGCTCCGCGGCCCGTGCTGCGTGCGCCGCGAGCCTGTCGGTGCTCTTGCCCGGGCCGGCCGAGGCGGGCGGGTCTCCTCTGCCCCGGGCGACGGCCACCACGCTGAGCAGCGCGGCCAGTGGGCAGACCAGGGCGATGAAGTCCGAAGACGACAGGTTGCCCAGCGCGTCGAGGGCGGCGGCGAACCCGGCGATCAGTATCGTGACCGCCACCAGTCCCCACCCGTTCAGGAACAGGCGCAGCGTGAACGGCGGCGGCGCGAGCACCTCGGGCACGGCCGTGACCGCCTTCGTGCCGCGGCGCTCGGTCATGCCGTCGCGCACCCGCACGATGATCGTCAGGTTGCCCGGCCGGTCCGCGATCAGGAGCAGTTCGTCGGGGTGTGCCGGGTCCGGGGCCTGTGCCACCGCACCGCCACCCGCCGCCCACGCCACCACCTTGCGGTTACCCGAGGGCCGCACGCGATAACGCACCTGCTCGCCCGCGACCACGGTGTCCGGTCCCTCGATCACGACAGGCGCGGACTGCCCGCCACCCGGCTGCACCGCGTCTGAATGCCCGGGGGCCGCCTGGACGGTGCCCGGTTGCTCCGCGGTCCCATTCGTGCCGCTCCCGCGCCCGGCCCCCGCGCGTCCCGCAGCACGGGCCGGTGGCGGGACCCCATTGCCCGGCGGGTGCCCGGTGCCGTTGGCACGCCCGGGGTTCTCGCCAGGAACCTCGGCGCCGCGCTGCTGCGGCTCGGTGGGCTCCGTCCACACCAGGAACTGGCGGCGGGCCAGTTGCTCGGCGAGCCGGATCTGGCGTGTGTGCACGACCCAGGCCATGGCCACGACAGCCCCGGCGAGGGCGGCCGCGCCCAGGCCGAGCAGGGCGGCGACCGCGGGATGACCGGCGTTGGCTGCGAGGGCTGCGTACATGTCCTCTCCCATGGATGCGGGGCTGCGGACTCATCGAGGAACAGTCAAGTCCGCATGTTGGTGCTGTACCAGCCTAGTATTCAAACATACGATCGAACAAGCGGAAGCCTGCCCCGATGCGTGGGCGGGCGGTCCCGGGTTCCATGATCACGGACACTTCGGCGTGTATAGGGCGGGCGGATTCAGCGGGTGGTTGCAACGCGTCGGTCGTCGGTGAGGAGCTTGGTGAAGGCTTCGCGGGGGGTGTGGTAGCCCAGGCGCTTGCGGGCCCGGTCGTTGAGTTCGGCTGCGATGGCGTGGAGCTGGGCGGGGCCCGGGCGTTCAGGTCGGTGGCTGTGGGAGGTATTCGCGGAGCAGGTCGTTGGTGTTTTCGTTGCTGCCGCGCTGCCAGGGCGCGTGGGGGTCGGCGAAGTAGACCGGGATGCCGGTGGTGGCGGTGATGCGCTGGTGGCGGGCCGAGTTCTTTGCCGCGGTCCCAGGTGAGGGTGGGGCGAACCAGGGCGGCAGGGCGCTGAGCTGTTCGATGATGACGTCGGCGACGGCGCTGGCGTCGTAGCCGTGCGGCACCGGCAGCACGGTGAGGTAGCCGGTGGCCCGCTCGACGAGCGTGCCGACCGCGGAGTTGGACGCCGCCGAGCCCATGACCAGGTCGCCCTCGTGGTGGCCGGGGACCAGCCGGCCTTCCACCTCGGCGGGCCGCTGCCCGATCGGCACCGCGCCGATGATCTGGCCGTGCATCTCGCGGCGGCCGCGGCGCCGCCGCGCGGTGCGCCCGGTCCGCAGGCAAGCCTGCAGCTCCCGGCGCAGCCCGCCGCGCGGATAGTCGCAGAGGGACTGGCAGATCGTCTCGCGGCTGACCCGCATGCCCGGACCGCCGGGGCAGTCCACCCTCAGCTGCCCGCTGGCCTGCTCCGGCGAATACCGCCGGTCCAGCATCTGCTGCACCGCCTGGCGGAGCCGCGGGTGCTGCGACTGCCGGGACGGCTTGGGCCGCCGCTGCCGCTCCCACGCCAGCCGGTGCGTCCGCTCGGGCAGCTAGCCGCCAGGTCCGCAGGCAGGCGTTGCGGGCCAGCTCCCGGCTGATCGCCGAGGGGCTGCGGCCCAGCCGCGCCGCGGCCGCCCGCACCCCCAGCCCGCTCTCACGCAGCCGGGCCGGCTCCTACCGTCCTCCCGGGACAGGTAACGGTCACTGCAGGTCACTCCAGGCGGCCGGCACACGCCGCCTATCTTGCGGTGCAGGTCATAGGCGAACGTCTTCGACACGCCCGCGCCGCCTGCACTGGGCTCAGCCCCGCCGCCAGATGATCCAGCACCAGCCGCACCCGCCCAGGCGGCAACCCAGGATTGCCCACCACGCCCTCCGAAGCGGCCAGCCGCGTGGGCACGTCTAGAATCGGAGAGCTATCTTCCATTCGTGCGATGACGTGCATGTCCAGATGCCTTGCGGAGACTCCCACATGGCTGGAGGTGTGCAGCCGTCAGCCAGCTTGAGCTGGCGATCGTATTCACCGGGTGATTCCCATGAAAGGGTAATGGCCGCCGTGCCCGTGGTCAGGTTGGTACCTGGCGCCCAGACCCTGAAGTCGTCACCGAAGATGCTAGCGCCTCCGTATTCCCCGACCGAGAAGATCGGGGCGCGATTCTGATCGAAGATCTCGAACTCCTGGCTATTCGTGCACGGTGCCTGCTGGCAAATGTCGATCAGTGGCTGCGGCGGTGAGTGTACGTACTGGCTGACGCCGCTGCTCGGTGTCAGCACCGTGGGTGCTCCCGCCGCCGGTGATGAGATGCCGTGGCATGCGGCACAGAGCCCGAGTGCCGCGCTGAAAACGGCTGCCAGTCCCAGAGAGCCCCGCCGGGCCCGCAGGCCTTTGCCTGCGACGGCGCGCAGAGCCGGGATCTTGCCCGCGCCGTTCCTGCCCGCAGGCCGGGCGGTCTCGCCTGTGCGGGCCCGGGCCGTCAGCACATCCATGACCACTGCTCGCCTGAGGGGCGGAGATCTCAAGCACGGCTGTCTCATGGCGCACCTTCTTGGCGTGTCCTGCCCGGAGCCTGCTGCCCGGTCTTTTAAAATGATATCACAATGATATTATGATATCACTGCCGCGGAGGTGAGCAGAGCCAGCCAGCAGCTGGTCATGGCTCAGCGGAGCGGGCAGCGCGGGTGCCTGCGCCGCCGACTGACGAGATGGCGGCCCGCAGTGCGCCTGGGCGGGTGATGGCCGGCGGCACCGCACTGAAGGTGGTCTTGGCTCATCTGGGGTGGTCCCTCCGCAGCCCTGAGTTCCATGACCACGGGACTCTGTTCATCGCATGTATGTACAGAATCACTTGATCATGGAAGTGGCGCACCTGGGGGGTGGCAGAACAAATCCCCCGACCCAGCTGGCCTGGCCCCCCGCCTTGTCATCGAGTGGACCACCGGCCGGTGACAGGCCCTCAGACTCGCTGGCTCTGCCAAGGCTAGCTTTGTGGCAGCGCTGGGGTGAATGATGACCGCAGGCATTTGCCGTGAGAGATGCGCGCTACGGAGGCGTCACGACCTTGCGCGACGCGGAATGGGGCGGCCCGCCCGGCCACGGGGCTGCGCTGCCCGGGCCGCCGCCGGTGGCCGGATGGGCATGGGAACTTGACGCCTACGGCGTGCCGGTCCAAAACCGCTCGGCACCCGCGCTCGCCGCCCGTGGGCGTCGCCTGCCCGCGGACATACGCCTGCCACTGCCGCCGCAGTCGGCCCTGCACGCGGCGGTGGTCGCCTGCATGGACTCCAGGCTCAAGATCTTCGGGCTGCTCGGCATGGGCGACGACGAGGCGCAAGTGATCCGCAACGCGGGCGGCGTGGTAACCGACGACGTGATCAGATCGCTGGCGGTCAGTCAACGGCTGCTCGGCACGACCGAGATCATCCTGCTCCACCACACCGACTGCGGCCTGCAGAAGATCACCGACGACGAGTTCATGCGCGAGATCGAGGAAGAGACCGGCGCCCGGCCACCGTGGGCGGTGGAGGCGTTCACTGACGCGGCGCGGGACGTCCGCAAGTCGATCGGCCGGATCAAGGCCAGCCCGTTCCTCCCGCACAAAGACAACATCCGTGGCTTCGTTCTCGACGTAGCCACGGGCAAGCTCAACAAGGTGCGCTAAGCACTGCTGGGCAGCTTAACTGGTCCAAGATCACGGGGGCACTTGCAAGGGGGTATGTAGTGCCAAGTCTGAAATCCTAGGCCCCGCCGATCCGGTCCCCCGCTTGGTGATCGAGTGGACCGCCGACCTGGCACGGCCCTTCGGCTCACCTGTTCAAGACTAGCGGCCAGGGATAAGCGCAGCGGCGGCATGCCGTGTGGGGTGGGCCAGCCAAGCCCGCCCACCCGGCGGGCCAGAGGAATCGGCCTCCAGCCCTTAAGACGCCAGCCCTTCCGCCATGCCGGCCAGGGCACGGACCGGTCCGCGGCTGCCCACAAACCGCCCCCGGCCACCCGCCCCCCAAGGACGGCCTACGGCCGGCAGCCTTTCCGGTGGCGACCCTGCCTCAGCCAGCCCGCCGGGCGCGCCGCAGCTTCAGCACAAGCGGCGGCTTTACAGGCCATCGCTGGCCGGGCTAGCTCGGTGTGCCTGACCAGGCCAGACACGATGGCTTTGACCGCACGAGTCGCCTTCATCCTGCGTATATCCCCCGCTGGACCTGCCGCGGCCATCTGAGTGCGTTGCCCATCAGTGACCCAGTACTTGGATGGAAGAGGAGTATGATGACAATGTGAGTAGCACTAGATCAATCATGCCGATCGATCCGCATAGCCCGGTTCCGCTGCATGAGCAGGTCGCCGCGGCCCTGCGGCGGGCCATCGCCGACGGTGAGGCGGGTCCTGGTGAGCGGCTCCCTCCGGCCCGGGACCTGGCGGCGGTGCTGGGGGTGAACTCCAACACGGTGTTCCGGGCGCTGCGGGCTCTGCGCGACGAAGGGCTGGTGGAGTTCCGCCGTGGCCGCGGTGTGACCGTGACCGGGGAAGGCCCGCAGCGGAGCGTCATCGTCGCCAGAGCGCGTGAGCTTGTCCTGCTCGCCCGGCGGTGCGGGTACCGGCCGGAGGAGCTGGTGGAGATCATCGAGCAGGTCTGCTAGGAGTGGCCATGAAAGCCCCGGAGCTGCTTCACCCGTCCGGTCCCGGCCCTGACACCGAGGCGGTCATCCGCGAAGCGCGCCGGCATCAGCGGAAACGGCACGCGGCGGCCGCCCTTGCCGTCGTGGCCGCGGTGGCGGCCCTGGGCGGCGTGTTCGCCAGCGTCCAGGGGCAAGGCAGCCCGGCGCCACCGGGCCGCGGTGCCGGCTCCACCGGGTCACCGGCACGTGGCCCCGTCTTGGGCGGCATCGCCACGACCCTGCTGATGTGGCCAGCTGCCTGGCCCGGCCGCGGCCCCTGCGCCGGGTACGGGGCCTACCTTGATGACCTGAGCACGCAGCGCCTGCTGGTACGCAACGTCCCGTGCATCGTCAACCTCGACGTCCCGGCAACCCTCCTCCCGGTCGGCCGCTGGGTCGTCTACATGAACTTCCACGGGAAGTTCCCCGGTAACCGCGGGGCCTCCGCCCTTCCCAGCGACCTGGCCGGGCGCCCGCGACTCCTGGGCAATGCCGACTACATCGCCCCGTCAGCCTCGCCGGGCCGAGTCTGGCTTATGACCGCTGACGTAGGAACGGCCTATGATCCCCACGATGCCTTTCAGGAAGTAGTGCGGTCCGTATCGGCCGCCAGCGGGCAGACTGGCCCGGCGATCAAGCTGCCCCCGGGAACGAACCTGGTCGAAGGCACGCAAGCAGGCCTGCTCTTGAGCAGCGGCTACTTCAACGGCGCAATCACGCTGTGGACCCCCGGCACCAGGCCAAGACACCTGGCCTACCTCCCCCCCGACAACTCCCTGTGGTTCGCGGCGGACGCGCAGCTGATCGCTTTCGGGACCGACTGCAGGCTTACCTCCGATGTCTGCAAGATGCTCCAGGTCGTCAACGTCGTCACCGGCAGGCGCCACTCATTCCCGGCACCGCCCGGCACGCTCGGGTGGACCCCGCGCGTCTGGCCCGGCGGTGTCGGTGCAATCTCGCCGCTGAACACGATGATCGCCGCCCAGGCAGCCACCCGGCCCGCCCGCAAGGCCAGCGCCGAGCTTTTCATCCTGCGCCTCGCCGGCGCCCGGAAACGCCCAGCGGCTGTCCCGCAGTCGGCCGCCCCGGCCCGCGCGAGCATGGCGTGGTCCGCGGGCGGATCATGGCTGTTCTACCAGGGCCCCGGCGGGCGACTGCGAGCGCTCCAGGTGGCCACCGGGAAAATCGAGACGTTCGGCACACCCATCCCCCCGGAGGGGTGCTGCCAGTACCAGGCCATGTTCCCTGTTCCCAAGTCACCCTAATCTCAGCTGTTATGGCGGCCGGATGGAGCCAAGCCAGGGACGGCGGCTGCCTGCTCCTCCCCGTCGGCACCCACGAGCTGGATAATCGTGCGGCGAGGAAGACGGCTCCGTGCAGCACAGACCTGCATTGCCGGGTGAGCGTGATAGATCTGCGGGCGCTGACCGGCGGCGGCGGGCAGCGGCACCGCCTTGACCAGAAATACGGTGCAACTGGGCAGCACAGCTGTCAACCGCCATCGCGACACGGTACGGGATCGCCACTTAGCGGCCACGACGGCCGGACAATTCCCCAACAGCAGCCACACAACCACCAGACCCGGCGTGCGGGCACTGTGCGCCCTGCGGGCGCGCCCGTTGTCCCGCTGACCTGCGGAGACCCCCTTTGGGGGTCTGCCTCCGGGCCGGCACTGGGGGGAGCAACCACTGGGGCACCCGTTCCCCACAGCCCCACGGTTCCCCAATGGTTGCTCCCCCCAGACCCCCCTCATCCTTCGCCCCTCCAGGCCCACCCAAGGGCCCGCTACGCGGGCCACAACACCCGGCGGCACAGGCAGCCGAACAGCCGGTGAGGAACTACAGCGGCACAGACCGATACGGCGGCGATGAGCGCAGACGCTGAGGCTGGAAACATGACGCTGGCCTAACGCCACAGTGCCCGGTGCGGTTAGTCCACGTGCGGGGCCGGGCCGGGCTGGAGGCCGTGGGCGAGGCGGCGCCTGATCGAGGGGTGGATGTCGTAGTCATCCAGCCGGGCCGGCGGGACCCAGGCGATCTCGGTGGCCTCGGCGGTTGGAGTCAGCTCCCCGCTGATGACCTGGGCGGTGAAGCAGGCGTTGACGGGCTGGCGGACTTCGCCGCTGGCGTAGGCGGTCACGTGGCCGGGGTCGCTGAACACTCCCGCCAGGCCGGTGATCTCGACCTCCAGGCCGGTTTCCTCGCGGCATTCGCGGACCGCGCACGCGGTCAGGGTCTCGTTCTTCTTCAGCGCGCCAGTGGGGATGGTCCAGCGGCCGGTGTCGGCGCGGCGCAGCAGCAGCACCTCCCCGGCGCTGTTGCGGGCGATCACGCTGGCCGACGGCTTGCGGCTGGTCGGTTTCGGCGCGGCCGGGTCGTGCCAGTAGTCCACCCGGGCCGGCTTCCCGCCCTTCTTCTTGCCGCTCATGCTGGGACGCCGTCGGTGTCGGGTGCCAGGGCGCGGGCGGAGGCCCAGACCCGCTCGAAGGATTCCAGGTAAGTGTTGAAGTAGGCGCCATCCACCCGGCGCAGCCGCAGCACCGGGGTGTAGGCGGCCAGGATGCCGTAGACGTGGGCGTTGACGAGCATGTCGTCGTCGAACCGGTAGATCGAGTTGTACAGCGGCGTGTCATGCAACCGGATCTCCACGGCATCGGCCAGCGGCCGGTAGGAGCCCAGCACAGCGCGGACCCGGCCGGCGACCCCGCCGCCGATGCGGTGCTCGGCGTCACGGGCAGCCAGGCTGGCCCCGGCCGGGTCGCCAAGCAGCAACCGGACCCGTGCCCCGGCCTGCGCCCGTGCCCGCAGCAGGGGTGTCCATTCAGGCTGTTCTTCGGTGAGGAACAGCCCGGCGAACGCCAGCACGTCCACGTTACGCTCCGCATGCCGCAGCAGGTCGGTCCACAGCCCGGCGGGCACATCGGAGCGGCGCGGGTAGGCGGCGACCAGTTCCGCCCCGGCCAGCGAGGCGCGGTCCACCGCGCCTGGCCACAGGTAGCTTTCGTCCTCACCGAGTAGCGCCGCGACCCGGTACCGGGTCCGCGGATACGGGACCACTTCGCCGCGGACCCACCGCTCCACCGTCTTGACCGACACCTGCGCCCGCTCAGCCAGCGCTTCGGCGCCCAGCCCGGCCCGCAGCATGGACCGCCGCAGCTGCTCATTCACCATGACCGCATCATCCCACGTGGTCCGCTCTGTGGTCATTAAAGCTGGCTGAAGATGCTCCTAGATGTCTTCCGGTGTCATTCCGCTGGGCCAGGCCCCCGGTGTCGGCTAGTCCTGATCACGCCAACACAGGGAGCACTTGATGGCCAGCTTGCCCGGGGATCCGTCCACCGTCGCCGCCGACTTGGCGAGCCTGCACGCCGAGTTCCCCGGCTACCGGATCTGGCACGAAATCACCCCCGGCCGCGCCCGGTTAGTCGCCGTCCGCCGCTACCACGGCACCAGCCCGCACACCGTCGTCACCGCCGACCCCGCCGAACTGCGCACCGCCCTGGCCGCCAGCCTCCCGCCCCGGCGGCCCCAGCCCCTGACCGGCGGCCATGCCAGTCCCGAGGGCGAGTACTCGCAGGCCATCGCCGACGACTACCCCGGCTGGCACGTCCGCCACCACCACGACGGCCGGTGGACCGCCTGGTGCCCGGCCATCACCGTCCACGCCGCCACCGCCCCCGCACTGCGCGCCGCCATCGAACAAGCCATCACCGGTACCACCGGCCAGCCATAACCACCCCGGACAGGTAGCCAACACCCGCGCGGCCGGGCGGCGCGCCCCAGCGCCCCTGGCCGCGCGGGCTCAGCTACCCCGGACCAGGGATGCAATGCGGGCATCAACGCCAGCGCAACCCGGTCGGCACACGCTGGCCTCATGGGTCCCGGCAGCGGTCCCGCCCGCTGCCGGGACACCAAGCATCCGGGGAAGGGTGGTGACATGCGGCCAGCCAGGCGAAGGCCTGCGCATGCAGGGCGCGGCGGGTGGTTCTTTACCCACGCTCCGGCGCGGCGGGACCCTGCGGGGCCGGCCGGCGGGCTTCTACCGGGCAGCAGGAGCCTGCCCGCCGCGCCGGGCGAGCGTAGCCGGCCCCGCCCCCCGCCACGCCGCAGGACACCGGCCAAACAACCACCCGCCGCTCACGCCCGCGCCAATGCACGCACCCCCATCCGTACACATTCACGCCATTCAAAAGCGCTGCCGATGGGGCAATAAGCCAGCATCACCGCAGGCCAGCCGCCATGATCCCGCACAAAAAGGAACCATCATAATTTGACCCAGAATTGCTGAATGACATTCCTAATGGAGCCATTTCCGCGTATAATCTGGATGAGAGGAAATCCCGGCCGAAGCGATCAGGGAGGCACCTTCATGGTTACGCAAGCAGCAGACCCGGCCCGGCAGCTGAGCGCGCCGTTACCGCTGGCGTTCCTCGGCCGCACCTCCACCCTGGTGGTGCAGGATCCGGTGTCGTCGCTGCGGCGGCAGGTGCGTTCGGTGCAGGAGAAAGCCCCGCCCGGGTCGTTCATCGCCGCCTGGTTCTGGGACATCGAATCGGGCGGCCTCGACCTCGAAGCACGCGGCCACGGCAGCGCGCACGAGAAGTTCGACGTCGGCATCCCGCGTGACGGTGGCCTGGCCGACCTGCTCGCCGAAGCCGCCTCCCCGAATCCCCGGTTCGCTGCGGTGATCTGTGAGGACATCGAGCGGTCCGGGCGGGACACGTTCAACGCGCTGAAGCTGGAACGCCAGCTTGCCGACGCGGGGATCCCGCTGTTTGCCGCTGACGAACCGATTGACGTTGCGGGCATGAACGCCACGACGATCCTGGTCCGCCGGGTGAAGCAGGGAATCGCGGAGTGGTACCGGTTCCAGATCAAGGAGAAAGCCTGGAAAGGGCTCCGCGAGCACGCGCTGGACGGGTGGAACATCGGCCCGGCCCCCTACGGTTACCAAGCTGAGCGCATCCCCCACCCGGTCCCCGTCAAGGCCGCCCAGGGGCGCACCAAGACCCGCCTGGCCCTCGATCCCGAGCGTGCCCCGGTCGTCGCGCAGATCTACGCCTGGCGGACCGTTGACAAGCTGGGCATCCCCGAGATCACCGACCAGCTGAACGCCGACCACGACACCTGCCCGCCGCCCAACCCCGCTACCGGGTGGACCGCGTCGGGCGTGCACTCGATCCTTTCCAACCCGAAATACACCGGGCACATGGTGTTCGGCCGCCGCCGCACCCAAGGCGGCCGGCGCGGCCAATGGGTGCCGCCGGACCAGTGGCTGTGGACGCCCGAGCCGACGCACCCGGCGATCATCACCCGCCAGCAATGGGACGCCGCCCAGGGCATCGGCGCCGAGCACGGCACCTCCCCCGACGGAGACACCCGGCACCCGCGAGCCCGAAGGGCCTACCTGCTGCGCGGCCGGGTCCGCTGCCGCTCCTGCCGCCGCCGCATGCACGGCGCCACCCGCGCCTCCTCCCGGTACTACACCGGCGGCCCGGACGTGGACCACGTGTACTACCTGTGCCCGCACGACCCCCGCAACCCCCGCCACCAGGCCCAGGCTCCTGGCCACCCGGCCACCGCCTCCGTCCGCGAAGACGTGCTCACCGAGCAGGTACGGCAGTTCTTCGCCGCCCGGATCTTCGGCGCCGACCGGAAGGCTCTCCTGGCCGAGCAGTTGCCTGCTGGTGCTGCCGAGGACGCCGCCCGGCGGGAGAAGCAAGCCGCCCGGCTGCGCAAACGGCTCCAGCGGATCGACGCCACCGAAGACGCTCACGTCCGCGAAGTCCAGGCCCTCGCCGAACTCGACCCCAGTTCACCCGCCGTCAAAGCCATGCGGACCCGGCACCTGAAGCGGTTCACCGAGTTGGAAGCCGAACGCGAAGACATCGGCCGCACCCTCGCCGCCCTGGCCAAACAAGCCACCCAGGAAACCGGCGGAGACCCCGGCCTGCTGGACCGGCTGCCCATGCTCGGAGACCTACTCGCCAACGCCCCCGACAAGATCAAGCAGAAACTGTTCGACGCCTTCGACATCCAGGCCCTCTACAGCAAGGCCCACAACCAGGTCACCCTCTGGGCCACCATCACCCCCTCCACCCCGGCTGCCCTCGCCGCGATCATCGCCGACAGCGAAACCCCCGACCTGGCCACCCTGCCCGCCCAAGATCATGTTTCAGACTTGGCATCACAACCTGGGCGGGCCAAAACGCCATGATCACCACCGCTAGAGGGCGGTCGGCGGCCGGTCGGGCAGACTAGGGGCGTGGCTGTACTGGCAACGGTTGACCTTGGGCCGCCGGAGGTCATCATCCGCCGGGCGGAGGCCGGGGACGTGCCCGCGATCGTGGACCTGCTCGCCGCGGACCAGCTCGGCGCCACCAGGGACGGGGTGCGGACGGCGGAGGACCTGGCGGCCTATCAGCAGGCCTTTCGCGCCATCGACAGCGACGGTGCCCACCTGCTCGTGGTGGCGGAGGCGGACGCGGAGATCGTCGCCACCTTCCAGTTGTCGTTCCTGCCGGGCCTGGCCCGCCGCGGGGCGCTGCGGGCGCAGATCGAGGCCGTCCGGGTTCGCGAGGACTATCGCGGCCGTGGCCTCGGCGAGGCCATGATGGCCTGGGCGATCGGCGAAGCGCGCCGGCGTGGCTGCGCCATCGTGCAGCTGACCAGCGACAAGTCCCGGCACGGCGCGCACAGGTTCTACGGCAGGCTCGGCTTTGTCGCGACCCATGAAGGCATGAAGCTACGCCTGTGAGCCGGCCCGCCGCCGGGTGGGGCGCGGCAGCGCTCAGAGCGAGAATCCCGGCGGCGTGGCAAGACGCGGGTTGGCCGCCTCGAAGGCGACCGCGTCCGCCAGGGTGCGGGCCCAGTCGTAGTAGGCGCCCTTGCAGTGCACCAGTTCGGCGCCCAGGTCGCGTAGCCGCCGCAGGCCCGGCCGATGCGCCCCGAACGGCGAGTACACCGCGTCGGTGACCACGGCAACCCGGTAACCGGCCTCGGCGAGGCCGACGGCGGAGTGCGTGACGCATACGTCGGTCTCGAACCCGGCCAGCACCGCGGTACGGCGGCCGGTGCCGGAGATCGCCGCCATGATGTCCGGGCACGCGGCGAGCCCGAACACCGGTTTGGTGAGGACGGGGGTGCCGGGTGGCAGGCCGCGCAGCACGGCCTCGTCGGTCGGCCCCTTCCGGTCCGGCGCCTCCTCGGTGACCACCGCCGGGATGCCCCACGCGGTGGCCGCCGCGGCGAGCCAGGCCGCCCGCGCCGCGGCCTGCGCCGCGCAGCGCCGGTCCTCCGCACCCAAGCGATCACCCCAGAAACGCGGCTGCAGGTCGATCACCACGAGCACCGAGTCATCCCGGTCAAGCAGAGGCATGGCCGGTCCCGGGATCCTCCGGTGGCGGCGCGCCGGGGTTTCCCGGCTGGTCGCCCGTGTGCTGCGGGCCATTGTCCGCCGGCCGGTGGATCATCGAGGCCACCGCGCTCACCAGGCCGAAGTCCCGCGCGCCGACGAGCTGCCAGGCTCTGGCGATGCCGAACAGGAAAAAGCAGACGGCCAGCTCACCCTGGTTGACGATCAGGCTGACCTCGTGCGGCGCCCGCTCCAGCAGCACGGCGTTGCCCAGTTGCAGGCCGTAGAGCACGAACAGAACGAGGAACATATAGAGGTCGCCGCGGCCGATCCTCCTGTCCTCCCGGACCACCGCGATGATCAGGGCGAGCGTGGTGCCAAGCCCGACGGCGCCCAGGATGATCGCCACGGTCCCGAGGTCGGTGCTGGGCAGCAGCGCGAACAAGGCGATCACCATGGTGTTGACCAGCGCGGAGAACGCCGCCCCCGCCCGGACCTGATGGTCGGTGCGGGCCTTCTCCCCGGTCAGGTACTCGGAGGACACCGAGAGGGCGACGAACAGCAGCCCGATGAGCGCGCCGGCGATGGTGGCGCAGCCGCTGAAGAAGTCGTGGAAGCTGAGCGGGACCACCGGCTAAAGGTACCCGCCGGCCGGCGGCCACGCCGGGAGCACGGCAACGCCGCCAGGCACCCCGGGCGGCCTGAGTCATTGACGGCAGCCTCGCTGGCCACGACGCTGGCCGGTGTGAGCGAGACGCCTGAGCATGTGCTCCGCAACCGGGCGGAGTGGGACCAGATGGCCGCCGACTACGCCGAGCAGGGGCTGCACGCCTGGGCCGAGGCCGAGCCCAGTTGGGGCGTGTGGAGCGTCCCCGAGGAGCAGGTCAGGGTGCTGCCTCCTGCCCTGACCGGGGCCGACAGCCTGGAACTTGGCTGCGGCACCGGTTACGTGTCGGCGTGGCTGGCCCGCCGCGGCGCCAGAGCGGTCGGCCTGGACAACTCCGCGGCGCAACTGGCCACCGCGGCGGCCCTGCAGGACCGTTTCGGGCTGCGGTTTCCGCTGATCCACGCCAGCGCTGAGCAGGTCCCCATCGCCGACGCCACGTTCGACCTGGTGATCTCCGAGTACGGTGCGAGCATCTGGTGCGATCCTTACGCCTGGATACCCGAGGCGGCCCGGGTCCTGCGCCCCGGGGGGCAATTGATCTTCCTGGTCAACTCGGTGCAGCTCATCCTCACCGTGCCGGAGGAGGAAGACCTGCCCGCCACGCAATCCCTGCAACGGCCGTTCTTCGGCATGCACCGGTTCCAGTGGCTGGGCACCGACTCGGTGGAGTTCCACATAGGCCACGGCGACATGATCCGGCTGTTGCGCCGCTGCGGCTTCGAGGTCGAAGACCTCATCGAGATACAGCCCGCGCCGGGCGCGACCACCCAGCATCCGCTCGCCAGCCTGGAATGGGCCAGGCAATGGCCCTGCGAAGAAGTCTGGAAAGCCCGGAAAACGCACTGACCGCGCGGTCATGCGGCACGGTCAGTAATAGCCCTTCGTCCCGTCGAGCAGCTCGCGAATGGCGTCCAGATGCCCGGCGTGCCTGGCGGTCTCCTCCAGCATGTGCAGCACCATCCAGCGCAGGCTCGCGACACCCTCGTCGTAGTCCGTGTTCTTCCCCGGCTCGTCCAGCGAGTGGGCAGCGATGATCTCGTTGGACTCGGCGCATTGCCGCTCGTAGTCCGCCAGCAGCTGGCTGAGCGGCACGCCGTCGACCATCATGTCGGCGTCCTCGCGATCTTTGTCGAACATCGGCCCTGTGGCCGGCTCGCCGAGAAACACCACGTTGAACCAGAGGTGCTCGGCCCAGCGCAGGTGGGAAACCACGCCCGCCATGGTCATCAGGGGCGAGGCCGGGAGCACGGCGCGGTGCGCGTCCGCCTCGGACACGCCCTCGCATTTCAGGTGCACGATGGCACGCTGCAGGTCGTACCAGCCGACGAGCTGGGTGCGTTCGTCGGCCACGATCGGCGGGCGCTTACGATCCATGGGCCCCACGGTACCGGTGGCTTGATCATCGCCCCGGGCGGAGGGCACCGGGCGGGCGCAGGCGCGTGCCGGGGAGCGTATCGCATCAAAAAAGGATGCACCGGCCCGGGAGAGCCGAACACTTACGGCAACGGGATTGCCGGGAATGGCTCACCGAGTACAAGATCAGGCTGGTCCAGGCGAACTGCCCCAGACGGCCGGGGTGGACGCTGGCGTGCTCTGGCAGCATGCTTGTCTCGCCGCCATGCACCGGGACGAGAGCCGTCGGCGGCGTGCGCGTACCGCGAGCGCGCCTCATCCGGGGGCAGCAGAGCACCAAGGCCGGGAACAGCATGGCGGGTAACAACGACGGGGCACAGCAGCCTGGCGGGATTCGTGAGGTGGCCAGGCTCGCGGGCGTCTCGGTGGCCTCGGCCAGCTTCGCGCTGAACGGCCAGCCGGGGGTGGCCGAGCACACCCGGCAGCGCATCCTGGCCGCGGCGGAGCAGCTCGGCTACCGGGCGAACCCGCAGGCCCAGGCCCTGCGCCGGGGACGTACCACGACCTACGGCTTCGTGGTCAGGAACTTCGCCAACCCCTTCTTCCTCGACGTGCTCGGCGGCGCCGAGGAGGTGGCCGAGGCGGCAGGCGCCACCGTGCTCATCCTCGACTCGCGCTACTCGCTGGAGCGCGAGTCCAGGCACGTGCGGGAGATGTCCGCGCAGCGCCTGGCCGGCCTGGCCATCGCCCCGGTGGGGAACGGCGAGTCGATCCGGCTCTGGCAGAAGCTGCGGGACGGCGCGCCCGTGGTCGCGCTGAACGCGACCGCCGACAACATCAGGGGCGTGTCCCGGGTCGGCCCGGACAACGCCGCGGCGGTGAGCCTGCCCATGCGCCGGCTGGCCGAACTCGGCCACTCGTCCGTCGCGTTCGTGTCGGCACCGCGCGACCTGATGGCCGACCCGGACCGGCTGGCCCACTTCCGGCGTCTCGCGCGCGCCCTCGGCCTGCGGCCGAAGGTGATGTACACCCCGCTCACCATCGCCGACGTGCAACTGGCCACCCGGGCACTGCTGTCCGGACCGGCCGCGCCGACCGCGATCATCACCAACTCGGACTACACCGCGTACGCGATCTACAAGGCCGCGCGGGAACTGCGCCTGCCGGTGGGCCCAGCGATCTCGGTGGTCGGCCATGACGACCTGCCCACGTCCGAACTGCTCGACCCACCGCTGGCGACCATCCGGCTGGACCGCAGGGAGATGGGGCGCGCCGCGATGCGGCGGCTGCTCGAACAGGTCCCGCCCGGGGATTACGTGGCCCCGGTCGAGCTGATCGCGCGGGCATCGCTGCGGCCGCCGGGTACCGCCTGAGCGCCGGCGAGGAACCCAGAAGTTGACAACCGGGTGATCACCGGGCGTCAACTCGGTAACGGGTCTTGACACCCCGCCCTAGCTGGGCAAGCATTCGCAGCACTAAACGTTTAAGGTCTTTGCCGGGCACTCTCTGGCAACCATGGGGGGAGCCGGGGCAACCTCCTCACAAGGGCAAGGCCGAGGCTTGCGGCAGCGCAGGTCACGATGGGGATGGGAAGCAAGCAGGAGGCATGCACATGAGATCTACACCACGGCTTGCACTGGCGGGTGTCGCCGCACTGGCGCTGCTGGCGGCGGCGTGCTCGTCGAGTTCCTCGAACACCTCAAGCGGCGGCACCAACTGGGCCACCGTCACGTCCGCCGCGGCGGGCGGCGGGATGAGCAAGCTGGTCGCCGCGGCCAAGGCGGAGGGCACGCTCAACGTGATCGCGCTCCCGCCGACCTGGGCCAACTACGGCGCGATCCTCAACACCTTCAGCAAGAAGTACGGCATCAAGATCAACTCTGCCAACCCCGCCGGCACCAGCCAGGACGAGATCAACGCCGTCAACCGGGAGCACGGCACGGCCAACGCCCCCGACGTGCTGGACATCGGCCAGGCGGCGGCCCTGCCCAACACCAAGCTTTTCGCGCCGTATAAGGTCGCGACCTGGTCGTCGATCCCGGCCGCGCAGAAGGACCCGAACGGGCTCTGGTACAACGACTACGGCGGCTACATGTCGGTCGGCTACTCGTCCAAGTTCGGGACGATCACGTCGCTGAACCAGCTGCTGAGCTCGAAGTTCAAGAACGCGGTCGCGCTGAACGGGAGCCCGACGGAGGCTAACGCCGCGCTCAACGGGGTGATGATGGCGAGCCTGGCCGAGGGCGGCAGCGCCAGCAGCATCGCCGCTGGCGTGAACTTCTTCCACAAGCTCAAGGCGGCCGGCAACTTCTCGCCCACCTCGGCCACCGGCGCCACCATCAAGGCCGGCAGCACGCCGGTCGTGTTCAACTGGGACTACCTCAACCTGCCCAGCTACGTCGGGGTGTCGAACTGGAAGGTGTTCATCCCCTCCGGCGCGGTGCTCGGCGGCTACTACAACCAGGCCATCAACAAGCAGGCGCCGCACCCGGCGGCGGCCCGGCTGTGGGAGGAGTTCCTGTACTCGCAGGCCTCCGACGGCGGGCAGAACCTGTGGCTGGCCGGCGGCGCCCGGCCGGTCGAGCAACTCACCATGGCCAACAACGGCTCCCTCAACCAGGCCGCCGCGGCGAAGCTGCCCAAGGTCCCATCGGGGACACCGGTGTTCCTGAACGGGACCCAGAACACCGACGCCGCCAACTACCTGGCTGCTAACTGGACCAAGGCCATCAGTTAGCGAGGGCCCGTGGCAGCAACCACTGAGGCCGGCGTCCGGCCCGCCAGGGCCAGGCGCCGGCCTCATATCCCCCCGTGGGTCGGGGTCACGCCCTTCCTCGCCTATGTCGCGGTGTTCCTGCTGTGGCCGGTCGGGATCGTGGTCTGGGCCGCGCTGCACAACACCAGTGGCAGCTGGCAGCTATCCAGCCTCTCGTTCCTCGGCCAGTCGCAGATACGCACGGCCTTCGTCAATACCTTTGAGCTGTCGCTGGGATCGGCCGTATTCGGCGCGGTGTTCGGAGCCGTGCTCGCCTACGCCGTCGCCACCGGAGACCCCGACGGAGCCGTGCGCCGCGTCTACACGGCGGCGTCGGGGGTGCTTGCCCAGTTCGGCGGGGTCGTCCTAGCCTTCGCCTTCCTCGTCCTCATCGGCCCGATCGGCCTGCTGTTCCACGCCACCTGGTACCTCAGTTTCCCGTGGGGCATCGGCCTGATCTACGGGTACTTCCAGGTGCCGTTGATGGTGCTGGTATTCGTCCCGGCACTGGACGGGCTGAAGGTCCAGTGGCGTGAGGCGTCGGAGAACCTCGGTGGCTCCGCCTGGCAGTACTGGCGGCACGTCGCCGCTCCGCTGCTGGCGCCCGCGTTCTTCGGGTCGCTGCTGCTGCTGTTCGCCAACGCGCTGTCGGCGTACGCGACGATCCAGGCGTGGGAGAACCAGATCCCCTACGTGGTCCCGCAGCTGATCGGCACCGCGATGACCAGTGAGGTCGGCCTGAGCAACGCCAACCAGGCCCAGGTGCTCGCGGTCGGCCTGATCATCATGGTGGCCATTGTCATGACCGGTTACGCCCTGCTGCAGCGGAGGACCTCGCGATGGCTACAGTAGACGCGGGTGGCGCCGTTGCTCCGGCCGTCCCCAGCGAACTGGCCGGAGCTGGGACGGCCAGGACACGGCGCGGCCTGCATGGCCGCCGGCGGCGGCGGCTGAACCTCTTCCGGTACATCGCCTTCACCGTCTTCGGTCTCTTCTTCATCCTGCCGCTGCTGGCGCTGCTGCGGATGTCGCTGGAGCCCGCCGCCGGCGAAGGGGGGTGGTCGCTGGCGGCATGGAGACAGATCGTCTCGTACACGGTGGTGGGCACCCCGTCGCTGATCAGCCGGGTGCTGGTCACCCTCGAACTCGGCGTGGTCACCGCCGCCGCAGTGCTGGTCCTGCTCGTGCCGACGATGATCTGGATCAAGCTCAAGGTGCCGTGGATCAGCCGGACGGTGGAGTTCCTGTGCCTGCTGCCGCTGACCATCCCGGCGATCGTCCTGGTCGTCGGGCTGGTGCCGGTCTACAACTGGATCCAGCAGCGCAACGTCTCCACGCTCATGCTGTTCTGGGTCTACGTCATCCTCGTGCTGCCCTACGCCTACCGGGCGCTGGCCGCCGGGCTGAACAGCGTCGACGTGAAGACGCTGTCCGAGGCCGCGCGAGGGCTCGGGGCAAGCTGGTTCACGGTCATGTTCCGGATCATCGCGCCGAACATGCGGCAGGGCATCCTGAACGCGTCGCTGCTCGCGTTTTCGCTGGTGCTCGGCGAGTTTCCCATCGCCTACCTGCTGCTGTACGTGAACCTGCAGGTGGAGCTGTACTCCATCAGCCGGAACACGCCGAACGCGAGCGTGCTGTTCTCCACCTCGTTCGCCGCGCTGGTGTTCACCTTCCTGTTGCTGCTGATCCTGTCCTACGTCGGCCGCCCGCGGCGCGGCCGGAGATGAGAGGGGCACCGTGAGCGTCCCAGCCACTGGCGTCAGTTCCGCCGCTACGAGGTCCGGGGTCGAGGTGCGGCTTGAGGGACTATCACGGAACTACGGGGACGTGAAGGCGCTCGACGGCCTTGACCTGACCCTGCACCCCGGCGAACTCGTGGTGCTGCTCGGCCCGTCCGGATGCGGCAAGACCACCACGCTGCGGCTGCTCGCCGGGCTGGAGGACGCCGATACCGGGCGAGTCATGGTGGGCGGGCAGGACGTGACCGGCCTGCCGGCGAGCAAGCGTGACATGGGCATGGTCTTCCAGGCCTACTCGCTGTTCCCGCACATGATGGTCAAGGACAACGTCGCGTTCGGGCTCAAGCTCCGCCACAAGGCCAAGGCCGAGCGGGACAAGCGGGCCATGGAGATGCTCGAACTGGTCGGGCTGACCGAGCAAGCGGGCCGCTATGCCCATCAGCTCTCCGGCGGGCAGCAGCAGCGGGTCGCGCTGGCCCGCGCGCTGGCCATCCAGCCGCAGGTGCTGCTGCTGGATGAGCCCCTGTCCGCACTGGACGCCAAGGTCAGGGCGCAGTTGCGGGACGAGATCCGCCGGATCCAGCTCGAGGTGGGCACGACCACCCTGTTCGTCACGCACGACCAGGAAGAGGCACTGGCCATTGCCGACCGCGTCGGCGTGATGCGCGGCGGCCGGATCGAGCAACTCGGCTCGCCAGT
>CAVPMG010000028.1:0-81940 GCA_963706115.1 uncultured Actinomycetes bacterium | reverse complement strand
ACACGGAAGGACAGCTGGCGGAGCAGCCGGATCGGGTGCTCCTCGATCGAGGCGGCGGCGCCGGTCTGCACGTTGGAGGTGGGGCACATCTCCAGCGGGATCCGGCGGTCCCGCACGTAGCTGGCCAGCCGTCCGAGTTCCACCGCGCCCTCCGGGGTGACCCGGATGTCGTCCACGATCCGCACCCCGTGCCCGAGGCGCTCCGCGCCGCACCACTGCAGCGCCTCCCAGATCGACGGGAGCCCGAAGCCTTCGCCAGCGTGGATGGTGATGTGGAAGTTCTCCCGCGCCACGTACTGGAACGCGTCGAGATGGCGGCTGGGCGGCCAGCCTGCCTCCGCGCCGGCGATGTCGAACCCGGCCACACCCCGGTCCCGGTACCGGACCGCGAGTTCGGCGATCTCCAGCGAGCGTGCCGCGGTGCGCATGGCGGTGAGCAGGGCGTACATCGTGATGCCCCGGCCCTCGCTGCCGATGCGGAACCCTTCGAGCACGGCCTCGACGACCTCGTTGAGGCTCAGCCCGCCGGCCACGTGCAGTTCCGGCGCGAATCTGACCTCCGCGTAGACCACGCCGTCGGCGGCCAGGTCCTCCGCGCATTCGGCGGCGACCCGGATCAGGGCCTCCCGGGTCTGCATGACCGCCAGCGTGTGCTGGAACGCGTCCAGGTACAGGTTCAGATGGCCTCGGTTGGCGCCCCGCTGCAGCCAGACCGCGACCTCGTCCACGTCGTCGCTGGGCAGGCGGTCGTAACCGATGCTGCGGGCCAGGTCCACCACCGTGGCCGCGCGCAGGCCGCCGTCCAGGTGGTCGTGCAGCAATACCTTGGGCGCGGCGCGGATCTCTTCCAAGCTGGGCATTTGTTTATTCTCACACCTTGAGACGGCTGCTGTTACCCGCCTATCTGGTCGATGACCGGGGCGGGCAGCGCGGGGCGGTCCTGACTGATCTCGAAGGCGTCGCCCAGGGCGGCCAGCGCGGCGTCGAACCGGGACTCGTCGTCGGCGCGCAATTCGAGCAACGGCTCCTCCTCATGCACCCAGTCGCCCGGTTTGGCCAGGCAGAGCACGCCCGCGGCGGCGCTGACCGGGTCCTCCTTGCGAGCCCGGCCCGCGCCAAGCCGCCAGGCGGCGTTGCCCACGGCGCGGGCGTCCAGACGCCGCAGCCAGCCTTCGGCGGGCGCCGGCACCGTCCTTATGTGCGGGGCCACCGCCAGCGGGGCGTCCGGGTCCCCGCCTTGCGCGGAGATCATTTCGCGGTAGCGGGCAAGCGCCCGCCCGTCGGCCAGCGCCTCCTCCGGGTCGGCGTCGATGCCCACGAGCCGCAGCATCTGCCTGGCCAGCGCGAGGACCACCTCGACCAGGTCGGCGGGCCCGAACCCGGCCAGGGTGGCCACCGACTCCTCGACCTCGATCGCGTTGCCCACCGCCCGGCCGAGCGGCGTGTCCATGCGGGTCAGCAGCGCCGTGGTGCGGACCCCGGACTCGGTGCCGAGCGCCACCATGGTCTGCGCCAGCAGCCGCGCGTCCTCTTCCCTGCGCATGAACGCACCGCTGCCCACCTTCACGTCGAGCACCAGGGCACCGGTGCCCTCGGCGATCTTCTTCGACATGATCGAGCTGGCGATGAGCGGGATCGACTCGACGGTGCCGGTCACGTCCCGCAGCGCGTAGCGCCGGCGGTCCGCCGGGGCCAGGCCCGCGCCCGCCGCGCAGATGACGCAGCCGGCCCGCCGCAGCACATCGAGCATCTCCTCGTTGGACAGGGCGGCCCGCCACCCGGGGATGGCCTCCAGCTTGTCCAGGGTGCCGCCGGTGTGCCCGAGGCCGCGGCCGGACAGTTGCGGCACCGCGGCGCCGCAGGCCGCCACCAGGGGGGCGAGGATCAGCGAGACCTTGTCGCCGACTCCGCCGGTGGAGTGCTTGTCCACGGTGGGCAGGCCGACCCCGGACAGGTCGAGCCGTTCCCCGGAGTCGATCATCGCCTTGGTCCAGGCGCGCAGCTCGGCCGGCTCCAGGCCACGGAAGTAGATGGCCATGAGCAGGGCGGACATCTGCTCCTCCGCCACCTCACCGCGCAGGTAAGCCCCGATCACCCAGTCGATCTCGTGGCCGGACAGTGGGACGCTGTCTCGTTTTGCCCTAATCAGATCGACCGCGGCGGGGACCTGCCGGCCGCTGGCCGCCGACGGGACCTGGCCGCCTGCCTCAGTCACCGGCGTCCTCGCGCTCCGGCAGATCCGCGCCCGTGAACGCCGACGGCAGCAGCCGGGCCAGCTCGGTCGGGCCGGCCGCGGTGTCCACAAGCAGGCCGGGGCCGCCCGCCTCCATGAGCAACTGCCGGCAGCGCCCGCAGGGCAGCAGCCGCCGCCCGTCGCCGCTCGCCACGCTCACCGCGGCCAGGGTGCCGCCGCCGCTGGCGTGCAGCGCGGAGACCAGGCCGCATTCGGCGCACAGGGTAAGCCCGTAAGAGGCGTTCTCCACGTTGCAGCCGGTCACGAGCCGGCCGTCGTCCGTCACGCCCGCGGCCCCCACCTGCAGCCGCGAGTACGGCGCATAGGCCCGCTCCGTCATCTGCGCCGCGGCGGACCGCAGCGCCGGCCAGTCGATCGCCATCGCACCCCTTCCCGACGGTCACGATAACAGCGGCCTCGCGGAGCTTCTGGGCCTGCCCTGGCAGGTGCCTGCACGTTCACCGAGACCATTCGCTTGCCAATCCCCGCGCTTGTCAGCTCGCAAAGTTGAACTTCCGGTTGCGATTTGGCAACGGCACCGACGATCACTGCTCGCCGCCTTCCCCGGACGGCCCACCCGGTCTAGCCTGCGATCATCCCGAAGCAGGCGCCTGGGATCTTTCACCCATGGGCGCTCCGGGCGGAGGAGGGGGCCAGCGGTCCGCACGAGGCAGCGGGGACCCCGTCGGGGCGGAGCGGGCGACAGGCGCTCTGGACTAGGAGGTAGCAAGTGAAACAAGCTTTCCGGGCCGCGGCAGCACTGGCAGCGGTGGCCTTGCTCGCTGCTGGGTGTGCGAAGCCCAGTTCATCTTCGAGCTCAGGCTCGGGTTCGGGCTCGGGCACGACCACGGCCAAGTTCAGCGGCTGCATGGTCACCGACACCGGCGGCATCAACGACAAGTCGTTCAACCAGTCGTCGTGGGCGGGCATGCAGGCAGCCGCGGCCACCAACCCGAACATCACGGTCAAGTATCTGCCGTCCACGACCACGTCCGACTACGCCAAGAACATCAGCACGTTCATCAGCCAGAAGTGCGGGATCATCGTCACCGTCGGCTTCCTGATGGGCGCGGCGACCGAGGCCGCGGCCAAGGCCAACCCCCATCAGAAGTTCGCCATCGTCGACTGCTCCTACTCCTCGCAGTGCCTGACCGGCCCGCATGAGAACAACATCACCCAGCTGGTGTTCAACACCGCCCAGGACGCGTTCCTCGGTGGCTACCTCGCGGCCGGGCTGACCAAGACCGGCAAGGTGGCCACCTACGGCGGCATGAAGTTCGGCACGGTCACGATCTACATGGACGGATTCTGGGACGGGGTGCAGTACTACAACCAGCAGCATCACACCCATGTCCAGGTGCTCGGGTGGAGCGAGCCGAGCCAGAACGGCACGTTCGCGGGCAGTTTCACCAACATCACCGCGGGCCAGACCATCGCCAACACGTTCATCACCGACGGCGCCGACGTCATCTTCCCGGTGGCAGGTGGCGTCGGGCTCGGCTCGGCGAAGGCGGTCCAGACCGCTGACAGCGCCGGCAAGAACATCTCCATGTTCTGGGTGGACACCGACGGCTGCGTCAGCGCCGCGACCTACTGCAAGTACTTCGTCACGAGCGTGGAGAAAGGCATCAGCACCGCGGTGAAGGCCGCCGTGCTACTCGGCGCCAGGGGCCATGGTGGCGGCAGCTACGTCGGCACGCTCGCCAACGGCGGAGCCGTGCTGGCGCCCTACCACTTCTGGACGAGCAAGGTCCCGGCAAAGCTCCAGACCGAGCTCGGGGCGGTCAAGGCGGCGATCATCGCCGGCAAGATCGTTCCGCAGACCAAGAGCCCGGTGTAGTCAGGGCAGCAGGCAAGAAGTTACCGTCAAGCTGGTCAGTGCCCCCGGCAGCGGCCGGGGGCACTGACCAGAGTCGGCTGGAGGGCTGCCGATGAAACTTGAGCTGCGCGGTATCACGAAGCGCTTCGGGAGCCTGGTCGCCAACGACCACATCGACCTGGTCATCCAGCCCGGCGAGATCCGCGCCCTGCTGGGGGAGAACGGCGCGGGCAAGACCACGCTGATGAACGTGCTCTACGGGCTCCTGCAGCCCGACGAGGGCGAGATCCTGCTCGACGACAAGCCGGTCGCCATCCATTCGCCCAGGGACGCGATCCGGGCCAAGATCGGCATGGTGCACCAGCACTTCATGCTGGTGCCGGTCTTCACCGTCGCCGAGAACGTCACGCTCGGCAGCGAACCGGTGCGCAAGGGACCGCTCGGGCTGCCCTCTTTTGGCCTGCTCGACCGGCGCAAGGCCCGCCGTGACGTGCTCGAGCTGTCCGAGCGGTTCGGCCTGCGCGTGGATCCCGACGCCCTGGTGGAAGAGCTGCCGGTCGGCGTGCAGCAGCGGGTCGAGATCATCAAGGCGCTGCTCCGCGACGCGCAGGTGCTCGTCCTTGACGAGCCCTCCGCGGTGCTGACGCCCGGCGAGACCGAGGACCTGTTCCGGATCATGCGTGAACTGCGCGAGGGCGGGCGCTCGATCATCTTCATCTCGCACAAGCTCAAAGAGGTGCAGGCGATCGCCGACAACGTCACGATCATCAGGCGCGGCCAGGTCGTCGGTGAGCGGCCGCCGACCACCACAACGACCGAACTCGCGTCGCTGATGGTCGGCCGGGCCGTCCAGCTGCGGGTGAGCAAGGAACCGGCCAAGCCGGGCGATGTGGTGCTCGACGTCGAGGACCTGAGCGTGGAAGGAGAGCGCGGCGAGCAGTCGGTGCGCGACGTGTCCTTCCAGGTGCGGGCCGGCGAGATCCTGGGCGTGGCCGGCGTCCAGGGGAACGGCCAGACCGAGCTGTGCGAGGCGCTGCTGGGCCTGCGGCCCGCGACCGGCTCGGTGAAGCTGGACGGCACCGACCTGAGCCACGCCCCGACCCGTGGGCGGCTGCACGCGGGCATCGGCTACGTCCCCGAGGACCGTTCCGAGGACGGCCTGGTGGCTGACTTCTCGGTGGCCGACAACCTCATACTCGACGTCTACGACCAGCCGCCGTACGCCTCCGGCCTCGCGCTGAAGCTGGACGCCATCAAGGAATCGGCGGTCAAGCGCGTCGAGGAGTACGACGTGCGGACCACGTCCACCGAGACGCCAGCCGGGACGCTGTCCGGCGGCAACCAGCAGAAGGTCGTGGTCGCCCGGGAGATGAGCCGGGACGTCAAGCTGATGATCGTCAGCCAGCCGACCCGCGGCCTGGACGTCGGCTCGATCGAGTTCGTGCACAAACGCCTGGTCGCCCAGCGGGACGAGGGCGTGGCGGTGATGATCGTCTCGTCCGAGCTCGACGAGATCTACGCCCTCGCCGACCGCATCGCTGTCATGTACGAGGGCAAGATCGTCGCGTTCTGCCCGCCCACCATCTCCGAGCAGGAACTCGGCCTGCTGATGGCCGGCAGCGCCCCGACCGAATCCACCGCTTCCGACTCGGAAGGCGAACCGGACGCGCCAGTGCCAGCCCAGGAGCCGAGCAGCCATGAGTGATCAGCCAGAGTCAGAGCCCTCTGCAGAGCCCTATGTGGCGACCGCCACCGCCGAGGACAAGGAAGCACCCGCGCCCGACCAGCCGCGTGGCAGGCAGCCGCTAACCGGCAACATGATCATCCAGGCGGTGACCGAGGGGCACTCGGTCGTCATCACCATCCTGGCCGTCTTCATCGCGCTGCTGGTCGGTGCCGTGCTGATCGTGGCCAGCGACCCGGTGGTGCTGCGCGCCTGGGATTCGTTCGGCTACGCCCCCGGCACCGCGTTCTCAACGACCTGGTCGTCGGTGGCCGCCGCTTACTCGGCGCTGTTCGAGGGCGCGATCTTCAGCCCGGCGACGATCTCGGCCGCCTTTCACGGCGGCTCGATCGCGGCGATCTTCTACCCGCTGTCGCTCACGTGCTTCGAGGCCACCCCGCTGATCCTCACCGGCCTGTCGGTGGCGGTCTGTTTCCGGGCCGGCATGTTCAACATCGGCGCTGCGGGCCAGTGGGTCGGCGGTGCGCTCGTCGCGACCTGGCTCGGTTACGCGGTCAACCTGCCCATCGTGCTGCACGCGATCGTGTGCATCATCGGCGCCTTCATCGGCGGCGCGGTGATCGGCTGGATCGTGGGTGAGATCAAGGCGCGGACCGGCGCGCACGAGGTCATCCTCACGATCATGCTCAACTACGTCATGTACAACCTGCTGGCCTTCCTGCTGACCAGCCATAACCTGATGCAGGCACCGGGCCAGAGCAACGCGGTGGCGCCGGACATCAAGAGCAGCGCGATGCTGCCCCATGTCGGCGGGCCGCCACCGCAGGTCGGCGTCGGGTTCCTGATCGCACTGGCGGCCGCGGCCGCGACGTGGTGGCTGCTGTCGCGCAGCACGCTGGGCTTCGAGTTCCGCACCGTGGGCGCGAGCCCGAGCGCGGCGCGCAGCGCCGGGATCAGAGTGGAGCGGGTCTGGGTGCTCGCCTTCCTGATCGCCGGCGGCCTGGCCGGGCTGTCGGCGAGCACGATCATGCAGGGCCAGACGGCGCCGCTGACGACCAACAGCTACGGCACATACGGCTTCGACGGCATCACGGTCGCGCTGCTCGGCCGGGCCCGGCCGCTGGGCGTGGTCATCGCCGGGCTACTGTTCGGCGCGCTTAACGCCGGCGGCACGGTCATGGAGGCAGCCACCGGCGTCCCCGCCGACGTCACCAACGTCATCGAGGCCCTGATCGTGCTCTTCGTCGCCGCACCGCCGCTGATCCGGACGCTGTTCCGGCTGCGCAGCGCCAGCAGCGCCAGCGCTCAGGCCGTCGCGTCGAAGGGATGGTAAGGATGACCACCACTCTGGCCACCCCGGTCCGCGCTCCGGCCTCGGTCGACCGCAAGTACCTCGCCGCGGGCACGTTCATCCTGCTCGGCCTCATCGACATCTTCGCCTTCGGCCTCTTCGCGCACCATGGCGACGCCGTTTTCGCGCTGTCACTGCCCGGGGCCACGCCGAAGCTGCCGGGGATCCACGTTCCCGGGGCGCTGACCGCCTACCTGCTCGGCGCGATCTCGATCGGCCTGGGCATCCTGCGAGCCGTGGTCGACCTGTCCCCCAGGGGCAAGCGGATCACCATCGCGATCGTCCTGCTGTGCTTCCTGTTCTCCCTGCTGGCCTGGGCGGACGCCGGCAACACGGTCGGCCCGCTGCAGATCATCGACCTGCTGCAGGGCACCTTGACCGCGTCCATCCCGCTGGTGCTCGGTGCGCTGGCCGGCCTCCTGGGCGAGCGCTCCGGCGTCATCAACATCGCGATCGAGGGCCAGTTGCTCACCGGGGCGTTCGTCGCGGCGGCCGTGGCGAGCGCCACCGGCGGCGTCTGGCTCGGGCTGATCGGCGGGTCGCTGGCCGGCGGCATGGTCGGGGCGCTGCTCGCCATATTCGCGATCATGTTCCTGGTGGATCAGATCATCGTCGGCGTGGTGCTCAACGTGATCGCGCTCGGGCTGACCAACTACCTGTACAACCGGGTCATGGTCCCGTACGCCACCACGTTCAACGCCGGGAACACGTTCGGCACGCTCAAGATCCCGGTGCTCGGCGACATACCGATCATCGGCCCGGTCTTCTTCGACGCGAACATCTTCCTGTACATCACCTACGCGCTGATCCTGGTGATCCAGATCGCCCTGTTCCGTACCCGGTGGGGGCTGCGGGTTCGCGCGGTCGGCGAGCATCCGGTCGCGGCCGACACGGTCGGCATCAGGGTGCTGTGGACCAGGTACCGCAACGTCATACTCGGCGGCATGGTCGCCGGGATCGGCGGGGCATACCTGACGGTCGGCTCGGTCGGCTTCTTCACGTCGGACATCAGCTCGGGCTTCGGCTACATCGCGCTGGCCGCCATGATCTTCGGGCGCTGGACGCCGCTCGGCTCGGTGGCGGCGGCGCTGCTGTTCGGGTTCAGCTTCCAGCTGCAGACCGAACTGTCGGTACTGCGCGTGCCGGTCTCCTCGTTCATCCTGCTGATGGCGCCGTACGTGGCGACGATCATCGCCGTGGCCGGGCTGGTGGGACGGGTGCGGCCGCCCGCCGCCGACGGAAAGCCGTACGTCAAGGCATGACAGCGATCTCCGATCCGTACCAGGCGGCGCGGGCCAGTGCCGCCCGGCTGGCGGAGCTGACCCGCGTGCCCAGGCACGACGTGGCCGTGGTGCTCGGGTCCGGGTGGGCACCGGCGGCCGACGCCCTCGGCTTCGCCGACGCGGAGGTACCGCTCTCCGATCTCGGCGGGTTCCCGCCGCCGACGGTGGGCGGCCACTCCCCCGTGGTCCGGTCGGTACGGGCCGGGCCGGTCCGCGCTCTGGTGTTCCTCGGCCGGGTCCACCTGTACGAGGGACACGACCCGGCGACCGTGGTGCACGGCGTGCGTACCGCGGTGGCGGCCGGGTGCCAGGTCGTGGTGCTCACCAACGCGGCGGGCGGGATCAGGGAGGGCTACCAGGTCGGGCAGCCGGTGCTGATCCGCGACCACCTCAACCTCACCGGGCGCTCGCCGCTGGGCGGGCCCCCGCCGCCCGACGGCTACCCACCGCGCTTCACCGACCTCACCGACCTCTACTCGGCCCGGCTGCGCACCCTGGCCACCAGGGCCGACGAGGGGCTGGCCGAGGGCGTCTACGCGGCGCTGCCCGGCCCGCACTACGAGACGCCGGCCGAGATCCGGGTGCTCCGCACGCTCGGCGCCGACCTGGTCGGCATGTCCACCGTGCTCGAAGCCATCGCCGCGCGCCACCTCGGCGCGGAGGTACTCGCCATCTCGCTGGTGAGCAACCTGGCGGCCGGGCTGGCCCCGCACGGGCTCGACCATCTTGAGGTCGTCGCAGCCGGGAAGGCGGCGGCCGGCCGGATGGGATCGCTGCTGGCCAGGCTGCTGCCCGTTCTTGTCCCGGGCCGGTGACGCCGTGATCAGCGGCGATCTGCGTGCTCAGGCCGAGCGCTGGATCGCTGGCGACCCCGACGAACGGGACCGCGCCGAACTGCGCGGGCTGCTCGACGACGGCGGCGAGGCAGCCGCGGCCGAGCTTGCCGACAGGTTCGGCGCCCGGCTGGAGTTCGGCACCGCGGGCCTGCGCGGCGCGATCGGGGCCGGCCCCAACCGGATGAACCGGGCGGTGGTGCGGGCGGCCACGGCCGCGCTGGCGCAGTGGCTGGCCGAGCACGGCGGGCCGGATGCGGCACAGGCTGGCGTGGTCATCGGCTGCGACGCCAGGCACCGGTCCAGCGAGTTCGCCGACGAGGCCGCCCGGGTACTCGCCGGAGCCGGGATCCGGGCGCACCTGCTGCCGCCACAGCGCCCGACCCCGCTGCTCGCGTTCTCGGTCAGGCACCTGCGGGCCGCCGCCGGGATCATGATCACGGCCAGCCACAATCCGCCCGCGGACAACGGCTACAAGCTCTACCTGAGCGACGGTGCGCAGATCATCCCCCCGGTGGACAAGCAGATCGGCGCCGCCATCGCGGCACTTGGCGACCTCTCCGAGGTCCCGGTCGCGCCCGCGGACAGCCCGGATATCCGCAGGCTCGGCGACGAGGTTGCCCGGGCGTACCTTGATGCCATCGTTGGCGCTGTCCCCGGCCCTGTGGGGCCTGCGGAGCCGGATGGGCCCGGGGCGCTCGGTGGTCCCGGGGGCGGCCGGGCGGCCCTGCGGGTGGTGTACACGGCGCTGCACGGCGTCGCGGCCGGCCTGGCGCTGCTGGCGTTCGAGCAGGCGGGTTTCCCGCGGCCGTACGTGGTCGCCGCGCAGGCCGAGCCGGACCCCGCGTTCCCGACCGTCGCGTTCCCCAACCCGGAGGAGCCAGGCGCCCTCGACCTTTCCCTGGCGCTGGCCAGGCAGACCGGCGCGGACCTGGTCATCGCGAACGACCCGGACGGCGACCGGCTGGCCGTCGCGGTCCCGGATCCGGCCGCTCCCGGCGGCTGGCGGGCCCTGTCCGGCGACCAGGTGGGCGCGCTGCTCGGCGCGTACCTGCTCGATCAGGACCCCGGGCCGGAGCCGGCCGCCCGGCTGGCGGCCACGACGGTGGTCTCCTCGACCATGCTGTCCAAGATCGCGGCGGCCGCCGGGGTCCGGTACGCGGAAACGCTCACCGGGTTCAAGTGGATCGTCCGGGCGGCGGACGGCGTACCAGGCGCGCGGTTCGTGTTCGGGTACGAGGAGGCGCTGGGCTATGCCGTCACATCAGCGGTGCGTGACAAGGACGGCATCAGCGCGGCCCTGGTGCTGCTGTCGCTGGCGGCCACGGCCCGCGCGGCCGGGCAGTCCCTGCTGGACCGCTGGGATGCCCTGGAGGCGGCCCACGGGGTCCACCTGACCACGCAGGTCACGCTCCCCACCCGGGCACCAGCCCAGGCCATGGCCGGGCTGCGGGCCCGCCCTCCGGCCAGCCTGGCGGACCTGCCGGTGAGCAGCGTCACCGACCTGGGGCGGGGCGGCGGGGTCGAGGCCAGCAGAGCGCGGGGCGGCGGGGTCGAGGCCAGCAGAGCGCGGGGCGGCGGGGTCGAGGCCAGCAGAGCGCGGGGCGGCGGGGTCGGGGCTAGCACCGTGGCCGGCGCTGGCGGGCTGCCGCCGTCGGACGTGCTGACCTACCACCTGCCCGGCGCGCGGGTGGTGATCCGGCCCAGCGGCACCGAGCCGAAGCTCAAGGCCTACCTGGAAGTGAGCGAGCCAGCGGACGGCCGGCCGCTGGCTCGCGCGCGTGCCGCCGCTGCCGCGCGGCTGGCGCCGCTGCGCGATGCGGTCGCCGCCCTGGTGCGCTCGGCCGAGGCCGGGACTGGGACAGAATCGCCGTCATGACCGAGATGGCGTCCCTGGTGCTTTACGCGGGCGACCCCACCGCGACAGCGGCGTTCTGCCGGGCGCTCGGCCTGGACCGTGAGGATCACGGCGAGGGCCCTGGGCGCTGGGTGGCCGCGCTTGGACAGGCGTGGCAAGCTCGGATGCATGAGTGATTCCGCTACCACTGTCTCCGTCCCGGCTGCCGATCCCGCCGACCCGTCGTGTGACGTGGCGCATGGCAAGGCCCCACTCCCGGCCAGCACGCGCACGCTGGTGGCGGTGTTCATCTCCCCGGTGGCCCGTTTCCTGCTGTCCTACGCCAGGGACGCTGGTTACCGGCCGGTCCTGGTCGATCCCGACGCCCGGCTGCTGGCCGGCCGCAACGGCGCGGACCCCCACGACGGCCGATCACCACGGGCCCGGCCCTGAAGTGCTGGACGGGCTGGCGGCCCTGGACGGGCTCACCACGGTTACCACGCTGGACGGACTGGCCGACGAGGCCACCGACGTCGTGGTGACCGACCACCACCGGCCCGAACTGGGGGCGGTGCTGCGCGACGCACTGGCCAGCCAGGCGCGCTGGGTGGGCATCCTGGGCAACCCACGGCACCCGGCACCGCACATCCCGGCGCTGGCGGCCCTGGGGGTGCCCGACGAGCAGATCGCCCGGGTGCACCGCCCGATCGGGCTGAACATCGGCTCCAGGACCCCGGCCGAGATCGCGCTGGCGACCATGGCCGGGCTGATCGCCGACCGCAACGGCCGCCCCGGAGGCTTCGAATTCTGACCCGATTCCGCGCCCGTTTTCCCAGCAGGCACGGGCGGTTCCCGGCAACGCTTTTCCCCCCGCCTGGCCTGCCCCGTTGACCCGACGGGATGTGAGCGGTAACAATTCTGGCTAGCCGGAGGGCAGCGGGCCGGAGTGGGGCCGCCCGATCGGGACTCGCGCAGCCAGCGCTACCTAGGCACTCCCATCGGCGCAGGCAGACCAGGGAGGCGCGAGATGGCGCCAGCACGAGCGGGCAGGTCACGGCCGCCAGTCATGGCCGATGTGGCACGGCTGGCCGGGGTGTCGCACCAGACGGTATCCCGCGTACTCAACGCCCACCCCAACGTCAAACCACAGACCAGGGACAACGTGCTCGCCGCCATCGCGGAACTGGGGTACCGGCCGAACGCGGCCGCCCGCACCCTGGTCACCCGGCGTACCCGCACGCTCGGCGTGGTCAGCTTCGACACCACCCTGTACGGGCCCGCCTCCATGCTCTACGGCATCGAGCGGGCCGCCGCGCACTCGTACTTCGTGTCCATCGCCAGCCTGCCCGCCCTGGACCGGCGCAGCGTGCTCGGCGCGGTGGACCGGTTCCTCGACCAGGGCGTCGAGGGGATCATCGTGATCGCGCCGACGACCTCTGCGGTGGCCGCGTGCAGCCGGGTCCGCGCGCACGTGCCCCTCGTCGCGCTGGGCTGCGGCACGCACACCCCGCTCACCTCCGCCGCGGTGGACAATGCCGCGGGCGCCGCGCTGGCCACGCGTTACCTGCTTGACCTCGGCCACCGCACGGTGCATCACATCGCCGGGCCCGCCTCGTGGGTGGACGCCCAGGAGCGGATCACCGGCTGGCGGGAGGCCCTGGCGAAGGCCGGCGCGCCCGAGCCGGAGCTGCTGTCCGGCGACTGGGGCTGCCCGTCGGGCTACCGGATCGGGCAGCGGATCGCCGCCAGCCCCGAGATCACGGCGGTGTTCTGCGGGAACGACCACATGGCGCTCGGGCTGCTCCGGGCGCTGGCCGAGCACGGGCGCCGGGTTCCCGATGACATCAGCGTGGTCGGGTTCGACGACATACCCGAATCGGCGTACTTCCTGCCGCCGCTGACCACGGTGCGCCAGGACTTCGGGGAACTGGGCCGGCGGGCGCTGGCCACCCTCATCGACATGATCGACGGCCGGCCGCCGCCGGTGTCCTGCCTGCGGATCGCGCCGCACCTGGTCGCCCGGGCCAGCGCGGTCGCCCCGGCTCCCGCTGGGAGGACGAAGCCGAAGAAGGGGAGCACCCATGACCGCTGACGAGGCCGGCGCGGACCCGTACGTCGTCGGGGTCGACTACGGCACGCTGTCCGGGCGCGCCGTCGTGGTCCGGGTGAGCGACGGAGCCGAACTCGGCGCGGCGGTCCACGACTACCGGCACGGCGTCATGGACGCGGAACTGGCCGCCACCGGCGAGCCGCTGCCACCGGACTGGGCCCTGCAGGACCCGGAGGACTACCTCGACGTGCTGCGTGAGGCGGTCCCGGCGGCGGTTGCCCAGGCAGGGATCGATACGTCGCGGGTCATCGGCATCGCCACCGACTTCACCGCGTCCACGCCGCTCCCGGTGCTCCGCGACGGCACCCCGCTGTGCCAGCTCCCTGGCCTGGAACGCCGGCCGCACGCCTACGTGAAACTGTGGAAGCACCACGCCGCCCAGGGGCAGGCGGACCGGATCAACGCCGTGGCCCGCGAGCGCGGCGAGCCGTGGCTGGCCAGGTACGGCGGGAAGATCTCCGCCGAGTGGCAGTACGCGAAGGCGCTCCAGGTGCTCGAGGAAGACCCGGAGGTCTACCAGCGGGCCGAGCGCTGGATCGAGGCGGCCGACTGGATCATCTGGCAGCTGTGCGGCGCGGAGACCCGCAACGCCTGCACCGCGGGGTACAAGGGGATCCGCCAGGACGGCCGGTACCCGTCGCGGGACTACCTCGCCGCGCTGAACCCGGGCTTTGCCGGGTTCGCCGAGGACAAGCTGGAGCACCCCATCTCGCCGCTGGGCGCGCGGGCCGGCTCGCTCACCCCCCTGGCCGCCGCATGGACCGGGCTGCCCGAGGGCATCGCGGTCGCGGTGGGCAACGTGGACGCGCACGTGACCCCGCCGGCCGCGAACGCCATCGAGGACGGCCAGATGGTGCTGATCATGGGCACCTCGACCTGCCACGTGATGAACGCCGGGAAGCTGGCCGAGGTACCCGGCATGTGCGGGGTGGTGGACGGCGGCATCGTCGCGGGCCGCTACGGCTACGAGGCGGGCCAGACCGGCGTCGGCGACATTTTCGCGTGGTTCGCCGACCATGCCGTGCCGCCCGCTTACCACGACGCGGCGGCCCGGCGCGGGGTGAGCGTGCACGACCTGCTGTCGGCTGAGGCGGCCGCACAGCCGGCCGGCGCGCACGGCCTGATCGCATTGGATTGGCTGAACGGCAACCGCTCGGTACTGGTGGACCACCACCTGTCGGGTCTCGTGGCCGGCCTGACGCTGGCCACCCGCGCGCCGGACATCTACCGGGCGCTGATCGAGTCCACCGCGTTCGGCACTCGCGTCATCATCGACGCGTTCGAGGGCGCCGGCGTGAGCGTGGGTGAACTGGTGATCGCGGGCGGCCTCACCAGGAACGAGCTGATCATGCAGATCTACGCCGACGTGACCCGCCGCCCGCTGAGCCTGATCGGCTCCGCGCAGGGGCCCGCGCAGGGATCCGCGATCCACGCCGCGGTCGCCGCCGGCGCCTACCCGGACGTGCCCGCCGCGGCCGCGGCCATGGGCTCGTGCACGCGCGGCGTCTACACGCCCGACCCGGCCAGTGCCGGCATCTACGACCAGCTTTACGCGGAGTACGTGACCCTGCACGACTACTTCGGCCGGGGCGCCAACGAGGTACTGCACCGGCTGCGGGCCCTGCGTGACCAGGTGCTGGCGAGCCAGACGGCCCCGGCCCCCGCGACGGAGTCGCAAGGGCCGCAGGCCATCGGGGGGTACGGGGGGTCGTCCCCCCGGGCGAGCGGAGCCAGGCCGTGACCGGCGTGCCGGCGGCACTGCGGGAGGCGGTGGCGGCCGCCCGTGAGGAGGTGTGCCGCCTGCACGCGGCCCTGGTGGACAACGGCCTGGTGGCCTGGACGTCGGGGAACGTGTCGGCCCGGGTACCCGGCACGGAGGGGGCCCCCGATCTGATGGTCATCAAGCCAAGCGGCATCGCCTACGCGGACCTCACCCCGGAGTCGATGGTGGTCTGCGGCCTCGATGGCGCCCGGGTGGACGGGGCCTACCTGCCGTCCAGCGACACCTCCGCGCACTGTTACGTGTACCGGCACATGCCCGGTGTCGGCGGCGTGGTGCACACCCACTCCAGCTACGCCACCGCCTGGGCCGCCCTGGGCGAGGCGATCCCCTGCGTGATCACCGCGATGGCGGACGAGTTCGGCGGGGAGATCCCCCTCGGGCCGTTCGCGCTCATCGGCGGGGACGAGATCGGCCGGGGCATCGTCGCCACCCTGACCGGGCACCGCTCGCCCGCGGTGATCATGCGCAACCATGGCGTCTTCACCATCGGGGCGACCCCCGCCAGCGCGGTCAAAGCCGCCGTGATGTGCGAGGATGCCGCCCGAACGGTCCACCTGGCCCGGATGCTCGGTGAGCCGAAGCCCCTACCGGCCGAGCAGGTCGACGCCCTGCACCGCCGGTACACCACGGAATACGGCCAGCGCTGACGGCTGGGCGCCCACCACGACCGTCCGTTCAGGAGGAAGGCAATGGCCACTAGCAGGTCCCGCGGCTATCCGCGCATCGGGATCCTCGGCATCATGCAAGATCTTTACGACGACATGATCCCGGGCATCGCGCAGCGGCAGGAGGGGTACGCCGCCGAACTCGCCGCGCACCTCGGCGTGCCCGGCGAGTTCGAGTTCATCCCGGCCAAGGCCATCAAGTACCGGGAGGACGCCGAGCGGGTGATGCGCGAGTTCGAGGTCGCCGACCTCGACGGGGTGCTCGTGGTGATGCTCACCTACGGCCCGGCGATGCGGGTGGCCCGGCTGCTGGCGGAGTCCCGGCTGCCCATCTGCCTGGCCAACATCCAGCCCGAGCCGAATGTGACCCCGGCGTGGGACATGGCCGACATGACCTACAACCAGGGCGTGCACGGGGCGCAGGACACGGCGAACTCCATGGTGCGGGCCGGGCGGCGGTTCAGCGTGCTCACCGACGACTGGCGCGCCGAGTCGTTCCGCGCGGACGTGCACCGGTGGGCGCGGGCGGCGGCCGCGGTGACCGCGTGGCGGCGGCTCAAGGTGGCGCTGTTCGGCTACGCCATGAACGACATGGGCGACATCAGGGTGGACGAATCCGCCCTGGTCCGGTCGCTCGGCCCGGAGATACTCGCGGTCGCGCCCGGTGACCTGTACCGCGGCATGGCGGCCGCCGGTGACGTCGCGGTGCGCGAGGTGATCGACTTCGAGGACGCGCATTTCGAGATCGACCCCCGGCTGTCGGTGCAGGAGCGGGAAGATCACGCAAGGATGCAGGTCGCGATCGAGAACATCCTGATCGAGGGCGGATTCGGCGCGTACACGGCGCACTTCGACGCGATCGGCGAGGACGGGCGGTTCCACCGGCTGCCGCTGGCGGCGGCGTCCACGCTGATGGCCAAGGGGTACGGCTACGCGGCCGAGGGCGACGTGCTGACCTCCTGCCTGGTGGCCGCGGGACACGTGCTGATCGGCGACGCGCACTTCACCGAGATGTACGCGATGGACTTCCCGTCGGACTCGATACTGATGAGCCACATGGGCGAGGGCAACTGGAAGATCGCCCGGACCGACCGGCCGGTCAAGCTGATCAAGCGGCCGCTGGGCATCGGGCGCCTGGAAGACCCGCCGACGTTCCTGTTCCAGTACCAGCCGGGGCCGGCCACCCTGGCCACGCTGGTCTCGCTGGAGGGTGAGCGGTTCCGCCTGGTCGTGGCCGAGGGCGAGAACCTGGACACCCAGGAACTGCCCGCCCTGGAGATGCCCTACGGCCAGTTCCACCCCGCGTCCGGGGTGCGGAAATGCATGAACGGATGGCTGGCCGCGGGCGGGCCGCACCACGAGGTGATGAACCTGGGCCATCACGCCGCCGCCTGGCGCGACTTCTGCAACCTGACCGGAATCGAGTTCGTCCAGGTCTGACCCTGGGGGCAGGAAGGCGCGGCGGTACCTTTGTGGTGTGAGGCCCGAAACGCGGAAACTGCAGAAGTTCCTGCTGGACCGTGGCGCCGGCCGGCTGCCGCATCCGGGCGGGACCCTGTATGAGCATCTGATTCGTGTCGCGGCACTGCTCGCGGACTGGGGAGCCGACGAGGAACTGCAGGCGGCCGGCTTGTGCCACGCCTGCTACGGCACGGCCGGCTACCCGCACGCGCTGCTCGGCCTTGACGAGCGCTCCGTTCTCAGCGCGCTGGCGGGGGACCAGACCGAGTCACTGGTTTACCTGTACGGCAGCTGCGACCGGGACGCGGTGTATCCGGCGCTGAAAGAGCCAGGCCCGGTGCCCTTCCTGGACCGGTTCACCGGCCGGGTAAGCACGCCGCCGGAGCCGGACATCCGCGCATTTACCGAGCTGACCGCCGCCAACGAGCTCGACGTGATCCGGCACAATGCCGCCCTGGCCGCCCGGCACCGCGCCGCGCTGCAGCGGCTCTTCGCGGATGCAAGGCACCGGCTCACCGATGCTGCCTGGCAGGCCTGGAGCCAGGAACCAGGTGCCGATGACGGGGCAGCCACGCCGGCCTACCTAGGGCCATGACCCGCACCAGCTACAACGACGTCGCCGCCGCGGCCTTCCAGGCGTCCCGCGAGCTGCCACCGGACGCGCTCGGTCAGTGGCGGGAGGGGTGCGCCCCTGACCCGCCCGGCGGCCGCTAGCTCGTCACGCGACGGCCGTTGGCCCAGACCCCGGTGATCTGGTCCGGGCGGCCGAGTGCCGCGATGTCGGCGAGCGGATTCGCGGCGACGGTGAGGACATCGGCGTCGTAGCCGGATTCCAGCCTGCCGGACCTGGGCGCCTGCGGGCCGAGCGTCAGCGGCGCGGTGGCGGTCGCCGCCTCGATCGCCTGCAGCGGCGTCATCCCGAGCCGCACCAGGTGCGCGAGCTCGGCTCCGTTGGTCCCCCAGGAGTTGGGGCGGTCAGGGCCGGTCAGCGAGATATCGGTGCCCATCGCGATGGTGACCCCGTGGCCGATCGCGCGGGACACCGATTCGGCGTGCCGCCCGGCCAGCGCGGTGAGCTTGGCCGCAGCGTAGTCGGGCACCGCCGCCAGGTTCGCCAGGATGTCCTCGAAGATGGCCCTGGTCGGGACGAGGATGACCCCCGTCTCGCGCATCGCGGCGCAGGCCTCGTCGTCGAGGTAGGTGCCATGCTCGATGGTGCGCACGCCGGCCTCGACCGCGGCCATGATGCCTGGCTTGCCGTGGCAATGCGCCGCCACCACACGGTCGGCGAGGCCGGCCACCTCCACGATCGCGCGCAGTTCGGCGACGGTGAACTGCTGGTGGATCGGGTCGTCTATCTCGGACATCACCCCGCCCGAGGCACACACCTTGATCACCCGGGCGTTCTGCCGCAACTGCTCCCTGACCGCGCGCATGCATTCGGCGGGCCCGTCGGCCAAGCGCAGCTCGCCGTAGTGCACCCCGAAGTCGCCGATCCACGGCAATGGATAGGAGTGCAGGTCGGCGTGGCCGCCCGTGATGCTAAGGATCGCGCCGGCCGCGTAGATCGCCGGGCCCTCGAGCACGCCCTCGGCGACCGCCCTGGCCAGATACACACCCAGGCCGCCGACCTCGCGGACCGAGGTGATCCCGGCCCGCAGCGCGGCCCTCAGGTCACGGGCGCAGCGCGCCGCCCGCAACGGCACCGGTTCGAGCGGAAGCCGGCCAAGATCGAACACCCGCATGCCGAGGAAATGGCCGTGGCAGTCCCACATGCCCGGCATCACCGTCTCGGCCCTGTGCACCACGGCCCCCGGCGTCGCCGGCGCCTGCCCGCCCGGCCCCGCGTAGCTGATCACCGAGTCATCGATGATCACCACTGCATCGCTGACCGTTTCACCGCTGCCAGGGATCAGCAGTTCAGCCTCGATCCGCTCCATCTCGCCCTCCTGTCCAGCGGCCCCGCAGGCATGCCCGGTTTCGGCATGCAACCCGGGCCATATCCTGACACGCGCGCGGCGGGGCGCCGGGGTGGGCCGCCCCCGGTCACCGGGAGGTGCCGCACGCTACGTTGAGGAGGGCGAACGTCCGCCCGGAGCCTGCCACCGGCCAATATGGAGGACGGATGACCCGAATCGTGGTCGACCCGGGCCGTGTCACCGGTCACCTGGACCGCAATGTCTTCGGCGGCTTCGTCGAGCATCTCGGCCGGTGTATCTACGGCGGGATCTACGACGAAGGATCCCCGGCCGCCGACGCGAACGGGTACCGCACGGACGTGCTCGCCCTGCTGCGCGAGCTGCGCCTCGGCGTGCTGAGGTGGCCGGGCGGCAACTTCGTCAGCAACTACCACTGGGCCGACGGCATTGGTCCCAAGGACACCAGGCCCCGGCGCCCGGAACTCGCCTGGGGCACCGAGGAGAGCAACCGGTTCGGCACCGACGAGTTCCTCGGCTACTGCAGCGAACTCGGCACCGAGCCCTACATCTGCCTGAACATGGGGACCGGCTCGCTGGAAGAGGCGCTGGCCTGGATCGAGTACTGCAACGGCGCGGGCCGGACGCACTGGGCGCAGCGCCGCAGGGAGAACGGGCACCCCGCCCCTTACGGCGTCCGCTACTGGGGCCTCGGCAACGAGATGTACGGCGACTGGCAGGTCGGTGCGCTGTCGGCGGAGGAGTACGTGCGCACGGCGACCCGCTGGGCCCGGGCCATCAAGAGGCTCGACCCGGACGCCGTGCTGGTGAGCTGTGGCATGACCGGCTGGGACGACTGGGACCGGGTGGTGATCGACGGCCTGGCGCCCCTGGTCGATCTGCACTCGGTGCACATCTACACCGGCTCCGAGGACTACTGGACCAACGTGCTCCAGCCGCACCAGGCCGAGCGTGCCATCCGGTGCGCCCGTGCCTTGATCGAGCGCGCGGCCTACACCAGGAAGATCGCCCAGCCGCCACGGATCGCCTACGACGAGTGGAACGTCTGGTTCCGCACCGACGACGGGATGCTCGAGGAGCGCTACACCTTCCCCGATGCCCTCGCCGTAGCCACCTACCTGAACATCTTCATCAGAAACTGTGCCTGGGTGCGGATGGCGAACCTGGCACAACTGGTCAACGCCATCGCCCCAATCGTCACCACCCCCGAAGCCGCCGGTACCCAGCCCATCTATTACCCGGTGCTGCTGCACGCACAGGCGGCGCTGGATTCCGCCGTGGACGTGTACACCGACGGCCCCACCGTCAGCCCGCTCGGCAACGGCCACCACAGCCGATGGCCACACCGGGTCGCCGACCTCGGGCCATTCCGTCTGGTGGATGCCTCGGCAACAGTCAGTGCGGACCGGCGCAGGCTCGCGCTGACGCTCGTGAACCGGAGCCCGGAGGAGCCGGAGTCCACGCAGATCGTGCTGCGAGATCACGCGTTCGACGGGCCGGTCGGAATCCGCACCGTCACCGCGGGCCCGGATACCCACCCCCTGCCAGGCATCGAGGGCGTGCACCTGTCCGAGGGCTCGGAGACCGCCGATGCCCACACCGTCACGTTCACCCTCCCCCCGCAGTCGTTCACCGTCGTCGAGGCCGCAACGGCCAGCCGCTGAGCGGATGCCGCCGACACGCGCTGTGCTGGGGGTAAAGCCGGGATGCGGGTGCCGGGCGGCGCTACCCTGGTGCGGCCGGATCCACGGCGGCGGCCGGCACCGTTGACCTGCAGGGGAGCACACCATGGCGACGACAAGCCCTTGGCCGCTCGTTCACGCCGAACGCGAAGCACTCGCAGCCGACCTCGGCACGCTCACTGACGACCAGTGGGCGGCGCCGTCGCTGTGCGGCGAGTGGACCGTGCGCGATGTACTCGGCCACATGATCGCGACAGCGAAGATGACACCGCCCAGGTTCTTCGTCTCGATGGCGGCGGCGGGGTTCCGCTTCAACAACATGACCGCGAAGGGCGTGGCCGCGGAGGCGACCGCCCAGCCAGGCGATGGCCTGGCAAACTTCCGCAGCCACCTCAAGGACACCACCGCCCCGCCCGGGCCGGTGGAGGCCATGCTCGGCGAGGCGGTGATCCACCCCGCGGACATCCGCACGCCGCTCGGTATCCCGCATGACTACCCGGAGGAGGCGCTGATCCGGGTCGCGGACTTCTACAAGGGGTCGAACCTGATCGTCGGCGCCAAGCGGCGGATCGACGGGCTCACCCTGCGCGCCACAGACACCGGCTGGTCCACCGGCAGTGGTCCCGAGGTGACCGGCCCGCATCTGTCGCTGATCCTCGCTATGACCGGGCGTTCCGCCGCCCTCGCCGACCTGTCCGGTGAGGGCCTGGGCACGCTCAAGTCCCGCTCGCAGGAGTGAGCGTCCCCACCGGCGGCGCGAAGCAGGCCGGATACTCCGGTACGCCGCTGCCGCGCAAGCTCGGCATCAAGCCCGGCCACGCGGTGGCGGTTGCCGGTGGGCCACCCGGGCTCGCCGATAGCCTGGCGGCGCTGTCAGGAGCCGAGGTGGCCGACGGCCTGCCGGGCACCGGCCCGCTGGATGTGATCGTGACCTTCGTGCGCTGGCGCGAGGAGTTCGAGACACAACTCCCCGTGCTGCGCGCGCTCATGGCCCCGGCCTGCGGGCTGTGGATCGCCTGGCCAAAACGGGCGGCCAAGGTGCCCACCGACATGACCGAACACGTGGTGCGGGAGGTGGCCCTGCCCACCGGCCTGGTGGACAACAAGGTCTGTGCCATCGACGAGACCTGGTCGGGCCTGCGCCTGGTGATCAGGCGGGAACTCCGGCCGACCGGTTCCTGAGCTGCGCGGGCCGCGGCCGGGCAGCCGCGGGGCGCCGATCCGGCGGCACCCGCTGGACGTCACATCGTGCCCGGTACCAGCCGGGCGCCGGCTCAGTCGAGCAGCCGCCGGCCGTCGAAGATGCCGAGTTCCTCGCGGTACAGCTCGACGTTCACCCCGTTCGGGTCGCGGAAGTACATGCTCTCCTCGACGCCACGATCCGGGCCCAGGTAATCCATGCCAGCCTCGTCGAGCTTCTTCTTGGCGGCGTCGAACTGCTCCGGGGAGATGGAGATGGCCAGGTGCTGGACCCCCCCGATCGTCTCCATGAACGCCGGGTGCTCGTGGCCGGGGAAGTCGAAGAACCCGAGCATGTTGCGGTTGCCGATGTCGAAGAAGAAGTGGCTGGAGCCCGCGTAATCCCGGTTCTCCACCAGCTCCACCAGCGGGAAGCCGAGAAACTCCTGGTAGAACTGGATCGTCTCTTCGACGTTCTTGCAGATCAGGGCGAGATGGTGCACGCCTTGCACCGTGGTCGCCGGCCGCTCACCGCGGCCGCGCATGTACTTTTCGCGCAGCTTCTGCCTGCGTGCCCTGATGTCCTCGAGTTCTTTGCCCTGAGGCGGTGGCATGGATCGCCTCCCTGCGTGATCGCGGCTGTAGCCCGATGGCCGGGCCTAGTCCGCTGGCGTCCCTAGGCACAGGGTAGCCGGGCTGGCGGGCCCTGCCCTAGGCCGGGCGCGCCGCCGACGAGGCAAGGATCGGCGCGCTCGTGCACAAAGCGGTGAGCTGAGGTCCGGGCAAGCCACCGGGCACTCTCCGGGCCGCACGGCATCATGCCCGGAGGTACAGGCCGATGGCCGCGACGGTCAGGCAGGAATGCTGCCGCCGTCGCTGCGCAGGATCTGTTCGACGCCCAGGCCCCGCCGGCGCAGCGCCCAGCCGTGCAGGCCACGGCCTTCCCTGGCAAGAATGGCGGGCGGCACGGCCAGCACCGGGCACAGCGCGTGGGACACGCAGTACCGGCTCACCCGGCCGTGGCCGGGCCAGGACATGGGGCCACGCCGGCCCGCACCCACGATGAGCAGGTCATCGGGCTGGCAGGCGAGGGCGACAAGGACCTGGCCTGCCTGGCCGCGCTGCACGACCGGCTGGACGGAAAGGTCGCCCGGGACCTGGCCCCAGGCATCCTCAAGCGCCGCCCACAGCCGCTGCCAGGCGGCGTCTTGCCAGATGCGAACCAGGGCCGGGCAGGGCTGCCGGGCGGCAAATTCACCGCCAGGCGGTACCCAGGCCAGAACGGGTGTCAGGGTGGCAACACTGTGGCGGGCCAGGTCCTCCGCGTGACGCAGCGCCCGGAGGCTGCCCGGCGAGCCGCTCGCGCCGACGATGACCCGACGTACGCCGGACACGGCAGCGCTCCTTCCTCGCTGGAGTACGCAGTCCGCAAGACACGCCGTTGCAGACCCCGAGCTGCAAACTGCGCTGTTACAAACTGCTCTGTTACAGACGGCGGTAACCGTCTCGGTACTAAGTGTCTAGACAACCACTCACCGGCAACCGACTCAAGCCCGCCGGCCGTCTTGCTCCCCTCGTCCGCCCGGGCGGCAACACGCCGGTCAACAAGGCGGCCAGGAGTGGCCCAAGGGGTGGTTGAGACACCCATGGGAGGCGCCCGGCGCAGGCCCCGCACACGGGCCCTGCGCGGAGGGACGGCGCGCCGCTACGGCTTGCGGGCGACACCGCCGTAGGCGTTGACCTCCGAGGCCATCGGCCGGGGCCCGGTGCCGCGCGGCCGCCACTCGGAGACCAGGGTCAGCCCCGGGTCCACCATTTCCAGGCCGCGGAACGCCAGTTCGGCGAACTCGTCGGCGGTGCGGATCTGGCCGGTGAGCCCTCGCTCCTGGTAGGCCCGGCCGGCCCCGGCCAGCGTGTCCGGATCGTGCTCGGCCGTGACGTGGGTTGCGGTGAGGTAGCTGCCAGAGGGCAGCGCGCCGAGCAGCGTGTCCACGATCCGCCGGGGCTGCTCCTCATCCGGCACGAAATGCAGCACCGCGACCAGCATCAGCGCGATCGGCTGCGAAAAGTCCAGCGTCTGCCGGATCACCGGGTCATCCAGGATCTTCTCCGGCTCCCGCAGATCCGCCTGAATGTAGGCGGTCCTCCCCTCCGGCGAACTCGTCAGCAGCGCCCGGGCGTGCGCCAGCACGATCGGGTCGTTGTCCACGTACACCACCCGGCACGACGGCACCAGCCCCTGCGCCACCTCATGCACATTGTTCGCCGACGGCAGCCCCGTCCCGATATCCAGAAACTGCCGGATCCCCGCCTCCGCCACCAAGAACCGCACCGCCCGCCCCAGAAACGCCCGGTTCTCCCGCGCCGCGGTCCGCACGGTGCCCCAGCTCTGCAGGGCCTTTTCCGCCGTCTCCCGGTCCACGGCGAAGTTGTTCTTGCCGCCGAGGAAATAGTCGTACATGCGAGCCGGATGCGGCTTTGTGGTGTCGATTTCCTGCCCGGCACGCCCGGTGCCTCGTCCTGTCACGGTTACCGCCCGTTCATGGTGTTAGGTCGCGATCCTACTGGCTCATTGCTGGCCACGCCGTCGCGTCGCGGGACCGCGTCCGGGCAGCGCCGCCCGCGGCACGGGCGGCCGGCCCGGGTTCAGGGCTTGCGGGCGATCGCGCCGTTCCAGTTGACCTCCGACGCCTGTGGCCGCACGCCCTCGGCATCCGGGCGCCATTCGGAGACAAGGACCAGCCCCGGATCCACCATGTCCAGCCCGCGGAACGCCAGGGCAGCAAAGTCAGCGGCGACCCGCGCCTGGGCGGGCAGCCCCGAAGCCCGGTAGGTGCGCACCAGGCCGCCCACTCCCTCGGGGTCATGCTCGGGCGTGACATGGGAAGCGGTGAGGTAGCTGCCGGAGGGCAGCGCGCCGAGCAGCGTGTCCACGATCCGCCGGGGCTGCTCCTCATCCGGCACGAAATGCAGCACCGCGACCAGCATCAGCGCGATCGGCTGGGTGAAGTCCAGTGTCTGCCGGGTCACCGGGTCATCCAGGATCTTCTCCGGCTCCCGCAGATCCGCCTGAATGTAGGCGGTCTTCCCCTCCGGCGAACTCGTCAGCAGCGCCCGGGCGTGCGCCAGCACGATCGGGTCGTTGTCCACGTACACCACCCGGCACGACGGCACCAGCCCCTGCGCCACCTCATGCACATTGTTCGCCGACGGCAGCCCCGTCCCGATATCCAGAAACTGCCGGATCCCCGCCTCCGCCACCAAGAACCGCACCGCCCGCCCCAAGAACGCCCGGTTCTCCCTGACCGCGGTGCGGACCGCGGGCCAGCTCTGCATGGCCCGCTCAGCGGTCCGGCGGTCGGCCGCGAAGTTGTCTTTGCCCCCGAGGTAGTAGTCGTAGATGCGGGCCGTGTGCGGTTTCTGGGTGTCGATCCTCGGCTCCATCAAGACCCCGCGCTCCCGGTTGCCGTGGCAGCCATTCATGCCGCCATTTCCGGAATACTACGGCTTGCGCGCCACGCCGCCGTCCCAGGTGACCTCGTCGGGCAGCGGCCGCGGGCCGTCGCCGTCCGGGCGCCACTCGCAGACCGATACCACCCCGGGTTCGACCAACTCCAGGCCGCGGAACGCCAGTTCAGATAGCTCGTCCGCCACCCGGAACTGGAACGGAATCCCACGCTCGTGATAGATCCGCGCCGCCGCCGCGCCGCGATCCGCAAAGAACTCCGACGTCGCGTGCGAGGCAACCAGGTAGCTGCCGGGGGGCAGCGCGCCGAGCAGCGTGTCCACGATCCGCCGGGGCTGCTCCTCATCCGGCACGAAATGCAGCACCGCGACCAGCATCAGCGCGATCGGCTGGGTGAAGTCCAGTGTCTGCCGGGTCACCGGGTCATCCAGGATCTTCTCCGGCTCCCGCAGATCCGCCTGAATGTAGGCGGTCTTCCCCTCCGGCGAGACTGGTCAGCAGCGCCCGGGCGTGCGCCAGCACGATCGGGTCGTTGTCCACGTACACCACCCGGCACGACGGCACCAGCCCCTGCGCCACCTCATGCACATTGTTCGCCGACGGCAGCCCCGTCCCGATATCCAGAAACTGCCGGATCCCCGCCTCCGCCACCAAGAACCGCACCGCCCGCCCCAGAAACGCCCGGTTCTCCCGCGCCGCGGCACGAATGGTGGGCACCACCCGCATGAGCGCCTGGCCGGCTTCCCGGTCCGCCGCGAAGTGGTCCTTGCCGCCCAGATAGAAGTCGTACACGCGGGCAGCATGCGGCTTAGCCATGTTGATCTTTGGCTTCACCGGCCCCCGCCTCCCTCTCCCGCAGTCGCCTCCTCGAGCCGCTGACGCGATATTAGTGCGTTACGCCAATTCCTGTGCCAACGATTGCGATCTGCCGAACCGGGGCACCGGGGCCGGCCCGCCGGGCGGGAATGTTGAACTATCAACAACTGTTGCAGCGGACGAAGCTACTGTTAGGTGAGCGCACCCGCGCCCGAGCGGAGGAGATGACATGCCCGCCGTCACTGTCGATGACATCCTGGTGCTGCCGCGCGTCCAGGAGCCGGACGCCACCGTGGTCGCGGACCGCCCCGTACTGTCGGTGACGACCGCGCCGTCGGGTTTCGAGGGCGAAGGGTTCCCGGTCCGGCGCGCGTTCGCCGGGGTCGATCTGGCCCGCCTCGACCCGTTCATCCACATGGACCAGATGGGCGAGGTCGACTACGCCCCCGGTGAGCCCAAGGGCACCGCGTGGCACCCGCACCGGGGCTTTGAGACGGTGACCTACATCATCGACGGCATCTTCCGTCACCAGGACTCCAACGGCGGCGGCGGGCTGATCACCAACGGCGACACCCAGTGGATGACCGCAGGCGGCGGGATCCTGCACATCGAGGAGCCGCCGGAGGAACTCGTCGTCAGCGGCGGGCTGTTCCACGGCTTCCAGCTCTGGGTCAACCTGCCCGCCCGGCTCAAGATGACCAACCCCCGCTACCAGGACATCCGGGCCGGTGAGGTGGCGCTGCTCTCGTCCGCCGACGGCGGGGCACTGCTCCGCGTCATCGCCGGGGACCTGGCCGGCCACAAGGGCCCGGGCATCACCCACACGCCGATCAGCGTGGTGCACGCGACGGTATCCCCCGGTGCCCAGGTCCGGCTGCCGTGGCGGCCCGACTTCAACGCGCTCGGCTACGTGCTGGCCGGGAACGGCACCGTGGGCGCCGAGCGGCGCCCGGTGCGCATGGGGCAGCTTGTCGTGTTCGGGCCCGGCGGCTCGATCACCCTCGGCGCCGCGGATCGGCAGCAGGGGCCGGGCAAGGACTTTGACGTGCTGCTCCTGGGCGGTGAGCCGATCAGGGAGCCGGTCGCCGCGTATGGCCCGTTCGTGATGAACACCAGGGACGAACTGGTGCAGGCCTTCGAGGACTACCAGGCGGGCAGGCTGGGCAGCATCCCGGCGCAGCCGCGGCCGATTCCGCAGGAGCCGCACCCCGGCCACGACGTCCTCTGACGGGCGAATGAGGCCAGCGTTGCTGCCGGTGCACGTGGCTGCCCCTCGTTCATGATCACGAGGGCAGAACGGCCGATGATCATGGGGCTTTGGCTGCTCCACCGGCAGCACTCGCATGATCACGGCGCCGGTGAGCCGCGACCGGGTCACTGAGCTTGCTGACGTTGCTGGGACTGGAGGGACGGCGGGCGCCCGCGGGTCTGCGGCAGGCCGACCGCTCCTGGTGAGGATCACGGGCCTGGCAACCGCACCTGAGGGCGTCGGGACGCGAAGGCGAGCAAGGACGAGCGCGCTTCTTGCGATTGGTATCGGGGGTGTCGCCGGTCAGGACTGCAGGTAGCGGAGGACGGCGAGCACCCGGCGGTGGTCGGCGTCCGACGGGGCCAAGCCGAGTTTGCTGAAGATGTTTCCTACGTGCTTTTCCACGGACCGCTCGGAGACCACCAGGATCCCGGCGATCGCAGTATTGGAGCGGCCCTCGGCCATCAGCGCGAGCACGTCGCGTTCCCTGGCGGTGAGCGTGCCGAGCCCGTCGTTGCGGCGGCTGGCGCGCAGAAGTTGCGTAACGACCTCCGGATCAAGGGCAGTGCCCCCGGCGGCCACCCGGCTTAGCGCTTCGACGAACTCCTCGACGTCGGCGACCCGGTCCTTGAGCAGGTAGCCGACGCCCGCGGCACCGCCGCCGGACGCGGTGCCGAGCAGGTCGGCCGCGTAGCGGGTTTCGATGTACTGGGAGAACACCAGGACCCCGGTCTTGGGGTGGTCGCGGCGGATGACGATCGCGGCGCGCAGGCCCTCGTCGGTGTAGCTGGGCGGCATCCGTACGTCCACCACGGCGGCGTCTGGGTGGTGCTCGGCTACCGCAGCCAGCAGGTCCTCGGCGTTGCCTACGGCGGCGACCACTTCGTGGTCACTGTCGGCCAGGATTTCGGCCAGGCCCGCTCGCATTACGGCCGAGTCTTCGGCGATCACAATCCGCATCCAAGGCTCCGGTTCGCTCAGGCGTGCGAGGGCAGCTCAACGGTGACCACGGTGGGGCCGTGGGAAGGACTGCTGACCTGCAGCCTGCCATCGACGGTCTTGACCCGCTCGGCGAGCCCGGCCAGGCCGCCACGGGCCTCGATGCGGGCGCCGCCGGTGCCATCGTCGCTGACCCGCAGCCGCAGCAGCCCGGGCGCGTGCACCACGTTGAGCGTGGCATGCCGGGCGCCGCTGTGCTTGGCCACGTTGGTGAGCAGTTCCGCCGCGCAGAAGTAGGCGATCGTCTCGATCGCGGCCGACGGGCGCTCGGGCACATCGATGGCCAGCTCGACGGGCAGGTCGCTGCGTGCGGCGAGGGTGGTGAGGGCGGCGCCGAGGCCCTGGTCGAGGACCGGCGGGTGGATGCCGCGGGCCAGGTCGCGCAGCTCGGTGATGGCCTCCTTGGCGCCGCGGTGAGCGGTGACGACCAGCTCCAGGACCCGCTCCAGGTCGGCCTGCCCGGTCCCGTCGGTCATGCCCCGGAGCTTCTTGGTGGCCAGCCCCAGCTTCATAGCGACGGCAACCATCTGCGCCTGCGCGCCGTCGTGCAGGTCCCGCTCGATCCGGCGCAAGCGCGCGGCCGAGTCGTCCACGACACGGGCCCGGGACTGTTCCAGCTCACGCACCCGCTGGGGCAGCGGGGCAACGAGCAGCCGGTAGGCGATCCACAGTTCCAGCGCTCCCACAGCTATCAGCGACGCCCCCCACCAGAAGCCGTAAGCGCACAGGATGACACCAAGGAAGAACAACCAGAGACTGACGGCCAGGCACACGCGGCCCCAGGCCTTGGGGTGGCGATATGCGGCGGGCCGCAGCAGAATTCTCATGATCAAAGGTTCCGGGAGAGCGCTGTCGTCACTCGGTGCGTACATCGAGATGCCGTCAGCGACCTGGGATGCCTTGGCCATTCCGGTCACCTGTATCTCAATGCTCGCCAGACCCGCGAAGTCTGGGAAGAACTGGTATCAAGCGTGAATATGCCGTCCCGCGCTGGCACGGGAGGGCTGGATCGCTGATCAATCGCCGGGCTGGCGCTGCTGTTCATCGCGCTCCTCGCTCTTCTAGTATCCGCGCACACTCACGCGCCACGAGCATGCTCTGGACCGCTTGCTTAACATGGGCCGCACCGGGGCGACTAGGCCACCGGCCTGGAACCGGCCGCCACTCGCATGGATCTTGGCGGCTGCGAGCAGGACGCGGAACACCGGCGACCGAAACCTCAGCCGAAGAGTGGAAGCATCTCCCCAAGCGGGCCGGAGGTTGCTCGATCCCGCTACGGGGAGATGCTTCCAAGCTAGCTCGCGACACTGGTCTGCAGGCGGTAGGCGGTCCAGAAGATCAGCGCCGCCCCCGCCAGCGGCAGCACTCCCAACCAGGCCAGCGGCCCCAACCAGTGGCCGGAAGTGAGCAGGAGCACGGCAAGGACGACGTTGAAGATGCCACAGGCAACGCGCACACGCACCCACGTATAGGGGTGGCGGTATTCCCGTGACCTGACCAGAAATCTCATGAGAACAGATCGCGAGGAAGAGGCGTTGTCATTCGGTGCGTACATCGGGATGCCTCCTGTGAGCTGCGGCACCGGCCACTCCGGTCACCTACATCTCAAGACTCGCCGCGCGCGAGCAGGAGATCCACCGTGTGGACACCCGAAACTGAGGTACGGCTAGCACGGTCCCCGGGCTCAGCGCACCTTGTTGAGCTTGCCCGTAGCTACGTCGAGAACGAAGCCACGGATGTTGTCTTTGTGCGGGAGGAACGGGCTGGCCTTGATCCGGCCGATCGACTTGCGGACGTCCCGCGCCGCGTCAGTGAACGCCTCCACCGCCCACGGTGGCCGGGCGCCGGTCTCTTCCTCGATCTCGCGCATGAACTCGTCGTCGGTGATCTTCTGCAGGCCGCAGTCGGTGTGGTGGAGCAGGATGATCTCGGTCGTGCCGAGCAGCCGTTGACTGACCGCCAGCGATCTGATCACGTCGTCGGTTACCACGCCGCCCGCGTTGCGGATCACTTGCGCCTCGTCGTCGCCCATGCCGAGCAGCCCGAAGATCTTGAGCCTGGAGTCCATGCAGGCGACCACCGCCGCGTGCAGGGCCGACTGCGGCGGCAGTGGCCGGCGTATGTCCGCGGGCAGGCGACGCCCACGGGCGGCGAGCGCGGGTGCCGAGCGGTTTTGGACCGGCACGCCGTAGGCGTCAAGTTCCCATGCCCATCCGGCCACCGGCGGCGGCCCGGGCAGCGCAGCCCCGTGGCCGGGCGGGCCGCCCCATTCCGCGTCGCGCAAGGTCGTGACGCCTCCGTAGCGCGCATCTCTCACGGCAAATGCCTGCGGTCATCATTCACCCCAGCGCTGCCACAAAGCTAGCCTTGGCAGAGCCAGCGAGTCTGAGGGCCTGTCACCGGCCGGTGGTCCACTCACAGATGACCAAGCGGGCGGAGCCGGGGTCTTCGGATTTATCACGCCATGCTCCAGCGACGAAATCCCCATGATCACGCAGACGTGGCGGGAGAGTCGGGCCGGTAATGGGTTGATTGTCCGGTTTGACGGCACGGTTGGCGCGCCGACGGGCAGGGCGACTGGCGTCCGTAGACTGCCCTGGTGAGCAACAAGCCGACCCGCGCCGACGCCTCCACCGCGATGGCGGCGACCCCGCCAGGCCAGCCCTCCGGGGAACCTCCCGTGCCGCCGGTGGCCCGGCGGATCCCGAGCGAGCGCACGCACCACGGTGACACGGTCATCGACGAGTACGCGTGGCTTGCCGATGCCGAGAATCCGGAGACGCTGCGCTACCTGGAGGCCGAGAACGCCTACACCGCGGCGATGACCGCGGGCCAGGCCGGGCTGCGGGACACCATCTTCGGCGAAATCAAGGGCCGCACGCAGGAGACCGACCTCTCGGTGCCGGCGCGCAAGAACGGCTGGTGGTACTACTCGCGCACGATCGCGGGCAAGCAGTACCCGGTCCACTGCCGGCGCGCCGTCCGGCCGGGGGAGGACGCACCGCCGGGCGCCAGCGACGGTGCGCCGCTGCCGGGCGAGGAGATCCTGCTTGACGGCAACGAGGCGGCCGGGGACTCACCCTTCTTCTCGCTGGGCGCGTTCAGCGTCAGCCCGGACGGCCGGCTGCTCGCCTACTCCACCGACTTCGCCGGCGACGAGCGCTTCACGCTGCGGATCAAGGACCTGGTCACCGGGGAGACCGCGGCGGACGAGATCCCCGGTACGTTCTACGGCTGCGCGTGGTCCCTGGACGGGTCCGCGCTGTTCTACACCACCGTGGACGCAGCCTGGCGGCCGTACCGGGTGTGGCGGCACCGGGTGGGCACGCCGGCCGCCGCCGACCAGGTGGTGGTCGAGGAGGAAGACCAGCGGTTCAACGTCGGCGTCGGGCTCAGCCGCAGCCAGCGCTATGTAACCATCGGGATCTCCAGTTCGCTGACCAGCGAGGTATGGCTGCTGGACGCGGCGGACCCGGCGGCCGCCCCGCGGGTGGTGCTGCCCCGGCGGCAGGGCGTCGAGTACTCCGTCGAGCACCAGGCCGGCCCGGACGGGGCCGCCCGCCTGCTGATCCTGCACAACGACGGGGCGCTGAACTTCGAACTGGCGCAGGCGCCGCTGGCCGGCTCGCCGGAGGGCGCGGTGGGTGGGGGCCCGATCGTCAGCCGGGCGGGCCTCACCACGGTCATCGCGCACCGGGCCGATACCAGGCTGCTTGGCGTGGACGCCTTCGCCGACCACGCGGCGGTGTACTTCCGCCGCGACGGACTCACCGGCCTGCGGATCCTCCGCACCGACGGCAGTGAGCAGGAGATCGCCTTCCCCGAGCCGGTGTACCAGGTGTCCCCCGGATCGAACCCGGAGTACGCCACCGAGCAGCTTCGGCTGCACTACACCTCGCTGGCGACGCCCGACTCGGTGTTCGACGCCGACACCAGGACCGGTGAGCTGACCCTGCGCAAGCGCCGTCCGGTTCTCGCGCTCCCCGGCGCGAGCCCTTACGACCCTGGGGACTACGAGCAGCGCCGCGAATGGGCGGTCGCCGCCGATGGCACCCGCGTTCCCATCTCGCTGATCTGCCGGAACGGAACGCCGCGGGACGGCAGTGCGCCGCTGGTGCTCTACGGCTACGGCAGCTACGAGGCATCGATGGACCCCGGTTTCTCGATCCCCCGGCTGTCGCTGCTCGACCGGGGCTTCGTCTATGCCATCGCGCATATCCGCGGCGGCGGCGAGATGGGGCGGCACTGGTACGACGACGGCAAGATGCTGCACAAGACCAACACGTTCACCGACTTCGTGGCGTGCGCCGAGCACCTGGTGACGCAGGGCTGGACCACCCGCGAGCGGCTGATCGCGCGGGGCGGTTCGGCCGGCGGGCTGCTCATGGGGGCCGTGGCCAACATCGCCCCGCAGGACTTCGGCGGGATCGTGGCCCAGGTCCCGTTCGTGGACGCGCTGACCTCCATCCTGGATCCCTCGCTGCCGCTCACCGTGACCGAATGGGAGGAGTGGGGAGATCCGCTGCACGATCCGGCGGTCTACGCGTACATCAAGGGTTACACGCCCTACGAGAACGTCCGGGACCAGCAATATCCGCCCATCCTCGCGGTGACCAGCCTGCACGATACCCGGGTGCTGTTCCGTGAGCCCGCGAAGTGGATCGCCCGGCTGCGCGCCACCGCTCACGGCGGGCCGTTCCTGCTCAAGACCGAGATGACCGCGGGCCATGGCGGCAGGAGCGGGCGCTACGACGCCTGGCGCGAGGAAGCGCTCGTCCTGGCCTGGATCGTGACCACCGCGGGCGCAAGCGCCTAGCGGCGCCACGCACCCGGGCCCGGTTCCAGATGCTCGTACAGAACGCCTTCCCCGCGGTCCCCTGACCGTCGCCGGAAGCTGATCTAGCTCGGCACAACGTGGCCCCTGTGCCGCGGCCGCGGCACAGGGGCCACATCCATGTGCACCCTCCTGAGGGCACGAGACCGGCGCTGACTCGCGAGCGGGTTAACGAGCCAGCGCCGGCCGACCGTTACCCGCCTTAGACGCACGCGCGGGCGCGCCGGTTCCCGCCCGGCGGACATTGGCAGGGTGTCCAGGTGGTACTGGGTCCCTGGGTCCTTGCCCTCGGCCACGTTAATCTGCCCCTCAGGTGCGACCCAGGAAGCGGTCGAGGATGTTCAGCAGGCCGACGGGATCCACGTCGATGGCATCTTCGGGCCGCAAACCAGCTCCAACATGGACTGGCCGCTCGTTGGCGTATCAGGCGTATGCGGTTTCTGGTCCTGAGCTCCCCACGCGATCGACACGGGTAACGCGGGCCATGTGACGGCCGTTTGTTAACGGCAGGTGGGTTAGCGCAGCGATCGCAGGTGCGCCTGGTAGCCCGCGCCGTACGGGGTCGGGCTACCGTCGTAGCTCGTGATCAAGGAAGGGCCCGAGGCGCATGGGAAGTCGGCGTTCCAGGCCCAGGCCAGGTAGCCGGACGACTGTGAGTCGAGCCAGTTCATCAGCGGGGTGATGTAGCCGGACGTGCAGGTGTTCTCGCCGATCTCCCCGGCGACCACCGGGACCTGCGCCATCACCGGGGCCACCTCGCTGGTCCAGCAGGTCAGGTTCGAGCACGCGTTGAAGTTGTAGGAGTGCCAGGACGCGGCCAGGTTGTGGCCGGGGTCGGCGGGCTCGTGGGCCAGCCATCCGGTGAGGTCGTTGGCGTAGGCCAGGCCGCCAGCCAGGATCACGTTGCGGGCGCCGGTCGCGCGGACCGTGTTGACCAGGGTCTGCATCCCGGCCACCGGGTAGCCGATCCCCGGGCAGGTCCCGCCGTTCAGCCAGCACTGCCAGCCGGCCGCCTCGCTGTGGCTGGCCCGCTCCGGGAACGGCTCGTTGAACAGGTCGAAGATGACCGCGCCGTTGCCCTTGAACATGTTCGCCACCGAGGTCCAGAACGGTATGGCCTGTGCCTGGTCGGGCATCGGCTTGAGGCATCTGGCCTCCGCGGACTGGCAGTGCACCGGGTAGCGGCCGTCGCTCCAGTGCAGATCCAGGATCACGACCATGCCGTTTTCGTTGAGCAGGCGGACGTACGCCTTGACCGCGTTCTGGTAATTGGCGCCCGCGTAGGCTGGATCGACGTAGGACTCGCCGTTCCAGCAGCCCTCGTTCAGCGGGATCCGGACCGCGTTGATCCCCCAGGACTTCATCGCCGAGATCGACGCCTGATCGGTCGGCCCGTCGAAGATCCCATGGCCCTGCACGCACAGGAACTCGGTGCCCGACCGGTTCACCCCGTGCAGCAGCACCGGCCTGCCGCGCGCGTTGACCAGCCGGTTCCCCGCCACGTGCAGGCGGGGCGCGGTGTTATGGCGATGGTGCGCGTGCCCCGCGGGCGGGGAACTGTCCGACGAACAGGCTGGCAGGGCGCACGCGACCGCGGCGGCCACGCAGAGCAGCACGCCGCGGCGCAGCCTGCCGATGCCGCGCCCCGCCGTCGTGCCAGCGCGCCGGTGCGGGCCCTGCCAAATCCGCCCCATGCGGGAAAGGTAGGCCATCCCGGCCAGTGCTGCGCGCCAGCCACGGAATCCGGCGTGCCTGGGACCCAGGCCCGCCGGGAACCCGTTCCGCGCGGCCCCGCGGGATCAGGCAGCGGATGGGACTAGGTCGTGCAAGCCGCGCCGTTAGATCTCAGTGCGCGTTGAGGTTGCCGTTGAGCAGGCTCCGGCCGAGCGGGGTCAGCGAGTGGTTCACCCCGCGACCGCGGCGCACCGTTTGCACCAGGCCCGAGGCCCGCAGCGCGGTGGCGTGCTCCGAGGCGGACGGCGCACTGGTGCCGACGCAGGCGGCCAGTTCCGTGGTGCTGCGCGGGGTCCGCAATGCGCGCAGCACTGCGGCCCTGGTCTGGCCGAGCAGCCCGGCCAGGTTGCGGGACTGGCTGGCCTCGTCGGTGGGCGCCATGGCCCGGGCCGCGTAGATGAGCACGTTGCCGCCGGCCTCCGGCGGATGATCGGCGAACAGTGGCGGCCCGGTCCACAGCTTGGACGGCAGCAGTTGCACACCCTGGCCGTCGAGCGTGCAGTCGCCCGTGCGCCACGAGCGTTCCAGCGAGTTGTCCCGCCACGCGAGCGTCTCGTGCAGGGTGCCCAGGACCTCGGCCAGGCCGCCGGTCGCCAGCGCGCCGATCCGTTCCGCCACGTCGGCACGGAACGTCGCGACGATCTGCGGCCAGCAGGGCGCCACGCAGGCGAGGTAGAAGTCGCGCAGTGCGCACACCACGAGTTCCATCGCCTCCCGGTCGCCGCCGGCGAGGGCGCGGAGCCAGGGTGGCGGGTGACCGGGGCCGCGCCAGCACTCGGCGACCTCCTGCGCCACTACCCACGCGGGGGTAGCGCGGACGATCTCCAGGCCCTCCTCCAGGTCCGCCACCGGCGGATCCACGAACGTCGGCGAGGGCAGGGCCGGGGGCACCAGGTCGAGCAGTGGCCGGGCGGTCACCGGGAAGGCGCGCCTCGCGCGCACGGCCCACCTGGACAGCACGGCCGGCCGCCGCCGCAATTCGAGCAGCCCGGCCGACGCCTCGACGAGCGGCGCCGGAGCCTCGGCGAACCTGGTCAGCAGCAGGTCATCGCGGCTGAAACGGATCCGCGTCAGCGATCCCGCGCATGCTCCTCCGATGGCGCCGGCATGTTGCGGCTTTTCGGCGAGTCCCGAATTGCTTGCCTGCAAGCTGGCCACTGTCGCATCGTAACCAGGAAGGTGATCTGATCGCGTCACGGAGGCATAACGAGGGTAATCACATCGCATAACGAACATAGCAATTAGGTAACAGCGCCCGAAGCGTCGCCGAGCACCTTTCGTATGCTCGCACGCTGCCGGGTTTCGCCGCCGCGACTACCGGATCGGTTCTGGCTGCCATTCTTTCGTGCGGTCACGGGTTTTCTTTTATCTGGCTGCGGGCCACCTGATTAGGGCGTCCGGGAACAGCCGTTCTGTCAACACCGGCCTGGTCCGGCCGATAAACACGGTGGAGGCGTTTATCTCATGCCAAGACGCGGATTCATGGGGCTGGCCGCGGCCGGCGCGGTAGCAGCGCTCGCGCTCGCCGCCTGTGGTGGCGGCAGCAGCAGCGGCGGCGGGGGCGGCAGCGGAGGCTCGTCCGGTCCCGCCGGCTTCAATGCCGCCATCACCAAGGTCGTCAACCCGTCGAACACAAAGACCAAGGGCACGATCTACTTCGGTAACAGCAGCACGCCGGACTCCACCGACCCGGGGAACACCTACTACGCGATGATGTGGAACTTCTCCCGGCTGTACACGATGCCGCTGATGACCTATGCGTCCACTCCCGGCCCGGGCGGGCTCAAGGTCGTCCCGGACCTGGCGACCGCGCCAGGCCAGGTCTCGAACAACGGGCTCACCTGGACCTACCACATCAAGCCCAACGTCAAGTTCGAGGACGGCACCACGGTCACCTCGCAGGACGTCAAGTACGCGGTCGAGCGCACCTTCGACCGTTCAGTGCTCCCCCTCGGCCCGGCCTATTTCCCACTGCTGCTAGCGCCGCAGAAGCCCGCCTACCCGGGCCCGTACAAGGACCGGTCCAAGAACATCATGGGGCTGAAGGCCGTCCAGACGCCGGACGCGCACACGATCGTGTTCCACCTGGCGAAGCCGTTCGCCGACTTCAACTACGTGACGGCGATCCCGCAGACCGCCCCGGTGCCGCCCAACAAGGACACCGGCACGAACTACCAGCTGCACCCGATGTCGACCGGCCCGTACAAGTTCCAGTCCTACCAGCTGAACAAGCAGCTCACGCTGGTGCCGAACACGTTCTGGAACCCGGCCACCGACCCCAACGCCAAACAGCTGGTCAGCAAGATCGTCGTGACGATGAACATGAACGCCAACGACATCGACAACCGGCTGCTCGCCGGTGACCTCAACGTCGACATGGCCGGTACCGGCGTACAGGCCGCGGCGCGGGCCAAGATCCTCTCCAACCCCTCGCTGAAGGCCTCGTCCGACGACCCGGTGAGCGGGTTCCTCTGGTACGCCTACCTGAACACGGTCGTGCCGCCGCTGAACAACGTGCACTGCCGGATGGCCATCGAGTACGCGGCCAACAAGACCAACCTGCAGACCGCGTACGGCGGCCAATACGCGGGCGGCCAGATCGCATCCACGGTGTCCCCGCCGAACATCGTCGGCCACAAGGCCTTCGACCTGTACGAGGCCACCACCAAGCCAGGCGGCGACATCGCCAAGGCCAAGGAGCAGCTCAAGCTCTGCGGGCAGCCGAACGGGTTCACCACCGGGATCACCTACCGCAGCGACCGGCCCAAGGAAGTCGCCGCGGCGACCGCCCTGCAGCAGGCGCTGTCCCAGGCCGGGATCCACACCACGCTGCACGGCTACCCCACCGGCACCTACTACGCCAACTTCGCGGGCGTGCCGAAGTACATGCACCAGCACGACCTCGGCATCGCGTTCGGCGGCTGGGCTGCGGACTGGCCCGATGGGTACGGGTTCTTCTACTACATCACCGACGGCGCCACCATCGCCCCGACGGGCAACTACAACGTCTCGGAGCTGAACGACCCGGTCGTCAACAACCTGCTGGCCAAGTACGCGACCACCACCAACGCCACGACGCGCAACTCCTACACCGCCCAGGTCGACATGCAGGTGATGAAGGACGCGGCGATCCTGCCCGAGGTGTACGCCAAGTCGCTGCTCTGGCGCAGCCCGAACCTCACCAACGTGTTCGTCCAGGCCTACTACGGGATGTACAACTACTCGGAGCTCGGCCTGAAGTAAGCCGGCACGGAGGCCTGCGCACAGGGCTCAGGGGATCGGGCTGGTCGGCACGGCCCGATCCCCTGCGCAGGCCGATCATGGCGCGGCCCGCTGGGCTATCGTGCTGCCCATGGCGGGACGCGAACTGCGGGAGATCATCGATCCGGAGTGGGCGCAGGCGCTGGAGCCGGTGGCGGGGCAGATCGCCGCCATGGGGGACTTCCTGCGCGCCGAACTCGCCGCGGGCCGGCGCTACCTGCCAGCGGGCGAGAACGTACTGCGCGCCTTCACCCAGCCGTTCGGGGCGGTGCGGGTGCTCATCGTCGGGCAGGACCCCTACCCCACACCCGGCCACGCCGTGGGCCTCAGCTTCTCGGTGGCGCCGACCGTGCGGCGGCTGCCGCCCAGCCTGCTCAACATCTTCCGCGAGTACACCGAGGATCTTGGCTACCCGGCACCGTCCACCGGCGACCTGGTGCCGTGGAGCGAGCGCGGGGTGCTGCTGCTCAACCGGGTCCTGACGGTCCGGCCCGGCCAGCCGGCCTCGCATCGCGGCAAGGGCTGGGAGGAGGTCACCGAGCAGGCCATCCGGGCGCTGGCCGCCCGGCCGGGCCCCGACGGCACGGGGCATGCCCCGCTGGTCGCGATCTTGTGGGGCCGGGATGCGCGCAGCCTCGCGCCGCTGCTCGACGGTGTCCCGCTGATCGAGTCCGCCCATCCCAGTCCCAACTCAGCCGACCGGGGGTTCTTCGGGTCGCGCCCGTTCAGCCGCGCCAGCCAGCTGCTGGAGCAACAGGGCGCACCGCCGATCGACTGGAAGCTCCCCTGACCCCGTCCCGCCGTCCCCGTCACCCTTCCGTCCCCGGCCACCAGCGCGCCCGCCTTCGTCCCCCGTGATCCGCCACCCCCCTTCCCGGAGGTCCCTTGCAGGTTCGCCTCAGCATCGTCATGCTCGCCGCCGGGGCGCTCGCCCTGGCCGTAGGCGCCAGCACCCTGCCCGCCGTGGCGTCGGCCAGCACCAGCGCCGCCACCTGGACCGTCACCCCAGGCGGCCAATACCGGGCGCAGGTCCGCAACGACAACTTCTGGGGAATCCTCGACGTCCGCACCAATACCGAACTGCAGTGCACGGTCAACGCGTCGGCTTGGAGCATGCGGCTGCGGTTCAAGAAGGGCACCGGGCTGAGCGACCCCATCGGCTGGGTGCGGTCGCTGTCGTTCCCCAGGCCCTGCTTCCCGGGCGGCATGGGCCCGGTCACCCTCAGCGCGGCCGGCACACCCTGGGGGATCAACGCCCGCAGCTACGACTCGGCCGGCCAGGTGACCAGCGGCCGGCTCACCCACATACATCTGGCCCTGTCCGGCCCGCACTGTTCAGCGGTGCTCGACGGCACAAGCGCCACGGCCAACGACGGCACCGCGCCCTTCGACTACAGCAACGAGCTGCCCAACACGCTGCAGACGGCCTACGGCCCCGGCACCGGCAACCTGCATGCCTACCAGGTGTCCGGCTGCCGTCAGATGCTGCACAGTGGCGACCTGGTGCGGCTGTTCTTCGGCTATGACCTGAATCGCGCGCTGACCGTGACCAGTCCCTGAGCGGTCAGCCGGCCGCCAGGCTGCGCAGGTGCGCCCGGAGGCCGGAACCGTAGGCCGTGGGATGGCCGGCGTAGCCGGTGATCAGCCCGGGACCCGACGAGCAGTTGAAATCGGCGTTCCAGGCCCATCCCAGGTAGCTGGTGGACTCCGAGTCCAGCCACCGCATCAGCGGGCGGATGTAGCCGGATGCGCAGTCGTTCTCGCCGATCTCCCCGGCGATGACCGGCACCTGGGCGATCACCGGGGCCACCTGGTACTTCGGCCAGGTCAGCGGCTGTCAGGCCAACCTGGAGGTGGGCGACCCGCTGTCCGGCACCACGTTCAACGACACGCTGAACGGCTTCACCTACCACCCGCAGGAACTGGCCTTCTTCTCGTGGTTCTACCACCAGAAGCCCAGCCTCGGCGTGAACGGGTGGTACTCCGATCAGGGCACGTTCAGGACGTTCGCGGCACCCTGCCCGTAGTCCGCGGTAGCGGTACCACAACTTCATAGATCCGCCCGGAGGGAGCCGTCACTAGCCCGCCCCCTCCGGGCGGATTCATGTCCGCCGCCCCCGGCGTCCTGCCGTGCGTCGACCTGTCTAGCTCTGATGGCACAGGGGCCGCAACGCCGATGCCCCGCCGGGCAAGACGGCCCCCGGATGGTGCCGAATAAAAGATGTGCGGGGAGAACGGCGCGGATGGCGCCGCGCCGGTAGCGCGGTTCGCCGCCCTATCCGGGACGAGGAGGCATCCATGGACGCTGGAGGCTGGGCATGAAGGCGGGACGGGCCAGGCGGGCCACCGCAGTGCTTGCGGCGATGTGCGTGACCGGGCTGGGCAGCACCTGGGCAGCGGCCGCTTCGCAGCCGGTGGCATGGGGGACGACACGCAGCGCCCCGGCAGGCGCCCGGGGGCAACTTCTCGGCGTGGCGGCCGCGTCCTCGTCCGATGTACTCGCCGTCGGGGGGTTCAATCCCGGACAGCCACCGACGGCGTTGCTGACGAAGCCGTACGCGGAGCACTGGAACGGCAGCGGGTGGAGCGCCACCAGGGTGCCGCTAGGAGCGGTGTACCCATCCGGCCAGGCTGCGCAGCTCAACGGCGTGACCGAGGTGGCACCGGGCGACGGGTGGGCGGTCGGGACGGTCTCTGACCCCGCATCGTTTGCCAGCCGCACGCTCGCCTACCACTGGAACGGAACGGCGTGGACGCGCAGCCCGACGCCGGACCCCGCGGGCCCGGCGCAGGCCAATCAGCTCAGCGCCGTCGCCGCGCGATCCGGGGCCGACGTGTGGGCCGTCGGCGGTGACAACTACGAAGCGGTGTCGCTGGTACTGCACTGGAACGGCAGCGCCTGGCGGCAGGTGAGCGTTCCCGACATAGGCTCGCTCGACGCGGTCACCGTCACGCCGGGGCGTGTCTGGATCGCCGGCGGCGACCAGGTGGAACAGTTCGACGGGACGACCTGGACCAAGCTTCCTGCCCCGCAGTCCGCCATGGAGATCACGGGCCTGGCCGACAACGCCGCGGGCCTGTGGGCGGTGGGATACGTGGAATTCACCTGCGGGGAGGGACAGACCTGCACCGCCTCGGCCGCTGCGCTGTGGAACGGCACGGCCTGGACCGGGGTGCCGGCCGGCGGCGGCACCGGGCTGTCTGGGGTGGTCGCCGCGGGATCGCAGGTGCTGGCCACCGCCGGGCCCGGTGTGCTGCGGCTCGCCCTGACCGGCGCCACCGCGCAGATCACCCCCGCGATCAATCCGCTGCTGCTCACCGCGGTCGCGGCCGACCCGGCCGGGAACCCATGGGCAGCCGGCTGGACCGCCAGCGGCGGGACGGTCAAGCCGGCCATCATCAACGCGCCCGGCATCGGGCAGGGCGGCATCACCGTGACCACCGGCGCCTCGGGTGCCACGGTCACCTGGGCAGGCCCGGTGACCGGGGCGGGCAGCACCGATCAGAGCGGCCGGTTCGCCGTTGGCGGGCTGCCCGATGGCAGCTACACCGTGACCGCCAGCCTGCCCGGCTGCCAGCCCGGTGCCGCAACCGCCACGGTCTCGGCCGGCCAGGCCACCGCCGTCAACGCGCACATCACCTGCCCGCCGTGATGCGGAGCCAGCACCCGGACGGGGCATCCGGGCTAGCTGCCCTTGTGGCCCGATGGCCGGGAGGCTTGTCCGGAATCTGGGGCTGCGGGATAGTGGGCGGGCTGGTTCGGTCTATGCCTGCGCCCCGCCTGCGCTGCCCGGCATGGTCTTCCCGGCACCGCCGGGAGATATGCCTGCGCACCGCAGTCTCTGATCCAGGTCCTTGACGGTGTCCGGCTTCTGGGGGCTTCATGAACGCGTCGGCCCTTCCCCTCCGCCCGCTGCGGCTCCGTATCCTGCTTTCCGCGGGCTTCGGCGTGGCCCTCATGCTCGGTGCAGCCGTGTCTTCCCCGGCTGATGCGGTAGCCGGGACGCACGTGGTTGCTCGTGGCCGCGCCGCCGCCTTCGGCGGAATCTGGGAACAGGCGAAGAAGGTTCCCGGCCTCGCGGCGCTCAACTCCGGCGGGCGCGCCGTGGTCAGTTCGGTGTCGTGCGCCGCGGCGGGCGAATGCAGCGCCGGAGGGTTCTACATACACGGCTCCGTCATCCAGGGCTTCGTCGTGAAGGAGACGTAGCGAGGCCGCGAGCAGCCCGCGCCCGGCGTGGCTGCCTGGAAGCTGGCCTGGTTTCGTGGATGGGCAGCCGGGGTGGGCCTGGTGCGTTGGCTAACCGGTGTTTGCGGCGGCTAGGCGGCGGAGGGCGGCGCGGGCGACTTCGGGGTCGGTGGTGGCCCAGAACGGGGGGAGGGATGCGCGCAGGAAGCCGCTGTAGCGCGCGGTGGCCAGGCGCGGGTCGAGCACGGCGACCATCCCCTTGTCCTCCATGGTCCGCAGTAGCCTGCCCGCGCCCTGGGCGAGCAGCAGCCCGGCGTGCGCTGCCGCCACGGTCATGAACCCGTTGCCGCCGCGTGCGGCCACCGCCCGCTGCCGGGCCGAGGCAAGTGGATCGTCGGGCCGGGGGAACGGGATCCTGTCGATCACCACAAGCTGCAGCGCGGGCCCTGGCACGTCCACGCCCTGCCACAGGGACAGCGTGCCGAACAGGCAGGTTGCCTCGTCCTCGGCGAACTGCCTGACCAGCTGCGCGGTGGCATCCTCGCCCTGGCACAGCAGGGGCTGGCCGAGCACGTCGCGGAGTTCGTCGGTGGCCTGCCGCGCCGCGCGCATCGACGAGAACAGCCCGAGCGTGCGGCCGCCCGCGGCGTCGATCAGCTCGCGGATCTCGGTGAGATAGGACGGCGGGAGCCCGTCCCTGCCGGGCGGGGGAAGGTGGCGCGCGACGTACAGGATGCCGCTGCGCGGATGGTCGAACGGCGAGCCGACGTCCCGCCCGGACCAGGCCAGCCCGTGCTTGCCCGTGGGGCCGCCAGCGAGGCCCGCGCCGTTCCGGTCCGTGCCCGCCCCGGCCGCGCCGGCCCCGGCCGGGTCGGTCCGGGCCGGTTCGTCCCCGGCCGTGTCGCGCCCGGCCCCATCATCGCTGGCCGGGCTCCCGCCGGCGGCGTCATCGGTGGCCGGGCCCTGGTGGCCGGGGCCGTCCGGGGCGGCCTGGCTGTCGTCCTGATCCCCCAGCGGCAGCCCCCACTGGCGTGCCAGCGGCTCGAACGACCCGCCGACCGCGAGCGTCGCGGACGTGAGCACCACGGTCCGGCGGCGGAAGACCCGTTCCGCCAGCAGCCCGCCCACCTGCAACGGAGCCACGTGCAAGGTCGGTGGCCGCTGCCGCTCGTCCACACCGGCCCGGTCCATCCACACCACGTCCGGCCGGGCAGCCACGTCGTCGCCGAACGCACCCAGGATCCGCTCGGAGGTGTCCGCGATATCGGTCAGCGCGGCGAGGGCGGCGCGGCCGAGGGCCAATCGTTCGGCATCATCGGAGATTTCCTTGCCGACGGCGCGCACCTGTGCGGCACACGAGGTAGCGGCGGCGCGCAGCGCGGTCAGCGCCGTCGCCAGCGGCTCGGACAGGATGTCCATGCGCCCGGGGCTGATCTCCGGTAGCACCCGGCCCAGCCCCTCGGCCGCCTCCCGCAGCTGGTCAAGTACGTCGCCGGCCTTCTGACCCTCCCCGGTAAGGATCCGGGCGGTGCGGCGGGCGGCGGTCTCGGCGCCGGGAGCGGACAGTTCCCGCGACGCCGCCGCGGTAACCCGGGAGACCAGGTCGTGTGCCTCGTCGATGACGACCACGTCGTGCTCGGGCAGCACGATGAAGTCCTCCAGCGCGTCGATCGCGAGCAGCGCGTGGTTGGTGACCACGATGTCCACCATCCCGGCGCGCTCGCGGGCCCGCTCGGCGAAGCATTCCGAGCCGTTCGGGCAGCGGGCGGCGCCGATGCATTCCCTGGCGCTGATCGCGACCTGCCGCCAGGCCCGGTCCTCGACCCCGGGCACCAGTTCGTCGCGGTCGCCGGTCTCGGTGCCGGCCGCCCATTCGTGCAGCCGCTGCACCTGCCGCCCCACCGCGGACACGGCCGCGGGATCGAACAGGGTCTCCCCCGGCTCCTCCGGCGCACCGCCGTTCAGCCGGTACTGGCACAGGTAGTTGCCGCGGCCCTTGAGGATCGCGAACGTCGGGGCGCGGTCGAGCAGCGGTTCCAGGGCCGCGGCGAGGCGGGGCAGGTCACGGTCGATCAACTGGCGCTGCAAGGCGATCGTCGCGGTCGCCACCACCACGCTGGAGTTGTCGGCCATGGCATGGGTCACCGCGGGCACCAGATAGGCGAGTGACTTGCCGGTGCCGGTACCGGCCTGGACCGCCAGGTGCTCGCCGGTGTCGATGGACTGCTCTACCGCCTGCGCCATCGCGACCTGGCCGGCGCGCTCCGTCCCGCCGATCGCCTCGACGGCCGCGGCGAGCAGCGCGGTCACCTCGGAACCGGCGTCCTCCCGGGCCGGGCTTGCCGCCTCGGCCGGTCGCTGCTTCTCACCGGTCGGCACACCCGGAACGGTACCGCGCACTGCCGACGCTCGCGGGCAGGCAACACCGAACCGTGGCGGCGGCCGATTCGGCAGCGGGGAAGACGCCCCTGCTGCGGGCCCGGGCAGACGGTCCTGCTCGGCGACCGGCCGCGTGTTACCCCTGGCGCTTGGCGCACTGCCAGGGCGCGGGCGCCGCCCGGGCAGCAGTGCTCACGGTGACGACGTTGCACCAGGCTCCTGGCCAGATTCGGGTTCGCCGTCCGACGGTATGTTCGCGTCCAGCAGGGCGGTAGAGCCAGCCGGGCGGGTAGTCATATCATCGGTCCGCTCCCGCAGTCGCTCCAGCGATTCACCGTCGCCGAGCGGGACAGTGGCCTGCAAGTGTTCGCTCGCCTGCACCTCGGGCAGATCCATCACGGCATCGACCAGGCTCGCCCGGCTGCCTGGGGCGATATGACCGGACGCCGCGTGCAGCGACGCCTGAGCGGTTCCGCCAGGTTCCTGCGAAGTGGTCACCTCCGCAGCGGCGACCGTGTCCTCACCATCTTTGATTTCGACGTGCTGGGGAGTACGGGGATCAGTCATCGGATGCCTCCCTGCTGGGGTCGCCATTGCCCACGGCGACTAGCGCATCAAGCCTGACCCCTAACCCGGAATAGCCCAGACGGCCCGGCACGCACGGCAACCTTGCTGCCGCAGCCGCAGGTATTGCCCTGCCCGGCCCGTCCGGCATGAAACGACTCCGATCGAATCACCTCGTCCGTGAGGTCCCAGCACCGCGCTCCCCCGCCGTACCGGTCGTCACCCGCTCTGGCCCCACACCCCGCGAATCCTTAACTCCATAACGGGCATATGTCGTGGCCTGCAGTCCCGGCGGCAGGCTAGCTTTGGGGGTGGTCGATGGCTACCGGCGGCAGGTCGTGTATCTGCTGTCGGCTGAGGCTGACATCGATGCGGGCGGCGATCCGGGTCACGGCGCTGATCGGGATCGTCACGTCCTTGCGGCCCCACAGGTGCCCCTCCTGCAGCAGCACGTGCGTCACGCGACGGCTGTCAGGGTCGATGACCAGCCCTTCCACCTGGCCGATATGGCCGTCGGTGGCATGAACCTGCTCACCACGACGGACCTCCACCTCGCCGAGGGGGATCGTGTCCGAGGTGACCAGGTCGCCTCGTGCGCCGCGGTAGCCGAAATAAGGCCAGGAGACAACATCGGTGGGGCGGTAGTCCGGGACATCCGTGCTGCCCGCGATGAACCGCGTCTCTTCGGCGGGGTCGAGCCTGTCGAACTCCGCCGAGGTGCAGTTCACCCGGATCGCCCCCGCTGCGGAGCTGGCCAGGTCAAGGGGAACGAGCCGGGCGGGCGCATGCCCGCGGCGTGGTTCCACGATGAGATGGGTGACCACCCGTGCGACCGGGTCAGCGACCACCCGGCTCAGCGTGCCACATGGCCCATCGGTGCAGCTGACTTCGGCTCCGATCGTGAACTGCTCGGTTCCTGGCATGGGCAGGCTCCTTGCGCTGGGAGAGCGTGATGGCGCCGCTATGACGGACGGTACTCCCGAGCCACGCCGGCCATACCGGCGCCCCTGAGGGTACGCCGGAGCCGAGTTCAAGGGCAGCTACGGGTACGCCGACATGGCCGTCTATCGCGTTCGCGACTGCCACTGGGCTGAGGTCCGCCGCCTCGCTCATTGACCTGGGCATTTGCCTCGCTGGCGAGCACATCGGCACCAGCCCCGCCGGTCGGCTCCGCGTGCTGGCGGTGGCTGGCGGCCCGCGGGAGGGGCGTTGTGGTGTTTACTGGTGGTGGTTGTAGTGGAAGTTCGTGTTCGTGTCACAGCGCCTGCGAAGTTCTGACAGCGGGCGCCGCAGATTTCACAGTCCGGCTTTCCAGGCCAGGCGGCCCGCAGCAGCCCGGGACCAGCGCACGCGAATCCCGAAGGCCGTCTCAGCAGGAGAAAGCACCATGGCTCAGGGCACAGTGAAGTGGTTCAACACCGACAAGGGCTACGGTTTCATCGCCCCCGACGACGGCACCGCCGACGTCTTCGTTCACCACTCCGCCATCAAGACCGACGGTTACCGCGCCCTCCAGGACAACCAGCGGATCGAGTTCACCGCCATCCAGGGCACTAAGGGCCCGCAGGCCCAGGACGTCCGCCCGATCTGACAATCCGGCGCAGCGGCGGAACGCACCGGCCGGCGGTGGGGAACGGCCCCCGAGGCAACCGGCCTTACCAGTCCAACCCCGGCTGACCTCGGCCGGGAGCTCGGCCGGCGAATGAGAAACGACCCGGTGTGGGCGTCAGCATGCTCAGTAGGACAGGCAGCTAAAGGAGGCGACCATGACCCAGGTTCCGGGTGAGGAGCTCAGCCTGGGTGAGCTTGCCCGCTGCCACGAAGTGATCCGGGCACAGTTCGGCGGGTACGAACGCTGCCACCGCAACATTGGCCACGAGCCGCTGCCCCACCACGCCCGAGGTCGGTCCTGGTCCGGGAGCTGGTCAGCGGGAACAGCGCGCATCCAGTTCGGGGTGGGCTGCGATGACGGGTGCACGTTCGCCGACGACGTGAACATGTGGGGTGGCCCGAGTGAGGTATTCACTGCGGCGCGGCGGAAGCGGAAGCATCCACGCTGACAGCCGGGTAGCCAAGTCAGCGCTAGTCCTTCTCGGACAGCTCCGAGGTGGCCCTGCGAATCGTGTCCCGTGACACTCCGTAAACTTCCGCCATCTCCGTCCTGGAACGCCGCCGAGCTTCGGATGCGAATCCGCGAGGAGATGCGCCGCAGCCGGTAGACCGGCCCGGCTCTTCCGGCTGCCTGCGGTACCTGCCACGATGAACCACATGACGCAACCGACTCCAGCAACGGCCGCGTTCCGGGCCACCCGGGACTTGCTGCTCCGCAATCGCGAGGACTACGACGCGGCCATCCGCGAGTTCGCCTGGCCGGAGCTCGACGAGTTCAACTGGGCGCTGGATTGGTTCGACGTGGTCGCGGCCGAGCACCCCGGCCAGGAGGCGCTGCGGGTGGTCAACGAGGACGGCACCACCTCACTGACCTACGGCGAACTGGCGGACAGGTCGAGCCGGGTGGCCAACTGGCTGCGTTCCCTCGGCGCCCGGCGCGGTGACCGCTTGCTGCTCATGCTCGGCAACATCGCACCGCTCTGGGAGGTCATCCTCGCCGCGATCAAGGTCGGCATGGTGATCATCCCGGCCAGCACCCTGCTCAGCCCGGACGACCTGGCCGACCGCATCGACCGCGGCGAGGTCAGGTTCGTGGTGACCGAGACCGCCCAGCGGGAGAAGTTCCAAGGGCTGCCCGGCTTCGGCACCGGCGGCTGGACCGCCGTGCTGGTGGAGCCCGGCGCCGGGCCCAAGACAGCCCCAGCCGGGGAGACCGCCACCTGGCACCGCTACACCGAGGCGTTCGGCTCGTCCGCCGGGTTCACCCCGGACGGGCCGACCAAGGCCAGCGACCCACTGCTGCTGTACTTCACCTCTGGCACGACCGCGCAGCCCAAGCTGGTGGAGCACACCCAGGTCTCCTATCCGGTCGGCCACCTGTCCACGGTGTACTGGATCGGGCTGCAGCCGGGGGACGTCCACCTGAACATCTCCTCCCCCGGCTGGGCGAAGCACGCCTGGAGCAACGTGTTCGCCCCGTGGAACGCGGAGGCGACCGCGCTGATCCTCGGCTACGAGCGGTTCTCCGCGGACCTGCTGCTCCGGGCGTTCGGCGAGCAGCGGGTGAGCACGTTCTGCGCGCCGCCCACGGTCTGGCGGATGCTGATCCAGTCCGACCTGAGCGCCGCCGACGTGGGCACGCTGCGCGAGTGCGTCGCCGCGGGCGAGCCACTCAACCCCGAGGTCATCGAGCGGGTCCGCGAAGCATGGGGCATCACCGTCCGCGACGGGTACGGCCAGACCGAGACCACCGCCCAGGTGGGAAACACCCCCGGGCAGCCGCTGAAGCTGGGCTCGATGGGCCGGGCGCTGCCCGGGTACACGGTGGCGCTGCTCGAACCGATCAGCGGCGAGCCCGCCGAGGAAGGCGAACTCTGCCTGGACCTGTCCCGCCGCCCACTCGGCCTGATGACCGGCTACAAGGGCGACCCGGAGCGGGCCGAAGCGGCGATGCGCGGCGGCTTCTACCACACCGGCGACGTCGCCTCCCGCGACGGCGACGGCTACCTCACCTATGTCGGCCGCACCGACGACGTGTTCAAGGCTTCGGATTACCGCATCTCCCCGTTCGAGCTGGAAAGCGTGCTGATCGAGCACGAGGCCGTGGCGGAGGCCGCGGTGGTTCCGTCGCCCGATCCGCTGCGGCTGGCGGTGCCCAAGGCGTACGTGACGCTGGCGGCCGGCGCCGAGCCCTCCAGCGAGACGGCCCTGGCGATCTTCACCTACACCCGCGCGCGGCTTGCCCCATACAAACGGGTGCGCCGGCTGGAGTTCTCCGACCTGCCCAAGACGATCTCCGGCAAGATCCGCCGAGTGGAACTGCGCGGGCAGGAGGACGCCAGGCACAGCGGCGAGGCCACTCCCGGCCCACGCGGCGTCACCGAGTTCTGGGAAGAGGATTTTCCCGGCCTCAAGAGCTAAGCAGTACTTGCCTGCCGCCGATCCTCCGGTTAGGCCAGCCGCTGCGTTGATTAGCGGCCGGCCACCGATGAGTCTCATCTGGTGCGCCGGTCGTCACTGATGGGCCTGCGTCCGCAGGATGCCGGGCTGCCAGCGCGCAAGGAGTGATCATGGGACGGCCAGTTGTGCACTTCGAGATCATCGGAAAGGACCCGGCGAGGCTGCGGAGCTACTTCGGCGAACTGTTCGGCTGGGAGTTCGACACCAGTTCGCCGGTCGCCGAAGCGGTGTCGGAGCCGTTGGGCTACGGCTTCGTGAACCGCATCACAACGAGCGACGGGACCGGGATTCCCGGTGGTGTCGGCGGAGGCCCAGGCTATGAAAGCCATGTGATCTTCTACATCGGCGTTCCCGATGTCGAAGCCGCCCTGCAGAAGGCTGAGCGCCTGGGCGGGCAGCGCCGGATGGGCCCCGAGCGGGCGCCGACAGGCCTGGTAGTGGGCCACTTCACCGACCCCGAGGGCAACCTGATCGGTGTTGCCGGGCCCGCATAGCCCGGCTAAAGATCACCCGATGACCTAGCTGGTGATGTCGGCCGAGGTGAACCTGGCCCAGGCGATCGAGCCGAAGATCACTATGTACACGGCGAACGAGAACAGCCCGTGGGTGAGTTCTGTGGTGTCGATCGGCATGCGGAGGATCGAGTCGAACGACAGCCACCAGTGCGAGGGCAGGTAGGGCCCGATGGCCGCGAACTGCGGAATGTTGTCCGCCACCTCACTGGATATCGCGAGGATCATGATGGCGGCGATCGCCGCGATCGGGTGCTCGGTGAAGCTGGAGATGGCCAGTCCGATCGCGCCGAGCATGGCCATGGCCGCCGTAACGTAAAGAACCACGAACAGCAGCCGCAGCAGCCCTTCCGACAACGGCACGGTGGTGCCGGACAGCAGCGTCACCGGGCCGACCGGGAAAAGTGCCACCCCCACGATCAGCGCTGAGGCCGCCACCAGGAGGGAGGCCACCATCGCGAACAGCACCACCGCCACGTATTTGACGCTCAGCAGCCTGGCGCGGCCGGCCGGCACGACCAGCAGGTAGCGCAGCGTGCCCGTGTTCGCCTCCCCGGCCAGCGACTCGCCGGAGACCACCGCCACCACCAAGGGCAGCATCAGCGTCAGCATGATGGTGAGCGCCAGGAACGACAGGAACACGCCGTTGCCGGCCACCTGCGTCAGGAAGGCGGCACCCGGGCCGTTGCCCCCGCCACCCTGGCCGCCACCTTGAGGCACGGCCACCCGCAGCGCGGACCCGAGCAGGATCGGGATCGCCACGACCACGGCGAGCAGGGCGCGGTTGCGCCACCGCCGGAACATCAGCCCCAGTTCGGAGCGGAGCAGCCGCAGCCACGGCCGGACGATGCCGCGCCGCACGGCGAGCACTCCACCGGGCCGCACTCCGCCGGTCTGCACAGGGGCGGGCGCAACATCAGCCGTCGACATCGAAGCCCTCACCGGTCAGTTCCACGAACAGGTCCTCCAGGCTGGGCCGGGGCGTGCCGAACCCGGCCACCGGTACACCGGCCAGGACAAGCTCCCGGCACAACACCTCGGGCACGTAGTCGCCGATCTGCGCGCTGACCTCACCGTCGGACAACTGAACGTCGGTGAGCCCGAGCTTGGTGAGCAACTCCGCCGCCTGGCCCGGTTCGGTGGTCCGCACCTGCACCCGGGCCGCGCCGCGGGCCCGCATCGCATCCAGGGTGCCCTGGAAGACCAGCCGGCCGGTGCGCATCACGCCGACGTGGGTGCAGATCTGCTCCACCTCCGCCAGCAGGTGCGAGGAGACCAGGACGGTCACCCCGTCGGTGGCGATCTCCCTGATGAGCGCGCGTACCTCCCTGGTGCCCTGCGGGTCCAGGCCGTTGGTCGGCTCGTCGAGGATGATCAGCTCCCGTGGCTGGAGCAGGCTCGCCGCGATGGCCAGGCGCTGCTTCATGCCGAGCGAGTAGGCGCGGTAGTGCTTCTTCGCGGCAGCCAGCAGGCCGACCCGTTCCAGCGCGGCCGTGACCCTTGCGTCGGTGGTGGCCGGGTCGGCGGTCGCGTCCACGGCGTCGATCCTGGCCAGGTTCGCCCGGCCGGACAGCTGCGTGTAGAACGCGGGGCCCTCGACCAGCGAGCCGACCCGGGGCAGCACCCGCGCCGCCCCGCCGGGCATGGCGGTGCCCAGCAGCTCGTGGCTGCCGCTGGTCGCGAACACCAGGCCGAGCAGCATCCGGATCGTGGTGGTCTTGCCGGAGCCGTTGGGCCCGAGGAACCCGTAGACCGCGCCGCGCGGCACCATCATGTCCAGCCCGTCCACGGCAAGCTGGCCGCCGCGGAACCGCTTGGTCAGCCCGTGGGTGACCACGGCAGCCTGGGCCGTGGCCCCCTCATCGGCTGGGCCGCCGGGCGGGACGGGGGCGTCCCGCACCGGCTTGTCCGCTGATGTCTCCAGGCTGGCGCTCACTTGACTTGGGCGACGTCCGCGTAGAGGACCGACGGCGTGACCGCGCCGATCAGCACGTGCCCGTTGGTGATGAGCATGGAGACCAGGCTAGTGTGCAGCAGCTTGCCGCTGCCCCAGGAGCCGTGCACCGGGTGTGCCGCGAGCATCAGCGCGCCGAGCATGGCGGAGCCGCTGATCGAACCGCCACCGCCGGACGCCGAGCGGGCCGCCTGGCCCGCCACCCCGGCGGCGCTCCCCGCGCCGGCCACCTGGGACATCGCACCGCCAGGAAGGACTGCAGACGCGGGCAGGACGGCCACCGTAGTCCAGTCCTTGCCGATGACCTGGCCCCTTGAGGTCATGCCCTGCGGCTTCTGGCCGGGTGTGTGGCCGACCGGCAGGCCCAGGGTTTCCGTGTGGACCTTCGCCCCAGACGGCGGGGTGAAGTTGAAGTTGCTGGCCGCGGGGGTGACAAACGAGATCGACGTGTAGCCGACCTGGAACACCGGGCTGGCCGTTCCCTTGGCGAATACCTGCACCTGCAGTGGCACGGACAGGTGCTGCGCGTCCAGCGCGATCGTGATCTTGGCAACCTGCGAGCCGCTGGCCTTCGGCGCCAGTACGAGCTGGTAGGCGGCCTGACCAGCCACGGTCACGTTCGCTTCCGTGGTCACCCGCGTGCTGGGGCCAGCCAGCTTGAGCGCCTGCTGGGCGGCCTGCTGCGGGGTGAGCGGGGTCTTGGGTATGGCGGGCTCCTTGGCGTGATCGCCATGCCCGGCCGGGATCAGGTACTTGGTGACCGAGTTGTTATTGCTCTGCCACAGCCACGCGGTGCTCCCGTTGCGGATCAGGTCGGTCTCGCCCATCTGCACGGGCACGGCAAGGCGCAGCTTCCGTGGCCCGTCGTACCAGATCTTCAGCGTGTGCGACCCGGCCAGCAGCGACGTGAGCGAGTTCGGGTTCTCGCCTCCCGGAAGCTGCGGGATGCCCAGCGCGGCGGTCTCGACCACCGTGCCGGTCAGCGGCGGGACGGGGCTGTGGTCGCCGGCGATGGCGGCGAGCAGTTGCGCTGGCGTGCGCGGCGGCAGCGCCGGGGCAGCCTGCGCGACCGTGATGGCGGAGGCTATGCCGACTCCCGCGACCACGGCCACCACACAAGCCGGTACCACCCAACGGGCCCGCCGGGAGAACTTCGGGATCGCTGCCATGAAAACTCACTCCTTGCATGCGCCCCGGGTGTTCCGTGGCGGTCTGCCACCGGGGTCCCGCCATTCATTGTGCACGGCGCCGCTGTGGTATCCCTGTGAGCAAAGGCCATGCGGAAAAGCGGGCATCGGGGAGATGCGAAGCATGCGTGTGCTCGTGGTGGAGGATGAACGGCGGCTGGCCGCCGCGGTGCGGCGAGGGCTGCAGGCCGAGGGTTTCGCCGTGGACCTGGCCCATGACGGCGAGGACGGCCTGCACCTGGCCAGAGAGGGTGCCTACGACGCGCTGGTCCTGGACCTGATGCTGCCGAAGATCTCCGGGTACCGGATCTGCCGCCAGCTACGGGCCGAGAAGAACTGGGTGCCGATCCTGATCCTGTCCGCCAAGGACGGGGAGTACGACCAGGCCGACGGGCTGGACCTGGGCGCGGACGACTACCTCACCAAGCCCTTCTCCTACGTGGTGCTCGCCGCCAGGCTGCGGGCCCTGCTCCGGCGCGGCGCGCAGCCGCGGCCCGTCCAGTTGCGCGCCGGAGACCTCACCCTGGACCCGGGGACCAGGCAGGTCCGCCGCGGCGAGACGCTCATCGACCTGACTCCGCGGGAGTTCGCCCTGCTGGAGTACCTGATGCGCCAGGCCGGGCAGGTGGTGTCCAAGACATCGCTGCTCGAGCACGTCTGGGACGCCTACACCTCGGTGGACCCGAACGTGGTCGAGGTCTACGCCGGCTACCTGCGCCGCAAGATCGACAACCCGTTCGGCCGCCGCGCGCTGCAGACGGTCCGCGGTGCCGGGTACCGTCTCGCCGCCGACGGCGGATAACACCGCGGCGCGCTGCGGTGACGGGCTGGGTGGTGGCCGGCAGGAGATGATCGGACCGTGAGCCTCTCGGTGCCCCGCTGGTGGCGGCGGCGCAGCCTGCGCGCCCGGGTGACGATAATCACCACGCTGGCCCTCGCGGTTGCCCTGGTGGCCGGTGCGATGCTGCTGCGCGGCACGCTCCAGGCGTCCCTGACGCGGGAGGTGGATAACACCGCACGGCAGGGCGGGCAGGAAGTTGCCGCGCTGATCAACGGGAACCAGCCGCCGCCCGACCCGGTGGTGGTGGCAGGCACGCTCACCGTCCAGGTGCTGGGCGCCGACGGCCGGATCGTGAATGGCTCGCCGGCCGCCGACCGGCTGGTCCCGCTGCTGCCCGTGGCCCAGGCGGACAGCGCAGCCAGGACCGGGCGCGCGGTGCTGATCGATGGGCGCCCGTTCGGCATCCCTTACCTGATGCGCGTGGTGGCGGTCCCGGCCGACCGCGGCCAGATCGTGCTCGCTGCCGCCGCGTACACCGAGGTCAGGGACAGCATGACGGCGCTGAGCCGGGCCCTGCTCATCGGCACCCCGTTGCTGTTGCTGCTGCTGGCCGGCGCGACCTGGCTGGTGGTCGGGTCCACGCTGCGGCCCATCGCCGCGCTGCGCCGTGGCGCGCAGATGGTCACCGCCACGGGTAAGGCCAGGGAACTGCCGGTGCCCGAGGCGCGCGACGAGGTCCGCACGCTGGCGATCACACTCAACGACATGCTGGCGCGCCTGGACGCCGCTCAACGGCAGCAGCGCAGCCTGGTCTCGGACACCGCGCACGAGCTGCGCAGCCCGATCGCGAGCATCCGCGCCCAGCTCGAGGTGGCGCTGGACCACCCGGAGCAGCAGGACTGGAACCAGACCGGACGCGACGTGCTGGCCGATACCCTGCGGCTGTCCAGGCTCGCCGAGGACCTGCTGGTGCTGGCCAGGCTGGACGAACACCAGCCACGGACGGGCGCGGGCAGGCCCGTCGACCTCGCCGTCCTGATCACCGAGGAGGCTGAGCGCAGCGTCGGCGGCCGGGTGCCGGTGACCGCACGGGCCACCGGCCCGTGCCTTGTCACCGGCGAGGTGGACGGGCTGCGGCGGATGCTGCGGAACCTGATCGACAATGCGCTGCGTTACGCCAAGTCCGGGGTCGAGGTGATCGCGCGGCGCGAGGCCGGGGAGGCCGTGCTGACCGTGTCGGACGACGGCCCGGGCATCCCGCCGGCCGACCGCGAGCGTGCCTTCGACCGCTTCGTCCGGCTCGACGATGCCCGCAGCCGGGACGAGGCCGAGACCGGTGGTGCCGGGCTTGGCCTGGCCATCGTGCGCGCCATCGCCCGCACCCACGGCGGCTCGGCGCACCTGGAGGGCGCCAGCCCCGGCCTGCGCGCGGTGGTCCGCCTCCCGCGCCGCGGACCCGCCCGCCACCCCGGATACCGCTGCCGCCGCGGACCAGCCCGGCGGGGGTGCTTGACGCGGGTCCACCTGCGCCCTTAGCGTGTCGCTGCCGCGGCCCCAAGATCGCGGTGGCGCAGTTCTAGCGAAGTCCGGTGAGATCCCGGCGCTGTCCCGCAACGGTGGTCCCCTTCGGGGGCGAGCCCGGTCGCCTGTGCTGTGCCGACGACATGGCCCTCGATGGAAGGGCGGTGCGTAAGGTGCCCCCCGGTCCGCCGCAAGCACCATCGCGCCGCCTCCCCCTGCCCGCCGTGCTGCTGGCGTTCACCGCGCTGCTGCTGGTGAGCATGGTCCTGGGTGTGGCTTTCGGCTCGGTGCCGGTCAGCCCGCGGGCGGCGCTGCAGGTGATCGCGGACCATCTGGCCGGCCATCCCCGCTACAGCGTGGCGGACGCGATCATCTGGGACATCCGGCTGCCGCGCGTGCTGCTGGCCGCGCTCGTGGGCGCGACGCTGGCCACCGCGGGGACCGTGATCCAGGTGCTGGTGCGCAACGCGCTCGCCGACCCGTTCCTGCTCGGCGTGTCCTCGGGAGCCAGCGTCGGCGCGACCTGTGTGCTGTTGTTCGGCGCGTTCGCCGCACTCGGCGTCTGGGCGATCTCGGCCGGGAGCGTGCTGGGGGCCCTGGGCGCGATGGGCGCGGTGTTCCTGGTCTCGCGCCAGCGGCGGGCGCTGTCGCCAACCCAGCTGATCTTGTGTGGGGTGGTGCTGTCGGCGCTGTTCGAGTCGGTGACGAGCTTCCTGATCTTCCGCGGCAACCCGCAGGCGACACAGGCCGTGCTGTTCTGGCTGCTCGGCTCGTTCGGCCTGGCCTCCTGGCAGCAGTTGCCGATCCCGGCCATCGTGCTCGCCGCCGCGATGGCCTACCTGCTCGCCCAGGGCCGGTCGCTGAACGCGCTGGCCCTGGGCACGGGACCGGCGGCCGCGCTGGGGGTGGACCTGCACCGGCTGCGCCGTGACCTGTTCATCGCGACCTCGCTGATGGCCGGGGTGGCGGTCGCGGTCAGTGGCGTGATCGGGTTCGTGGGCCTGGTGGTCCCGCACATTGTCCGCCTGATGGTTGGTTCGGACCACCGCCGGGTGCTGCCGGCCGGGATGCTGTTCGGCGCGTCGTTCATGGTGCTCGGCGACCTGCTCGCCCGGGTGATCGTCGCGCCGCAGGAGATGCCGATCGGCGTGATCACCGCGTTCATCGGCGCGCCGCTGCTGATCGTGCTCATCCGGCGCCGTCCCTACCTGTACGGGGCGGCCGGATGAGCCTGGAACTGCGCGACCTGCGCGTGGACATCGCCGGCCGGCGGATCGTCAGCGGGATCGGCTTCACCGTCCCCGACGGGACGTTCGCGGGCCTGCTGGGGCCGAACGGCAGCGGTAAGTCCACGATCCTCAAGACCATCTACCGGGTCCACCGGCCAGCGGGCGGCCAGGTGCTCGTGGACGGGCAGGACCTGCTGGCGCTGCGGCCCCGGGACGCGGCCAGGCGGATCGCCGTGGTCGCCCAGGAATTCACCCTCGAGTTCGACTTCACCGTCGCCGAACTGGTCATGATCGGCAGAACCCCGCACAAGCGGGCCTTCGACCGCGACAACGACACCGACCGGGCGGCCGCCGAGCAGGCCATCGAACGCGCCGGCTGCCAGGACCTGGCCCACCGCGGGTTCAACACCCTGTCCGGCGGCGAGAAACAGCGGGCACTGATCGCCCAGGCACTCGCCCAGGGCGCCGACCATCTGGTCCTCGACGAGCCGACCAGCCACCTCGACATCCGCTACCAGGTCGAGATCCTCGAACTGGTGGCCGGCCTCGGCGTCACCGTGCTCGCCGCCATCCACGACCTCAGCCTGGCCGCGCTGTTCTGCGACACCGTGCACCTGATCGCCGACGGGCAACTGGTCACCGGCGGGCCACCGGAACAGGTGCTCACCGCCGCCACCGTGAGCGCGGCCTACGGCACGCAGGTGCTGGTCATCGCGCACCCCGAGACCGGCACACCGCACCTGATCCCGCGCCGCACCCGCCGCGGGGACGAGCCCACCCCGCAAGCCTCACCCGCCCCGGACCCGCCGGACGCCACCGGCGGCTGAGAGGAGACACCGTGCGGTTCCCACCGCCTCCCCGATTCACCGGCCCCGCCCCGCGTATCGCCGCGCCCGTCGCAGCGCTGCTGACCACCTGCACCATCCTGGCCGCCTGCGGTTCCTCCGATGCACCCGCAGCCACGACCTCGCCCACGGCACACGCCGCCTACCCCGTCACCGTGACCAGTTGCGGCGTGCCGGTCACCTACGACCGGGCACCGTCACGGGCCGTTTCCAACGACATCAACACCACCGAGGACATGCTGGCGCTCGGGCTGGAGTCGCGGATGGCCGGGACCTTCGGCGTCACCGGAGACGGCCCCGCCGGGCATCCGGTGCCCGCCGCCTACCTGGCCGGCTTCCGCAAGGTACGGCAGGTCTCGCCCGACTACTTCACCCGCGAGGAACTCGTCGGCCTGCACCCCGACTTCCTGTTCGCCGGCTGGGACTACGGCCTGCAGGAGGGGACCAGCCTCACCCCGACGGCCCTGGCCCAGTTCGGGATCAAGACGCTGGTCCTGACCGAGTCCTGCGCCCGTGTCCGGCAGGGCATCGACTCGGTCAGCATCAACGGCACCTACACCGACCTCCGTAGCCTCGGCGAGATCTTCAACGTCCGCGCCAGGGCCCAGCAGGTCATCGCGGGCATGCAGCGTCAGGTAGCCGCCGCGCACGCCAAGGTGGCCGGGCTCACGCCCGTCACCGTGTTCGACTACGACAGCGGTCAGGCAGCCCCGTTCACCGGCGCGGGCCTGGCCATCCCGCAGGCCCTGATCACCCTCGCCGGCGGGACCAACATCTTCGGCGGCCTCAAGCAGAGCTTCACCTCGGTGTCCTGGGAACAGGTCGTCAGCAAGGACCCGCAGTGCATCATCATCAACGACTACGGCACGCCGACCGCCGCCCAGAAGGAGAGGTTCCTGGAGACCAGCCCGATCACCCGCAACCTGACCGCGGTCAGGAACCGCTGCTTCCTGCCGCTGGCCTACGACGAGATCACCCCCGGGCCGCGTAACGCCGAGGCCGTTATGGCGATCGCCCGCTGGCTGCACCCGGCGGCCTTCTGAGCCAGGCGAGGTGGGGTGGGGTGGCCGGGTGGCGCGGATGCTTACCAGCGGCCCCAGGGCAGGAGGGAGACCACCGCGATGACGGCGAACAGCAGGGTCAGGTAGGCGATGGACAGGTGGAACAGGCGCATCGAGGCGGGGTTGGTGCTGGGGCGCGCGATCCCGGCGCAGGTCCCTTCGTCCACCGCACACCCACCGCCACCGGCGGTGGCCGCCACAGCGGCCCCGGCAACCGAGGCGGCTGGGACCGGCGCCGTAGCAGCCGGGACCGGGGCGGCGGCGCGGTTGACCCTTGCGTGCAGCCGGTGCGCCTCGGCGAGGAACCAGCCGCCCAGGCCGACCGCGCAGACCGTGTAGATCCAGCCGGCGTACGGCGCGAGCGCCAGGGTCGAGACGACCATCACGTAGGAGTAGATCAGGATCTTGCGGGCCACCACGGTCGCGGGCGCGACCACCGGCAGCATGGGCACGCTGGCCGCGGCGTAGTCGTCGCGGAACTTCATGGCCAGCGCCCAGAAGTGCGGCGGCGTCCAGAAGAAGATGACCGCGAACAGGACGATCGCCGGCAGGCTCACCGTGCCGGTAACGGCCGACCAGCCCACCAGCACGGGGAAGCAGCCCGCGGCGCCGCCGATCACGATGTTGGACGCGGTGCGCCGCTTCAGCCCGATCGTGTAGACGAAGACGTAGAACAAGATGGCGGCGTCGGCCAGGATCGCGGACAGCCAGTTGACCAGGGTGCCGAGCAGCACCGTGGCGGCGGCACCAAGGACGATGCCGAAGATGAGCGCTTCGAACGGCTTGACCACGGCCATCGGCGCGGGCCGCGCCAGCGGGCGGCGGGAGGTACGCCGCATCACGGCGTCGATGTCACGGTCGATGTAGCAGTTGATGGTATTCGCGCTGCCCGCGGCCAGGGCCCCACCGGCCAGCGTGACCAGCAGGACCCGCACCGACGGCAGGCCACGGTCCGCGAGCAGCATCGTGGGAATGGTCGTGACCAGGAGCAGTTCGATGATCCTCGGCTTGGTCAGCGCGAACAACGAGGACGCCATGGCCTTCAGGCTGCGGCGGCCTGTGATGGGCATCGCGGGCAGGGTGCCCGCGGAAACTTCCGGCACGCTCTAGTCCTCAGCCCTCGTCCGTCGGCGGTTGGGCGCCGGTGATCGTTCCGGTGTCCACCGCGGGTGGCATGGCCGGCCGGGCCGGAGTGGCGGTAGCGGGCACGGCGGTGGCGGTCGTCGGGCGCAACTGCAACTGGTAGCGGTGGCCGGGCACCAGGTGCGGCTTGGTGTAGAGAACGTACAGCGCCCCGGCTACGGATATGAACAAGAGCATAGGGAACACGAAGGTGAGGATGGCCGCACCGTAGCTCCAGTCACCCGTCGGCGACGCGGCGATCAATCCATGCACTCCAGCCTCCTGCTGCGCTTAATGGTCATCTCACGCCGGGCCTGGACGGCCAGGCCGGCTTGGCTGGCTTGAGCAACCGGTCCAGGCCGCTCGTCAACGCTTGCGCCTCTTCATCGTTCAGCCACCTGATGAGGAGGGCCACACCGGCGGTGATGTAGACGGGAAGCACGAGCACCCACAGCACCGCACCACCCGTCTGCTGGTCATACACCACGCTTAGCACGTGCCGCCCGGCCCCGAGGTAGCTGGGGTAGGCGACGCCGTAACCGAACACGAGCACCATGCCGAGCAACGTGCCCACGACGATGGTGCCGGCCAGCAGCATCACCCGGCGCAGCGGCGCCAGCACCGGGCTCAGCGGCCGGGAGCCGATGAGCACGAGCCAGAACGCCACGCCCAACCCAAGGTAGGACACCACCTCGGCGGCATATACGACGGGGTACCGCAGCGCGCCGTCATACAGCGGCGGCAGGTGCCAGCCGCACCAGGCCACGTTGAACGCGATGACCGTGCCCACCGCCAGCCGCACCCGGCCGGCGGTGGGCCGCGGAGCCGAATCCACGGCCGGCGGCCGCCCCACTTCCCCGGCCGGTGGCCGCCGGAACTCAAGGCCACGCCGCAGCACGAGCCACGGCGCCCCGAGCACCAGGAACACCGGGGCCACGTTCGCCAGCAGGACGTCCTGCAGCGACCGGACCCAGATATACCTGGCCGACCAGTACGCCAGCGGCGAAAGGAGGGCGAGGATCACCACGAGCAGCCCGCCGTAGAAGGCCGTAGCCTCCCAGCCCATGCCGCGCGGGGTGTCCTCGCCCCGCCGCCTCGCATCGGCGGCCACGCCGCGCAGGCCGTGCACGTGCACAGCGGTCACGACGGCTACCACGGCCAGGACCGCGGCATTAGCCGACCAGTGCGAGACAACCACGTTCATGACGACCACGGCCACCGGTCGGCGGACAGGCCCTCCGGGGCGAGCCGCTGCCTCCTTAAGGGATGACGTAGAACAGGACCCAGAACAGCACGGCGACGACCGCCAGGAAGTTCCACACGATGGCGAACCCCGACAGCGACGCCTGGAAGCGCTGGACCGCGAACGCTTCCTTGTAGGTGGGCGGCTGCTCCACAAAGGAGATAGCCGGGAAGAACCGCGCCCGGGCGAGCAGCGTCTCCAGCCAGATCATGGCCGCGAGCAGCACCACGACGAACACCGGGTAGAACCCGGTGAACACGCTGGAAAAGCCGGAACTGCCCGGCCAGAACGGCAGGAACAGCAGTTCCAGGATCTGCAGCACGATCGCCGCGACGCCGAGCAGCAGCGCGACCACCGCACCGATCTGCCACAGGCCCTTTTTGCCGCCCTTGATCTGCTGCAGCGCCGCGTAATGGACCGCCGCGCTGACCAGGACACAGATCATGATCACGGTGCCGTAGATCATGGACGGTGCGTGGTAGCCCGAGCCCATCCAGCGCCCGGAGGCGTTGATCGAGCGCAGGTAGAAGTAGGCGAACATGAACGAGCCGAACAGGAAGCAGAGCCCGCCGATGGCCAGGCGCGACGCCGTCCATGCGGCGTTGAGCGCGGCCTCGTGGTAGAAGCCCTCCTCCTCGGTTTCCCGGCTCAGCCCGGAGGTGCCCGTGGTTGCTGGCTCAGCCATTGCTATGCCTCCACTCCCGCGCCAGCGCCCGCGTAGGCGGCGCTGACGACGCCGACCGGCGGATTCAGGTCAGCCACCGGCGGTGCCTCCGGGTCGCCGTACTCGTAGGGGCCGGACAGAATGACCGGAATGTGCTCGAAGTTCTCCGGCGGCGGCGGCGAGGAGACCTGCCATTCCAGGCCGCGGGAGTGCCACGGGTTCCCGATTTCCTTCTCGCGCCAGACCAGCGTGGACATGATGAAGTTGAACAGGAAGATCAGCAGCGATCCGCCCAGGCAGAACGCGGAGATCGAGACCCAGTCGTTGAGTGTCTGCAGGTTCCGCGCGTACTCGAACACCCGCCGTGGCATGCCCATCATGCCGAGCGCGAACAACGGCAGGAACGTCGAGTTGAAGAAGATGAACATGGTCCAGAAGTGGATCTTGCCGAGCCGTTCGTTCAGCTTGATCCCCATCATCTTGGGCAGCCAGTAGTAGATGCCCGCCATGAAGGCGAAGATCAGCCCGCCCATGATCGTGTAGTGGAAGTGGGCCATGACGAAGAACGACCCGTGCTCGGTGGTGTCCGCGGGCACGTCGGACAGGAACACGCCGGAGACGCCGCCGATCAGGAAGTTGAAGTACATGGCCAGGCAGAACAGCATCGGGACGGTGAACCTGATCTTCGCCTTCCAGAACGTCCCGAGCGCCACCAGGTAGATGAACCCGGTGGGAATCGAGATCAGCTCCGTGGTCAGCATGAACAGCGGCCGCATGTCCGGGTTGATCCCGCTGTCGAACAGGTGGTGCTGCCAGACGAAGAAGGACAGCAGGGCCACCCCGATCATGCCTGCCGCAGCCGTCCGGTAGCCGAACAGCGGCTTGCGGCACATGACCGGGATGATCTCGGACACCACGCCAAACCCCGGCAGCGCCAGGATGTAGACCTCCGGGTGCCCGAAGAACCAGAACACGTTCTGGTACAGGTAGCTGCTCCCGCCGAGCTGGTTGGCGAAGAACGCGGTCTGGAAGGTCCGGTCGGTGATCATCATGTACATCCCGGCCACCAGCACCGGCACCGCCAGCACCTGGAGGAAGGAGACGGTGAACATGGACCACACGAACATCGGCAGCCTGCTCCACCGCATGCCCGGTGCCCGGTAGTTGATGTAGGTCACGATGATGTTGAACCCGGCCAGGATCATCGAGATCCCCATCAGGCCGAACGCGACCGCGTAGGAGTCCATGCCGGGCCCGGACTGCACAGCTCAGCGGGGCGTAGCCGGTCCAGCCGGTGGGGAAGCCGCCGAACAGCACCCCCGAGAGCAGGATGACGTAGGCGGCCGGGGTGAGCCAGAACCCGATGGCCTCGATCCGCGGGAAGGCCATCCGCTTCGACCCGATCATGAGCGGCGCGAAGTACTGGCCGAACGGCCCGAGCACGACCGACGACATCATCATCATCATCATGGTGCCGTGCTCGCCGACCACCATGAGGTAAGCGCTCGAGCTCATCAGGTGGTAGGTCGGCGACAGCAGCTCGCTCCTGATCGCCATGGCGAAAAGGCCACCGGTCAGGAAGTACGTGATCATGCCGAACAGGTACTGGATGCCCACGACCTTGTGGTCGAGGGTGTACCTGAAGTACTTCGCCAGGCCGCCGACCGGGGCGTGCTCAACGTCCCGCAGCGGCTTCCCGAGCATTAGCCTGCCGAGGTCGTTGAACACGCCGAGCCCGGCCAGCCAGCCCACCGTGCCGAATACATAGCCGAGCACGATCGGCACGTCGTTGGTGTCGGACAGGGCGTTCTGCGCGTAGTCGTAGGACAGCGCGTTGCCGAGCCAATGGCCGAGGAGGTAGCCGATGATCCCGCCGATGACGCCGGTGTGCACGGCTGGCTTCATCCACCAGGGGCGCGCGCTCTCCGGACCCCCCGACACGGGCTGCATGCGGCCCGCACCTGGCTGAGCTTCGATGGCCATCCGGTCACCTCTTCTTCGGACTGAACGCGGTACTGGCTATCTCGGGGCAGGCCGCCGTCCGCGGCCGAGAGCCGATCATGGCGTCACCGGATCCTGTGGCGGGTAGTAGTAACCGGCCCCGCCCGTGATGCCGTCGATCTTGACGATCGAGGCCCCGAGCTGCGGGATCACGGTCGGGTCGTAGGTGGTCGCATAGGGCGGCAGCATGTTGAGGATCCCGTTGCGGGCCTGCTTGAGCTGCAGGGCGCGGGCCCAGGCCTGGAACGCGGGCGCCGTGACGATGTGGCCGTAGTTGTACATCGCCCCGTGCCACAGGCCGCACAGCTCGTTGCAGCGCACCGTGAAGGTGCCCAGTTGATCCTTGGTGGTGGTGAAGGCGATGTTGTCCACGCCCGGGTTCGCGTCGGCCTTCACGCCGAGCTGGTAGGCCCAGAAGCTGTGGATCACGTCCAGCGACGTGACGTGGAATTCGACCGTCGTGTTGGCCGGCAGCACCAGCGTGCTGCTCTCCATCCCGCCGAACTGCGGGAAGCGGTAGGTGAACGCCCACTGCTGGCCGATCACCTGCACCTGGAGCCGGTTCGAGGTGTTGGGCTGCCAGATCGGCGCGGGGCCCTCACCGGCACCCGCGCCGGCCGGCACGATCAGCTCGACCGTGCCGAACACGAACAGGCCGAGCACGATGACCGCGGTGGCGCCGATCCAGGTGGCCTGGATCTTGGCGTTGCCGTGGATCGGCGGGCCGTCCTCGTCGTCACCCTCGCGGTGACGCCAGCTGACCAGCGCGTACGCGGCGTAGGTCCAGACGAACAGCACGACCGGCGCGCCCAGCATGGCCATGAACGCGATGTCGAACTGCTGGTGCTCGGCGGACGTGGTCATGGTGCCGGGCGGCAGGTGCGGCTTCCACACGAACCAGATGAGAATGTCGGCGATCACCGCGAGCGGCAGCCAGATCAGGAAGATCCGCATCCCGTGATTGCGGTCGGCCCGGGCGCTGGCCACCGGGGCTTCGGGAGTGGCCATCAGGCTCTTACCTCCATGTTGCCGGTCATGTAACCGATGGTCTGCATCGGGCCGCCGTTGCCGTCGATGAAGCCGCCGCCGCACGGGACGAAGCACTGCCAGCGGAAGGTGCCGCCGTGCAGCGGCGCCTTGAAGCTGAACGTCTCGACCGCGTGGGGGCCGGAGGTGCAGGGCGACACGCTGCACAGGTTGTTGGCCGAGTCAAGGGCGTTCGGCGAGGCGACCGGGATGAACAGGTGCAGCGCCGGGATCGCGAACGTGTGGCCGACCGTGCAGCCCGCCCAGCCGTTGATCACCGAGACATTCTTCGGCGGCGTGGCCACGCCCTTGTTATTGACGATGCTCAGGTTCACGGTGCCGCCGATCGTGCCCTGGACCTGGCTCCAGTAGTTGTTCCGCGGCGGCGTGCAGCCGTCGTAGCCCAGGATGGTCACGTGCACCGTTCCGCCCTTGGGGATCGAGAACAGCGTGGTGTGCACCCACTGCCTGGTGTTGGGGTCCTGCACGAAATAGCTCACCCAGTCCGGCTTGCTGGACGGCCCCATTGTTCTGCGGGTCCTCCTGCAGCACCACGTTGGTGACCCCGCCGGAGGCGTTGAACGTGACCGTGGGCGGACTGGCAAGTATGTAGTGCACGACGATGAATGCCGCACCGACGACCACTGCCGCGAACGCGACGAGCAGGGCCGTGATACGGACCGGCAGAGACACCAGTCACCACCTCGCTTCTTCGCGCACGCCAGCGCACGCGACTGGGCCGGCCGCGCTTGTCCCCTGGACCCCGGCCGGAGGTCTGTTACGTGCCTGATCTTCCGAGCATCCATGCCCGCCGGCAACACCACGGCGATTCAATGACGAAATTGTCATGATCATGGCATCCTGGCAGCTAACGGCACCCGGTCAGCACATGCTCAAATAACACTGTGTCACCAGTTAGTTACCCAGATAGCACATGGTCCCACCGTTGAAAACTGGCGGGCCCAACCCTCGCCAGGCCCGGACCGACCGGTTTTGGGTGCATCGGGGTGGCGAAAATGCAATGGTTTGCGAAAAGCTGGCGGACCACAGCGCCCGCGGGTTGACCAGACGCCAGCGGACGATGGATTCTCAGGGAAGGAGCCACGCTCGCGCCCCTGTGACTGGCCCTGACCGGGCCGTCGGCACGTTGGGCGCGCGGGCACGGCATGATGATGAGACTCCCATGACGATGACGGAGCAGGCTCCAGGCCAGGCCGGGCCGCGCATCCTGCTCGTGGAGGACGAGCCCAGGATCCGCGACTTCATCACGCGTGCACTGGTCACGGCCGGCTATGAGGTGACCCCGGCGGGCTGCGGCACCGAGGGGCTGCGGCTGGCCCACGCCGGCGACTACGACCTGGTCATCCTGGACCTGATCATGCCCGACATCGACGGGCGCCTGGTGCTCGCCCAGGTGCTGCGGGAACGCCGCGAACAGGCCGTCCTTGTGCTGTCCTGCCTCGCCGACGTGACCACCAAGGTGGACTGCCTGGAACTGGGCGCGCAGGACTACCTCACCAAGCCCTTCTCCCTCGCCGAACTGCTGGCCCGGGTGCGGGTCAGGCTGCGCGTGGAGCCGCACACCGCCAACGAGGTGCTCAGGGCCGGGGAACTGATCCTGGACGTGGGCCGGCTGGAGGCCAACATCGGCCACGGGCCGGTCCCGCTCACCCGGCTGGAGTTCCTGCTGCTGCGGGAACTGATGGAGCATGCAGGCCAGTCGGTGGGCAAGGGCCAGCTGCTCGCGTCAGTCTGGGGCTACGACTTCGACCCCGGCTCCAACGTGGTCGACGTGTGTGTCCGGCGGCTCCGGTCGAAGCTGGGCTTCGAGCTGATCAAGACGGTGCGTGGTGAGGGTTATCAGCTCGCATCGTGACGCCCCGCTCCCCCGGCACCCGGCGCACACCTGGCCGCATCCGTGGCCGTGGCGCATGCGCTGGCCGCACCGCCCGCCCGGGCTGCGCTGGCCGCTGCAGCCCGGGGGGGCGACCCCCCGGAACCCCCCGATGGCTCAAGGTCCCATTCCTCCGTCACGGGGCCTTGGCCGCGCTTCCACCACGGGCGGGTCGCCTGGGTGGACGTGGCCTGGGTGGTCTTCTCCGTGGCCAACCTCGCGGCGATCGTGATCTTCTCGCACTGGGAGACGGTCCCCTTCCACTTCATCTGGATCAGCCTGACGCTGCTGTACGGGTTCCGGGTCTGGGCCACCCGCCCGACCGCCTGGGTCCTCGCCGTGGTCATGATCACCACCGGCACCGCGATCGGCTGGGACGTCTACGCCGGCGCCCAGACGGTCGACGAGCTGAACGAGGTCCCCCTGATGGCGGCCATGTTCTGGATGATGGTCTGGCACGCGCAGCGCAGGCTGGCCGCCGACAACGAGCGGGAGCTGGTCAGCGAGGAGAACGCCCGGCTGCTGACCACCCAGCGGCGCTTCCTCCAGGATGCCTCGCACCAGCTCCGCACGCCCATCACGATCGCGCTCGGGCACGCCGAGCTGCTCGCCGGCGACCTGGCCGGGCACCCGGAGGCACGGGACATCGAGGTGGTCGTGGGCGAGCTGACCAGGCTCCGCCGCCTCGGGGAGCGGCTGCTGATGATCGCCGCGTCCGAGGACCCTGACTTCCTGCGCCCCGAGCCGGTGGCGCTGGACCGGTTCACCCTGGAGTCGTTCCGCAAGTGGCTGCCCACCACGTCGCGGCGGTGGACGCTCGGGCGCCTGGACCCGGTGCTGGTCACCGCCGACAGGGAACGGCTGGGCCTGGCCCTGGACGCGCTGCTGGAGAACGCGGTCCGGCACACCAGCGCCGGCGAGGAGATCCGGCTCTCGGTGCTGCGTGACCTCGACGGCCAGACCGCTCGTATGATCGTGGCGGACAGCGGTGAAGGGATCGCGCCCGCCGAGCTTGACCGGATCTTCGACAGGTTCCGCTCCGTCTCCGCGCTGTCGGGCAACCGTGGCACGGGCCTGGGCCTCGCCCTGGTCCGGGCGGTGGCCCGTGCGCACGGCGGCGAGGTACGGGTGCGCAGCACGCCGGGCGAGGGCAGCGAGTTCGAGCTGGTGCTGCCGGTTCTTCAGTCGGCCGGGGAAGGTGCCGCCGCGGCGGACGGCACGCCGGAAGCCCGGCCGGCTCTGCAGGCCGGTGGTGTTTTTGCCCCGGGACGAACGACCGTGGAGGAGCTGTGACCGCGGAACCAGGTGCGGCATCCGGACCAGGTGCAAAAACGCCCGGTCCAGGTGTGCCGCCGCGCTCAGGTACGCCGGGGGACCCAGGTGCGACGCCAGCCGGTACGGGTGTGCCGCCGGGCTCAGCCGAACCGGGGGACCCAGGTACGCCGACCGGCCCGGCGGTGACGCGGGCGCCGGGCTGGGGCGGGCGAGTCCAGGCGCTGCGCCGCCCACGGGTGCTGGTGCCGACCGCGATCGCCCTTGTCGTCATCGTGGCGCTCGTCGTGGCCGGGGCCACGGTGGGCACGGGCTCGGCCGCGCCGCACAGCCTGGGCAAGGCCAAGAACTTCACGCTCTCCGTGCTCGGCCACCCCGGCCAGCAGATGTCACTGCAGTCCATGGCCGGCCGCCCGGTGATCGTGAACTTCTTCGCCTCCTGGTGCGAGCCGTGCCAGCGGGAGACGCCGCTGATCGCCCGGTTCTACCGGGACAGCGGGGGGCGCCCCGCGATCATCGGCGTGGACGTCAACGACTCGGCGTCCAAGGCCATGGCCTTCGTCCACAAGAGCGGCGTGAGCTATCCGGTGGTCGCCGACCCGATGCCGATGAAGGCCGCTATCGCCTACAACCTGCCCGGGCTGCCGGCCACCTTCTTCCTCAACTCGCGCCACATCATCGTCAAGCGCGTCTATGGGCCGGTCACGCAGGCGGAACTGACCTCCGGCGCCCGCCTGATGGCCGGGAAGACCGGCTGAAGGGACGGAAGCCATGCAAAGCCCGCCACGCGCGGACCCGCCGTACGTCCCGATCCGCCACACCGCCTGGCCGGTCCGCAGGACCCCGCGGTGGTGGTTCGCGGCCGGCGCGGCCGTCCTGGTCGTGGGCGTGCTGGTCGGGATCGCGGTGCATCCGTCCAAGGCGCAGCGCGCCGCCGACCTGAACGGCTTCCTGGCCGACATGAAGACCGACATCCAGTCGTGCGCAGGCGGCGTGCGGGAGTCGCTCATCGCACTGCACGCGATCAATGCGGGCACCGAGCACGACGTCGGCACCGCGGTCGGTATCGCCACCTACGGAGCCAAGAACTGCTCCCCGGCCAACAGCATGCCGATGGACGACCTCGTCGGGTACCAGGTGCATGAGTCGCTGTCCTCGTTTCGCCTGGACCGGGTGACCAACGGCCTGCTGACCTGGGCGTTCCCCTATGCGCAGCGGGTGCAGAACGACGTGGCCGCCGTCCTGCAGGCGCAGGGCGCGGCCCGCGCCACCGCCACCACCAAGCTCAACAGCGACCTGAAGATCCTGGACGCCCAGCGCGCCTACCTGGACAAGATCATGATGGCCGCGATCAAGGCAACCGGGGCGAGCGGGCGGCCGCCCCCGCTGCCCGGCTGACCGGGCCGGGCTCAGCCGAGGCCGATGTCCTCCAGGGCCATCGTGAACGCGGTTTCCCAGGTGGCGGCGAACCGGGCGGCGCCAGGTGACGGCGGCTTCACCCGGTCCAGCGCGGCCAGCGCACACCGGACCATCTCCGCGGGCCGGGACGAGGCCACGTCCGCGTTGCCAAGCTCCAGTTCATGCTGGAGGTTGTCGCGGCCGTGCCCCTGCACCACGTCGAGCAGCAGCAGCGAGCGGCCGACCGTGCGAGCCTCCGCGCAGGTGTCCCCCGAACTGGTGATGACCAGGTCCGAGGCGGCCATCAGCGCCGGGATCTCCTCGGTGTAGCCGAACACGTGCAGCCGGGGCCGGTGCCGCGCGGCCGCGCGCAGCCGGGTCTCCAGCTTCACGTTGCGCCCGGCGACCGCCAGCACCTGCACCCCGGCGTCGGCGAGCGCGGCCGCGGCGATCGCGATCGGGCCCAGGCCCCAGGCACCGGACATGAGCAGCACGGCGGGTTCGTCCACGGGCAGCCCGAGGCCGATCCTGGCCTGCTCCTGGGACGGCGGGTCGTAGAACCCCGGGCGCACCGGCGACTCGACGACCCTGACCCGCGCCCTGGGCTGGTACCTGCGCACCGCGGCCTCGGCCACCGCCGAGGTGACCAGGTACAGGTCCACGTTGGGCTGGACCCAGAGCCGGTGCGGCGTGACGTCGCTGCACAGCACCACGTGGCTCATCCCGGGGTACCGGTCGGCGAGCACGCTCACCGCGGACGCGGCGGTGGCGAACACCGATACGGCCAGGTCCGCGGGATGCGCGTCCAGGTAGTCGCGCAGCCGCGGCACCACCTGCCGCCGTGCCCCGGCGTCGGCCAGCAGCGCCAGCCTGCCCCCTGGGCGCAGCGCGGCGAAGTGGAACGCGTCGAACAGGCCCGGCGTGGCCAGCATGGTGCGGAACACCGCCTCCCCGGCGGACCAGCCCCGGGGGCCGAGCAACTCCATGGCGTCCAGGATCTGCGTGTCCCAGCCCCGGGCCGCCAGCGAGGTGGCAGACGCCCTGGCGTGCATCTCGTGCCCGGCGCCGAGCGAACCGGACAGCAACAAAGCCCGCCGCGTCATTACTTGGCCTCCCTCGCGGGCGGTCGGCCCTGGGGGGCCTCCCTGGCTTCGGAAGGCGCGGGGGTCCCGGGGGCTTGCCCCCGGGCAAGCAGAGTCTCGCCGCCGGGACCGCACGCGCGGAGCGCTATGCGGCGTTCGGCCCGGCGGCTGCGGCGTGACGCTGCAGGTGTTTGACAGAAGGTGCCTCATGGCGAGCCTGGCTTCCTCGCCTGGCTGAGCCAGTCCAGGTAGCGGCGGACCCCGGTCACGAACGGGGTGACCGGCGACCAGTCGAGCAGCTCTTTTGCCGCCCGGTTGGACACGCTGACACCCTGGTAATCGGCGTCGCGGGCCGGAGCGTAATGCACCGGAACAGGCCCGATGAGCTCCTGCACCGTGTCGGCTATTTCGCGGACAGAAACCGGTGTCCCGCCCTCCAGCGCCAGCACCTGCCCGGCCGCCGCCGGGGTGAGCGCGCGCAGGTGCGCGTCGGCCAGGTCCTCCACGTACACGTAGTTGCGCTGCTGCTCGCCGCTGCCCGCGATGGTGATGGGCCTGGACTCGAGGACCGCCTGGACGAACCGGGCGACCACAAGCTCTTCGCGCATCCGCGGCCCGTAGGGGATGCCGTAGCGCAGGATGGTGAACTCCTGGCCGTACATCTCCTTATAGGAGTGCACGAGCAGTTCCGCCGCGAGCTTGGTCGACACGTACACGTGCCCGGCCTTGCGCAGCTCGACGGGGAAGTCCTCGCCCAGCTCACCGGTGCCCTGTGCGGCCCCGTACACCCACACCGTGCTGGCCAGGATCACCCGGCCGCAGCGGTGGTGCCTGGCCGCCTCAAGGACCCGGGCCGTGCCCTCCACGTTGAGCCGGACCGCCCACACCGGGTCGGCCGCGACCTCGTTGACGTTGGACGCCCCGGCCAGGTGGAACACCGCGGCGCAGTCGGCCACGGCCGCGCCGAGCCCAGCCTCGTCGAACAGGTCGGCCTCAAGGTAGGTGGCATCCGGGTTGCGCCACCGCGGCTGCATGTCGATGACCCGCACATCGTGCCCGGCTCGCACGAGCCGGTCCACCACGTGGGAGCCGATGAAGCCCCCACCTCCAGTTACGGCTAGCTGCACGACCGCCCTTTCTCGTGTGCCTTACCGGCCCGTCCCATACGGCCGGCACCCCTGGGCTGCCCGGCACCGGGCAGCGTGCCTCCCGGGCACTACCCGCCCGGGAGCGTCTCGTGTACCGCGGTGATAGCGGTCAGCACCTCGTCGATCTCCGCATCGCTCATGTCGGAATGGACCGGCAGGCAGATGTGCCTGGCGGCAATGTCCTCGGCCACCGGCAGCGACGGCCCAGCGTAGTCCGCGAGCACCGGCTGATGGTTGAGCGGCAGGTCATACACCTCGCCGGAGAGCCGCACGCCGAACCGGTCACGCAGCTCCTGCTTGACGGCGGCCCGGTCGGTGCCCGGCGGCAGCAGCACGATGTACTTGTAGACGTTGCCGCGGCTGCCGGGCGCCTCGGCCAGCGGGGTGAGCCCGTCCATGACGGCCAGTGCTTTGTCATAGGCGGCGGCGACCTCGCGGCGGCGGGTGATGAACTCCTCCATCCGGCGCAGGTGCACAAGCCCGGTCACCGCGTGCAGTTCACTCATCCGCCAGGCCGAGCCGAGGCGCACGTGATGGTTGGCGGTGAAGGCACCCTTGCCCTGGTCACGGTAGATCCTCGCCTCCTCAGCCACGTGCTCGGAGGCGCTCACCAGCATGCCGCCCTCGGCACTGGTCACCACCTTGGTCGGATAGAAGGAGAACGCGCCGCTGGCCCCGAACGAGCCCGCGAACCGGCCGTCCAGCGTGGACCCGTGCGCGTGCGCGGCGTCCTCGATCAGCGCGATCCCCCGCTCGTCGCACAGTTCCCGCACCCCGATGATGTCCGGGCTGATCATGCCGCCGATGTGGACGTGCACGACCGCGGCGGTGCCCGGGGTCAGCGCGGCCGCCAGGGTGTCCCGGCTGAGCGCGAGCGTGCCCAGTTCCACATCGGCGAACACCGGGCGCCCGCCCGCCTGGAGCACGGCGGCGGCGGTGGCGTAGAAGGTGTTCGCGGGCACCACCACGTCCCGGCCCGCCACCCCCGCCACCTGGAGGGCGATGTTCAGTGCGGAGGTCCCGCTCGAGGTCGCGACGGCGTGTGCGGCGTCATGTGCGGTGGCGAATGCCGCCTCGAAGCGCCCGGTGTACGGGCCAAGGGTGAGCGCCCCGCTGGCGAGGATCTCCGTGACCGCGGCGGCTATCTCCGCCCGGTCCGCGGGGGGGAACACAACACGTGCTGCTGGCACTCCCAACGGATGGCCCCTTGCTCGGTCATGCCGGGGCCCGGCCGCCCCGCGTCTGGTAATCGATTGTGCTTCGGGTATCGTCCCGACCTTGCCATCATTCCAGGAGAGATACGGCGCGGCAGGCGTCCGCCCCAGGCGTGTCGCCCGCGCGGGACAAGACCGCAGGCCAGAGGCTATGAGGCAGGTGTGACAGGTGTTCTTCGATAGCGCGGGCCCGCGGGCGCCCGCGGCGCTCGGCGTGGCGGCGCTGGCGCTCGGCGGCCTGGCCGTCGGCCACGCCGGCCCTGGCGTCACGGCGCTCGGCGCGGTACGGCAGCGGTTCTTCCCCCGGCTGGCCGGGCAGGGCCGGGCCGATCATGTGGCGGTCACCTTCGATGACGGTCCCGACCCGGCGTGGACTCCGGCCTTCCTTGACGTCCTGGGCAAGTGGCAGGCGCGCGCCACGTTCTTCATGCTCGGCTCGATGGTGGCCCGCGAGCCCGGGCTCGCCGCGGAGGTCGCCGCAGCGGGCCACGAGGTGGCCGTGCACGGCTGGGCACACAGGTACACCGTGCTGCGCAGCCCCTGGGCGGTGGCGGACGACCTGGCCAGGGCCCGGGACGCGGTGGCCGAGGCGACCGGGGCGCAGCCGCGCTTCTACCGCCCCCCTTACGGCGTGCTGAGCAGCGGGGCGCTCTCCGCCGCGCGCCGGCTCGGGCTCACCCCGGTGCTGTGGACCTGCTGGGGCCGGGAGTGGACGGCCGGCGCCACGCCCCGCTCGGTGTGGGCGACGCTCGCCGCAGACCTGACCGGCGGCGCCACAGTCTTGTTGCACGACTCCGACTGCACCTCGCCGCCCGGGTCCGCCGCCGCGGGCCTGGGCGCACTGCCGCTGCTGCTCGAAGAATGTGCACTACGCAACCTCGTGGCCGGGCGTCTCACCGACCACGGTCTGGTTTCGTGACCGGCTTTCCGCAGCTCAGATGGTTACCCAAGGTCATGTGGTTCCGCACTGCGGGAACATGCCGGCGCCGGGATGACGTTGTTCCCCATGGCTGGCCGACCGCCTCGGGTGGATGCCGCACCTGGTGCGCTGCCGGTTGGAAACCATCAGGAGGCCTTCAGGTTCCCTCCAGGGACATGGTGCTAACTGGAAACTGCGCTTTGCCAGGGTCACGGTGGAACTGCCGTCCCGACGACCGTATGAAGCGGCTCACGCTACTTCCGAGGTGATGATGATGGCCGAAGGTCAGGGCAACGGGCACGACTCGCCGGAGCGCGACAGCGCCTGGCAGCCGTCCCCTCCCCCGGGCGGTGATCCAGGTGACGGCACGCCGGAACCGGACACGGACCCCGGTGCGGGAGACCCCGGTGCCTCCTGGCTTCCCTTCAAAATGACCTCCCCGGCCGAGGATGCCGCGGCATCGGCTTCCGCTTCGGCAGAGCCTGCTCCCGGCACACCGCCGGGTGCGAGCGAGCAGCCGGGTATCGGCGCGCAGCCGGGCGGCGAGCCGCAGGCCACGCCCGGTCAGCCTGGATCCGGCCAGCCGGGACCCGGAACCCCCGGCCCTGAGCAGCCGCCGGGCGGACCGTCCTCCCCCTGGCAGGCCCAGCCCGGCAGCCAGCCGGCCTGGACGGCCCCGCAGCAGCCGTGGACGCCATCGTCCGGCCAGGCAGGGCAGGGCGCCCCGCCCGCGCCCGGTACCCAGTCCTACGGCACGCCGCCGCAGCCTCCCTACGGCGGACCGCAGCCCACTCAGCCGATCTATGGCCCGCCGCCCGGCCAGGGCGCCCAGGGCTCGTATGGCATGCCCGGCTACGCGGGCCAGCCGCCCTACGGCGCGCAGCCCGGCCAGGCGTACTACTCCGGTCAGCCCCCTTACCCAGGTCAGCCCCCTTACCCAGGTCAGCCGCCCTACCCGGGCCAGCCGCCCTACCCGGGCCAGCCGCCCTACCCGGGCCAGCCGCCCTACCCGGGCCAGTCGCCGTACGCCGGTCAGCCGCCCTACGGCGAGCAGCCGCAGCCGGGCTGGCAGCCGCAGCCGGCACCCGGCGCGGCGCCGCCGCTCCCCGGCGAACTGCACGGGGCGGTGCCCCCCGGTGGTGAAAGCCACTGGGCCCCGCCGGGCAGCTACGGGCAGCCTCCCGCGGGACCGCCGCCCTCACGCGGGCCGATGAGCCGTGCCCTGGTCTACTTCGTGGTCGCGGTGCTCGCCGCGGCGGTCGGCGCGGGTGCGGTGTTCGCGCTGCGCGGCTCGGGCGGCCAGGCACCGTCCTCCTCGGCCGGCGCGCAGGACATCCCCCAGCCCAAGGCGAACCACGGCGGCGCTGCTGGCGCGCCCGGCCTGAACGATTCCGTGGCCCACAAGGTCGAACCCGGCCTCGTGGACATCACCTCCTTCGTCCACTACCAGCAGCAGGTCTTCGAGGGCACCGGCATGGTGCTGTCCGCCAACGGCCTGGTGCTGACCAACAACCACGTCATCAAGGGATCCACCCGGGTGACCGCGCAACTGGTCACCGGCGGGCACAAGTACGCCGCCAAGGTGGTGGGCACCGACAACGCGCAGGACGTCGCGCTGCTGCAACTGGAAGGCGCGTCGGGGCTGCAGCCCGTCACGACCGGCGACTCGAGCAAGGTCCAGCTCGGCGACACCGTTGTGGCGCTCGGGAACGCAGGCGGCAACGGCGGCCTGCCGACCGTGACCAGCGGGACGATCACGAACCTGGATCGCACGATCACCGCCAGCGACGCGGGGTCGAACACGTCCGAGCGGCTGACGCACATGTTCCAGACCAACGCCCCGATCGCCGAGGGTGACTCCGGCGGCGCGCTGGCCAACTCCGCCGGCCAGGTAATCGCTATGAACACCGCGGCGAACAGCCAGAACATCGGCGGGTCCGGCACCGCCCAGGGTTTCTCGATCCCGATCGACCGGGCCCTGACCATCGCCAGGCAGATCGCCGCCGGTCACGGCAGCAGCGACATCCAGATCGGCCAGCCCGCGTTCATCGGCATCGCGATCGCCAGCGACCCGAAGAGCAACGCGCCAAGCAGCTCCAGCAACCCGCGGACCCAGCTCGGCCAGCTTCAGCAGCTCGCCCAGGGCAACTTCTCCAGGATCAACTCCAGCGGCCGGTGCCTGAACACCGAGACGGCGAACCCGGTGCCGAGCAGCATCGCACCGGCCAAGTCGGGCGCACTGATCGCCGGCGTGTTCTGCAACGCTCCCGCGGCGACCGCCGGTGCCCACGCCGGTGATGTGATCACCGGCGTGAACGGCCACGCGGTGACCTCCCCGGCCAACCTGCGCATCCTGATGCGCCAGTACCAGCCGGGGAACACGGTCTCGCTCACCTGGGTCGGGCTCAACGGCCACCAGCAGACCGGCTCGCTCAAGCTGGCCGCAGGACCGGCCGCGTAACCGTTAGCCGACACGTCTGAGGGCCCCGCGACAAGGTCGGGGGCCCTCAGACATCGGAGGGCTCCGGGGGTCGCTCCCCGGCCAGCAGGGCCACGGCCCGGTGACGAAGGAACCGGGCCGCAGGCCAGCGGGGGGTTCCGGGGGGTCGCTCCCCCGGGCCAGCAGGGCCACGGCCCGGTGACGAAGGAACCGGGCCGCAGGCCAGCGGGGGGTTCCGGGGGGTCGCTCCCCCGGGCCAGCACCGTCAGCCGGTGAGCCAGGCCTCCATGGTCGCCTCGCACTCGGCGATCTGGGCGACCGGCACGTGCTCGTCCGGGGAGTGGGCGAGCATGGGATCCCCGGGGCCGTAGTTCAGCGCGGGCATGCCGAGCAGCGCGAACCTGGCCACGTCGGTCCAGCCGAACTTGGCCCGGGGTGCTCCGGCTACGGCCGCGAGCAGCGGCGCGGCGGCCGGGTGGTCCAGGCCGGGGCGCGCGGCCGGCGCCGAGTCGGTGATCTCGACCTCGTAACCGGCGAACACCTCGCGGACGTGCGCGACGGCCTCCTCCTCGCTGCGGTCGGGGGCGAATCGGTAGTTCACCGTGACCGTGCACTCGTCCGGGATTACGTTGCCCGCGACCCCGCCGCTGATCCCGACCGCGTTCAGCCCCTCGTGGTAGACGAGCCCGTCCACCTCCGGCTCGCGCGGCTGGTAGGACCGCAGCACATCGAGGATGCCGCCGGCCGTGTGGATGGCGTTGCTGCCCATCCAGGACCGTGCGCTGTGGGCCCGCTTGCCCCGGGTGGTGACCTCGGCCCGCATCGTGCCCTGGCAGCCGCCCTCGATGAGCGCACCGGTCGGCTCCATCAGCACCGCGAAGTCGCCCTGCAGCAGGTCGGGGCGGTTGCGGGACACCCGCAGCAGCCCGTTGCGCTCGGCCTCGACCTCTTCGCAGTCGTAGAACACGTAGGTGACGTCGGGCCGCGGCTGCGTCAACCGGGCGGCCAGCCGCAGCGCGACCGCCACGCCTGACTTCATGTCGCAACTCCCGCAGCCGTACAGCAGGCCGTTCTCGCGGCGGGACGGGAGGTTGCCGGCGATCGGCACCGTGTCGATGTGGCCCGCCACGATCACCCGGTGCGGGCGGCCCAGGCTGGTCCGCGCGACCACCGTGTTCCCGTCGCTGTGCACCGACAGGTGCGGCAGCCTGCGCAGCGCGCGCTCGATCGCGGCGGCCAGGTCCGCTTCATCGCCGCTCACGGACTCCACATCGACAAGCGAGGCGGTCAGGTCGGCGCTGTCACTAGAAAGATCCAGGTCCACGGCGGCAGCATAGAGTGCTCAGCAGTTCCGGCGGCGGGGTGCCGCCGGCAAAGGGAGCAGATGCCCATGTTCAGAGTGGATTCCGAAGTCGGCCGGCTACGGCAGGTGATCCTGCACCGCCCCGACCTGGAACTCAAGCGGCTCACCCCGGACAATGCGGCCGATCTGCTTTTCGACGACGTGCTGTGGGTGAGCCGGGCGCAGCAGGAGCACGACGCGTTCGCGAACGCGCTCAGGTCCCGTGGCGTGGTCGTCCACTACTACAGCGACCTGCTCGCCCAGACGCTGGACGTCACCGCGGCCCGTGACTACATCCTGGACGGCGTTTTCGACTCCCGCTGGCACGGCCCGCTGGCGTGCGACCAGTTGCGCGCCGCGGTCGGCGGGCTTGATTCCCGCACGCTCGCGGGCTACCTGGTGGGCGGGATCACCAAGCGGGAGATCGCCGAACTGGCCCCGGAGCCCAAGAGCATCGCGTTCCACTCGCTGGACCCGGATGGGTTCGTGCTCGTCCCGCTGCCGAACCTCCTCTACCAGCGGGACACCTCCTGCTGGATCTACGGCGGGGTGTCGATCAACGCCATGCGCCGCCAGGCCCGGGTCAGGGAGTCCCTGTTCGCCGAGGCCATCTACCGCTGGCACCCGATGTTCGCCGGCGCGGGCTTCGACGTCTGGTACCACGGCGCCGACGCGGCCCCGGCCACCATCGAGGGCGGGGACGTGCTGGTGATCGGCAACGGTGCGGTCCTGGCCGGGATGAGCGAGCGGACCACACCGCAGGCGCTGGAGATGCTGGCGCACCGGCTGTTCGCGGCCGGCGCCGCCACCTCGCTCGTCGCCATCGACATGCCGAAGCAGCGCGCGTTCATGCACCTGGACACCATGCTGACCATGGCGGACTACGGCGTATTCACCAAGTACGCGGGCATGGGGATGCTGCGCTCCTACACGATCGAGCCGGGGGCGAGCGTGCGCGAGCTGAAGGTCACCGACCACCCGCCGGAGGACATGCACACGGCGCTGGCCGCCGCGCTCGGCCTGCCGAGCATCAAGGTGCTCACCGCGGTCCAGGATGTCCGCTCGGCGCAACGGGAGCAGTGGGACGACGGGTGCAACGTGCTGGCGGTGGAGCCGGGCGTGGTCGTCGCCTACGAGCGGAACGTGACCACCAACGCCTACCTGGAGGAGAACGGCATCGAGGTGATCACCGTCGCGGGCGGCGAACTGGGCCGTGGCCGGGGTGGTCCCCGGTGCATGAGCTGCCCCATCGAGCGCGCCGACTGACCGTTCACGGGTGGCGGCCCATCACCGCGTACGGGCGGGCCACGGGCCGCCTCATGACAGCGGGAGCGGTTCGGGGCGCTTGGGGTCGACGTTGTCGCCCGAGGAGATGCCGCGCACCCGGCGGGCCACCCACGGCGCCGCGTGGTCGCGTCCCCACCGCAGGTCCATCCGGCGGGCCGCCAGCCAGGCCGCCCACCCGGACGCGGGCACGCCGCCGGTGACAACGCCGGCCGCGGGCCAGGGAGCGCGCCAGTCCTCCTCGACGGGCACGCCGAGCACCTCGCAGGTGCGCAGCGCCACCCGGCGGTGCCCGTCGGGGGTGAGGTGCAGCCGGTCCGCGCTCCACGCCCGGGGATCCCGCAGCACGGCCATCGACCACAGGTCCACCACGTCGCAGCCGTGCCAGTCGGCGATCGCGCGCAGGTGCATGTTGTAGGCCGCCACCTTGCCGCGGATCAGCCGCAGCACCGGGAACCGCGGATCGAACCCGGTGAAGATGAGCACCCGGCAGCCAGCCATCAGCAGGGTGCGCACCACGTCGTCGAACGTCTGCGCCAGCGCATCGGGATCGGACCGGAACCTGAGCAGGTCGTTCCCCCCTGCCGCGAGGCTGACCAGGTCCGGGGCCATCGCGATGGCCTGCGGCACCTGCTCGTCGGCCACCTGGCCAAGCAGCTTGCCCCGTATCGCGAGGTTGGCGTAGCGCAACCCGGGCTGCTGCGCCGCGAGCATCTGCGCGAACCGGTCCGCCCAGCCCAGATAGCCCGCCTGGTCGGCGCGCGGGTCATCAAGTCCCTCGGTGAAGCTGTCGCCAAGCGCGATAAAGGTGCCGATCTGCACGGTCACGTCGCTGCCTCCCTCCAGGCCAGAGTTCAGGGTACGCGGAATCTGCTGACCTGCGAAAACCAAGGTTATGCCCGGCTTTGTCCCAGCACCAGAACACGGCCCCCGTCCCGGATAGCTTCCCCGCGGCGCCGGGCCGCGAATCCACCGGGGAATCGCGGTATTGGCGTCCCCGGATTCGGCCCGGGCCCGGAACGGAGCAGACTTGGCGTATGCGCTCACGCCCAGCCGTGCTCGCCTGCTCGGCGGCGCTCGCCCTGTCCGGGGCGCTGGCCGCCTGCAGCACAACCACGCCGGCCGGAGCCCCGGCGGCCACACCGGCGGCCCGGCCGGGCACGGTGCGGCCGGCACCGGCCGGCAGCCCCGCCGCACTGACCGCCACCGACTGGACCACCTACCACCGGGACGCGGCCCGCACCGGTGTCGCACCTGCCACACCGGCCGCGGGGCCGCTGTCCATCGCCTGGCACCGCCACCTCGACGGGGCGGTCTACGGCCAGCCACTCGTGGTCGGCGGCCTGGTCATCGCTGCGACCGAGGCCGACACGGTGTACGGCCTTGACCGGGCGACCGGCCAGGTCCGCTGGCACGTGCACCTGGGTACCCCGGTCCCGCTGTCCGCGCTGCCGTGCGGGGACATCGACCCGCTCGGCATCACCGGGACGCCGGTCTACGACGCGGCGACCCGCTTGGTCTACGCGGTCGCGGAGACCACCGGGTTCCGGCACGTCCTGGCCGGCATCGCGGTGCCCAGCGGGAAGCTGGTCTTCACCCGGGACGTGCCGACCCCGGACGGGCACCCGCGCTACGACCAGCAGCGCGCCGCGCTGGCGCTGGACCGGGGCCGGGTCTATGTGGCGTTCGGCGGGCTGTTCGGTGACTGCGGCCCCTACCAGGGGTCGATCAACGGCGTACCGGCCTCGGGGCAGGGGCCCATCGTCTCCTACAAGGTGCCGACGGCCAGGGAGGCCGGCATGTGGGCGGCGGGCGGACCGGTGGTGGGCCCGGACGGCACCATCTACGTCAGCGCCGGCAACGGCGCGGCCACCGCGCCGCCCTTCGACGACAGCGACTCGGTCACCGCACTCACCCCCGCCCTGCGGCGCACCGGCATCTTCGCCCCGGTCACCTGGGCAGCGGACAACGCCGGTGACCGCGACCTCGGCTCCACCGCCCCGGGCTTGCTGAGCGACGGGATGATCCTGGCCGACGGCAAGAGCGGCACCGGGTACCTGCTGAACTCCAGGCACCTGACCGGCGTGGGCTCGCAGGTGGCCCAGGCTCCGGTGTGCGCCGCCTTCGGCGGGATGGCGACCCGGGGCACCATCGTCTACGTGCCATGCATCGGCGGCGGGATGGCCGCCGTGAACACCGCGGGCAACACGATCAAGGTGCTCTGGCGTGGCCCCGCCGCAGCGCAGGGCTCGCCGGTGCTCGGCGGCGGCGCGGTCTGGGTCCCGGACTGGAACGCGGGCGTGCTGTATGAACTGGATCCCGGCACCGGCCACGTCCGGCACCAGATCAAGCTGGGCTCGGCGCTGCCCCACTTCGCCTCGCCGTCCCTGTCCGGCTCGCTCGCCCTGGTCGGCACCATGCACGGGGTGGTGGCGGTCCGCGGCGCTTAGCTGTGCTGGCCTGGGGGAGCGACCCCCCTGGAACCCCCCGGGGCCCCGACTGGCGCCTGGCCCCGCGACGCCGACGGCGCCTCGCGCGGCAAGCCGGCAGGCCCATCGCGCATGCTGGCCTGGGGAAGCGACCCCCCTGGAACCCCCCGGGGCCCCGCCCGCCTCCCCTTCCCCCTTCACGGCGCCTGGCCGGCAAGCCGGCAGGCCCCATCGCGTATTCCCCGGCTCGGGCCGCCTGCCAGACTGGAGCCGTGACCGCCCCGCTGGACTACCCGCATCCGCCCGCGCCCGCGTTCCTTTTCGACCTCGACGGGACGCTGATCGACAGCGTGTACCAGCATGTGATCGCGTGGCGCACCGCGCTGGCCCGGCTGAACATCGACCTGTCGGTGTGGCGGATCCACCGGCGGATCGGGATGAGCGGCGGCCTGTTCGTGTCCGCGCTGCTGCGCGAGACCGGGCGGACGCTGTCCGGCGACGACATCGCCATGCTGCAGATCTGGCACAGCGAGGAGTACCTGGCCCAGGCGGACTCGGTCCGGCCGCTGCCCGGGGCCGCGGAACTGCTGGCCACGCTGACCGAGCACAAGATCCCCTGGGCCATCGCGACCAGCAGCTACCACGTCACCGCGGTGCGCGCGCTGGCCATGCTGGGCCTGCCGCCGGATACGCCGCTGGTGACCAGGGACATGGTGGCGCACGCCAAGCCGGACCCGGATCTTTTCCTTGCCGCCGCCGCGCTACTCGGCATCGAGTCACGGCACGCGTTCGTCGTCGGGGACAGCGTCTGGGATCTGCTGGCCGCCCGCCGCGCCGGGGCCATGGGGATCGGCCTGCTGTCCGGCGGCTACGGCCGGGAGGAACTGGAGCGGGCCGGTGCCTACCGGGTCTACGCCGACCCGGCCGACCTGCTCGCCCGCGCCCACGAGGTCGGG
>CAVPMG010000027.1:0-183186 GCA_963706115.1 uncultured Actinomycetes bacterium | reverse complement strand
GCTGAACCAGGTTCTGGTTCGGAGTGAGCCATGACAAAACCGCATCCGCGATCGACACCAACAACGTGAAAGCCGCCAACAACGCCTATTATTCGGCGCTGTCAAAGCGCGACCTCCACGCAATGGAAAAGGTCTGGTCGTGTGCGTCAGACAACATTCTGATCGCGCCGCCCACTAACCCGATCACGCACGTAGGATGGGACGCAATCAAGCGCAACTGGGAAACGTATTGGCCAACGTTCAGCCACTTCACCGTTTCGATGACAGTGACCACGATCAATATCAACGGGCCAGTGGCGTGGGTGCATGGCATCGAAACGTCCCGGCGCCGCAGCAGCACCGGAGACGTGAGTAGCAGCCGCAACTACGGAACGAACATTTTCGTTAACCACCACGGCCGTTGGTTGATGGCGTTTCACCAATCGACGATCATTCCTGAACATACTAAGTCGATCAAAGGAAGCACCGATCGCGAACCGGTACCAGGGCAAGCATGCGGATAAAACGTCCCGTGTGATCAGCAGGGGGATCGAACATGGCGCAACTAGACGAAAACAAGCTCAACGCATTCATCGGCAAAATGCTGGGTGACCTCGGCGGCGCATTCAGCGTGCCGACGGTCCGCGTCGGATTGAGACTTGGCCTGTTCGACGCTCTGCAGAGGGCGGGCCCGCGACGTCCGATGAATTGGCGAAACGGGCGGGCGGGCTGACCGAGCGATACGTGCGCGAGTGGGCGCTTGCGCAAGCCGCCAATGGCTACATCGATTACGACGCGACCTCGCGGAAGTTCAGCCTGTCGCCGGAGCAGGCCATGGTGTTCGCCGAAAAGGACAGTCCGGTTTATCTGGCCGGGCGCGTTCGACATCGTGGCCGCCATGATCGAGGGAGAGCCAAAGGTCGAGCATTCTTTCCGCACCGGTGCCGGCGTGCGCTGGGGCGATTCCGCAGGGTGCCTGTTCTGCGCGACCGGCGCCTTCTTCCGGCCCGGCTATGTGAACAATATCGTCCAGAACTGGTTGCCGCCCTTGACGGTGTCTCGAGCGAAACTGACGTCCGGGGCCAAGGTCGCCGATATCGGCTGCGGCGTCGGCTTTTCGACCCTGCTGATGGCGCAGGCTTTTCCGCAAAAGCCGGTTCGTCGGATACGACTTCCACGCGCCTTCCGTTGCAGAGGCGAACCGCCATGCCGTCTCACACGGATTGGGTGACCGCGTCAGCTTCAAGGAAGCGAGCGCCAAGGACATCAAGGAATCCGGCTTCGACCTCGTGACATGCTTCGACTGTTTGCATGACATGGGCGATCCCAGCGGCTGCGCGGGTCACATGCGTCGCATCCTGAAGGCCGACGGCACCTGGATGATCGTCGAGCCGATCGCAGGCGATCGTCCGGAAGACAACATGAATCCCGTCGGGCGGCTCTACTACAACGCCTCGACCATGATCTGCGTGCCGACATCACTGGATCAGGAGGTCGGCGAAGGCTTGGGTGCGCAGGCGGGTGAGACCAAGCTCACCGAGGTCATTCGCGGGGGCGGGTTCACCAAGGTTCGAAGAGCAACGGAGGGGCCGTTCAACATGGTCCTTGAGGCACGGGCCTAGCCGATCGCTCGGCATCCCCCCGATATCTGCGCGAGAGTGCCTTATTTACTCTGGGGCATAAGGCGGGTGAGCGACAAAGGCGCACATCTACCAATGTATAGGTTGCTATGGCACGGGCATAGTGGTTTCTGCCGCCAACTCTTCCACAGAAAAAGCTGAAGAGCTTTTACCTGATCGCCGTCCCCCACCCACCCCCGAAGGCGATGAGGAAACAATTTGGCCCGCCCAAAGTGGCGGGCTTTTCTCTGAGGGTTGCTGCAGCCGGTGCACCGCCGTATTGATCTTCAGATCAACGTGTTTGTGTGAGCAAATGAATTGAGTTGGGCGACAGCGAAACAGAGCGAAATGTGCGTGCAATCCGAAATGACGTGGGAATGCTATCCGGCTTGGCGGCGATCGTTCTTGCGGTTTCAGTGATCTTCGGAATAGTGGCCACCTACGCTAATCGGGCCGAGCTTGCGGTCGATCTTGGTAGGCTCATGCCATTCTCTGGGAAGCAGCGGCCGGCTGATCTGTAGACTGGATCAAGAGTTGCACGAGCGTCTGACCGAGATTGAATTGATGGGGCTTGCTTGACGGGTTATCTTCCCGAATTTCGCGCAGTTCTTCTCCCGGCCACAAAATCGTCAGCACCGTTAGAACGCCGGATGCGGTATTTAGTCTAAATTCGCCGGCCGTGCGGAGAACAAAGCGTCTATAAAGGTCAAAGCGATGCGGTCTAGCACTACTTTGGCAGATTTTGAGCGGCACGGGATTCCCAAATCAGTTTTTCTGTGACTCATGGGTGGTCGGCTTTTGGAGGGGCCGACCATGGTTGGCAGGACGTCGGATTGGAAAGACGAGCTTGGACGCTGGCTCAAGCCGTTTCTGGATCGGTTAGGTCACAAGGCGCGGCGACAGATGTGTCCGCTCTACGTGTCGGGGCTGATCGGTCCCGGCGATCGCAAGAGCATTCAGCCGATGGCGAAGCGGCTCGCGCTCGGCGAATACGATCAATTGCACCACTTCATTGCCGCCGGGGTGTGGGATGCGACGGCTGTGCAGACGGGACTGCTTGTCCAAGCAGATAGGCTCGTCGGCGGCAGCGATGCCGTATTGGTGATTGACGACACTGCGATACCCAAGAAAGGCACGCATTCGGTGGGTGTCGCTGCGCAATACGCTTCGGCGTTGGGCAACACCTCAAACTGTCAGACCCTGGTATCGCTGACGCTTGCACGAGGCGAAGTACCGGTCATGCTGGTGTTGCGGTTGTTTCTTCCAGAGAGTTGGACGAGCGAGCGGGCTCGGTTGGAGCGAGCGGGTGTTCCGACGGAATATCGAACGGCACGGACCAAACCGAAAATCGCCCTGGCAGAGATCGATCGTGTCGCGCGGCCGGTGTGCGCTTTGGCTGCGTGCTGGCGGATGCCGGTTATGGGCTGAGCGCGCCGTTCCGCAAGGGGCTCACGGCTCGCAAACTGACCTGGGCGGTCGGTATTCCGCGGCACGTCAAGGTTTGCCCTCGGCGCGGCCGCTAGAGTTTCCGCAACCGAGCCCCAACCTGACCGCTGCGTTGCAGAACTTGTATGAATTATCCGATGTGGCCGGATCCTGTACAGATCGGCTGCATTTAGCGGTCGATTTCTCCAAACACAATATCCAGCGATCCGAGGATCGCAGACACGTCGCCCAGCATATGTCCGCGAGTGAGAAAGTCCATGGCCTGTAGGTGCGCGAACGACGGCGCGCGAATTTTGCACTTGTACGGCGAAGGTTGGTGCCGTCGGAGACGAGATAAACGCCAAACTCTCCCTTCGGCGCTTCGACGGCCGCATAAACCTCCCCCGTCGGCACCCGGAGTCCTTCCGTATAAAACTTAAAATGATGAATCATCGCCTCCATCGAGCGCTTCATCACGGCGCGTTGCGGCGGCACGATCTTGGAATCAATAACTGAAGGCGGGCCCTGGCCTTCCGGCGAGCGCAGCTCGGCAACGCATTGCTTCATGATGCGCACCGACTGGCGCATCTCCTCCATGCGAACTCAGTAGCGATCGTAACAATCGCCGTGCTTGCCGACCGGAATGTCGAAATCGAACTCTGCATAGCACTCGTACGGTTGCGCCTTGCGCAAATCCCAGGCGGCCCCTGAGCCGCGCACCATTACCCCCGAGAAACCCCACGCCCAAGCATCGGCGAGGCTGACCACGCCAATGTCGACGTTACGCTGCTTGAAGATGCGGTTGTCGGTGAGCAGACCTTCGATGTCGTCGCACACTTTCAGGAACGGGTCGCAGAACGCCTCGATATCGTCGATCAGCTTCTCCGGCAGGTCCTGGATGCACGCCGCCGACCCGGAAATAGGCCGCATGCATGCGGCTGCCCGAGGCGCGTTCATAGAACATCATCAGCTTCTCGCGTTCCTCAAAGCCCCACAGCGGCGGCGTGAGCGCGCCCACGTCCATAGCTTGCGTGGTGACGTTGAGCAGGTGCGAGGAGCCGCCCGATTTCGCAATAGAGCACGCGGATGAGTTGGGCGCGGCGCGGTACGCCGATGCCGAGGAGCTTTTCCGTCGCGAGGCAGAAGGCGTGCTCCTGGTTCATCGGCGCGACGTAATCGAGGCGGTCGAAATACGGGATCGCCTGCAAGTAAGTCTTGTGCTCGATCAGCTTCTCGGTGCCCCGGTGAAGGAGGCCGATATGCGGATCGACACGTAGCACAACCTCGCCGTCGAGTTCGAGCACGAGGCGCAGCACCCCGTGCGCCGCCGGGTGCTGCGGCCCGAAATTGATGGTAAAATTGCGCAGCGCAGGTTCGGCCATGGCGACTTCGGTCCTGCCGTCGGTACAACGTCTGCCATTTCCTGTTGGTTCCGCAGTGTACGAACAGCTATCAATGACCCGCCGAACCGCCACGCCTGAGTTGAGAATGACGTATGGCAAAAGAGTTGCTCAAGCTAACCTAAGGCACTCGTCTTATATCTTTGATGTGTTCGTCGATGACGGACTTGGCCCGCGCAATTAGTTTGTTCAGTCCAGACCTAGTGCGGCTGAACGGGATCTGCTCCAAGGTTGTCGGACCACGGTGCCGGCCACCTCCGCCCGCCATAGGAATCGGCGATCACCGGTGTCCCCGGCCGGGCGTGGCCCGCACACACCACTCCGTCGGCCGAGCTGAACGTGATCCGCTCACTCCGGGCGTCATGGTCCGCGCGGAGCCGCACCAGCCTGCCGGTCTTCCAGACCGAGATCAGCCGATCTCGGCCGTCGATCACGAAGAACGCGCGATCTCCCGCCGCGCCTGTCCGCTGCAGCAGGATGGCATCCGGATGGTGCAGCGCCAGGCCCTTCACGGGCGTCGTCGACAGCCGGGTGACGCGCGCGCATGCGGTCACGCCAGCCCGTCCTCAGGACGCGGCGCAGCCACGCCAGATCGGCGTCCGGTGCCCGCTCGGCCCGCGCAGCATGTCATGAAATGCCAGGTTACTTTGGCTGGACGGCCTCACCCCGGGCGCGCCGGGGAGATCGTGTGGCCGGCAGGCGCGCCGGGAGATCGCTGGGCTCACCGATCTCCGGCGGCGTGCGGCCCGGGCGCAGCCCGGGGGCAAGTACCAGAGTGACGGCGACGGAAATCACTGCCATCACGGCCATCGCCGCCCCGGGCGAGGTCCGCTCGGCCACCACGCCCGCGATGGCGGCACCCACGCCCTGCACGGCGAGCATGCCCGAGGACTGCAGTCCGAGGGCGTGCCCGCTCAGTTCGTCCGGTGTCAGTGCCATCAGGCGGTGCTGCAGCAGCAGGCTCGCCGAATACCCGACCGAGGCGAGCGCGACGGCCGTCACCGCGATCGGCAGCGCCGGCCGGCACGGCAAAGACCAGATAGGGAGCGGCGAGCAGCATACGCAGCGGGGCGCTGAGCCGCTCCCGCCAGCGAGCCGGGACGAACCGGCCGGTCAGTGTGTCGCCAACCAGCATGCCCAGGGCAGCGGAGGCGAACAGGAGCCCCGCGTGGCGGGGTGCGTACGGCACGAAAAGAGACTCGCAGCCGACGATCAGTCCGTTGGGCACCCACAGCGCCAGGTAGACGTAGCGGCGCGGCACGGAGGACCATAGCTGCGCGTTGTTCCGCCAGGTCTGCGCGATCGACGGCCGGCCGGCGGCGCGCGGCGGCCGGCGGCTGAGGCCGAACCGCGCGATGGCCGCGGCGGCGAGGTAGGCCGCGGCGCCAGCCAGCAGCGCACCGCGTGGCGACAGGGTGGCCACGAGCACGCCGCCGACCGCGAACCCGCAGATCTGCATGATGCCGACGGACATGTTGAGCACGGAGCGGCCGAGCAGATAGCCCCCTGCCGGAAGAATCTCGTTCAGCAGCCCGAAACGCACTCCGCCGCCCAGCGAGGCGATCGCGCCGAGGCCCGCGGCAATGGCAAAGATCGTCCACACGGCAAGGCCGGGGATGGCCTGGCCGAAGGTGCCGAGGGCGAAGGCCAGCGCTATCCCCGCGATGGCGGCGCGCGGCGCCAGCCGGTCCGCCGCCGACAGCAGCGCCGTAGCGCCGATCAACTGGGCGAGCGAGGGGCCGAACATGATCAGGGCGGACAGCAGTGGCGAGCGAGTCGCCGCATAGACCAGCGTCCCCAGCGCCAGCCCGGTCACCGTGCTGGCCGCTCCCTGCACCGATGAGGTCAGGAAGAGCGGCGTGAACTCCGGCGTCCGGAACAGTTCGCGATAGGTCCGCATGGCACGCAGTCTGAAGAGCCCGGCACGCAAACGTTATTGTTTCGCGAGGAGGCGAAACAATGGGCTGGTGGCAGGTCAGCGCGGACACGCTCGCGGGAAGCCGGTTCGTCATCTCGCCCCTGGCCGAGGCCACCGCGAGCCTGATTGCGCTGGAACGGGGAACGGCCGCGCACCCGGGCGAACGGGCCTGGCTCGACGCCCACCTGCCCGGCTACCGGGAGCGGCTGGCCAGCGACCCGGTGACGGCGCTACTTGTGCGCGCCGCTCTGGGGCGGCACTGGATCGCGGACTTCTTCACCAGCGCACCGACGGGCGAGGGCGAACCGACGCTGGGCGAGGATCTGGCGCGGATGCGCGCGAAGTTGCCCGAAGTTGCCCAGGCCGACCTGACGATCTCACTTGGCGGCCCACTGCCGGCCAGCCTGCACCGGCCCGATCTGCCAGAACGTGCCGCGGACCTGCTGGATTGGGTGTGGCAGGAGACGGTGCTGCCCTACTGGCCGCGGCGACGGCGAATCCTGGAGGCAGATATCGTCGCGCGGACCAGCCAGCTGAGCCAAGGCGGCTGGACCGCGGCGCTTGCCGATATGCGCCCGGGGATGCGGTGGCTGGGGCAGGGCCGCCTGCAGATCAACGCGTACAACTACCCGCCGCGGAAGATCGTCGGGGCTCAGTTGCTGTTCGTCCCGGTCACCCCGGGCCAAGGCTGGGTCTCCTGGGAGGAACCGCACCGGTACGCGGTGATATACCCGTGCGCGGGCGTCCTGGCTCAGGCGGACCCGGGGCCGGTGCCGGAGGCGCTGGGCGCACTGCTCGGGCCCGCACGGGCGGGCGTTCTGGTCCTCCTGGAAACCCCGAAAAGTACGACGCAGCTTGTGGCACTGACCGGCCAGGGGCTGGGCTCGGTGGGCCGCCACCTCAAGATCCTGCTCGACGCCCGCCTGGTACAGCGCAGGCGTGCCGGGCGGTCCGGTGCTCTACTACCGGACGGCGGCCGGTGACACGCTGCTCGAGGCCCTGCACGGCGGTTGACCGCGCCCGGCCCGGCACCGGCCGCCCACCCGGCGCCCGATCCCGCCTGACCGCGGGAGGCCCGCGCACCGGAACCGCTGCGATGAGGATGGGCACGATCGGCCGTCTCATTTGCGGTGCGGCCCATGGGGCGAGATGCCGCCGGCCCGCGAACGGGATGCCGGCGGCCCGGGTTGAGGAGATGCGATGAGCTACGCGGACGTGAACGGCCTGTCCCTCTACTACGCCGAGCACGGTTCGGGTGAGCCGCTTGTGCTGCTGCACGGCGGATTCGGCTCGGGTGAGATGTTCGGCCAAGTGCTGCCCGCGCTCGCCGCGCAGCGCCGGGTCATCGCCGTCGACCTGCAGGCGCACGGCCGCACCGCGGACGCCAGCCGCCCGCTGCGTTACGAGACGATGGCCGACGACGTCGCCGCGCTCATCGGGTACCTCGGCCTGGTCCGATCCGACGTGATGGGTGTCTCCATGGGCGGTGGGGTCGCGCTGCGCACCGCGATCCAGCATCCGGAGGCGGTGGACCGCCTGGTGCTGGTCTCGGTGCCGTTCCGGCGGGACGGCTGGTTCCCCGAGATCGGCGCGGCGATGCGGCAGTTCACCCCCGAGCATGGCGAGGCGATGAAGCAGTCCCCGATGTATGCCACGTACGCGCGGGTCGCGCCCAGGCCCGCCGACTGGCCGGTGCTGCACGCCAAGATGGGGGACCTGCTGTCGGCGGACTACGACTGGCTGGCCGAGGTGGCAGGGATGACTGCGCCGACCATGCTGGTCTACGCCGACTGCGACTCGATTCAGCCCGGGCACATGGTGGAGTTCTTCGCATTGCTCGGCGGCGGCCTGTGGGACGCGGGCTGGGACGGCTCGGGCCGGCCCACCGGGCGCCTGGCGATCCTGCCAGGCACCACGCACTACGACATCTTCGCCTCCCCGGCGCTGGCGGCACCGGTGCTGGAGTTCCTTGAGGCACCCACGCCCGGCTGACCAGCCCAGCCGGGCCAGACGCGGGCGGGCGACCGTGGCGCGCCGGTCGCGCGCCCGCGCCCGGCGCGCCGTAAGCCTTGACCGGTGCCGAGCAGCCCCGCTCCCCGGCGGTCAGGGCACGGTGACCGGCGCGATGACCACCGGGCCGAGGGTCGGGTCAAGCTCCGTGCCCTGCGAAACCCCGTCCGGGGTGATCACATCCACGGCTTTCGGCACCGTACCCGGGTCCACCGAGCAGATCGGCGAGGTCCCGAGCGGCGCGCAGACACCGAACAGGAACGGTTGCGGCGTGGGCGCGAACCCGCGGGCCTGGTCACTGCTGAACCCGTCCTGACCGGTCAGCACCACGGTGAAGCCCCAGTTCGGGCCCGGGGTGCCCAACGCCGCCTCAGGCAGCGCGATCGTGATGGTCCCGTCCGACTGCGACGCGAGGACCTGCGGCGTCCCGACCGTGTTCCCCGACGCGTCCTTCCACATCGGCGCCGCGAAACCCTGCACCTCCAGCATCTGGCTCCACGCGCCGGACGAGGAGATCGTGTAGTTGCGAGTGGGGAACGCCGCGGCCGTGGACGTGGTCGCGGCCCCGGGCGTGTGCACGTACACGTCCAGCAGTTGCGCCCCGTCCACCTGGCCGAACGTTGGCGACAGGTTGGCGATGGTGGCCCGCAGGTAGGCGGTGGTGCCGTCGCTGAGCACCTGGAACCTGGTCAGGTCGAACGCGCCGGGCTGGAAGTCCCCGGAGTTGGGGTACTGGTAGGTGCCGGGGCCGTTGTCGTCCCCGGCTGGGTCGCTGACGTTGAGCACCGTGGTGCCGCCGCCCTCGTTGCTGACCGTCACCTGCGCGTACCCAGTGCTCCCCAGGCCTTGCGTGCTGGCGCCGACGGTGATCACGTTGCTGCCGAACCCGATCGGCACCGTCGCGGAGAACGACCCGTCCTTGGCGGCCTTCGTGGCCACCGCCGAGGACGGTGCCCCGCTGGTGGAGTCCACCGACTCGATGGTCACCTTCGCGCCGGGCGCGGTGGTCCCGGTCACGGTCGTGGACGTCGCCGCGAGCGTGCTGCCGTTGGCCGGGGCGGTGATCGTCGCGTTCAGCGCGCCGGGTGGCCCGTGCGCCACGTACCTCTGCGTGGTGAACTGCGGGGTCTCCACCGTGTGCCCCACGGCCAGGGCCAGGATCAGCCGCAGTTCCTGCGCCTGGGCCCAGGTCAGCGGCGACGCCGAGCCGGCCGCCTTCCCGTTGGTGAAGCCGATGGACGCGGTCGCCGGGTCGCTGCCGAACGGGCTCGCGGGCAGGTCCGGGTTCTCCCAGGCCTGCTCGGGCACCAGGCCCACCCCGGAGGAGAAGTTCTCCATCGCGCTCAGCAGCGACGCCCCACCGGACATGTTGCCCTCGGCAACGTCGGACTCGGCCCGTTCGCCGGACAGCACCGGCCACAGGTGCCCGGTGCCCTTGTCGGTGGGTGGCCACGGCGCGCCCACGGTCGAGCAGGTCGTCTGGCTCGGCTGGTAGCAGTCGCCGTACCCGTCGGCGCTGCCCTGCACGGCCGAGTTGCCATACCTGTAGTAGCCGGTGCCACTTGGCGTCGACACCGCGATCTGCTTGTCCCACACGCCCAGCGAGGCCTGCACGTCCGGGTCGGAAACCGGAAGCTCACCGAGCCGGACCAGCTCCTGGAACCCGCCGTCCAGCACGGCGCGCTGATCCAGCGTCGGCCCGCCGTTGCCCAGGTTGTAGGTGATCGCCGCGTTGGGGTCGCCGGTCTTGGACAGCCGGATGAAGTAACTCGGCCCGTCCGGCCCGGAGGTCGTCACGGTCCAGGACTTGATGTTCCGCTGGAAGTCGTCTGCGGTCGCCTGGTAGACCCGCGCCCGCGCCTGGTCGCCGTGCTCCTTGGCGATCACCGCGGCGGCGGTCAGCCCGGCGATCTCCGCGGCGATGGTGGACGGGGAGTACCCGGTCTGCTCCTCCCACCGCTCCACGCCGAACGAAGGCCCGTGGGAGATCAGGAAGTCGGCCGCGGGCCTGATGTGGTCGCGCCACAGCGTGCCACTGCCATCCAGCCCCGCCTGCAGCGCCATGATGATCGGGTAGGACGTCTCGTCCAGCTGGGTGCCGCCGGTGTCCGGGGCTGGCTTGCCGTTGAGCAGCGAGTTGCGCGGCATGGACCCATCGGCCTGCTGCTGCCGGTCGAACAGGAACAGGGTCGCGGCCCGCGCCGTGGCCAGGTCCCCGTCAACGAGCAGCCCGGTGAACGCCTCGTAGAGGTCACGGGCGAACACCTCGCGGTAGGAGCCGAAGTAGGACGGCGCGCCGTTGGCGAACACCCCGGCCGGCACCGACTGCCCCCACGGGCTGGCCAGCGACGCCACGATCGCGCCCGGGTAAGTCTTGTCCACGCTGGCCTTGATCACGTTAGCGGACAGGTAGTAGTGCAGGATGGCGCCTTGGTCCCGCCGGGCCGGGGCGCCGGTCACGTGCCCGAACGGCGGCCGCAGGCCGGCGTCGTAGCGCAGCCACCCCACCGCGTACTTCAGCGCAGTTATGCCAAACGGCTGCCGCAGCGAGCGGCTCGCCGTCGATACCGCGGAAGCCTGGCTGCGCCCGAAACCAAGCGCCAGCGTGACCGAGCCCCCAGGGGCCGGAGTGACGTCCTCGGTAGCCACGATGTGGCCGTCCGGCGCGGAATCGTACGGCGTCAGCACACGGTCGGAGTCGAGCTGGGTCAGGCCGTCGCTGACACTGCCCGCGTACCCGACGCTCGCGGCGGGTGAGGCGACGCTCGCGTCCAGGGCCATGTAGGTCGGCACCGCGTAGTCCCGGTTGACCGCATTGGTCACCGTGTTGGTGCTGTCGACCACCGGCACCGGGGAACCGGTAGAGGTGTCGATCACGCCCGTGTTGCCGCCCGCGTTGTCACTGCCGCCGCCACCGTTTCCGTTGACGTGCGCGTCGAGCCGGGCGTACAGGTGCAGGCCGGCCACGTTGGCACCGGACCCGGGCAGCGCGGACAGCTGGGTGCGCATGAGCACGGTGTCGCGGGCCGGGTCGGTGATGTAGGTGGTGACGATCTTGTAGCCGTGCTGGGTATCGGTCGCGGTCACCGTGCAGGCCATGCCGGTGGGGTCGGCCGCCACCGTGTAGGTCATGTCCCTGGTCTGCAGGTCGGTGAACGTGGACCCATCGGTGACGATGTACTGCAGCGTGCTCACGTTCGTGTTGTCGATGGTCGGCTCGTACACGTCAGACAGCACACCGCCCGCCACCGTGTACCAGACCTTCGACCGCGTGCCGGTGGCCGTGCCCACGCAGTCCTTGCGGGCCAGGTCGAAGTAGGATGGCGCGCCCGGTGCCCCGGGCGCCACGTCCGCCGCTCTGGCCACCCCCGCCGTGCCCGTGCCGAGCGCGAGCCCCGATGTAACCGCCAGGCTGCACGTCAGCAGCGCAATACCTGGCCTGCGAAGCAGGGCCACCGACCCCATCGCCACCTCCAGCGGACGGACGAACCAGCCGGGCGCGCACGGCTGGAAGACACCTGCGCCAGCCGCGGCGCAATCCCTGGAGAGCGTCCCCCCGTGACCGGTTTGTGTCAATGCCGGCGGCGCCCCCGGAGCTCCGCACGCCCCCTGAACCGGCCATTTCCGAAGGTGGTGTCCGATTGGTGCCCCCGTAAACGGCCGGTAGTGCGCTATACAAGGATGAGCACGAGGGAGCGACATGCCGCCTAACGACGGATCCGGGCAGGCCATGCAAATGGCCAGGGAACGGATCGACCTCCTGCGCCAGAAGTTGCGCGCGATGCCGGCACCGGTCAAGGTGGTGCTGGTCACCGCGGTGTTGGTGCTGGTCGTGATGACCCCTTTCCTCTGGGGCCGGGCCGCTTACCTCATCGTCGTGGTGCCGCTGCTGTACGGCCCCATCGCCGTCGTCCGGCGCAGCCGGTCGGTCCTGGCGTCGGTGGGCGTCGGCCTGTGGGGGCTGGCGATCGTCTCGATCGCGGCGGCGAAGTTCCAGCAGAGCAGCTTCGATGTGGTGCCGCTGCTGCTGCTCCCGGCGGCGGTCGTGCTGGCGGCGCACGCAAGGCCGCTGGCCCGCGCCTTCGTGCCGTGCCGCACCGTGGCGCTGGTGCTGGCATGGTCGCTGCCCCCGGCGATCGTCGCCTGGTGGCTGGACCGCAGCCAGCCGGCCATCGCGTACTTCATCGCGTGGGGCTTCGCGGTGGTCGTGCTCGCGTGGCGGCTCGGAAAGGCCTGGCAGGTGGCGCGGGCGGACACCCGGCAGCGCGCCAGGGCCGCGATGATCGCACCGTACGGGACGGTCGGCACGCCGACCGGGCGCGCCGGGCATCCCGCCGATCAGGCACGCGCGGCCCGGCAGACCGACGGGGCACGCGGGCAGGCGGCTGCCGCCGGGCCGCGGGACCGTGCGCCGGCCAACCAGGAGGCGCCCGAGATCACCGTCGCGGAGGCCCTGGCGGAGCTGGACCAGATGATCGGCCTGGCACCGGTCAAGGACCAGATCCGCCAGCTCACCGCCTCGGTGGAGGCGGCCCACCGGCGCCTTGCGGCCGGCTACCAGACCGAGAAGCCGCTGCAGCACTTCGTGTTCCTCGGGCCGCCCGGCACCGGCAAGACCTCCGTGGCCCGGATCATCGCCAAGCTGTACTACGCGTGCGGGCTTCTTGACAGCCCGACCGTGGTGGAGGCGCAGCGCGCCGACCTGGTGGGCGAGTACCTCGGCGCTACCGCCATCAAGACCAACGACCTGATCGACTCGGCCGTCGGCGGGGTGCTGTTCATCGACGAGGCCTACAGCCTGGCCAACGACGGCGAGGGGCACGCGGACAGGTTCGGCAACGAGGCGGTCCAGGCGCTGCTCAAGCGCGCCGAGGACGACCGGGACAACTTCGTGGTCATCCTGGCCGGATACCAGCGGCAGATGGAGGACTTCCTGGCCAGCAACCCCGGGCTGAACTCGAGGTTCCCGATGCGGGTCCGGTTCGGCGGGTACACGCCGGCCGAGCTTGTGGAACTGGCGGATACCGCCACGAGACAGCGCGCGGAGTCGCTCGACGGCGAGGCGCTGCGCAGCCTGAACCGGATGATGGAGGACATCGGCCGCCGGCGGCTCATCGACGAGCTGGGCAACGGCCGGTTCGTCCGGAACCTGCTGGAGAAGGCGCGGCAGGCACGCGACGTGCGGGTCATGAGCACCGGCCGCGAGCCGGTCGCCTCCGAGCTGATGACGTTGCGGGCCGAAGACCTGGAGCGTGCGTTCGGCGAGCTGACCTCCAGGTTCCGCGGCTACGCCGAGACACCCACGCTGGAGAACGCGCTGGCCGAACTGGACGAGCTGGTCGGCCTGGAACCGGTCAAGCGGCAGGTGCTCGAGATCGTGGCCCAGTTGCAGGTGGCCCGGCAGCGGGACCGGCTGGGCCTGGCCAGCCAGCCGCCGGCCCGGCACTTCGTGTTCACCGGGCCACCCGGAACCGGCAAGACCACGGTCGCCCGCATCCTCGGGCGCATCTTCGCCGCGCTCGGCCTGCTCGTCCGGCCGGAGGTGGTCGAGGCGCACCGGGCCGACCTGGTGGGCGAGCACCTCGGCTCGACCGCGATCAAGACCGGCAAGCTGATCGACTCCGCGCTCGGCGGCGTCCTGTTCATCGACGAGGCGTACTCGCTGTACAACGAGGGCTACTCCGGCGGCGACGCCTACGGGTCCGAGGCGGTGGCCACGCTGCTCAAGCGGGCCGAGGATGACCGGGACCGGCTGGTGATCGTGCTGGCTGGGTACCCGGCGGACATGGACCGGTTCCTGCGCAGCAATCCCGGGCTGGCCTCGCGGTTCTCGGTCCGCATCTCGTTCCCCAGTTACACCCCGGGCGAGCTGGCCCAGATCATGGCCGTCATCGCGGAACAGGCGGGCGACTCGTTCGACCCGGACGCGATACCCGTGCTCGAGCGGATCTTCACCGATGCCGTGGACCGGCGCCGCATCGACGAACTGGGCAACGGCCGGTTCGCGCGGTCGCTGTTCGAGCGCGCCTGCGCCGCGCGCGACCTGCGGGTCGCCGACATCGGCGAGGCCGCCACCGCCGCCGATCTGACCACGGTCACCGCGGCGGACATCAACGCGGTGATCGGCGGGCTCACCGATGACGACGAACACGGCGGCTTCGGCGGCGGCAGCAACGGGTTCGCCGGCGGGCACGATCTGGGTCGTTAGGGCAGATCGCCCAGTTCCTGCGTGAGCTTGCCGGTGTCGTTATCGACGTCCCTGATCAGGTACATGAGCGTGTGCTGCACCGCGTGCTTGTTCTCACCCCGGTCGAGCAGTCGCTGAGCGGCCTCCCACAGTTCCGGCGGGTCGCCGCGCCAGAGCCGGTCGCTGAGCACCATGTGCCTGCGGATGTGCTGGTCGGTGGCGGGCCGCCCGTGCGCGTCGTCGTGGTCGGCGGCCAGCAGGGTCCGCCGCGCCTCCGGCTGGGCCGGGTCCAGCAAACCCAGATCGATGCCCTGGTAATGGCCGCGCAGCACCGGGAAGGCGAACGCCCGCCGGGGGAGTGCCTCCAGGTCGGCGTCTGGCAGCAGCCTGCCCACCAGCCTGGTGTCCAGGCCGAAGCTGGACGGGTCCCGGTAGACCTGGGTGAAGGTGCCCATCGCGCCGAACACCGCGTCGAGGGTCTGGTCGATCGCCTCGGCGCCCAGGCCGCGGCGCCGCCCGGACCAGCGCGCCCACGCGGCGAGCACGTGTGGCATGGCGTGCTGCTCGGCGGGCCAGAGCATGATCTTGCGCGGCAGCCAGTCGAGCAGGAAGGTCTCCGCCTTGGCCGGGCTCATCCGCAGCGGGCGGCCGAAATCCTGCTCGCACCCGTAGCTCACGATGTGGTCGGCGCACCTGCTGGCCGCCCTGCGGTCGGACAGGTCCTCGGCCTCGTCGGACGCGAGGAACTCGGCGACCAGCATCGCCCTGCGGTCGCTGCTCCACGCCTGCCGGCGCGCCTGCGCGCCCGCCCAGGCCGACTCGGGCTCCAGCGTGGCCAGCCTGGCGGCCGCGCCGCCGAACGGCAGGACGACCTCTGCCGCGGCCAGGTCGGGCGGCGGCAGGGCCCGGATCCGGGACCTGATGAACGCGTGGTAGGCGCCGAACGACTTGCTCACCGGCGGGTCGGGGGCCGCGTGGGTGACCGCGAGCGCAGTCTCCAGCATGTGCCTGGCCGCCGACGGCGGAATCGGCCGGAAGCTGCCACGCCCGGGCTGTCCGGCCTGCGCGTTGCCGTCCCGGCAGCGGTCAAGGAGCGTGTCCACCTTCGAGGTGACCCAGCCGTCGGACAGCATGCCGCTGACGTTGTAGTCGACCACGAGGACAAGCGCGTGCGGCTCGGTCCCGCCGTAGCTGAACAGGCACACAGCCTCGTCGCGGTCCCCGAAGGCGTCAGAGTTCACATAGCAGTCCGCCGCCGCCACCGCGCCCACGTGCTCGGCCCAGCCGGGGCGCTTGATTCCGCGCTCGATCAGCCCCAGCGCGGCATTCTCGGCCGCGGCGGCCTGGTGCGGGGTGCCCAGGCAGGCGATGCCGGACAGCAGCGCAAGCGCCGCCGGGCTCTCGTGCTGGGCCGCGTACGCGACGAGCCCCTCGCCGAGTAGTTCCTCAAGGTCGGCGCTGCGGGCCCTGGAGCCGGGCTCCTTCTCCCCCCACCAGGTACCGAGCAGTTCGCTGACGATCAGTTCCGCGTCGAGCGGGCTGCGCACGGCAAGCAGTTCCCGCGCTGCCCGCAGCATCTCCGCGAACAACGCGTTCGGCGGCGGTGCGGGAAGCGGTGACGGCCGGGGAACCCGGCGATGGCCGGACCGGCCGCTTCCAGGGGGGGGGTTCCGGCGGCGGCCCTGCGAACTCACCCGCCCAGTTTCCCAGATCTGCGGCGACGGGCACGTTCCGCGGTATCCGTGCGGGATTTCCTTACGAGCTGAGTCTCGGCACGTGCGGGTGTGGTTCGCGTAGCGGCCACCTCACGGCCCGATGTGGCCTAGGATAAGGAAGCCTTAACCCAGCCGACCATCGTGATGAGCGCGGCAGCGGCGCTTGAGTCCGGGGGTGCGGATGGCTCCCCGCTGCCGCGTTGATGCCGATAGCCTGCTTGAGTCCGCAGTGAGCAGGAAGGAGCCGAGGGATGGCAGGCTCGCTCACGGGCGAGAAGCGGTGCGATGAGTACTGACACATCGGTACCTCAGCCGCGGATGTCAGGCATGGATGTTTCCGACTCCGCGTTGCTGGCCACCCTGCTGCGCGAAGCCCCTATCGGGTTCGCCTTTTTCGGCACCGATCTGTGCTTCCGGCGGGTCAATCGCAGCCTGGCCAGGCTTTATGGCCGAAACGGCGCCGACCATATCGGCCTGCCGCCATCCCGGGTCTGGCCCGAGCCGCTCGCTGCCAGCGCCGAATCCGCCATCCGGCGCGTGCTCGCCGATGACCAGCCGTTCTTCGAGCCCGACCAGCCGATCAGCATGCTCTCCAGCGGCCGGGGCGCCAGCGAGGAGAACGGGGGCGAGGAGCATCCCGGCGACCGGGCCGCAGGCCAGGCACTGGTCGTTCTCCTGGTTCCCCTCCCACGACCCCGAGGGCGCCATCAGCGGTGTCGCGCTCATCGCCGTGGACGTGACCGAGCGGCGCAACTCGGAGGAGGCGGTCCGCCGCAGCGAGGAGCGCTACCGGTCGCTGGTGCAGGCCGGGGCGCAGGTGGTGTGGGTGACCACGCCCACCGGGGAGATCGCCGAGGACTCGCCGGAGTGGCGCTGGATCACCGGCCAGAGCCTGGAGGAGTACCTGGGCAACGGGTGGCTGGACGCGGTTCACCCGGAGGATCGGGAGCGCGTCGAACGCGACTGGCGCGACTGCGTGGGCGACGGGAAGATCTTCGACAGCCGCTACCGGGTGCGCACCAAGACCGGGTCTTACCGGCACTACGACGTCCGCGCCGTGCCGATCGAGCGCGACGGGAAGATCATCGAATGGGTGGGCGCCAGCACCGATGTGACCGCCCAGCGTGAGGCCGAGGAGATGCGCGGGCGCCTGACCGAGCAGCTTTCGGCGGCGGCGCTGCGCACCGCCCGGCTGCAGCAGGCGACCTCGATGCTGGCCGAGGCGCTCACCGTGGAGCAGGTGGTCGAGGTCATCACCGAGGTCGGCCGGTCCGCGATCGGCGCCGACCGCTCGGCCGTGGCCCTGCTCGACCCCGAGCGGCTCCGGGTGCGCACGGTGAACCCGGATGGCGTGCCGAACAGCCCCGGCCACCCCGGTGGTGACATCCCGCTGGACATCCCCAGCGTGGTCACGCTGGCCATCACGACCCGGCGCCCGGTGCTGGTGGAGAACCCCGACGGGCTGCGCCGCACCTTCGCCGAGGTGGCCGACCTGGACCTGTTCCTGTCGCACACCGACGAGCGGGCCTGGGTGGGCATGCCGCTGCTGGCCGCGGGTTCTGCGATCGGCGCGCTGCGGTTCTCCTTCTCCCGGCCGCGGAAGATCACCGACGAGGAGCGGGTGTTCCTCGAGGCGCTGGCTGGCCAGTGCGCGCTCGCGCTGGAGCGGGCCTCGCTGTTCGAGCGGGAGCACACCACGGCCGAGACGCTGCAGCGCAGCCTGCTGCCCGACCGGCTGCCCAGCGTGCCCGGCATCATCCTGGACGCCAGGTACCTGCCGGTGACCAGGAACATGGAGATCGGCGGGGACTGGTACGACGCGTTCCGGCTGCCCGACGGCCGGCTGGCCGTGGCGGCCGGTGACGTCATGGGCAAGGGCCTGTCCGCCGCGGCGGGCATGGGCCGGGTGCGCAACGCGCTGCGCGCCCTGGCACTCACCGACCCCCGCCCGGCCGCTGTGCTGGCCGGGCTCGACCGGCTGTTCACCGCCACCGAGCTTGACGAACAGGTGACCACGGTCGCCTACCTGGTGTTCGACCCGGTATCCGGAGAGGGCCTGGCCGGCAACGCGGGCCATCCGCCGCCGCTGCTGATGTCGCGGGACGCACCGCCGCGGCTGGACCTGGGCGAGGCAGGGACGCCGCTTGGCTGGGCCAGCCCGCGCCAGCAGTACGTGTTCCGGCTGCCCCCGGGTCATACGGCCGTGCTGTATTCCGACGGCCTGGTGGAGAACCGGCGGCGCGGGCTGCACTCCGGCCTGGACGAACTGGTGGCGATCGCCGGGCAGGCGGCGCCGGCGGTGGCGGAGGATCCCGCGAGCCTGCTGGAGTACCTGGTGGACCGGATGCTCACCGGATATGAACAAGATGATGACGTGACCGTGCTCGTGCTGCATGTGCCCGTACGTGACGGCACGGGCAAAGCCCTCGTGACGGAGTCACGAGGGCTGCAGGCCACCGGGGGGTCCGGGGGGTCGCCCCCCCGGACCAGCACGGCGGCTTCCATGATCGCGACGAAAACGGGTAAAGCATGACTGCGGGGCGCTTGTCCCGGGGGGACCCGGCGAAGTCGCGGAAGTTGCCGGTTGTACGAGCTACCCGTCAACTCCGCCTAAGGTGGATCACGGGAGAAGGGCGGGGCCTGGCAACGACGTCCAGCGTCTCTTGCCATCGGCCCCGAACGGTCCCGGCAGCGGAGTGCCCGCAGTAAATTCCGTTGCCGCCCACGTGCGCAGGAGAGGTTGTCTGTGTCGTCTGCCCGATCGGACAGTCATGTGTCACTCGCGGCTTGGCAGGCCGCCGTCGTCCAGCGAAGGAAGGGGTGACCGCGGTGGCAAGCGCGCAAGGCTCCGCGGCGCGGAGACAGCCCCAGCAAGGCCAGGGCCGCCGGGCGCAGGTGCAGGCGCCACGTAAGGGCGACGCGCCGGTCTCCTTGGTGGGCGCGGACGAACCCACGGGCGCGGACGGCACGGTACCCGTGCGCCAGAAGGGATCCCGGCCACGGCGGCCGCAGCGTAATGCACCAAAATCCGCGCCTGCGGCGGGCGGCGGCGAGACCGCGCCAGCAGCGGGCGGGCCGCCGCGCGGGCGGCAGGGCAAGCGGGCCCACCCGGGCGGCGCAGAGAGCGCGCCGCAGGACGCAACCGTGGCCCAGGACGGTGCGGGCGAGGCTGCCGGCTCCGACGAGGACGCACGGCTGGAAGAGACCGACCTGGACGTGGTCGTGACGCTCGAAGGAGTAGAGGACCTGGACGCCGTTGACCTGGACGAATTCGCCGTCGAAGTAGACGTGGACGTCGACCTTGAGGTCGATGTGGACATCGAGGACGGGCCCGACGACATCGACGTGGCCGACATTGATGTCTCGCTGGCCGAAATCGAGGCCGAGGACACCGAGGACGAGGCTGCCGCCCCGGACGAGGCGGCTGGCCCTGCTGACGCCCCCGAGGCGGCCACGGCCGCTGTCCCGGCGCCCCCGGGAGAGGGGCAGCCAGGCCCGGTCAAGACCGGCGAGGAAGGCGACGACGAGACCTTCGTCTACGGTGACGATGACGACGACCTGCCCGCCGCCCAGGTGGCATCGGCCGGTGCCACCGCGGACCCGGTCAAGGACTACCTCAAGCAGATCGGCAAGGTCCCGCTGCTCAACGCCGAGCAGGAGGTGGAACTCGCCAAGCGGATCGAGGCGGGCCTGTTCGCCGAGGAGAAGCTTGGCACGGGCACCGGCGGAATGACCCCCGATCAGCGCCTCGACATGGAGTGGATCGCCGAGGACGGCCGCCGGGCCAAGAACCACCTGCTGGAGGCGAACCTCCGGCTGGTGGTGTCGCTGGCCAAGCGCTACACCGGCCGCGGCATGCTGTTCCTGGACCTGATCCAGGAGGGCAACCTTGGCCTGATCCGCGCGGTGGAGAAGTTCGACTACACCAAGGGCTACAAGTTCTCCACCTACGCCACCTGGTGGATCCGGCAGGCGATCACCCGCGCCATGGCCGACCAGGCGCGGACCATCCGGATCCCGGTGCACATGGTGGAGGTCATCAACAAGCTGGCCCGGGTGCAGCGGCAGATGCTGCAGGACCTGGGCCGCGAGCCGACCCCCGAGGAACTCGCCGCGGAACTCGACATGACCCCGGAGAAGGTCATCGAGGTGCAGAAGTACGGCCGCGAGCCGATCTCGCTGCACACCCCGCTCGGTGAGGATGGCGACAGCGAGTTCGGCGACCTGATCGAGGACTCCGAGGCCATCCAGCCCGGCGAGGCAGTGAGCTTCACGCTTCTCCAGGAGCAGCTGCATTCGGTGCTGGACACGCTCTCAGAGCGGGAGGCGGGCGTCGTCTCGATGCGGTTCGGGCTCACCGACGGCCAGCCCAAGACCCTCGACGAGATCGGCAAGGTCTACGGGGTCACCCGGGAGCGGATCCGCCAGATCGAGTCCAAGACCATGTCGAAGCTGCGCCACCCGTCCCGTTCCCAGGTCCTCAGGGACTACCTGGATTGAGGGGCACGGGCTGGCTCAGCCTGCTCGTCGGCCTTCGGCCGACTTCGCCGCTGGCCGCGCCGAGTGCTAGCCCGGGGACCCGAGCCCCCGGAGCCCCCGACGGCCCGGTTCAGCTAGGCGAAATTAGCGGCTGGGGGCCTCGGCCTTGCCCGGGTCCAGCCGGTCGCTCTCGTCCTGGATCTCCGTAGCGATCCGTGCCAGCGCCTCGCTGTGCTGCCGCCCGTGGTGCGCGCAGAACAGCAGTTCTCCCCCTCCAGGGAGCACGACGCGCACGTATGCCTGGGCGCCGCAACGGTCGCACAGGTCCAGCGCAGTGAGCGGCTTCAAAGTGGCCATAGCTCCGGTCATGTCGCCTCCCTCGCGTCGTACCACCGGCGCGCCGTCCGCGCCGTCATCCCGCTTTTTCATCTATTACCCCAAACAAGGGGTAGAACCATCACGTTCCCAGCTACGGCCCAACTACGCCAACAGCGAACGTCCGTCTTTCCCGCCACAGGTGTCTCGCTACTCACGGTATCGCCTTCTTTATTCGTGATTACCGTCCGTGTCCGGCGGCGTGGCTGGCGTGTCTTGTCGGTGGAGCGGGCTAGCATTCCGTGGGACGGTTCCGGGCGCTCCGGCCGCCGAGCCCCGGACCCTGCTGAGGAGAATCCGTGACTGCCGAACCTGCCGTGATCCGGTCCCGGGCCGGGGGAGTCGCCCCCGACGGGTACACGGCCCGCCATCTGTCGGTGCTCGAAGGCCTGGAGGCCGTGCGCAAGCGGCCCGGCATGTACATCGGCTCCACCGATGGCCGCGGCATGATGCACTGCCTCTGGGAGATCATCGACAACGGCGTGGACGAGGCACTCGGCGGCCACTGCACCAACCTGGACGTGGTGCTGCACTCCGACGGGTCCGCGGAGGTGCGCGACAACGGGCGCGGCATCCCCGTCGACGTGGAGCCGAAGACCGGCCTGACCGGCGTCGAACTGGTGATGACCCGGCTGCACGCGGGCGGAAAGTTCGGCGGCGGCTCCTACACCGCCTCGGGCGGGCTGCACGGCGTCGGGGCGTCCGTGGTGAACGCACTGGCGGTGCGCCTCGACGTGAACGTGGAGCGCGAGGGCCACGAGTGGGCCGCCAGCTTCCGCCGGGGGGTGCCGGGGGAGTTCGCCGGGCCCGGCCCCGCGGCGGCCTTCAAGCAGCGTAAGGGCCTGACCCAGGTCCGCAGGGTGGCGAAGAAGGTCACCGGGACCCGGATCCGGTTCTGGCCGGACCCGCAGGTGTTCGTCCGCGACGCCCAGTGGAGCCTGGAGGCCCTGGTCCAGCGAGCCCGCCAGACGGCATACCTGGTGCCCGGGCTGGCCATCCGGATCGTCGACGAGCGCGGCCCCGAGCCGCGCGAGGAGGTTTTCCAGTTCACCGGGGGCATCGGCGAGTTCTGCACGGAACTGGCCTCCGGGGAACCGATCACCGATGTGATCAGGCTGGGCGGATCCGGCAGCTTTACCGAGACGGTCCCCGTGCTGGACGGTCAGGGCCACATGCTGCCCACCGAGGTGGAGCGCGACTTGCTGGTGGACGTGGCGCTGCGCTGGACGTCGGGTTACGAGACGGTGAGCCGGTCGTTCGTGAACGTGATCGCCACGCCCAAGGGCGGCACCCATGTCACCGGGTTCGAGCGGGCCATGGTGCGGACGCTGAACGAGCAACTGCGCGGGGTGCGGCTGCTCAAGAACGGCGACGAGCCGGTCACCAAGGACGACGTCCTGGAGGGCCTGGCCGCCGTCGTGGCGGTCCGGCTGCCGGAGCCCCAGTTCGAGGGCCAGACCAAGGAGGTGCTCGGCACACCCGCCGCCTCCCGCATCGTCGCCCAGGTGGTCGGCGAGCAGCTGCGGGCGTACTTCTCCGGGCGCGGGAAGACCAAGCAGCAGGCACGGGCGGTGCTCGAAAAGGTGGCCGCCGCGGCCAAGACCCGGATCGCGGCCCGCGAGCACAGGGACAACCAGCGGCGCAAGTCCGCACTGGCCGCCTCCACGCTGCCGGCCAAGCTGGTGGACTGCCGGTCCGCCGACGACCGGAGCGAGCTGTTCATCGTCGAGGGAGACTCCGCGCTCGGCACCGCCAAGCTGGCCAGGGACTCGGAGTTCCAGGCCCTGCTGCCGATCCGCGGCAAGATCCTCAACGTGCAGAAGGCGTCCCTGTCCGACATGCTCAAGAACACCGAGTGCGCGGCCATCATCCAGGTCATCGGCGCGGGTTCCGGCGCCTCGTTCGCTCTGGACGACGCCAGGTACCAGCGCGTGATCCTGATGACGGACGCGGACGTCGACGGTGCGCACATCAGGACCCTGCTGCTGACCCTGTTCCACCGGTACCTGTACCCGATGCTGGAGGCGGGCCGGGTGTTCGCCGCGGTGCCGCCGCTGCACCGGATCGAGCTGCCCAACCCCAGGAAGGGGCAGCAGAAGTACAACTACACCTACTCCGACAGCGAGCTGCGGCGCACCCTGCTGGAGCTGGAGCGCAAGGGACAGCGCTGGAAGGAGCCGGTACAGCGGTACAAGGGCCTCGGTGAGATGGATGCCAGCCAGCTCGCGGAGACCACCATGGACCCGCGGCACCGGATGCTGCGCCGGATCCGGGTCGAGGACGGCGCCGCGGCCAGCTCCATCTTCGACCTGCTCATGGGCTCCGAGGTGGGCCCGCGCCGCGACTTCATCGTGAGCGGCGCGGCCGAGTTGGACGCGTCCCGCATCGACGCCTGAGCCGTCCGAGGCGGCGAAGGCTGCTCGCCGACCTTCGGTCGGCTTCGCCGTTGCCCGCGGTGCTATCCCGGGGGCCGAGCCCCCGGAACCCCCACGGCTCGGTGCGGCTCTGCATGTCGCTTGCAGCTTGCTGAGCGGCAGGGGTCTCGGCCTTGCTGGCGGGCCAGCCTCCGCTACCAGGCGGAATACTGTCCGGTATGAATGACTTCGCGAAGCTGCTGGCCGGGCAGCTCGGCGCGGACTTTCGGACGCTGCCGCAACGGGTCCGGACCCGGCTTTCGGCCGAGGGGCAGGCCGCCCGGGCTGGCACCATTGGCGAGCTGCGGGAGGCTGCCCGCCGCCGGGTGCCGGCGGTTGTCTTCGACTACGTGGACGGTGCGGCAGGCGACGAGGTGACCGCGGCACGCAACCTCGCCGAGTTGCGCGCCGTCGAGCTCCGGCCGCGGGTCATGGTCGATGTGTCCAAGGTTGACACGGCCACCAGCGTGCTGGGTTCGCCGATCGCGTTGCCGCTGCTCGGAGCGCCGATGGGGCTGACCGGGCTGATGCATCCATCCGGGGAGGTCGCGCTGGCCCGCGCGCTGCATGCGGCCGGGTCGATCTACGTGCTCGCGGCCATGGCGTCCTGCCCGCTGGAGGAGGTGGCTCGCGCGGCCGGCGGGCCGCTGTGGTTCCAGATGTACTTCTGGCGCGACCGCGGGCTGGTCCAGGAGTTGCTGCGCCGCGCCCGCGGTGCAGGCATATCCGTCCTGGTGCTGACCGTCGACGTGCCCCGCGCCGGGTACCGGGACCGGGACCGCCGCAACGGCTTCACCATGCCCCCCCGCGTCACCCTCCGGGCCCTGGCCGGCGGGGCCATGCATCCGCGCTGGTCGGCCGGGTTCCTCCGGGAGCCGCGGATCGGCTGGGGCAACCTGCCCGACGACGGCCTGGCCGCGGCGGCGTTCAGCGCGCAGACCAACCGGCAGTTCGACCCCGCGGCCACCTGGGATGACGTCGGCTGGTTCCGGGAGCAGTGGGATGGGCGGCTGGTGGTGAAGGGCATCTTGCGCCCGGAGGACGCTCGCCAGGCCGTGCGCCTCGGCGCGGAGGCGATCATCGTCTCCAACCACGGCGGGCGCCAGCTCGACGGCGCCCCGGCGGCGATCCGCGCACTGCCCGCGGTCGCCGAGGCGATCGCAGGCGAGGCCGAGGTCTACTTCGACAGCGGGATCAGGCGTGGCGTCGACATCGTCAGGGCAATCGCGCTCGGCGCGCGGGCCTGCTTGGCCGGGCGCGCACTCGCCTACGGGCTGGGCGCGGCCGGCGAGGCTGGGGCGAGCCGCGCTATCGAGATTCTCCGTGACGAGCTACGTACCGCGCTGGCGTTGACCGGCTGCCCGTCGGTACAAGCCCTCGGCCCGTCCTGGGTGCACGGATCCGGCGCCCCGCCGTCAGGTCCCGCCGGGTCCCCCGGGTAGCCGGCGCTGCTGGCGCAGGTGGCGGTCACGGCGCAGTAAACGCCTAGCCGTCACGTCAGCCAGGGGGCGCCAGGCCGCCCAGGGAGCCAGCGGCTGGCGGATCCGGGCGCCCGAGCCGTCCCGGCGGCCGTCGGGCTCAGGCAGGTCCACGGGGACGCCCGCGCTCGTGGCTCCCCGGGCCGGGCCGGGCCCGGCCCAGGCCAGCACCAAGGTGTCCTCGCCCTTGAGGAACCGGTGGCAGCGCACCCCGCCGGTAGCACGGCCCTTGCCCGGGTACTCCCGGTACGGGGTCACCTTCACGGTCTCCGCGCCGGTTCCCGGCAGCGCGCCGGTGCTGCCTGCCACGGTGACCACGACCGGCTCCCCGGCTACGGGACCGGCCGGGCCGGTCCCGAGCGCGCCGAACCAGGCCACGCTGGCGCGCGCGGGCAGCCGGATGCCGGCCATCCCGCCCGCCGCGCGGCCCTGCGGGCGCACCGACGTCGCGGGGAACCGCAGCAGCTGGGCATCGGTGCTGATGAACACCAGGTCACAGTCCTCGGTGGTGAGCTGGACGGCGCCCACCACGCGGTCACCGGGCTTGAGCGAGATCACCTCGAACTCCGACGAACTGCCCGGGTAGTCGGGCGCGACGCGTTTGACCACGCCGCTCGCGGTGCCCAGGGCCAGGCCCGCGCCCGCCGCATCCGGCGCGGCCAGGCCGACCACCGTTTCGCCGGGCTGCAGCGCCACGAACTCGGTCACCGGGGCGCCGCCCGCCAGGCTGGGGGAGTGCGCGCTCGGCGGCAAGGCCGGAATCTCCAGCGCGCCCACCCGGATCAGCCTGCCCGCGGACGTGACCACCGCGACCGAGCCCCGGGCGGTGGCCGCCACGCTGGACACCACCACGTCGTGTGCGCTGCGCGGCACTGCCGCGGGCTTGCCCTGGCCGGCCGGTGCGGCGGCGGAGAACAGGTCCCCGGGGTCTCGTTCGGCCGTAGAAATGGGGGTGCGGGCGACCAGGCCGGTGGAGGAGAGCAGCACCAGGCACGGGTCGTCGGCGACCTCCAGCGGGACTGCCGCGGTGCGCGGCGCGCCGCTTCCCTCGAGCAGGACCGTGCGGCGCGGGTCGGCGAAGCGCTCGGCAACGCTGGCCAGCTCGCCGGAGACCACCTCGCGCAGCCGGGACTCCGATTCCAGGATCGCGGTCAGCTCGGCGATCTCGTCCTGCAGCTTCTCCCGCTCGCGCTCGAGTTCCAGCCGGTCGTAACGGGTCAGCCTGCGCAGTGGCGTGTCCAGGATGTACTGGGCCTGGATCTCGGACAGCTCGAACACCGTCATCAGCCGGTCCTTGGCCGATGACGCGTCGTCGCTGCTCCGGATGACCTGGATCACCTCGTCGATGTTGAGCAGGGCGATCATCAGGCCGTCGACCAGGTGCAGCCGGTCCTGGCGCTTGCGCCGCCGGAACTCGCTGCGCCGCCGGACCACCTCGATGCGGTGATCGACGTAGATCTGCAGCAGTTCGCGCAGGCCAAGCAGGCGCGGCTGGCCATCCACCAGCGCGACGTTGTTGATGCCGAAGGTCTCCTCCATCGGCGTCAGCCGGTACAGCTCGTCGAGCACCGCCTCGGGGTGGAAGCCGGAGCGGATCTCGATGACCAGGTGCAGGCCGCGCCGCCGGTCGGTGAGGTCCTTCACGTCGGCGATCCCGGCGAGCTTCTTCGCCCCGACCAGGTCCTTGATCCGGGAGATGACCTTCTCCGGGCCGACGTTGTAGGGCAGTTCGGTGACCACGATCCCGGTGCGGCGCGGGGTGAGCTTCTCGACCCTGGCGGCCGCGCGGGTGCGGAAGATGCCGCGGCCGCTCTCGTAGGCCTCCCGGATCCCGTCCAGGCCGACGATCTTGCCGCCGGTGGGCAGGTCCGGCCCTGGCACGAAACGCATCAGCTCGTCCAGGCCGGCGTCGGGGTTGGCGATCAGGTGCCGCGCCGCCGCGACCACCTCGCCGAGGTTGTGCGGCGCCATGTTGGTGGCCATGCCCACGGCGATCCCGGAGGCCCCGTTGACCAGCAGGTTGGGCAGGCCGGCCGGCAGCACCTCGGGCTGGACCTCGGTGCCGTCGTAGTTCGGCTGGAAGTCGACGGTGTCCTCGTCGATCGAGGCGACCATCTCCATCGCCGCGGCGGTCAGCCGGGCCTCGGTGTACCGGTAGGCGGCGGGTGCGTCGTCGCCGCCGAGCGAGCCGAAGTTGCCGTGCCCGTCCACCAGCGGCAGCCGCATCACCCACCACTGCGCCATCCGGACCAGAGCGTCGTAGATGGCGGCGTCGCCGTGCGGGTGCAGCCGGCCCATCACGTCGCCGACCACGCGCGCGCACTTGACGTGGCCGCGATCGGGCCGCAGGCCCATCTCGTTCATCTGGTACAGGATCCGGCGCTGCACCGGCTTGAGGCCGTCCCTGGCATCGGGGATCGCGCGCTGGTAGATGACGGAGTAGGCGTACTCGAGGTAGCTGCCGCGCATCTCCTCGGCGACGTCGATGTCGACGATGTTCTCTTCGAAATCCTCGGGCGGTGCTCCCCCCGCGCCGTGGCTGCGGGTGGGCGTGGTCGTGGAACGTCTGGCCATGTCCGCCATTGTGCCGCCTGTGGCCGTCATTCCATGCGCTACGACGGCCGTGGCGTCCTGTTAGCCCGGGGGAGCGACCCCCCGGAACCCCCCGATGGCCTGCGGCCCGGTTCCTCCGTCACCGGGCCGGGGCCCTGCTGGCCCGGGCGGGGCGACCCCCGGAACCCCCGATGGCCTGCGGCCCGGTTCCTCCGTCACCGGGCCGGGGCCCTGCTGGCCCGGGCGGGGCGACCCCCGGAACCCCCGGTGGCCTGCGGCCCGGTTCCTCCGTCACCGGGCCGGGGCCCTGCTGGCCCGGGCGGGGCGACCCCCCGGAACCCCCCGGTGGCCTGCGGCCCGGTTCCTCCGTCACCGGGCCGGGGCCCTGCTGGCCCAGGGGAGATCCTCCGCCGCGGGTGACGGCGCGCGGGGGCGGCCGTGCTGGAGTAGTGGCATGCGACCCGCCTACGATCGCCTGGCGACCCTGGATGAGGTGCTGCGCCGGGCCGGGGAGCTGTCGGCGAAGACGCTGGTTTTCGACGTGGAGCCGCTGGTGGCCGACTGGGACAGCAACCAGGAGGCGCTGGACCGGGGGCTCGAGGCCGTGCTCGCCCGGGCCCGGATGGTCCCCGGGGTGCAGCTCGTGTGCTTCTCCACCAACTCGTTCCGGCGCCCCTCGGTCCCGCTGCCCGGGGACGGTGTGCGTGTGGTTTACCTGGCGACAGCGGGCAAGCCGCTGCGGACCGGGTACTACCGGGACTTCCCCCGGCCCGGCGTGGTGATCGGCGACCAGCTCGCGACCGACGGGGCGCTGGCCCGGCGTCTTGGCTACGCGTTCCTGCATTACCACCCGGACCTGGGCGGCCTTCCGCCTGGCCCGCGGGTGATGGACTGGGCCGGCCTGGTCCGGCCGATGCTGTTCTCCCACACGCACTGACCGCCCGGCCCGCCCCGCGGCGCCCGCGTGCCAGGGTCAGGTGGCGGACAGTCCGCCGTCTACGAAGACCATCTGGCCGGTGACGTACTCACTGGCCCGGCTGGCCAGGAAGACGGCCACTCCCTCGAAGTCGGCCGGTTCCCCGTTGCGGCCGATCATGGTGCGCGCCGCCAGTGCCGCCGAGCGGACCGGGTCGGCGGCGACTTCGGCCGTCAGCGGGGTGGCCACGAAGCCGGGGACGATCGCGTTGCAGCACACCCCCCGGGGCGCCCAGGCCTCGGACTGGGATCTGGTCAGCCCGGCCAGCCCGGCCTTGGCGGCACCGTACCCGCCGCTGTTGCCGAACGCACGGACCGCCTGCTGGGAGGCGACGTTGAGGATCCGCCCCCAGCCGCGGGCGGCCATCGCCGGGCCGAACCGCTGCCCGATCAGGAACGGTGCGGTGAGGTTGACGGTCATCAGCGTGTCCCAGTCGGCCGTGGTCAGCTCTCCCAGCGGCGGGCGGATGTTGACGCCAGCCGCGTTGACCACGATGTCGGGCTCGCCGAAGGGCTGCGCCGCGGCCGCGGCACCGCGCAGCACCGCCGCCCGGTCGGCGAGGTCGGCGCTCACCCAGGCCGCGTCGCAGCCCGCGCTTTGCAGCGCGCGCACCGCTTGGTCCAGGGGTTCCTCGCTCCGGGCCAGGAGCACAACCCTGGCGCCGGCCAGCGCCAGGGCACGCGCTATGGCATGACCGATGCCCGAACTTCCGCCGGTGACCAGGGCAACTCTGCCCTCCAGCGAGAAAAGTGAGAGCAGGAAGCCCTGGTCAGAGCGCGGGCCGGGCGCCAACGAGCGACCGGGCGCGCGCGGCGAGGCGGCAGCCGCTCACCAGCGCCTCAAGCGGCGGCTTCTTGTCCAGCCAGGGGATGAGGAACCCGGCGCAGAAGGCGTCACCGCTGCCGGTGCCGTCCAAGACGTGCTCGGTCACCTGGGCCGGGGCCCGTATGGCCTCGGGGCGGCCGTTCGCGAACAGGGCGCCGTCGGCCCCGAGCTTCACCACGACCTGCGGATACCAGGCGGTCAGCACCCGCGCGGCCTGTGCCGGGTCATCGCGCCCGGTGAGCACGCCGGCCTGCACCTCGTTCACGAACAGCAAGGTGGCGCCGTTGGTCAGTTCCAGATACGGCTCCGCGCCGACCCGCTCCAGCGGAGCGACCGAGGCCCCGTCCACCGAGATGGTCATGTCCGCCTGCCTGGCGTAGTTCATCGCGGTGATGGCGGCCGGCCGGGATCCCTCGTTCAGCAGCGTGTAGCCGGACATGTGCAGGTGCGTGCCCGGCGCGAACAGGTCCTTGGGCAGGTCATCGGGGGAGAGCGCGGCGTTGGCACCCGGATCCGACAGCATGGTGTTGTCGCCCTTGTGCGTGATCATCACCACGCAGTTGCCGGTGGGCCGCTCCGGGTCCATGACGAGCCGGGCATCGACGCCGTAGCCCATCAGCTCCATATCCCGGTTGCGTCCGGCGATGTCCGCCCCGCGACGGCCGACGAACGCCACCTCGGCCCCGTCCACGGCCAGCCAGGCGGCGATGTTCGCGCCCGAGCCACCACCGCACGTGGTGACCGCGGCCGGGGTATCACTGCCTTTGGCCAGGGGAAGCGCTGCACGGGCGACCGTGTCGGTCATCAGGTCACCAAGGACGACAATGCGTGTCATGTCGTCACCACCTCGATCACGGAACCAGACCGCTGACACGCCCCGCAGCGGCCCAAAGCGCACGGCTAGCGGATACAAAACCTAACAGGTGGGAGCCCTCCGCTCGGGGCGTTCGGCCCTGAATCCCGCGCGTAACACATTCCGGTCATGTCACAATGCCCCGCGCCGGGCCCGGCCAGCGTGCGATGGCGCCCCTGAACGGCTCGGCTAGGCTCGGCCCGGGAGGTGGACGGGACATGGTGTGGTCCTGGCGGTTCGAGAAGGCGGACGGTACCGCGGCAAGCTCCGGTGATGTGCCGAAGGAGGCCTTCGGCAGCCAGGGCGACGCGGAAAGCTGGCTCGGGGAGAACTGGCGCGCGCTGCTGGACTCCGGCGTTGACCAGGTGACACTCCTGGAGGAGAGCAGGGTCGAGTACGGGCCGATGAGCCTGCATCCAGTGGATTAGGGCGTCCGCCCGTCAGGGGCGGGCCGGCGGGCTGACCGTCCGCGCCGGGTCACGCTCGATCACCGGGCCGAGCACGTCGTCGATCTTGCGCATGATCTCGGCATCAAGCTGGACACCCGAGGCCTTCACGTTCTCCCTGACCTGCTCCGGCCTGGTGGCGCCGATGATCGCGGCGGACACGCCCGGGTTCTGCAGCACCCAGGCGATCGCCAGCTGGGCCATGCTCAGCCCCGCTTCCGCGGCGATCGGGCCCAGTTCCGCCACCCGGCTCAAGATCACGTCGGTGAGGTAGCCCCTGATGAAGCCGGATCCGCTCTCGTCGGTCGCCCGGGACCCGGCGGGCACGCCCTGGCCGGGCTGGTACTTGCCGGTGAGAACGCCCTGCGCAATGGGTGACCAGACGATCTGGCCGATGCCCTCCTTCATGCACAGCGGGAGCACCTCGGACTCGATCACCCGCCACAGCATGTTGTACTGCGGCTGGTTGGACACGATGCGATCCAGGCCGAGCTGGCCCGCGATGGCCAGTGCGGCGGAGATCTCCTCGGCGCGCCACTCCGACACGCCGATGTAGAGCACCTTGCCCTGGCGGATCAGGTCATCGAAGGCGCGCAGGGTTTCCTCGAGCGGGGTCTCGTGGTCGTAGCGGTGCGCCTGGTACAGGTCCACGTAGTCGGTCTGCAGGCGGCGCAGCGAGGCGTGGGCGGACTCCATGATGTGCTTGCGGGACAGGCCACGGTCGTTGGGCCCGGAGCCGGTCGGCCAGAACACCTTGGTGCAGATCTCGACCGACTCGCGGCGTACTCCGTTCAGCGCCCGGCCCATGACCGACTCGGCGCGGGTCCCCGCGTAGACGTCGGCCGTGTCGAACGTGGTGATGCCCTCGTCCAGCGCGGCCGCGACGCACGCCGTGGCGGCTTCTTCCTCTACCTGCGACCCGTGGGTGATCCAGTTACCGTAGGCGATCTCGCTGACTTTGAGGCCGCTGCGGCCCAGGTGACGATGCTCCATGACAAGCGACCCTAACCGGAGCCCGGCTCCTGCCGAGTTTCGGGCGTTACGTCAGAAGCTGTCGCCGGGCTTCACCCGCGGCTTGGGCACCCGCAGCCTGCGGATCTGCAGGGCGCGCATCGCGGAGTACAGGGCCAGGCCGCGGGTGCTCTCCCCGGGCAGCCGCTCGGCGGCAAGGCGCTTCACCCTGCGCCCGATGAAGATGCCTTCGAGGGCCATGATCAGAACGGCCCCCAGGACGAGCAGCGGCACGATCGTCTGCACGATGGGCGCGCGGATGAACAGCAGCACCAGCAGGCCCAGCAGCCCGTACATGTAGTACTCGCTGATCCGCCGCTTGGAGTCGACGTAGTCGCGGGCGAGCGCCTTGACCGGGCCCCGGTCCCTGGGCGGCATCGCCCACTCCTCGCCCCGGCGCACCGCTTCCATCCTGCGGGTACGGTCCGTCCGCTGGCGGTCACGGGAGACGCGGGCGGCCTCCTTGCGGTCCTTGGGGGCGGTAGTGGGCTGGCGGCGCCGCCGCTCGGCCTCGCTGCGCTTGGGGGTTGGCCTGCCTTTGCCCGCCGTGACGGCGCCTGGCCTGGCGGGGGAGTCGTCGGCGTCGGACGCGGCCTCGGCGCCGTTGACGGCGTCCTGGCCTGACCCCTCGTCCGTGCCGGTGCGGCTTCGTCGGAACACGCGCTCAGCTTACCGGGACCAATCGCGCGGATGCCCAGCTTGCGGACGCGGCGCGGAAACTCACCAGCGCCCGCCCGCCCGGGACCATCGCGGGGGTTCCAGGGGGGTCGCCCCCGGGCCAGCGCCACGGCCCGGTGACGAAGGAACCCGGCCGCAGGCCACCGGGGGGTTCCAGGGGGGTCGCCCCCGGGCCAGCAGAGCGTGGCGGTCGTGATGACGGGCACGCGGGGACCGCGTAGGCTGAGTGAACCAAGCTCGCAGGGAGGCCGCTGCCGAGGATTGGCGCGGCTGGCGGCGCCGTGGGGCTAGCGACGACGGTTGTACACAATGAAGGGGAAGGTCGCGCCCATGAGCGTGATGAAAAGGGTCTCGCTGATCTTCAAGTCCAAGGCCAATAGGGCCCTGGACCGCATGGAGGATCCCCGCGAGACCCTGGATTACTCCTACCAGCGCCAGCTTGAGATGCTCACCCAGGTGCGCCGTGGCGTCGCCGACGTGGCCACTTCCCGCAAGCGCGTCGAGCTTCAGATGAACAGCCTGCGGCAGAACCAGAACAGGCTGGAGGGGCAGGCGAAGCAGGCGCTCGGAGCCGGCCGGGAGGACCTGGCCAGGGAGGCGCTGAGCCGCCGGGCCGCGCTGCAGAGCCAGCTCACCGACCTGGAGAACCAGTACCACTCGCTGCAGGCCGACGAGGAAAAGCTGACGGTTGCTTCGCAGCGGCTGCAGGCCAAGGTCGAGGCCTTCCGCATGCAGAAGGAGACCATCAAGGCCACCTACACCGCGGCCGAGGCTCAGAGCAGGATCGGTGAGGCGGTGTCGGGCATCTCCGAGGAGATGGGCGACGTCGGCATGGCGGTGCAGCGCGCGCAGGACAAGACCGCGCAGATGCAGGCCCGGGCCGGCGCGATCGACGAGCTGATGGCGTCCGGCGCGCTTGACGACGTCACCGGCACCCCGCGCGACGATATCCAGGCCGAGCTGGACTCTATGCGCAGCGGGCCGGGCATCGAGCTGGAATTGGAGCGCCTCAAGGGCGAGCTGGGAACCGGGTCCAAGCAGGCGATCGAGGGCGGCGCGGCCGGGTCGGACGGCGCGGCCGGGTCGGACGGCGCGGCGCAGCCTGCCGCAGCGGAACAGCCCCAAGCCGGTGACGGAGCATGATCGTCCGGATCCTGGGCGAGGGGCAGCTCCAGGTGGACGACTCGGCGTCCGCCGAGCTCAACTCCCTCGACGCCGCCCTGGAAAGGGCCGTGAACTCCGGTGACGAGGCCGCGTTCCGCGCCGCGCTGGTGGCCCTGCTCGATCGGGTCCGGGCGCTGGGGACCCCGCTGGCCGCCGAGACCCTGGAGCCATCGGACTCGATCCTGCCGCGCGCCGAGGCCGACCTGGACGAGGTGCGGAGCATGTTGACCGACGAGGGCTACATTCCGGGCTGACGCCGGGTCCTGGGGTTCCGGGGTTCGCTTGCTCCATCGCCTGGATGGGTACCGGGCGTCCTCGGCTGGCGCAGAGGCAGCGTTCAGCTTGCTCTCAGGCTCGCCGCCAATACTTGGGGGAGCCTAGATGGGCAGTGGAATTTTCTGCTCGCCTGGTACGTGATACTTGGTAGCAGGTGCCTGGCCGGTTGTGGGCCGGGCAGAACGGAGGCGCCGCGATGGTGCGAACCCGTTATGCGGCCGACAAGGGGCTGCAAGCGCGGATGGGCTTGACGATGTTCCTGCTCGGGCTCGTCTTCGTGGCTTTCGTTGTCGCACTGGTATTTATCCTGCAGGCGTTCGGGATCGGCAACGGCGCGATCATCTTCTTCGCCGTGATCTTCGGCGGCGGCATGGCGTTCGGGTCGCTGTTCTGGTCGGACAAGATCGCTCTGCGCGCGTCCGGTGCGCAGGAGGTCAGCCCGCAAGAGGCGCCTCAGTTGCACGGCATCATCGACCGGCTCTGTGCCCTGGCCGACATGCCCAAGCCGCGGGTCGCGATCGCGCAGAGCGACATGCCCAACGCGTTCGCCACCGGCCGTAACAGCAAGAACGCGGTCATCTGCGTGACCACGGGGCTGCTGCGCCGGCTGGACGATAAGGAACTCGAGGGCGTGCTCGCGCACGAGATGTCCCACGTCGCGCACAAGGACGTCGTGGTGATGACGATCGCCTCGTTCCTCGGGATCATCGCGGCTCTGCTGGTCAGGTTCGCGTTCTACTCCGAGCTTTTCGGCGGCGGCGGCCGCGGCCGCGGCGGCAACGACGCCAACAGTGGCATCATCATGCTGGCCATGCTGGCCGTCGGCGTGGTCGTCTATGCGGTGAGCTTCCTGCTGATCCGGCTGCTCTCCAGGTACCGCGAGCTGGCGGCCGACCGGGCCGGTGCCCTGCTGACCGGCCAGCCGTCGGCCCTGGCCAGCGCGCTGACCAAGGTGAGCGGTGCGATGTCCCAAATCCCCACCAAGGACCTGCGGGAGGCGCAGGCGCTGAACGCGTTCTACTTCGCGCCCGCTTTCAAGGCCGACCAGGTGAGCCTGTCCACGCTGTTCTCCACGCACCCGTCGCTCGAGCGCCGGCTGCAGCAACTGTCCGAGATTTCCTCGCAGCTCGGCCGGTAGCCGGTGGGCTTCCTGGACACCCTGCTGGGCCGGACCAAGCCGGTCCAGCCGAAGCTCGATGCCTTGTTCTCCCTGCCCACCGCGGCCATCACGCTGCAGGCCGCGATGGGCTTCACCCCGACCGGCACCGGCTCGGTGTGCTTCCGCGCGACGGAGGGGCGGGCGTTCCACGACATCGAGGCCGAGGTAAGGGAACTGCTGTCCATGGGGGCCGACGCGCCCCGGGTGGAGGTCACCGGCGACTCCTACGGGTTCACCTGGCTGGTCTGCAAGCACTCCTCCGACGACATTGAGTCGCTGGTCACCGACCTGCATGCGGTCAACACCTCGCTCGCCGAGGGCGGGTTCGGCCCACAGTTGCTCTGCACGCTCGTGGGCTTCACCGACTCTGCTGGCCGCAAGCTCGGCGTCGTGTACCTCTACAAGCGGGGGACGTTCTACCCGTTCGCACCGCAGTCCGGCGAGCACCGCGACAACGCGCTGGAACTAGAGGTACGCGGCAACGTGGGATCGGACCTGAAGATCGAGACCGACCTCACCCGGTGGTTCCCGGTCTGGGGCGCCCCAGGCCTGTAAGGCATCCTTCGGAAGATCCCCTTCAGAGGCGGCACAGAGGAACCCTTCACCTTCCGGCCAGTTCGCATTGAGAGTGTTGCCGTTCGTGAGCTACGAATCAGTGGTGGCACCCCGGTCGCAGCAGGGCAGAAAACGCCAGCAAGCGCTGCCCGAACCTCGCCGCCCGCGCCCGGCGCTGGCCCGGGCTGGCCTGGTGGCCGCGGGCGCCGGACTCGGCGTGGTGACAGCCCTGGCGATCACCGCCGAGACCGGGGCTGAGTTTCGTGCGCCGGGCGGCGCCGCAACCTTCCTCGGCAGCCTCACCGGGCTGGTCGGCATGTACCTGGCGCTGCTGATGGTGCTGCTGGTGAGCAGAATCCCGGCGATCGAACGGGTGCTCGGGCAGGACGGGCTGCTGCGCTGGCACCGGCGCCTTGCCCCCTGGCCTATAAGCCTGCTCGTCGCGCATGCCCTGTTCATCACCGTCGGCTACGCGCAGGCGGCGCGGGCGGGCCTGGGGCGCCAGGTCGCAGTGCTGCTCACCCGCTATCCGGATGTGCTGATCGCCACGGTTGGCCTCGGCATCATGTGCGTCATCGGGATCCTCTCGATCCGGGCGATACGGCGCAGGCTGCGCCGCGAGACATGGTGGCTGATCCATCTGTACATGTACCTTGCCCTGGCGCTCTCTTTCGCCCACGTCCTCGCGCTGGGGCCTTCCTTCGTCGGCCACCCGGTCACCCAGATCGTCTGGTCAGTGGCCTGGGCGGCCACCGCGGGCCTGGTGCTCTGCTATCGCTTCGGGCTGCCGGTGGCCCGCAGCCTGCGCCATCGCCTGGTCATTGCGGAGGTGCGGCAGGAGGGGCCGGGCGTGGTCTCGGTCATCTGCACGGGGCGGAACCTGGACAAGCTGCGCATCACCGGCGGTCAGTTCTTCTTTTGGCGGTTCCTGACCAGGTCCATGTGGTGGCAGGCGCACCCGTACACGGTGTCCGCCCTGCCCCAGCCGCCCTACCTGCGGCTGACGGTCAAGGCCGTCGGTGACCACTCGGCCGCGGTGGCCAGGCTGCGTCCCGGTACCCGGATCGCGGTCGAGGGCCCGTACGGAGCGTTCACCAAGTATGTGCAGCAGCGTCCCCAGACCCTGCTGGTGGCCGCGGGCATCGGCGTCACCGCGCTGCGGTCGCTGCTCGAAGACATGCCGCGCAACGCCGCCCCGGTGGTGCTGCTGCGGGGCACCCGTCCCGAGGACCTGGTGCTGCACAAGGAAGTCGCGGATCTGGTCCGGTACCGGCGCGGCAGGCTGCACGAACTGGTCGGCACCCGGGAGCAGGTGGTGCTTGACGAAAGGTCCCTGCCAAAGCTGGTTCCCGACCTGCACCGGCGGGACATCTACGTCTGCGGGCCCGAGGGGTTCGTCACTAGCATCGTCGACCTGGCGGCGCGGCTCGGGATACCCGCCGAGGCCGTGCACCACGAGGCGTACGCACTGTGATCGGCGTCGTGACCGGAGGAAGCACCCGATGAGGCGGACAGGCTGGTATCTCGTCAGCGGCGCTGTGGCCGGTTTCGCCGGTGTGCTCGGCTTGCACATAGGGGGAACGCCGGCGCCCGGCGCGGTCGGCCAGCCGCCGCGCGGCGAAGCCGGTACACCGTCCGCGCTCGCTGGGGGCGCCACGCCCGCCGTCACCCCGTCGGCCAGGCCGGGTAGTGCCACGGGCCCGGCCCGCAGTGCCACCGGAGCCGTGGAGCCGTACGGCTATGGGGAGCTGTCGGTCACGGTGACCGTGCGCGGCAACCAGATCACCGCCGTCTCCGTCCCGCTGCTGCGTACCGCCGAGCCGTACTCGCAGCAACTGGCGCAGCAGGTCATTCCCATGCTCAGGTCCGAGGTACTTGCGGTGCACAGCGCGCAGATCCACGGTGTCAGCGGCGCCACGTACACCAGCGAGGCGTATGCCCAGTCGATCCAGTCGGCCCTGGACAAGCTGCACATCAGATGACCGCGCAACCGGCGCTGCTGACCACGCACGCCGAGCCGGTGATGGGCACCGTGTTCTCGTTCACCGCCGTCCACGGTGACCTGCCGCCGGATGCCGTGCGGGCCGCGCTCGCCGCCGCCTGCCGCATCCTGCACCACTGTGATGCGCTGTTCAGCACCTGGGATCCGGCCAGCCCGGTGAGCCGGTTCCGGCGCGGCGAGGCCGCACTCGGCCAGATGCCACCGGAGTTCCCCGAGGTGCTGCGGGAGTGCCGCGCGGCCAAGGAGGCCTCGGGCGGCTGGTTCGACCCATGGGCGTTGCCCGGCGGGTTCGATCCGACCGGCCTGGTCAAGGGCTGGGCCACCGAGCGGGCGCTGGCGGAACTGCGCGGCGCGGGGCTGGCCGGCGCGCTCATCAATGGCGGCGGCGATGTGGCGGTGTTCGGGTCACCGGCCGACGGGCAGCGGTGGCGGGTGGGCATCCGGCACCCGTGGCGGGCGGACGCGCTGGCCTGCGTGATCGAGCTCGGCGCTGAGCCATCGGGCGGTTCCAGAGGGTCTCCCGCCCGGGCCAGCCAGGGCCGTAGGCCAGCGGGGGGTTCCGGGGGGTCGCCCCCCCGGGCTAGCAGCGCCGCGGTGGCCACCTCCGGCCCGTACGAGCGCGGCGCGCACCTGATCGACCCGGCCACGGGGCGCCCCGCGAGCCGGGCGGCCTCGGCCACGGTCACCGGGCCAAGCCTTGCGCTGGCCGACGCCCTTGCCACCGGGGTGGCCGTGGGCGGGGACGAGGCGCTGGCGGTCGTGGCTGGCCTGGACGGCTACGCCGGCTACCTGATCCGCCCGGACGGCAGCGAGACGGACACGGGCGGGATCGCCTTCGCCCGCTGAGCGCCGCCGGCCATGCCGCGGCGGGCTAGGGCGGAATGACGGCGAAGCGCATATGGTTGACGGGTACAGGAACGACAAGGCCGCAATGCGGCAGACCCAACGCAGGAGCAGATCACAGATGACGGTTCAGCACGAGGCGGCCACGCAAGGTGTGATCCTCACCGACACCGCTGCGGCGAAGGTGAGCAGCCTCCTGGCGGCCGAGGGCCGCGAGGATCTCAAGCTCCGCATCGCGGTGCAGCCTGGTGGCTGCTCGGGACTGCGCTACCAGCTTTACTTCGATGAGCGCGAGATCGACGGCGACATCGATGCCGAGTTCAGCGGCGTGCACGTGGTCACCGACAAGATGAGCGCCCCGTACCTGATGGGCGCCACCATCGACTTCGTGGACACGATCGAGAAGCAGGGCTTCACCATCGACAACCCCAATGCGACGGGGTCCTGCGCCTGCGGCGACTCGTTCCACTGACGGGCGGGCAAGCCTGACGGCCGCCTGCGGGAGCAGGCATGGCTAACTCGCCGGTTCCAGCACGGCGGATAGCGGTCACCGGGTCCATCGCGACCGACCACCTGATGAAGTTTCCGGGGCGGTTCGTGGAGCAGTTGATCGCCGAGAAGCTGGACCGGGTTTCGCTGTCGTTCCTCGTGGATGACCTGGAAATCCGCCGCGGCGGGGTGGCCGCGAACATCGCCTTCGGCCTGGGCGTGCTCGGGCTGGAGCCGCTGCTGATCGGCGCGGTCGGCCCGGATTTCGGCCCGTACCGCGATTGGCTCACCGCACACGGCGTCGACTGCTCGGGGGTGCGGGAGTCCGTCCGGCATCACACGGCGCGGTTTGTCTGCACCACCGACGCGGATGGAAACCAGATCGCCTCGTTCTACCCGGGTGCGATGAGCGAGGACGGCGAGATCACGCTCGAGCCCTTTGCCAGCCGGGATGAGGCCATCGACCTGGTCCTTATCGGGGCGAGCGATCCTGGGGCCATGCTCTTGCGTACCGCTGAGTGCATCCGCTTGGGCGTTCCGTTCGCCGCCGACCCCTCGCAGCAACTGCCCAGGCTGGAAGGGCCGGACGCGCGTGCGCTCGTGGCGGGCGCGCGCTACCTGTTCTGCAACGAATACGAGGAAGCGCTCATCGAGCGCAAGACCGGCTGGACGAGCGCCGAGGTGCTGGCGCAGGTCGGGGTGCGGATCACCACGCTCGGGCCGAATGGCGTCCGGATCGAGCAGGGCACCGAGCCCCCGCTGTTCGTCGGTCCGGTGGCCGAGGAGCACAAGCGGGACCCGACCGGCACCGGGGATGCGTTCCGTGCTGGTTTCCTCGCGGCCGTGGGCTGGGGCCTGTCGCTGGAGCGTGCTGCCCAGCTTGGCAACCTTGTGGCGGTGAGCGCGCTGGAGACCGTGGGGCCACAGGAGTACGAACTCAAGCCCGCACAGGTGGCGGGCCGCCTGGCGGAGACCTACGGCGACGAAGCCGCAGCGGAGATCAGCGCGCACTACTGCTAGTGCTGGCCTGGGGGAGCGACCCCCTGGAACCCCCCGCTGGCCAAGGCCCCGTTCCTTCGTCACGGGGCCTTGCCCTGCTGGCCTGGGGGAGCGACCCCCCTGGAACCCCCCGCTGGCCAAGGCCCCGTTCCTTCGTCACGGGGCCTTGCCCTGCTGGCCTGGGGAGCGACCCCCTGGAACCCCCCGCTGGCAAGGCCCCGTTCCTTTGTCACGGGGCCTTGCCCTGCTGGCCTGGGGGAGCGACCCCGCGGGAGCCCGGGCGGCGTGCCGATAGTGTGACTGCGTGGCAGGGAGCCTGATCGCCGGCGAGTACACCGGGCCGCCCGCGCTCACGCTGGGCCGCGCGGTCACGTCCTGGACGGTCGACCTTCCGGTGCTCGTCGCGGTCCTCGTGGCAGCGGGCCTTTACCTGGCGGGGATGCGGCGGCTGCACCGCAGCGGCCACCCCTGGCCCGCGGCGCGGGCGGTGGCGTTCCTGGCTGGCGGCACGGGCGCCGTGGTGCTCGCCACCATGTCCTTCCTCGGTGTGTACCAGGGCGTGCTGTTCTCGGTCAGGGCGGTGCAGAACGTCCTGCTGCTCCTGGTGGCCCCGCTGTTCCTGGCCCTGGGCCGGCCGCTGAGCCTGCTGATCGCCGCCCGGCCCGGGCTCGGGGCGCGGGCCGGGTCAGCGGTGCACAGCCGTGCCGCACGCATCCTCACCTTCCCAGCGATCACCGCCATGGTGCTGTTGATCATCCCGTTCCTGCTGTACTTCACCCCGTGGTACGAGGCGGGCCTGCGCAACGATCTGGTGCGCGAGCTGACCTATGCCGCGCTGATGCTGCCGGGGCTGGTCTTTTTCTGGACCCTGCTGCGGGTGGACCCGGTACCCAAGGCCTACCCGTACCTGGTCTCGCTCTGGGTCACCGGCGCGGAGGTGGTGGGTGACGCGGTCCTTGGCCTGGCGATCATCGCGGACGAGCACCTCATCGCCGGGTCGTACTACCAGGCGCTGGGCCGCCCCTGGGGACCGTCACTGCGTGCCGACCAGGTGATCGGCGGCGGAGCGATCTGGATCCTCGGCGATCTGGTCGGCCTGCCGTTCCTCGCTGCCATGCTCATCCAGATGATCAGGGAGGACGAGCAGGAGGCCGTGGAAGTGGACGCGGAACTGGACGCAAGGGATGCGGCGGCGGAGACCGCTGGGGTGGCCCCTGGAGACAACCAGCCATGGTGGGAGAGCGATGACCGGTTCACCGGCCGCTTCCGTGGTGTTGACCAGGGGGAGCGGCCCGCCGGGCCTGGCTAGTACCTGCGGCGGATCAGCAGGGCCCAGCCCTGGGGGAGGTCGGTGGCGGCGACGAAGTCGTGCGACTTCATGGCGCACCATGACGGCACGTCGGTCCGGGCCGCGGGGTCGTCTGCCAGCACCGCGATGACCTGCCCTATCGGCACCTCGCGGATCCGCTCGGCGAGCATGATGATCGGGATCGGGCACTTGCGGCCGAGTGCGTCGATGGTGAGCAGCGGGACCGGTGGCGCCGGGACGCTCATGCCGGGCGCCCTTTGGAGCCCGTACGAGCGAGCAGCAGGCTCACCGTGCCGCGGCGCGCGGTGCGTAGGATGCCATGCGGAAGCGATACCCGCCCGCCGCCGCGGGTAAGCACAGCCGCGCCGGGGGCACCGCTGACCACCCGTTCAGCGTGCAGCACCCCATGACCCTAGCCGTGTGCAGCGCAGAACGCGACACTGACGGGGGTCCTCGCCGCGCCCGGTGCCGCGCGCGATACTGTTTGCACGACAGCCTGTAGGACGAGCCATGACCAGCCCGTGCCGCCGCCAGAGCGCGCAGCGGGGCGTCATCCGCAGGGAAGGCAACCTGTGAGTTCTGTCCCCAGCGCCCCGGCCAGCCGGGACGCTCACGACCAGGGCCGCTCAGCGCGGTCCGCAGCGGCGCGCCCGGCCCGGGCACGTACCCGCCTGAGCCGCCTGGTGCCCCGCGCCGCGCTGCTGGCCCTGCTGGGCCTGGCGACCACGGGATGTACCTCCAACGCCTTCACCAGGCTCGGCTGGCCGGTGCCCGTCACCAAGCAGGGGCAGGTCGCGCTGACCCTCTGGCAGGGGTCCTGGATCGCCGCGTGGATCGTCGGAGCGGTGGTCTGGGGCTTGATCATCTGGGCCATCATCTTCCACAGGAAGAAGCGCGGGTCACCCCCGGCACCGGCCCAGGTGCGCTACAACCTGCCGATCGAGATGCTGTACACCGTGGTGCCGTTCATCATGGTCGGCATCCTGTTCTTCTTCACGGCGCGGGACGAGAACTACATCGACAAGCTGTCGGCCCACCCCGCCGTGACGATAACCATCGTCGGCTACCAGTGGAGCTGGCAGTTCCAGTACAAGAACTACCCGGTGCCGGGCTCGCCCACGGGCTACGTGACGGAGAACGGCGAACCGTGGAGCCCGCAGACCGGCAACAGCCAGCTTCCGGTGCTTGTCATGCCGGAAAACGAGACCGTCAGGTTCAACCTCGTCTCCACCGACGTGATCCACGCGTTCTGGATCGTCCCGTTCGAGTTCAAGCGTGACGTCATCCCCGGGCACCCGAACCACTTCGAGGTCACCGCGACCAAGACCGGGTCAGGGATCGGCCACTGCACCGAACTGTGCGGGCTGTACCACAGCCGGATGCTGTTCAGGTGGCGGATCGTCACACAAGCCCAGTTCAACGCGTGGATTCATGCCCAGCAGGCAGCACAGCAGAAGGCAGGGGGTGCACAGTGACCACGCTCGAACATCCGGCCCAGGGAGCGGTCGCGGCGCCGCGCAATGCCCGCAAGGGCTCCATCATGGCCGACTGGCTCTCCTCCACCGACCACAAGGTCATCGGCCACCTGTACCTGATCACGTCCTTCGGGTTCTTCATCGTCGCCGGCCTGATGGCGATGATCATGCGCATCCAGCTCTTCGGCCCGGACAACCACATCGTGTCCGACCAGCAGTACAACGAGCTGTTCACCATGCACGGCGCGATCATGCTGCTGCTGTTCGCGACCCCGCTGTTCGTCGGGCTGGCGAACGAGATCATGCCGTTGCAGATCGGCTCCCCCGACGTGGCGTTCCCGCGGCTGAACCTGTTCAGCTACTACCTGTTCCTGTTCGGTGGCCTGATCCTGCTGATCAGCTTCCTCACGCCGGGCGGGGCGGCCTCGTTCGGCTGGTATGCCTACTCGCCGCTGACCAACCCGGTCTACTCACCGGGCATGGGCAGCGACATGTGGATCATGGGGCTGGTCCTGTCCGGGCTCGGCACGATCCTGGGCGGGGTCAACTTCGTCACCACGATCGTCTGCATGCGGGCCCCCGGCATGACCATGTTCCGGATGCCGATCTTCACGTGGAACATCCTGGTCACCTCGATCCTGGTGCTGCTGGCCTTCCCCGTGCTCGCCGCGGCGCTGCTGGTGCTGGAGATCGACCGCAAGCTCGGCTCGGTGGTGTTCAGCTCCGCCAACGGCGGCGCGATCCTCTGGCAGCACCTGTTCTGGTTCTTCGGCCATCCCGAGGTCTATATCGTGGCGATCCCGTTCTTCGGGATCGCCACCGAGGTCCTGCCGGTGTTCAGCCGCAAGCCCCTGTTCGGCTACAAGGGCATGGTGGCGGCCACGATCGCGATCGCCGGGCTGTCGATGACGGTGTGGGCGCACCACATGTTCACCACCGGCGCGGTGCTGCTGCCGTTCTTCTCGTTCATGACCTTCCTGATCGCGGTGCCGACCGGGATCAAGTTCTTCAACTGGGTGGGCACGATGTGGCGCGGCCAGCTCTCCTTCGAGCCGGCCATGCTGTTCATCATCGGGTTCCTGATCACGTTCCTGTTCGGCGGCCTCACCGGGGTCATCCTGGCCTCGCCGCCGCTGGACTTCGCCGTCAGCGACTCCTATTTCGTGGTCGCCCACTTCCACTACGTGCTGTTCGGCACGGTCGTGTTCACGATGTTCGGCGGCTTCTACTTCTGGTGGCCCAAGTGGACCGGGAAGATGCTCGACAACACGCTCGGGAAGTGGCACTTCTGGACCCTGTTCATCGGGTTCCACATGACGTTCCTGGTCCAGCACTGGCTGGGCGTCATCGGCATGCCCCGGCGGATCGCCAACTACCCGGACCTGCCGCACCTGGCGACCACGCTGAACCAGATCTCCACGATCGGCTCGCTCATCCTGGGCGCGTCCACGTTGTTCTTCCTCTACAACGTGTACAAGACGGCGCGCTACGGCGAGAAGGTCACCGTGGACGACCCCTGGGGCTGGGGCAACTCCCTGGAGTGGGCGACGTCCTGCCCGCCGCCACGGCACAACTTCACGTCGATACCGCGCATCCGGTCCGAGCGCCCCGCGTTCGACCTGCACTACCCGCACATCAAGTCGGGCCGGCCGAGCACCACCAGTCCATCTCGGCGCCGTCAGAGTGATCCGGCGTGCCATCGTGCCAGCCCGGCCGGCAGGCCGGGCGGTGGAGAGGTCATAGATGAAGGTCGAAGGGTACCTGTTCGTCGGCTGTGCCGCGTTCTTCGGTGCTTCCGACATCGTGTACTGGCATTTCTCGAAGGACCCGACGGGGACCACCGCGCTGGCGCTGGCCGTGGGGCTCGCCTTCCTCACCGGCTTCTACATCCTGTTCACCGGGCGGAGGCTGCCGCTGCGCCCCGAGGACAACCCTCAGGGCGAGATCGCCGAGGGCACCGGGGAGCTTGGCTTCTTCAGCCCGCACAGCTGGTGGCCGCTGTTCACCGGCCTGGCCTGCGCCACGGCTGCCATCGGCGCGGCGGTCGGATGGTGGCTTTTCCTGATCGGCATGCTTTTCGTGGTCCTCTCAGCCATCGGTTTTGTCTTCGAGTACTACCGGGGCGTTTACGCGCATTAAGCCGGTGCCCTAGCGATCCTTGGTCGCTAGGAGCCCGGCCCGCGCGGGAGATCCCGGGCGGCGGTCAGCGCGCAGCGGTGAGGGTCACCACGGCCCCGTAGATCTCCGAATTCCTGTTGCCGCTGACCGCGCTGCCCCAGCTCAGCGCCAGGCGGGTGGCGGCCCCGCCGGGCAGGGGAGCGATGCCGAAGGTGTCACCCGGCCAGATCTTGGGGTTGCCGAACTTGCCGGAGACGCTGACACGCGGGCCTGTCCAGCCCTTGCCCGGCGAGTAGGGCCGCAGGTAGGTGGCGTAACCGCCCGCCGGCGCATCGGTCTGCCAGGCCACGTAGGCGACGCCCGCGGGCCCGCCGAGCACCTCCACGATGTGCACGGCCTTGCCGGTGTCCGGGGTGACGCGCACCGGAGCAGACCACGACTTGCCGTCGTCGGTGGAGAAGGAGAGCCAGCCGATGTCCCCGGCCGGGGTCTGGGTGTCCCATGTCGCGTACAGAGTGCCGCCCTGGTCCCGGCTCAGGTCGCCGTCGATCCACCAGGTCGGCAGCGCGATCGAGCCGGCCGGGGCGCCGACCTCGGTGAGGTGCTTGGGCCAGGTCGTGCCGTTGGCCGAGGAGGCGAAGAACTCATGCCCCGGGTGGAGGGCATAGGACGGCGGCGGGCCCACGAAGTGGCCCCAGGAGAGCAGGTCCACCTGGCCGTCCGGCTCGGCCAGCACCGGCGCGCTGTACCCGCCGCCGCGCGGGAAGCCCGGGCTCACCGGGATGATCGGGCCCCAGGTCTTGCCACCGTCGGTGGAGCGCTGGATGACCGTGTTCACGTCGCCGGTCTTGAACGCGCAGCTGCCGTTCGGGGCGCAGATAAAGGTGACCAGCGCCGCCGAGGGGCCGTAGTCCCAGGTCACATAGACGGTGCCGGTCCCGCTCACGGCGATGAAATCCCGGTCGCCCCAGTTGCCCTTCTTGGCCGGCAGCAGCGGGGATACCTGCGGGAAGCTCGCGCCGTGGTTGGCCGACGCGTCCACCACGGGGTACTGGTGCTGGTTGGCCCGGTGCATGAAGGCGATGTACACGGTGCCGTCCGGCGCCACGGCGAGGGACGGGTCCCAGCTGGCGCCCCGGGATCCCGGTGCCGTCATCGGCTTGCCGAAGTGCAGGCCGCCGTCGGTGGACCGGGCGAAGCCGATCCCGCCGCAACCGATCCACAGGTCATAGACGTAATGCGGGGCACCGGTAGCGGTCTCTACCTCCGCGTTCCGGCCTGCGCAGCCCTTGCTCACCTCGGTGACCGGGCTGACGCTGGCCGCGGCGGCGATGTGCGGGGCCCCGGAGGTCGCCAGGTCCGCGCGCATCCCGGGCATTCCCGTGGCGGGAGAGCACGCGATCACGAGAATGGCGCTGGCGACGACAGCGGTTCCAATGACCGGCCGTGACAGCAAGCGAGCCCGAATAGCCATGGCCTGCCTCCCACCAGTGGAATGGCGGAAACGCGACAAAGCTATCCGTAACGCTACGGCGCGGTATCTGATCAACTCAAGGCGAGGGTGCCTCAGTCGCCGCTGCCGTCTCCACCCGCCTGCTCGAGGCTCTCCGGCCCGGCATCCCCGGCGCTGACCGCCGTCGGCTCGCCCGCATGGCCGTTGCCGTGCCCGTTCGGCTGGTGGCCGTTGCCGTGCCCGTTGCCGTGGGGCAGCGGGATGCTCTCGGTGAGGACCCGGTTCAGCGACACCCGCAGCTTGCCCAGGCCGCCCCGCGCCGCGGGCGCGGGCACGTCGTCACCCACCGGCGCCTCGATCTGCGGCAGCTGCGGCCGTGCTTCCAGCACCGCCCGCTTCTCCTCGTCGACCGGCCTGGTCACCTCGATGTACTCACCGCTGGGCAGCTGCCGGATGATCCCGGTCTCCACGCCGTGCTCCAGCAGGTGCACGTCCTTGCGCTGCAGGCCCAGGCAGATCCGCTTGGTGATCCAGTAGGCGACCACCGGCCCGATGAAGATCGCATACCTGGCGATCTCCGTGGTCAGGTACAGCGAGATGTTCAGGAACCGGGCGACGATGTCGTTCGCGCCCTCCAGCCACATGATCCCGTAGAACGTCACCCCGGCCATGCCGACGGCGGTCCGCGTCGGAGCGTTCCGCGGCCGGTCGATTGACATGGTGCTCCCGGCGATCGCCGGTGATCCACTGCTTCGAGGAACGGCCAGACCGCGAGCCCGGTCATGACCAGGCCGAGCGGCAGGAACGCGGGCAGGAACACGTTGAAGGCGAACGAGTACCCTCCGACGTTCCAGTGCCAGCTCGGCCACATCCGCAGGGCGCCCTCCATGAAGCCCATGTACCAGTCCGGCTGGGAGCCCGCGGAGATGCCCGAGGGGTTGTACGGGCCGTAGATCCAGATCGGGTTGATCTGCGCGAAGGTGGACAGCAGCGCGGTCACGCCGAAGATGAAGAAGAACCATGCCCCGGTCTTCGCCATGAAGTAGGGGTACATCGGCTGGCCGACCACGTTCTTGTCGGTGTGGCCCTTGCCCGGCATCTGGGTGTGCTTCTGGTGGAACATCAGGAACAGGTGCGCGGCGATCAGTGCCAGCAGAATGCCGGGGATCAGCAGCACGTGGATGATGTACAGCCGCGGGATGATGAGATGCCCGGGGAACTGCCCGCCGAACAGGAAGAAGCTCAGGTAGGTGCCGACGATCGGGATCGACAGCAGCACGCCCTCGAGGATCCGCAGCCCGGTGCCCGACAGCAGGTCGTCGGGCAGCGAGTAGCCGAACAGGCCCTCGGTGAACGCCAGGGTGAACAGCACGACCCCGATGAGCCAGTTGAGCTCGCGCGGCTTGCGGAACGCGCCGGTGAAGAACACCCGCAGCAGGTGGCACACGATCGCGGCGACGAACAGGATCGCCGCCCAGTGGTGGATCTGCCGCATCAGCAGCCCGCCGCGCACGTCGAAGCTGATGTTCAGCGTGGACGCGTACGCCTCGCTCATGTGCACGCCGTCCAGCGGCGTGTAGGAGCCGTGGTAGACGACGTCGGTCATGCTGGGCTGGAAGAACAGCGTCAGGAACGTGCCGGTCAGCAGCAGGATGATGAACGAGTAGAGCGCGATCTCGCCGAGCAGGAACGACCAGTGGTCGGGGAAGATCTTCCGCAGGAAGACCCGGACGCCGCGCGCGCCGTGCACCCGGTCGTCGAGGAACCGGCCGGTGCCGCCGAGAATCTTGCCGGTTGTGGTGCTCATCCCATCTCCCAGAAAGCCGGCCCCACTGGCTCGTGGAAGTCGCTGGTGGCGATCAGGAACCCGTTCGAGTCAACCCCGATCGGGAGCTGCGGCAGCGGCCGTGGCGCGGGCCCGAACAGCACCGTGGCGCCCGCGGTCGCGTCGAACGTGGACTGGTGGCACGGGCACAGGATGTGGTGGGTCGTCTGCTCGTAGAGCGCCGACCGGGCAGCCCACGTGGGTGCAGATCTTGGAGTAGGCGACGATGTCGTCCACGGTCCAGTTCATGATCGTGCCCGGCCTGCTCGGCGTGTTCGGCACGAGCTGGCCCGGGCGCGAACTTGATGATGATCGTGACCGCCTTGGCCAGCACGTCCTGGTTCTCGGTGAAGCCCTCGGGGGCGACCGTGATCATCTGGCCGGGGATGCTGAAGTCGGCCGCGCGCAGCGGCGTGTTGGGGCCGTACACGACCATCCGCGTGCCCCTGCGCCACACCGTGTGGCGCAGGCTGGTGCCGGGCAGCGGGCCCATGTCCCGCAGCAGCACCAGCGGGGCGACCGCGAGCGGGACGCTGGCCGCGATCAGCGTCCGCCGCAGCAGCGGCCGCTTGACGAAGCCGCTCGCCTCGGCGCCCTCCGTGAACGTCTTGGCGAACGCCTCCCGCTCCTCGTCGCTGCCGGCGAGCGGATGCCGCTGCTCGACCTGCTCCACGTCCGGCATGATCGAGCGGACCCAGATGGTGGCGCCGACACCCATGGCCATGAAGGCCACCGACATGGACAGGCCAAGGGCCAGGTTGGAGCGGAGCGTCCCGTCGACCGAGTGCACCTGAAGGCCGACATAGGCGGCGATGAAGCCGAAGCTCGCGAGCATCGACAGCAGGAAACACGCGGCGACGACCTTGTCGGCGGTCTTGGCCTTGGCCGGGTTGTCCGGGCCCGCCGGAAGTTCGCGCGGGGCCTCGGGCTCGGCGCTGCCCGGCGCCTCGCCCAGCAGCGTGCGTGCCTGAGCCGGCGGCGGCGTCCCGATCACCCGGTGCGGGGCTCGCGACTGGCCGCCGTCCTCCTCCGGCACAAGGCCGTGACTAGCCTGCGTCTCGCTCATGACTCACGCCGTTTCATGGTAATCCACAGCGCCAGGAAGACGAGGACACCGATGCCGCCGAGGAAGCCGACGATGCCCTCGGTGACCGGGCCGATGCGGCCCAGGCTGAACCCGCCAGGGTTCGGCTCGGCGCGGAGCCTGGTGATGTAGTCGATGATGTCGCGCTTCTGTGCCGGGGTGATCGTGGTGTTCGCGAACACCGGCATGGCCTCCGGCCCGGTGAGCATCGCCTCGAAGATCTGCGTGTTGGTGGACGCGGTCAGCGCTGGCGCGAACTTCCCGTAGGTGAGCGCCCCGCCCGCGCCGTCGAAGTTGTGGCACTGCGCGCAGTCGGTGATGAACAGGCTCTGCCCGAGCGCGGTGTTCGCGCCCGTGGTGCTCACCTCGGCAGCCGACGGGATGGCCGGGCCGCCGCCCAGCGCGGCCACGTACGCCGCGAGCGCGTGAATCTGCTGCTGGGTGAACGTCACCGGCTTGCGGTCCATCTCCGGGCCGGTCTCCTTGGCGGGCATCCGGCCGGTGCTCACCTGGAAGTCCACCGCGGCCGCGCCGACCCCGATCAGGCTCGGGGCCTGCGCGGTGCCCTGGGCGTCAACGCCATGGCAGGAAGAGCACGAATTTACGAACAGCTCCTTGCCCTGGGCGATGGTCTGGGGAGACACGGTGCCCGGGATGGCAGCCGACGCCGGGCTGCCCTGCCCGGTGAACGCGCCATAGGCCATCCCGACGGTGACGAGCCCCAGCAGGACCACTGCGTACCCGGCGGCAGGGCGCCGGCGCAGTGCGGTGATCCAGCTCACGTGGTTCCTCGGTTTCGCATCAGGTCGATGCGACCGGCAGGGCCGGCCGCATTAGTGGATGAGGTAGATGGTGGTGAACAGGCCGATCCACACGACATCGACGAAGTGCCAGTAGTAGGACACGACGATCGCGCTGACCTGCTGTTCCTGGGTAAATGTCTTCGCGGCATAGGTACGGCCGAGCAGGAAGAGGAACGCGATCAGCCCGCCCGTCACATGCAGCCCGTGGAACCCGGTGGGGATGAAGAACACCGATCCGTAGCCGCTGGAGGAGAGGGTCAGCCCGTCGTGGATCAGGCCGAGGTACTCATATCCCTGGCCCAGCACGAAGTACAGGCCCATCAGGAAGGACAGCACGTACCACTCGCGCAGCCCCCACTTGCGGAAGTCGAAAATGCTGCCCCTGCGCCTGATCTGACCGCGCTCGACCGCGAACACGCCCATCTGGCAGGTGACGCTGGACAGCAGCAGCACCGTCGTGTTGATCGACCCGAGCGTCAGGTCCAGGTGCGCTCCGGGCCAGGGGAGTCCTTCCCCTTTGTCCACCGAGCGGATGGTGAAGTACATCGCGAACAATGCCGCGAAGAACATGAGCTCAGAAGACAGCCAAACGATCGTCCCCACGCTGACCAAGTTCGGCCTGCTTGCCGGTGAGCGGGGCGGCGTCTTCGTCGCGGATGCTGTGGCCACGAAGGCCATTATTACGACACCACGTAGGCGAGCGCCGCCCGACCCCCCGTGTCGGTAGCATCCAGTCCATGAAGGTCGTCGTTTACAGCCACGATGCGGACATCCGGGCCGGGGTCCGCCTTGCCATCGGCCGCCGCCCGGCACCGGATGTCCCGGAGGCCGAAATTATTGAGGTTGCCACCGAACCCGCCCTGTTCCGGCTGCTTGACGCCGGTCAGGTCGAGGTGATGGTGCTGGACGGCGAGGCCCAGCCGGCCGGCGGCATGGGCGTGTGCCGGCAGGCCAAGGATGAGATTCATGACTGCCCGCCGGTGCTGCTGATCATCGGCAGGGTGGACGATGGCTGGCTCGCGACCTGGTCGGGCGCGGAGGCGGTCGTCAGCCATCCCATCGAGCCGCGCGCCCTGGCCACCGCGCTGGCCGGCCTGATGCGCGAACGGGCCGGGCACGCCGCTGCCCAGGCCTGACCGGTCCCCAGCCATCACTCGCCTGTGAGGGGGCGCCATGGATTCCCGTACCACCTGGCCCGCGCTGATCGGCGCGCTCGTCAAGGGAGAGACGCTCACCGCTGATGAGGCTGGGTGGGCGATGAACGAGATCATGGAGGGCGCGGCGACGCCGACGCAGATCGCCGGCTTCGGCGTGGCGCTGCGGATGAAGGGCGAGACCGTCGGCGAACTCGGCGGGCTGGCGGACGTGATGCTGGCGCGCGCCACCCCGCTCAGCATCCCCGGGCCGCTTGTCGACCTGGTCGGCACCGGCGGGGACGGTGCGCGAACCGTGAACATCTCGACGATGGGCGCCATCGTCGCCGCCTCGGCCGGCGCCCGGGTAGCCAAGCACGGCAACCGGGCCGCGTCATCGGCGTGTGGTGCGGCCGACGTGCTCGAAGCACTGGGCGTGGTGATCAACCTGGCACCGGAGGCGACCGTGCGCCTGGTGCAGGAGGTCGGGATCGCGTTCCTGTTCGCGCCGCTGTACCACCCGGCGCTGCGGCATACCGCGGTGCCCCGGCGGGAACTCGGGGTGCCGACCGTCTTCAACTTCCTCGGGCCGGTCGCGAACCCCGCCAGGCCCGGTGCCCAGGCGGTGGGGGTGTCTGATCCCCGCATGGGGGCTGTCCTCGCGGGAGTCCTGGCCGCCCGGGGCTGCTCGGCCCTGGTCTTCCACGGCGACGACGGCCTGGACGAGCTCACCACGGCGGACACCTCGACGGTCTGGGTCGTGCACGATGGCACGGTCAGCCAGACCGTGCTCGACCCGGCGGACCTCGGGCTGCCCCGGTCCCGGCGGGGGGACCTGCGCGGCGGGGACGCGGCGAGCAACGCCGCGGTGGCCCGGGCGGTGATGTCGGGCGAGCCGGGGCCGGTCAGGGACACGGTTGTGCTGAACGCGGGTGCGGCGCTGGCCGCGGCCGAAGGGGTGCCCCGTGCCGAAGACCTGGCCGGGGTGCTCGTGGGTGCCTGTGCCCGGGCCGCGGCAGCGCTGGACTCCGGGGCCGCGCAGGACCTGCTGGACCGGTGGGTGGCGGCGAGCCAGCGCCTCGCCGCAGAGAACTCCTGAGCTGGCCGGACCCTCAGTCGCCCGCCTCGGGGTAACCGAGAGCGAACGCGGCCTCGAGGTCGTGCCTGGAGTAGGTGCGGAACGCGATGTGCGTCTCGGTGTGTGTCACGCCAGGGACCCGGTTGAGCGTGCCGGGAATGACATCCGCCAGCTCCTCGTGTGCCCGGACGCGCACCAGAGCCACCAGGTCGAAGTCGCCGGTCACCGAGTACACCTCGGTGACCTGAGGAATCTGGGCGATGGCCGCTCCCGTTTCCGGGATGCGCGCCACGTCCGCCCGTATCAGCACGATCGCCGTGACCACATCTGTCTCCTGTCAGCCCGGGGGCGGCCCGGGGCCACGCTGGCCCTTGCGACCTCCGCTGGGCGCGGCCGCCTTCGTCACAGAGCGCTAAGCCCCGTTTCTGCGTCACTCGGCCTCGGCTGCGCGCTCAGCTCAGCCTGGGGTTGCGTGGCGCCGCCCTCACTGTTTATACACACCGCGTCGGCGAGCGTGCGCGCGCCGGTGGCCGCGAGCCGGCGCAGCAGTGCGGTGAGCACGTCCGCGGTGGCCAGCGCGTCCGGCAGCGCGCGGTGCCGCGGCTTGATGCGCGTATTGAAGTGGTCGGCGAGCGTTGCCAGCTTGCAGTCGGCCACTTCCTCCTCACCAAGCACGCGATGGGCCAGCTCTACGGTATCCAGCACCTGGAACTCCGGCCATGGCAGGTCACAAGCCTTGCACGCGGCGGTGAGGAAGGCGACGTCGAACGGCGCGTTGTGGGCCGCGAGCACGCATCCCTGCGCGAACGAGAGGAAGCCGGCGAGCACCGTGGCCAGCGGCGGGGCCGAGGCCACCATGGCGTCACTGATGCCGGTGAGCACCGCCACCTGCTCGGGAATCGCGCTGCCCGGGTTGACGAGGGAGGAAAACTGCGCGCGCACCCGCCCGCCGCAGACCAGGACCGCCCCGATCTCGGTGATCGTCGCCTCTTCGGGGGCCCAGCCGGTCGTCTCCAGGTCGACGATGGCGAAGTCAATCAGGTCAAAAGGCGAGGGGGCGGCCGGCGGGCGGCGATTGCGCCAGAGCTGTTTCATAAGCGATTCCGCTGACGTATCCCGGGTGAGCACGAGGCAACCGTAAAACGGGCCACCGACATTCCCGCCGCAGGCTCGCCGCTTCCGCTTCGCCATGCCGCCCGGGGGCGGCGGCGTGGCTGCCGCGGCGAAACTGTCGGCATTGCCGCCTACCGTAATGCTTCGCAGGGCTGGGAGCCCGCAAGATCCCAGGAGGGAACATGCTGATCGAGTGTGACCGGTGCGTCATGCGCGACATTGCGTGCTCGGACTGTGTGGTCACGGTGCTGCTGTCGGCGCCGGAGCCGGACGGTGGGCTTGGTGCGGCGGAATGCCGGGCATTGAAGGTCCTCGCGGATGCCCGGATGATCCCGCCGCTGCGCCTGCGGGCGGCCCTGCCCAAGGCATCGTGACAGTGCTGGCCCGGGGGGACGACCCCCCGGAACCCCCCGATGCCCTGCCGGGCAGCGGCTTCGGGCGAGACGTCGGCCAGGTGAAACTGCGGCCAGAGTGCGCGAAGCGGTTGAATCCGGCGCTTGTCTTTCACTAGTGTCAGCCCCGGCTGATCACTTCACAGTCGTCACGACGGCGACGGTGATCGGTACCGCCGTAACCAGGCACTGGCCCTGCGGGACCGCTGGGGAGCTGGTGACAGGTGGAGGGCCCCGGGCGCTGCCCCCGCTCCGGGACAACTCCGCTGGTGTGTCGCCAAGGCCAGTCGCGGCACAGGTCGTAGGGTGCTCATGTTGACCCGGACCCGTCGGATCACCTGGTCGGCGGGGGTGGAAAGGGAGCGCGTCACTACGTGGATACGCATCCGGTCGCCAAACTCACCTATGCCAGGCGCTGCGCCACCGTCGCAGTCGCCGCAGTCGCCGCCGCGGGACTCCTCACCATGGCGGGATCTGCCGGGGCGCAGCCCCAGCCGACGGCCGGCCAGGTACAGGCCAAGCTCAAGAAGCTGACCAGCAAGGAAAACTGGCTCATCCAGCGGTACGACCAGGCCAAGCAGAACCTCGCCTCGGCGCGCCAGCGGCTCACCGTGGTGAACACCGAGGTCAACAAGGACGCCGCCGCGGCCAGGAACATGCAGGACGAGATCGCCCAGATCGCGTCGAACGTCTACGAGAACGGCGCCATGAGTTCGGTCGCGGCGCTGCTGACCTCGGGGAACCCGCAGACGCTGCTCAGCCAGTCGGCCTTCCTCACGCACCTGTCGACCGACCAGTACCAGCAGCTCCAGCAGGTCATCACGACCGAGCGGCAGCTTGTCGGCGCGCGCCAGATGGCCAAGCGCACCGAGAAGGCAGTGGCTTCGCTGACCAAGCAACTCGGTTCACAGCGCGCGGAGCTGCAGAAAACGATCAGCCAGCAGCAGGCCCTGCTGAGCAGCCTGACCCCGCAGCAGCAACAGCAGCAGCTCGGCGGCGGTGGCACCACCACCGGCCGGGGCGGCTACACCGGGCCCACGAGCACCCAGGCCGAGCAGGCGGTGGCATTCGCCTACAACCAGCTTGGCTGCCCGTATGTCTTCGGTGGCACCGGGCCGTGCGGCTCCGGATTCGACTGCTCCGGGCTGACCATGTCGGCATGGGCCTCGGCCGGCGTGTCGATCCCGCGCACCAGCTACGGCCAGGCCACTCTGCCGGCCGTGTCCACGTCCAACCTGCAGCCTGGTGACATCCTGGAGTTCGCCGGGGACAGCCACGTCGGGATCTACGTGGGCGGCGGAATGCTCATTGATGCGCCGCAGCCAGGTATGAACGTGGAGAAGGTGAGTTTGAACTCCTCCTGGTACGCGTCGAACCTGGACGGCGCGGTCCGTCCCTGAATGCGGCGGGGCTAGGCCAGCCCTGCTCACCGCTGCGCGGCTTCGCCGTTGGCCCGCCTTAGTGCTGGCCCGGGGGGCGATCCCCGGAGCCCCGAGTGGCGGCGCTGGCCATCCCTGCTGCTGGTCGGCCGCCGCGAACCGCCGGTCAGCCGCGGCGACCCCGGAACCCCTAGGCGGTAGGGCGCTTGCTGTCCGCTGTGAACCGGTACCTGTTGGTGGGGGGCTTGTCCGTAAACTCCTGAGGTCGAGCTGAAAAGGCCGGGGGTGCGCGGACTGCCAGGTACTTTAAGATCTTTACCGTTGCTGCCGGTGTGGGCCGGTGGCACGCCGCGGGTTTGTGGGCCCGTGGCTCGGGGAGCGCTGTGTTATGCCGAAAGTCCTTGTCCTGACGAATGACTTCCCGCCAAGGCCGGGCGGGATCCAGTTCTTCGTGCACGCACTGGCGATGCGGCTGCCGCCGGAAAACGTGATCGTGTACGCGCCCGCCTGGGAGGGCGCGGCGCAGTTCGATGCGGAACAGCCCTTCCCCGTGGTGCGGCATCCCACCTCCCTGATGCTTCCCGTGCCCTCGGTGGCACGCCGCGCCGAGAGGATCGTCGAGGCCGAGGGCTGCGACACGGTGGTGTTCGGCGCGGCGGCGCCGCTCGGCCTGCTCGCACCGGGACTGCGCAAGGCGGGCGTGAAGCGCCTGGTAGCCCTGACCCACGGTCATGAGGTCGGCTGGGCCGCGCTCCCCGCCGCCCGCACCATGCTGCGGCGCATCGGTGATTCCGTGGACACGGTCACCTACCTGGGCGAGTACACGCGGGTGCGGCTGGCGCGCGCCCTGTCGCCCGGGGCGGTGGCCCGGATGACCCGGCTCACCCCCGGCGTGGACACCAGCGAGTTCTATCCAGGAGCGGGCGGGCAGGAGGTCAGGGAACGGCTGGGCCTCGGCGGGCGGCCGGTGGTGGTCTGCGTGTCGCGCATGGTCCCCCGCAAGGGCCAGGACACCCTGATCCATGCCTGGCCGCTGGTGCTGGCCACCACGCCGGATGCCACGCTGCTCCTGGTGGGGGACGGCCCCTACCGCGGCCGGCTGGAGCGGATGGCGCGTCACCTCGGGGTGGACGGCTCGGTGGTGTTCACCGGTGCGCCGTCCCGCGCCGAACTGCCTGGCTACTTCGACGCTGGTGACGTGTTCGCGATGCCCTGCCGGACTCGGCGCCGCGGGCTTGACGTGGAAGGCCTCGGCATGGTCTTCCTGGAAGCGGCCGCGACCGGGCTGCCCGTGGTGGGCGGTGACTCGGGTAACTCCGCCGATGCGATCCGCGACGGGGAGACAGGCTACGTCGTGCCGGGCGTGAGCGTGGCGGACCTGGCGGACCGGCTGAAGCGCCTGCTCAACGACCCCTGTGCGGCCAAGGCCATGGGCGAGAAGGGCCTGGCCTGGGTGCACCAGGAATGGCGCTGGGAGATCATCACCCAGCGGTTCGCCGAGATCCTGGCGGGAGACTGACCCACCGGCCAGCCGCACGCCGCGGTGCCGCACGGTCGCGGCGCGCGGTCAGGAGTACAGCGCCTCGATGTCGGCCGCGAAGTCCTTCACGATCAGGTTCCTGCGCACCTTGAGCGAGGGGGTCAGGTAGCCGTTCTGCTCGGTGAAGTCGCCGGGCAGGACGCGGAACCGCCGCACCCCCTCGGCCCTGGACACGGCCTTGTTCGCCTCGTCCACCGCGGACTGCAGTTCAGTGTGCAGTTCCGGCGCCTCGGTCAGGTCGGTCACGGCCTTGTCCTTCAGTTGCGGGAACCGTGCCTTCCAGATATCCAGCGACTCCTCGTCCAAGGTGATCAGGCACGCCACGTAAGGCCTGCCGTCGCCCACCACCAGGCACTGGCTCACCAGTGGGTGTGCGCGGATCCGGTCCTCCAGCACCGCGGGCGCCACGTTCTTGCCACCGGCGGTCACGATCAGTTCCTTCTTCCGGCCGGTCACCCGCAAGAACCCGTCGTCGTCGAGTTCGCCCATGTCCCCGGTGCGCAGCCAGCCGTCGGCCAGCACCTCGGCGGTGGCCGCGTCGTTGCGCCAGTACCCGCCGAAGATGGTCGGGCCGCCCAGGAAGATCTCGCCGTCGTCGGCGATCCGCACGCTGACTCCCGGCAGCGGCTGCCCGACGGTACCGATCTTGATCAGCTCCGGCCGGTTCACGGTCGCCGCCGCGCTGCTCTCGGTCAGCCCGTACCCCTCAAGGACGGTGATCCCGGCGCCGCGGAAGAAGTGACCGAGCCGTTCCCCCAGCGGGGCCCCACCGGACACGGCGTAACGGACCCGGCCGCCCACCGCCGCCCGCAGCTTGCCGTAGACCAGCCGGTCGAACAGCGCGTACCGCAGCCGCAGCGGCATTCCCGGGCCGCTGCCCTGCGCGGCCGTGCCGGTGCCGGACGCCTGGCTGTAGGCGATCGCGGTCTGCGCCGCGGCCTGGAATATGCGGCTGCGCACCGGGCTGCCGGACGCCTGCTGTTCCGCGCCGTTGTAGACCTTCTCGAACACCCGCGGCACGGCGAGGATGAACGTGGGCCGGAACGAGGCCAGGTCCGGAAGGAGCCTGGCCACGCTGGGGGTGTGCCCGAGCACGACTCCCGATTCCAGGCAGCCCACCTGGATGATCCGGGCGAACGAGTGCGCCAGCGGCAGGAACAGCAGCGTCGACGCGCCGGGCGTCTCGAAGATGGCCGGGAGCCAGCCGTGCATGACGTTCCGCACGTCCGCGAGCAGGTTCCCGTGGCTGAGCTCGCACCCTTTCGGCCGTCCCGTGGTGCCGGAGGTGTAGATGATCGTCGCCAGGTCGGCCAGGTGCCGCGAGCCGCGGCGCTGGTGCACCTCTTCGTCGCCGACGTCGGCGCCCGCTGCGGCCAGGGCGCTCAGCGGCTCCACCGGCACCGGGCGGCCGGGCACGGACAGGCCGGTGGCTTCCTCGGTGGTGTCCTCGATCTGCCACACCCGTGTCACCTCGGGCGCCGCGGCCAGCACCTGGGCGGCCGTCTGCAGGTGCGCGGGCGTTTCCACGATCAGCGCCCGGGCGCCGGAGTCGGTCAGGATCCATTCGACCTGCTCCGCCGATGACGTCTCGTAGATCGGCACCGTGGTCGCGCCCGCGGCCCAGATGGCGTAGTCGATGACCGTCCACTCGTACCGGGTCCGCGACATCAGCGCGACCCGGTCTCCCGCGGCGATTCCCGTCGCCATGAGCCCCTTGGCCAGCGCCGTCACGTCATCGGCGAACTGCCGGGCGGTGACGTCCTGCCAGCCTGCGCCTCCCGCGGCGCCCTGGCGCCGGATGACCACACGGCCCGGATCGCTCGCGGCCCGCTCGAACACGGCATCGGTCAGGCCCGCCGATGGCGGAATGTCCACGGAGGCAGGGGTGCTGTACTCTCGCATCCCGCCAGACTAATCCGGGCGGGCTGTCCGGCCCTAGCCTGTGGTCATGCGGGTGCACGTGATCAGTGATGTGCACGGCCGGGCCGGCGACCTGCGCACGGCCGCAGCCGGTGCGGATGCCCTGTTCTGCCTGGGTGACTTGCTCCTGTTCGTGGACTACGCGGATCATGCGCGGGGGATCTTCGCGGACCTGTTCGGCGCGGACGCGGCCAGGCAGTTCATCGCCCTGCGCACCGCGAAGCGGTTCGGTGAGGCCAGGGAAATGTCGGTGGGCCTGTGGCAGCGCCTCGGCGGCGATGCGGCGGCGCACGTGCGGGCCGCCGCCGCGAGGCAGTACGCGGACATGTTCGCCGCCCTTCCCGAGCCTGCCTATCTGACCTACGGGAACGTGGACCTGCCGCAGATGTGGGCCGAGCATCTGCGGCCGGGCCATCACGTGCTCGACGGCGAACAGGTGGAACTCGGCGGGTGGACGTTCGGCTTCGTCGGCGGCGGGCTCCGCTCGCCGTACCGGACGCCCAACGAGCTTGACGACGATGCCTACGCGGCGAAGGTGGCGGCGGTCAGCGGCGCCGACATCCTGTGCACGCATATCCCGCCCGCGGTGCCGGAACTGCTCTACGACACGGTCGCGCGGCGGCTGGAGCGCGGTAGCACCGCGCTGCTGGCCGAGATCAGGCGATCCCAGCCTCGCTACCTGCTATTCGGGCATGTCCACCAGCCGCTTGCCCGCCGGGTGCGGGTGGGCAGGACCGAGTGCATCAACGTCGGGCACTTCCGCGCGACCGGCAGGCCCTACGTCCTGGCGTTGTAGGACGGCGGCGGAACTCGCGGATGGCGGTACGCTCCGAGCATGGCCGCGAGGACAAGTTCCCGTATCGTGATCGCCGCGCCGCGCCCGGACGTCATGGCGGTGATCGCGGACTTCGCCGCGTACCCGCAGTGGGCATCCGCGGTGCGGGGGGCGGAGGTGCTGGAACAGGACGGCGGCCGGGCCAGCCGAGTCCGCTTCACGCTCGACGCGGGCGTGGTGAAAGACACCTACGTGCTCGGCTACGACTGGGACGGCGACGCCGCGGTCCGCTGGCACCTGGCCGAGGCCGGTTCTGTGATCTCAGCGATGAACGGCGGCTACCTGCTCGCCGACCAGGACGGGGGCACCGAGACCACCTATGAGCTCGCGGTGGACCTCCGGATCCCGATGCCGGGGCTGCTGAAGCGGCGTGCCGAGAAGACGATCATCGATACGGCCCTCAAGGGGCTGAAGAACCGGGTGGAGAGCCGCGCTCGCGCGGCCGGCACCGGTGGAGAGGACAGCAGGTGACACAGCCAGGCGGCCCGGACCTGATCGGTGACTTCCAGCGCTGGCTGCTGCGCACCGGCGCCCGCGGCATGAGCCGGCAGCTGACCCACCAGGTCCGTACGGCCCTGGGCCGGAACCAGGAGCCCAGCGGTGACGTGTGGGAGACCGCCACCACCGAGCCCCTGCCCGGGGAGGCGCCCGAGTGCGCCTGGTGCCCGTTGTGCCGCGCGGCCCGGCTCGTCCGGGAGGCCAAGCCCGGGCGGGACACCCGCGTGACGGCCGTGGGCGACGCGCTCAACACGGTGGTCCAGGACGCGGTGTCGGTCCTCGAGGCGGCGCTGGCGGCGACGGGCCGGGCCACGGGCCCCAACGGGCGCAAGGACGAGACGGGACCTGGTACCCGCGGCTTCCCGGCGGCTGGGGAGGCGGGTTCCGACGGCAAGGCGACGCCCGTCAGGGACAAGCCAGCGGCCCCGGCCGAGGACAAGCCAGCGGCCCCGGCCAAAGACAAGCCAGCCGCCCCGGCCAAGGCCAAGCAGGCAGCTCCGGCTACGGACAAGGCGGAGCCACCGGGCAAGAACAAGCCGACGCCGGCCACAGACGAGCGGGCCGCACCGGAGCCCGTGGATCCGCATGAACCTGACGATCGGGGTTGATGTCGGGGGCACCAAGGTCGCTGCCGGGGTCGTAGACGACCGCGGCCGGATCCTCGAGACGCTGCGCCGGGCGACGCCCGCGGCGAGCCCGGAGCGCACGGCTGCGGTGATCGCCGAGGTGGTCACCGAGTTGCACGGCCGTCACCGGGCCAGTGCGGTCGGGGTGGGCGCGGCCGGCTTCGTGGATGAGGCGGGCGGCACCGTGGCGTTCGCGCCGAACCTGGCCTGGCGCGGCGAGCCGCTGCGCACCAAGGTGGCGGGGCTGGTGGGCCTGCCCGTCACCGTGGAGAACGACGGCAACGCGAGCGCGTGGGCGGAGTTCAGGTTCGGCGCCGCGCGCGGCCACGAGCACGCCGCGTTCGTCTCGGTGGGCACGGGCATCGGGGCCGGTTTCATCCTGGACGGCAGGCTCTACCGGGGCAGGTGGGGGATGGCGGGGGAGCCCGGGCACGTCCGCGTGGTGCCCGACGGCCGCCTGTGCGGCTGCGGGAACCGGGGCTGCTGGGAACAGTACGCCAGCGGCAGTGCCCTGGCGACGGAGGCACGTGACATCGCCATGCGCGCTCCCGGCGGGGCGATGCGCCTGCTCCAGCTGGCCGGTGGGGATGCCGCCGCGATCGGCGGCCCGCAGATCACCCAGGCCGCCAGGGAGGGTGACCCCGCGGCGCTGCGCTGTTTCTCGATCGTGGGCACCTGGCTCGGGCAGGGCCTGGCCGACCTGACGGCGATCCTCGACCCGGAGTGCATCGTGGTCGGTGGCGGGGTGAGCGAGGCGGGCGAGTTGCTGCTCGGCCCGGCGCGCGCCGCCTTCGAAAAGGCGCTCACCGGAGCGGGCTACCGGCCACAGGTGGAGATTGCCAAGGCCGCGCTCGGGGTGGACGCCGGCATCGTCGGTGCCGCTGACCTGGTCAAGAACGGCTGACCGGGTTCGTGGGGGCTCCGGGGGCTCGGCCCCCGGGCCAGCACTGCGGCCCGCGGCGAAGATGACCGAAGGTCATCAAGTAGCCTAAGCCGGCTCGGGCGCCGCGCAGTTCCTAGACCACGGCCCCGTCGTCGGGCCCGGAGTCCCGCGGCGGCCGGTCGCCCATCCGCACGACCAGCGTCGCGAATCCGCCGACAAACGCGGCCACGGCGCAGAACGCGGCCCAGTCCGGCACCTGCCAGCTCGCCATCACCGCGACCAGCAGGTAGAGCGGCCCGCCGAACAGCGCTACCCAGGCACCCTTGGTGACCGAGTCAAGCCGCGGCAGGGGCGGTGGCACCGGGGGAACGAAGTGATCATCGTCGTCATCCGGTGGCGGCGTGGCGCTGGCGGGCCGGACGATGCGGATCTGCGGTGGCCCGGGTGGCAGGCCACCGAACGGCCCGGGGCGCGGCCCCAGGCGCGGGCCGGGCAGCTGGGGGCCGTCGAGTTCGGCGCTCTCCGGCCCGGCCATGTCCAGGCCGGTGACGTCGAGGTCGGCGGTGTCCGGGCCGCTGGCATCCTGGCCGGCGGCCTCCTGGCCCTGGGGGGCAGGACCGGGCAGGTCTTCCCTGGTGGGCCAGGGAGCGGGCGTACCGTCCGCCGCGGCGGGTGTGGCGTAATGGGCGACCAGGTCCCGCCACGCCGCCTCCTCGCTGGCATCCTCGGTCATGGCACGCGCACCCCCTCTCACTCCCGCCCGGCGCGGCTGTGGGCGCGGACAAACTCCAGGCTGCCGTCGAAGATCTGGCCGGCATCGTTGTCCAGGGTCGCCACATGGTAGCTGTCGGCGCACTCGCGCACGGTGAGCTGCGCCGCGGGCAGCGCGGCCCGCAGCACCCGCATGCTTGCCGGTCCCACCACGTGGTCGGTCGTGCTCAGAAACACCAGCACCGGCTGCGTCACCTCGCCCAGCTGCTGCTGGGTCACCTTCCACAGCTGTGGCAGGGTTGCCGCGGCCCGCACCGGCACCCGGTCGTAGCTGAGTTCGTGCACGCCCTCCTTCTTGATGTCGCTGCCGATGCCCTTGAGCGAGGGCACCACCAGCTTCAGCACCGGAGCCAGCAGGAACAGCTTGGTGTCGGCCGTGAGCGACGGGTTCACAAGGACCAGCCCGGCCACGCCGTCACCGCGCAGCTCGGCCATCCGCAGCGCCAGGCAGCCGCCCATCGACAAGCCCATGAGGAAGATCTCGCCGGAGTGCCCGCGCAGTTCCTCGTAGGCCCGGTCCACCTCCGCATACCAGTCCTCCCACCGGGTGTGCGCCATGTCCTGCCAGGTGGTGCCGTGGCCGGGCAGCCGGGGGACGGAGACGGTCAGCCCCGCGGCGGCGAGGTGGTCGGCCCAGGGCCGCAGCGAGAACGGGCTGCCGGTGAAGCCGTGGCAGAGCAGGACCCCGGTATCGCCTCCGGAGTGGAAGAAGGGCTCCGCCCCCGGTATCACTGGCATGACGGCCGTCCTCTCGCGCCTGCGCTCTCCCGCATCGTCGCACGCCACCACGACAGAGCGCACGCCGAAAGGAAGGAGCCGGGACACGACGCGGGCAAACTGGGGCGCGGGCGACGGCCCGTCCCGCCAAGTCACTCCGGCCAGAGACTGCCTGCGGCCGTCTGGACGTGCGACCATGTGAGCATGGGTTACTGGGTGGTCAAGGCGATCCTCGGACCTCTGCTGGCGATCTTCTTCCGCCCGTGGTCGGAGGGGGCCGAAAACGTTCCGCGGGAGGGACCGGCGATCCTCGCCTGGAACCACCTGTCGTTCTCCGACCACTTCTTCGGCCCGCTGCCGTTGCCGCGCAAGGTGACGTTCCTGGCCAAGTCGGAGTACTTCACCGGCCGCGGGGTGAAGGGCCTGATCAGCAAGGCCTTCTTCCGCGGCGTCGGGCAGATCCCGGTGGACCGGTCGGGCGGCGCGGCGAGCGAGCGGGCGCTGCGGACCGGCCTTCGTGTGCTGGGCGAGGGCAAACTGCTCGGCATCTACCCCGAGGGCACCAGGACACCGGACGGCCGCCTGTACCGCGGCAAGACCGGGGTGGCCAGGCTCGCGCTGGAGTCAGGGGCACCGGTGATCCCGTGCGCCATGATCGGGACCTTCGAGCTTCAGCCGCCCGGGCATGTGCTGCCGCGGCTGTCGATCCGCCCGGGGGTGAGGTTCGGCAAGCCGCTGGACTTCTCCCGCTACGCGGGCCTGAAGACGGATCGGCTGGTGCTGCGCGCGGTGACCGACGAGATCATGTACGCGGTCATGAACCTGTCCGGCCAGGAGTACGTGGACGAGGACGCGCAGCGGGCCAAGAAGCGGAGCCGGCCCGGCGGCGGGCCACAGCAGAACGCTGCCCCGCAGCCGGACGGTGCCGCAACGCCGGACGCGGTCCCCACCACGACCCCAGGACCCTCATAGGCACAGCCGCTGGCCGGCGGCGCTCTCGGCCACCACGTGCCGCGGCGCGGCGGTAGGGTTGGCCAATTTCCGGTGACGTGTGAGGGAGATGGCCAGCCGTGCGCACGAACCGGCGGCGCGGGGAGAGCCGGTGAGATCAGTTGCCACCACGCTCGGGGTTCTCCTCATCCTGGCGGGCGCGCTCACCGCGGGATGCACCGCGCTGGCTCCCCTGTGGGGCGGTAACGGCCTGCCCGGTGCGGCGCCGGCGTGCTCGTGGCCGCTGCGGGTAACCGGCCGCGCCACTGCCGCCCAGACGGGGCTCATCCGTTGTTACCTGCAAGCCGTGGCCCAGCACGATCTCGGTGCCCTCCGGGGGCTCGACAACCCCACGTACCGGGCGACCGCTGCGCAGCTCGCCCAGACGGCCGACGCGCGGTCCGGGCTGGCCACCGCGGCCGTCACCATGAGCGCGGACGACACCGGGATCGGCACCGTGCGGATCGGCTACGCCGATGGCGCGACATGCAGCCTCGGGATCGAGATCGTCAACCCGGCGGTGGCCGGTTCCTGGCGCCTGGACATCGGCCCGGGGGTACCGGGCCCGGCTGGCCCGGCGCCGGCCAGTACCCCTCGCGGCTGACGGCAGCGGTCAGCCGCGGGCCCAGCCCTTGGCGCGTTCCACCGCGCGGCGCCAGCACAGGTGTCCGTCGTCGTCGCGGCCCCCTGGTTCGAACCGCTGGCCCAGTCGCCAGGTGGCAGCCAGTTCCGCGGTGGACGACCAGACGCCGGTGGCCAGCCCGGCCAGGAACGCGGCGCCCAGGGCCGTGGTCTCCATGATCTCCGGCCGCTCCACGGGCACCTGGAGCTGATCGGCCTGCAGTTGCATGAGCAGGCCGTTGGCGCTGGCGCCGCCGTCGGCCCGCAGCGCGCGCCCGGCCCGCCAGTCGCCGGTGACCATCACGTCGAACACGTCGCGTACCTCGTAGGCGATCGCCTCCAAGGTGGCGCGGACCAGGTGCGCCCTGGTGGTGCCGCGGGTGATGCCGAACACCGCGCCGCGCGCGTCGGGGTCCCAGTCCGGCGCCCCGAGCCCGGTCAGTGCCGGCACGAACACCACCCCGCCGCTGTCCGGAACGGAGGCGGCCAGTGCCTCGCTCTGCGCGGCGTCATCGAGCAGCCCGAGCCCGTCCCGCAGCCACTGGATCGCGGCGCCGGTCACGAACACCGAGCCTTCCAGCGCATAGGTCAGCGCGCCGGTACCGTCCATCCACGCGACCGTGGACAGCAGCCCGTTCCCCGGCCGGGCCACCGTTGTCCCGGTGTTGGCGAGCACGAACGACCCGGTGCCGTAGGTGCACTTCGCGTCGCCCGGCGAGAAGCAGGCCTGGCCGAACAGTGCCGCCTGCTGGTCACCGGCGATGCCCGCGATGGGCAGGTCCAGGCCCAGAAACGCGGCCGGGTCGGTGCGCCCGGCGATACCGGTGGAGGGCACCACCTCGGGCAGTGCCGCGGCCGGCACGCGCAGCAGCTCGCACAACTCCGCCGACCAGCGGCCCGCGGTGATGTCGAAAAGCAGCGTCCGTGACGCGTTGGACGCGTCGGTGACGTGCCGCTTTCCGCCGGTCAGCCGGGCGATCAGGTAGGAGTCCACCGTGCCCGCCGCGAGCGAGCCGTCGGCCAGGCCCGCCCAGGTGGCCGGTTCCTCGGTGGCCAGCCAGGTCAGCTTGGTGCCGGTGAAGTAGGGATCCAGGCGCAGGCCGGTCAGCTCGCTGACCCGCTCCTCGTGGCCGGCCTTCCCGCAGTTCGTCGCACAGCCGGGCGGTCCGCCGGTCCTGCCAGACGATGGCACGCCGCGGCGCGGCCAGGGTCGCCCGGTCCCACAGCACCGCCGTTTCCCGCTGGTTGGTGATGCCGAGCGCGGCGACCGCCGGCTGGCCGGTGCCTGCCTGCACCAGGGCCTGGCGGCAGGCCGCGAGCGTGGCCTGCCAGATGTCCTCCGGCAGGTGCTCCACCCAGCCGGGACGCGGGTAATACTGCCGGAACTCCTCGTATCCGCGGGCGGCCACGGAACCGTCCGCGGCCACGAGCAAAGCGGTCACACCCGTTGTTCCGGCGTCGATCGCGAGGACAGTCATGGCGGCTAATGTTGCTCCCATGCGAATCGGAGTGCTGACCGGTGGTGGCGACTGTCCAGGGCTGAATGCCGTGATCCGCGCCTTGGTCCGGAAGGGAGTCCCAGAGTACGGCTTCGAGTTCCTCGGGTTCCGCGACGGGTGGCGCGGGCCGCTGGAGGGCGACACGGTCCCGCTGGACATCCAGGCGGTGCGGGGCATCCTGCCGCGTGGGGGAACGATCCTCGGTTCGTCGCGGACCAATCCGTTCGCGGAGAGCGCGGCCGCGGGTGGCCGGTCCGGCCTGGAGCGGATCAAGGCCAACCTGGCCGGGCTCGGCGTGGATGCGCTCGTGGCGATCGGCGGCGAAGACACCCTCGGGGTGGCCGCGACCCTGTACGCCGAGGGCGTGCCGGTGGTCGGTGTGCCCAAGACGATCGACAACGACCTCAGCGCGACCGACTACACCTTCGGCTTCGACACCGCGGTCAACATCGCGATGGAGGCGATCGACCGGCTGCACACCACCGCGGAGAGCCATCACCGCGCCCTCATCTGCGAGGTCATGGGCCGCCACGCGGGCTGGATCGCGCTGCACGCCGGGATGGCCGGCGGTGCCAACGTGATCCTCATCCCGGAGCGGCCGTTCAGCCTGGAAAGGGTGTGCGCGTACGTGGAACACCGGTTCCAGACCCGGTACGCGCCGCTCGTGGTGGTCGCCGAGGGCGCCCGGCCGGAAGAGGACGAGCTGGCCCTGTCCGACCAGCGGCTCGACGCGTTCGGGCATGTCCGTCTCGGCGGCGTCGGCCAGCTGCTCGCCAACGAGATCGAGAAGCGCACCGGCAAGGAAGCCCGCGCCACGGTGCTCGGGCACATCCAGCGCGGCGGCACCCCGACGGCGTTCGACCGCGTGCTGGCCACGCGGTTCGGGGTGCACGCGATCGAAGCAGTGCACGACGAGGCGTTCGGCACGATGGTGGCGCTGCGCGGGACCCAGATCGTCCGCGCCCCGCTGGGGGAGGCCACCAGGGAGCTCAAGCTGGTGCCGCCGGAGCGCTACGCGGAGGCCGAGGTCTTCTTCGGCTGATTCATTTTCATTGCCCTACGCCGCCCGCCAGGCCCGCCGTTCGCCATGAATGTGAGAGCGAGGCCCCTCAAGGGGCACCACGTCCGTGTTCATGTGATCCCCCGGCCAGGCGGAGCTGGTGGAGGGTCCAGCCCCGGCCCGCCGGGTCGAGCGGGACCGTGGCCGCGGTGAAAATTTCCACGGCCCGCCGGTAGGACATCCGGGCACGTCCGGTGACCGGGCAGGTGTGCGCGGGCGCTGATCCTGCGGGAGCACGCCGCCCGGTGACGAACACCGGACCGTCTGGGCGGCCCGCCAGCAGCCAGCGCAGCAGTTGCGTGGTGCCTTCGCGCCACTGCAGCCCCGTGGCCGCCTCCGCCCCACGATGCGCCCGGTGCCGGGTCAGATCGAGGTGACCCACATCTAGTTGCAGCACGTCGCCGACGGGGCCGCCGGTGTCGTAGATCAGCCGCCAGAACGCGTGATCGCGCAGGCTGGTGGTGGCCTGAAACAACCTGGCGACCTGGTCCGGTGCCAGCGGCGGCAGCGCGGCTGCCGGTGTGGCCAGGTGACGCAGGCCAGCGGTCGGGTCGGCGCGGATCCACCGCTGGTCCAGCCACCAGCCGACGGCGCTGCGCAGGGCGGACAGCTCACGGTTGACCGTGCGTGCGTCCGCGATGGCGGCACGGTCGGCGAGCGCGGCGGCGAGCCTGGCACTGGTTGCCTGCTCATCGAGCAGTGCGAGCGGCACGACCGGGGGCGCCGCCCCGCGCCGCCGTTCCCCCCGTGGCGCTTGCTGGCCCACCAGTGGCCAGGCCCAGGCGGCCAGCGAAATCCGGTACACCCTCCGGGACGCCGGGCCGAGGCAGGCCTGCCCGAGATACCGGTCGACTGCGGCCGCGTACTCGACCGGCGCGGGCAACCGGTCCCCGAGTTCCGCTGACGCTGCAGCCACGGCCAGCCCTCCACTGCCTGCGACGGAGTGTGCGCGGGCACCTTGCCCGTACCTTCCCGCCCCCACTATTGTAGCGTTTCCGCCGGGTACATTTACTGCGGAAAGTATCTCTTCAGCAGGACGGGCTTCGTGAATTCAGCTGCCGCTCAATGAAAGGCTAACTTGGCATTCCGTGCAGCTTGATGGCATCGTGTACCTTGTGTCCGCTGGTTACCGGCTCCCTTTTAGCAGACGCAGTAGAACGCTCGCTATCCATCGCTCTGAATTCGCAGTAAATCGTTTGGCGCCGCTGCGTGAAAGCAATTTCCGCCGTTTCTACACCGGCTACATGACCTCGCTGCTCGGTACGTCGATGTCCGGCGTGGCGACCATCTTCGCCGTGCTCGGCAGCGGCGGGACCGCCGCGGACCTGGGCTACGTCGCCGCGGCGGGGATCGTTCCGCAAGTGGCCTTCGTCCTGGCGGGCGGGGTGCTCGCCGACCGCCTCGGGCGCCGGCCGGTGATGCTCTGCGCCGATGCGCTCCGGTGCTGCGCTCAGGCCGCGCTGGCCGTTGCGCTGTTCGCCGGCCGCCCGCAGATCTGGCTGTTCATGCTCCTCGCCGCGCTCGTCGGCACCGGGGAGGCGCTGTTCGGCCCGGCGCTCGAGGCCCTCACCGTCCAGATCGCGCCGCAGGATGCGCTGGTCAGCGCGAATGCGCTGACGGGTGCCGCTTCGTCCGCCACGAGGATTGCCGGGCCTGCGCTCGCGGGCGTCCTGGTCGCGCTGACCGGCCCGGCCCCGGTGATCGCCGTGGACGCCGCCAGCTACGGGGTGAGTATGCTCGCGCTGGCCATGCTGCGGCTGCCGGGGTCCCGGCACGCACCGGACCGCCCGCTGGCGCGCGAGCTGGGGGAGGGCTGGCGGCAGTTCGCCGGCCGGGCCTGGCTGTGGCTGACCACCCTGCAGTTCGCGCTGTTCAACCTCATTACCTGGGCGCCCTACCTGGTACTGGGGCCGGTGCTGGCCAGGGACTACCTGGGCGGGGCGCGAGCCTGGGGGCTCATTCAGGCGGCCAGCGGCGCCGGCGCGCTGCTGGCCGGGCTGGGGCTGCTCGGCCGCAAGCCCCGGCGCCCCATGCTGGCCGCGACCCTGGGCACGTTCGGTTACCCGGTCCCGTGCCTGCTGCTGGCGCTGCGCGCGCCCGGTCCCGCGGTCGCTGGCGGCGCGTTCCTGGCCGGGGCCGGCGGCGCGGTGTTCGTTACGTTCTGCCTGACCACGATGCAGCAGCAGGTGCCCGCGGAGTCCCTGGCCAGGGTGTCGTCGTTTGTCACGTTCGGCGCGTACGGCCTGGGCGCGGCCGGGCTAGCCCTGGCCGGGCCGGTGGCACAGGTGGCCGGGATCACCAGGGTGCTCGGCACCGGCGCCGCCTGGGCCGTGCTCAGCTCCGCGGTGGTCCTTGCGCTGCCGCCGGCCCGCGCCGTGCGCTGGCGGCCGGGTGACGGCGGTGCCCTGGGTGCCGATCCGGGACACCGCGGCGGGTGTTCAGGCGGTGCTGCGGATCATCCGGCGCCCCCGGTGTCGTAGGCGCCGATGTCGCAGCCGCGGGTGGTGGCGTTGCGGGTGTCGCCGCGCTGGTCCTTGCCGTTGATCGGCGCCTGTTCGCAGGTGGCGGCGTCGCCGGCGCCGATGGGGCGGGCCGCACGCGCATCTAGCCCGCCCTATCCGCGCCGTCGGGGCCGGCGTAGGGCAGCCATTGGTCGGCGGCGGTGAGCCAGGTGCCGTCGGGCTGGCAGCGCGCGACCAGCGCGGTGGGGCCGGTCAGCGTGACCGCCACGCCATCCAGGCCGGTCCCGGTGAGCGTGCGCTCACCGGTGATCAGCGCCAGTGGCCCGGCACGCAGTACCCGCACGGCCCGGGCGCGCAGTGGCAGCCGCATGTCCATCACACCGGCGAGAACCTGGCGGATCGCCGCGTGCCCGGCCGCCGCGTGGTCCTGGCCCCAGGACAGCGTGGCGTCCGGCTCGTACAGGGCGACCGCAGCCTCAAGATCACCATCGGTGAGGGCGGCGCAGGCCAGCAACAGGACCTCGGCCGGCTCGCGGGCAGCCGGTGGCTCGATCAGATCCGGTGCCTCGGTCAACCGCCCCTCCCATTCATGTCGGCCGACCCTGTAATCGCGGGGGACCCCGGAACCCCGATGGAACCGCTGCGGTACCCCGGTGGCTGGTCCAGGGCACCGCAGCGGGCTTTCTAAACCCGGACGGCCATGCTGATTGGTGGCAGCGGCATATTCTCAGCGGGCAGCCAGCCGGGACACCCCGGGACGCTACGCGGGGCCTGGGTGGGAATCGCTGGGGGCGCTGTGGGAAACGCGGGGGGACGGCGGGGATCAGCGGGCGGCGTCGCGCAGGCGCGCGTAGAGCGCCGTGGTCTGCGCGGCCGGGGCGCCGCCGACCTCGGTCCGCAGCAACTCGCGAAGTTCTTCGTAGTGGCGCATTGCCCGGGCGGGCTGGCCGGCCGCTGCCCAGCACTCCATCAGCGCGCGGTGCGCCGCCTCGTCCAGCGGCTCGTGCGCGATCGCCCGCCGGTACACCTCGATCGCCTCGCGCACCCGGCCGTCGGCCACCAGCAGGCGGCCCGCCGCGCCCAGCGCGCGCTCGTAGGCCCGGCGCAGCCCGGCACGCCTGGTGGTGGCCCAGTCCCCGGCGGTGCCGCCGGCCAGGAAGTCACCGCCGTAGGCAGCGATCGCGCGGCGCAGATGGCCGAGCGCGGCCGTGGGCGGCTGCGCGGCTCTGGCCGCCGCCAGCGCCTGCTCGAAGTCGTGCAGGTCGCAGTCCAGCGGCCGCGACTCATCCAGCGCATAGCGGCCGTCGGTGAAACCGATCCAGCCACCATCGCCCAGCGCGCGCCGCAGCTGCCGGAGCGCGCTGTGCAGTGCGTTGCGCAACTGGCCCTTGGTCAGCTCGGGCCACAGCGCGAGGCCGATCTGCTCCCTGGCCAGCGGCGGCGAGCTGGCGAACAGGCAGAGCAGCTCCCTGGGCTTGGCGTAGCCCCAGTCGGCGGGTGTCAGCAGACGGCCGGCCAGGTGCACGGTTGCCTGCCCGAGCAGCCTGATCCGCAACACCTCACCCGCGGGCGCGGGCGGCGGGCCTGCCTGGTCCCCGGCTCCAGCCGGTGCCACGGACGGCGCCCGGTGTTGCGGGCGCTCATCGGCGGGGGTCGCGCGTTTGGCAGAAAAATCGGTGCGGGGGATGGCCGGTGCGCCCGCATCCCCCTTGAGCGCGGGGGAGCGGGCCAGCACGTCGTCCAGCGGCTCGGCCGCGCCCGCTTGCGCCAGACCGGAGAAGGCGGCCTCGCCGAGCGCTGCCCGTGCCGTCGCTTCGGTACTGGCGTGGTCCGCGCGCTCGCAGGGTGCGACGGCGGTGCCGATCGCCTCCCTGATGTGCTGTGCCGCGCCGAGCAGCCGTGCCGCCCTGGCCGCATCGGCTGGCTGCCCGGCGAGCGCCGCTGCGGCAAGGTCGTCGAGCACGCTCGCCACCCGCCACCGGTCGCCGAGGTCGCGGTGGATGTCCAGGGCCTCGTGCAGCAGCGTGGCGGCGCCGGGTTCGCCGCGCCGCACGGCAAGCAGGCCGCGCTCGTGCAGCGCCCACGCCACGCCCTCGCGGAACCCGACCTGCTCGGCGAGTTCCCTGCTGCGCGCCAGTGCGGCGGCGGCGGCCTCGTGCTCGCCCTGGTACATGGCCGCCACGCCCAGGTTCAGTTCCGCGTCCGCGGCGCCCTCCGCGTCGCCGAGTTCGGTGAACACCGCGAGCGCCTGGGTGCATTCGGCCGTCGCGGTGGCGAAGTCACCCTCCAGCCACGCGGCGAATCCCAGCGCATTGCGGGCGCCGGCCACGCCAGGGCGATCACCGAGTGCCTCGAACTCGGCGAGGGCTTCGGTCTGCAGTTCCGTGGCCCGGGCGTATCGGCTCTGCTCCCTGGCGACGCTGCCCAGCGACGACAGAATGCCCGCGACGCCCCGGCGGTTGCCGAGTTCGCGGTAGAGCGCCAGCGCGCCTTCCAGCCGGCGCACCGCCGCCGGGTACTCGCATTGCAGGTGCGCGAGCATGCCGCTGCCCTGCAGCGCTTTGGCCCGTACCTCGGCGGGTGCCCCCACGGGGGCGGCGAGGGCCCAGTCCAGCCAGTCCCTGCCCTCCCGGTAGTGCCCGCGCAGGTACCAGAACTGCACGAGCGCGGTGGCGAGCCGCAGGGTGCCGGTGATGTCCTTGCGGTCGCGTGCGGCCTGGAGCACGGCGCGCAGGTTGTGCGCCTCGGCCCGCAGACGTTCCGCCGCCTGGGCCTGGTCGCGCCCGGACAGTTCGGTTTCCGTGCGCTCGGCCAGGTCCAGGTACCAGGCGAACATCGCCTCGCTGGCCGCGGGGAACTCACCGGATTCGGCCAGCCGCTGCGCGCCGTACCGGCGCACCGTGGCGAGCATCTGGTACCTGGCCTGGGCCGGGGTGTGCTCGACCAGCAGCAGCGACCGGTCCACCAGCCGGGCCAGCAGGTCGAGCACGTCCGCCGGGTCGGCTGTGTTTCTCCCACCCCCGCGCTCCGCGCCCGCCCCCTCTCTGTTTTCCCCGCCCCCGCGCTCCGCGCCCGCCCCCTCTCTGTTTTCCCCGCCCCCGCGCTCCGCGCCCGCCCCCTCTCTGTCGGGCGTGGCGACCGCCTGCGCCGCGGCAAGGCAGAATGACCCGGCGAACACCGACAGCCGGCGCAGTGCCGCCTGCTCGGCGGGCTGCAGCATGTCGTAGCTCCAGTCCAGCGCGGCCCGCAGCGTCTGGTGCCTGACCGGCGCGCCCTGCCTGCCCCCCACCAGCAGCTTGAACACGTCGTCCAGGCCGGTCAGGACCTGGTTGACCGCCATCACCCGCAGCTTCGCCGCGGCCAGTTCGAGTGCCAGCGGCAGGCCGTCGAGCCTGCGGCACAGCTGGCCGATCAGCTCCGCGTTGTCGTCGGTGATCTCGAAGCCGGGCAGCACGGCCCTGGCGCGGTCCAGGAAGAACTGCATGGCCTCGGAGTCGGCCAGCAGCGCCGCCGCGCCAGGCGCGGCAATGGCGCCGTCCTGCTCCGAGGTCGGCCACGCTCCCGGTGGCGCGGCCAGCGGCGGTACGGTCAGCGGCGCCAGCGGCCAGCGCGACTCGCCGGCCGCGCCCAGCGGCTCCCGGCTGGTGGCCAGGATGTGCAGATGCGGGCACATGGTGAGCAGGCGGTCGGCAACCTCACGGCAGCCTGCGGTGAGGTGTTCACAGTTGTCCAGGACGATAAGCGCGGGGTGATCGGCGACCCGCGCGGCAATGGCTTCGGCCAGATTGAGGCCGGAGGCGTCCCTGGCCCCGATCGCGTCCGCGATCGCCTGCGCGGTCATGTCGTCCCTGGTGACAGGAGCTAATTCCACCCACCAGGCCCGGCCGCCGAACCGTGCCTGCAACTGCGCCGCGATGGCGAGCGCCAGCCTGCTCTTGCCGACGCCGCCCGGGCCCATCAGCGTCACCAGCCTGCTGGAGTCCAGGGCCGCGGTGACGCCCTCACATTCCTTGCGGCGGCCTATCAGCGCGGTGACCGGCGCAGGGATGCCGGATCGGCGGGTGACGGTCTCGCCGGGGCTGAGGGCAGTTCCAGGCCCGCCCGAGATGGCCTGGTGAGGCTCCATGGGGAAATTGTGGCACTCTGTCCGGCTGGCCGCGCCGGGGGGAGCCGGCGACTCCCGCCCGGGGAGTTGGCGGCAAGGCGCGTGGGCGTAATACCGGTGGCATCGCCCGCCCGGAGATCTAGGTTGGGACTGGCGGAGACGGTGTCCGCCGGTGACCGGAAGGCAGGGGGCGCTGTGGACCTGGACCGGGCCGAGCAGTGGATCGACCGCTGGGACGCCCAGCAAGAGTGGTACATGCCCGACCGCGAGGAGCGGTTCACCGTGCTCATCGACGCGGTCGAGGCCGGGGTGGGCAGGGATGACCCGCTGGTGCTCGACCTGGGCTGCGGCCCCGGTTCGCTGGCGGTCAGGTTGCTCGACCGGATACCCGCCGCGCGCGTGGTGGCCCTCGACACCGATCCGCTGCTGCTGGCCCTCGGCCATGCCGCGTTCGGCGGCCGCGCCGGGCTCCGGTTCGTGGATCAGGACCTGCGCAAACCCGGCTGGGCGCCGGCGCTGGGCCTGGACCGGCCGGCGGACGCCGCGGTGAGCACCACCGCGCTGCATTGGCTTGACGCGGCCCAGTTGCGGGCCATGTACGCGGAACTGGCGACCGTGCTGCGCCCCGGCGGGCTGATGATCGACGGCGATCACCTGAAGGAAGACGAGGCAGCGGTGCCCGCGCTGGCCCGTCTCGGGGACGCCATCAGCGAGCGCGCCGCCCACCGCCGGCTCGGCGACCGGGAGCACGAGGAGGACTGGAAGGCCTGGTGGGAAGCGGCGACCGCGGACCCGGAGCTGGCCCGGCCCGCCGCCGAGCGGGCGCGGCGCAGGCTCAGCGAGGACCATCACGGCTCGGAGTCTGTGCTGCTCGTGCAGCACGTCGCGGCACTGCGCGCGGCCGGGTTCGCCGAGATCGGCACGCTCTGGCAGTACGGCGAGAACCGCATCCTCTGCGCCGTCGCCCCCGCCTGATGGTCCCTCGCCGCGATCGGGCGTGCGGCGGGATCCGGCCTTCAGGCCTGTCCGGCGGAGCCCCGGATCAGCCGGTTGCGCAGTTCGATGGTGAGCCGTTCGATCTCGCGGGTCAGCTCCGTGTTGGTCTTGAGCTCCAGCTCCTGCTCGCGGAAGTCGTGGTCGGCCTTGGCCTGCTGGAAGGCCGACTGCCGGTTCTGGCCGATCATGACGAACGTGGACAGGAAGATCGCTTCCAGCGACACGATCAGCGTCAGCGTCGGCCACGGTTTGGATTCGATCCACAGCATCCAGACGGTGAACAGCGCGATGTGGATGTAGACGAAGTTCATCGACCCCGCGAAGGCGGTGATCCAGTCGGCGATCCGCAACTGCACGTCGGCGGCTCGCTCGGCCCGTTCCTCCAGGACGACGGGGTGGTGCGGGAGTTTGATCGGCAGCGTGGCTCGCCGGGCCACGCGTGGCGGGGCCGCTGGGTCATCTGGGCTCTGTGTGCCCGGGCCGGGCTCGGCCATCGTGGTGCCCTTCCTCCGTAGAGCGGCCGCGGCCGTGCGGCGGAACGGGCCTGCCAAGCTGGACGGGCTTGGCAGGCGCTCAGTGGGCGCCGGATAGGCGGGCCGTGTGGACGTCCAAACTTCGCCGCGGCTCAGGCGGCGTCGTGCAATACCGCTTGCACGGTACGCCCGGCCCGGCGCATCTGGACACCCAGCACGATCTCCGACACGCCGAAGATCAAGCTGTACCGGAGCTACGCCCCATGAACTGCGCTCCGGCGCACAGGGTCGAACTGCGATCACCTGGGTAACGGCCAGGGGTCCTGCCATTGGACGACACCGGATGGTAGCGGGGACGGGAGTTGAACCCGCGTCTTCTGGGTTATGAGCCCAGCGCCTGACCGACCTTGGCTACCCCGCAGTACCCCCAGACGGTTCCGACCCGTCTTCCCAGCCTTGAAAGGGCTGAATCCTAGCCATTAGACGATGGGGGCTGCATTTCCGTACCCCGTGCCGGATTCGAACCGGCGTTCTCCTGGTTGAGGACCAGGCGAGATGACCACTACTCCAACGGGGCCTAACTCTGCGTGCGCCTGGCCAGAGGCGGATCCTGATGGGCCTGGTGCGCCGCCAGAGGATCGAACTCCGCTCTCTGGGGTAAGGGCCCAGTGCATCACCACAATGCTTGCGGCGCTTGGGCATCACATGGTCCCGTCGGGCTGGCAGGAATCGGACCATAGCTGTCATCCCCGGGTTCCCGCAGGATGGCGCCCGCGAGCCTTGCTTGGATGCTCCCGCTATTGAGTTGACAAGGTGCCGTAAAACCGAAAACCGCCCCTTCCGTCGTGGTTCCGGGGGGCGGCTTCTGGCTGCTTTAACTCGTGCTATCCAGAAGCCTCCTGGCTCGTGTGCTCATTGCCCGGGGCAGCCATAAGCGGCGAACACGGGCACGCAACCATGCCTTGGTCTCGCTTGATGACCGGCCGGAGTTTCACGATTCGCCTTCCTTGGTGGCTTTGATTCCATCGTAGGCAGGCGTGGCGAAACCCCACAACGCTATTTCGCCCGGGTGGTCAGGCCATGGCGGGGGAGGGAACGGCGCGGCGCGGGTCGAGCAGGCCGGGCTCGGTGGCCATGAACACATCCATGAAATCCACGTGCCAGCCCGCGGCGAGCAGCGGCCTGGTCGCCGGATGCGGCGCGGGCAGGCACACCCGCGCCCGGCCGCCGGCGGGATCGAGGGACGCGAGCACGGCCAGGACCGCGTCCACCGCGTCGCTGTCCCCGGCGTCAGGCGACATGGCCAGGTGGGCGATGCCGTACTCGGCGTCCTCACCGGCCACGGTGCCGGCCGCCAGCACCGCGGCGCCGCGCCGTGCGGTCACCGGCTGCCCGCCGGGGCGCGCGGCCCAGGCCTGGTGGTCGGCCGACCGGTCGATCCCGGTCCACCCCGTCTCGAGCGCCGCCACCTCCTCCGGCGACGTCGTGGCCACGGTCCAGCCGGGTGCGCTCGGCAGCGCGCCGGCCTCACCGCCCAGGTACAGCAGCGGCCACCAGGCGTCCAGGCCCGCCCGGGTGTACAGGGGCAGGGCGTGGGCGTGCAGGCTGCTGAACGTCATGCGCGGCGAGCCAGGCTCCCATAGCGCGGCCAGCAGCGCCTGGCCGGTGCCCCGGCCGTGCGCCCCGGGGTCCACGAACAGATCGCACAGCATCGTGACGGCGGCGGGCCCGTCGCCGATCCGCCGCGTCGCGCCGAACCCGGTCACGGTGCCCTGCCCCGCGGCGCCCCGGTGCTCGGCCACCATGACGTTCCCGTGCGCCAGCAGGTGCCGTACATAGGCCGGATCGGACCCGGACCACTCCTCAACCTGCCCGGTCGCCTCGGCCACGGCGGCGATGGCGGCCAGGTCATCCTCGGTGGCCGCGCGCACCTCTAGCTTTGTCACGGGCCCACCCTGCCACGCCCCGCCGCCCCGCCGCCAAGGGATTCCCGTTGCCCCCGGTCACCACTCGCGCATCCGCCGGGCCAGGTAGGCGCGCTCCGGCGCGGGCGGTTCCAGGGCGAGCGCCGCCTGGTACGCCCTGACCGCCTCGCCGCGGCGGCCAAGCTGGCGCAGCAGTTCCGCGCGGGCGATGTGCAACTGCGGCCAGCGGGCCAGCCTTGTGTCGCCGCCGACCGTGTCCAGGATGACCAGCCCGGCCGCCGGGCCTTCCGACATGGCCACGGCCACCGCCCGGTTCGCCGCCACCATCGGCGAGGGCTCATACCTGATCAGTTCGCCGTACAGCAGCGCGATCTCCCGCCAGTCGGTGTCTGCCGCGGTGGCGGCGCCGGAATGGCATGCCCCGATCGCCGCCTGGATCTGGTAGGGGCCGGGTCGTCCCAGCCGCAGGGCCTGCTCGACGAGCGCCTCCCCTTCGCCGATCATGGCGTGGTCCCAGCGGCCGCGGTCCTGCTCGGCGAGCAGCACCAGGTCGCCGGCGGGGCTGAGGCGCGCGTCCCGGCGTGCGTCGGTGAGCAGCAGCAGCGCGAGCAGCCCGGTCACTTCCGGCTCGCCGGGCAGCAGCGCGGTCAGCGCCCGGGCGAGCCTGATCGCCTGGTCGCAGAGATCGCCCCGGATGAGCGCGTCACCGCCTGTGGCCAGGTGCCCGTCGGTGAAGACCAGGTACACCACCCGCAGCACCGCGCCGAGCCTGGCCGGCAGGTCCGCCCGCCCCGGCACCCGGAACGCGATGCCGGCCTGGCGGATCTTGCGCTTGGCCCGCACCAGGCGTTGCGCCATGGTCGGCAGGTACTTCACCATGCACCACCTCTCCTGGCCGGCCAGGACGCCGGCCTCTGCATGGAGTCGAACGGCGCGGCCCCGGATCGACACGTCCGGCCGATCCGATGCCGGGCTGCTATCCGGCGCCGCCGCGCCCCGCTGCTGGCAGACTAGAGGAATGTCCGTCACCTCCCTCACTGCGCATGCTCAGCAAGGCGTGCCCGCCCTGCCCGGGCAGCATGAACCGTGCGTGCTGCTCAAACTCGGTGAGATCGTGCTCAAGGGGGGCAACAGGCGGCAGTTCGAGCAGCGGCTGCAGTCGAATATCCGGCAGGCAATGGCGGACGCCGGCCTTGCCGTCCGGATCTGGCAGCGCTACGGGGTGATCATGCTGCGGGCCGCTGACGACGCAGGGCTCGATGCCGCCGGGGCGGAGGCCGCGGTGGACAAGATCGCTGAGCGGGCCCGGGATGTCATGGGCATCGCGAGAGTTTGCCGGGCGGTACGAGTGCCCAAGCAGCCCCAGGCTGCCATCGACACCGCGGTCGCCATGATGGCGGGAAAGACCGGCTCGTTCGCGGTCCGTGCCCGCCGCCGCGATAAGCGGTTCCCCGCCAAGTCCGCGGAGCTGGCCACCACGATCGGGACCCGGGTCCAGCGGGAGTACGGCTACCCGGTCAACCTGAAGTATCCGGACAACACGGTGTTCGTCGAGGTGGACACCCACGAGGTGTTCGTCTACACCGATGGCCAGCCGGGCCAGGGCGGCCTGCCCGTCGGGATGAGCGGCCACGCGCTCGTGCTCATGTCCGGCGGCATCGATTCCCCCGTGGCCGCGTACCGGATGATGCGCCGTGGCCTGCGCTGCGACTTCCTGCACTTCTCCGGCATGCCGCTGACCGGGCCGGAGTCGGTGTACAAGGCTTACGGCCTGATGCACCAGCTGGACCGGTTCCAGGGCAAGTCCCGGCTGTTCGTGGTCGCGTTCGGCAAGACGCAGCAGCGCCTGGCGGCATCCGGGGCCAGCCGGCTGCAGATCGTGGCGCAGCGCCGGCTGATGCTCAAGACCGCCGAGGCGCTGGCCAGCCGTCTCGGCGCGGCGGCGCTCGTCACCGGCGATTCCCTCGGGCAGGTGAGCAGCCAGACGCTGGTCAACCTGACCGCGCTCGACGACGCGGTCGGGCTGCCGATCCTGCGCCCGCTGATCGGCCAGGACAAGGTGGAGATCATGGCGGAGGCGCGCCGGATCCGCACGCTGGCGCTTTCCGAACTGCCCGACCAGGACTGCTGCACGCTGCTGACTCCCCGGCACGTGGAGACCCAGGCCCGCATCGACGACCTGCGCCGGATCGAGGCGCCGCCTGGACGCGGCGGACCTGGCGGAGGAACTGGCGGGCCTGGCTCAGGAGTACCGCCCCGACCGGCCCTGAGCCTGGCCGCTCCCGCGCAACTACGCTGCCGGCGGTGGGGCCCGGCCCGGGCTCAGGCGGCGGGGCCGTAGCCCCAGATCACCGCGTCCGGCCCCCCGGACGTCTGGCATGGTCCCCGAGGCCCACAGGGACGTGGTGCCGGAGATCAGGGTGATCCCGAACGCCTGGCCGGTGCTGCCCGGCAGCACGGTGGCTCGACCAGGTCCCGGTGGAGGACCGGTGCTCGGCCACCGGCGCCTGCGACGAGGACTGAGTAGCCGCTGAACCACTCGCCGTTCGAGCCGTCCGGTGCCACGTCCCTCAGCTGGACCGATGACGGTACCGTCAGGCGTTTCCATTGCGGAACCGTTGAAGTGCACCAGGTGCTGCGTGCCGTTGCCCTCCGTGCCGAGAGCATAGATGTCGTTGGCGTGCTTGACGCAGATGCCGGAGAATTGCAGGCCGTTCAGGACCGTGCTGGTGATCCGCTGCCAGGTGACGCCGTTGTAATCCACGAGAATGTCGTCCGGGGCGGTGCCGTCCGAGCTGATCGCCCACATGCTCGTGGGAGACAGGGCGCCAGCAGTCGAGATGCTGCCCGCCAGCCCGGTGACCTTGGTCCACGTGGTTCCCTTCAGATGCCAGGTGCCGAGGCCGGGGTAGTCAGCGCTGGGCGCGCCGAACACCCACACGTCGGTCGGGCTGAAGGCGGTGACGTCGGTCAACTCGCGCGGGCTGCTGCGGCTCCGGCCACTTCTTGGCCACCGACCAGGAGGTGCCGTTCCAGTGCAGCGCGTACCCGGTGAGCTGGCTCACCGTCCAGACATCGTTGGCGGCCGGAGCGCTGACCGCGCCCAGCGTGCCGGTGAGCCCGCTGGGCAGGGTGGTGGCCTGCCAGCTTCGTGCCGTTCCAGTGGTCGGCCAGTGGAGCCCCCGGCGTGCCGCTCGGACGTGTCGGTGCCGCCGACCGCCCAGGCGTCGCCTTCCCGGCCACGGTGGTCACGGCGATCATGCCGTTGTCACGTGCGCCGGCCCTCCGGTGTGCACCTTGAAGGCCACCTGCCAGCCGGTGCTGGCGGCCGCGCCCGGCAGCCAGGCGGTCATGGCGAGCGCGGCCGCGGCAAGCGCGGTACCAATAGACGGGCAGTAAGGATGCACGCAGGTCAGCCATGGCCGCCACCTCTCAGGATCGCCGGCCGTGATCCTCAGACGGTTCGCCGGGGCAGGGTGAGCCAGCCTGGATCGCGGCTGGCTTCTCAACCACCAGGCTGTACCCCTGCCCCGGCTGACCGCCGATAATCCACTGACTCTCGTTAAGGACGCCGGGCACCCCGGCAGCCCTGGGCCCCGGTCGCCGGGCCGTGGCCCGGGATCGGCGCGCCCGGCTGCCTGCGTGCCAGGTGCCGATGCCGGGATTAGGCCCCGGGGCCGAGCGCTCAGCCTGCCACCGGGCTGGGCTGGCGGCCCGCGGCTGTTCGCTGGCGGCCGCACGCGGCGGGGTGAGGGTGCGGCCCATCAGCGGGGACAGGTTCGCGGCGATGCTGGCGAGCTGCCGGATGTCGGAATCCACCAGCGCCTGGTCGCCGTCGCACATGGCCAGCTTCGGCTCCGGGTGCACGTCGATGATCACGCCGTCGGCACCGACCGCGATCGCCGCGCGGGTGAGCGGCAGGACCAGGTCACGCCGGCCGCCCGAGTGTGACGGGTCCACGATGACCGGCAGGTGGGACAGCCGCTGGGCGACCGGCACCGCACTGATGTCCAGCGTGTTGCGGGTGGCGGTCTCGAACGTGCGGATGCCCCGCTCGCACAGCACGATGTCGAGGTTGCCGCGCTGGGCGATGTACTCCGCCGCCATCAGCCACTCCTCGACGGTGGCGCTCATGCCCCGCTTGAGCAGGACCGGCTTGGCGGCCGAGCCAACCGCCTGGAGCAGGGCGAAGTTCTGCATGTTGCGCGTGCCGACCTGGAGCATGTCCGCGTAGGAGGCGACCAGTTCCACGCTGCCCGGGTCGATGACCTCGGTGACCACGGGCAGCCCGGTCTCGGCCCTGACGTCGGCGAGGATGCGCAGCCCGGCCTCACCCAGGCCCTGGTAGGCGTAGGGGGAAGTACGCGGTTTGAAGGCGCCGCCGCGCAGCAGCGACGCACCCGCCGCCTTGGCCATCCGCGCGGCCGTCAGCGTCTGCTCGTGCGATTCCACCGCGCACGGCCCGGCGATCACGGTGAGCGTGTCCGGGCCGATCGGCACGCCGCCGACCCGGATCACCGACCTGTCGGGATGGTGCTCCCGGCTGATGAGCTTGTACGGCACGGAGATCCGCACCACGTCCACGACGCCGCTGCGGCTGCGCAGGTTGAGCGCGCCGAACTGCTCCACGTCACCGACCAGGCCCACGATCGTGCGGGACACGCCGCGGCTCACGAACGCCTCACCACCGGCCGCCCGCACCAGCTCAACGATTGCGTCCACATCCTCCTGCGTGGCCTCCGGGGCCATCACCACGACCATCGGGTCTCCTCCAGTTGCTCCGGCCGGTCTGTCACGACAAACAAGCCCCGGGCCTTTCCGGGCCCGGGGCTTGTCATCAGGTCGTTTCGCGTCAGCGCAGAGTCTGGCGGGCGACCGTCCGGGAACCGGGCCGGTAGCCATACCAAAACTCGAACTGCGAGCGCACGGGTGCAGCCTAGCGCACGCCCACCGGGGCCTGCACACCGGCACTGGTCACGCCGCCGGATTGCTTTCTGGTCAGGTACCTGCTGGTCACGAACGCCATGCCGTAGAGCACGCCGACAACGATCAGCAGGAACCGGTACCCGGTGATCAAGGCGATGTACTCCAGTACCCCGCCGACCATGGCCCCGAGCAGGTTGGCCGCGAACGCGTCCCCGGAGGTCGCCACGTCGGAGAACCGCTGGGCGAAGATGAGGTTGGCCAGGTAGATCGGGGCGAAGGCCAGTGCGCTGCCGGCGAAGAAGCGCGCCACGATGGGCAGGCCCACCAGCGACGCCTGCGGCACCACCCAGGTGACCACGAGCGACGCGATGAGCGCCGCGTAGAGCACCGCCGGACGCGGCAGCCGGAGATGACTGGCGGTCTCCACCGCCAGGTACACCGCGATCAGCACGCCCGCGAACACCAGCGAGTTCACCAGCCAGGTGGTGCCGAACAGCAGCGCGAACTGCACGATGTTCTTGGTCTCCAGCAGCAGGAACGCGGCCCCCATGAAGGCCAGGTCCACGTAGTTCCGCATCCGGGAGAACGAGCCGCCACCGACCCGGACCAGCAGCAGGGACGCCGCGAAGATCGCCCCGATCATCCACAGGTACTGCTTGGGAATGTCGTTGCCCGGCAGGTAGGGGAACGGATGGTCGTCGGTCGCCGGAGCGATCCTGGTGCCGTGGTAGAAGCTGGCACAGTTCGACACCGCCCCGGCCGGGCTGCACGGTGAGCACCGCCAGACGGCGCCCGCCGAGCGGCGGGCCGACCTCGGCGCAGGGCGTCCGCCCGAACGCGTCCTCGATGGTGGACGCGTACCTGCTCTCCAGGAACGGCGCGTAGTAGTTGTACATCGCGAACGTGCCGCCTGGCGCCAGGTGGGCCCGCACCGCCTGGAGTGACTGCAGGGTGAGCAGGTAGCTCTCCAGCCGGATGCCCGACTGCCCGGCCAGGGCGGTCAGCGAGTCGGGCAGCGCGAACAGGATCAGGTTGTAGTGCTTCGAGGTGTCCTGCAGGAAGGCGCGCCCGTCGTCGACGTGCGCGGTCAGCCTGGGGCTGGAGTAGGGGTGGTTCGGGTGCATGTTGCCCAGCCGGACCAGCAACGGGTCGATCTCGACCGTGTCGACGTGCCTGGCGCCCTCGGACAGGGCCACGGCAGCGTCGTTGCCCGTCCCTGAGCCGATGATCAGGACGTTGCCCAGCGACGCCTTGGTGACGTGGCGGTAGGGGTAGAAGTAGAACGTCTTCTGCTTGCGCATCAGGGCCAGCGAGCGGGCCGCCTGGTAGGGGATGTTGTTCGCGGACACGTACAGCGCCCCGGTCGGGCCGTGCGTCTGGTTGTAGGCCAGCTTGTTGTAGGGCGACCACTCCTGCGCCGGGATGAACGACTCAAGCAGCAGCATGGTCGCAACGCTCGCGACGGCGAGGACCTGCCACCACCGGATCCGGGGCGCGAGCAGCACGAGCAGGCCCGCGCAGGCGATGACGCCCCAGGTGCCCGGTGGCTGGTCGAGGAAGGACAGCCCGGTGAAGGCCGCGATCCCGGCGAGGCTGCCGAGGATGTCGAGCCGGTAGGCGCGCAGCGGCCGGAACCGGACGAACAGCCGGGCCGTGCCCTGGCCCAGGCCCGCCATCACGCCGGTCACCAGCAGGAAGACCACGCCGAGGCTGACCGGCTGCGGTAGCGCCGGGCTGCCGTGCAGGCCCTGGAAGGGGTTCGGGCCGTTCAGCGTGGCCAGGATCACCGGGAACGCGAGCACGAAGGACACCAGCAGCAGCAGCGCCACCGGCGTCCAGCGCAGGTAGTCACGCTTGGTCCGGGCATTCAGGAAGCCGATGCCGATGCCGAGGAAGCTTGCCAGCAGGACGAAGTTGGTGGCCTTGGTCACGAAGACGTTGTTCGCGGTGACCCACCTGATCAGGGCGAGTTCCACGAAGAGCATCAGGAAGCTGGCGAACGCCAGCTTGGCACGTTCCCTGGGGGTTTCGGCTGCCACCTCGGAAGCCGGCGCTTGCGCCGCGGGTCTCTCCGGTGAGAGTTCCCCGGCCTGACCGGTGGGCTGACCGGCCGGCTGCGCCGTAACTTCCCCTTCCGCACCCGTCTCGGTGCGGCCTTCTCCTGGATCATCTGGCAGTTTGCTCATTTTCACCATGCAACGGTAACGAAAGGACGCCACCCGGGTGCGGCATCGAGACGATTTCCTGCCCCGCTCATCCGGCCATATGCAGCTTCTGGAGTTTTGGCCTAGACCCGTCCCGTACGTACAGCGTGTAGGTGTTCATGTGCCGCGCCAGGCGGAAGTGACTGTGGAAATAGGCCAGGAGCGCGGGATTCCACGGTATTCGCACCGAACTCTTCGGCGTGAGCAGCACCCATCCGGCGGTGCTGAATGCCTGACGCCAGGCCTGGCTCACGGCGGGCACCTGGCCAGCGCCGGAGCCCGGCCGGCGGCCGTCGCCGAGCGCCAGATCGGTGCCGAGGCTGTCCACCATCTGCGAACAGCCCCGCACGTCGGAGGTGAACCGGTCGGCGACGAGAAGGTAGACGGCCGAGTCGGTGAGCACACAGGAGCCCTTGGGGATCTGCCGCAGCGTCACCGTCGGCACGTCGAAGCGGCGCGTCTGGCTGGTCGGCGGCGCCGCCTGCGCGGCCGCGCCCGCCAGCACGGCCAGCCCGAGCACGATCAGGCCGGCCGTGGCCAGCCACGGCGTGGCCGTGGGCTGATCCGGCGCTTCGGGCTGATCCCCGGTGGCGCGGCGGGCTGCCAGGCCTTCGGCCAGCCGGGCCACCGGCAGGGCCAGGGACAGGGCGAGGAACGGCCCGAGGAAGGCGGCGTAGTGGGCGGCATAGTAGGGCGGCCAGACGAACATGACCACGATCAGCGCGGCGGACACCAGCGCGAACCAGTCCAGCGGGGCGGGCGGGCGCCTGGTAACCAGCGACGCGGCGATATGGGCGGCGATGATGACGACGACCACGGTGATCGCCAGTACGACCACGGTGGTCGGGGACAGCACCTTGGGCGTGCCCAGCATCGAGTTGAACCGCTTCCAGGCGGCGGTCCGGTTCCCGACCCTGGCGAGCTGGGCCACCACGACGTCGTCGTAGAAGCGCGCCGGGGAGGCGATCACGAACGGCAGAACCGGGATCAGGAACCCGGCCGCCACCCCGCCGGCGAACACCGCGGCCCGGCGCACGTGCGGCAGGCACAGCACGATGATCACGAGCACCGGCACGATCGCCCACACCTTGATGGCGCCGCCGAAGCCGAACGCCACGCCGCCCCACAGCAGCCTGCGTGTCCGGGACGTCGGCCGGTCGCCATCGAACACGGCCACCGCTCCGGCCAGGCAGAACAGCACCAGCCACGGTTCCAGCAGCACGGTGCGCGCGGACGCCGCCGCAGCCGGGTAGATCGCGATGATGCCGCCGGTCAGCAGGACGGCCAGGGCGCCGCGGTGACGGACAAGGAACCCGGCGAGCACCACGGCTGCGGTCCCGGCGAAGACGCACAGGAACCGGGCGATGACCAGGGCCCAGGCGGTGCCGCCCAGATAGGACTCGAGCGCGGCCGGGCTCATCAGCTCGGTGATGCCCGGTGGCTGGACGAAGGCGTAGTCACGGTAGGGCAGCACACCGTGGATGAGCCGGACCGCGCTGCCGAAGTAAGGCCCGTCGTCGTACTGGGTGACCGACATCAGGCCGGGCACGAACAGGATCCACAGCCGCAGGGCCAGGGCGATCAGTCCGGTGCTGATGATCGCTGCGCGGACCCCGGGACTGCCCCAGCTGCGCGGTGCCGCGGAGTCACCGGAGGATGTGCCGGAAGCCGTCGTGGCCATCACCCCGCTCATCGCCGCTCGCTTTCCCCACGTTTGCCTGCCTGGCTGGCAGAGCCGTGCGGCCGTGCCGTTCCGTCAGCCCGCATGCAGGCCATTGCGCACGTAGAGCTGGAGCTTGCGGGGGGATTGGTACATCACGTGGAAGTGACTGGCGAAGTAGGCCTCGAGCTGGTCGCTCCACGCGATCCGCCGGGTGTTGGTGGCGGTGAGCAGCACGTACTGTGCCTTGCTGAACGCCTGGCTCCACGCCGCGTTCACCGCTGCGACCTTTGCCGCCCCGGTCTGCGGTTTCAGGCCGCGGGACAGGGCCAGGGTGGTGCCCAGGCTGTCTATCACCTTGGGGCAGTTCGGGTCGGTGGAGACGAACCGGTTGGCGGCGAGCGTGACCGACACCTGGTCGGTCAGCACGCACGCGCCGGACGGGATCATCTGGTCGATCGCGGCCGGGATCGGGCCGATGACTCGCGGCGCCCCGCTCTCGAAGCGGAACTGGAAGGCCGCGACCACCGCGAGCACCACGGCCGACACGGCGAAAATGGCCGTGCCGGCCTGACGGGCGGCCTTGGCGCTGCCCGTGTGCGGCCAGGTGACGGCCAGCCCGCCGTCGGGCTGGGCGCCGCCGAACAGCCGGGCCACCGGTAGCGCGATGGTGAGCGCCATGAACGGCGCGAGGAACTCGGTGAAGTGATAGTGGAACTGGGGCGGCCACAGGAACATCACGACGATCAGCACGGTCGTCACGGCCGCGAACCAGTCCAGGAGGGGCGGCGGCTGCTGGGTCACCGCGATGGCGGCGGCCCAGGCCACCACCACGAAGATCACCAGCGCCAGCACGGCCAGCAGCAGAAGGCTCTTCGACCAGCCCAGCGAGTACGGGAGGCCGATCATGTTCCTGAGCCGGAGCAGCACCCCCACCCGCACGGCGTGGGCCCGGTATCCGACCTGGGCGGTGATGAGGCTGTGGTAGAGCTGGCTGGGCCCGGCGATGGCGAACGGCAGCACCGGGATCACGAACCCCGCCGCGACCCCGCCGATATAGATCGCCGCGCGTTTGATCCGGGGCAGGCACAGCGCGGCGAGGACCAGCACAGGCACGATCGCCCATGCCTCCACGGCGCCGGCGAAACCGAACAGGACACCGCCCCAGACGAGGCGCTTGGTGCTGGCCGTGATCCGGTCGCCGTCGAACACCGTCACCGCACCGGCCAGGCAGAACAGCACCAGCCACGGCTCGACGAGCACCGTGTGCGCGGCAGCCACACCGTCGGAGTAGACGGCCACGATCCCGCAGGTCAGCAGGACTGCCAGCAGACCGCGGTGGCGCACGAGCAGCCCGGCGAGCGCGACTCCCGCGGTACCGGCCAGCACCGTGAGAATCCGGCCGATGGCCAGGCCCCAGGCGGTACCGGTCCAGTACGTCAGCAGCCCCACCGGGCTCATCAGCAGGGTGATGCCGGGCGGCTGGACAAGGACGAAGTCCTTGTAGGGCATGGAGCCATGGACCAGGCGGACCGCGCTGCCGAAGTAAGGACCGTCGTCGTACTCGGTGACGCCGAGCAGGAAGCCGGGGCGGGTGTACTGGTAGTAGACGCGCAGGATGAGCGCGATCAGGGTGATGATGATGATCGTCAGGTTGACCGGCGTGAGCCAGCCGGGGCGGCGCCGCTGCTGCGGGGCAGGGGCACCACCCTGGGACCCGTCCGCAGAAGTCCTGGCAAGCGTTTCGCTCACGGCTGGCGTCTCCCTCAACCTTTTGCTATTTCTCACCCGTGGACAGCCCGTTCGGCGACCTCGGACGCCGGGCGCAGCCCAGCGTGTGCGGGGGAGGCGGCCAATAACCCGGCCCAAAGCGGATCGTACCGGCCAGGGCGGGCATAACGGCCGAGTGTTGCGTAACTCGCAGGTCAAACCCTGTGGAAAAAACTCTAATGCCTAGTCATCTGACCTGCGACGCGGAGGCGGCGCGATGGCGGGGCCGCCAGGTTGGCGGTCGTCAGGTGCCCGGCACCGGTCGCGGTCCGGTCGGCCGCGCAGGTACGGTACCTTTGCAGCGGCATCGCGTGCGCGCTCTGTGCCCTGGGGGGATTCGCATGGAGGACGCGGGCCTGACCTGACTGTTGCCGATCAGGCGGGCGCCGCCCATCGATCAGGCGGGCGCAACGCGCCGCGAGCCGTCTGCGCTGTCGGAATTGAGCCCTGCCGTGAACGCCGCAATGGTCCGGCGTTGCCTTCGCAGGCCCGGTAGGGGCGGACCAGGTCGAGGAGATCAGTGACGACGGTCAGGGAAGCCGGGCCCGGCGCCGAGGGGACAGGCGCGGGCCAGGCAGCCACGAGCCCGGGGGCACCGCCGGTCTGGCGCCGGTGGCGCGCGGCCTGGCCCTGGCTGGCCGCCCTGCTGCGGCGGCACTGGATTTTCGCGAGCGCGGTGGGCGCAGCGGTGGTGCCGCGAGTGGTGGCGATGATCGGCTTCCAGCCCGCCGTGCTGTTCCGGCTGGATACCTACGACTACCTGTGGGGCGCGGTTCACGTCTCGCCGAACGTGGTGAACCCGAGCGGGTACTCGCTTTTCCTGTGGCTGCTGCGGCCGTTCCACTCGATCGTGCTTGTGGTGGGCCTGCAGCACCTGCTGGGCCTGGGCATCGCCACGCTTGTGTACGCACTGGTCCGCCGCTACGGCCTGCCGGACTGGGGTGCCGCGCTCGCGGCCGCCCCGGTGCTGTTCGACCCGGCGCAGATTCTCGTGGAGCAGTTCGTCATGGCCGACCTGCTGGCCATGGCGCTGATGGTCGGGGCGTTCGCGGTACTGCTGCTGCGCAGGCCGCCATCGATGTGGCAGGTCGTGACGGCGGGCCTGATGACCGGCGCCTCGGTGACCATCCGGCCGACCACGCTGCCGCTGGTGCTGCTCATCCCGCTGTTCCTGCTGCTGCGCCGGGTCGGCTGGCGCAAGGCAGGTGCCGCGCTGCTGGCGGGGGTGATCCCGGTGGCCGGGTACCTGGGCTGGTTCGCCGCGGTGCACGGCTCGGTCAACCTGACCAACAGCAACGGCATGTTCCTGTGGTCGCGAACCATGTCGTTTGCGAACTGCGCGGTGATCCGGCCGCCGGCCAGCCTTCAGGCGCTCTGCCCCAGTGCCCAGCCGGGCCACCTTGCCCAGCCGGACCCGTCCCGGCGGCTGCCGCCCAAGTGGTACCTCTGGAACCACCGCACCTGGCAATGGCGGCACGAGCACTCCGGGTTCGTGCCGGATACCGCCGCGTTTACCCAGGCCAACAACGCGCGGGCGCTGCACTTTGCGATCACGGCCATCGCTGCGCAGCCGTTCGGCTATATCGGTGTGGTCGCAAAGGAGAGCGCCGAGCCCTTCGTGTTCACCAACAACCTGCGTTTCCCCACCGTGCAGCCGCACTCCTCCGGGCTGTCGAGGGCGAACCGGCGGTACGCGGTGGCCGCGATCAAGGGGTACACCGGCAACGACCAGGGCGTGGCGAGGGACCTCGGTTACCTCTACGGCACCCGGCTGAAGTCGCCGTATGTGTTCCTCATGAACGTGTACCAGCACATCGTGTTCCTGCCGGGCCCGGTGTTCGCGCTCATCATGCTCACGGGGCTGGCCGGGATCATCCTGCCGCGCCGCCGCACGGCGGTCGCGGCACTGCTGTGGGCCAGCGCCGTCATCCTGATGGTGCTGCCGATCGCAGAACACGAGTACACCTACCGGTACGTGCTTCCCGCGGTGCCGCTGGCCTGCATCGCGGCCGCGCTAGCGCTGCGCAAGCCCGGTCAGGAACGCGCACAGACCTGACCGGCCCCGGCGCCCGGCTGGTGCTCAGCCGAAGTGCGGGAACCCCGTGGTCAGCGTGATCGTGCTGCCCTTCGGGGCCTGGCCCTTCGGGTTGTAGTCGGTCACCACGTTGAACGGCCCGATCTCGTTGATCTGCACCACGAACCCGGCGCCGCGCAGGATCTGCACCGCCTTGGGAACCCGCAGCCCGGCGACGTTGGGGATGTTGACCATCGGCGGGCCGGGCGAGAACTGGACCGTGATGACCTCGCCGTTGGTGAACGCGCTGCCCGGCGGGGCCGACTGCTTCACGACGATGTTGATCGGCTGGTCGCTGTGCGCGGCGGGCACCTCGTTGAGCTTCACGCCGTTGGCGGCCGCCCACTGCTCGGCCACCGACTTGTCCTGGCCGACGAAGTCGGGCAGCGGCGGCCCCGCGCTCAGCACGATCGATACCGGCTTAGGCTGCGGCCAGGACGTGCCGGCCGAGGGATCGGTGGAGATGACGATCCCGGCGGCGATCGTGGTGGACGTGACCGTCTTGACCTTCCCGGGGGTCAGGCCCGCATGCTTGATCGCCGCCTGCGCATCGGTCAGCGTCTGCCCGGTCACCTGCGGCATGTTGATCATGTGCGGGCCGGCCGATACGACGAGGTCGATCCGGCCGCCGCGCGCGATACGGGACCCGTTCGCCGGGTTGGTCCTGATGACGAGGCCCTTGGCGACGGTGTTGTCCAGCACGATCGTGGTGGCGCCGGGAGTGAGGCCGACGTCGCGCAGGTCGGCCTGGGCCGTCGCCACGGAGACTCCGATGACCTTCGGCACGATCGTGTACCGGCCCTCGAACATCCACCAGCCCAGCAGGCTGAACACCAGCACCACGGCGAGGCCGGCCGCGATGTAGGCGAGCCTGCGGCTGAACAGCAGCCGCCCCAGCCGGGATTCGCGCACCGCGGTCCCATATGGAGGGTCGGACGCGGAGACGATCAGGGTCTGGTTGGTGGCCGGCCGGTAGGGATCGGTGCTGGTGACGCCGTAGGGCTGCACCGCCGTCCCCGTCACCATGCCGGGGATCATGTCCACGTCGCTGCCGTGCTGCGGCGGATCCGGCCAGCCGCTGGCGGGCATCTGCGGCCACCCACCGGCCGGTGTCCCGGACGAGGGCGCACCGGGCGGCTGGGCGGGCCAGTCGGTGGGCGGCGGGGCCGGCCACACCGGCGCGACGACCGCCCGGGGCGGGGCGGTGTCCGCGATCGAGGCGTCCGGCCCGGGAGCGACGGGTACGGGAGTGCCGGGCATGACGCCGAGGCCGGCAACGGTGGGCGCGCCGGGCAGGCCCGGGCCAGCGGCGGGGGGCCCGGCGTCGTATGGCATGGAGGGCGCGGACGCCGGCACGTCGAGTGGCAGGCCGTGCCTGGCGCCGGTGATGGCGCGCAGGAACTGGCCGGCGTCGGCCGGGCGCAGGTCGGGATCCCTGCTCGTGGCCAGGGCCACCAGGGAGTCCAGCGCGGGCGGCAGTCCAGGGACCAGGCTTGACGGCGCCGGGACGACCTCGTTGACGTGCCGGTACGCCACCGTGAGCGGAGTGTCACCGGTGAAGGGCTGACGGCCGGTGAGCAGCTCGAACAGCATGATCCCGGTCGCGTACACGTCGGTGCGGAAGTCCGATCGGCCGCCGGCCACCTGCTCCGGGGCGAGATAGGCGGCAGTGCCGATGAGCAGCCCGCTCTTGGTGTGGGTCACGTCGGAAAGCAGCCTGGCCAGGCCGAAGTCCGCGACCTTGAGCAAGTGGGCCTCTCCGAGCAGCACGTTTTCCGGCTTGACGTCACGGTGCGCGATACCAGCCGCATGCGCGGCGGCCAGCCCGGACAGGACGCCCTCGATGATGTCCAGCGCCTCGCGCGGGCGCAGCCTGGTGCGCTCCTGCAGCAGGCCCCGCAGGGTCCGGCCCGGCACGTACTCCATGGCCAGGTACAGGGTGCGCCCGTCGGCGCCCTGGTCGTAGACGGTGACCACGTTTGGGTGGGAAAGCTTGGCGACCGACCTGGCCTCGGCGACGAACCGCCGGACGAAGTCCTCGTCGTTGGCAAGCTCCGCATGCATGATTTTCAGCGCGACCGTGCGGTCGAGCCGGGTATCGGTGCCCAGGTAGACCGTCGCCATCCCGCCGTGTGCGAGATGGGACTCCACCCGGTACCGGCCATCAAGGAGCTGGCCGATAGGCACGCGGGCCAGGGTCGTATCCATTGGCGTCGATTCTAAAGCTGACTCCGCATTTCAGCCTGGGAACAGCACGAAGGCGACGAAACGGCCACAGCCGGTGACGGTGTTGGCGCTGCTAGCCCGGGGGAGCGACCCCCCGGAACCCCCCGCTGGCCTACGGCCCGGTTCCTTCGTCACCGGGCCGGGTCCCCGCTGGCCCGGGGGAGCCACTCGCCGGAACCTCCCGCTGGCCCGGGGAGCGACTCGCCGGAACCCCCCGCTGGCCCGGGGAGCGACTCGTCGGAACCCCCCGCTGGCCTACGGCCTGGTTCCTTCGTCACCGGCCCCGCTGGCCCGGGGAGCGACCCTCGGTGGCCGGCTGTGGGCTGCACTCCTACCCTTGGGGCCTATGCGTATCGGGCATGTGGTGATAGCCGGGGCAGGCCTGGCCGGGCTGCGGACGGCGGAAGAACTGCGGGCCCGCGGATATCAGGGCGCCCTCACCATGATCGGTGCCGAGCCCCGGCCGCCGTACGACCGCCCGCCGCTCACCAAGAAGTTCATGACCGGCGAGATCGACGACACCTCGCTGCGCGCTGACCTTGATGCGCTCGGTACCGACCTGCGGCTGGGCGAGGCGGCGACCGGCCTGGGCGACGGGGTGCTCCGCGCCGGCCGGGCGGAGTTCGGGTTCGACGCCCTGGTGATCGCCACCGGGGCCATGCCGGTACGGCTGCCCGGCCCGGGCCCGCAGCGGGTGCTGCGCACCTTCGACCAGGCCGCCGCGTTGCGGTCGGCACTGCGGCCCGGGCTCAAGCTGGCCGTGGTCGGCGCCGGCTGGATCGGCGCCGAGCTTGCCACCAGCGCCGCGAAGCAGGGCTGCCAGGTGACCGTGGTGGAAGCGGCACCCGCACCGCTCGCCGGAGCACTCGGCGCCGAGGCCGGCTCGCGGACCGTGCCGTGGTACGCGGCCGCCGGGGTGGAGTTGCGGCTGGGCCAGCCGGTGGAATCGGTGGAGCCGGGCGGGCTCGCCCTGCCCGGTGGCGGCTGGCTGGCCGCCGATGAGGTGGTCACCGCGGTCGGCGTCCGGCCGGAAGTGGGCTGGCTGGCGGGCTCCGGGGTGCTGCTGGACAACGGGGTGGCGGTGGACGAGGGGCTGCGGGCATCGATCCCCGGCATCTTCGCCGCGGGGGATTGCGCCGCGTTCATCTCGCGCCGCTTCGGGCGCAGGCTGCGGGTCGAGCACTGGGACTCCGCCATCCACGCCCCCGAGGTGGTGGCCGCGAACATCCTGGGCGGCGACGAGCGCTACGACCCGGTGCCCTATTTCTGGTCGGAGCAGTTCGGGCGGATGGTCCAGTACTGCGGCCAGCACTCACCCGGCGACAAACTGCTCTGGCGCGGCGATACGGACGGCCGTGACTGGACGGCATGCTGGCTGTCCGGGGACCGGGGCGCCGGGGAGCGGCTTACGGGGGAGCGGTTGACCGCCGTGCTGGCCGTGTCGCGGCCCCGGGACCTGCTCCAGGGGCGTCGGCTGATCGCCGCGGGTACGCCGGTGGATCCTGTGCGCCTGGCCGATCCGGCCGTTCCCCTCCGCGATGCCGCGGCCGGCTGAGGTGACGGGGCGGACTCGCGGGAGTGTCTGCGGCGATCTTCCAGGTTTGGCCGGGTGCGCAGGTGGCAACATCGGGGGTGTGGCACAGAACGACCCCCTGCCGGACTCAGTCGTCGGCAACTGTCTCAGCATGGCCGAGGTCGCTGACCGCCTCGGCATCCCACGCGGCCGGATCAAGCAACTGCTCCGCGACCGCAAACTGGTAGCGGTCCGGCAGCCGGACGGCACGCTGGGCGTGCCTGCCGCGTTCCTGGACGGCCATCAGATCATCAAGGGACTGCACGGCACGCTCACCTTGCTTTTCGACTGCGGCTTCGATGAGCCGGAGGCGATTCGCTGGCTGTTCACGGCCGACGACACGCTGCCCGGTACCCCCATCCAGGCCATTGCCGAGCATCGTGGCACCGAGGTGAACAGGCGGGCACAGGCGCTGGCGTTCTGACGCCGGGGGCGGCGGCCGGGTGACCGGCGGGCCTGGCGGCCCGCTGTGGCATCCTGGCGTGTGTGATGCGTGCTCTGTACCAGGTCGATGTGTTCACCACCGAGCCGTACCGGGGGAACCCGGTCGCCGTGGTGCTAGACGGAACCGGGCTCGCCACCGAGGAGATGCAGCGGTTCGCACACTGGATGAACCTGTCCGAGACCACGTTCGTGCTCCCGCCGTCCGACGCGGGTGCGGACTACCAGGTGCGGATCTTCACGCCGGTCGCCGAGTTGCCCTTCGCCGGGCACCCCACCCTGGGAACCTGCCATGCCTGGCTGGAGGCTGGCGGGACGCCTCGGCAGGCCGGGACCGTGGTACAGCAGTGCCGGGCCGGGCTGGTGGCCCTGCGCCAGACCGAGAATGGTCTCGCCTTCGCCGCTCCGCCGGTGCTGCGTGACGGCCCAGTCGCCGAGGAACTGCTCGGCCGGATCGCCTCGGTCCTGGACATCGACAGGGCCGACATCGTCGACGCCTCGTGGGCGGACAACGGCCCCGGCTGGGTGGCGGTGCTGCTCGCCAGCGCCGAGGCGGTACTGACGGTCAAGCCCGCCACCTCGGACCTTGACCTCGGCCTGGTCGGCCCGTACCCCCCGGGATCGCCGCAGGCGTTCGAGGTCCGGGCGTTCTTCCCCAAGGACGGCGTCACCACCGAGGACCCGGTGACCGGCAGCCTGAACGCCTCTCTGGCGCCCTGGCTGCTGCGTACCGGCCGGGCCCAGGCCCCCTATGTGGTAAGCCAGGGCACGGCGCTGGGCCGCGCGGGCCGGGTGCACGTCTCCCGCGATGACGATGGCACGATCTGGGTAGCGGGCGGCACGGTCAGCTGCGTCCGCGGTCAGGCCGAACTCTAAACCGGCCCACCGCCAGAGCTGGCCGGGCTCTCTGTGAGGACGGTGCCTCGGCCATGACGCGCTCCTCCCAGCACACCAATGCCGCGCCCCCGACTGCCGCGCCCCCGACTGCCGCGCCCCCGACTGCCGCGCCCCCGACTGCCGCGCCCCCGACCGCATGCGGCTGCTGCCGGGGTAGCGGTACGCCGCAGCCGTAGCCGGCGCCACCGGCAAGCAACCCCGAAACTCGCGGCGACACGACCATGCCTGACCGGCCAGCGCCCCAAGGCCGGCAGCCGCACAGCGCCTGAGGTCAGGCCGGATAGGGCTCTGGCTCGGTCTGGTAGCTCCGCCCGTGCGGCGTTGACCAGACAAAGACGCCCGGGCAGGGCTGGGACAACTGCCACCCGGCGGCCTGCTTAGCGCGGTGATGGCGCCGGCAGCAGGGGCCGCAGTTGCACTCGCACGACCGGCCGCCCTGGTGGTAGGGGACCGTGTGCTCGAAGTCGCAGGATGCGGCGGGGCGGCGACATCCCGGAGCGGTGCAGGTGACCTGCCGTACCTGGATGAGGTGCGTCAGGTCTCGCGACGGCCGGTACCCCGGTGACTCCCGCCGATGGCTGCACTCACCTGTCTCCAGCCAGGCTAGGTTGACGCCGGCGAGCCAGGCGCCCAACCTCGGCGGTAACGGCGGGCCGGGACCCTCTCGTAGACCGCGGCCCCCGCCTGGCCCGGGGCGCGCAGGGCGGCTAATGGGTTCGGCCGGAGGCTGCCCGGGGCGCGCGGGGCGGCCAATGAGTTCGGCCGGAGGCTGCCCGGGACGCGCGGGGCGGCCGACGGGTTCGCCTGGCGGTTGCCCGGGGCCAGCCTTGGCGCACCCGTGGGCGACCGCCCGGCCGTCGGCTCCGATCACGGTCAGGCACCATTTCGTTGCCGGATCGCGGGCTAAGGCGGCGGCCAGTGCCTGTGAGTCCGCCGCATCCAAGGGCCCGAACCCGGCAACCTCACCCGGCGAAGGCGACCAGCCCAGCCACGTCGACAGAGGCAATACCAGGTTCACTGACCCACGCAACGGGTTCACTGACCCGACGCAACGGCTCCCTGGCTGGACCAGGTGCCTGGTCCAGCATCAGGGCGGCCGGCCGGCCTGACACTGCGGCCGATGGCTCACCGGCAGCCGGTGAAGGCGCGGTGCCGCCATCGTGCTTGATACCCGGCGGCGCGGACACGGGCGGGATTCCGGGGGAATCCAGCCCTGCCTGTCCAGCAGCGGCTCCGGTCGGGTCGGCGGGGAGCAGGACACCGGGGGATTGGCCGTTCAACAGCGCCAGGTATGCCTGCGCGCGCAACTGGTCGAGGTTCCCGCCAAGGCCCGCAGCCTTGAGCCGTTTGGCCCAGGCGGTCAGGTGCGCGTCGGCGGCCAGCACTCCCGCGGGTGGCAGGTCCCGCCCGGCCAGGGCGGCGGTGCCGGCATCCTCGGCCCAGCGCTCGACCCGCGCCTGTTGCTCTGCGTGCTCCTTGCGCCGGCGTGCGGCGGCCGGATCAGCGGCGATCACGTGGCGGCGGGCCGCCTGCCGCAATTCTCCGGTAGTCCAGCCCGCCGCCTGGCCGATCACAGCCGCTTCCACCCGTGAGGCGTGTACGCTGCCCAGGCCGCTCAGCTCGCCGAGGATCACCAGGGCCTTCGGCACGTCGATCTCACCGGCCGCCAATGCCGCCATCGTCTTGGGCAGCCGTACCAGCCCCTGTGCCCGGTCCACCAGCCTGCCCGCCGCCCACGAGGTGAGCGTGAGTGCCATTGCCACCTCGTCGCTGACGTGCTCAGCCACGTGCGGGTCCGCACCCGCCACGACCTGCGCCTCCCGCCGTCGGCACAGCTCCGCAACCGCGGCCAGCTCGCCAGCAGCGGCCCAGGACGCGACCCGGCGCCAGGCGATCATCAGCCCGGCGATCTCGTCATCGCTGGCCCGGCTCAGCCCAGCGGCCCACTTACTGGCAGCCAGCGCGGCCAGGGCCGGCCCGGGTGGAACCCGATCCGCCACGCCCCCGGCGTCGAAGCCTCCGCCGGTGCCCAGATGACGTGGCAGCAGCCCAGGCAGCGCCTCGACCGGCCCGGCCTGTGGCGGCGGGTACCGCTCACCGCGCCGCGACGGCGGTCTGGCCGGCCGTGGGTCCAGAGCCACCGGCCATGGGTCCAGAGCCGTCGGCGTGGCATCGCACAGGCCGCCATCCCAGTCAGCGGCCGGGTCACCCGCGCGGTCCAGGGCGGCAAGATCGGCGATTTCCCGCGAGGTCAGCGACCCCGCCGGGTCCCAGTCATCGTCCTCCCAGCAGCTGCCGTCTGCTAAGACTTCCCCGTCCCGGGAAGGGTCAGTGGCCGCTGGGGGCATGGCGTACGCGGGGTCACCAGGTGTCAGCTGCGCGGTCCCCAAGCCGACGGCAGCGGGCGGGCTAACCAGCCGCTGGCCAGGCTCGGCAAGACCGGGCATCGAACGCCTCTCCCTCGAACTGATGTACGTTTATTGGCTATTAGCTTAGCATTCGCTGCGGACAATTGCCGCAGTGTCTCGGTGCCGGGCATGTGACGCCAATGCGGCAGGTTCCCGGTGCTCAGTCGTCGCGGGCGGTTGCAGCGACGGCCAGTTCGGTCAGCGCGTCCCGCGCCTCGCTGATAATGGGGGCTCCTGCCAGGGCGGCGATCGCCTCGCCGACATGATCACTGATCATCCGCTCGCATTCCGCGACCGCCCCGGTGGCGGCGATCGCGGCGCGGACCTCCGCCGTACCGGCCTCGTCGAGCATCGGGTCGCCCACGTACCTGTCGATGACCTCGGCCTGGCCAGGCGTGGCCCGGTCCCTGGCGACTGCCAGCAGCACGGTCCGCTTGCCCTCCCTGACGTCGTCACCAGCGGGCTTACCCGTCTGGGCCGGGTCTCCGAACACGCCGAGGATGTCGTCGCGGAGCTGGAAAGCCAGGCCAAGTGGCAGCCCGTAGGCGGTGTAGGCGGCGGCCAGGCGGGGCCCCTGGTCCGTGCCGGGCGGGTCAACCTGCCCGGCCGCGCCGTGGCCGGGTGCCTGGGCCGCGCACCCGCCCGCCAGGGCGGCACCGAGGTGCAGCGGCCGCTCGATGGTGTACTTGGTCGTCTTGAACTCCACCACGCGCAGCGCGCTCTCCAGCGTCTCGTCGCCGGTCACCTGCCCAAGCAGGTCAAGGTACTGCCCGGCGAATACCTCGGTGCGCATCCGGTCGAGCACCGGCCGCCCACGGCGCAACGCCTCGCCAGGCAGGCCGCTGGCGTGGAACATCTCATCGGTCCAGCAGAGCAGCAGATCGCCCAGGAGGATGGCGGCGCCCATGCCGAAGGCTGCGGGGGAGCCATTCCAGTGGCTGCGCGCATGCCGCGCCTCGAACTGCCGGTGCAGTGCGGGCTGGCCCCGCCTGGTGTCGCTGGCGTCCATGAGGTCGTCGTGTACCAGCGCACCGGCGTGCAGCAGTTCCAGGGCCGCCGCCGCGTTGATGATCTCCGCACAGTCCGGCCCGCCCGCTCCGCGCCAGCCCCAGTAGCAGAACGCGGGCCGCAGCCGCTTGCCCCCGGCCAGCAGGCCGGAGATCGACTCGACTCCGGGCAGCAGGTCTTGCCCGGCGGCGAGCAGCACGTCGTGCTGCTCGCTGAGGAAGGCCTGCAGCGCGCGGTCCACCCGGTCACGGACCTGACCCAGCATCGCGGAGCCCGATGTCATGCTCGCGAGACTAGATGATCCGCGGGGTCCAGAGCCCGGCGAGCGCAACCGGTAACGTGGGCACATGCCGCCACATCCTGACCACCAGGCGCCGGCCATCCGTGACCTGCTGGCCGGGAACCAGCGGTCGTTCTCGTTCGAGTTCATGCCGCCCAAGACCGAGATGGGCGAGCGCCAGCTCTGGCGGGCGATCCGGCGGCTGGAGCCGCTGCGGCCGACGTTCGTCTCGGTGACTTACGGTGCTGGCGGTTCGACCAGGGAGCGCACGGTACGGATCACCGGGCGGATCGCCGCGGAGACCACGCTGACCCCGGCCGGGCACATCACCGCGGTCAACCACTCGGTGGCCGAGTTGCGGCGCCTGGTCGGCTCGTACGCCGCGGTCGGGGTGCGGAACATGGTGGCCTTGCGCGGCGACCCACCGGGCGACCCGAACGGTGCGTGGCATGCCCATCCCGAGGGCCTGCGGCACGCGGAAGAACTGGTGCGCCTGATCAAGGCCTCGGGGGACTTCTGCGTTGGGGTGGCGGCGTTTCCCGAAGGTCACCCCCGGTCCCCAAGTCCCACGTCTGACCTTGACTATTTCGTCAGGAAATGCCGCGCGGGGGCGGACTTCGCGATCACCCAGATGTTCTTCTATGCCGAGGATTACCTGCGGCTGCGGGACCGGGTTGCGGCGGCCGGGTGTGACGTTCCGATCATTCCGGGAGTCATGCCGGTCACCAGCATGGCCACGCTGGAGAAGATCGTGCTGCTGTCCGGTGCCAGGGTCCCGCCCGGCCTCGTGGAGCGGCTGAACGCGGCGGCGGACGACAAGGCCGCCGTCCGCGAGATCGGGGTGGGCTACGCCGCTGGCCTGTGTGAGCGGCTGCTCGCGGAGCAGGCCCCCGGCCTGCACTTCTGCACCCTGAACGGCTCCCGCGCGACGCTGGACATCTACCAGCGGCTTGGTCTGTCCGGTGGGGCCGAGCGCGCCGGGGCCCCGGGCAGCGGCAGCGGTGCCCCCATGATCGCGTAGGGCAGCTCCGTGCCAGGGAAGGTGAAGCCGGTCAGCAGGTCGGTGAAGCCGAGCCCACGGTAGAGCCGCCTCGCGCGTGTGTTGGCGTCCATGGTGGACAGGACCGCCGCCCGTTCCGGCCGCCCGGCGGTGAGCCGCAGCATCATTTCCAGGCCGGTACCCCGGCCCTGGTGGCTGGGGAGCACGTGTACCTCGGCGATCTCGAGCGAGTCCCCGAACCAGTCCTGGGCGGCGCGGCTGCCCAGAATGCTGGCGGTCGTGCGGCTGACCAGGTCATGCCACCATTGCCCGCCGCCGCCGTGGAAGCCATAGGCGAACCCGGCCAGTTCGCCGGTAATCGGCTCGCCACCGGCCTGTTCGCCGTCGGCGTCCGCACCGCCTGCGGGGCGGACGATCGCCGCGATGGCACGGAACGCGGCATATCCCGCATGCCGCTCCATGATCGTGTACCGCCCGGGCATCTGCTCCTCCGGCGGATTCATCGCCGCCGCGTAGACCCCCGCGCACGCCTCCAGGTTCGCCAGGAACTGGTTCCCGTCGAGTTCGGCCAGGATGAGTCCGGGCTGCACGCGCGTAGCGTACTCGACCGGATTGAGCGCCCCCGCGGCGAGTCAGGTTTTGTCAGAGCCAGGGGGTAGCTTCGAACTCAGATCTGATAGCGGTGGACAGCTAGCCGAACTTATGTTCGAATAGGTGTCAGTGAGGCCGCCCGGCAGTTCGCCCCTGCTGCCGGGTCCGGGTCGGGCGGAGCGGGGGAAGTGCCCCGCCCGGCCCCGGCTTTGCGGAAGGAGGAGCAGCCATGGACACGCTCAGCCAGGTGCGGCCAGGCCGGACACGGTGCCGCGTCGCCCCTGCCGCGCTTGCGCTCCTGCAATCGGCCAGGCAGGGACTGGCGGAGGCAGGCGAGGAAGGCAGCGCCGGCTCGCGGTACGTGGCCGCCCACCTCGCGGCCCTGCGGGCCGCCGCCTCGGTCGTGGCCGCCCGTCCCGAGGCCGGTACGGGACCGCGCCGGAAGGCGCCGAAGAGTGTGTGGGAGTTGCTGCCGCGCGTGGAGCCCGCCCTCGCCGAGTGGGCGGCCTTCTTCGCGGCCGGTGCACGCAAGCGGGCCGCCGCCGAGGCGGGGCTGGCCCGGGCCGTATCCGGTGCCGAAGCGGATGACCTGCTCAGGGACGCGGAGACATTCCTGTCGCTGGTGGAGGAGGCGCTGGGAGTAACCGTTCAGCCGGTGCTGCCGCTCAGAAGCGTCGGGTAACGCCCGCCGCAAGCAGGGCCCGTCGAATGGCCGGTGCTGAGCGGCACCAGCCCCCGCTTGAGCTCGCTGGGCTGGGTCATCCCTCAGGCGGCCCAGCTTCAAGGTGGCCTGGCTTCCTGCTGCCCAAAGGCGGTCGCCCGGGCCGAAGCCAACCAGCCAGGCGGGTGCCCAGAGGCATGCAGGCGCGCGTGCCCACAGAGTCAGCCCGATGCAAGCGTGCGTAGGGGGCGGTTGCCCATGCAGTCGTCGTACGGGCAGTGGCCCGATGCCGGCTCGCGGTTGCCAGACATGGGCACACGCGCGGGGCGGTTGCCCGATGCAACCGTCCTATAGGCAGTAGCCCGATTCCGACTTGCGCGGGCGGTTGCCCGATAGCGGCACACGCGCGGGGCGGTTGCCCGATGCAGGCGTCCTACAGGCAGTGGCCCGATGCGGGCGGGCGGGCTAGTAGCACGTCATGACGTCGTACGGGGCCGCTCTGGTGCCGGGGAGCCGCCGGCCCCGCCGCGACGTTCTGCGCTGCGCCTAGGACGCCCTGCCCGGGACGCTGTGACCGCTATGGCCGATGGTGCCCTAGAACGCCTCGACTGCGCTGCGGGCCTCGGAGTCGAGCACGCCCCAGCCGATCAGTTCCTCGGTGAGGTCGGCCGGTGACTTGTCATAGATGACGGCCAGCGAGCGGAGGTCTTCCTGCCGGATGGACAGCACTCGGCCGTTGTAGTCGCCGCGCTGGCTCTGGATCGTCGCCACGTAGCGGGCAAGCGGACCGGCCTTCTCGCGCGGCAGCTGGGACATGCGCTCCAGATCGATGACCAGCTTCGGCGAGGGGGCCATCGCCGTGGGCGCCGCATCGCCCGGCAGCAGTTCCGAAACCGGCACACCGTAGAAGTCGGCAAGCTCGGCAAGCTTCTGCACGGTGACGGAGCGGTCGCCGCGCTCGTAGGAGCCCACGACTACCGCTTTCCAGCGGCCGCGGGACTTCTCCTCAACGCCGTGGAGGGACAAACCCTGCTGGGTACGGATGGCGCGCAAGCGCGCACCGAGAGTCTTGGCGTACTCGGATGGCATGATCTCGGCTCCCTGGCCAGTCGTCGCTTTGAGTGATGGTTACGGACAGTGACGGTAGGCCGCAACCACGACGAGGTCAAGCCGAATGGCAAAAAGTGGGTGAACTTACGCGCCTTGCACGGACCTCCCTTGAAGCTTCCGGCGCGCCGATCAGTGGCCGGGAACCCTTACGCGCACAGGGGTTCTGGCCGGTCGGACCGGCGGACACGCCCAGCCGGCGCCACGGCGGGCGCTCCCGCCGGGTCACGGTGAGGTAGGTCACATACGGTAACCCGGGACCAGGGCCCGTCCGCCGGCAGTTCCGGGGCACGCGGCGCTCACGGGGCGCGGCGATCCCTGGTCGCGGCCCGCCCGGCTGGTACGGTGTGTCCGAACTGGCGTCCTTTAAAGGCCCGTCCCGTGAGGCGGGAAAGGAGGTCCTCGTGGCGCATGCTGCGCACCCGGCCGGCGGGAAGCCCGGCACTCCCGGTGACAGCGTCACCGTTCCGAGCCACGCAGGCGGTGCCCCAGCACCCGGCCCGCAGGCACATCCCAAGACCGTCCTGGAAGCGGCGGACATCAACCGCGCGCTGACCAGGATCGCCCACGAGATCATCGAGCGGACCCATGGGGCCGAGCAGGTCGTGCTCCTGGGCATCCCCACCCGCGGTGTCCCGCTGGCCGGGCGCATGGCCGCGCGGATCACAGCTGTGGAGGACAGGCCGGTGCCGCACGGCTCCCTCGACATCACGATGTACCGCGACGACCTGCGGCTCCGCCCGGCCCGGCGGCTCGGTCCCACCGAGGTACCCGCCGAGGGCATCGACGGCAAGACCGTGATCCTGGTGGATGACGTCCTCTACTCCGGGCGGACCGTGCGCGCGGCCCTGGACGCCCTCAACGACCTGGGCCGCCCGCTCGGCGTGCAGCTGGCCGTGCTGGTCGACCGCGGGCACCGTGAGCTGCCGATCCGGGCCGACTACGTGGGCAAGAACCTGCCGACCTCGCAAGCCGAGGTGGTCCGGGTCCTGCTCACCGAGACCGACGGCGAGGACGCCGTGCTGCTCGAACCGGTCGGCGCCGAGCCACGGCCCCGCCGGGGCGGAGTCACCGGGAGGAAACGATGAACCGGCACCTCATCTCGGCCGCCGACCTGAGCAAGCAGGACGCGCTACTGATACTGGACACCGCCGAGGAACTGGCCCAGGTGGCGGACCGGCCCATCAAGAAGCTCCCCACGCTGCGTGGGCGCACCGTGGTGAACCTGTTCTTCGAGGACTCCACCAGGACCCGCATCTCGTTCGAGGCGGCGGCCAAGCGGCTGTCCGCCGACGTGATCAACTTCGCCGTCAAGGGCTCGAGCGTGGCCAAGGGGGAAAGCCTCAAGGACACCGCGCTCACCCTGGAGGCCATGGGCGCCGACGCCGTCGTGGTCCGGCACAGCGCCTCGGGCGCGCCGCTTCGGCTCTCGAACTGGCTGAGGGGCAGCGTGATCAACGCTGGCGACGGAGCCCATGAGCACCCCACCCAGGCGTTGCTCGACGCGTTCACGATCCGGCGCAGATTCGGCCGGGGCGGCGGCGAGGCACTGGACGGGCTGCGGGTCACGATCGTGGGCGACGTGCTGCACAGCCGGGTCGCCCGGTCCAACGTCTGGCTGCTGCACCTGCTCGGCGCCGAGGTCGCGCTCGTTGCGCCGCCCACCCTGCTGCCGGTGGCGATCGACGGCTGGCCGTGCTCGGTGAGCTATGACCTCGACGCGGCGCTGCCCAAGAGCGACGTGGTGATGATGCTGCGCATCCAGCAGGAGCGGATGAACGCCGCCTATTTCCCCAGCGTGCGGGAGTACAGCCGTCGCTACGGGCTGGACACGGCCCGGCTCCGGCAGCTTCCCGAGGACGCCATCGTGATGCACCCCGGCCCGATGAACCGGGGGGTGGAGATCGCGGCGGAGGTTGCCGACTCGGCAAGGTCCACGATCGTCGAGCAGGTCGCCAACGGTGTCAGCGTCCGGATGGCCGTGCTGTACCTGCTGCTCGGCGGGCTGGAGGCCGCACAATGAGGTGGCTTCCAGCAGCTTCAGCTGTCACGCCGCATGCGCCGGGCCGAACGCCGCGACGACGTCGCGGGCGCCCGGCACCGAGACTGTGCCGTCTTGGGCCCTCCGGGCCCGATGGGCCTCCCGAAGCCAGCGAAGCGCCCGCGAGGGAGGCAGGCAAATGACAGTGACCGCGGAAAACACGACCTGGGTCATCAGGGGTGCGCGGCCCCTGGGCGGCGAGCCCGCCGACATCACCGTCACGGACGGAACGATCTCCGGGATCGGGCCCGGGGCCACGGCACCGCGCGGCGCGCCGGTGCTCGACGCGTCCGGGCTGATCGCGCTGCCCGGCCTCGTGGATCTGCACACCCACCTGCGCGAGCCGGGCCGGGAGGACGCCGAGACCATCGAGACCGGCACCCTGGCCGCTGCGCTGGGCGGGTTCACCGCGGTGCATGCGATGGCCAACACCGACCCGGTGGCCGACACCGCCGGGGTCACCGAGCAGATCTGGCGGCTCGGCCGGGCGGCCGGCCACTGCGACGTGCAGCCGGTCGGTGCCGTCACGGTCGGGCTGGCCGGGTCGAGGCTGGCCGAGTTCGGCGCGATGGCCGAGTCCGCCGCCCGGGTCCGGGTGTTCTCCGACGACGGGCGCTGCGTGTCCGACGCCGTGCTCATGCGGCGGGCGCTCGAATACGTCAAGGCCTTCGACGGAGTGATCGCGCAGCACGCGCAGGAGCCCAGGCTCACCGAGGGCGCGCAGATGAACGAGGGGGTCGCCTCCGGGCGGCTTGGCCTGGTCGGCTGGCCCGCCGTGGCCGAGGAGGCGGTCATCGCCCGGGACTGCCTGCTCGCCGCCCACGTGGACTCCGCGCTGCACATCTGCCACGTATCCACCGCCGGTTCGGTCGAGATCATCCGCTGGGCGAAGTCCAAGGGCTGGCGGGTGACCGCCGAGGTCACCCCGCACCACCTGCTGCTCACCGACGACCTTGTGGCCACCTTTGACCCGGTCTACAAGGTCAACCCGCCGCTGCGCACGGCCGCGGACGTGGCCGCGCTGCGCGAAGCGCTCGCGGACGGGACCATCGACTGCGTGGCCACCGACCACGCCCCGCACCCGGTCGAGGACAAGGAAACCGAGTGGGCCGTGGCGGCGCACGGCATGACCGGGCTCGAGACCGCGCTGCGGGTGGTGCAGGAGGCGATGGTCGACACCGGCCTGCTCGGCTGGGCGGAGGTCGCCGACCGGATGTCGGCCCGCCCCGCCGCCATCGGCCGGCTGGGCGGCCAGGGGCAGCCGCTGGCCGCCGGCTCGCCGGCGAACCTCGTGCTGTACAACCCCGCGACCCGCGAGGCCGTGGATCCCGCCACGCACGCCTCCCGCAGCCGGAACTCGCCCTTCGCCGGCCTGACGCTGCCCGGCCAGGTCGTGGCCACGTTCCTGCGCGGCCGCCCGACCGTGCTCGACGGGAAGCCTGCCTGATGGCTGGATGGCCAGCGGTGCTCGTGCTCGAGGACGGGACCACATTCCACGGGACGGGGTTCGGCGCGCGCGGCGAGGCGTTCGGCGAGATGGTGTTCAACACCGGGATGACCGGCTACCAGGAGACGCTGACCGACCCCTCGTACTGCCGGCAGATCGTCGCCATGACCGCCCCGCACATCGGCAACACCGGGGTCAACGACACCGACCCCGAGTCCCGGCGGATCTGGGTGAGCGGGTACGTGGTCAGGGAGCCGTCCCGGATCACGTCAAGCTGGCGCGCGCAGCGCAGCCTGGCCGAGGAACTCGCGGCCCAAGGCGTCCCGGGCATCGCGATCACCGGCACCAGGGCGCTCACCCGGCGGCTGCGCGACCGGGGCGTGATGCGCGCCGTGATCAGCGCCGGCGGCACCGACCCCGGCGAACTCCTGCAAAGAGTGCTCGCCAGCCCGCAGATGGCCGGGGCCGACCTGGCCCGTGAGGTGTCCACCGCCGGGCCCTACCAGGTGAGCCCGCCGCCCTCCGCAGTGACCCGGTTCCGGGTCGCCGCGGTGGACCTGGGCATCAAGGCCGCGACTCCGGCGGCGATGGCGGCCCGCGGCTGCCTGGTGCAGGTGCTGCCCGCTACGGCCACAGCGGCCGAGATCCTCGCCACCGGCCCGGACGGGGTGTTCTTCTCCAACGGCCCAGGCGACCCGGCTGCCGCCGGATACGCGGTCGAGGCGATGCACGGCGTGCTGGCCGCGGGCATCCCGGTGTTCGGCATCTGCCTCGGCAGCCAGATCCTCGGCCGGGCGCTCGGCCTGGGCACCTACAAGCTCCGGTTCGGGCACCGGGGCGTGAACCAGCCGGTCAAGGACCTGGCCACCGGCCGGGTGCAGATCACCAGCCACAACCACGGCTTCGCCGTCGCCCCGCCCGGCGCGGAAACCATGCCCGGCGCGGACGCGCCGGAGACCGGCCACGGCGCCGGTGGCTCGCCAGGGGAGCCCGGTCGCGGGGCCGTCGTCACGCATGATCCAAAGCTGCTCGCGCCGTTTGACACGCCTTTCGGCCGGGCCCAGGTCAGCCACGTCAACCTCAACGACGGCGTGGTCGAGGGGATCCGGCTGCTGGACGCGCCCGCGTTCAGCGTGCAGTACCACCCCGAGGCCGCGCCGGGCCCGCACGACGCGGCGGGGGAGTTCGACGCGTTCTGCGCGCTGATGGCCGGAATGCGCCATGCCTAGGCGCGCAGACCTCCGATCCGTGCTGGTCATCGGGTCCGGGCCGATCGTGATCGGCCAGGCCTGCGAGTTCGACTACTCCGGCACACAGGCCTGCCGGGTGCTGCGCGCCGAGGGGATCCGGGTCAGCCTGGTCAACTCCAACCCGGCGACGATCATGACCGACCCCGAGTTCGCCGACGCCACCTACGTGGAGCCGATCACCACCGAGGTGCTGGAAAAGGTCATCGCGATCGAGCGGCCCGACGCGGTGCTGCCCACGCTGGGCGGCCAGACCGCGCTGAACGCCGCCGTCGCCCTGCACGAGTCCGGTGTGCTGGCCCGGCACGGGGTGGAGCTGATCGGGGCCACCATCGACACGATCCAGGCGGGCGAGGACCGCAGCCGGTTCAAGGACATCGTCATGGGCCTCGGCGCGGAGGTGCCCGTCAGCAGAATGTGCCACAGCCTGGAGGAGTGCGAGCGGGCCGCGGGCGAGCTGGGCTACCCGGTGGTGATCCGGCCCTCGTTCACCCTCGGCGGCGCGGGCTCGGGCATCGCGCACGACCCGGCGGGCCTGCGCCGCATCGCCGGGGCCGGGCTGGATGCCAGCCCGGTCAGCGAGGTGCTGCTCGAGGAGTCCATCCTCGGCTGGAAGGAGTTCGAGCTCGAGCTGATGCGCGACCGCAACGACAACGTGGTGGTCGTCTGCTCGATCGAGAACGTCGACCCGATGGGCGTGCACACCGGCGACTCGGTCACCGTCGCCCCGGCGATGACCCTGACCGACCGCGAGTACCAGCACATGCGGGACGTGGCGATCGCCGTGGTCCGCGCGGTGGGCGTGGACACCGGCGGCTGCAACATCCAGTTCGCCGTGCACCCGCAGACCGGGCGGATGGTGGTCATCGAGATGAACCCGCGGGTGTCCCGGTCGTCGGCCCTGGCGTCCAAGGCCACCGGGTTCCCGATCGCCAAGATCGCCGCCAGGCTCGCCATCGGCTACACCCTGGACGAGATCCGCAACGACATCACCGGGCAGACCCCCGCCTGCTTCGAGCCCGCCCTCGACTACGTGGTGGTCAAGGTGCCCAGGTTCGCGTTCGAGAAGTTCCCCGGCGCGAACCCGGAGCTCACCACGCACATGAAGTCGGTGGGGGAGGCGATGGCGATCGGCCGCAGCTTCCCCGAGGCGCTGGGCAAGGCGCTGCGCTCGCTGGAGAGTCCCGGCGCGCCGCTGCACTGGCGCGGCCCGCCGGGGGACCGGGCGGCGCTGGTGGCCGCCGCGGCCGTCCCGCACGAGGGCAGGATGTCCACGCTGCACCAGGCACTGCGGGCCGGTGCCAGCGTGGCCGAGCTTGCCGCCGCGACCGGTATCGACCCCTGGTTCATCGACCAGATAGCCAGTCTTGAAGAACATGCGCTACGAATTGCCCACGGCTGGCCCGTGCCCACCGGCACCCTGCGCGCGGCCAAACGGGCCGGGTTCTCCGACGCGCAGATCGCCGAGATCGCGGGCCAAGCCGAGGACGAGGTCCGGCGCCACCGCCACGAACTGGGGATCCGCCCGGTGTTCCACACCGTGGACACCTGCGCGGCCGAGTTCGAGGCGCGCACCCCCTACCTGTACTCGACCTACGACGAACAGAGCGAGGTGCCCCCGGGAGACCGGCCCAAGGTGATCATCCTGGGCAGCGGGCCGAACCGGATCGGGCAGGGCATCGAGTTCGACTACGCGTGCGTGCACGCCTCCTTCGCGCTCGCCGAGGCCGGGTACGAGACCGTGATGGTCAACTGCAACCCGGAGACCGTGTCCACCGACTACGACACCTCCGGGCGGCTCTACTTCGAGCCGCTCACCCTGGAGGACGTCCTGGAGGTGCTGCACGCCGAGCAGGCCAGCGGGCCGGTCGCCGGGATGATCGTCCAGCTTGGCGGGCAGACGCCGCTGCGCCTCGCGCGTGGTCTGGCCGCCGCGGGCGCACCGGTGGTCGGCACCAGCCCGGAGGCGATCCACCTGGCCGAGGACCGGGGGGAGTTCGGCGCGCTGCTGGCCGCCGCCGGGCTGACCGCACCCAAGCACGGCACCGCCACCTCGTTCGGCGAGGCCAGGGCGGTCGCCGCCGGGATCGGCTACCCGGTGCTCGTGCGGCCCTCGTACGTGCTGGGCGGCCGGGGGATGGAGATCGTCTACGACGACGCCACCCTGGGGTCCTACGTCGCCAAGGCGACGCAGGCCAGCCCCGAGCACCCGGTCCTGATCGACCGCTTCCTCGATGACGCGATCGAGATCGACGTGGACGCGCTCTACGACGGCGAGGAGCTTTACCTGGCCGGGGTGATGGAGCACATCGAGGAGGCCGGCATCCATTCCGGTGATTCGGCCTGCGCCCTGCCGCCGATCACGCTGGGCGCCAGCGACATCGACCGGATCCGGGAGTCCACCGGGGTGATCGCCCGCGGGGTGGGCGTGCGCGGGCTGCTCAACATCCAGTACGCGCTGGCCGCCGGGGTGCTGTACGTGCTGGAGGCGAACCCGCGTGCCTCCCGGACCGTCCCGTTCGTGTCCAAGGCGACCGCCGTGCCGGTGGCCAAGGCGGCCGCGCGGATCATGCTCGGCGCGACGGTCGCGGAACTGCGGGCCGAGGGCCTGCTCCCGGCCACGGGGGACGGTGGCACGCTGCCCCCGCACGCGCCAATCGCGGTCAAAGAGGTCGTGCTCCCGTTCAACAGGTTCCGCGACGAACAGGGGCGCGGGGTGGACACCGTGCTCGGGCCGGAGATGCGGTCCACCGGCGAGGTCATGGGGATCGACGACGTGTTCGGCACCGCGTACGCCAAGTCCCAGGCGGCCGCGTACGGCGCCCTGCCGGTCAAGGGCCGGGCGTTCGTGTCGGTGGCCAACGTGGACAAGCGGCCGATGATCTTCCCGGTGAAACGGCTGGCCGACCTGGGTTTCGAGATCTGGGCGACCCGCGGAACCGGTGAGGTGCTGCGGCGCAACGGAGTTCGTGCCACGATCGTCCGCAAGCACAGCGACGGTCCAGGTCCCGGTGGCGAGCCGGACATCGTCGCCCAGATCCTGGATGGCCAGGTCGACCTGATCGTGAACACGCCGTTCGGCAGCCCCGGCCAGTCCGGGCCGCGGCTGGACGGGTACGAAATCCGCACCGCCGCGGTCCGGCGCGGGATTCCGTGTGTGACCACGATCCAGGGCCTGGCCGCGGCCGTGCAGGGCATCGAGGCGATCACGCGTGGTGAGGTGGGTGTGCGGTCGCTGCAAGAACACGCAAAAGCGCTCCGCGCTGGGACGAGCCCCACGGGTCCAAGTCAGAGCCCCGGCTATGACTGCTGAACGGCCCGAGTCCGGCGCGGCGCTGGTTCCGGCGCAGGTCAAGGGGACCGTGCTGACCGTCCGCCGGGTGGACGCCTATGTCGCGATGACCGTGATCGCGCCGGGCGTGGCGGCCCGGTTCCGGCCTGGCCAGTTCGTTGCCGTGGCGGTCGGTGGCCCGGAGACCTCGATGCTGCTGCGCCGGGCGTTCTCCATCCATGAGGTGCGCCCCGACCACGGCGGCACGGTGGAGTTCGTCTTCGCGGTGACCGGGCCGGGCACCCGGTGGCTGTCCGAGCGCCGGACCAGGGACACGCTGGATCTGGCAGGCCCGCTGGGGCGGCCGTTCCCGTTGCCGCGGGATCCGGTGAACGCGCTGCTCATCGGCGGCGGATACGGCAGCGCACCGCTCTTCGCGCTCGGTGACAAGCTTCGCGGGCGCGGCTGTGCGGTCGACTTCCTGCTGGGCGCGGCCAGCGTGGACCGGGTGTTCGGCGCGCTCACCGCACGCCGCAGCGGGCGCCGTGCCGTGGTCACCACCGAGGACGGGTCGCTGGGCACCCGTGGCCTGGTGACCGATCTGCTCACCCAGGCCATCCACGAGGGCAGGACCGACGTGATCTACGCCTGCGGGCCGATGGGGATGCTGCGCGCGGTGACCACGCTGGCCAGCCGCTACGACATCCCCGTGCAGGCGCTGGTGGAGGAGTCGATGGCCTGCGGGATCGGGGTCTGCATGACCTGCGTGCTGCCCGTAGTGGGCGAGGACGGGGTGACCCGGATGGCCCGGTCTTGCGTGGACGGGCCGGTGTTCCGCGGCGACCTGGTGCGCTGGGATGACGTCGGCACCGTCCCGTTCGATGCGCTGGGCGCGCCTGGGTGGAAGCCGCGCCCGCAGGCCAAGCCGAAGCCGGTGAGACGGTCCGCCAATGGCCGTTGACCTGAGGAGCCGGCTGGCTCATGTGGAGCTGCCCAACCCCATCCTGACCGCGTCCGGCTGCGCCGGCGCGGGCCGCGAGCTCGCCCAGTTCTTCGATGTGGCCAAGATCGGCGCCGTCGTCACCAAGTCGGTCATGCTCGCCCCGCGCTCGGGGCGCCCCACGCCACGGATGGCCGAGACGCCCAGCGGCATGCTCAACTCGATCGGCTTGCAGGGCCCGGGGATCGACGCGTTCCTGCAACGTGACCTGCCCTGGCTGCTGTCCCGTGGCGCGCGCGCCGTGGTGTCGATCGCCGGGGGCACCGTGGATGAGTACGCCGAACTGGCGGCCCGCTTGTCCGACGCCTCCGGGGTGACCGCGGTCGAGGTCAACATCTCGTGCCCGAACGTGGAGGACCGGGGCCAGGTCTTCGCCTGTGACCCCGCCGCGTCGGCAGCGGTGATAGAGGCGGTGCGGGCCAGGATCCGCTATGACATTCCGGTTTTCGCAAAGCTCTCCGCGGATGTCACCGATGTCGTGGCGATCGCCGGGGCGTGCGTGCGGGCGGGCGCGGACGGGCTTTCGATGATCAACACGCTGCTGGGCATGGCGATCGACACCAAGACCCTGCGCCCGACGCTGGCCGGGGTCACCGGTGGCCTGTCCGGGCCGGCCATCAGGCCGGTCGCGGTGCGCTGCATCTGGCAGGTGCACGAGGCGTTCCCAGACATCCCGATCATCGGCATGGGCGGGGTGCGGACCGGCCGGGACGCGCTCGAACTGATGCTGGCCGGCGCCGCCACGGTGAGCGTGGGTACGGCAATATTCCACGATCCGTCGGCATGCCCGCGCATTGTCAGGGAACTGGAGGAAGAACTGGCCAGCCGGGGCATCGAGCGCGCCACGGACGTGGTCGGGCTCGCCCATGAGCCGAGCCAGGTCGCGGGCCGGAGAAGGCCGGGCAGCGGCTTGTAACGTGTGGCCCAGCCACGAGGAGGGACCGTGACGCAGCCTGCGCCGATAGCCGTCGCACTGGACGCCCCGGATCTGGAGACCGCCGCCCGGTGGGCCGGGCTGGTCACCCCACACGTGAGCACCGTCAAGGTGGGCCTGGAACTCTATCTGCGGTACGGCCCGGGAATCGTGGCGTCGATCCGTGGCGCCAGCGGGGTCAAGGTCTTTCTTGACCTGAAGCTGCACGACATTCCGGCCACCGTGGCCGGTGCGGCCCGCGCCGTGGCCCGGTTGCATCCGGACGTGCTGACGGTGCACGCGACCGGCGGGCCCGAGGTGGTCCGCGCCGCGGTCGAGGCGGCACCGTCCACGATGATCGCCGCGGTCACCCTGCTCACCTCCCTAAGTCCCGCCGACCTGGACTGCATCGGCGTCGCCGGCTCGCTGAGCGATGCGGTGCGGCGCCTGGCCGTGCTCGCGGTCGAGGCCGGGGCGCGCGGCCTGGTCTGCTCGCCGCGGGAGGTTGCTGACGTCAGGGCCGAAGTCGGCCCGGATGTCACGCTGATTACGCCTGGAATCCGCCCCGCGGGCGCTGCGGCACACGATCAGGCGCGGACCGCAACGCCAGAAGAGGCATTGCGGGCCGGCGCCGACCTGCTGGTGATTGGGCGGCCTATTACGAGCGCGCCAGATCCTGGGGCAGCCGCTGCGGCGATCGCGGCGCCATTGCGGCGCTTCCAGCCGGCCCAGAGCTGAGTTCGCCCCCGGACCCGGCGCCTCCGTACCCGGGCCCCCAACGCCGGCGCAAGGGTGCGGGACGGTATACGATCGGTAGAAAGCTGGCCGTCAGCAGGCGCGACCTGTCTCGTCGGCCTCCGGTTCAGGGGTCAGCGCGGGGCCGGACGCCGCCCCTGGCGATCGGGCAACCACCCCAGTTAACTACCCTGAGCAACCAGTCGCTTTCGCAGAGTAGTACCTTTCAATTTATAGCGTGTTAAACGGGCATTCGCGTTGCCCTGGAGAGCTGAACTCGCTACTTTCCCATCCCGAACCAATGTTTTCTATTCGAAACCCGAGGTGACACGGAGTGGCTCTTCCTCCCCTCACTCCCGAACAGCGCGCAGCTGCCCTGGAGAAGGCGGCTAAGGCACGTAAGGATCGTGCCGAGGTCAAGAACAACCTGAAGCGTGGCTCGATCACGCTCCCGGCTGTCCTCAAGCAGGGGCAGTCTGACGAGATAGTGGGCAAGATGAAGGTCTCGGCACTGCTTGAGGCCATGCCAGGGGTTGGCAAGGTGCGGGCGCGGCAGATCATGGAGCGGCTCGGCATCGCGGAATCGCGCCGGGTTCGCGGCCTGGGTGCCAATCAGCGCACTGCCCTTGAGAACGAGTTCGGTGGTGATCTCTGACCGAGCCTAACCACCCCAAGGACGAGCGCGGGGAACACAGTTCCGCGGCTGATTCGCCGGTTCATCGCGTAAGCGATGCCGCGCTTGTCCGGGGGGGCACCCATGAAGCCTGGCTGACGGTGCTTTCCGGCCCTTCCGGTGTAGGCAAGAGCACTGTCGTAGCGGGCTTGCGGGCGCAGCGCCCGGACATCTGGCTGTCGGTTTCCGTGACTACACGCGCTCCACGGCCAGGCGAAGTCAACGGTCGCGAATACCATTTTGTGAACGATGCGGCATTCGATGCCATGGTGGCCCGCGGCGAGTTGCTTGAGTGGGCCACGTTTGACGGCAAGAAGTACGGCACCCCGAAGGCTCCCGTCGCGGAGCAGGCCGCTGCCGGGGTAGCGACACTCCTGGAGATTGACATCGAGGGTGCCAGGCAGGTGCGCTCCAGCGTGCCGGGCGCCTTGCTGGTCTTCCTGGCCCCTCCGTCCCGTGAGGAACTGGCCCGCCGGCTCACCGGCCGCGGCACCGAACCACCCGACGTGATTGCCCGCCGCCTGGAAGTGGCCAGGCAGGAGATCGAAGCCGGCCGCGAGTTCGATATCACGCTGGTGAACACATCCGTCAAGGACGTGTGCAGGCAGCTGGTAACCTTGATGACGGCCTGAAGAGGCTATCCCGCGCCTTTCGGCGCGCAACGACGGAAGGAACCCGGTGGCAGGTATTACCACTGCGGACGGCATCATCAACCCGCCCATCGACGATCTGCTCGATGTGGTCGACAGCAAGTACCGCCTGGTGATCATGGCGGCCAAGCGGGCGCGGCAGATCAACGCCTACTACGCCCAGCTCGGCGAGGGACTGCTGGAGTACGTGGGCCCCCTGGTCGAGACCAGGGTGCAGGAGAAGCCCCTGTCGATCTCGCTCCGCGAGATCCGTGAAGGGCTCTTGTCCGCCGTGGAGACGGCGGAGCCCTAGTCGGCTGGAGGCACATGTCGGCCCGCGTCATCCTCGGCGTGAGCGCCGGGATCGCTGCCTACAAATCCTGTGAGCTGCTGCGGCGGCTGACCGAAACCGGGCATCAGGTCCGGGTCGTGCCGACCGCGGACTCTTTGCGTTTCGTCGGCGCGGCAACCTGGGCGGCCCTGTCCGGCCAGCCGGTGACGACCACCCCATGGGAGGACGTGCACGAGGTGCCGCACGTCCGCCTGGGTGCCGAAGCCAGCCTGGTTTTCGTGGCACCGGCCACCGCTGACCTGCTCGCCCGCGCGGCGGGCGGCCGGGCCGACGACCTGCTGACCTCGGTGCTGCTCACCGCGCGCTGCCCGGTGGTGTTCGCGCCTGCCATGCACACCGAGATGTGGGAACACCCGGCCACCCAGGCCAACGTGACCACCCTGCGCGAACGTGGCTGCCTGGTGCTTGAGCCAGCGTCGGGCCGGGCTCACCGGGGCGGACAGCGGGCCCGGCCGCCTTCCCGAGCCCGCGGAACTTTTCGGGGTGGCCATCCGGGTGCTGGCCCGTGGAGCCGCCGGCATGGCTCCTGACCTGCACGGCCGCCAGGTAGTGGTGAGCGCCGGGGGGACCAGGGAGGAAATCGACCCGGTTCGTTTCATCGGCAACTGGTCGTCGGGGCGGCAGGGTTACGCGCTCGCCGAGGCGGCGGTTGCCAGGGGCGCGGCGGTGACCCTGGTCGCGGCCAACGTCGGGCTGGCCGATCCGGCCGGGGCCAAGGTGATCACGGTGACCTCGGCCTGCCAGATGCGCGAGGCGGTGCTGTCGGCCGCGGCGGATGCCGACGCGGTGGTCATGGCCGCCGCGGTGGCCGACTACCGGCCCGCGGCGCGCAGCGAGCAGAAGCTCAAGAAGGCCGGCACCGCGCCCGCCCCGCTGGAACTCGTGGAGAATCCCGACATCCTGAAGGAACTGGCCGCCCGGCGGCCGGTGGGGCAGGTCCTCACCGGGTTTGCCGCGGAGACCGAGAACATCGCCGAAAACGGCCGGGCGAAGCTCGCTGCCAAGGGCTGTGATCTGCTCGTGGTGAACCAGGTCGGCCCGGGGCTGGCCTTCGGCACCAGTGACAATGCCGCCCTCGTGCTCGGCTCCGACGGGAGCGTGACCGAGGTGCCGCGGGGCCCTAAAACAGCGCTGGCCGACGTGATCTGGGATCTTGTCGTGGCCCGGCTGCCGGCCCGGGCCTGACCGGGAAGACGGCGCCGGCAGGTGCCCGGCTGGCCGGGCCTGGCGCCCGGTACAATTCGGCGAAGCCCCTGCACTCGGTGACAGGAGTGCACCCGGCCGCATGACTGCCGGGCCCGCGGCGCCCGCGCCGGGCGCACCCAAACGCAGCAGAAAAGGATGTCAGGTGGCACGTCGTCTCTTCACCTCCGAATCAGTCACGGAGGGCCATCCGGACAAGATGGCAGACCAGATCAGCGATGCCATTCTCGACGCGATGCTCAAGGATGACCCGGGCAGCCATGTCGCGGTGGAAACCCTGATCACCACCGGCCAGGTGCACGTGGCCGGTGAAGTGACCACGGAAACCTATGTCGATATCCCGACCATCATCCGCGAGAAGATCCTGGAAATCGGCTACGACTCCTCGGCCAAGGGATACGACGGCGCCTCCTGCGGGGTGTCGGTGTCTATTGGCGCCCAGTCGCCGGACATCGCCCAGGGCGTCCTGGACGCGTTCGAGTACCGCGAGGGTGAGGGCTCGACCGAGTTCGACCGCCAAGGTGCCGGCGATCAGGGCCTGATGTTCGGGTACGCCTGCCGGGAGACCCCGGAATTCATGCCCCTGCCGATCATGCTCGCGCACCGCCTCGCCCGGCGGCTGTCGGAGGTGCGGCGCAGCGGTGACGTGCCCTACCTGCGCCCCGACGGCAAGACGCAGGTGACCATCGAATACTCCGGGGACGAGCCGGTCCGGCTGGACACCGTGGTGGTCTCGGCGCAGCACGCACCGGACATCGACCTGAAGGAACTGCTGGCCCCCGACGTGCGGGACCACGTGGTGGCGCCGGTTGTCGCCGGCCTGGACCTCGACACCGACGGCTACCGGCTGCTGGTCAACCCGACCGGGCGGTTCGAGATCGGCGGGCCGATGGGCGACGCCGGCCTCACCGGCCGCAAGATCATCATCGACACCTACGGCGGCATGGCCAGGCACGGCGGCGGCGCGTTCTCCGGCAAGGACCCCTCCAAGGTGGACCGCAGCGCCGCCTACGCGGTGCGCTGGGTGGCTAAGAATGTCGTCGCGGCCGGCCTCGCCGACCGCTGCGAGGCGCAGGTCGCCTACGCCATCGGCAAGGCCAAGCCGGTCGGCCTGTTCGTGGAGTGCTTCGGCACCGAGAAGGTGCCGGTTGCCCGGATCCAGGACGCCGTGCTCGAGGTCTTCGACCTGCGCCCGGCGGCCATCGTCAAGGCCCTGGATCTGCTCCGGCCGATCTACGCCCAGACGGCGGCCTTCGGTCACTTCGGCCGGGAGGAGCCCGACTTCTCCTGGGAGCGGACCGACCGCGTCGAGGAACTCAGGCGCGCCGCCGGCATCTGACCGGGCGGCCCTGGCTCAACGCCAGTGCCGCGATCACTCGACCCGCCGCCGAAGCCGGTGCCGTGGCTGGCTCGGGCTGGGCTGGCCGTGGTTGTGGCCGTGGCGGCCCTGGCAGCCGTCGCAGGGGCTTACCTGGTGCCGCACCTGGCCCGGGCGGCGGACCCGGGCTGCGTGGCGTACAAGGGCGGCGCGGTCCTCCTGTAGCCACCGGCTGCCGATCACTCGCCCGGCCGCCATCCTCAAGCCGCAGCGACCGCTCAAGGCCGCGTCGCTGCCCGGGGACGGGGTGCCCGCGCCCTCGTCCGGCCCGGTCACCCGGCGCCACTGCGCAGAGACCAAACCCTCATGATCATCGCTGCGGTCGCTGGCGCGCCACGGGGTCGGCCGGGTCTGGTAGGACAGTCGGCCGGGTCTGGTAGGACAGGGAGCGTGGCAGAGGAGCAGGGCCAGGCGGGGGCGCAAGGGACCGCCACGCCGGCGCGGGAGGAGCGCCGTGCCGGGCGTGGCAAGGCGCCGCGGCGGCGGTCCCCGGCTGCCCAGGCCACGGCGGCGCACCTGCCGGTCGCCCGGGTACTGGTCGATGTGCCGCTGGCGCATCTGGACCGGCCCTTTGACTACCTGGTGCCGGAACGGCTGTCGGAGTCCGCCGTGCCCGGTTGCCGGGTGCGGGTCCGGTTCGCCGGCCAGCTCGTCGGCGGTTACCTGCTGGACCGCATTGCCGTCAGCGAACACCACGGACGGCTCGCGGCACTGGAGCGGATCGTCTCGCCGGAACCTGTGCTCACCCCGGAGATCGCCGCGCTGGCCCGGGAGGTGGCCGACAGGTACGCGGGCACCATGGCGGATGTGCTCCGGCTGGCCATCCCGCCGCGGCACGCGGGTGTCGAAACGGCGGCACAACCGCAGAGTGAGGCAGAGCCGCAGGCTGCGGGTGGAGGGGTGCCGTCGGTGGTGCGGCCGGAGCCGGGACCATGGGCGCGCTACCAGCAAGGGGCTGCGTTCCTGGCGGCGCTGGCGGACGGGCGGGCGCCGCGAGCGGTCTGGACGGCCCTGCCGGGCCAGGACTGGCCGGAGGAGATCGCGCGCGCCGCGGGCACCGTGGCCGCCGCAGGCCGGGGCGCGCTGATCGTGGTCCCGGACGCGCGGGACCTGAGCCTGGTCGACGCCGCCCTGGCCCGCACGCTCGGCCCGGGGCGGCACGTCAGCCTGGCTGCGGGGCTCGGGCCTGCCGAGCGGTACCGGCGTTGGCTCGCCGTGGCCCGCGGCGAGATCCGCGTGGTGGCCGGCACCAGGGCCGCGATGTTCGCCCCGGTGGCCGGTCTCGGCCTCGTCGTGGTCTGGGACGACGGCGACGACCTGCACGCCGAGCCACGCGCGCCCTACCCGCACGCCAGGGAGGTGCTTGCGCTGCGGGCGTACCGGGCCCGCGCGGCCGCCCTCATCGGCGGCTTCGCGCGCACCGCCGAGGCGACCGGGCTGGTGGCGAGCGGCTGGGCGCGGGCCGTGACAGCCCCGCGGGACGTGGTGCGCCGGTTCGCCCCTGATATCCGGGCGACCGGCGACGACGCCGAACTGGCCAGGGACGAGGCGGCCAGGACGGCCCGGATTCCGAGCCTGGCGCTGCGCGCCGCCCGGGCCGCCCTGGACCGCGGGCCGGTGCTGGTTCAGGTGCCCAGGCGCGGTTACCTGACCGCCGTGGCCTGCGAGCGCTGCCGCGCGGCCGCGCGCTGTGTCACCTGCGGCGGCCCGCTGGCGGTGGCGGCAAGCGACGCTCCGGCTGGTTGCCGCTGGTGCGGCCGCAGCGATGCCGAGTGGCGGTGCCAAGCCTGCGGCCACGGCCGGCTCCGGGCCGTCGTTTCCGGATCCCGGCGCACCGCAGAGGAACTCGCCAGGGCCTTCCCGGGCGCCCCGGTCGTCGTGTCCGCCGGCGCGGCCACGATCAACTCGATACCGCCGCGGCCGGCCCTGGTCGTCGCAACTCCTGGGGCCGAACCCCAGGTGGCCGGCGGGTATGCGGCGGCGGTGCTGCTCGACGGCTGGGTGCTGCTCGGCCGGCCCAGCCTGGCCGCGGCGCAGGAGGCGCTGCGCCGGTGGCTGAACGCCGCGGCGCTGACCGCCCCTGGCAGCGCCGGCGGCACGGTGGTCCTGGTGGCCGAGGCGGCCCTGCCGGTCGCGCAGGCGCTGATCCGCTGGGATCCGGTCACCCACGCCGAGCGCGAACTCGCCGAGCGGGAGATGCTCGGTTTCCCGCCCGCCGTGCGGATGGCGGCCGTGACCGGTTCCGCCGAGGCGGTGGCCGGATTCCTCGCCGACACCGTGCTGCCTGCCGAGGCGGAGGTGATCGGCACGGTCCCGGCCGGTGCGGACAAGACCGGTGCGGAGAAGGTCCAGGCTCTGATCAGGATTCCCCGGCCGGGCGGGCTGGCGCTGGCTGCCGCGCTACGACAGGCGCAGGCGGCGCGCACCGCGCGCAAGGACACCGGCCAGGTGCGCGTCCAGCTTGACCCGGCCGACCTGATCTGACCGGGAAACCTGCGCACTGAGCTGCCCGGATGCCCTGCGACAGCCCCGGCACTCACCGCGCACCCGCTGCCGCGGCCCCGCCGAGGTCGTAGGGTGCTGGAGTGGCCACCTCACGACGGAACGCGCGCACGCAGCGCGGCGCTGCCGCGCCGCCCGCAGCCACCGGCGAGGACAAGGCAGGCGAAAGCGGCTCCCAGAACCCGGCAGGTGGCAAGGCCGCCAGCGGCGCAAGGCAGGGGGCCAGGGGCCGGCCGGCCAAGCTGCCGCCGGTCCGGCTGGCACCGCGGGAGGAACTGGCCACCGCGGCCAGGGTGGCACCGCTGCTGCGCGCCGCCCGGCTGGTCGCCTGCTGGGCAGCGGCCGGCCAGCGATCCGGGACCGCGGACGGGCTCACGGCCGCCGCCGGGTCGGCAGCCATGGCTGAACTGGAACTCACGCCCGCGGAACTCGACGTGGCATGGCGGGTGGCCGCGGGCACCGGCATGGTGGCGGTACCGGCCGGCCAGGCCGTCCCCGGGCCACGGGTGGACGTGCTGGCCAGTGGCGAGGCCGGCGACGTGCTCGCGGTGTGGGAGGACGCGCTGCGGGTGATGCTCCGCGCCGAGGACCTCGACGGCATGGCCACCGCGCTCTACACCGTCGGTGGCCCGGTGAAGATGGACGCACTGTTCGAGGCGTACATGGCGGCGGCCGGCAGCCGGGACCGCGCGGAGCGGCCATCCCGCCCGGGGGAGGACCTGGCCGCCGGCCTGTCCTCCGCCCTGGAGACCCTGGCCGATCTCGGGGTCGTGGAGCTTGGCACCGACGACAGCGCGGGCGGCCTGACCGTGGCCCTGTCGCGGCTCGGGGTCTGGGGGATGCACCGGCACCTGCGCGCTCAGGGCTGGCACGTGCCTGTGCTCGGCAGTGGCGCCCTCGACGGTGCCGCCGCCCTGCTCACCACGCTGGCAAGCTGCGACGCCGAAGACGGCGAGGCGGAGATCGCCACCTGGCTCGCGGCACGGGCCCCGGCGCAGGCGGCACGGGAACTGATCGACGCGGCCCGGCGCGGCACACCAGGCCTGCGCGGTGCCGGATTCGCGGTGCTCGACCGGGTCGGTGACCAGGCCGTGCCCGCGGTGCAGGCCGCGCTCGAGGATCCGGTGCTGCGGGCGCACGCCGCGGTCTGGCTGCACGAGCACGGCGAAGAGGCCGAACTCGGGCCAGGGGAGCGGGCCTGGCTGCTGGTGGACCTCGGGGCCGGGCTGCTCGAAGAGGCCGACCCCAGGGACGTGGTGGTGGAACTGCTTCCTGACCTGCCGCCCAAGGCTCAGGCCGACATGGTGGCGGGGCTGTGGGAGGTGGACCACCCTGCCGTGACCTACCTGCTCACCGCGCTCAGCGAGCACCACCCTGACCCGGCTGTGGCCAGAGCCGCGCGCAAGGCCGCGTTCAAGGCGCGCTCGCCCTCGGCAGGGGTGCGCGGCAGGCGCTCGTAACCTGCCAGACCCCCTAGACTTGACCCGCCGGAGCCCGGCGGGGCAGGTTCCGGCCGACCGCGACGCGAGGCAGCCACCCCGAAGGGACGGTGCGCCATCAGCATCAAGCCGATCCGGCTCTTCAGCGATCCGGTGCTGCGCACCCCGGCCGATCCCGTGAAGGTGTTCGACGCAGAGCTTCGCAGGCTCGTCAAGGACCTCACCGACACCATGATGGACGCGCCGGGCGTGGGCCTCGCCGCGCCCCAGATCGGGGTGAGCCTGCGGGTGTTCGCCTTCCACGTCGATGACCAGATCGGGCACCTGATCAACCCGTCGCTGAGCCTGTCCGACGAGGAAGAGACCGACGACGAGGGCTGCCTGTCCTTCCCCGGCCTGGTCTATCCGACCAAGCGCGCCTACGGCGTCGTCGCCAAGGGCTTCAACATGCACGGCGAACCGGTCACGCTGGAAGGCACCGGGCAGCTGGCGCGGTGCGTCCAGCACGAGACCGATCACCTCGATGGCGTCCTGTTCATCGACCGCCTGGACGCCAAGCAGCGAAAGCTGGCGATGAAGGAGATCCGCGAGTCCGACTGGTGGGGCGACGCCGCGGCCAAGGTGAAGATCTCACCGCACCCCACCTGGGGCAAGGCGCTCTGAACGCTCCGGGCGCGGGGAGGCCGATGCGCAAGATTCTGCTCGCCACCCTGCGGGCCGCTTCGCCGCGGCCCGCAGTACTGGCCCGGGGGGTACTCTGCTGGCCTCGACCCCACCGCCCCGCCCAAGCTTTTCCCGGGGGCAAGCCCCCGGACCCCACGGCCGGAACCCCTGATAAGCAATGCGTGTGATCTTCGCCGGCACCCCGCAGACGGCGGTGCCCTCCCTGGAAGAACTGCTGCGGTCCAAGCACGAGGTCGTGGCCGTGCTTACCCGGCCCGATGCGGCGGCCGGCCGGGGCCGGCACGTCGGCCCGAGCCCGGTCGCCCGGTGCGCGGCCGACGCGGGCATCGAGGTGCTCAAGCCCGCTACGCCCCGGGACCCGGCCTTCCTTGACCGGCTCCGCGCGCTCACACCCGACTGCTGCCCGGTCACCGCGTACGGTGCGCTGATCCCGCGTGCGGCGCTGGAGATACCGCCGCACGGATGGGTGAACCTGCACTTCTCGCTGCTGCCCGCGTGGCGCGGCGCCGCACCGGTCCCGCACGCCATCTGGCACGGCGACGACATCACCGGGGCCACCACGTTCCGCCTGGTGGCCGAACTGGACGCCGGGCCGGTGTACGGGGTGATGACCGAGCCGATCGGCCCGCAGGAAACCGCCGGTGACCTGCTGGCCAGGCTCGCCACCGCCGGCGCGGCCCTGCTGGCCCAGACCCTGGACGGCATCGAGTCCGGCGACCTGCGTGCCGTCCCGCAGCCCGCCGAGGGCATCAGCTACGCGCCCAAGCTGACGACCGAGGACGCGCGGGTGCGCTGGGGCGATCCGGCGCTCGCCGTCGGCCGGCAGATCCGGGCCTGCACCCCCGCTCCCGGTGCGTGGACCATGCTCGGCGACACCCGGCTCAAACTGTGGCCGGTGCGCGACGGCCCGCAGGCGCCCGGCGCGCCGCTGCGCCCAGGGGAGCTGCGGGTCACCAGATCCGCTGTGCTGGCAGGCACCGCTACGCACCCCGTGGAACTCGGCGACGTGCAGCAGGGCGGCAAACGGAGAATGCCCGCCACCGAATGGGCTCGTGGGCTGCGGCTGGGTGCGGGGCAGCCCGGGAGTGGGAAGCCGGGCAGCGGTGCGCCTGCTGCCGGCACCCAGGTCCCGGGCGAGACCGGCGCCGCGGGCCCGGTCCTGCACTGACATGGCCGCCCGCCGCCCCGCAGCATCGGCCAGGACGCCGCCCCGCAGCGCCCCGACCCCGGCCCGCGAGGTCGCGCTGGCCGTGCTTCGCGCGGTCACCGACCGGGATGCCTACGCCAACCTGCTGCTCCCCTCCCTGCTGGCCGAGCGCGGGCTGCACGGCCGCGACGCGGCACTCGCCACCGAACTGGCGTATGGCACGCTCCGCGGCCGCGGCAGCTACGACGCCGTCCTGGCCGCGTGCAGCACCCGCGGGCTCGCCGAGATCGACCCCCCGCTGCTTGACGTGCTCCGGCTCGGCGCCCACCAGTTGCTGGCGACCAGGATCGGCCCGCACGCCGCGGTAGCCACGTCGGTCGCGCTGGCCCGGGAGGTGGCCGGGGGAGGGGCCGCGGGGTTCGCCAACGCCGTGCTCCGCCGGGTCGCCACCCGCGACCTGGACTCCTGGATCGCGGCGGTCGCGCCGGACCGGGCCGCCGACCCGGTCGGCTACCTCGCGGTCACCACCAGCCACCCGGGCTGGATCGTCGCCGCGGTCAGCGAGTCGCTGGGCGAGGAACCGGTCACCGGGCTGCCGCTGACCGAGGCGGCGCTCGCCGCGAACAACACCCGCCCCCAGGTCACCCTGTGCGCAGTCCCCGGACTGGCCACCCCCGCCGATCTCGTCGCCCGCGGCAGCAAGGCCGCACGGTGGTCCCCGTTCGGCGCCTATCTGGACGGCGGTGACCCGGCGGGAATACCCGAGGTCCGGCAGGGCCGCGCGGCCGTGCAAGACGAGGCGAGCCAGCTTGCCGCGCTCGCGCTGGCCCGCGCGGACGTGGGCTCCGGCCGCCCCGGCCCGGGCGGCCCGGACGGCGACGGGCGCTGGCTCGACCTGTGCGCCGGGCCGGGCGGGAAGGCGCGGCTGCTCGCCGGGCTGGCGGCGGGCCGCGGCGCCCGGCTGCTCGCCGCCGACGTCAGGGAACACCGGGCCCGGCTGGTCCGCGCGGCGATCGCGCCGTCGCGCGCCGCGGTGGTCGTGGCGGACGGCACCAGGCCCGCATGGCGGCCCGCCTCGTTCGACCGGGTGATCGCCGACGTGCCCTGCTCCGGGCTCGGGGCACTGCGGCGCCGCCCGGACGCACGCTGGCGCAAGACGCCGGCCGACGTGGCCACCCTCGGCGAACTGCAGCGATCGCTGCTCCGCACCGCGATCAACGCCGCCAGGCCCGGCGGGGTGATCGCCTACGTCACCTGCTCGCCGCATGTCGCGGAGACCCACGCGGTGGTCGGTCAGGTCACCGCCGCCCGCGGCGACGTCCTCCTGCTCGATGCCCCCGCGCTGCTCGGCGAGGTACCGGACCTGGCTTGCCCGGCGCCGGGCGGACGGTACGCCCAGTTCTGGCCGCACCTGCACGGCACCGACGCGATCTTCCTGGCCCTGCTACAAAAGTGCTAGCCCAGGGGGGCGACCCCCTGGAACCCCCGGTGGCTCAAGGCCCCGTTCCTTCGTCACGGGGCCTTGGCCCTGGTGGCTTGGGCTAAAGAATCGATGGCTTGGGTTAAAGAATCCCCGCAGCCGCTGGTGGCCGTCCCTTGACGCAGGGGTTCACCTGGTGAGCGCCCGGCCGGAGGTGCGGCCGAGGCGGGAGGTGCCGATGTCGGCGCGCTGGCCCTGCGCGTAGCCGGTGCCGTACCCGGCGCCGCTGTAGGTCACCCTGGACGTGCGGGTGACCGGGTAGGCCTGCCGCAGGGAGCGCTCGATGATCTCGGTCCGGTCCGCGAGCACCAGCGCGGCCGAGGGGCCGCTGCCCGCGGGGGCGTCTGCGGCGCGCCGTTCCGCCCGCTGCTCGGCCGCCCGGACCCGGGCCACGACGGCGGTCGCGAAACCGAGCAGCCAGCTTCGGCGCCAGGCGCGGGCGCTCCGTGACCAGGCCGGCGGCTCGGCGGCGGACAGGCCCTGCCACATCTGCAGGAGCAGCGAGGTGTAGAGGATGTCGGTGCGCTCGATGTCCGACGCGAAGCCGAACACGTGAATCCGCGATCCCGGGCCGGTGCGGGGCAGGATCACGCACTGGCAGCGCAGCGCGGCCGCCAGCCCGCACAACAGGTGCGCCTGCACCCGGGCCCAGGGGTTGGCGATGTCGATGACCCGGTCGCCGGGCCGGTCCGTCTCCGGCCGCACCGCGGCAAGCAGGGCGCGGTCGATGCCGTACTTGGCCATCAGCTCGGCGGCCTTGGCGGTCAGTGCCTGTGCCTCCGCCTGGGTCACCCCGTCCGCCTCGGCCTTGACCAGCAGCTTGCGCACCCGGGCGAGCAGCGCATCCGGTGTATCGGGGTTCACCGGTGTCCCTCCTGGTGTCGGCCGGTCCATCGCTGACAGAACCGAAGGCTATCCGCGGGTGATGACAGTCCCAGCGCACCAGGAACCCTACCGGGGGAGCCCGGTACCACCCCCGACGCCACCCGCGCGTGAGCGAGGGCGACGTCTAGACTCGGCAGCATGGCCGTCCAGATGGCGCCCAGCATCCTGAACGCGGACTTCGCCCGGCTCGCCGACGAGGCGGCAGCGGTCGCCGATGTGGCCGACTGGCTGCACGTCGACGTCATGGACTACCGCTTCGTGCCGAACCTCACCATCGGGCTGCCGGTCGTCGAGTCGCTGCTCAAGCACACCGAACTGCCGCTGGACTGCCATCTGATGATCGCCGAGCCGGACCGGTGGGCCGCCGGGTACGCGGAGGCGGGGGCCCGCAACGTCACGGTGCACGCGGAAGCGCTCCAGGCCCCGACCCGCACCCTGCGGATGATCCGCGCAGCGGGCGCCCGTGCCGGGCTGGCGATCAACCCCGCCACGCCGGTGGAGCCCTACGAAGACCTGCTGCCCGAATTCGACATGCTGCTGCTGATGACCATCGAGCCGGGATTCGGTGGCCAGGCCTTCCTCGACGTTGTGCTGCCCAAGCTGCGGCGGGCGCGGGCGCTGGTGCAGCGGCACGGCGCGTCGGTGTGGCTCCAGGTGGACGGCGGCGTGGGCGAGGAGACCATCGAACGGTGCGCGGAGGCCGGAGCCGACGTGTTCGTGGCGGGCACCGCCGTCTACGGGTCCGACAACCCCGCGGCGGCCGTGGCAGGGCTGCGCCGGCGCGCGGAACAGGCCACCGCCCGCGCACCCTGGCAACAGCACTGATCTTGGCGGCTGGCCGCACGGAAACAGCGGCCAGCCCACACGGGGAGGCTTGTCGATTTCGGGGGCGGCCGCTCGTCGGCTAAGTGACGGAGCTCTATATGAAACGGAAGGATGATGACAACCATGGCCGAATACATGATCCTTATCTGCGAGGACGAGAGTGCCTACGCCACCGCCACGCCAGACGTGCTCCAGCAGGTGATGGAGGCGCACAACCGGTTCTCCGAGCAGGTCGCCGAGACCGGCGGCAAGATCATCGAGGGCCGGGCCCTGCAGCCCACGTCCACGGCCACCTCGATCCGCGGCGACGTGGTGACGGACGGCCCGTTCATCGAGACCAAGGAAGCGATCGGCGGCTACTACCTGGTCGAAGCGCGTGACCTCGACCACGCCCTGCAGATCGGCAAGCTGTGCCCGGCCCGGTTCGGCGGCGTCGAGGTGCGGCCGATCATGGTATTCGGCTGAGGTGACCGGAACCCCCCGGCCCGATGCGGGCGCCGACGCCGGCGCTGGCCAGGGAACGGGCGAGGTATCCGCCGCGGTCGCGGACGCGCACCGTCGCGAGTGGGCCTTCGTGCTCGCCGCGACGGCGCGTGTCGCCGGTGATCTTGACCTGGCCGAGGAGTGCGTGCAGGACGCCTACGCCGCCGCACTTACCGCCTGGACGCGGCAGGGCGTGCCGAACAGTCCGGGTGCCTGGCTCACCACCGCGGCGCGCCGCCGGGCGATCGACGCCAAACGCCGGGACCGGGTGCTGCGTGCCAAGCTGCCGCTGCTCATCGAGCCTGACTCTCCGGTCGCAGGGTCCGCGCCGCCAGGAGCCGACCAGGCGGAGGAGGACGAGGTGATCCCCGACGACAGGCTCCGGCTCATCTTCACCTGCTGCCACCCGGCACTGGCCAGGGAGGCCCAGGTCGCGCTGACCCTGCGGCTGGTGTGCGGGCTGACCACGGTGGAGATCGCCCAGGCGTTCCTGGTCGCCGAGCCGACCATGGCCGCACGGGTGACCCGCGCCAAGAAGAAGATCTCCGCGGCCCGGATCGCCTATCGCGTGCCGGCCCCCGCCGAACTGCCCGACCGGCTTGACGCGGTGCTCACGGTCGTGCACCTGCTCTACACCACCGGGCACACCGCTCCCGGCGGCGACAACCTCGTCCGTGCCGACCTGGTGGACCGGGCCATCGGGCTGGCCCGCATGCTGCGCACCCTGATGCCCGACGAGCGGGAGGTGGCCGGCCTGCTCGCGCTCATCCTGCTCACCGACGCCCGCCGGGCCACCCGGGCCGACCCGCAGGGCCGGCTGCTGCTGCTCGAGGAGCAGGACCGGTCCCAGTGGGACCGGACATTGATCGCCGAGGGCACCGCGCTGCTCCCCTGGGCACTGCGGGGCGGCCTGGCCGGGCCGGTTCGTGCTGCAGGCCGCGATCGCCGCGCTGCACGCCGAGGCGCCCAGCTACGCGCAGACCGACTGGCCGCAGATCGTCGCGATCTACGATGTGCTGCTGCAGGTCTGGAGTTCGCCCGTGGTGGCGCTCAACCGCGCCGTCGCGGTGGCCATGGCGCAGGGCCCGGCGGCGGGGCTGGCCCAGCTCGGGGAACTGGAGGCGGGCGGGCGGCTGGACGCCTACCGCTACCTGCCCGCCGCCAAGGCGGACCTGCTGCGGCGCCTGGGCCGGTGGGAGGCGGCGGCACAGGCCTACCGTGACGCGCTGGCCCTGACTGACAACGCCGCCGAACGCGAATTCCTCACCCGCCGCCTCACCGAGGTGACCACGGCACGCGCCTGAGCGACCGGGGGCACAACCCCTATCCTCGGTAGCGCCGTGAGTCTGCGGGCCGGGCTCACCCACATCAGCCAGCCTTCCGGGTCCTGCGAGGTGTGCGTTGCCGACCGCCGCTGCGGACCAAGGTCGGCACCGCGGTGGCGGCCGTCACCGGGCTCACCCTGGTGTCTTTGGGCGTGCCCTGGCTGCCGCCGCTGAACCCGGCGCTGCACGCCGCGTTCCACCACCAAGACCCCGGCGTGCACCTGCTGCTGGTCACCGGGCAGGCTGCCGCGCTGGGGCTGGCCTGTGCCCTGGCAGGCACCTCGCTGGCCCGGGCCACGCGGCCGGGCTTACCAGCCGGGGTTCGGGGTGGAATAGCCGTCATGGCACACTGGTTACCGAAGTGAAAGCGTGCTCCGGGGTCGGTGAAACTCCGAGCCGGCGGTGACAGTCCGCGACCCGCCCGGGCCCAGTGCCTGGCCGGTTGACCCGGTGGAATCCCGGGACCGACGGTGAAAGCCCGGATGGGAGGCGCACGCTCTCGGTTTGGCGTTGCGGGCCAGCGCCAGGCCGTGCTGGCGCCTTCGCGCGCACCCCGGAGCCGGTGTGAGGACGGCCCGGAGGAGGCACAGGCGCGGATGTTCACCGGAATCGTGGAAGAACTCGGCGAGGTCGTGTCCGTCGAGCATCTCGATGGAACGGCCCGGATCACCGTACGGGGCCCGCAGGTCACCGCGGACGCACGGCCCGGCGACTCCATCGCCGTCAACGGCACGTGCCTCACCGTCACCGGCCTGTCCGGCGGCGACTTCACCGCCGACGTGATGGCCGAGACGCTGCGCCGCACCGGGCTCGGCGACCTGGCCGCCGGCTCCCCGGTCAACCTGGAGCGATCGCTGCGGGTCGGCGACCGGCTCGGCGGCCACATGGTCCAGGGCCACGTGGACGGCGTGGGCACGGTCACCTCCCGGGTCAGCGCCGAGCGCTGGGACGTGCTCAGGATCACCGTGCCACCCGGCCTGGCCCGCTACCTGGTGGAGAAGGGCTCGGTCGCGGTCGACGGCGTCAGCCTCACCGTGTCCGCCCTCGGCGACGGCCAGGCGGGGCCACCCTGGTTCGAGGTCAGCCTGATCCCGGCCACACTGGCGGCGACCACCCTCGGCAACATGCAGCCGGGCTCAAGCGTCAACCTGGAGGCCGATGTGATCGGCAAGTACGTCGAACGGATGCTGCGCGGCGAGGCCACGGCGGTGCGGCCATGACCGCGGCGCAGGCCCGGGGCACCGTTCCCCTCGACAGCGTGGAGCGCGCCATCGCCGACATCGCGGCCGGCCGCGCGGTCGTCGTGGTGGACGACGCGAACCGGGAGAACGAGGGCGACATCGTCTTCGCGGCCAGCAAGGCCACGACGGAGCTGATGGCGTTCACGATCAGGTACGCACGCGGGCTGATCTGCGCGCCCATGCTGGGCGAGGACCTGGACCGGCTGCAGGTGCCGCCGATGACCAGCGACAACCAGGAGCACATGGGCACCGCGTTCACGATCAGCGTGGACGCCCGCGACGGCATCACCACCGGCATCTCCGCGGCGGACCGGGCCAGGACCGTGCGGGTGCTCGTTGACTCCGCGACCGAGCCGTACGAGATCGTCCGGCCCGGCCACATCTTCCCGCTGCGGTACGCCGAGGGCGGGGTGCTCCGGCGCGCCGGGCACACCGAGGCCGCGGTGGACCTGGCCCGGCTGGCCGGGCTCACCCCGGCCGGCGTGGTGGCCGAGATCTTCAACGACGACGGCACCATGGCCAGGATGCCCGAGCTGCGGGCATTCGCCGACCGGCACGGCCTGGCGATGATCACGATCGTCCAGCTCATCGAGTACCGGCGGCACTCCGAGCAGCAGGTCCGGCGGACCGTGGAGACCCGGCTGCCCAACAAGCACGGCGAATGGCGTGCGCTTGGGTACCTGGACTCGGTGGACGGCACCGAGCACATAGCGCTGGTGTACGGGGACCTGGGTGACGGGGTGGACGTCCTGGCCAGGGTGCACTCCGAATGCCTGACCGGGGACGTGCTCGGCTCGCGACGGTGCGACTGCGGCCCGCAACTGGAGGCCGCCATGGCGGCCGTCGCGGCGGAGGGCCGCGGCATCCTCTGTTACCTGCGCGGCCACGAGGGCCGCGGCATCGGCCTGCTCAGCAAGCTGCGCGCCTACCAGTTGCAGGACGGCGGGGCGGACACCGTGGATGCCAACCTGGAACTCGGCCTGCCCGCGGACGCCAGGGACTACTCGATCGGCGCGCAGATGCTCGCCGATGCCGGGGTGCGGTCGGTGCGGCTCCTCACCAACAACCCGGCCAAGGTGGCCGGGCTGGCCGCCTGCGGCATCGAGGTGCGCAGCATGGTCCCGCTGCCGATCAGCCCGACCCCGGAGAACCTGCGCTACCTCACCGCCAAGCGGGATCGCCTCGGCCACCGGATCGACGGGCTGCCCGGGCCGAACGGCGACGGTCAGGTGAGCGGCCTCGCGGAGGCACGGTGAGCGGGGAAGGGCGCCCCGAGGCTGGCGCCGTGAACGCGGCCGGGCTGAGCCTGGCCATCGCGGCGACCCGCTGGCACGCGGAGATCACCGACAGCCTGGTGGCCCGTGCCTGCGCCGCGGCGCAGGCCTGCGGCGTCCGCGAGCCGCTCGTGGTGCGGGTGGCCGGTGCCGTGGAACTGCCGGTGGTCGCGGCGGAACTCGCCGCCCGGCACGACGCCGTGGCCTGCCTCGGCGCGGTGATCCGCGGCGGGACCCCGCACTTCGAATACGTCTGTGACGCCGTGACCGCCGGGCTGACCAGGGTCGCACTGGACGCGCGAACCCCGGTGGGCAACGGGGTGCTGACCTGTGACACCCTGGAGCAGGCCCGTGACAGAAGCGGGCTGGACGGTAGCCATGAGGACAAGGGCTGGGAGGCGGTCGTGGCGGCACTCGACACCGCGCTGGTGCTGCGCTCATTGCGATGAGAGGCTGATTCCCCTTGCTTTCCGTGGTCCTGCCCAAGGGCTCGCTGGAGCGGGCCACCCTCGATCTTTTCGACGCCGCGGACCTGACCGTACGCCGGTCCTCAGACCGCGACTACCACGCGTCCATCGACGACCCGCGCGTTGACCGGGTGCGTTTCCTGCGGCCGCAGGAGATCCCGTCCTATCTCGAGCGTGGCCTGTTCGACCTGGGCATCACCGGCCGGGACTGGATCACAGAGACCGGCGCCGACCTGGTCTCGCTCGGCGAGCTGAAGTACTCCAAGGTCACCACCAACCCGGTGCGCGTGGTGCTCGCGGTGCCCGACTCCGCGCCCTGGCGGTCGGTCGCCGACCTTCCCGAGGGCATCCGGATCTCCACCGAGCTTCCGGCGCTGACCGGCAGGTACCTGGAAGAGCACGGGATCAAGGCGATGGTCGTGCCGTCCTACGGTGCTACCGAGGCCAAGGTCCCGGACATCGTGGACGCGATCGTAGACCTCACCGAGACCGGGTCCTCGCTGCGCCGCAACGGCCTGCGCATCCTGGACACGCTGCTGACCAGCTACACCGAGCTGGTGGCCAACGTCGCCGCCTACGGCGACGCGGGCAAGCGCGCGGCGATGGAGGACATCGCGCTGCTGCTGCGCGGGGCGATCGAGGCACGGGGCAACGTGCTGCTCAAGCTGAACGTGCCCGCGGCCGATCTGGGCGCGGTCACGGCGATGCTGCCCGCGCTGTCCTCGCCGACCATCACCACGCTCGCGCGCGGCGACATGAACGCGGTGGAGACCGTGGTGCCCAAGCACAGCGTGAACACCCTGATCCCGGCGCTGAAGGCGGCCGGGGCGCGGGACATCCTCGAGATCCCGATCTCCAAGATCGTCCAGTAGCCGGGGCACAACGTACTGTTGGACGCAGGGGTGCTGGGCCTCCCCGGCATATCCGCTGGCCGGAAGCTGTTATGGCCAGCAGGCGAACGTTTGTGGAGGGATGCGGCTGTGCGCGACATCCTTGGCCAGATCGAGAAGTGGTGGGACGCCGGGGAGACGTTCGGCCTGGCCACGGTGGTGCGGACGTTCCACAGCGCACCACGGGAGCCAGGTGCGGCGCTGGCCGTGTCGGCGGGCGGGGAAGTCATCGGCAGCGTGTCCGGCGGGTGCGTCGAGGGCGCGGTCTACGAGCTTGCCCAGCAGGTGCTGCAGACCGGGGAGCCGGTGCTGCAGCGCTACGGCGTCAGCGACGACACCGCGCTGTCGGTCGGCCTCACCTGCGGCGGCATCATCGACATCTTCGTCGAGCCGGTCAGCAAGGAGCGCTACCCGCAGCTCGGTGAGGTGGCCGCCGCGATCACGGCAGGCAAGCCGATCGCCGTGGCCACCGTGATCTCCGGCCCCGGGGAGGCCGGGGCGCGGCGGGTCATCACCGGTGCGGCCGAGGACGGGACGCTGGCCGCCGGGGACCGGCTTGACGAGGCCGTCGACGACGACGCGCGCGGGATGCTCGCCCAGGGCCTGACCGCCGTGCGTCACTACGGCGAGCACGGCGAGCGCCGCCTGGACGAACTGTCGGTGTTCGTCCAGTCCTTCGCGCCGCCGCCGCGGATGCTGGTCTTCGGGGCGATCGACTTCGCGGCGGCCGTCGCGCGCGCAGGGAAGTTCCTCGGCTACCACGTCACCGTGTGCGACGCCCGGCCGGTGTTCGCGACCCACGCCAGGTTCCCCGACGCGGACGAGGTCGTCGTGCAGTGGCCGCACCGCTACCTGGCCGGCACGCCGGTGGACGAGCGGACGGTGATCTGCGTCCTTACCCACGACCCCAAGTTCGACGTGCCGGTGCTCGAGGTCGCGCTGCGCACCCCGGCCGGCTACATCGGGGCCATGGGCAGCAGGCGGACCCACGAGGACCGGCTCGCCCGGCTGCGCGAGGCCGGGCTCAGCGAGGCGGAACTGGCCAGGCTCCGGTCCCCGATCGGGCTCGACCTCGGCGCCCGGACCCCGGAGGAGACCGCGGTCTCGGTGGCCGCCGAGCTGATCCAGCTCCGCTGGGGCGGATCCGGCCGCCCGCTCACCGACACCGCCGGCCGTATCCACCACGGCTGACTGGCCGGCCCGGGTGGCTCCAAGGGTGGCGGGCGTGCTGCTCGCGGCGGGTGAGGGGAAGCGGCTGGGCACCCCCAAGGCCCTGGTCGAACTCGGTGGCCGCCGGCTCGCCGACCGCGGGGCCGACCTGCTCCGCGAGGGTGGCACCGCTCCGGTGCTCGTGGTGACCGGCGCGGTGCCGGTCAGCGTGCCCGGCGTCACCGTCGTACCGAACCCGGACTGGCGCACCGGCATGGGCTCCTCGCTGGCGGCCGGGCTGCGTGCCCTGCCCGGTGACTGCGCCGCCGCGGTGATCGCCCTGGTGGACCAGCCGCTGATCGGCCCGGAGGTGGTCCGGCGGCTGCTGGCCGCGCACCGGGCGGGTGCGGAGCTTGCGGTGGCCGCCTACGACGGCCGGGCCCGCAACCCGGTGCTGCTGGCCCGCGGGCACTGGGCCGGGGTGCTCGCGGCGGCCGAGGGTGACGCCGGGGCGCGGCCCTACCTGCGCGCCCATTCCGGGCTCGTGACGCTGGTCGAATGCGCGGACATCGGCCGCCCCGACGACGTGGACACCCCGGAGGACCTGGCCAGGGTCGGTGCCCTGCTGGCCGGGCCGCAGTGCTAGCCCGGGGGAGCGACCCCCCGGAGCCCCCCGGTGGCCTGCGGCCCGGTTCCTTCGTCACCGGGCCGGGGCCCCGCTAGCCCGGGGGAGCGACCCCCCGGAGCCCCCCGGTGGCCTGCGGCCCGGTTCCTTCGTCACCGGGCCGGGGCCCCGCTAGCCCGGGGGAGCGACCCCCCGGAGCCCCCGGGGGTCCCGCCCGCCTCCCCTTCCCCTTCTCTGCGCCTGGCGGCAAGCCGGCAGGCCCCATCGCGCGTGCTAGCCCGCCGTGCCGATGGCCTGGATCCCCCAGCGGTGCGTGATGGTCTGGCCGGGTTCCAGGGTGAGCAGGTCGGTGCCGGTGACGAACGCGTTCGGCGGGCAGGTCATCGGCTCGATGGCCACCGCGCGGCGGCGGCGCTCCGGGCCGAGCGTGTCCCCGGTGAACACCTGCAGCCATCCATAGCCCGGGCCGGCCCACAGCGCGGTCCCGGCTCCGTTGCTGGTCAGCCGCGCCCAGGCCAGACCGGCCTCGTCGCGCTCCAGCCCGGTGAAGGCGTGGTCAAGGACCGCCGTCCCGATCTGCCGTGCGGCGCGGAAGTCGAACTGCGTGCCGGCCACGTCACCGGGCGCGCCGGACGGTATGCCGCGCTGGTCCGCGGGCAGCCACTGGCTGACCGGCAGGGTGAGCTCACATCCGTCCACGGCCGGCGCCCCGGCGGTCAGGTACGGGTGTGAGCCGGTGCCGTAGGGGCCGGCCTGCTGCCCGCGTTGTGCGCGGTCACGCTGACCATCAGGCCGGCGTCGCTGCTGAGCTGGTATTCCACCGTCAGGTCGAGGCGGAACGGGTAACCGGTGCGGCCGAGCAGCGCCAGGTGCAGCGCGACCGCATCTGGGTCGTGCCGCGCCAGCGTCCAGGACGACCACCGGGTCAGGCCGTGGATGGCGTTCCCGGCGGCGGGCTCGCTCAGGTCCAGCTGGTATTCGGTGCCCGCCAGCCGGTAATGGCCGCCGTCGATCCGGTTCGGCCAGGGCAGCAGGAGCTGGCCGTCCCCGCCGGGCGGAAGCTCGTCGGCGTTGTAGGTGGTGATCAGCGGCCGGTCATGATGCAGCAGCGCACGCAGGCCTGCACCAAGTTCCGTGACGACGGCCAGATAGCCGCCCCCGGTGATCTCGTACTGTGTTCCGGTCAGTGCGGCAGGCGTCATAGCAGACATTGTCGCTGTCGGAGCGTGGATTTTCGCGGGGTACGGCACAGTGCCGGCGGGGCTGCTTGGGGAGCGGGGGGACCGTCAGCCCCGCCGGCAATTGCACGATAGCCGTACCGGGGAGGAATGCGCGCCAAGTTCATCAACGACGCTGGTGAAAGGGGCTGGCTCGAACGGCCGCGCGGACTAGCTTTGGGCGGGGCGGTGGGGTCAGGGCCAGCAGAGCGCGGGGCGGCGGTGTCGAGGCCAGCAGAGCGCGGGGCGGCGGGGTCGAGGCCAGCAGAGCGCGGGGCGGCGGGGTCAGGGCTAGCTCAGGTCATGCCGGGCGCCCGCGGGCGCAACCGCTGGCAGCAGGGCACCGTTACGGACCGCTTCCGCGGCGAGGACGCCGAACAGGTAGAAGTAGGCGGCCTCCTCGTCGGGGAACGAGCGGGCCTCGTGCCGGGCGCCGTCCATCGCCATGAAGACCTCGAACCCGTCCGGGCCCTGCATCAGGCACAACGCGCCCTCGGTCTCGGTTTCCAGCGCGTACGCCGTCCGGGGTATCGCCGCCAGGTCCGCTAGTTCGCAGAAGATGTCCCTGGTCTGGACTCGCTGGCGCCGGGCGGCCCGGCCGCCCCCATCGGGGACGGGCTCACGCCTGGGCGCGGGCGCGGGGGGAGCGCCGGCTCCAGGCCCAGGCCCGGGCCCGAGGCCGGCCCCAAGCCAGGCGCTGGCCCCAGGTCCGGGGCCGGGCCCAGGTCCAGGCTGAGGCCCGGGTGATACGGGTAGCTCGACTGCGTGGCGGCCGGGCCGATCGGTGGAGCCAGCCGGAGCGGTTTTTCTATCCGCTCCTCGATCAGCCCGGTGACCTCCTCGCGGGGCGTGAGCAGTTCGAACACGCCCCGGTCCACCTGCCAGTACCCCAGGCTGGCCGCCAGGCCGGCGTCCGCGCCCAGGTAGGCGATGTGCAACCGGTCGCCCAGGTCGTCCAGGACCATGCAGGGCTCGTCGCGGAATGTGCCCACCGGCCGGGATTCCCAGAGCGCGTCGACCTCGGCGCGGATCACCCGCTTGCGCCAATGCCCGGTGGCCGGCTCGAAGCCGAGTTCCTCCGGCGGCGGGCAGGCCGCGTACAGCACCACGTCGGCCCCGGACGGGCCCACCCCCGCCTCGTACGGCACGCCACGGTAGGTCGCCATCAGCCGGTATCGCATGTCTCAGGCCTCCCTCAGGGTCGCAGCCACACTTGCCCGTCGTACCGGCCGATGAATTCCTCGGCACCGAACGTGACCCGGCTCATCTCGGCCCCGACGGGGATGGGCACGGGCAGCGTGTAGAACTCGGGAATGGCGCTGACCGGGCTCCCGGCCATGGCGCGGGGCCCGGCCACCAGCGAGGCCGACATGTCCAGCGCGATCCACCGCAGTACGAACAGTTCGGCCATGCCGGCAGCGAACTCGGAGCCCTCGTAGCCCAGGGCCAGGGCCTGGTAGTAGTCGGCCGGTGTCCGGAACGTGCAGTCACTGACCCGGTACACGTAACCGGCGATCACCGACCGCTGTCCCGTCAGGTAAGGCTCGACGAGGCGTGGAGGGATGACCTTCACCATCGGGGTGCCAGGTTCGATCGATCTCGTCGGCAGCTCAGCCTGAATCACACGGTCCTCTGGGGCGGTGGATTGACCTGCGATGCAGTTCCAAAGACTCTCATATGGGAATTTACGCCTCAACCTGCTTGGCCGTAGCTGTATTCACAGCGAGGAAGTCCCAGGCCAGCTGGTCAGGTGGGCGCGCGGCGCGCCCACCGGGGCACCTGGCAGGCCGGCCGGGGCGGCTAGGGTGAAGCCGTGGCTGGGCGAAGGCTTGCCGGACCGCGTTTCCCCGATGACGACGGCTCGGCCGCATCACAGGTGACCGCGGCGCTGGCCGTCTACGCCGCGGGCCAGGGCAGCGAGCACGCGGTGCTGGCGGCGCTGGAATCCGCCCGCCTCATGGTTCCCGTGGTGGCCGTGCTCGCCGCGGAAGATGCCTCCGCGCCCGGCGGGCTGCGCCGGGAAAAGTCCAGCGAGATGGCCCTCCCCACGGTGATCGGCAGCGACGGCCGTGCCGCCCTGCCCGCGTTCACCAGTGCGGCGTCGCTGGCCCGGTGGCGGCCCGGGGCGCGGCCGGTGCCGGTGCCCGCGGCCCAGGTGTGGCAGTCCGGCGCCAAGGAGGCGAGCGCGGTGATCATCGACATCGCCGGGCCTGTTCCGTTCGCCGTGGACGGGGCCCGGCTGGCCGCGCTGGCGCAGGGCCGGGCGGCTCCGCCGCCACACGAGGACCCGGACGTGATGGCCCTGGCCCACGAGGCGCTGCTCGCCGAGCCGGCCATCGGCGGGTACCGGCTGCTGCCCGGCGAGGACGGGACCGATCTGACCCTGCTGCTCGTTCCGGTGCCCGGCCGCAGCCAGGAGGAGGTGCGTGACGCCGCACAGCGAGCGGCCCAGCGGCTGATGGGCGCGGGCGACCGGGTGCGGCGCGGCATCCAGGTCGCGATCGCCGAACTGGCGCCCGGCGCGGGTGGCGGCGCGTGATCATGCGCGGCCGCTTCGTGGGAGGATCGGCACCATGCTTCGCTGGCTGACCGCGGGAGAATCGCACGGGCGGGCGCTCGTCGCGATCTGCGAAGGCCTGCCCGCGGGTGTCGAGGTCAGCACCGCCGACGTGGCCGCGGCCCTGGCCCGCCGCAGGGCCGGGTACGGCCGCGGCGCACGGATGAAGTTCGAGCAGGACGAGGCGGAGATCACCGGCGGCGTGCGGCACGGCGTGACACTCGGCAGCCCGGTGGCGATCCGCATCGGCAACACCGAGTGGCCCAAGTGGGACACGGTCATGGCGCCCGATCCGGTGCCCGCCGGCGTGCTGGACGACCTGGCCAGGGCGGCGCCGCTGACCCGGCCCCGGCCCGGCCATGCAGACCTGGCCGGGATGCAGAAGTACGGCCACCAGGACGCCCGGCCGGTGCTCGAACGGGCCAGCGCGCGCGAGACCGCGGCCCGGGTGGCGCTGGGTGAACTGGCCCGGCGCTACCTGAGCCAGGCCTTCGGTGTCGAGATCGTGAGCCACGTGGTGGCGATCGGCCCGGTCTGTGCACCGGACGGCGTCATTCCCCGTCCGGAGGACGCGGCACGGGTCGACACGGACCCGGTGCGCTGTCTGGACCCCGCCGCCAGCGCGGCCATGCAGGCGGAGATCGACGCCGCGCGCAAGGACGGCGACACGCTCGGCGGGGTGGTCGAGGTGGTGGCCTACGGCCTGCCACCGGGCCTGGGCAGCCACGTGCACTGGGACCGCAGGCTGGACGGGCGCCTGGCCGCCGCGCTGATGAGCATCCACGCGATCAAGGGCGTCGAGGCAGGGGACGGGTTCGCGACCGCGCGCCGCCGCGGCTCGTGCGCACACGACGAGATCGAGGGCTCCGGGGACGGGGTGCGGCGGCGGACCAACCGGGCAGGCGGGATCGAGGGCGGAATGACCACAGGGGAGCCGTTGCGGATGCGCGCGGCCATGAAGCCGATCTCCACGGTGCCGCGGGCGCTGGACACCGTGGACGTGCTCACCGGCGAGCCGGCCAAGGCGATCAACCAGCGCAGCGACGTCACCGCGGTGCCCGCGGCCGGAGTGGTCGCCGAAGCCATGGTGGCGCTGGTGCTCGCCGAGGCCGCTACGGAGAAGTTCGGCGGTGACTCGGTCGCCGAGGCCCGCAGGAACCTGCGCGGCTACCTGGATTCCCTGGTGATCGCATGAGTGGGGGCGGGCGCAGAGCGGGGGTGGGCGCGCAGCGCGGGGGCGGGAAGAGAGCCAGCGCGGGGGCGGGGGGAACAGAGCCCCGTGGCCGTGCTCATCGGGCCGCCCGGCGCGGGCAAGTCCACCGTCGGCCCGCTGCTTGCCGCGCTGCTCGGCGCGGAGTTCGCCGAGACCGACGCCCTGGTCGAGGCGGCGGCGGGCAAGCCGGTCAGCGACATCTTTATCACCGACGGCGAGCCCGCCTTCCGCGACCTGGAGCGCGCCGCCGTAGCCCAAGCCCTTGATCACCGCCCCGGGATCGTCTCGCTCGGCGGCGGCGCGGTGATGGACCCGCAGACCAGGCAGCGGCTGGCCGGGCACCGCGTCGTGTACCTGCAGACCGGGTTCGCCGCCGCGGTGCGGCGGGTGGGGCTCGATACGCCGCGCCCGCTGCTGCTCGGCAATCCGCGCGGGCGGCTGCGCGAACTGCTCGCCGAGCGCCTGCCGGTCTACGAGTCGCTGGCCCGGATCACCGTGGTCACCGACGACCGCGACCCGCAGGAGATCGCGGACGAGATCGCGGCCGCGATCACCGCCCGGATCGCCGCCGCGGCCGGCGAAGGGGCCGGGGCCGAGGGTGACTGGGCCGGTGCGGAGGGCGAGCATGGCAGCGCCTGACCGGGCCGCCCCGGCTCCTGCCGGGGTGCCCGCGGCAAGCCCTTGATCACCAGAATCGACGTCGGCGGAGAGCGCCCGTACCAGGTCGTCGTCGGCACCGGGGTGCTCGGCGAACTGCCGGCGCTGGTCGGGGACAAGGCCCGCACGGTGGTCGTGATCTGCCCCGAGGGCCTGGCGGCCATCGCGCACCCGGTGTGCGGGGCGCTGGAGGGGGCAGGCTACCTGGTGCATGCCGAGACGGTCCCGGCGGGCGAGGCGGCCAAGCAGATCGGCGTGGCCGCGCGGCTATGGTCGCGGCTGGCCACGCTCGGGGTCACCCGCAGCGACGCCATCGTCGGCGTGGGCGGCGGCGCAACCACGGACCTGGCCGGTTTCGTGGCCGCGACCTGGCTGCGCGGGGTGCGCCTGGTTCTCGTCCCGACCACGCTGCTGGCCATCACCGACGCCGCGGTCGGCGGCAAGACCGCGATCAACACCGGCGAAGGGAAGAACCTGGTCGGCGCGTTCTACCCGCCCGCCGGGGTGCTCGCCGACCTCGCCGTGCTCGAATCCCTGCCGGCCGGCGAGTATGCGAGCGGGATGGCCGAGGTGATCAAGGCGGGCTTCATCGCCGACCCGGTCATACTCGGCCTGATCGAAGCCGACCCGGCCGGTGCGGCGGTCCCGCACGGCCGTCATGCCAGGGAGCTTGTCGAGCGCGCCGTCCGGATGAAGGCCGAGGTGGTCACTGGCGACCTCAGGGAGGCCGGGCGGCGGGAGATCCTCAACTACGGCCACACCCTCGGCCATGCCATCGAACTGGTGGAGGACTACCGGATCCGGCACGGGGAGGCGGTCTCGGTGGGCATGGTGTACGCGGCCGAACTGGGCCGGCTGGCGGGCCGGCTCGACGCGGCCACGCTGCACCGGCACCGGCGGATCCTGACCGCGGCCGGGCTGCCCACCAGCTACCTGGCCGGTGCCTGGCCGGCCCTGCGCAAGGCGATGGCCGTGGACAAGAAGGCGCGCGGCGCTGCGCTGCGCTTCGTGGTGCTCGAGGGCCCGGCCAGGCCGGTCATCCTTGCCGATCCCCCTGAGGAGCTGCTGGAGCGGGCGTATGCGGAGGTGACCTCACGGTGAGACCGGTGCTGGTGCTCAACGGCCCGAACCTCGGGCGGCTCGGCTCCCGCGAGCCCGACGTCTACGGCACGGTGGACTTCGAGGGCCTGGCGGAATCCTGCCGGGCCACCGGCCGCAGTCTCGGGCTGCACGTCGAGGTCCGGCAGACCGACGACGAGGCCGAGCTGATCGCCTGGGTGCACGAAGCCATCGACCAGCACCTGCCCGTGGTGCTGAACCCGGCCGCGTTCACCCACTACTCCTACGGCCTGCGCGATGCGCTGGCGATGCGCACCGCGCCACTGATCGAGGTGCACATCTCCAACCCGGCGGCACGGGAATCGTTCCGGCACACCTCGGTGGTGGCCGGCGTAGCGGATGGAACCATCGCCGGCTTCGGGCTGCTGTCCTACCACCTCGCGCTGCGGGCGATCGCGGAGCTTGACAGACGGGACGCCGGCTGAGGCCGGCCAGCGACCGCAGGGGCCCTTGCGGTTACCCTCAACGCACCACGGCAAAACGACGGCCGGGGACGGCGTGGCAGCGGAAGGCGGGACAGCATGCGCATCGGGATGTCGCTGAACTACGCGGGCGGATTCGCCGAGACCGTGGAGGAACTCGCCGACTACGAGAAGGCGGGTCTTGAGATCGTCTTCGTGCCGGAGGCCTACAGCTTCGACGCGGTGAGTCAACTCGGCTTCATCGCCGCCAAGACGCAGCGGCTGCAGATCGCCTCGGGGATCTTCCAGCTCTACTCGCGCACGCCCGCGCTGACCGCGATGACCGCGGCCGGGCTCGACTACGTGTCGGGCGGCCGGTTCACGCTCGGCATCGGGGCATCCGGGCCGCAGGTGATCGAGGGCTGGCACGGCGTACCCTACGACGCCCCGATCGGCCGGACCAGGGAGATCATCGAGATCTGCCGGATGGTGTGGCGGCGCGAGCGGCTGGAGTACTCCGGCAAGCACTACACGCTGCCGCTGCCCGCCGGGCAGGGGACCGGGCTCGGCAAGCCGCTGAAGCTGATCAACCACCCGGTGCGGGAGCGGATCCCGATCTTCGTGGCCGGGATGGGCCCGAAGAACGTGGCGATGATCGCCGAGCTGGCCGAGGGGTGGGAGCCGATCTTCTACTTCCCCGAGCGGGCCGCCGCGGTGTGGGACGGGCCGCTGGCGGCCGGCCGTGCCCGCCGCGATCCGGCGCTGCCGCCGCTGGACGTGGTCGCGCAGGCGGGCCTGGCGATCGGCGAGGACGTCGGCGGCTACCTGGACCTGGCGCGGCCGCTGCTGGCGCTGTACATCGGCGGCATGGGCCCGCACCGGGACAAGGGCAGCAACTTCTACTACGAGCTTGCGGTGCGGTACGGCTTCGGGGAGCAGGCCGCCAGGATCCAGGACGCCTACCTGGATGGGCGGAAGGACGAGGCCGCCGCCCTGGTGCCGGAGGAACTGCTGGCCGGGACCTCGCTGGTCGGGCCGGAAGGCTACGTGGCCGAGCGGCTCGCCGCGCTGAAGGAGGCCGGGGTGACCACGCTCAACGTGACCCCGATCGCGCCGGCCCACGCCGACCGGGTCGCGCTGATCGAGAAGGTGCGCGACCTGGCATCCTGACCGCCCGCCCTCCTGGGCGGTGGGTGCCCACCCCGGACTCCAGCTTTCGTGATCATGACTTTGCTGTGGTGATAGCAAGGGCGAAGTCATGATCACGAACGGGCAGGCTGGTCGGCGAGCCTTCAACGCTTCGTGGCGGTTTCTTTACATACTGGGCGATATGACCCAGAGTTCGCCGCCCAGGACCGATCGCCCACGTGGCGCACCGGCTCCCAACGGTGCGCCGCAGCGCGGCGGCGCACCGGCCGGCCGCGGTGCGCCCGTTCCCCGCCCCAGGGTCTCCAATGCCACGTACTGGCGCCGCCGGATTGTCGTCCTCGGTGTGGGTGCCGGCGTGCTCACGACCCTGAGCTGGGCGGTGAACGGCCTGCTCGCGACGGGATCGACGGCGCGCCATCCCGCCGCCGCTGGCCACACCACCGGAGCGCGGCACGACCCCGCGCATCATGCCGCCGCGCGGCACGGCGAGGACAAGGCATCGCCGGCGGCCTCGCCGTCCGCCAGCCCCAGCCACTCACCCGCACGGCACCGGGCCAGTCAGCGGCCGGCGCAGTCTTCCGGCAACGCACCGGCCTGCACCCCTGGCGGTGTGACGCTTACCGTTTCGTCACCGCAATACTGGTACCAGCCGGGCCTGACACCCCGGTTCACGGTGCGCGCCGTCTCCGCCGAGAGTCACCCCTGCCACTTCGACATGAGCCCACGGTCGGTGTCCGTGATCATCGACACCCCCGGTGGCCGGTCCATCTGGAGTTCGGCGGACTGCGCGGGCGGCTCCGGCTCGGCCCCGGTCGTCCTGGCCAGCGGCACACACGCCACCCTGCGGGTGTCCTGGAACCGGAGAAGCGGCTGCGGGGACAGCGGGAACCTGGTCGTCCCGGGCGAGTACCGGGTCAGCGCGGCCGCGGGCGCCAACCACAGCAAGAGCGTGAACATCGTGCTCGGCGCCAAGGGCGTGTCCGGCCCCTGACCCCGGGTGGGCCCGGGGTCAGGGGATTTCCCTAGGAGGCCTGCCAGGCCATCCCCGGGTCGCTGGCCGAGCAGGTGTCGATCACGAGTTGGGTCCCATCGGCGGTGGTGTCGCCGGGATCGGCCAGGCACAGGCCCGAACTCGGGTTCACCAGGCTGATCCCGGTTCCCGCGGGCACCAGATGCCAGAGCTGAGCCTTGGTGCTGTTGCAGGCGTACAGGTCCACCACGCTGCCCGTGGCCGTGGCACCGTGCTCAACATCGAGGCACTTGCCGTTGATGCGCAAGGTGCCGTCCGTGGCGGCCTGCCATGCCTGCTCGGGGGCGCCGTCGCAGGTAGACAGGACGATCTTGGTGCCGTTGACCGTCTGGTCGCCGAGGTCATCGAGGCACATCCCGGGGATCTGCGACGTCACCGGCCCGGCGGGCAGCATCCATGACTGGTTCGAGTAGCCGTTGCACGGCCAGAGCACGACCTTGGTCCCGTTGGTGGTGCTGAAGCCGGGGTCGGCGAGGCACATTCCCGACCACGGGTTGAGCAGCGCGGTCGGGCGCGCACCGCGGGCCGGGTTCAGCGCCCGCGGGTAGATCAGCCGCCATTGCTGGGCCTGCGTGCTGCCGCACTGCGCCAGCCCCAGCGGGGTGCCCTGGGCCACGGTGGGAATCGTGAGGCATTCGTTGTTGATCCGCAGCGTGCCGTCCTGTGCGTAGGTCCAGGCCTGCGCGCTGTTGCTGGTGCATGCCTTGATCACCACCCGGGTGGTCTCCGGGCTGGGGGTGGGGTCCGGGCTCGGAGCGGTGCTCGCGCTTGAAGTGTCCGCGCTCAGGCCCGCGGCGGTCAGGCAATCGCCCAGGGCCGACTGGACCTGCCCGGTCGGCCCGGTCGTGGGCGCGCCCGTCACTTTCCAGCTGAACGACACCGAGCCGGACTGTCCCTGACTGTCGGTGGCGCTCACCATCACCGGGAAGCTGCCCACCGCCGTCGGCCAGCCGGTGATCTGCCCGTCCGGGGTGATGGAGGTGCCCGGCGGCAGGCCCGCGGCGGAGAACGAGACACTGTTGCTCGACACCGGGCCGGCCAAGGTGATCTGGCGGTTGACGGTGCTGCCCGCCTTGGTGGACTGGGGGCCAGGGTTCATCAGCGGTATGTTCGCCGGGTTCATCTGGTCCAGGTCGGTGTCGCCCGGCGCCTTGATGCCCCTGACGGTGCCGGCGCTGGAGTACTGCCAGAACGCGTAGGTGCGCCATCCGCCCGTGATGAGCGGCTTCGGCGCCGAGGTGTAGTCGGGGACCCAGAGCGGGAACTGGCCGAACCGCGTGGCGTTGCCGGTGCAGTCCTGCCACCAGGGCACCGGCCCGTAGATGATGGGCTCCTGGCCGGTCTTGGCGACGACCTCGCCGCTGAACTGCGTGATCCACGACCTCATGGCCGGCTGGCTGAGCCCGTAACACTCGGAACCGTAGGGGTTGTACTCGATGTCCAGCATGATCGGCGGCGCCGTGCCGCCCGCCGAGGTGAGGTATTTGAGCAGGTAGTCGGCCTGCGCGACGGGGCTGGCTGAACTGCCGTTGCCGTTCGGGATCGCGAACACGTAGGCCATCACCGACAGGCCGGCCGCCTTTGCCTCGGCCAGGTCCGTGAGCGCGAAGGGGTTCCGGTAGTAAGCGCCCTCGGTCGCCTTGACGGCGGCGAACTTAATGCCGGACTTCGCGACTTTCCGCCAGTTAATGCTGGCGCCGCCCGGGTGCTGATAACCGGCGACATCCACGCCCTGCACCGCCCCCGCCAGGCCCGCCCCGGGGGTATTGTCCGTGACGCCGTTCTTTGCGTTACCGGGATGGCCCGCGAGTTCGCGGAGCAACTTAGGCGAGTGGGTGCGCGCGACGTTGAAATGGCTCACCCGCTGCCTGTGGTGCTTGGCCGCGACAGCCACGAGCCGCCCGTGCGCCGAAGAGCCCGCAGAGCCCGCAGAGGTATCGGCCAGCGCCGCTACGGAAAGTGCGGCGACAGTCACGACGCCGACCCCGACACTTATTACGATTCTCGGCAGTCGCCCACCCGGCAGTGCCCACATCATCTGCTCCTTGAGTCCCCTCGTGCGTGACCTTTTGACTGCGTCTTCGGTCAGGGTGCGATGACCGCCATAAGCGGGTTCAGTCAAGCACTTATGTCACCAATAGTCCCGTAAGCAGCATTCGTGTCGTCATTCGAATTTCGGGCCCGTGGAAGCTCGTTAGTCACCACCCAGCGAGCGCTGCTGCGGGGCGACGCCGGCGAAGCGTGCGGGCGTCAGTGGCATCGGGTTCAGGTGCTGTTCGCGGATCACCGTCAACAGCTTGGTCATTTGCTTGCCCAGGCCCGGGACCCAGTGCAGGAGCACGATCTCGCCGGGCTCCAGTCGCTTGCCGTTCCAGGTGTGGATGCCGGTGCCGCTGACCGTGGCACTCCAGCCCACCAGGGTTTTCAGCCCGGCCCGGTAGGCTGCCGCGGCCACGGCAGGACTGAAGGCGCCGTACGGCGGCCGGCCCATGTCCGGCATCCTGCCGAACCATCGCCCGAGTGCCAGGCGGGCCTGCCCCCACTGGGAGGTGGCCTGGCTCAGGGACAGCTTGGTGAGGTCGGGGTGGGAGACCGTATGGTCGGCGATCGTCCCGCCCGCCTCGGCAAAGGCGCGCCAGTACACCAGGTTCCGCTGGGCGGCCTGCTCGATGAGGAAGGCCGTGACCGGCAGGTGGGTCCTTTCCATGGTGACCAGGACCTGTGAACTCGGGGTCCAGCCGTCATCCACGGTGATGTAGATGGCGCGGCCGGCCGGGCTGGCGAAGGCGTAGAACGGAACCTCGGGCAGGGCGGAGACGTTCACGTGCACGGTGGCCCGTTCGCCATCCGTCGCGGTCAGCCGCAGTCCAGCCCGGCATGCTTGCGGGCTCCTGGTCACGGTGACCTCCGCGGGCGCGGGAAAGCCGACCGGATCCGAGCCGCAGAGCGGCCCGAGCGGCTTATGGCGGAGCGGGCTGGATGCCCGGATGAGCAGCCCGTGTGCGGTGTGGTGAACCGTGGCGGCCAGCCGCGGCGGCAGGGTGACGGTGAGCGTCCTGGTGATCGGCTCGGGCCCCTGCACCTGGACCAGGATCTGGGTGCGCTGTCCTGGCGGGGCCGGAACGCGCACCATCCCGCGGCCAGGGGCAGCCCGCCACCTGTGCTTCCGTCCGTTCTCCGATACCACGATGCGGCTGCCGGCGACGACGTGATCGGCCGAGGGCCCGCTACCGGGGGCCAGCCGGATGGTCACCTTGTTGGCAGCCGCGGACACCGACCACGTGATCCCGGGCCTGGCGCGCGCCGCGGCCTCGGCGCGCTGGCCCAGCCACGCCACGATCAGGCCGACCACCACCAGTGCGCCCGCCGCGGCCAGGAAGGGAACGCGCCGGCCCGTCGGCGGGCGGCCACCGCGGCGGGGGAGCACCGGCCGCAGGATGCCCGGCCGGGTAAGCAGGGAGCGCGGCATGCCGGGACGGGGGAGCGGCGGCATGTCACGCGGGGTGGCAGGCCCACCGTCGCTGGTCACGCGAGCCCCCTGGGCCCGGCAGCCCCGCTGGGCGCGGTCAGCGGCCGCACACCGGGGCAGGCTTGTGCATTTCCCCTCACGACACCCCAGAGTCGCACGTTTTGCCTGCTGAAGCGGGTACGCCGCGCCGTGATGTGGTGAACTTGCCCGGCGTGTGCCGGCGGGGCGCAGCCGTGCCGCGAATGGGGGTGCCGGGCACTGTAAATGTCCGCTGCCAGGACCGCAAGGCCACGATGCGGGAGATCTTGATCGCTGGACGGAAATGATCCGGCCAGGACGTGGCTGGTACATTCAGCGGGGCGCTGGCCTATTTGTCCTAGACCGCTACCCGGGGCTGGAGGAATGCGATGTCTGAATACTCCGATGAGCTGGGAGCGTGGTGGACCGAGTTCCCCGGCAGCGACCGGGCCGCCTGGCTCGCGCCCGGTGCGGTGACGCCGGCCTCGGAGGGGGTCAGAGGGGCCATGTCGCGGCGGGCACTGCGGCACGGCGTCGTCGTCCCGCCCGGCAAGCGGGAGCGGGCCAAGCGCGAGAAGACGGCGCAGTGGCGGCGCCAGACCGTGGCCGGCATCCGCGAGCCCCCGCTCAAGTCGGGCGTCATCACCGTCGGCTCGGGTTTTGGCGGGACCGGAAAGACCGATGTAGCCGTCACGCTTGCGGCCATTTATGCCGCCGCCCGGCCTTCCGACCGGGTCATTCTGGCCGACAGCAATGACGACATGCCGCATGGCTACATCAGGCTCGGGGGCCTGCCCGTCGAGGCACTGGCGCCAAACCAGCGGACGCTGTCCATACGCGGCTTCTATCAAGCCTGCGTGGCCGGGAGCATCAAGGTCTACGCCGACCTGCGCGATGCCGTCGCATGGCTTCAGGGCGTGGCCGTGATCCGCGGCGACACCGCCGACGAATGCGTGGGCGTCGACTTCGGCGAACAGGAGTACCTGACGGTTCTTGAATTTCTCCAGTGCATGTCGAACATCGTCATCAACGACGGTGGCACCGGGCTGTTCGCCAAACTTCAGGTCGGCACGCTTCTGCACGGCGACAAATACGTCTTCGTGACCGAGGCGTCCCAGCTCGGCTTCTGGTCCATCGGCCAGGTTTTCAGCCGGTACCGCAACTACGAAGGCGAGAAAGAGAGACCGCTGACCGAGCAGGAAATGCGGCACCTCAACAGCCTCATGGACGAGGCCACGATCGTCGTCGACAAGTTCGCCGCGAGCGACCCGGAGCAGGCCCGGTGGTACGCGAGGATCTGTGAGAACTTCGACGGGACGCGTGTCTCGGTCGTCGCGACCCCGTGGGACCAGGCGCTCGCCAACCGGGTGGCGCTGGATCTGGGCGCCGTGGCCGAGCCGACCCTGGACGCCAAGCTGGCCATGGCTGAGGTAGTGCTGCGCGGTGTCGACCGCGCCAACCGCAGGCGGCTTGGCCTTCCCGAGGAGGAGGGGAGGGTCGGCTACGTCCAGGAGGGCCTGGCCGCGCCGCCGCGCTGGCCTTCCGGGCCGATGCCACCGCGCTGGCCCTCCGGGCCGACGCCTCCCCCCAGCCCGAACGGTGCCCAGGAGACGGCCGCCGACTACGAGCCCGTGCGCCCCATTTCCTGGCAGAACGGTGCCGCTGAGTTAGGGCCGGGGCGCCGTACCCTCTCATGAATGTGAGTCTGGTGCCCATAGAGGGGCACCAGACTCACATTCACGGACCTGCCGGCCTCAGACCGACTTCTGGTAGGCGCGGAACATCAGCACCGACAGGGCGGTGACGGCGGTGGCGAGCAGCGCCAGCCCGCCGCCCTGCAGGCCCACCCGGGCCCAGTCGGGGTTCGCGCTCATCGCCGACCGGCCGGCCTCCAGCGCCCAGTTGACCGGGTTGCAGTTCGCCACGATCCGCATCCAGTGCGGCATCAGCGCCTCCGCCATGAACGCGGTGGACAGGAACGTGAGCGGGAGCAGCAGGAACGTGTTGATCCCGATGATCGTTTCGCGTTGCCTGGCCAGCATGCCCACGGTGTTGGAGAACGCGCTGAACACGATCGCGACCAGCACCGAGGTGGCGATCAGCACGAGCAGACCGGCGATGCCGCCGTCGTAGTGCGCGCCGGCCACCCAGCCGAGCAGCACGATGAGGATGGACTGCACCGCGGTGGTCAGTGCCTGCAGCGCGGCCGAGGCGTTGATGATGGCCGACCGGTGCAGCGGGAGCACAAGGAACCGGTCCATGATGCCCCGGTCGATCTCCTCAAGCACGGTCATGCCGCTCCACATGCTGGACGACAGCGCGCTCATGATCACTACGCCAGGGACCAGGTAGTCCAGGTAGGAAGGGGCGCCGAAGCCGGGCAGCTCCACGACCTTGCGGAACAGCGAGCCGAACAGGAACAGCCAGATGACCGGCTGGATCAGCATGATGACGATATAGGCGGGCTGGCGGGCGATGGCCCGGAGCTGCCGTCCGGTCATCCAGGTGGTGTGTGCGGCAATCGTGGTCATTTCGATGCTCCAGAGGTAGCAGGCGTGGCTGGGGACTGGTCGGCGTCGGTGAACCGGCGGCCGGAGTAGCGCAGGTACACGTCGTCCAGCGAAGGGCGGGCGACGGTCGCGGCCCGGACGATGATCGCGGCGCCCTCCAGCGCGGCGATCACGCCGGGCAGCGCGGCGGCGCCATCGTCGGCGCGGGCGCTCATGCTGGTGCCCTCGACCCGGGCCTCGCGGACCCCGGCCAGCGGCGCGAGCGCGGCGAGCGCGTGGTCACCGGGCGTGCCGCTGGCCAGTTCCAGGTGCACGGCGTCGCCGTGCAACTCGCCCTTGAGCTCGTCGGGGGTGCCCGCGACCACCACCCGGCCGCGGTCCACGATGGCCAGCCTGCTGGCCAGGTGATCCGCTTCCTCCAGGTAGTGGGTGGTGAGCAGGATGGTGAGGCCCTCGGCCGCGGCGAGCCGGCCGATCTCCGCCCACATGACCGAGCGTGACTCCGGGTCCAGGCCGGCCGTGGGCTCGTCAAGGAACAGCACCTGCGGCCGGTTGACCAGGCCCATCGCCACGTCCAGCCGGCGCCGCATGCCGCCCGAGTAGGTACGCACCCGGCGGCCGGCCGCGTCGGCCAGCCCGAACCGGCCGAGCAGGTCGTCGGACCGGCGGGCCAGTTCCCGGCCGCGCAGGCCCTGGATCCGGCCGGACAGCATCACGTTCTCCCGGCCGGTGGCGACCGGGTCCGCGCCGCTGAGCTGTGCGACCACACCGATGAGCTGGCGCACCCGGGCGGCCTTGGCCCGCACGTCCAGGCCGGCCACCGTGGCGGTGCCCGAATCGGCCTGGGCCAGCGTGGTGAGGATCTTGACGGTGGTGGACTTGCCTGCCCCGTTCGGGCCGAGCAGGGCGAAGACCGTGCCGGCCGGGACCTCGAAGCTGAGCCCGTCCAGGGCCCGTACTCCCTTGGGGTAGGTCTTGACGAGGTCGTGTGCCTCGATCGCAGGTGTGCCGCCCGTGCCCGCGGCAGCGGGCGCCGGCGCTGCTGTCTGGATGGTCATGCTGATTTCTCCCTGATGGTCGGGTGTGTGTGCACCGGCCCACGAGGGAGCAGCCAAGTACTCTTGGAATGCTCACCCGGTCTGGTCTCGCTCCCGCGGGACCGGTTGGGGGTTCACGGCCCCCGGCCAGGTGTTGCCGCACCGTGCCGGGGGCCGGTCTGTGCGATCAGCCTGGTGGGGTCCCTCCCTCCGCGGTCATCTCGCGCAGCTTTTCCAAGGCGGTGACATCCAGGTCCCACGTGGGTGCCTCGCCGGTCTCGTAGACGTGGCGCCAGCCGTCCTGGCCCTCCAGCGTCCCGGCTTCGAGCTCATCGGCCAGCTGCTGCACCCAGGACAGTTCGGCCTCGCGCATGGCCACGTGGTACTCGCCCTCGATGAGCAGCAGCCTGGGCAGGCGGGCGCTGTGCGCGGTGCCGAGCATGACCCGGGCCTGCGCTATCTCCATCTGCAGCAGCCGGATCCGGGTGCGCAGCAGTTCGGTGACCGTGTCGGGATGGAGCACCGGCAGCAGCGACAGCGCCGCCTCGAACTGCGGGTACTCCTTGACCGGCTCGGCGATCAGTTCGGCCATCCAGGTGTCGAGCCTGGCCCGGCCGGCGTCGGTCAGCCGGTACACGGTGCGTTCGGGCCGCCTGCCCTCGCGGGTTGCCTGCATCGCCTCGATGAGGCCGTTCTTGGCCAGGCTGTCCACGACCGTGTACAGCGAGCCGTAGTTCAGCTTGATGCTCTGCTCCTTGCCGCGCTCGCGCATGGTCGCGGCCATCTCGTAGGGATGCATCGGCCGCTCGTGCAGGGAGGCGAGCACGGCCAGTGCCAGCGGGTTGGAGATCGACCTCCGCCGGTCGGCCATCGCGTGCTCCTTAATCCAATGAGTGCTCGTTAGCGTATATCCGAGTACGAGTATACGGATGCGAGCACTCGGCCGCAAGCATCCGGCCGCGAGTATGTAGCGGGCATCCACCAACCGCCTCTTTGCCGGCCTTGCAGGGCCTCATAGAGTCGGGGAATGCCCGAGTCTCATGCCCTGCGCCGGGAACGGCTGCGGACGGCGGTCGCCGCCAGCGAGGCAGCCGCCGCGCTCATTACCTCGCTGGTCAACGTGCGTTACCTGACCGGCCTGGCCAGTTCCAACGCGGCGCTGCTGCTGCCCGCCGACGGCCCGCCCGTGCTCGCCACCGACTCCCGCTACCTGCTCGCCGCCGAACGCGACTGCCCCGACCTCGAACTGCTTAACGCCCGCAATGTGGAGCCGGCGCTCGCGGACGTGGCCAGGGAGCGCGGGGTGCGCACGCTGGGATTCGAGGCCCAGGAGATGACCGTGGCGCGCCATACGGCACTCGCGCAGGCCGGTGACCTGGAACTGATACCGCTCGGCGAGATGGTGGAAGACCTGCGGGTGACCAAGGACGAGGCGGAGATCGCCCTGCTCGCGCGAGCCTGCGCGATCACCGGCGCGGCCTTCGACCAGGTCGTGCCGAGCATCCGGGCCGGGATGGCCGAGCGGGAACTCGCGGTGCTGATCGAGCGCGCCATGGTGGACGCCGGCGCGGAGCAGCCCGCGTTCGACACGATCGTGGCCAGCGGGCCGAACGGCGCCATCCCGCACCATGTCCCCGGTGCCCGCCGGTTCGAGGCCGGCGACATGATCACCATCGACTGTGGTGCCCGGTATGACGGCTACCACGCGGACATGACCCGCACCGTGGTGCTCGGCCCGCCCGCCGGCTGGCAGCGGGAGATCTACGCCCTGGTGGCCGCCGCGCAGCAGGCGGGCATCGACGCGGCCGTGCCTGGCGCGGCCGCCGCGGACGTGGACGCCGTGGCCCGGGACATGATCAAGGCGGCAGGGCACGGCGAGCACTTCGGCCACGGCCTCGGTCACGGGGTGGGCCTTGAGATACACGAGGCGCCGCAGTTGGGCGTGGGCAAGCCGGGTACACTCGGGGACCGGGTTCCCATCACCGTCGAGCCGGGTGTCTATCTGCCCGGCATGGGCGGCGTCAGGATTGAGGACACCCTGGTGGTGCGCTCCGGGGCCGGGCCTGCTGCCTCCCGTGAGCTGCTCACCACGACCAGGACCGTGACCCCAGGGGAGTTGCTCGTCCTGTGACCCGCCAGGCCGGCCCCCGGTAACCAGGAGAGACTTTAGACGTGGCCACCACCAACGACCTCAAGAACGGCATGACGCTGAACCTCGACGGCCAGCTCTGGAACGTGGTGGATTTCCAGCACGTCAAGCCCGGTAAGGGCGGGGCGTTCGTCCGCACCAAGCTCAAGAACATCCTGTCCGGCAAGGTCGTCGACCGCACCTTCAACGCGGGTGTCAAGGTCGACGTCGCCACCGTGGACCGCCGCGAGATGCAGTACCTGTACCGCGAGGGCGAGGACTTCGTCTTCATGGACACCGAGGACTACGACCAGCCCCGGATCCCGGCGGCCACGGTCGGCGGCGCCGCCAGCTACCTGCTGGAGGACCAGACCGCGGTGATCGCCTTCAACGAGGGCACGGCGCTGTACGTGGAACTGCCCGCCGCGGTGGAACTGACCGTCCGCCAGACCGACCCCGGCGTGCAGGGCGACCGGTCCACCGGCGGCACCAAGCCCGCGACGCTGGAGACCGGCGTTCAGATCCAGGTGCCGCTGTTCATCACCACCGGGGAGAAGATCAAGGTCGACACGCGCACCGGCGAATACCTCGGCCGCGCGTGACCAGTCGCGTCACGCCTCCCGAAGCCAGGGAGGCCCCCCAGGGCCGACCGCCCGCGAGGGAGGCAAGGAAACACCGTGCCCGCGCGTAGCAAGGCTCGCAAGCGTGCGCTCGACGTGTTGTTCGAGGCCGAGCTGCGCGGCGAGCCGGTCCTGCAGATACTGAACGAGCGTGCCGCCGAGCAGGCCCCGCCGGTCCCCCCCTACGCCACCGAACTGGTCGAAGGGGTGCAGGCGCACCGCGAGCGCATCGATGAGCTGCTCGCCGCGCACGCGCAGGGGTGGGCGCTTGACCGGATGCCCGCGGTAGACAGGAACATCCTCCGCATCGGCGCCTACGAGCTGCTGTGGCAGGACCAGGTGCCCGACGCGGTGGCGATCAACGAGGCCGTCCAGCTGGCCAGGGACCTGTCCACCGAGGGCTCACCGGCATTCGTGAACGGGCTGCTCGCCCGGCTGCTCGAGCTCAAGCCCACGCTCAGTCTGTAACCAGTTCGCTCCTGGCGGCCCCGGCCGGCGGCCAGCCGGGGCGTGTGGCAGGCAGGGCCGTGCGTAATGCAGCGAAACGAGGTGCCCGCGCGGGCCGGTGGCCGCGTGCCTGCGTCAGCTGGCGGCGAAGCGGACCCGCAGGCCGCAGCGGCGCAGCACGAACCAGAACCACAGCGTCGAGACGGCGATGCCGGCCAGGGTCAGCGCCACGGTGCCCACCGTCAAGAAGATCATGAACGCCTTGACCGGCTCGGTCACCATCAGGACCGCCAGGGCCGCGGTGAGTAGCAGGAAGATCCCGGCCCACAGCCAGGTCGCGCCCTGGAAGAACCGGTGCAGGCCGGGGTGGTGCATGGCAGGCTGCCGCAGCGCCACGACCTCGGCGGCGAGCCGGGCGACCAGCGGGTGCGGGCCGCGCGCGGTCCGTGCGAACAGGAACGACGTGGCCAGGTTGGCCACGGGGAACTGGAGCAGGTAGATCCACAGCTGGCCGGTGGCCAGCACCATGGCCGTCTGCAGGGTCAGCACTACCGCGGTGATCGTGAGCAGGCTCGGCACGCTGCCGGTGGCGACCTTCCGGATCAGCGCCACCAGCCAGGTGGCGGCGAGCCCGGCGAGCAGGCCCGCGTCCCGGCCGAACAGCCAGGCTCCCAGGGCCAGCGCGCCGAGCGGGAGCCCGGCCGACTCGATGAGGCTCCACGAGATCGTGCCCAGCAGCCGCAGCGGCCGGGGGAACTCGATGTGATCCGGCATGAGCCGAGCCTAAGCGGACCTGGCCGGGCCGGGAGAGGCAAGCCGGCAACGGGCCACTTTTGTCACCTTTGAGTGCTAGCCCGGCCCGCCGGGACTAGCACGGGAAATGTCAGGTGGCGGCACTACAGTGAGACACGATCAGGGCGTGGTGAGGAGACGGCGTGGCAGGCAACCCGGTGGTGCTCGAGGTGCTGCAGACCGTGGTGTCCGCGCTGGCCGGGCAGACCGGCAGGCCCGCACTCGACATCGTGGACGCGGGCGGCGGGACCGGCGGCTTTGCCGTGCCGTTGGCCAGCCTGGGCCATCACGTCACCGTGGTCGATCCGAGCCCGGATTCGCTGGCCGCCGCGCAGCGCCGCGCCGCCGAGCAGCACGTGCCGTTGCGCGCCGTCCAGGGCGACGCGGCGGACCTCGCCCTCGTCACCGGGAAACAGAGCGCCGACCTGGTCCTGTGCCACAGCGTGCTGGAGTACGTGGACTCGCCGCCGGCCGCGATGGCGGCGATCGCGGCCGTCCTGCGGCCCGGCGGAGCCGTCAGCGTGCTCACCGCCAGCGCGGTGGCGGCGGTCATCCACCGGGCCCTGGCGGGCCGGTTCGACGAGGCACGGAAGCTGCTCTCCGGCCTCGGCAGCGCCGCGAGCGGTGACGGCAGCGCGATGGTGGAAGGGCATGGGCAGCCCGGTACGGGCCCGCGCCGGTTCACCCTGGCCGGCGTCACCGCACTGATCGAGGAGACCGGCCTGCGCCCGGGCCCGGCGCTGGGGGTGCGGGTCTTCGAAGACCTGGTGCCCCGCGTGGTCGCCGACGCCGACCCCGGCGCGGCCAAGGCGCTGCGGGAGCTGGAACTGGCCGCGGCCGTCCACCCGGCCTTCCACGACTTCGCCGCGCAGGTCCACGTCCTGGGGTACCGGTGACCGAGCGCCCCCCGGTGGTGCAGGGGCAGGGAGAGGCGGGTGGGGGGCCACCCGACGACACCGGGTGCCGCATTCTGCACGTGGACATGGACGCCTTCTACGCCAGCGTGGAAGTGCGCGACCAGCCGGAACTGGCCGGGAAACCGGTGATCGTGGGTGCCGTCGGCGGCCGCGGCGTGGTGCTGTCGGCCACCTACGAGGCACGCACGTACGGGGTGCGGTCGGCCATGCCGGTGAGCCGGGCACAGCGGCTGTGCCCGCACGCGGTGTTCGTGGCGCCGCGCCACGGGGTCTACGGCGCGGTCTCCAAGGAGATCATGGCCCTGTTCCGCGAGGTGACCCCCGAGGTGGAGCCGCTCTCCCTTGATGAGGCGTTCCTCGACGTCGGCGGGGCCATCCGGCGGCTGGGGCCGCCCGCCGCCATCGCCCGGCGGATCCGTGCCAGCATGCGCGGCCAGTACGGGCTGACCTGCTCGGTCGGCGTGGCCACGACCAAGTTCGTGGCCAAGCTCGCATCCACGGTGAGCAAGCCCGACGGCCTGCTCGTGGTCCCGGCCGCCGGGGTGCTCGCCTTCCTGCACCCGCTGCCGGTGTCGGCGCTGTGGGGCGTGGGGGAGAAGACGGGCGAGGTCCTGGCCAGATTCGGGCTCCGCACGGTGGGGGACATCGCACGCACGCCGGTGGACACCCTGCAGCGGGAACTCGGCAGCGCGGTCGGCGCGCACCTGTCCGCTCTGGCCTGGGGCCGGGACCCGCGCCCGGTGCAGCAGGTGCCGGACAAGAGCATCGGCGCGGAGGAGACCTTCGCCACGGACGTGGCCGATCCCGTGGTGATCCGCAGAGAGCTGCTCCGGCTGTCCGAACGGACGGCGCAGGGGCTGCGGGCGGGCGGCTGGATGACCCGGACCGTCGTGGTCAAGCTCCGCCTGGCCAACTTCAAAACGATCACCAGGTCCAAGACCCTGCCCGAGGCCACCGATGTGGCCCAGCGGATCTACACCACGGCGTGCGCCCTGTTCGAGGGGTCCGGGCTCGGCTCAGGGGCCCAGCTGCGCCTGGTCGGGGTGCGTGCGACCGGCCTTCTCCCGGCGGGGACGGTGTCCACGCAGCTTGCCCTGGGCGAGGAACCGGCTCCCTGGCGCGACGCGGAGCAGGCGGTGGACAAGATCGCTGGGCGGTTCGGCACCGGGACGGTGCGGCCGGCGGCGCTGGTCCGGCACGGCCAGCGTGGCGGCCCGCCGCGCGCGAAGGAGAGCGCGTGACCGCCCATCCGGGCGGTGCGCGCCGGGAACGGGAAAGGACCTCGCGGACATACCGGAATTTCCCGCCTAAATCGGGCAGCAGCCCGAAGCCCGGGCCTGGTCGGGCCAGCGAACCGTCTCTTTGCCTGCGGCTGCTCTTTCCCCGACCTTGCCGCCCTCGTATTGTGGAGGGGTACGCCCGCCGTGAGGCCAAGGTCACCGCACCCGTCCCACGCGAGAGGTTCATGGGAGGCGCAGTGCCGCTCTCTGAGCACGAGCAGCGTCAGCTCGAGCAGATCGAGCAGTCGCTCTATTCCGACTACCCGAAGCTTGCCCAGTCCGTGCGCTCGCAGGACCCCCGGATCCACTACAAGCGCCGGGTCGTCGAGGCAGCGATCGGGTTCGTGATCGGTGTAGGCCTGCTCCTGGCCGGAGTGATCTCGAAGATCATCTTTGTCGGCGTCGGCGGGTTCCTCGTCATGCTGGCGTGTGCGATGTGGGCGCTGACCAGTTGGCGGCACATGGGCGGGATCGTGAGCGGCAAGGGCCTGGGTGTGGCCCGGCCACAGGGCCCCCCGGCTCGCGGCCAGCGCCAGCGTGGCCGCCGTTCGTCCGGCCGAGGCCGCCGTGGCGCGCGGGAGAAGTCCGGGCTCGGCTTCATGGAGCGGCTCGAGGAGCGCTGGCGCCGCCGCCAGGAGGGCGGCAGGTAAAGTCCCGGCGGGCCGCTTTCGCCTGCGCGCTGGTCGACGGGCTGAGGCGTCACGGTGCCGGGCGACCCGCGACCCCAGCGGGTGATACGCTGCCTGGCACCCGCCCCCGGTCCGCTCGGCGGGCTGAGGCTGCAGCCGGGCGACCCGAAGACCCCAGCGGGAGAACGCGGATACCTGTGCAGCAGACCCAGGCCCCAGGGAAGATTGGGCTGGCTGCACCGCCAGTCCGGGGGGCGCTGGAACCTCCACGGTTCCGGGCTGGCGGGCGCGTATGCGATCAGAGTTAGGCGGGAGCGCGGGCGGGCTTGTCGGTCCGGAGCACCGGCACGTCGGTACGCGACGAGAAGCGGCGGCGTACCCTGGTCGTCGCCAGTTCCATCCAGCCGAACACGTCAAGCAGGTGCTGGGCGCCCGCCCGCACCGGAATCAGCGCCGAGGGCGGCGCGAGGATCGCCAGCCAGCGCGCCGACGTTGCACCCGAGCGCGCGACGGCACGCCGCACCAGGGCCTCGTCCGCCTTGAGCTGGGCGGAATCGGCCGGGCTGATGGCGTAGCTGGCCCGCTCCTCGGCCAGGGCGATTCGCTCCAGCGCGTCACGCTCGGCACCGGCCAGGCCCAGCGACTTGGCGACGCGGCGGGTGAGCACGCGGGGGGTCTCACTGTCCCGGTAGGGGATGCGGTGGTCGGTCAGGTCGTTGCGCAGCTCGCGCCAGGCCACGTGGGCCCTGGCCAGGTCGTCCTGGGCCCGCCACCATCGCCACCGGCGGGCAGCCATCCGGGTCGTGGCGGGCGCGATGAGAATCAGCGCGAGCAGCACGATGACCAGGGGCACGATGGGCGGAGTGCCGCCGTGCTTGCCCGCCGCGGTGCTGCCCGCGCCGGTGGGGGCGGTCTTCTTCAGCTTGTTCAGGCCCGACTGGCCCTTTTCTCCCTGGGCCGACGACTGGTTGGTGTTGGTGTTGACCCGCTGGCCGGTCGCCGGGTTGATGTTCGGCTGGTCGGAGAGCGGCGTCGAGTAGGGCGGTGGGATTGCCGTCGCCTGTCCGGGCAGCCCGGCTGCGTTCGGCGGGGTCGGCTCGAACCGCATCCAGCCTGCCCCGGGGAAGTAGAGCTCCGGCCAGGCGTGCGCGTCGCTGGTCTTCACCTGCCAGTTGTCGTTCCCGCTGAAGGTGCCCTGGGTGTAGCCCACGACGACGCGGGACGGAATGCCCACCAGGCGCGCCAGCACGGCCATGGCGAACGCGAACTGCTGGCAGTACCCGGTCTTGTTCTTGGTCAGGAAGTCGATCAGCGCGTTGGCGCTCTGCGTCTGCGGCACCTTCAGCGAGTAGGTGAAGTGACCGGGATGGGTGAACCAGGCCTGGATCGCCACCGCCTTGCCGTAAGGGGTACTCCTCTTCTGGGTGATCCGCTTCACCAGCTGCTCGATCTTGAGGGTCCGGTACTGGGGCGGGACGTTGAGGAAGTCGCTGGATGAGGGCGCCACGCTGGTCGTGTTGCGCAAGGCCTCGGGCAGCGGGTTCACGTCCTTGGCGAGCACCTGGTAGTGCAGGCCGGACAGCTTGGCGCTGGGCGAGAGCACCGACAGCGTGTCCGGGTCGATCCGCCAGTTGGAGCCGCCGTTGACCTTGACCTGGCGTGCCGCATAGGGCAGTGGCAGGTAGCTGACGTTGCCGTGGTTCGCCAGGTTGGTGCCCAGGCTGATCCATTCGCGCACGAACGGCCCTGTCGCATTGCGGGCCATGCCCGGCACCGGGGGCATCAGGCCCTTGCTGGTGAGGCCGGTCGTGGCCGGCGCCTGCCCCAGGGTCCAGGCGTTGGTGGTGAGGTTGCCAAGCACGTAGACCTGCAGGTAGGGCGGCGTGCCATCGGTGGTGTGGTAGGTCAGCACCGACACGGGGTGGGGCTCCCGCAGGTCGGTGTTCAGCAAGTCCAGGGGCTTGGGGAAGGAGATCTTGCCGTGGCTGCCCCCGCCGCCCTTCCCGTTTCCGTCCCCGGGGAACAGCCGGTGGGCCTTCAGCCCGGGTATGAGCAGCGGCAGGGCAAGCGCAAGCACGACGGCGGCCGAGCCGATCCGGCGGCCAGCGGCGGCCAGCGGCTTGACGTCGGGTCCCTGGCTGTCCGCATCGTCCTGCCAGGGATGGATGAGCCGCCCCCACAGCCGCAGCCGGTGCCTGCCGTCGGCGGACAGCAGGCCCAGGTAACCCACCATGCCCGCGCAGAACACCAGCGTCCCGCCTACCGCGCCCGGCCGGGCATCGGTGGTCAGCGGTACGCAGAAGAGCACAAGGAGCGGCAGCCCGGCGATGGCCGGCCGGTGCAGGCGCACCGCGAGCACATCGGTCAGGATGGCGACCAGGCCGATCCCTGCCACGGTGAGCAGGGTGATCCCCGGCCGGGCCGGGACCGGCGGCGCGTACTTGTGCGTCTCGTCCATGGCCTGGTGGAGCAGTACCTGCAGGCGGTGCATGGAGGCGCCGGTGGGCACCAGGCCCGCCCAGGACTGGCGGCCGGCGAACACCGCGTTGAGGTAGAGAAGTTCCGCGCCGAGCGCGGCGAGGAAGCAGAGGATCGCGGGGATCGCCCGGCGCCGGGTCGCGGCACCGACCGCCGCCACCACGATGATCACCCCGATGCCGCCCCAGAACCAGGTACCGCCGGCCAGCAGCGGGTAGAGGGCAATCGAAGCCAGCATGGTCGCCACTGCTGCGGCCACGGTCAGGCGCGTGTTCATCGGCTTGCTCCTGCTTCTGCGGGCGGCGTGGCGGTGCTCGCCGCTCCGGTTCCGCCTTGGGCGCCGCCGCCCGGGCCCGACCCAGGGGCCGGGCCGACCGCGCTCGTCATGCTGGCCGCACCCGTGGCGCCGGCCGCGCTCGCTGCACTGGGGCCGCCACGGGCCATGTGGCTGCGGTTGAGCATGTCCCAGGCCACGTTCAGCGGCGTATCGGCGGTTACCGTGGCCACCCGCCAGCCGGCCGAGGTGAGAATTCTCGCCGCCTCGTCGGTTTCCCCTGTCGCCGCGGCGCCCGGCCGCTCGGCGGCCCAGGTGGAGACGGCGAGCAGCAGGGCCATGGCCGGCCCGGACGCCCGGCGGGCGGTGGCAAGCTGCCGTGCCTCGCCAGCGCTCAGGTGCCCGGCGACCACGATGAACAGTCCGCTGGTGTCCGCGGGCAGGTGCGCAAGGCCGGGGCCGAGCGAGGAGTTCCGCGAGGGCCGGATGACGGCGAGGGTGTCGAGGAGCACGTCCTCGAACGAGCCGGGCGAGGTCACCGGGCCGGCGTCGGTGACGAACTCGGTGTCCATCTCCTCACGGGCGAGGTGCACCCCGATGGACGCGGCGGCGCTGACCGCGTATTCGAAGGACGAGGCCGGGCCGCGTCCGCCGTGACCGCCGAGGCGGGTGTCAAGGAACAGCACCGCGCGGTTCCGCCAGCGCTGCTCCTCCCGGCGCACCATGAGCTCTCCGTACCTCGCGGTGGAGCGCCAGTGCACCCGGCGGAGTTCGTCGCCGTCCCGGTAGGCGCGCGGCACCACGTCGTCTTCGCCCGCCGCGGCTGCGGTGCTGGCACGCGCGTCGCCCTCGCCGAGCCAGGATCCCGCTAGGGAGGTATGCGGGAGCGCGGTGACCGCGGGGGTGACCACCAGGGTGCTCGCGGGCGCGGCCACGCTCCCCACCTTTGCCAGGCCGAACGCGTCCGCTACCCGGACGTTGAGCGGGCCGATGGCGTATTTGCCACGGTGATCGGGCTGGATGGGGTAGCTCAGCCGGCGCGAACCGCCCGGCTCGATCCGGTCCAGGATGAACCGGGGCCTGCTGCCGATCGAGTAGGGCACGGTGTCCTCGGCCAGCAGCAGCCCGGTGGGAAGCCGGGACACGTTGTCGAGCTGGATGGACACCGAGGCGGTATGGCCGGCCGGCACGCGGGCCGGGGTGATCGCCCTGGCCCAGCTGATCCGGTACCTGGTCCGGCTCGCGGCGAGGACCGACAGCACCGGCAGGATGATCAGCACACCGCCGATGCTGAGCAGGGTGCGCTGCCCGAGCCCGAGTCCGAGCACGCCTGCGGCTGCTCCTGCGGCCACAAAAGCCCTGCCGCGGGTGGTGAATCCGGCCAGCATCGACCGCATGCGGCGCCCTTCCTCGAGCCTGCTCTTCTCAACCTACGGACGGGTTCGCGTTGATGCCAAGTGGAGGTCCTTCTTTCCCGCAAGCCAGGCTGGCCCGATCAGCGCAATTGGGGCAGCGGCAGGTGGTCGACGATTGCCGCAAGAACCCGCTCCGGCGACTGCTGTGTGACCACCGCCTCGGCGCTTGGCAGCAGCCGGTGCGCCAGCACCGGCAGGGCCAGCGCCTGCACGTCGTCGGGGATGACGAAGTCGCGGCCGTCCAGCGCGGCCCTGGCCCGGCCCGCCCGCAGCAGGTGGAGCGTGGCCCGCGGCGAGGCGCCAAGCCGCAGCTCAGGTGAGGCGCGGGTCGCGCCGACCAGCCTGATGACGTACTGCTTGAGCGGTTCGGCCACGTGGACCGTGCGCACCGCGGCGATCAGCTCCCTGAGGTCCTCGGCCTGGGCCACCGGCTCCAGCGTTTCCAGCGGTGAGGACGAACCGTGCGCGTCGAGCATCGCAAGCTCGGACTCGGGGCTGGGGTAGCCCATCGAGATCCTGGCCGTGAACCGGTCCCGCTGCGCTTCTGGCAGCGGGTAGGTGCCCTCCATCTCGATCGGGTTCTGGGTGGCGATCACCATGAACGGCGGGGTCAGCGGGTAGGTCCGGCCGTCCACCGTCACCTGCCGCTCCTCCATGCACTCAAGGAGCGCGGACTGGGTTTTCGGCGAGGCCCGGTTGATCTCGTCACCCACCACGATGTTCGCGAAGACCGGCCCCGGCTTGAACTCGAACTCGCGCTTCTCCTGGTTGTAGGCGCTCACTCCGGTGATGTCGCTGGGCAGCAGGTCCGGGGTGAACTGGATGCGGCGGACCGAACAGCCGGTGGACCGCGCCAGGGCCTTGGCCAGCATCGTCTTGCCTACGCCCGGTACGTCCTCGATCAGCACGTGTCCCTCGGCGAGCAGGACGGTCAATGCGAGCCGGACGGCATCGGACTTGCCCTCGATGACTGATTCCACGGCCTCGCCGACGCGGTGCGCGACCCGGACCAGTTCATCAAGGGTGCGGCTGCTGCCCTGCCCGGTATCAAGAACCACTTGTCCCTCTCCTCAGCTGCTCATCCTGAGCGCCGGGCCGATGGCTCACCGCCCGTGGTGCCCGACTGACCGTGCTTACAGACAGTACGTCCTGCAGGGAACACGCGCGATGCGGCGGCCAGGTTCAGGCGGCGCCATGCCTCCGGTGCGTACGGCCTGCCACGGGACATGCCCCAGTTGGCCCGGCGGCGCTTGGCGTGTGCTTGGCACCGGCTTGGCATAACCCGCCGTGCCCAGGCTCTCCGACGGCGTCATGGTGGGGCCGACGGGGAGCAGGTGGGGCGCTGGGGGGAGCAAATGGCATTGACCGTGGGGGATTGTGGAGTACAGTGGAGCGCGGTGGTGCACAGACACACTCAGCTGGGCCCCTGGGTGCGGGGAGTGGAGGTGAGGGCCGATGTTCCTCGGCACTCACTCACCACGCCTGGACGAAAAGGGACGGATGTTCCTCCCGGCCAAATACCGCGAAGAACTGGCGGCCGGGGTCGTGATCACCAAGGGGCAGGAGCGCTGCCTCTATGTGTTCCCGGTGGCGGAGTTCGGCCGGATCACCGAGGGGCTGAGCGCCGCTCCGGTCACCGACAAGGCAGTGCGTGACTACAGCCGCGTGTTCTTCGCCGGTGCCTCGGATGAGGTTCCCGACAAGCAAGGCAGGGTGACGATCCCGCAGGGGCTGCGCGACTACGCGGGGCTGCAGCGGGAGTGCGTCGTGATCGGTGCCAACACGAGGCTGGAGATCTGGGACAACGCAGCGTGGACGGCGTACCTGGCCAGCCAGGAGGACGCCTTCTCGACTGCGTCGCAGGAGGTGCTGCCCGGCGTCTTGTGACTGGCGCCGATGGCGGCAATAGCCGTGCACGGCGAGGTCTCCACCCGCGGCAGGCGGCCTGCCGGCTGGCGTCACTTCCCCGGCGCCAGGCGGCAGAAGGGCCGCCCGGCCCGCGCGGATGGAGACCTGGCCGGGCACGCAGGCAGGGGCGTGCCGCCCGCCAGGCGGCAGGCCGGATCGCACGGCATGCCGCCTGGCCGGCGGCCGGAAGGGGGCACGCCAGCCGAACCGGCGGGCGTGCGCAGGACCGGAGAGGGGCTTGGCATTGAGCACACCTTGCGGCCACCGGCCGGTCCTCCTTGACCGCGTGCTCGCGCTCCTCGGCCGGCCCTGGACCGGGCCGGCGCGGTCCTGGTGGATGCCACCCTCGGCCGGGCCGGGCATGCGCAGGCCCTGCTTGACGCCCACCCGGGGCTCATGCTGATCGGGCTGGACACCGACGCGGCCGCGGTTGAGGAGTCGGGGCGCCTGCTCGCCAGGTACGGGGACCGGGTCACCGTCACCCAGGCCGTCTACGACCAGGTGGCCGCCGTGCTCAGCAGCCAAGGCCGCCGTACCGTGGACGGCTTCCTTTTCGACCTGGGGGTGTCCTCGCCGCAACTCGACGAGCCGGCGCGGGGCTTCGCCTACTCCTATGACGCCCCGCTGGACATGCGGATGGACCAGAGCCAGTCGCTGACCGCCGCCGAGGTGCTGAACACCTACCCCGCCGCCCGGCTGCGCCAGGTGCTGCGCGACTACGGCGAGGAGAAGTTCGCCCGCCAGATCGCCGACGCCGTGGTGCGGGCGCGGTCCCGGGCACCGCTTACTTCTACGACGGAACTGACCGACATCGTCCGCTCCTCGATTCCCGCGCCCGCCCGCCGCACCGGCGGCAACCCGGCCAAGCGCACCTTCCAGGCGCTGCGGATCGAGGTGAACGGGGAGCTTGACGCGCTGGAGCGGGCCCTGCCCGCGGCGCTCGACGCCCTGGCGCTGGGTGGCCGCATCGTCGTGCTGGCCTACCACTCGCTGGAGGACCGGCTGGTCAAGCGGGCCTTGGCGGAGCGCGCGGCGGACACCACGCCGCGGGGCCTGCCGGTGACACTCGCGGCGGCCGGGCCGCAACTCCGGCTGCTCACCAGAGGGGCCGAGCGGCCCTCCGCTGCCGAGGTGGCAGCCAATCCACGTGCTGCCTCTGCCCGGCTGCGGGCAGCGATCCGGATCAAGGAAGCCGCATGAGCGGGGGACGGGGCAACGACCGATGAGAGCAGGGGGAACGCGGTGAACGGGCGCACGGAAGTGACGGAAAGAAGGCAGGCCGCGGGCGGTCCGCCGCAGCGCGCTCCACGCCGGACCGCGGCCGCCGGGGCACGGCAGGCCGACGGACGCCGGGCCGTGGCACGGCCGCCGCAGGTGCGGCCCGGGGGTGCGCGGCCGTCCGCGGCGCCGCCGGTTCCGCGCCGCGGCCGCCAGGGATCGCCGGCAGGTGCCGCGCGCACCGCCCGCCCGCCGCAGCCCGGCCAGCGGCACGCGCCGCAGACACGCACCAGGTTCGTGTTCCTCGTGGTGGGCCTGCTCGGCGGGGCCCTGCTGAGCCTGTTGATGATCAACACGATCCTGGCTACCGGCGCCTTCCAGATCACCGCGCTCCAGCAGGGCAACATCACCCTCGCCCAGCGGGAACAGACCCTCCAGGCCCAGGTCGCGGCCCAGGAGGCACCTGGCTCGCTGGCACAGCGCGCCGCCATCCTGGGCATGCGGGTCCAGCCGCGGCTGCACTTCCTGAACCTCAAGAAGGGGCGGCTGGAGAGCGAGCCCAACCACATGCCCGGGATACCCACCGTCCCCGGGTACACGCCGTGACCGCACCCGGCGGCAAGGACGGCCGGAACCGCCCGCGCGGGTCCGGCCGCCCACCCGGGGCATCCGGCCAGCGGCGTCCCGGGGTGGGCCGTGCCCGGGAGCCAGGCGGCCCGGATCCTGGTGAGGCCGGCGGGAACCGGCGCACCGGCCCGGGTCGCGGCACGAGCGCGCCCGGGTCACCGCCGGATGGGCGGGCGCCCGGCCAGGCAGGTCCGCCGGGGGCGGCCCGGCCTGCCGCGGGCTCCGGGAGGTCCGGCGAGCGCGGCCGGGGCGAGCGCGGCCGCGGCGGGAGTGGCGGGGGAGCGAACGGTCGCGGTGCGGGCCGTCCTGGCGGGCGAGGACCAGGTGGCCGCGGCCGCGGCCCGGTACGGCGCGCCGCCCTGCGGCGGCCGGGGCTGCGCCGGGCCAGCCCGGCACGGCGGCTCCACGCCAGCCTGCTGTGCGTGGGTTTCGCGCTCTCCCTGATTGCGGGCAGGCTCGTTCAGCTGCAGGGCCTGGAGGGCGCCGCGTTCAGTAAGCAGGCCACCAGATACAAGCTGGCGAACATCACGATCCCGGCCGAGCGGGGCTCCATCACCACGGCGGACGGCCAGATCCTGGCGATGAGCGTGCAGGAGGACAAGGTGATCGCGGATCCGCCGCAGATCGCCGGGAAGACCCCGCAGGCCACCATGGCAGCGAGGCAGAAGATGGCCGCGCTCCTGGCCGGCCCGCTGCACATGACCCAGGCCGCCATCCTCGGCAAGCTCTACCACCACTATTCCAAGGATTACGTCGTGCTCGCGCAGGGCGTGCCCGCTACGGTCGGCGACAGCATCCAGGCCACGCTGACCGCGCACGACCTGGCGGGCATCAGCCTGCAGCCCATCTACGCCCGCTCCTACCCCGGCAACGACCTGGCGGCCGGCCTGGTCGGCTTCACCACGACCAACCCCACCACGAACGACCTGGCCGGGCAGGCGGGCATCGAGCAGTCGTTCAACTCACTCCTGGCCGGCCGCGACGGGCAGGAGGAGGTGGGAACCGGGATCACCGGGCAGCCGATCCCGTTCGCCTATCAGAAGATCCGGCCGCTGGTGCCCGGCGGCGACGTGCGCCTGACCATCCTGTCCACGCTGCAATACGAGGCACAGCAGGCCTGCCAGGAGCGCGTGCGGAAGACCCACGCGGACTCCTGCACGATCGTGGTCGAGCAGCCTTCGACCGGGCGGATCCTGGCCATGGCCCAGTACCCGACGTTCCAGCCCAGCCACGTGACCAACCTGGCCGCCACGATTGACCTGCCGGTGTCTGGCATCTTCCCGCCGGGCAGCACCGCCAAGGTGATCACCGCGGCCGCGGCACTCGAGCACGGCGAGACGCCGCGCACCGCCTACACGGTGCCCGAGCAGATCACGGTCGGCGCCGGGTTCACCTTCCACGACGCGGAATCGCATCCAACCGAACGGCTTACGCTGGCCGGTATCGTGGCGCACTCGAGCAACGTCGGCATGGTGCAGGTCGCCCAGCACGTCAGGCCGCAGATACAGTACGACCTCTACCGGAAGTTCGGCGTCGGGGTGCCGACCGGCCTGCCGCTGCCCAACACCAGCCAGGGCCAGCTCCCGCCACCGTCGAAGTGGTGGGGTGATGAGCGGTACACCCTGGCATTCGGCCAGGGCGTCGCGGCCACCGCCGTGCAGATGGCCGGCGTGTACGCGACCATCGCCAACCACGGGGTCCGGGTGTCGCCGAGCATCGTTGCGGGCACCACCGGCCCCGGCGGCCGGTACACCCCGGCGCCGCCCCCGCACCGCGAGCGGGTGATCAAGCCCTCGACCGCATCCGAGCTGATCGGCATCCTGCAGCAGGTCCCCTACCTGGACGCCACCATCGCCTACCAGCCCTGGGGCGAGATCCCCGGATACTCGGTCGCGTCCAAGACCGGCACCGCTCAGGTCTGGGATCCGAAGGCAGGCTGCCTGTGCCAGTACGGGTCGAGCTACATCGGAATGGCACCGGCCAGCAACCCCAAGCTCGTGGTGGCGGTGAACATCCAGAACCCGAAGGGGGCCGATTACTACGGCAACTACGTGGCCGGCCCGGCCTTCTACCAGGTGATGAAATTCGCACTGGCGTCGCTGAAGATCCCACCGGATCACGGCAAGCGCCCGGACGTGCCGCTCACCGCACGGTGAACAGCGGTAGCCTCTGCGCGTGCCTGCGGATCTGCGTCCCCTTAGCGCGCAAGGACGGCCCTTGTCCGGCCTCGCCGCGCTGCTCGGGGTCGTCATGGCCGGGCCCGGCCCCGACCCCTTCGCCGGGCCCAGCGGCCCGCTGCTGGTCCGCGGTGTCACCCACGACTCGCGCCGGGTCCGTCCCGGCGACCTGTACGCGGCGCTGCCCGGCGGCCAGCACCACGGTGCCGAGTTCTGCCAGGACGCGGTGTCGGCCGGGGCGGTCGCCGTGCTCACCGACCCGGCCGGCCGGGAGCCCGCGCGGGAGTGCGGTGTGCCCGTCTTCGTCGTCGCCGATCCCAGGGCCCGGCTTGGCGAGGTGGCGTCCTGGGTGTACCGGCACCCCTCGGCCCGGCTGCTGCTCATCGGCGTGACCGGCACCAGCGGCAAAACCACCTCCACGTATCTGCTGGAGTCCGCGCTGCGCCGGGCCGGGCACCTGACCGGCCTGATCGGCGGGGTGGAGACCCGGATCGCGGGGGAGACCGCGCAGAGCCAGCTGACCACGCCGGAGGCGACCGACCTGCAGGCGCTGTTCGCCACCATGACCGAGCGCGGCGTCACCGCGGCGGCGATGGAGGTGTCCAGCCATGCCCTGGCGCTCGGCCGGGTGTCGGGCACCTCCTACGAGGTGGCCGTCTTCACCAACCTGTCCCAGGACCACCTGGACTTCCACGACACCCTGGAGAAGTACTTCGCCGCCAAGTCCATCCTGTTCTCTCCCGGCTACGCACGGGTCGGGGTGGTGAACATCGACGACCCCTACGGCCGGCGCCTGGCCGACGGTGCGCGCATCCCCGTCGTCACGTTCTCCGCCGACGGTGACCCGGACGCCGACTGGCTGGCCACCGACGTGCGCGGTGGGGCGGACGGGAGCACGTTCCGCATCGTCGGCCCGGGCGGGGTCGAGGCCGACGCCAGCGTCGCGCTTCCCGGCCCCTACAACGTCGCCAACGCACTGGGCGCGGTGGTCGCGCTTGTCGAGGCCGGCGTGCACCTGACCACGGCGGTGGCAGGGGTCGCCGCGTGCCCGGGAGTTCCCGGGCGGCTGGAGCGAGTCGACGTTGGCCAGGATTTCACCGTGCTCGTTGACTATTCTCACAAACCGGGAGCGGTGGAAGCGGTGCTGCGTGCGCTACGCCCGGTGACCGGCGGCCGCCTGGCCATCGTGCTGGGCTGCGGCGGCGACCGGGACAAGGCCAAGCGCCCGCTGATGGGTGCCGCCGCTGCCGGCCTTGCCGACCTGGCCATCCTGACCAGTGACAACCCCCGCTCGGAGGACCCCCTGGCGATACTCGCGGAAATGCTGGACGGGGTCATCACCGTCGGCGAGCCGGAACGGGCGCGGATCATCGTGGAGCCCGACCGGGCGGCCGCCATCGGCATGGCCATCGCCATGGCCGACAAGGGAGACGTCATAGTAGTGGCAGGCAAGGGTCATGAGACCGGGCAGTACGTCGGGCAGCAGGTGATCCCGTTCGACGACCGCGAGGTCGCTGCGGGCGCGCTGGCCCGTCGGCGGTCCGGCGCGCGCGGCCAGGGGGCGGCGTGATCCCGCTGACGCTGGCCGCGATCGCGGATATCACCGGAGCGAACCTGGGCCCGTTCGCCGGCCCGGCCACCGTGGTCCGGTCGGTCGCCATCGACTCGCGGCAGGCCGCACCCGGCGCCCTGTTCGCTGCCCTGCCCGGAGAGCGGGTGGACGGGCACGACTTCGCGGTCGCCGCGATCGAGAAGGGCGCGGTGGCCGTGCTGGCCAGCCGGCCGGTCGGCGTGCCCGCGCTGATCACCCCGGACGTGCCTGCCGCGCTGGCCGCCCTGGCCCGCGCGGTCGTCGACGCCCTGCCCGCCCTCACCATCGCGGGGATCACCGGTTCCGTGGGCAAGACCACCACCAAGGACCTCGCCGCCCAGCTCATCGAGCGGCTGGGGCCGACGGTCGCGCCGCACGGGTCGTACAACAACGAGATCGGCCATCCGCTGACGGTGCTGCGGGTCACCGAGGAAACCCGTTACCTGGTGCTGGAACTGTCGGCCCGCGGGCGCCGGGCACATCGCCGAGCTTTGCCAGATCGCGCCACCCCGGCTCGGGGCGGTGCTGTGCGTGGGGCACGCGCACACCGGCGAGTTCGGCGGGCTGGCGGAGGTGGCCCGTGCCAAGGGCGAACTGCCCGCCGCCCTGCCGCCCGACGGGGTCGCGCTGCTCAACGCCGACGACCCGCTGGTGATGGCGATGGCGGAGCGGACGGCGGCCCGGGTGGTGACGTTCGGCACGGACCCCCGGGCCACGGTGCGCGCGGACGGCGTCACCGTGGGCGGCGATGGCCGGGCCAGCTTCACCCTGGTAACCCCGGCGGGCACGGCCGTCGTAAAGCTGCGGCTATTGGGCGCGCACAACGTGGTGAACGCGCTCGCCGCCGCGGCGCTCGCCGGCGAACTCGGGATGGGTGTCGCGGACGTCGCCGACGGCCTGTCCGCGGCCACCAACCGCAGCAAGTGGCGGATGGAAGTCACCGAGCGCCCGGACGGGGTCACCGTCATCAATGATGCCTACAACGCCAACCCCGAGGCGGTGGCGGCCGCGCTGGACACCCTGGCCACCGTGGCCAAGGGGCGGCGTGCCTTCGCCGTGCTGGGCCACATGAACGAACTGGGTGACGAGTCAACGCGGTGGCACGAGTGGGCCGGTGGCCTCGCCGCGCGGGCCGGCGTGACGGGGCTCATCGTGGTGGGCGGCGACGCCGCCCCGATGCTGACCGGTGCCAAGGCCGAGCGGTCCTGGCGCGGCGAGCTGATCGGCGTGCCGGACGCCGACAGCGCGGTTGCGGCGCTCGGGAACCTCCTGGCGCCCGGAGACGTGGTACTGGTCAAAGCCTCACGCGCGGCCGGGCTGGAACGCGTGGCGTTTGCGCTGACCGGGGAGGCGGCACAGTGAAGACCATCCTGGTGGCTGGCGGGGTCTCGCTGCTGATCGCGCTGCTCGGCACGCCCTTGGCAATCAAGGTGTTCTCCCGGCGCGGCTACGGGCAGGTGATCAGGCAGGAAGGCCCGGCGGCCCACGTCACCAAGCGCGGCACGCCCACCATGGGCGGAACTGTCATCGTCATCGCGTCGGTGGTCGGGTACTTCGTCGGGAACGTCGTCACCGGCCAGGTCCCATCGGTGTCCGGGCTGCTGGTCATGATGCTGATGGCCGGTCTCGGCTTTGTCGGCTTCATCGACGACTTCATCAAGATCTACAAGCAGCGGAGCCTGGGCCTGCGCAGCAGCGCCAAGCTGGCCGGTCAGGCCGTGGTCGGTGCGGTGTTCGCCCTGCTGGTGCTGCAGCAGCGGTTCGCCGACGGGTACGACATCACCCCGGCCGACGCGCATCTGTCGTTCCTGCGCGACTTCGGCCCCGGCTTGGGGCTGGCACCGTTCGTGCTGTGGATCGTCTTCCTGATCGCCGGCACGTCCAATGCGGTCAACCTCACCGACGGGCTCGACGGCCTGGCGACCGGGGCCGCCTGCCTGGTGCTGGCGGCCTACGTGCTGATCGGGAACTGGCAGCTCCGCAACGACTGCACCAGCTTCCTTGCCCCGCGCTGCTACCCGGTGCGCGACCCGCTGGACCTGGCGGTGGTGGCCGCGGCGGTGCTCGCCGCCTGCTTCGGGTTCCTGTGGTGGAACGCCCCGCCGGCCCGCATCTTCATGGGGGACACCGGGTCGCTCGCCCTCGGTGGGGTGCTGGCCGGGCTGGCCGTGTGCACGAAGACCCAGTTGCTGCTGGCGATACTCGGCGGCCTGTTCGTCGTGATCGCGATGTCGGTGATCATCCAGGTGGGCTCGTTCAAGATGACCGGGCGCCGGGTTTTCCGCATGGCGCCGCTGCAGCACCACTTTGAACTGCGCGGCTGGGCCGAAACCACCATCGTGATCAGGTTCTGGCTGATCAGCGGCCTGTTCGTGGCCCTCGGTCTTGGCATCTTCTACGTGGAGTGGATGCCCAGATAGGCGATCGGACCTGGCGCGCCGGGTGGCGCGGATGCCCAGGTAGGCCGGTCGTTTCCGGCACGCTGGTGCGCGACACGCGGGCGGATTTCCCGCTGATACCCCGGTTCACCGCCGAGACTGGGATGATGGAGCGAGTTCAGGTTGCTTCCAGGCCGGGTGCGCGCGAACCGGGCGGGATGGCTGCGGTCGGCCCGCCCGGTCTCGTGCCCGACGCACCGGCCCCCTCTTCGCGGCGCGCCATGCTGCTCGCGCTGCTCGACCGGCCGCTCACCTCGTACTACCTGCTTCTCGGCATCACCACGCTGCTGCTGGCCCTGGGCCTGGTCATGGTGCTGTCCACCTCGTCGGTGCAGAACCTGGGTGTGGGCGGGTCGCCGTACTCCGGGTTCCAGCACCAGTTGCTCGGCGTCCTCCTCGGCCTGCCGTGCATGTGGCTGGCCGCCAGGTCCAGTCCGACGGTCTTCCGCGCGCTGGCCTACCCGCTCATGTTCGTCGCCATCCTCGGCCTGCTGCTGACCCCTGTGATCGGCGTCGAATACCAGGGCGCCACCCGTGAGCTGATCTTCGGCCCGATCGTGTTCCAGGCGTCGGAACTGGCCAAGCTGGCCTTCCTGCTGTGGGGGGCGGACCTGCTGGCCCGCAAGGACCGGCTCTCGCACCTCGATGACTGGCGGTACCTGCTGATACCGCTGCTGCCCGGGGCCGGCATCCTGGCCATGCTGGTGATGCTCGGCGACGACCTCGGCACCACATTCGTCCTGCTGCTGATCTTCCTGGCGCTGCTGTGGGTCGTCGGCACCCCGCTGCGCCTGTATATGGGGATACTCGCGCTGATCCTGCTGGCGCTGCTGATGCTGGTGGTGGTCGCCAAGTACCGCTCCGACCGGCTTACCCAGTTCTTCGGCCCGCAAGGCAGCCCGGTCGGCCGGAACCAGCAGCCCATCCAGGGCAAATGGGCGGTGGGGTCCGGCGGGTGGTTCGGCGTCGGGCTCGGTGCCAGCACGCAGAAGTGGGGCTGGGTGCCCGACGACACCACCGACTTCATCTTCGCCATCATCGGCGAGGAACTCGGCCTGGTCGGGACGCTGTGCGTGGCGCTGCTGTACGGCGGCCTCGCGTTTGCGGGCCTGCGGGTCGCCCGGCGGGTGGAGGACACCTTCGTCCGCCTTGCGGCGGCCGGTGCCACCATCTGGATCGTGGGCCAGGCGATCGTGAACATCGGCGCGGTGATCGGGCTGATCCCGATCACGGGCGTGCCGCTGCCGCTGGTCTCGGCCGGCCTGTCGTCGCTGGTGACCACGATGGTCGCGCTCGGCATGCTGATGTCATTCGCCCGGCGGGAACCAGGCGCCGCCCAGGCGCTTGCCGAGGCCGGCCCCGGGCCGGCGCGCCGCGCCCTAAGCTGGCTGGGCCTGGGCCGTAGGCGGGAATGAGCGCAGTAGCCGCCCCCGCCAGGCCACAGCAGGGCATTGCAGAGGAGGCCTGGGGATGAGTGTGGTACTCGCCGGAGGGGGCACCGCTGGTCATATCGAGCCCGCTTTGGCGGTCGCGGACGCCCTGCGCCGGATGGATCCCCGGATCCCGCTCACCTGCCTCGGCACCGAGCGCGGCCTGGAGACCAGGCTGGTCCCGCTGCGCGGCTACGACCTCGCGCTGATCCCGCCGGTGCCGTTGCCCCGCAAGCCGTCCGCGGAACTTCTCTCCGTGCCGGGACGGCTGGCCCATGCGGTACGCGCCGCCGGGGACGTGCTGGACCGGACCAGGGCCCAGGTCGTCTTCGGTTTCGGCGGCTACGTCGCCACGCCCGCGTACCTGGCGGCGCGGCGCCGTCAGGTGCCCATCGTGGTGCACGACGCGAACGTACGGGCTGGCCTGGCGAACCGCATCGGCGCGCTGTTCACCCGGCACGTGTTCACCGCCCACCCGGGCACCAAGCTGCCGCACGCCACGTGCGTCGGGATCCCGATCCGCAAGGAGATCTCCGGGCTGAACCGGCTGGCCTTGGCGGACAAGGCACGCGAGCACTTCGGCCTGCGGCCCGACCTGCCCGTGCTGCTTGTCACCGGCGGCTCACAGGGCGCCAGGTCGCTCAACCTCGCGGTGCTCGACGCCGCGGATCAGATCCGTGCCGCCGGGGTCCAGGTGCTGCACCTGCTCGGCCCGCGCAGCGGCCTGGAAGTGCACCTGCCCCCGGTCGGGCCGCCCTACGTCACGCTGCCCTACGTGGACCGGATGGACCTGGCCTACGCCGCGGCCGATTTCGCGTTGTGCCGCAGCGGCGCCCTGACCTGTGCCGAACTGACCACCGTCGGGCTGCCCGCCGCCTATGTCCCGCTGCCGCACGGCAACGGCGAGCAGCGGCTGAACGCGCTGCCGATCGAGCGGGCCGGCGGCGGGCTCATCGTGGACGACGCGGCGCTGTCCCCGCAGTGGATCTGCGAGGTGCTGCTTCCGGTCATGCTGGACACCCCGCTCGTCGCCGGGATGTCGGAGGCGGCGTCGCGGCTGGGCAGCCGCGACACCGATGACAGGCTGGCCTACGAGGTCATGAACATCATCGCGGGCCGGCCTTCCCGCAGCCGCGCGGCGCACGGACGGTGAGCTGACATGGGAAGCCTGGTCAGTCCGGTAGCCCCGGTGCCGCTGGCGGAACTGGGCCGGGTGCACTTCACCGGCATCGGCGGCGCGGGCATGTCCGGCATCGCCCGGATCATGATCGCCCGCGGGATGAAGGTCTCCGGCAGCGACGCCGCCGCCAGCGACCTGCTCACCGCCCTGGCCGCCGAGGGCGCGGAGGTGCACGTGGGGCACGCCGCGGAGAACATCGACGGCGCCGACACGCTCGTGGTGTCCACCGCGATCCGCGCGGACAACCCGGAACTCGCCGAGGCGCGCCGCCGCGGCCTTCGGATCCTGCACCGGGCCGCCGCCCTGGCCAGCGTGATGCTGGGCCGCCGGGGGATCGCGGTCGCGGGCACCCACGGCAAGACCACCACCACCAGCATGCTCACCACGATCCTGCGGCACAGCGGCGCTGACCCCGGGTACGTGATCGGTGGGATCCTTGTCGAGACCGGCCTGGGCGCCGAGGACGGCAGCGGAGCTGAGTTCGTGGCCGAGGCCGACGAGAGCGACGGCTCCTTCCTGATGCTTGCCCCGGACCTGGCCATCGTCACCAGCGTGGAAGCCGACCACCTGGACAATTACGCCGACCTCACCCAGATCGAGGCTGCGTTCACGTCCTTCACCAGGCGGATCACCCCGGGCGGGGTACTTATCGCATGTGCTGATGACCCCGGCGCAGTGGGCCTTGCTGCCGGCGCGGCGGCGGCCGGGGTGCGGGTCCGGACCTACGGCGAGGACCCGGGCGCCGACTACCGGGTCACCGGCGTCCACCCGCACGGCATGACCGTGCGCTTTGGCGTGTCCTGCGCAGCAGCAGGCCTGGGCGCGCCGTCACCGGCCCAGCTCGAGGTCGGCGTCCCCGGCCGTCACAACGCGCTGAACGCAACGGCCGCCTACGCCGCCGCCCTCGAGCTTGGGCTGAGCCCGGGGCAGGCCGCCGCGGGACTGGCCGCCTACCGCGGCGCGCGGCGCCGGCTGGAGCCGAAGGGTGAAGCCGCCGGGGTGCTGGTGCTCGACAGTTATGCGCACCACCCGACCGAACTCGCCGCCGACCTCCGCACCGCGCACGACATCAGGCCGCACGGCCGGGTCCTCGCGGCCTTCCAGCCGCACCTGTTCAGCCGGACCCGGATCTTCGCGGCGGAGTTCGGCGCCGCGCTCGGGCTGGCCGACGAGGCGTTCGTGCTGGACGTGTACGCGGCGAGGGAGGACCCGGAGCCGGGGGTCAGCGGCCAGCTCATTGTCGACGCGGTGCCCGGCGGGCGGGCCCGTTTCGTTCCGGACCGCGCTGACGTGCCCGCCGTCGTTGCGGCGGCGGCGCGGCCCGGAGACCTCATCCTCACCATGGGCGCCGGGGACATCACGGCGCTCGGCCCGCTGATTGTGACGGCACTGCGGCAACGGGGGGAGCCGCCCGATGGCTAGCAAGGTTTCCGGGCCGCCGCGGCGGCCCGGTGGGCCAGGTCCGCGCGCCGGGGGCGGCGCACGACCGCGGCAGCGCACCCGCTCCGGGCCCCGCCCGCCACGGCGGCGCATCCGGTGGCCCTGGCAGGGCCGGGGGAGGCTGCCAAGGCCGCACTGGAAGGCGGTGTTGTTCGCGGGCACCGCGGTGGTGATCGTCGGCGTGATGGCCTGGGCGCTGCTCGGCTCCTCCCTGCTGGTGGTGCGCTCGGTCCGGGTCAACGGCAACGGCAACGTGGTCTCCGCCGGGCAGGTGCTCGCCGCCGCCCACGTGACCCACGGTCAGCCACTCATCCGGGTCGACACCGGCGCCATCTCCCGCCGGGTGGAACAGCTCAGGCAGGTGCAGTCGGCCGAGGTCAGCAAGGACTGGCCGACCACCTTGGTGATCACTGTCCAGTTGCGCAAGCCGGTCTTCGCGCTGCCCCTGCACGGCAGCTATGCCCTGGTCGACCCCTCCGGCGTGAGCGTGAGCGTGGTTACCCGCAAGCCGCCCGGCCTGCCCGTGCTGACCGTGAACACCACCGGCAGGAGCCTGCGCGGCAGCCCGGCGGTGCACGCCGCTGCGGCGGTACTGCGCGAACTGCCATCGGAAATCGCGAAGAAGGTGCGCGGCGTCACGACCGGAGGGCCGAACGACGTATCGGTGCAACTGGCCAATGGCTCCGTCGTGATCTGGGGTGGCGCCGAGCGGGGCCGGATCAAGGCCAGGGAACTGCGGATACTGATACGCCGGCATGCCCGCGTCTATGACGTGAGCGGCGTAGGCACGGCAATGACCAGAGGCTGACGCGAGCCTGCCGGAAGCTGGCGGGTGCGCATACCGCGCAACACCATCCCTCACCTCACTCAGCGCGATCTTTCACCTCCACCACGGCCATCGGTGAGGGGTGGGAAAGCGGGAGGTGATTCGGAGCTGATCTGGTTCCGTGATGGGCCGCCAACGGAAATGGACCGCAGGCGCTCGCCGGGGTCCTGGGGTCCGGGGGCTTGGCCCCCCGGCAAATACGGCGGGCCGCGGCGAAGCTGATTAAAAAGATCAGCGAGCAGGGTGACGTGCCACGGGCGTGGCGAGTTGACCCGGGTTCTGGGCAACCCTACTGTCCGTATCAATCGTCACCATAGCATAACTCTAAATCTCAGGTTGAGAGTGAGGGTTTTGACTCACGGGAAATCGTGGAATTGCCCGGCCGTCACTGCGGGGTGCACTTCGGCGGCCTGCGCACGCGGCCGATTCCCCGGTGTGAGCGGATTCCCCGGCCGCACTGGCAGCAGGGCAGGAACACGATAGCGGCAGACAAACGGAAAGGGCCCTCCTCGTGGCAGCACCGCAGAACTATTTGGCGGTCATCAAGGTCGTCGGTATCGGTGGGGGCGGCGTCAACGCCGTAAACCGGATGATCGAAGAGGGGCTCAAGGGCGTTGAGTTCATCGCGATCAACACGGATGCGCAGGCGCTGCTGATGAGCGACGCCGACGTCAAGCTGGACGTCGGCCGGGAACTGACTCGTGGGCTCGGTGCCGGTGCCAACCCGGACGTCGGCGCCAAGGCCGCCGAGGATCACCGCGAGGAGATCGAGGAAGTCCTCAAGGGCGCGGACATGGTCTTCGTCACCGCGGGCGAGGGCGGCGGCACGGGCACCGGCGGTGCTCCGGTCGTGGCCAACGTGGCGCGGTCCCTCGGCGCACTCACGATCGGCGTGGTGACCAGGCCGTTCGGCTTCGAGGGCCAGCGCAGGGCATCCCAGGCGGAGATCGGCATCGAGCGGCTGCGCAGCGAGGTGGACACGCTCATCGTGATCCCCAACGACCGGCTGCTGTCCATCTCGGACCGCCACGTCAGCGTGCTCGACGCGTTCAAGGCCGCCGACCAGGTGCTGCTGTCCGGCGTCCAGGGCATCACCGATCTGATCACCACCCCGGGCCTGATCAACCTGGACTTCGCCGACGTGAAGTCGGTCATGTCCGGTGCTGGTTCTGCCCTGATGGGGATCGGGTCCGCCCGCGGGGACGACCGCAGCGTGGCCGCCGCGGAGATGGCCATCTCCAGCCCACTGCTCGAGGCGAGCATCGACGGCGCGCATGGCGTGCTGCTGTCCATCCAGGGCGGCTCCGACCTCGGGCTGTTCGAGATCAACGAGGCGGCCCAGCTAGTCGCCAATTCGGCGGCGCCGGACGCCAACATCATCTTTCGGCGCGGTGATCGACGACGCACTCGGCGACGAGGTCAGGGTGACCGTCATCGCGGCAGGGTTTGACGAGGCGGGCGTGCGTCACGTGCCGGCCGCTCAGCCCGCACTGGCCCGCCCGGGACTGGACGCCCGTGCGCCGGTGCCCGGAGCCGCCTCCTTTTCCGGTAGCGGCGGGCTCGGCACCAGCAACGGTCACTCCGCTGGCGGCCATGCGCTCGATGCTGCGGCGGATGAGCCTGTGGTGGAGGAGCGCGTGGCGGTCGAGCCCGCCGCCAGCGTGACAGCCTCTCCAACGACCACGCCCGACCCCGAACCGGAGCCCGCCGAGGACGCCGCGTTCACCGGCGACTCCGGCTCCAGTGACCCGGTCGACGGGGACGCTGAGCCCGTGGCCGCAGCGGCGGTACCCGCGCGGCACCGGGCAGACCCAGGCGCCGCGGCACGCATGTTCGACGCGGCCACCACCACCCGCCGCCGGAGTGTCGTCTTCGAAGAGGACGACGAGTTGGACGTGCCCGACTTCCTGAAGTGATCTCCGGGGCTCGGCGCCCGGCCCGTGAGGAGGGGGCGAGCGGGAGGTGGTTCGGGCCTGGTGGGGGCCGGAGCGCTGGCGCCGTTCTTGGGGGCCCGTTGCGCTGGTCACCAGGCGGGTACGCAGAATCCCGGTCGCCACACCCATGCTGGACTGGGTGATGATGTGGGTGTGACGGATGTGGAGGCGCGGCGGGCAGAGTTGGCTACGCGGCTGAAGGCTGTGCGGGGGCGGATCGATGACGCTTGTGTGGCGGTGGGGCGGGACCCGGGTGGAGTGACGCTGATCGCGGTGACCAAGACCTTTCCCGCGTCGGACGTGCGGCTGTTGAGTGAGCTTGGCGTGCGGGACGTGGGGGAGAACCGGGACCAGGAGGCTGCCCCCAAGGCCGCCGAATGCGCGGACCTTTCTCCGGAGCTGACTTGGCATTTCATCGGGCAGCTTCAGACCAATAAGGCCGCGAGCGTGGTCGGCTACGCCGGGGTGGTGCATTCGGTGGACCGGCTCAGGCTGGTGCGCGCGCTGGGCACGGCAGCCAGGAAGGCAGGCCGGACCGTCACCTGCCTGGTCCAGGTCAGCCTGGACCAGGACGAGGCGCGCGGCGGCGTCCCCGAGCCCGAGGTGGCCGGTCTCGCGGGCGCCGTAGCAGGGGAGAAGGGTCTGGTACTTGGCGGCGTGATGGCGATGGCGCCACTCGGCGTGCCTCCTGCCGAGGCATTCGCGCCACTTCCGCGAATCGCCGGCGCGGTGCGTACTGCTTATCCCGAAGCCGTCATAGTGTCGGCGGGAATGAGCGGCGATTTGGAAGACGCCATTGCAGCCGGCGCGACACACGTTCGCGTCGGTACGGCGTTGCTCGGCGGCCGGCCGGGCTTCGTCAGGTAATGTCCGTCGCAGCGAACAGCAGGCCAGGACGACGGAGGGCTGACGGATGGCCGGCGCGATCCACAAGATGGCGGTCTATCTCGGCCTTGTCGAGGACGAGGTGGCCTACGAAGACGGCTATGACTCCTTTGAGGAGGATTACGCCGGCTACGAGGACGAGGAGGGCGCAGCGCCCGATTCCGCACGGCAGCCGGCTCCCCTGGCACGCAACGGCTATGACGCCGACTCCGCCGAACCCGCCCGGCCCGCCCCGGTACGCCAGGCCGCAGATCTCACTCGGATCACGACGCTGCATCCGCGCACATACAATGAGGCCCGGACGATCGGTGAGCACTTCCGCGAGGGCACCCCGGTCATCATGAACCTGTCAGAAATGGTCGATAGTGACGCTAAGCGACTTGTTGACTTCGCGGCAGGGCTGATTTTCGGACTTCGCGGAAGCATCGACCGGGTGACCAACAGGGTCTTCCTGCTGTCGCCCGCGTCCATAGAGGTGACCGCCGAAGACAAGGCCCGGATGGCCGAGAGGGGCTTCTTCAACCAGAGTTAGGCGGCCCAGGTCAGCGGCTCGGCGCCGACCGCAGGGCGGCTGCCGTGTCGTGGTGAGAGCAGGACTGGGTTGTGGGTCTCGTAAAGATCGTCTTGACATACGTCCTATGGTTCTACCTGTTGCTGCTCATCGGGCGGCTGATCTTTAGCTGGATCCAGGCTTTCTCCCGGTCCTGGTCGCCGCGCGGGCCCGTGCTCGTGGTAGCTGAAACGGTGTACACCGCAACCGACCCGCCGCTGAAATTCCTAAGCCGGTTCATCCCCACGCTCCGGCTCGGTAGTGTGGCCTTGGACCTCAGCTTCATGGTTCTGTTCTTCGTGGTACTTCTCCTGATCAACGCCGTGGGGCTGTTGTGATCAGGTACGGTCCCATAGGAACAGACTTGCAGCGCACCAAGGAGACGAGATGCCGCTGACTCCCGCCGACGTGCGGAACAAGCAGTTCAGTACCACCAGGCTCCGCCCCGGCTACGACGAGGAAGAGGTAGACGCCTTCCTCGACGAGGTCGAGGTCGAGCTGGACCGGCTGATCCAGGAGAACGAGGAACTCCGGTCCAAGCTGGCTGAGTGCTTGCGCGGGGGCAAGTCGGCCGTGTCCGCGCTCAGCTCCCCGCTGGCCGACCCGGAGCCGGAGATGCTGGCGCCCGAGCCGATGATGCCCGAGCCGGAGCACCGGCCCGAGCCGGTCAGGGCGAGCATGCCGACCGGGGACAACATGGACACGGCAGCCCGTGTCCTTGCCCTCGCCCAGCAGACCGCCGACCAGGCCATCGCCGACGCTCGCCGCGAGGCCGATGAGACCCTCGGCCAGGCTCGCCGCGAGGCGGACGAGATCCTCGGCAAGGCCAGGCGGCAGGCCGAGCAGATCACCAGCGACGCGCGGGCCCGGGCGGAAAGCCTGGAACGCGATGCGCAGGAGCGGCACCGTCAGGCCATGGGTTCCCTGGTCCAGCAGCGGGAGGAGCTGGAGCGCCGGGTCGACGACCTGCGGGCGTTCGAGCGCGAATACCGCAGCAGGCTCAAGGCGTACCTGGAAGGCCAGCTCCGCGACCTGGAGGCGGGCGCCGCGGACAGCGGCACCTTCCCCGCGGTCGCCGGGCCACAGTCCTCGGTCGGCGGCGGCATGCCGTCCCGCATGGAGTCCCGCAACGGCCAGCCAGCAGTCACCGGCGCCTACGTCGGCTCACCGGAGCCCGGAGGGCACAACGGGGGTTTCCACCCCTCTGACGGCCCTTCACACGACCGCCGGTAACCAGCAGCCCGGCGCGCCACGCCGGGTCGTGGGAGGGCGCACGTGATCCGCTCCAGTGCCCTCCTGACCGTTGCGGCGATGGCGATGCTGGTGGCCGGAGTGTTCTCGGCCAGCCTGGGACTGATCTACGCTTCGATCGCCGTGAGCATCCTCGCGGCGATCACCCTCGGCGCCGGAGTTCTGCTCCGGCGCCGAGAGCTTTTCGGCGAAGCAGCGGGGGAGGGCACCAGGCCCGCCGGGGCAGCCGCTGACGTCGCCGCGGCCCGATCGGCGGGGATCCGGCAGGACGTGATCCGGCCCGCCTCGGCCGGCCCGTCCAGCGCGGGGCGGCCTGGCGGTGCGGAGCAGGCCGCCGATGACCGGGCGCGAGCTGGCCGTGGCGGCAGGGGCGACGGTGGCGAGCAGAACGGCGACCTCGCCGAAAGGCCGCGGACGGCGGCATCGGGTGCGGGCCCCGGCTCCGCGCGGTGGCCAGGCTCGATAGCAGCCAAGGGCGTCCCTGCAGCCGGCCGTCGCGGCGGCGAGCACTCGGCCGCGGCCCACGCGGCCGGCCGCGGCCGTTCCGGGCGGCCCGCCCCCGGAACCGGATCTGCGGCCCGCGATCCGGCGGCGCGTGCCCCCGCCCCGCGTGAGCCCGCCCGGGGGGACCGGGGCAGCACTGAACGTGACCGCGGCGGACGTGCGCCGGGCGGCCGCGAGCCGGCCGGCCGGCCGTGGAGTGACCGCGAGCCCGCCCGGGATGAGCCCGCCGCACGGGACTGGGGTGAGCGGGAACAGGCTGGCGATGAGCTTGCCATCACGGACCAGGGTGGCCGTGACGCTGCTGCCCGTGAGCGCCCGGGATCCGGCCGGGAACGTGGGCGGAAAGGGCCGGGCCAGGACAGGGACCGTGCCGCGGCGTGGGCGGACCGCGCAGGCCGCAGCGCAGACCGTAGCCGGGACCACGACCGGGACGCCGCCGCGCGGGCCGACCGTGACCAGGCCGCAGCCGAGCGCGAGCCTGCTGCCTGGGGGACCCGCGGCCAGGATGCACGGCAGGACAAGGATGCCGCGCCGCAGGCCGAGGCGTTCCGGCTGCCCTCAGCCGATGAGCGCGCCGCCCGGGCCAGGGACGGCGCGGCCCGGCGCGAAGATGCGGACTCCCCGGCAGCGGGCGACGACTTCTGGGATCGGGTCAGCGAAGAAGTCTCTGGCAGCGGCAGCCAGGGCCCGGTCCGGCCCGCCTGGCCGTCCACCGCGGGACCGCGGGCAATGGGAGCCGGTTCCGGCGCCAAGTACGGGCCGGCCGAGACGGGCGACGATGAGCCGGACGCAGCCTGGTCACCGCCGGGCTACCGGCAGGCGGAGCCTGCATTCTCGGGCGGGGAGACCTCGCGATCGGCCGACAGGCCGGAGGCGGACGACGAGCAGGCCGAGCGGCCGGCCGCCGGCGAGGCACGGCGGGAGCGGATGGTCCCACCGTACGTTGACGACCTGACCAGGCCGAGACGGGATCGCGAGCCGGCCGGGGAAGTGGCAGAGGAGGCGGCCGCCCAGGAGGCAGGCAGCGTCTGGAGCGCATGGTCCGGTTTCCGCGCCGCCCGCGCGGAAGAGCAGGCCGTGAGCGGCGACGACCTTGGGCAGGGCGAGCGGCGCGGCGAGGACGAGCGACGGCGGGGGGACGAGCAGCGCCGCGAGCGCGCGGGGCGCGCCGAGAGCGGTCTTGCCGGCCGCGCCGTTCCCGGCATTGGCCCGTCAGCGGGCGAACTGGCGGAAAGCGGGCCGGGCGAAGACGCTGTGACCAGCGGCGCCACGGCGGGCGACGAGGCCGGCGGGGATGAGATCGCTGCGGCGGCGCCCGCGACGGACCTGGCGGCGGATGAGCGCGATGGCTCTGGATCGGCCGAGCCTGCCGCCGCACTCGATGCCACACCGAGCGCCGCACTCGCGGATGCCGCGGCCGAGACGGATGAGGATGCCGAGAGCGGCACGGACGCCGAAGAGCCCGGATCGGGCACGGCCGAGGCGGGACATGCCGAGGCGGGCGACCAGGCGGCCGGAGGGGCGGACCGGGCCGGAGACGCCGCGGAGACCGGGGAACCTGGTGAGGCCGGCACCGTCGGCCCCGGCGCGGCAGGAACGGCCGGCGAGGCGAGCGGCACCGGAACCGGCGAAACCAGCGCCGGCACTGCCAGGGGCGACGATGGCGCAGTTGGCGCCGCAGGCACCCTTGAGAAGGAACAGGCCGGCCCGCCGGGGCACGCCGAGGGTGACCGCACCGCGGCCGCGGACACGGCCGAGGCCGAGGCCAGCGCCGGGGAGGACATTGCCGGGGCGGAGGACCGTGCCGAGGCGGGTGCGGGCGGCACCGGCCGTGCCGTAGGCCCCGAAGAAACCGACACCGGCGAACACGCCGGCCAGGCTGCGGATGGCGGCACGCCCCTGGACGACGAGGTGACCATCGTCCCAGGTGTCGCCAGGTACCACCGCCGGGGATGCATCCTCATCCGCTTCCTCAGCGACGGCGACCTGGAGAATATGACCCGCCGGGAAGCCGAAGCCACCGGGCTGGTGCCCTGCAAGGCGTGCCAGCCGGACAAACCCGACCCCTCCGCCTGACCCCATGCTCCCGCGCGCTGTCTGCGGGAAGCCCACCCGCAGGTTACGCGCATCACCGATGCGAACGGATCCAGGCGATCGCCGCGGCGCGGTTGTTCTCCTCGACGTTGCTGTGGTCTTCGGTGGCCGGGTAGTGCGCGGTGACGTCAGGGATGCGTGCCGCCAGCCAGCGGGAGTGGGCGGCGGGGGGCGAGGTGTCCCGGAGCCCGTGCCAGAGTGCGACGGGTGCCCGGACGGCACCGAGATCAAAGCCCCACGGCAGGAACGAGGCGCTCCAGTCCTCCCACCATCCCTCGTCACCGCGGGAGTATCCGTCGCGGTTCACCAGGGCCAGGTAGTCGGCCCACTCCTGGCTGTGCGCAGCGTCCCGGCCGGCCTGCTCCCCCCACACCGCTGCCCGGCGGATGCCGAGACTGGCAAGTACTGCCCGCACGTCCTCGGCGCAGTCGGCGACGACGCGCCCGGGCCGCGGCGACGAGCTGCCCTGGCCCGGGCGGTCGTATCCGATCAGCCGCAGGCTCTGAGCCCGGGCGTCACGCACCGCACCGGGGAACAGGTGCCGGGTTCCGCCATGATGCACCAGCACTGGAAAGCCGGATTCCGGCCCCGCGTCCTCGACCGCGATCTGCCGGCCCTCGAGGGAGAGCAGCAGCGGCTCTGCGCTCACAACGGGACCATAGCCGTCACCCGATCGGCGGCCAAGCGCATTTCGCGGCACCGGCCGGCGAGGCCGGGACGGTGTCGCCGCTGCT
>CAVPMG010000026.1:0-74915 GCA_963706115.1 uncultured Actinomycetes bacterium | reverse complement strand
TAGCGGGCTGGGCGCCTCCCGGGCCGCCGCCGCATGCGCAGGGCGGCGAAGATGAGGGCGGCGAGGAGCACGGCAATGCCGATGAACAGCAGATACAGCAGGCCTTTCGCAGCGACGCCTACGATACCCAGCACGATCGCCACGATCACCAGCAGTAGGAAGAAGGCAATCATCCAATCCTCCGCTCGTTCGGCTGTTCAGCGGCGGGCCAGCCGCCGCTCACCGCCAGCACCCTGCTGGTATGTAAAGCCGTAGTGCTTAAAGATCGCCTCTTCGTCGTCCACTGGCAGCTCGCCATCGGTCTCGATCGAGGGGGCATTCTGGACCTGCTTCTTGTCGTAGGCGACCTTGACGTAGCCCGGACCAACTGTCGCCTGGTTAAGAGGTACGAACACGAGCCGGTGCCGCGTCAGCATTCCGACCTTGACCGTGCCGAACGACGGCTGGTCTGTGCCGGTGTCCACGTATACGGCCTCCAGCTCACCGATCTTGTGCCCCTGGGCGTCAACCACATCGTGGCCGCGCCACTCCCGGATGTTGGCAGCCTCGAACATGCTGCCCTCCTTCCCCGCTGCACCACTCCCCACGGCGGGACCAGCTCTCGCGAGTTCGGCGTCCCCGGCGACCATCAGTGGCCCCCTGCCCGGGACGGGCTAATCACTTCTTGAAAGCGTCCTTGACCTTCTCGCCAGCCTGCTTGAGGTCGCCCTTCGACTCCTCAGCCCGGCCTTCAGCCTCCAGGCCGGCGTCGCCGGTTGCCTGGCCTGTCTTCTTCTTGATCTTGCCCTTTATCTTGGTCGCCTTGTTGGCTGCCTTGTTCTCAGCGCCCATGACGAAATCCCTTCCGGTTGGTGCCCGGCCTAGCTGCCCGCTGAGGTCAGCACCAAACATCCGCGCTGGCCAGAACGCCCGACGAACTTACCCACGCCTATGCCGGGCACGTCACCCAGGAACTGATGTCAGTGTGTCGTTGTCGTGGCACTGAGCTTGGTCAGCCGGGACCGGGGCTGGCGCGTCCGGCACACAGTGGTGTCGCCCTGGCGGCGCCGCTAGCCTGGTGGGGCCTGGGATGTGAGCTGGCGTGGCTGGCGCGACGGGGTGCTGGCCGGGCGGCCGCCAGTGCCCTGGGCCCGGCCAGTGCCGGTCAACGGGAGGGATGCATCATGATGAAGCTCCGAAGCAAGATCCTCGCAGCGGCAGGCGTGGTCGCGGTGGCGGGGGCGGTGGCCGCGGCGGGCCTGACCTCGGCCAGCGCGAGCCTGGCCGCCGGGGCGGGCAGCTCGGGATTTGAGTATTTCCAGCTCGTGAACGCCACCGTGGCCAATAACGCGCCGACGAGCATCATCGCCAGGGGCGTATTCACCGCCGGCGGCGTGGACCACCCGGGGAACAAGGTGGACACGGTCGTGTTCCCGGACGGGACGTTCAAGATCGCGCACTCCAACGGCACCGGCACCCCGCGGTTCAACCCCCGGACGTGTCTAGGTGTCTTTACGCTGAACGGCACCTACCGGCTCAGCGGCGGTACGGGCGCCTACGCCGGGATCAGCGGGCATGGGATCTACCGGCTGAACATTATGGAGGTCGCGGCCCGCAACGCGGCCGGCAAGTGCAGCAACAAGCTGCCGCCCACCGCGTTCCAGCAGATCATCAGGGCACAAGGCCCGGTCCGGCTGTAAAGGAATGATGGCTGGCATGCTCAGTTAGGCTGGCGGCCCGTTCGAGCCGGGCCATGCCACAAGACCTCAAGGGCAGTTACCGAGGAACAGCACCAGGGCGGGCAAGAACCGGCCGTGCCCGTCCCGGCAGCGCAGATCAATCATCCAGCCAGCCTCGAGGCCTGTCCGCTGAGGCCGGCGAAATCGGTGCCTGCTGAGAAGCAGTACTGCCCAATAAGCCATGCTCCGCTGATTACGACCAACAGAGCCGCGCTGGCCGACCGGCCACCACCGAACCAGAATCACCCCCTCTGGCGCGGCGTCAGTCACCGCCCATACGACAAGATCGCCGCGCATAGCGGTTAGTGATCGCTATCGGGTACTAGGAACAGCGCGACGGTCCCCCGCCCCGGGAACGGAGCCTGGGGCAGGGGACTGTGCTGTGAGATCACGTCGTGGTTAGCTGCGCGGTTCTATGAGGCCGCGACCGAGCAGGCTAGCCCGCACCCCCTACCTCGACCACGCTGCCAGGCACACTCCATCTCCAGCCTGAGGAAGCACCGCCAGGTTCCCTGCCAGGTCTGAGTGCCCGAACTGCCGAGCGGGCACATTTACCGGCGGCGCATATCAGCGCGTTCGGGCACAGCACAAGTGACCGCGCTGGCAACCCGGCGGCCACCCATAGCGGCGGGTTGGGGCGCTCAGCTGAGGTGACGGATCCCAACGGTCGATGAAAGCCTCACTGGCAGGAAGCCGGGCCAAGGCGATGGGCGGGTTCACTGGCGCTCAGTGTGTGACTTGGCGAGTACGTCTCGTACGGCGCTGGCTACGGCGTCGGGGCGGTCAATGGATACGAATGTGGTGGCGTCGCCGATCTCGTCGAGCTGGGCTCGCGGGAAGGCGGCTGCCAGCCGCCGGGCGAGGCCGATCGTGAAGTGCTTGTCCCGGGTGCCCCACACGAGGCGAACCGGGCGCTCGAAGTGGTCGAGCCAGGTGGCGGCGCTGGCTAGTTCGCTGCGCTGCATGCCTCGGGCGAATCGGGTGACGTCGTGCCGGATGGCCGCGCTGTCGAGGAGTGGCTGGATTCCAGCCCCGGGTCAAGCTGGCCGAAAGTGGCCGGTTAAGCAAGGGCCCGAAGCCGAGCGGGGAGTGGCGCACGGCGCGCAGCCGGGTCTGCTGGGCGAGCATCCACACCGCGAGGCGAGAGCGGGCCAGGATGAACAGCGGCACGAAGAACGGGGGCGGGAACTGCTCGAAGGCGTCGCAGTTGGTGAGCACTAGCCCACTCACCCGGCGTGTATCGCTACGCAGTGCGAGCTGGCACAGGCCTCCGCCGGTGTCGCTGCCGACCAGTACGACGTCATGGAGGTCGAGTGCGTCGAGCAGGCCGGTGACCGCGTCGGCGACGGCGTTCGGCGAGAGGGCGGCGTCCGGGTTCGCCGGGCGGCGGTGCGCGCCGAGGGGCCAATCGGGCAGGACGCAGCGGACCCCATCGGCTGCCAGTTGCTCGGCCACGGGATCCCACAATGTGGCGTTCACGAGAAAGCCGTGGACGAACACGGCGACCGGCGCGTCAGCGGCTCTGGGCCCCAGGTCCCGGTAGTCGACCGGGCCGATGGGAAGATCGATGGTGGGCATGGTGCCTCCGGTAGCAGTTAGACTTTCATTCAGAGTGTACGGAAGTTCCATACAGTGTGTATGAAAGTTGGAGACTGTGTCAAAGAGCAGGCCTGCGGGGCGCCGGACCCAGGGCGAGCGGACGGCGCAGACCCGGGCCGCACTGATTACCGCAGCCCGGCGCCTGTTCGGTGCCGAGGGCTTCGCCGAAGTAGGCGCCGAGCGGGTAACCCGCGAGGCGGGCATGACCCGCGGCGCCCTCTACCACCAGTTCGCCGACAAAGCCGACCTGTTCGCCGCCGTACTCGACCAAGTCGAAGCCGAGATCGCCCAGCGGGTCGCCGACGCCGTGGCGGGCCTCGACCCCGCCGACACCACCGGCATGCTCCTGGCCGGCGCCAACGCCTGGCTTGACGCCAGCACGGAACCTGATCTGCAGCGCATCGTCCTGCTTGACGGCCCATCGGTCCTGGGGTGGGACAGGTGGCGGGAGATCTGCCTGCGCCACACCGTGGGGCTCATCGCCGCACTCCTCCAAGATGGCATCGACCGCGGCTCCCTCCCGCTCCAGCCGGTCCAGGCCCTGACTCACGTCCTGGTCGGTGCCGTCGACGAGGCAGCCCTCTACATCGCCCAAGCCGACGACGGACCAACGGCCCGAGCCGACATGGACCTCGTGCTACGCCGCCTCACCCTGGCATTGACCGCACCGGCCTGACCCGTCGCTGGCATGACACGTTGCTAGAGCCGGCCGACGCCAGGTGCGCATGGCGACCCGATCTGCGCGTCATGACTGGTGATAGCTGAGAACCCGCCAACCGCGCAGAGTACCGCGTACGTGCACGATCGTCGCCTCCGACTCGACCATGCTCCGCGTTCGGTGGCAGTCGCCTTTGACCTATGTCGGTAGGCGCAAGGGGCCACCGCCAACGCGCGCATGCCCGCCGGGATTTCTTAATGTTGTGGCGGTACCGGCACGGAAGAGATAATCCTGATCCAATCCTGGACCGTTCCATTCCTTCCGAACATGGTCCCACAGTCAGTGTTGTCCTCGTCGAGAGCATTTACCTTCTGGCCACGGTGTTCAGCGACGTATGTGGGGGATGCCTGTTCTTCCCTCAGCACCGTCGTGATCTGCATCCGACTGAGACCTGCCTGATGCAGGTCAAGAATCTCCGTTCGGATGGCCCGGCAAGCATCGCCTCCTTGGAATATCGCCTGAGCATTACTCGCACTCACAGATGCATCGTGGGCAGCTATCGCTGCAATGGTGCCGAAAACAATCGCCGCAATCACGCCCGCGACGCTTATTGTATCCTTGGCTATGGTCCATCTACTCCCTTCAGTGTCCGCCGATGTCTTCTTCGTTGCCGGGACGTTGCTATCTGCGCTCATCCCTTCGGAATGTCACAGCAGTCACCTGCATGACGGACCAGCCCATCTAGCTCGATAAGCTGCCCATGGGGTTTCACTCCTAGGCACGCCCGGCATATCCAGCCGCTATCAATATTGGGCTGCAATCTACCGGCGGGACACAAAAGCTTCGATGAAGCCGCAAGCCACCGACGAGTCGGAGTCCACCAGCCAGTGCGTGCTGCGCGGGATCCGCTGGCGCGGCGGCGCGTGGCGCGACGAAGTGCTGTACAGCATCTTGCGCAGCGATCCGCCCGCCTAATCGCAACGGCGGCATCCCGGGCCCAGCCTCGCCCCGCGGGACGTGGTGATCACCTCGCTTGTGGCCATCGGGTCACACCAGGCGGGGAAACCCGACAGCGACCGGGCCGGGGCAAGCGGCATATCCTCGCCGCCCAGAAATGCCAGCCCGGCACGCAGCCGAGGCAGCCGTACTGACAACAGGTGGCCGATCATAACGAAGGCGGCTACGTGCGCGTGTAAGAGGACGCCTGACACCCCACGATCGGAACTGTGATGAGTGCATCCGGTCGCATGAATATCAACCGCGGGTGGCGCGTGTTGCCTCGAATAACGGCGGAATCGGCGCGGGTGGCTCCCCGCAGGGCTCCCTATGTGACCGGTCAAGATCGCAACGCAGCTCTGACCTGGGCTTTTAGCGCGCCTGGAGGGACTCGAACCCCCGGCCCGCTGCTTAGAAGGCAGCTGCTCTATCCGGCTGAGCTACAGGCGCCTACCGAACGTATTGTGCAGGATTCAGGTTACGCGGAGGCTACATCGCCTGGATAAGGCCATGATCGTGACCTCCCTGGCGTGCGGGCGGGTCCCCCGTCCATGACGGTTGTCATGGACGGGGCAGGAGGGAATTCACTGGCTGGCCGCAACCGGCGAACCTAGCGTGGAACCGTCCCTGAGAGTTCCACGCCTGAGGAGGAGCCGTGACTGCGACCAACCTGCTGATCGGAGTCCTGGTACTCGGCCTGGTGATCTGGCGGCAGCTGATACCGCGCCGGGTCAGGTCCAACATGCGGATCGTGCTCGTCCTGGCGGTCATCGGGCTGATCCAGACCGGGCAGTACCTCCAAGGCCGGCACATCGATGCCACCCTCATCGCCGAGATCCTGGGCAGCCTGGTGCTGGCGGCGCTGTTCGGGCTGGCCCGTGCTTCGACGGTGCGGTTGTTCTTCAAGGATGGGCAGTGGTGGAGCCGGGGTAGCTGGGTAACCGCGATCCTGTGGGTCGTGTCGGTTGCCGCGCACCTGGGGTTTGACTACCTGGCCGGCGGCCACGGGACCAGCGGCACTTCCTTCGGCAACGCCACGATCCTGCTGTACCTCGCGGTCACGTTCGCCGTGCAGCGGATGGTCGTCATCGCGCGCTCGCAGCGCATGTGGATTTCCGGTCAGAACGAGGTAACCGGCCTGACCTGACCCGCCCCGATCGGCGCGCGGCGTGGCCGGTGGTGTACCCCGGGCCTGGCGTTCGGCATGATTAAAGTGCACGAAGCGCAAGGCCCGGGGCCTTCCCCGGCCACCAGGCGACGCGCAGTGCCCGAGGAGGTCACCATGCACCAGCCGCCCATTCCGCATGTCGAGAGCGAGGATCCGGAGATCGCGGATCTGATCCATGCGGAGGCGCGCCGTCAGTTCGAGAAGATCCGGCTGATCCCGTCGGAGAACTACGTGTCCGCCGCGGTGCTCGAGGCCTCCGGAACTGTGCTGACCAACAAGTACTCGGAGGGGTACCCGGGGCGGCGCTACTACGAGGGCCAGCAGGTCATCGACCCGGTCGAGGAAGTGGCGGCGCGGCGGGCGGAGGCGCTGTTCGGCGTGGACCACGCCAACGTGCAGCCGTACTCGGGCTCGCCCGCCAACCTCGCGGTCTATCTGGCGTTTCTGCAGCCTGGCGACACGATGATGGGCATGGCACTGCCGGCCGGCGGCCACCTCACCCACGGGTGGAAGGTCTCGGCCACCGGCAAGTGGTTCCACTCGGTCCAGTACGGGGTCCGGGCCGACACGGGGCGCATCGACTTTGACGAGGTCCGCGACCTGGCACTGGCAGAGCGGCCGAAGATCATTTATTGCGGCGGTACGGCCATACCCCGGACGATCGACTTCCCGGCGTTCGCCGCCATCGCCGGTGAGGTGGGCGCGATCCTGGTTGCCGACATCGCGCACATCGCTGGCCTGATCGCAGGCGGGGCGCACCCGTCTCCGGTCGGTCACGCGCCGGTGATCACCACGACGACCCACAAGACCCTGCGCGGGCCCCGGGGCGCAATGATCATGTCCACGGCCGAGCACGCGTCGGCGCTGGACAAGGCCGTCTTCCCTGGACTTCAGGGCGGCCCGCACAACCACACCACGGCCGCGATCGCGGTTGCGCTGCACGAGGCCGCGCGGCCGGAGTTCCGCAGCTACGCCCATCAGGTCGTGGCCAACGCGAAGGCACTGGCGGACGCGCTGCTGGCGCGCGGGTTCGACCTGGTGACCGGCGGCACCGACAACCACCTCATCCTGATCGACCTGACACCCAAGGGCATCCCCGGCAAGCCGGCCGCGAAGGCCATGGACCGGGCCGGCCTGGAGACGAACTACAACACCGTGCCGTTCGACCCGCGCAAGCCGTTCGACCCGTCCGGTCTCCGGATCGGCACTCCCGCGCTCACCACGCGCGGCCTGCGGGAGGAGCACATGCCGCAGATCGCCGCCTGGATGGATGAGGCGGTCGGTGCCGCGCTCAAGGAGGACGAGCAGGTCATCGAGCGGATCGCGGGCGAGGTCCGGGACCTGCTCGCCGGGTTCCCCATGGACGGCTGGTCCGAAGCCTGACCCCCAGCGCCCATCCCTCGCCCTTGCCGGTGCGCGCCGCGACCATGGAAACCGGAAGGCGCGAGCGCTGCTCTCGATTAGAGAGCGGTGCTCTGATATGCTGCTTCCGTGAACGCGAGCCGTACCGCGCGTGAGCGGGTCCACGCGGAGCTGACCAGGGAGATCACCGAGATCGCCCGGCGGCAGCTCGCCACCGAAGGTGCGGCCGGGCTGTCGCTGCGTGCGATCGCGAAGGAGATGGGCATGGTCTCCTCCGCCATCTACCGCTACTTCCCGAGCAAGGACGACCTGCTGACCGCCCTGATCATCGACGGTTACAACGCGGTCGGCGCGGCCGTGGAGAAGGCCGAGGCGGCGTGCCCTCCCGAGGACTACGCCGGCCGCTGGCTCGCGGCCTGCCGCGCCGTCCGCGACTGGGGCCTGGCTCACTCACACGAGTACGCCCTGGTCTACGGCTCGCCGGTGCCAGGTTACAAGGCACCGGAACGCACAATCGAGGCTGCGGCGCGGCCAGCCGTGGTGTTCGGGAAGATCATCGGCGATGCCTACCGCGCCGGGACCACGGTGGGCCAGCCCGGGCCGGTGGTGCCCGTGCCCGCGTCGTTCGCCCCGGATGCGGCGCGGCTGCGGGACGCCATCATGGAAGGCGTACCCGACCACATCGCCGCGGCAGCCCTGATCGCCTGGTCCGGCCTGTTCGGCCTGGTGAGTTTCGAGTTGTTCGGCCAGTTCGAGAACGTGGTCACCGACCGGGCCGCGTTCTTCGATCATGCGGCGGCGTGCCTCGGCCGCCTCACCGGCCTGCCCGCCTGACCGCGCGGATGGTTTCCTCCGCATCCCACAGTCTCCCACTCCCCATAGGCGCGCGCTCGCGCCGTATTCCGGCTCTTAATTCGCTGCATTACGACGGCCGTGGCTAATCTAGCCCATCGCAAATCAGCTTGATCCGGGCGGCCAAGGGACCGGAAGACAGGCAATGTCATGCGGGTTGCGGAAAGGGGTATCACTTTACTGAAGAGGTGCTCTTGGTGGCACGCGGCCCGTGATGGGGCGCCACGGGAGGCCGCATTCCGCTACGAGCGGTTGGTGGCGGTGAGGGAGGACGGTCCGGGGAACGGGACGGCCAGGGACACAGGCCTGAGGGGTGCGTGAGAGGGGGCACGGCGGGATGCCATCCGCGATGAATGCGCTGCTAGAGGCGTGCGCGTGCCGGGACGGGAAGCACGGGGCCCGATGCCGCGCGGGAAGGCACACCGGCCGGGTAAGCCGCCACTTCGCGCTGGCCGGGCGGTCCCGGCAGGGCACGGCTGGCGCCGGGGTCCGTAGCGCATAAATCCGGGTAAATAAGGCAAGAGCGCCGCCACGTCAAAGCCGGTGCAAGCCGGCCAGAATCGGCAATGTATGCTGCTCCGGGATATTGAAGGGGTTAGCAGCAATCATTGCTACATACCGCTAACGGGGGGAATACGTGAGCCAGTACCGCCTGCGCACTGCTTAACGTCACTGGCGAGAGTTGCCCCGCGCGGGCGGGCTCGGGGGAGCCCAGGCCAGCGGGGCGGCGCCAGGATCGCGAGGAAGGCACAAACGGGGGGAGAGCCGATCATGGTCTGCGCGATCGTCTGGCAGAGGCGGGCACTTGCGGTGGGGGGGAGCTCCCTGCTACGACCCCGGGCCGGCGACCCCTGACCCGTGGGCCCGCGACCCGGTCTGGTCGTTGGTCACAGAAAGAGATGAGAAGATCGCGTTTCGCGGGCGAATGCCTGGTCGGGGGTCTGCGCGCCGACCGCCGGGCCACGTGATCGCCATGTCAATCCCATGGGAGTCTCAAGCGTTCGTTTACCTGCCGACAGGCGGGTAGCCTGGGCGGATATGGCCGGGAAAGCCCGGCCCCTGACGGCGCGCTTTACCTGCGGCACGCACGTAGCCGCGATAGCGTGGCCAGGATCGCAGCCCGGAGGCCGCCCGCTTCCGCCACCGGGACTCATAACCCTAGGCCGCCGGTCAGTGAGAAGACCGGCCCCCGCAATGAGGATGCTGCATGACAGTCGGATCGTCTCGGATCGGCGCGGCCGTGAAGCGCAGGCTGCAAACCTCGGTAGGCAAACGGTTCAGCAGGTTCATCGTGGTAGCGGCTGGAGCGGTCATCGCCAGCCAGATCACGCTGACCGTGTGCCTGGGGCCTGTGGGCTGGACCGCCGGCCGTTCGGCCGTCGCGGCCTGGCTGGTGGGCGCGGCCGTGAGCTACATCCTGTCGCGGTGGGCCTGGGAGCGTAAGGGCAGGCCCAACCTGCTGAAGGAGACACTGCCCTTCTGGATCGTGGCCGTGGGCACCGCGGTTGTGCTGACGCTCACCACCAAGTGGGCCAACCAGCAGGCCATCTCAATGGACCTCAGCCACGTCCAGCGCGTGCTGTTCGTCGACCTCGCCTATTTCCTGGCGAACTGCGTGACGTTCCTGACCCGGTTCCTGATCTTCCACTACATCCTGTTCAAGGACAGGGGATCGCGGATCTCCGAGCTGGTCTCCGAACTGCCGGCCTCGGAAATGCCCGGTGCGCGGGGTCAGTCAGCCGCTGGTGGCTTCCCGTCCGTGGCTGCCGCGGGTGAGGGCAACGGCTCCGAGCCGTTCGCGGCCGCGGGCTCGGCAGCCCGGGTGAACGGCTCGGCGTGGTCGGACAACCCTGCCGAGCGCTCGCCCGGCCGCGTGCCTGCCAGGGACGATTCGGCCTTCCCGGAGCCGGGCACCCGGCGCTGACGCTCGCGCCACCAGGTGCCGAGCACGACGCCTGCGTACTTCAGCCCGTAGATCGCGTTGTGCCCCTTCTTGCTCTCGCCGACCTTGCGCTTGTGGATGGTGGCCGGCACCTCGGCCACCCGGAACCCGTGCGTGAGGACGGCGATGAGCAGTTCGGATGACTGGTACTGAGGCTGCTCCAAGCGGATCGCCCCGGTGACCTCGGCGCGCATGGCACGCAGACCGAACGAGGAGTCGGTGATGCGCTGCCCGGTCAGCAGGCTGATGGTCACGGCGAACACCCAGGTGCCCAGGCGGCGCACCGGGTCGTTGGTCTCCTGGCTGCCGAGCTTGCGCGACCCGGTGACGAAGTCGGCGCGGCCTTCCACCACCGGCCGTAGCACCGCGTCCATCTCGGCCGGGTTGTACTGCCCATCGGCGTCGGTGGTGATGATGTACTGGGCGCCGCCTTCGCGTGCCAGCCGGTAGCCCAGCCGCAGCGCCGCACCCTGGCCCCGGTTCACCGGCACGTCACAGACCAGCGCGCCGTGCGCGTTCGCCTCTTCTGCGGTGCCGTCCTTGGAGCCGTCGGACACGACGATAGGCATGGTGGCAAGCCCGCACAGCTCGTTGGGCAGCGCATCCACGACCGAGCCGACCACGCCCTCCTCGTTGTAGGCGGCGATGACGATGGCCACAGGGGGCAGCGCGGTCGAGCGTTCACCGTTCTGGCTGAAGAAGGCGCTCGCCGCGGCGTCGTCAACCGCCGGGTCTTGACGGGTCCTGGTCACGGTGCAGCCTTTCCATCCGGGGCTTGCGCCCCTGTACCGGGAGCCGGCGCCCCATTGGCCGGCGCGAACTCTGGCCACACTGTGGCGATCCCCGACTTCAGGTCGTGCGTGGGCTGGTAGCCCATGGCACGGGCGCGGGAGATGTCGACGATGACCGCAGGCATCTCACCGGGCTTAGGAGCGATGTTCTCGACCGGGATGGGCGCACCCGTGACGCTACGGGCGGCCGCGATGATGTCGTTCACGGTGACGGACTCGCCGGCCCCGATGATGGTCGCGCCGGTGGCGCGGCTGCGCCAGGCCAGGAGCAGCGCCGACACGATGTCATCCACGTGGATCAGGTCACGGATCTGGGTGCCGTCGCCATACACCTGCACCCCGTGGCCATCGCGCGCCGCGCGCATCAGGCGGGGCACGAAGCTGTCCTTGTGCTGCATGCCCGGGCCATAGACGTTGGAGAACCGCAGCGCACAGCCGGCGATCCCATAGGCCGCGGTGTAGCAGCTCACCAGCATCTCCCCGGCTGCCTTGGTGGCTCCATAGGGGGTCAGCGGGTGGAGGGGAGCCTGCTCGGTGATGACACTCCTGCCGACGTCACCGACCACGGCGTTGGTGGACGCCATGATGAAGCTGCTCACCCCGCGGGTCCTGGCCAGTTCCAGCAGCGTGGCGGTTGCCTGCACGTTGGTCTGGTAGGTCCCGACCGGATCCTCAATAGAACGGAGCACAGAGGTTATGGCGGCCAGGTGGAAGATCATGTCCGTGCCAGGGCTGACTGCCCGGTCGGCGACGGACTCGTCACGCAGGTCGCCGACTACCGCGTGAACCCGCGGCTCGGCCGGCTCGAGCAGGTCCGTCACGGTGACCTCAGCGCCGGAATCGAGCAGCGCCTGGACGAGCCGCCGCCCGATGAACCCGGAACCCCCGGTCACCAGCACCCGGGAACCCTGTTCAGCCGTCATATGTTCTCCGTTCGCGGTAGCGACATCACAGTTCTGCCTCACCCGGTTCTACCGGGATCCTGCGGGCGGTGTGGCCTGGTCCGGTGAAGCCACCAGGTATGGCCCCGGCCGCCACGAGCCTTGGCTGCGTACCGGGCCTTGCGCGGCCCGGTGCTTGTGACGGGGTATCCGGGCACCATTGAGCATCGAAGTTCCCGGCGCCCCGCCCTGGCAGCCGGGCTCTGGCTGCCGCACCGCGTGCTCCGGCCCAAGGCTGGTAGCACAAGGCGCGTGGATAGTGTAGCCGCAGGCTGTCAGTGCTTTCCCTGGGAAGCCGCGGCTGATTCGAACTCTGGGCTACTCTCAATGCGCCGGCCGGGGCCGTGGCGGGGAGCGATGGGGGGAACACATCAGGGCCCGGAGGCCCCTCTTTCGTCCATCCTCATGGGTACTCTGCCCAGTCGGTACATAATGACCACAGCAGGTAACACGGCGACGCCGAAGGACGGTTGTCACCAAGGGTGACCCCGCGATGTCAGTTACCGGGGGGCGGGTCTGACGCGGAATGATCGTGACATGTGCCACAGACCCTGGCGACCAGGGGGAGCCAGGGTGACCTGTGGGGCAACGGCTGGTTAGAAGTGTCAGCACATGGTGGAAGGGCGATGACCGAGGGTCAGAAAGTAGCGGCTGCCGCGGCACGCGACCCGGGGGCGGGCGCGAGTTCGGGGCCGGTCGCCGACGCCCACCCCGCTCCGCCCGGGCCCGCTCAGCCCGGTCCAGCCCCCGCCGGCCCAGCCGGTGCCGGGGCAGTTCCAGCCTCAGCCGGGCCAGCAGGGGCAACTCCAGCCGGGGCAGCGCCTGGCGCGCCGGCCTCAGCCCAGGCCGCGGAGGCATCCCAGGCCCAGGGAGCACCTCAGGGAGCGCCCCGGGCTCAGGGAGCGCCCCAGGCTCAGCAGCCCGCTCAGGGCCAGAAGCCGCCGCAAGGCCCCCGCTCCTCCCCGGCCAAGGTGAAGCCGGGTGACCCGGCGAAGCCGGAGGGCCAGGAGCCGACGAGCGGCCCGGGCTCACCCCAGGACCAAGCCAAGCCGGAGAAGCAGCAAGAGTCGCAGGCGGCGCAGGCCCCGGAGATCGAGCCGCACGTCCGGGTGGACGGCAGGCTGCTGGAGTCCGCGATCCTCGCGCTCCGCAAACCCATCGTCGCGGCCTCGCTGCCACTCGAGGCGCCCGGCGTGGACGACGCCCGGCAGGAGCGGCGCAAGCTGCTCAGCCAGATCGACGACTATCTGCTGCCGCGGCTGCGCGAATCGGGCGCCCCGATCCTGGTGGCCCTGGTCGGGTCGACGGGCGCGGGCAAGTCGACGTTGGTGAACAGCATCGTCGGCACCCATGTCAGCATGACCGGCATCCGCAGGCCCACGACCAACAGCCCGGTGCTCGCCTGCCACCCCGACGACGTGGGCTGGTTCGCCGAGAACGTCTTCCTGCCCACCGTGCCGCGCGTACGCCAGGAGGGACTCGCCCGGTCCGGCAAGGACGGCCTGCTCGTGCTCGCGGCGAACGAGGGGATGCCCAAGGGTGTGGCGCTGCTCGACACGCCCGACATCGACTCGGTGGTCCAGGCGCACCGCGAGTTCGCCTACCAGTTCCTCGACGCCTCCGATCTGTGGCTGTTCATGACCACGGCAACCCGTTATGCCGATGCCATGGTGTGGGAACTACTCCAGCACGCCAGGGACCGGGGAGCAGCCCTGGGCATCGTTCTGTCTCGTGTTCTTCCTGCCGTCAGCGCCGAGGTGGTCGAGCACTTCCACGCCATGCTGGAAGCGAACGGGCTGGGCGGCAATCAGCGCTTCGTGATCCCGGAGACCGTGCTCATCGACGCCAAGCTGCCGCCGGAGATCTGTGCGCCGGTGCGGGCGTGGCTGGCGGAGACCGCGGAACAACCCGATCGCCGCGTCGCCGTGCTCACCAGGACCATGTCCGGGGTCCTCGACACCTTCCGCATCCGGGTGCCTTCCCTGGCGGCCCAGGTCGAGGATCAGGTCACGCTGCGCTCCGGTCTGACCAGCGCCGTGACCGGGTCCTACCAGGCGGCCCTGCACGAGATCGACGGCAGGCTGCAGGACGGCTCCCTGATGAGCGGGGAGGTGCTCGCGCGCTGGCAGGACTTCGCCGGTGCCGGTGACGTCCTGCAGTCGCTGCAGTCGCGGCGTGGGAGCAGGCAGCGCCGGCACCGTGCCCCGGCCAAGGCGCAGGCGCTGAAGATGGCGGCACGCACCGCGGTCGAGTCGCTGATCACGTCGGCGGCCGACCGGGCCGCAGAGGACTGCCTCGCCCGCTGGCGGGATCATCCGGCGGGCGCGGCCCTGCTCGACCATCTCGGCTCGGGTGGCAGCACCGCGGCGTGGCAGTCGGAGTTCGCCGCGGAGGCAGGCCTGATCTTCGGGTGGGAGTCGGAAGAGTCCGGCGCGACGGCAAGCGAGGGACTCGACCCGCAGGCACGGATCGCGGCGCTTGGCAGGTCGTCACCGGACCTGGCGACGCACGCGGCACGGGCCGTGAGCGCCTGGCAGGACCAGGTGACCCGCCTCGTGCAGGCGGAGAACGTCACCAAACGATCCATCGCCAAGGTCGTATCCCTGGACAACGACTCGCTGGCCACCGTACTTATCGTCAGCCTGTTCGGAGCCGGCGAGGATGACACGGGCACGGCCGCGATTCCGCGACGCCTGCTCACGACACTGTTCGGGGCTGGGCCACTGCGGGACATCATGGCGCGCACCGGGGCCGACCTCCGGCACCGGATCGCGCTGCTCCTGGACGAGGAGATGCGCCGGTTCGCCGACGTGATCGACGCGGTGGGCACGCCCGACGCCGCCGCCAGCTTGCACCTCTACCAGGCGACCTATGCCCTTGAGGTGGCGCGGTGAGCCCGACAATGCGCCCGGCTGCGCCGGTGCGCCCGGCTACCCCGGCCCACGAGGCAGTCGACGTGTGCGAGGGCGGGCGGTGATGGAGACCGAGGCGCCGGTCGCCGGTCCAGCGGGCCCAGGTGGGCCCCACGCCGGGACGCACCGCCGGGCTGGGGCCGCACTGGCCGGCTCGGTACACCCAGGTGAGCTGCCCACGAGTGGCGTGAGCCTGTCGGAGCGCCTCAGCGCCCTGGCGCGGCTGGTCCAGATCGGCTCCGTCCGGGTCGGGCCGGACGGCTTCAACCCCGACCTGCTAGCCGACGCGGAAGCCCTGCTGGTCAGGGCGGGGGAGCGGCTGCGGCTGTCCTCGCATCACACGATCGTGGTGCTGGCCGGTGGCACGGGCAGCGGCAAGTCGTCGCTGTTCAACCAGCTTGCCGGGGCGCAATACTCCCCGGCGGGAGTGCTGCGCCCGGCGACCAGGGAGCCGCACGCCTGTGTCTGGGGCATGGAGGGAGCCGCGCCGCTGCTGGACTGGCTGGGCATAGAGCCGCACCGCCGCTACGCCCGCTCCAGCGCACTGGAGGAAGGCGAGCGCGCGCTGACCGGCCTGCTCCTGGTGGACCTGCCCGACCACGACTCGGTCACCAGCGGGTCCGCCGAGGTGAGCCGGTTGATAGCCCAGGCCGACCTCATGGTGTGGGTGCTCGACCCGCAGAAGTACGCCGACGCCGCGGTGCACAGCCGATATCTGGTGCCGATGGCCGGGCATTCGTCGGTGATCGCAGCCACGCTGAACCAGGCCGACCTGCTGACCCCCGAGCAGGTCCAGGACTGCGTTTCTGACCTGCGCCGCCTGCTGGACGCCGAGGGGCTGCACGACGCGAAGGTCCTGGTGACCTCGGCCACCAGCGCCGCGGGTGTCGCCGATCTGCGCAGGACACTGATCGAGACGGTGATCGCCAGGCAGGCAGCGCTGCGGCGGATCAGCGCGGACGTGGACGCCGTGGCCGCGCGGTTTGCGCCATACGCGGGCGACGCCGAGGCACGGGCACGAGTCAGGTCGGCCGTGCCCTGGACGGCCACTCCCGAGCCGGCCGCGCCGGCCGGACCGCCTTGGGCCGTGCCGGAGCCGGCGGACGGCCCAGGCGCCAACGGTGACCTGCCAGCCGCCTCGGACGCCACCGGCGCCGTGGACAGCGGTGCGCAAGAGCCTGCGGGCGACATAGCGAGGCGTGCCGTGCCCCCCGCGGCCAGCGACGCGCTGGCCGCGGCGTTCTGCGCGGCCGCCGGGGTGAGCGGTGTCGGCCAGGCGCTGCAGAGCGCCAGGGAACTGAAGGCCATCGACTACGTGGGCTGGCCCGTGGCGTGGCTGGCCGACCGGGTGGCGGGTCGCGACCCGGTGCGCAAGGTCCGGCTGGGCGCGCTCTGGGACGAGTTGCGCGCCGTTTCGGCGGGTGCCACAGGCGCGCAGCGCTCGGAGATCAGCAATGCGATCACCACGCTCGCCGACGAGGCAGGCCGTGGGCTGCCTGGGCCCTGGCAGGCCAGCGTTCGCCACGCCGCCAGGTCGAGGACCGAAGAACTGCCGGCCGCGCTCGGCGCCGCCATCGCCCAGTCCCTGCCCGAGGAGAACAGCGTGGCGCCCTGGTGGCGAGCGGTGGCGGCCTGGCAGGGCCTGCTGCTCGGTGCCGCCGCGGTGGGCGTGGTCTGGCTGCTGGCGATCATCATCCTTGGCGCGTTCGGGGCCGCGCCACACGCCGCGCTGCTCCTGCGTGACGTCAGCCTGCTGCCGTGGGTCGCGCTGATGGTGGCGGCGATCCTGCTGCTCGGATGGCTGACCGCCAACGGCTGCATGGCCGTGGTCATTCGCGATGCCGAGCAGGAGCGGGAACAGGCGCAGCAACGGATGCGCACCGCCATCGCCGAGGTCGCGCAGCGGTTCGTGCTCGCGCCGGTGGAGCGGGAACTGTCCGAGTTCGCCAGGTTCCACGACGAACTGGCGGTCGCCGGCACCACGGGCTGAACCCGGCCGGCGCCACGGGCCGAACCCGGCCCGCCGCCCTGGCTGGGCTACGCCCGCGCCACGAGCTGAACGCGGCCAGCGCCCCACGACCGGCCCACCGGCCGAACGGTGCCCCGCCTGGCAAGCTGAAATGACGGCCCCGCACCGTGGGCTCAGACCGGGGCGTCGTGACACATAGTGGAGTCGGCCGGGAAGCTATCTCCCCATCGTGAGGTTTACATGTAATGATGTAATCTCAGCAACGGAGATGACGATTGATCATGTCCCCGCTTGACGCGTATTCCCAGATTGTGACCAGAGTCGCGGCCGAACTAACCGGCAAGGTAGCCAGCCTGCGCGTGCCGCAGCGGGGCGCGCGGCGGGCCGGTGAGAGCCTCGGCTCCGCGGTCATCTACACCAGCGATGGCTTCCTGCTGACCAACGCGCACGTGGTCGGCAACGCCCAGTCGGGCACCGCGTCCTTCGGCGACGGCACCTCAGTGCCCTTCACCACGGTCGGCGCGGACCCGCTCTCCGATCTGGCGGTGCTGCGAGCCGCCGGGCCCACGCCTCCTCCCGCCACGCTGGGCGAGGCGGACGAACTCGTCGTCGGCCAGCTCGTGGTGGCGGTGGGCAACCCGCTCGGCCTGGCCGGCTCGGTGACCGCAGGCGTGGTGAGTGCCCTGGGACGCTCGCTGCCCACCCGTAGCGGATCGGCGGCCCGGCTGGTCGAGGACGTGATCCAGACCGACGCCGCACTCAACCCCGGCAACTCCGGCGGGGCGCTCGCTGACAGCCAGGCCAGGGTGGTGGGGATCAACACGGCGGTCGCCGGAGTGGGCCTGGGCCTCGCGGTCCCGGTCAACGCCACCTCCCGCAAGATCATCTCTACCCTGATGCAGCACGGCCGGGTGCGGCGCGCCTACCTCGGCCTGGTCAGCGCCCCCGCGCCTTTGCCCGCCCAGCAGCGGGAGCGGTGGGGCAGGGCCAACGGCCTGCGGGTAGCGGAGGTCGTCCCCGGCGGCCCGGCGGCGCGGGCCGGCCTGCGGGCCGGTGACCTGCTGCTGACCGCCGCGGGCCAGCCGGTCGAGAAGGCCCAGGACCTGCAGCGGCTGATGTTTGACGATGCGATCGGCCGGCCGTTGTCCATCACCGTGTTCCGCAACGGTGCCCTGGTCGACGTCATAGCCGAACCCGCCGAACTCGTCGCGGCCTGACCTTCACAGAGCAGGCTCGGCAACGGGTCCGGCCGCCCGCGCCCCCGGCCGACGGTGGCTGATGTGTGCCGGCGGGCTTCCCAGCCCGCCGGGCACGCGCATTTTTGGCACAAAACGCTAGATCCTTCCCTGACTTATCCACAGGCGCGCCCTTTTCGCGTGGTTGTCCACAGCCAGCGGGTGCCCCATGGCCGTTACTGCCCCGGCGCGTGAACGTGGAGGGCAGCCGGTGCCCGTTTCGGGGCCGGCCCGGAACGAGCGCCAGCTCGCCGCGCTCCTCCGGCCAACACAGGGAGGACCGAGATGATCCACGAAGCACAGGTGCACATTGCCGGATACGCGGCCACCGAGCCCAAGTTCAAGAAGGTCGCCGGTGATACCTCGTCCGTGCGGCTGCGAGTCGCCTATACCGCCCGCCGCCGGGACAAGGAGACCGGTGAGTGGAGCGATGGGCCCACGTCGTTCGTGACCATCCAGTGCTGGCGGACGCTGGCCGACAACGTGAGCATGTCCGTACACAAGGGAGAGCCGGTGCTGATCATGGGGCGCCTTCAGATCAGGCGCTTCGAGGACGCGGAGGGCGCGCCCAGGACCGCCGTGGAGGTCGAGGCGTCCTCGGTCGGCCACGACCTGACCCGTGGCGTGGCCCAGTTCTCCCGCACGCGGTGGCCCGCGGTCAGCGCTGCGTCCGCCCTGCCGGACGGTGCGCCGAGATCGGAGGAAGGCGCGGTGCCTGGGGACGGCGCGGATCTCGCCGACGGTCTGGAGCCCGCCGGGCGCACGAACGGTGCCGCCGCAGCCGGCGATGCGGTGATCGACGAGCGTGCCGTGGCCGAGTTCGCCAGGGAGCTCAGTGAGTCGCTAGGTGCAGCGGGCACGGCGGACTCCGCCGCGGACGGCGCCGAGGATGCCGGGGCTGCGTCCGAAACAGGCGTGCCCGCCTAGCCAGCGCCCGCAAGCTAACTGGGCCTGGGGTGTCCCGGTCCCGCGCGCCGCCTGATCGCGGTCCTCAGGCGCACGGGGCCTGGGCGCCGGGGGCGTGCCTGGCTGGTCTGCGTCCGCAGCTGGGGTGCCTGGTCCGCCCGACCGCCATCCTCGGGCGCGCGAAGGCCGGAGCATGCCTGGCTGGTCTGCGTCCGTAAGCAGACGGGTCCTGGGGTGCCCGGTCCCGCGTGCTGGCTGACCGGCGTCTGCAGGCGTGCGGAGGCCTGGGCGTGCTTGGCTGGTCTGCGTCCGCGAGCAGACGGGTCCTGGGGGTGCCCCGGGGCCGCGTGCTGGCTGACCGGCGTCCTCGGCGCACCGGGCCTGGGCGCCGGGCGTGCTGCCTGACCAACGTGCGCAGGTGCATTGGGCCCTGGGGCCCGCCGGGCGTGCCTTACCTGGCCACGTCCGTCGGTGCGTGCGTCCTGGAGCGCCCGCCCCGGGCGCACTCCAGCCAAAGCCAGCCCCCTGGCCCCGCCATCCCCAGGCGCCCCAGCCTGGGTGAACTGTGTCCGCCGGGCTTCCAGTTCGTCCGATCCTGGCGCCGGAAGCCCCTACCCTGGAGGCATGCCCGAGTTCATCTACCAGATGCGCGCTGTGCGGAAGGCCCACGGCGACAAAGTCATCCTGGACGCCGTCACGCTGGCGTTTCTGCCCGGCGCGAAGATCGGCGTCGTCGGGCCCAACGGCATGGGGAAGTCGACCCTGCTGCGGATGATGGCAGGCGTGGAGCAGCCGTCCAACGGGGAGGCGAGGCTGATGCCTGGCTTCAGCGTGGGGCTGCTGGACCAAGAGCCCCAGCTGGACGAAAGTCTCACGGTGCTCGGCAACGTGGAGAAGGGCGTCGCAGACGTCAAGGCGCTGCTTGAGCAGTACAACCAGGTCGCCGAGAAGATGGCGACCGACTACTCCGACGAACTGCTCGCAGAGATGGGGAAGCTCCAGGAGCAGCTCGACCACCGGGATGCCTGGGATTTGGACAGCCAGGTCGAACAAGCCATGGACGCGCTGCGGTGCCCGCCGCCCGACGCCGAAGTGAGCGTGCTGTCCGGCGGCGAGCGGCGTCGGGTGGCGCTGTGCGCGCTGCTGCTCGCTCAGCCGGACCTGCTGCTGCTCGACGAGCCGACCAACCACCTCGACGCGGAGAGCGTGCTCTGGCTGGAGCAGCACCTGGAGAAGTACGCGGGCACCGTGGTGGCGGTCACCCACGACCGGTACTTCCTGGACAACGTGGCGCAGTGGATCCTCGAGCTTGACCGTGGCCACGCCTACCCCTACGAGGGCAACTACTCGACCTACCTGGAGACGAAGGCCGCCCGGCTGAAGATCGAGGGCCAGAAGGACGCCAAGCGCCGCAAGCTGCTCGAAGACGAACTGGAGTGGGTCCGGTCGAACCCGCGTGCGCGCCAGGCAAAGAGCCGTGCCAGGCTGCAGCGTTACGACGAGATGGCCGCCGAGGCCGACGCCCGCCGCAAGGTCGACTTCGAGGAGATCCAGATCCCGCCCGGCCCCAGGCTCGGCCGCCAGGTCGTGGAGACCCAGGGGCTGACCAAGGGGTTCGACGACCGCGTGCTGATCGAGGACCTGACCTTCTCCCTCCCCCAGGGAGGCATCGTCGGCATCATCGGGCCGAACGGCGTGGGCAAGACCACGCTGATGAAGATGATCATCGGAGACGAGCAGCCGGACGGGGGCAGCATCACGGTCGGCAACACCGTGGAGATCTCCTACGTGGACCAGAACAGGGCTCGCATCGCCCCGGACAAGAACGTCTGGGAGGTGATCTCCGATGGCGAGACCTCGATCCGGGTCGGCAAGACCGAGATCCCCAGCCGGGCCTACGTCGCCGCGTTCGGGTTCAAGGGCTCGGACCAGCAGAAGCCGGCCGGGGTCCTCTCCGGTGGTGAGCGCAACCGGGTGAACCTCGCGCTCACCCTGAAGCAGGGCGGCAACCTGCTGCTCCTGGACGAGCCCACCAACGACCTCGACGTAGAGACGCTGTCATCGCTGGAGAATGCCCTACTCGACTTCCCGGGCTGTGCGGTGATCACCAGCCACGACCGATGGTTCCTTGACCGGGTCGCCACCCACATCCTGGCCTGGGAGGGTGGCGCGTCGTGGTTCTGGTTCGAGGGCAACTTCGAGGGTTACGAGAAGAACAAGGTGGAGCGACTCGGTGCCGAGGCCGCGCGGCCGCACCGGGTTACGTACCGCAAGCTCACCCGCGGTTGAAGAGGGCCCGCGGGGTTAGCCGGAGCGGCTGATCACGTTCGTAAGCCCTGTGACGCCGGCTTAGGCGGGGGTCAGGCCGAGATCAGAGCCGCCGGACTCACGAGGCTGGTTGACGAGGCTGTGGGCGGCCATGACGAGGTAGTCCCACAACTGGGTGTCGTGCTCGTGGTCGAGCCCCAGTTCGTCCAGGGCGGCGCGCATGTGCCGCAGCCACGCGTCCCGCTCTGCTTCGCCTATGGAGAAGTGCGCGTGGCGCATGCGCAGCCGGGGATGCCCGCGGCGCTCGTCATAGGTGCGCGGGCCACCCCAGTACTGCATGAGGAACAGCCGCAGGTGCTCCTCGGCGGGCCCAAGATCTTTGCTCGGGTACACCGGCCGGAGCTCGGGATCGGCGGCAACGCCTTGGTAGAAGACGTGCACCAGCCGGCGGAAGGTCTCCTCGCCGCCGACCGCGTCATAGAAGCTCGCCGGTTCTGTTGTCGTGTCCATAGCTGGCGTCCAGGGTACGTGGCCCCGGGCGAGCCCTTACGCCGCCCGCAGCGATTACTAAGGGTGATAGTTACCAGACGGACACAGTTTTGGCCTAGCATTGCAGGCCCGGCAGTCCTATATGCAACATGCACTAAGGCTTTGGGCCGTATGTGCATGTCGCACACCAACCAGCACAATGTCGATTTCACAGACTCTGATTCTCGCTGAGCGACTCTCAAGTTACATTGAGTCGGTATCACCGGCCGGGAGACGGGCCAGCGTCGAAGGAGAGGGGCCCGGGATGTTGCAAGGCGCCGACGATCTCTCACGTACTGACGAGCGCACCGATCAATCGCATCTGCTGCCCGCGCAGTCGTTCGGGCCATCGTCACCGCCGGTGTCGTCACCGCCCGTGTCGTCATCCGGCGAATGGCCGTCCCCAGCACCATCGTCCCCAGCACGATCGTCCCCAGCACCGTCGTCAGCGCCACCCCCGGCGGCACCATCGCCCACCACGGAAGCCGCCCCGCCGGCGGAACTGGTGGCTCGGCTAGCCGGCGGGGAGGCGCGGCAGGAGTTCGTGGTCGCCCGCGAGATCCGCGCCGCCGGGCTCGTCGGCGGGCTGAACACGGCACAGATCGCGGCCGAGATCCACGATCGGTGCGCCCCGTCTGCCGGGACAAGCCGGATCCGCGCCTACCGCCTGGCGCTTGGCGTCTCGCTTGCCGACGTCGTCGCCCAGATCCGCGCCTGGTATGCCAGCGAGGGCCGGCCTGCCCCGCGGTTCAGCGAGACGCTGCTGTCCGCGTATGAGAGCGGCCAGAAGCGGCCGGGCCCGGAGTACCTGCACTACCTGTGCGCGGTGTACCGGGCCGAGCCCGCGGATCTGGGATATCCCGGCCAGTGTTTCTGCGGTCGGCCGCACCGCGCCGGGCCGAGGGTCCGGCCGGCCAGCCAGGTGCCCGCGCAGCCGGGCACAGCCTCCGTGGACACGCCGGACCGCGCGGCCGTGGGCTCAGCCGAGGTGAGCCATCTGCGTGCCCGGCCGTCGGCCGGTGCCGCCCCGGCGCAGCTTCAGGACGAGGGTTTCAGCTTCCCGGCGGACCCGCGTGAGGCCGAGGACGACGACGACGTGCTCCGCCGGGCCCAGCTTCGCATGATCGCGGACGCGGCAGCCGGGGTGGACAGCCAATTCCTCGGTGCCGTGGAACGCATCCGACGCAGGATGGACGACGCCCTGGTGGGCGGGACAGTCTCGGCCTCGATGCTGGATCAGTGGGAGGAGACAACCGCCGACTACGGCATCCAGTACCTGACCGTCCCGCCGTTGCGGCTGCTCTGTGACGTGCTGCTCGACTTCGGGGACGTGCGCCGGATGTGCGAGCACCGGCAGCCACTCGACTTCAGCGAGCGGTTGTGCCGGCTCGCGGCGCAGCTTGCCGGGCTGGCCGGCATGATCATGATCGATGTGGGCCACCAGCGTCTGGCCAGGTCCTTCTTCCGTACCGCGCGGACCGCCGGAGACGAAACTGGTGACCGGCAACTCCGGGCCTGGATAGCGGTGCGGGAGGCGCTCGTCCCGCTGTACTACGGTGACCCCGCTGAGGCGGTGGCGCTGGCCCGGGCCGGGGCGGGCCTGGCCGGGCGCAACGTGTGCGTCGCCGCGGCGATGGCCCCCGTCATGGAGGCCCGGGCGCTCGCCAGGGTGGCCGCACGGCGTGGCGGCATCGCCAAGCCCCAGGGGCTGCGGCGCGCCTCCAGCCTGCTCGACGGCGCTCATGAAGCCCTGTCCCAGCTTCCCGACACCGACCGTGGCGACACCGCCTTCGGCTACACCGAGCGTCAGTTGCTGTTCCACCAGGGCGATGCGCTGGTCACGCTCACGCATCACCAGGGCGCGGAAAGGGCCCTGACGCGTGCACTGCGGCTGTACTCCACCGAGGAGGTCCTGGACCGGTCACTGACCACGCTGGGCCTGGCCCGGTGCCGTCTGGAGGCGGACGAGCCGGAGGAGGCGCTCCGGCTGGGCAAGGAGACTTTGTTCGCCGTGCCGCGTGAGCACCGGTCCGAGATCATGGTGCGAGCGGCGAGGTCGCTGGGGGACTGCGTGGCCGGGCGCCACGGTGAGGTCAGTGCGGTGCGGGAGTACCGCGAGGCCTTGGCCACCGCTTGAAGAGGTCCCAGCAGGGTGAGGCGCAAACGGCCAAAAGGCTGAGGGCCGCAGGGCCAGCGCCCCCCTCGCCGTCGGCCCTGCGGTCCCCGCCCGCCCCCCGCTGACCGGTGACTCACGCGATCCGTAATCACAAAATATAAGAAACCGGACATCAAGGTGCTGAATCTCACAATTTGTCACCATTAGGGCAAGCGCACCCCGATTCGGGTCGCGGCTCGGCGCCGGCGGCGATGCCGGGCTCGCGGCATCGGGTCCCCGGGAGGGCGCTGGCGGCGATCGGTGTGACTGTCGCGGAGCCGGTATCCGCTGCGGCGCTGGCCGCAGCGCCGGCTGCCGATGGGCTGGAGGGGACGGTGAGCGGTCCGGATCAGGCCTGCTTCGCAGGCAGCACGATCGTGGCTGCCGAGGGTCCCGAGGAAGCTGGCTGGCCCGAACGCGGGGGTTGCCGCGAGGGGACGCCAGCCGGCGGGAGCCGGCCGAGGAACCCGGCGCAACGGAAGGTGTTAGAGCGTTCGGGCCGAGCCCGTTAGGCTGTGCTTGGCATAAGCACCCCAGGCGGGAGGCGGCGTGCGACGGGTATTGCTGCTCAACGTGACGTATGAACCGCTGACCACGGTTGGCCTGCGCCGTGCGGTGTGCCTGGTCCTGGGGGAAAAAGCCGAGGTTGTGCACGATGATTCGGAGGGCGCTTTGTTGCGCTCAACGTCGCTCGTGCTCGCCATGCCCTCTGTCATCCGGTTGCGCCGTTACGTCCGCGTGCCACACCGGAGCCGGATCCCGCTCACCCGTGGTGCGCTCATGCGCCGGGACAACTACCAGTGCGCCTATTGCAGCCACCGGGCCGAGACCATCGACCATGTGGTGCCGCGAAGCAGGGGCGGCACGCACACCTGGGAGAACTGCGTGGCCTCGTGCATGCGGTGCAACCACAGCAAGGGCGACCGGCTGGTCGAGGAACTTGGCTGGACACTGCGCTGCGCCCCCGCCGCGCCGCGCGGGCCGCACTGGCGGCTGATCGGGGCCATGTACGACGGCGACCCGCAGTGGGCCGCCTACCTGGTCGAACCGAGCGCCGCCTGACGCCGAACCCCACCTGATCCGGCCCGTTCCAGCTCAGCCCGCCGCGCGAACCCGCGACCTCCCCGCTCTGCATTTGTGGTTGTGGGCACTCCACCCACGAAAGAATGTGGGTGAAGTGCCCATCACCACATACGCGTACGGCGCCCGGCGGAATTGCCAGCGACCCGCGCGACGTATGAGGCTCGGGTGAAAAGTGTGTGAAACCTTGCCGGCCCGGTAAGCGCCCGGCGTGGCAAGGACAGCCGCGCGGGCGCATGCCCCGCAACGCCGGCCGAGTGCCCCGTCAGTCCTGCGGGCCTTCGGCGGCGGCCCACTTCTGCTCGATCTTGCCGAAATGCCAGATAGCCAGCGCGACGGCCCAGGTGACCACGAACACCCCGACGACCACGAACCCGGCCTTATTGATGTTGAAGCCCGCCAGGAACGACCAGAACGTTCCGTTGAGGCCGGCGTTTTGCGCGATCAGCCCGAGCACCTCGACCCCGCCGATGAACACGGCCACGAACACCGAGAGCCCGGTGATGGTGAGGTTGTAAAAGATCTTGCGGGCCGGCCGGGCGAAGGCCCAGTCGTAGGCGAAGTTCATGAAGCAGCCGTCCGCCGTGTCGAACAGGCTCATGCCGGCCGCGAACAAGATGGGCAGCGACAGGATCCCGTAGAACGGCAGCCCGCCGACCACCGCCGTGCCCGCCAGGACCAGCAGGGCCACCTCGGTTGCCGTGTCGAAACCCAGGCCGAAAAGGACGCCGATGGGGTACATCCGCCACGGCGCATCCACCTTGCGGGCGAGCGGGCCGAGGAACCGCATCATCAGGCCGCGCTTGTCCAGCTGCTCGTCGAGCTCCGCTTCGCTGTAGGCGCCGGAGCGCAGCTCTCTGACGAACCGCAGGATCCCGACGAGAATGACCGCGTTGAGGGCCGCGATAAGGAACAGGAACGTGGCCGACACCAGCGTGCCGACCACGCTGGTGATGTGCTGAAGCGCGGAGTTGCTCGACCGCACCTGGGTGTCGAGGCTGCGGATGCCGAAGTTCAGCAGCACCGCGAGCACGAAGACCACCGAGGAGTGGCCCAGCGAGAAGAAGAAGCCGACCGATAGCGGCCGCTTGCCCTCGCCCACCAGCTTGCGGGTGGTGTTGTCGATGGCCGCGATGTGGTCTGCATCGAACGCGTGCCGCATGCCCAGCGTGTACGCGAGAAACCCGGTGCCCAGCCCGAAGATCTCGGTCTTGCTGATGTGGTAGTGCCCGCTCAGGGCGGCCGCCAGCATGCCCCAGCCGAGCACATGCAGCCCGACCACGGTCCCGGCCATACCGCCCACCCGGCTCCACTCGCTGGGGGTCAAGGCTGCCCTGATGCGCCTGGCCCGGGCCTGCACGGTGGCCATGGACTCGATCAACCCCCTCAGTGCCAGCGGATAGAACGCACTCTAGGGAAGATGCAAATTACTCGCAATAGCAACAGGTACGTAGCTGGCTCCGCCGGGCACGAGACTCGCCAGCCCTGCGGTGTTACGTTCACTTTCAGGCGGCTGCCTGCGCCAGCACGTGGCCAGCCAGGACCGCGGACACGGGGAACCAGCAGCAGGAGGGGCACCGCATGCAGCGCGACATCTTCACCAGCGAGCACGACGACTTCCGGGAGATGGTCAAGACCTTCATCGCCAAGGAGGTCACGCCCTACCACGAGAAGTGGGAAGCGGACCGGATGGTCTCCCGGGACGTGTGGCTGGCCGCCGGGCGCGCCGGGCTGCTCGGCATCGAGATCGATGAGAAGTACGGCGGCGGCGGTGCCAAGGACTACCGCTACTACCTGATCCTCGACGAGGAACTGGCCAAGGCCGGGGCCACCGGGCCCGGCTTCGCCGTGCACAACGACATCAACGGCCCCTACCTGCAGCGCCTTGCCACACCCGAGCAGTGTGAGCGATGGCTGCCCGGCTACTGCACCGGGGAGCTGATCACGGCCATCGCCATGACCGAGCCGGGGGCGGGCAGCGACCTGCAGGGCATGCGCACCACCGCGGTCCGCGACGGCGACCACTACGTGCTCAACGGGTCGAAGACGTTCATCTCCAACGGCCAGCTCTGCGACCTGGTGATCGTCGCGGCCAGGACCGAGCCGGAAGCCGGTTACCGGGGGATCAGCCTGCTCGTGGTGGAGCGCGGGATGCCCGGCTTTGAGCGCGGCCGCAACCTGGACAAGGTGGGCATGCACGCCCAGGACACCTCGGAACTGTTCTTCAACGACGTCCGCGTCCCCGTGGGCAACCTGCTCGGCGAGGAAGGCGGCGGGTTCGTGGCGCTGATGCAGAACCTGCCGAGGGAACGCCTCGCCATCGGCGCCACGGCGCTGACCGGCGCCGAGGCGGTGTTCGCCACGACGCTTGCGTATTGCAAAGAAAGAGAGGCTTTCGGCAGGCCGATCGGCAGGTTCCAGCACAACAGGTTCGTCCTCGCCGAGATCGCGACAGAGACCGCGGTGGCGCGTGCGTTCACCGATAAGGCCGTGCTCGAGCACAACGCGGGCAAGCTGTCGGTCGCCGACGCGGCGATGGTGAAATGGTGGAACACCGAGCTGTGCAACCGGGTCGTGGACCGGTGCGTCCAACTCCACGGGGGGTACGGGTACATGCGTGAATTCCCGGTCGCCCGGGCGTTCACCGACAGCAGGGTGCAGACGATCTTCGGCGGTACGACCGAGATCATGAAGGAGATCATCGGCCGCGACCTCGGGCTCTGACGACGGCGACGGGCCGTTATGACGGCTTGCCGCAGATTTAGCCGTACCCTGTCATAGAGCGTCATAGAGCGCTGCCGAGCAGGACGGAGCACGCTGGTGGCAGAGCCGGATCGCGAGCTGGTCATCCCCGAGGGCGGGTTCTGGCCCGCACCGGAGATTCCGCAGCCGAACATCTATCCGATGGAATGGCGGGTGGAGACCGACAAGCTCGCGGCCATCTACCAGAAGTCCAAGCGGGCCGTCTGGAACCCCGCCGACCTACCGTGGGACGGGCTGCGGGCCGAGGACTTCACCACCGAACAGCGGCTCGGCATCATGTACTGGTTCTCCGTGCTCGCCAACTTCGACGCCTCCGGGCCCGCCGTGTTCGCCCGTGCCACCATCCACGCGTTCGAGCAGCATCAGGAGGACCCGGTCCGCAAGTGCTTCTTCTCGATCACCCGCGACGAGATGAACCACGAGGAGTGCTGCCAGCGCAGCATCGCCAAGCTGTGGCCGGGCGGGCCGCTGGACTGGCAGCCGGTCACGTCGCTGGAGCAGGCCGCGCACAACAACATCGCCTGGCTGTACCACAACGGCGGCCGGTACTGGAACGGCTACAACAAGGCGGTCGGCAAGTACTCACTGGCCGTGCTGTTCACCAGCTTCATGATGGGCGAGATGGCCGCGTCCACGCTCTTCCGCGGCATGTCCTCGGGCACCACGCACCCGGTGTTCTCGGAGATGTTCCAGCGGATCGGCCGGGACGAATCGCGCCACCTGCAGATCTGCATGACGATCCTGGAGAACGAGTGGCCGGGCCTGACCGAGGACGTCAAGGACCTGATCACCCGGCAGCTACGGGCCGGCTTCGTCTTCCTCTCGATGATCCTCTGGGAGCCGCCGGAGGGATTCTGGGACCTTCCGCCGTACTTCATGGCCAACCACCGGATTCTGATGAATCACGCCCGCGAGGGCGGCCTCGGCGTGCTGTCCTACGAGGAGCAGGCGGAGAACTGGCGGGTGGCCATCGCCCGCGTCCGGGCGATCGTCCAGCGGTGGGGCATCGCGTTCCCGGCCATCCCCGAGCTGGACATCGAGGGCGTCGACGTGGCCGACGACATCAACCCCGAGGACATCATCCCGGTTTTCTGACGCCCGGGTCACGCCGCCGACCGCGTCAAGTGCACAATCTGTGAACTGTTGGTAACGCGGCGGCGCGTTTTCGCGATTCACGATGTAGACGCGGCCGACGTGGGTACCCCCGAGCCCACGTCGTCCGCGTCTTCGCGTGCTCATGGGGGCACGCGCCGGTAGTTTTCATCTATGACCGAGACTCAGCAGGCGTCCGTGGGCCAACCCGGCGGCGCGTCCCAGCGCGGGGCGCCCTTCGGCCGGATGCTGACCGCGATGATCACGCCGTTCTCCGCCGACGGAGCACTCGACACCGACGGGGCTGCCCGCCTCGCCACCTACCTGGTCGACGACATGCGTAACGACGGCCTGGTCATCAGTGGGACCACCGGCGAATCGCCGACCACAAGCAACGCGGAAAAGGATCGCCTGCTGCGGGCGGTCATCGAGGCGGTCGGCGACCGCGCGACGATCGTGGCCGGAGTCGGCACCAACGACACCGCGCACACCTGCGAGCTGGCCAGGCAGGCGGAACAGGCGGGCGCGGACGCGCTGCTGCTGGTCACGCCGTACTACAACAAGCCGCCCCAGGAAGGCCTGGTGGCTCACTTCAGCGCCGCCGCGGACGCGACCGGGCTGCCGTGCATGCTCTACGACATCCCCGGCCGCACCGGCATGGCGATCAAGACGGAGACCCTGATCCGGCTGGCCCAGCACCCGCGGATCGTCGCGGTCAAGGACGCCAAGGCCGACTTCGGCGGGACCTCCCAGGTGATGGCCGCCACGGACATGGTGTTCTACAGCGGCGATGACATCCTCAACCTGCCGTGGCTTTCGGTCGGTGCGGCCGGGTTCGTCAGCGTGGTCGGCCACGTGGTCGGCGACCGCCTGCACGACATGATCGACGCCTACCTGGCCGGGCGTGTCGCCGAGGCCCGCCAGATCCACCTCGACGTGCTGCCTGTCATCATCGGGATTATGACTCGCACCCAGGGCGCGATCATGGCGAAGGCCGCGCTCGGCATGCTCGGGCTGCCCGGCGGGGTCACCAGGCTGCCGCTGGTGGACGCCACGCCGGCCCAGCTCGAGCAGTTGCGCGCCGACCTGGTGGCCGGCGGCGTCAAGCTGCCTGGAACCGTGGCATGACGGCCCGCGACGCCCGGGGGAGCGGCGGGGCCGCCAGGTGAGCCACCCGCACCCCGACCTCGGCCCGCCTCCGCGCCTGCCCCGCAACGGCCTGCGCATCACCGGGCTCGGCGGCCTCGGCGAGATCGGCCGGAACATGACGGTGTTCGAGCACGCCGGGCGCCTGCTGATCGTGGACTGCGGCGTGCTGTTCCCCGAGCCCGACCAGCCCGGGGTGGACCTGATCCTGCCCGACTTCACCAGCCTGGAGGGGCGCTACGACCTCATCGAGGCCGTGGTGATCACCCACGCCCACGAGGACCACATCGGCGCCATCCCGTATCTGCTGCGGGAAAGGGGCGACATCCCGCTGGTCGGCTCCAAGCTGACCCTCGCGCTGATCAGCAGCAAGCTCGCCGAACACCGGATGACGCCGCAGACCGTCGAGGTCGGCGCCGGAGCGCGGCAGTCGTTCGGCCCGTTCAACTGCGAGTTCCTTGCGGTCAACCACTCGATCCCGGACGCGCTCGCGGTCGCCATCAGGACCCGCGCGGGCACCGTCCTGCACACCGGGGACTTCAAGATGGACCAGCTGCCGCTGGACGGGCGGCTGACCGACCTCGGCGGGATCGCGCGGCTCGGCGGCGAGGGCATCGACCTGCTCATGTCGGACTCCACCAATGCCGAGGTCCCCGGGATCGTGACGCCCGAGCGCGCCATCGCCCCGGTGCTCGCCGACATCTTCGCCTCCGCCAACCAGCGGATCATCGTGGCCTGCTTCGCCAGCCATGTGCACCGCGTGCAGCAGGTTCTCGACACCGCAGCGGCGCACGGCCGCAAGGTGGCGCTGGTCGGCCGGTCCATGGTGCGCAACATGGGGGTCGCGAGGGATCTGGGCTATCTGCGGATCCCGGTGGTGCCCGGCGGCCTCATGGTGGACCTCAAGGAGGCCGAGGAACTGCCGCCCGACCGGATCGTGCTCATCTCCACCGGGTCCCAGGGCGAGCCGATGTCGGCGCTGTCGCGGATGGCCGGGCGGGACCACCCGATCAGGGTGGCCGAGGGCGACACGGTGATACTCGCGTCCTCGCTGATCCCGGGCAACGAGACCGCCGTGTACCGGGTGATCAACGCGCTGACCAGGTGGGGGGCCAAGGTCGTGCACCGGGGCAACGCGATGGTGCACGTGTCCGGGCACGCGTCCGAGGGCGAACTGCTCTACGTGCTGAACCTGGCCCGCCCGCGCAACTTCATGCCGGTACACGGGGAATGGCGGCACCTGCGCGCCCACGCCCGGCTCGCCTCCATGACCGGGGTCGACGACGACAACATCGTGATCGCCGAGAACGGGATGGTCGTCGACCTGGTCGACGGCAAGGCCTCGGTCAGCGGCGCGGTCCCGTGCGGTTACGTGTACGTGGACGGCCTGTCGGTCGGCGAGGTGACCGAGACCTCGCTGAAGGACCGGCGCATCCTCGGCGACGAGGGTTTCGTGTCGATCGTCGTTGTGGTCGACTCGACCACGGGCAAGCTCGCCGCCCCGCCGGAGATCCACGCCCGGGGCTCGGGAATCGACGACTCGGCGTTCGGCGCGGTGATCCCGCAGATCGAGGACGCGCTGGCCAGGGCCGCGGCCGAGGGCATCAACGACTCCCGCCAGATGGGCCAGATGGTACGGCGGACCGTCGGCCGGTGGGTGAACGAGAACTACCGCCGGCGGCCGATGATCATCCCGGTGGTGGTGGACGTCTGACGCGGGCCAGGGGAGCGGCCCTTCTCGGTTGCGCCGAGCGCGGGACACGGTTAAGCCGAGCGCGTGAGGCGCGGCGTGTCATTCGCCCGTATCCGGGGGTACTCGTTACCGTGGAGATCATGGCGACCCGTGTCCCCAAGACTGGTGGGTCAAAGGGCGGAGTGTCGCAGGGCGGCGCCCGCCCGCAGATCAGGACCGGCAGGGCCCGGCCTGCGGGCACCTCGCAGCGCACCCGGGTAACCAGCAACAGCCGCCCGCCCGCCCGGGGGCGGGGTGGCAAGGGCCGGGGCGGGAAGCAGCGCGGCAGGACGACCCGGTCGCGGCGGCCGCAGCAGTCCAGCAGCGGGTTCGTGATCCTGTTCGGGTGGATCGCCCGTGCGCTCGCCGCTGCCTGGATGGTGGTCGCGCACGCGGTCGGGTTCGCCGCCCGGGGGCTGGGCCGCAGTGCGGCCGACCTGGACCCGATGCACCGCAGGGACGGGCTAGGGCTCACCTTCCTCGGCCTTGCCCTGGTGGTCGCCGCCACCACCTGGTTCCACCCGGGCAACGCCGTCGGCAAGCTGATGACCAACGTGGTCCACGGCGGCTTCGGCTCCATGGCCTGGACGCTGCCGGTGCTGCTGGCCCTGCTGGCCTGGCGCTACCTGCGGCATCCGGACCGGAACGCGGAGACCGGGCGGATCGTCATCGGCGGGCTGGCGCTGACCGTGGGCGTGCTCGGGCTCGTGCACATCGCGCACGGCACGCCGTCCCCGGCCAGCGGCACGGGCGCGATCCAGGCCGCCGGGGGCTTCATCGGCTACTTCGCCTCGGCGCCACTCGTCGCGGCGGTCACGCCCTGGGTCGCGGCGCCGCTGCTCGCGCTGGTCTGCGGATTCGGGCTGCTGGTGATCACCGGCACCCCGCTGCACCGGGTGCCGGAACGCCTCGCCGACCTGCGCGGCACCGGACCGGATGGCGACGCGGCGGAGACGGGGGACAAGACGCCGGCGGCCGGCCGCGGCGGCCGCAAGAAGCTCACGGCCATTGAGGCTGGCGATCATGTCAAGCCATACGACACCCCGCTCCTAGGTGGCCCCGGCGGCGCATCGGGTCCCGGCAGGCCCAAGGGCAAGGGACCGGTGCTGGAGGAGCCGTCCCGCTCCGCGGGCACGGTCGCCGCCGAACTGGAGGGTTCCGGGGATACCGAGGGCCTGCTCGAAGCCCTGGGATTCGGGGCACCGGGGGCCCCGCGCAAACCCGGGCAGTCGCTGGAGCACCTGGGTCCGCCCAAGGGCGAGCAGCTCACGCTCACCGGGGCCAGCGACGCCAGCTACACGCTGCCGCCCGCCGCGCTGCTGAAGCCCGGGACCGCGCCCAAGGAACGGACCGGGGCCAACGACACCGTGGTGCGCGCCCTGACCGAGGTGCTCGACCAGTTCGACGTGGACGCCGCGGTCACCGGGTTCACCCGCGGGCCGACGGTGACCAGATACGAGATCACCCTGGGCCCGGCCGTCAAGGTGGAACGGGTCACCCAGCTCACCAGGAACATCGCCTACGCGGTGAAGAGCGCGGACGTGCGGATCGTGTCGCCGATTCCGGGCAAGTCCGCGATCGGGGTGGAGATCCCCAACACCGACCGCGAGATCGTGAGCCTGGGCGACGTGCTGCGTTCGCCGGTCGCGCTGTCCGACCATCATCCGATGGTGGTGGGCCTGGGCAAGGACGTCGAGGGCGCCACGGTCGTCGCCAACCTCGCGAAGATGCCTCATATTCTTATTGCCGGAGCGACTGGCGCAGGAAAATCTACGTGCGTCAATGGGTTGATCACGTCGATTTTGCTGCGGGCGACCCCGGACGACGTGCGGATGATCCTGATCGACCCCAAGCGGGTGGAGCTGTCGCACTACCAGGGGATACCGCACCTGATCACGCCGATCATCACCAGCCCGAAGAAGGCCGCCGAGGCGCTGGGCTGGGTGGTCGGGGAGATGGACCGGCGCTACGACGACCTCGCCGCGTCGGGGTTCCGGCACATCGACGACTTCAACAAGGCGGTCCGCGCGGGCAAGCTGGTCCCGCCGCCGGGCAGCGAGCGCACCTACCTGCCGTACCCGTACCTGCTGGTGATCGTGGACGAACTGGCCGACCTGATGATGATCGCGCCTAGGGACGTGGAAGACGCCGTGGTCCGGATTACCCAGCTCGCCCGGGCGGCCGGCATCCACCTGGTGCTCGCCACCCAGCGCCCGTCGGTGGACGTGGTGACGGGGCTGATCAAGGCGAACGTGCCGTCGCGGCTGGCCTTCGCAGCCGCCTCGGCCACCGACTCGCGGGTGATCCTGGACCAGGTCGGCGCGGAGAAGCTCATCGGCCAGGGCGACTCACTGTTCCTGCCGATGGGGGCGAGCAAGCCGATGCGGCTGCAGAACGCCTTCGTCACCGAGAAGGAGATCAGGGAGATCGTCGCGCACTGCCGCAAGCAGGCGCAGCCGGACTACCGCGAGGACGTCGCGGCCGCCGAAAGCCAGGCGCGTGAGATCGACCCCGACATCGGCGACGATCTCGACGATCTGATCACAGCGGCCACGCACGTCATCTCTACCCAGTTCGGCTCCACCTCGATGCTGCAGCGCAAGATGCGGATCGGCTTCGCCAAGGCCGGCCGGCTCATGGACCTGCTGGAGAGCCGGGGCATCGTCGGGCCAAGCGAGGGCTCCAAGGCGCGCGACGTGCTGGTGCTTCCGGACGATCTGCCTGCTTTGCTGGCATCTCTGCGGGGTGACGGGGACGACTGAGGCGGCACGGTGTCCACGCCGCTGATCGTGGGCATGTCTACACTTGGTGACTGCTCCCGCACTCCAGGAGCGCGCAGATTTGGGGCCACTGCGCCGCGTCCCCGGGCGGACCGCAGTGCTAACAAGCAAGTTGGAGGCGCCGCGTGAGCGTTGGTGATGCCCTGGCGCAGGCGCGCAGCCAGGCAGGTCTCACCGTTGCGCAGGTCAGTCAGCAGACCTGCATCAGGGAGACCATCATCCGGGGAATCGAGCGCGGCGACTTTTCGGCATGCGGCGGTGACTTCTACGCTCGGGGACACATCCGCAGCATTGCCCGCGTAGTCGGGCTCGATCCCGAGGAACTGGTTCGCGAGTACGACGCGATTCATGGCGCGCCGCACGCGATCACTGCTGCTGACGTCTTTGAACCCTCGACCCCGATCAGGCTGAAGGAACGGCGCTCCGCGAACTGGAGCGTGGTAATGGTCATCGTCCTGGCCGTGGTCCTCGGCTACGGGGTGTTCCGGCTGGTCGATCACGGAACCCCACCCCGGCCGGTGGCGTCGGCCGGTGGCGCCCAGGGCAAGGCGTCCAAGTCGCCATCCCCCCGGCCGTCACCGACCCCGTCCACGGTGCACCACCGCCACCTGACCATCCGGCTCACCGCCATCCAGGACTGCTGGGTGCAATTCACCAAACCGCACGGCCAGCTCCTGTTCCAGGTCGACGTGCCCGGCGGCACCACCCGCACCTGGCGCTTCCGGCACGCCGTGTCCATGCAGATCGGCAACCCCGGCGGGATCGTGCTCACGGTGAACGGCAAGAACCTGGGCCATCCAGGCACGTACGGCCAGCCGATAACGCTCAACTTCGGCCCGGGCCAGAAGCTGCCGCACACCGCCACGGGGTAGCGAGCCGCGGCCAGCGAGTGGGCCCGGGCCAAGCGGGTCCGCTCGCGCGGGCTGGCGCCGGCGTTCCAGCGCCAGGGGCCGACGGGCCGCCGGGCGGTGGCCCGGGCCTGCGCACCGACGCGATTACCGTAGTCTGCCGGTGTGCCTTCGAGTCATACATCCGTTCCCGGGCGGCGCACCGTCAGCCTGGTCACCTTGGGCTGCGCGCGCAACGAGGTGGACTCCGAGGAACTCGCGGGCAGGCTCGAAGCTGCTGGCTGGACCCTGACCGGCCGGGACGAGGCCGCCGTGGTGCTCGTCAACACCTGCGGCTTCATCGAGGCCGCCAAGCAGGAGTCCATCGCGGAACTGCTGGACGCCAGCGGCTCGGAGGCGAAGGTGGTGGCCGCGGGCTGCCTGGCCGAGCGATACGGTTCCGAACTCGCCGGCGCACTGCCGGAGGCGCAGGTCCTCAGTTTCGACGACTACGGCGACATCGGTGCCCGGCTGGACGCGGTCCTGGCGGGCGAGCGGCGGCCCGCGCACGAGCCCAGGGACCGGCGCAGGCTGCTTCCCATATCCCCGGTAGGCCGGCGCGGCGCGGCCGGGGGCCACGTACCCGGGCACGGCATCCCAGGCCGTGACTCCGCCGTTGCCGACCTGCCCCCGGGCATCGCACCGGCGTCCGGGCCCAGGGTGCTGCGGCGCCGCCTGGACGGCGGCCCGGTGGCTCCGCTCAAGATCGCCTCGGGCTGTGACCGGCGCTGCTCGTTCTGCGCGATCCCGGCCTTCCGCGGTGCGTTCCTGTCCCGCCCGCCCGCCGACGTAATCGCTGAGGCGGAGTGGCTGGCCACCCAGGGAGTGCGTGAGCTGTTCCTGGTCAGCGAGAACTCTACGTCCTACGGCAAGGACCTGGGGAACCTGCGGCTGCTCGACGAGCTGCTCCCCGGCCTGGCGGCGGTTCCTGGCATCTCCCGGATCCGGGTCAGCTACCTGCAGCCCGCGGAACTGCGGCCGGGACTCGTCGACGTGATGACCGCCACCCCCGGCGTCGCGCCCTACTTCGACCTCTCGTTCCAGCACGCCAGCGGCCGAGTGCTGCGGGCGATGCGCAGGTTCGGGGACGGCCCCAGGTTCTGCGCGCTGCTCGACCAGATCCGGGAGCGGTGTCCGGAGGCCGGCGTCCGGTCCAACTTCATCGTCGGCTTCCCCGGTGAGACCCCCGAGGATGTCGCGGAGCTCGAACAGTTCCTCTCCGACGCTCGCCTGGACGCGATCGGCATCTTCGGCTACTCCGACGAGGATGGCACCGAGGCCGCCTCGCTGGACGGGCACGTGGATCCGGCCGAGATCGCGCGCCGTGCCGACGACCTGTCCGACCTCGCCGAGGAACTCATGGCCCAGCGTGCCGCCGACCGGTGCGGCGAGATCGTCGATGTGCTCATCGAGGAGCCGCTGGGCCCCGGCCACTACCAGGGCCGCGCCGCGCACCAGGCGCCCGAGGTGGACGGGGTGACGACCGTGCGGTCGCCGGCCGCGTTGGCCGTCGGGGATATCGTCAGCGCCGTGGTGGTCGGGTCCGAGGGGGTGGACTTGCTAGCCGAGCCCCGCCTCGGCGCCCCGGCCGGGGCGCCGGCCCGGGCGGGGATGCGTTGACCCGGCGGGGCCACGGTGGCGGCCGAAGCTGAGCCCCCGGCCCGCGGGGCCGCCGGCCCGGTGGTGCCGCCTCAGCCGGGACTCGTCAACCTGGCCAACATGCTGACCGTGGTCCGCCTCGTGCTCGTCCCCGTGGTGGTGGCCTGCCTGCTGGCTGGTAGCACGGCCTGGCGGGTGGCGGCGTTCGTCGCGTTCGGCACCGCCTCGGTCACCGACCTGCTGGACGGGCGGATCGCCCGGAGCAGAGGACTGATCACCGACTTCGGCAAGATCGCCGACCCGATCGCGGACAAGGCCCTCACCGGCGCCGCCCTGGTGACGCTTTCCTACCTCGGCTGGCTCCCGTGGTGGGTGACGATCGTGATTCTTGCCAGAGAGATCGCCGTGACCGGGCTGCGGTTCTGGGTCATCAGGTACGGCGTGATCGCCGCGAGCCGGGGCGGGAAGCTCAAGACCCTCCTGCAGGTGCTAGCGATCTCGCTTTACATGCTGCCCGGAATTCCGCAGTGGCTGCGAGCCGTGGTGATGGCGGCCGCGGTACTTGTCACCCTGGTTACCGGCGCCGACTATGTGATCCGCGCCGTACGGCTGCGCCGCCGCCCCATCTCCGGCCAGGTCCACCACGCGCCTTGACGCACCTTTGCGCGGCTGCGCCGTCGGCTCCATGCCCGGCCAGGTCCACCACGCGCCTTGACGCACCTTTGTACGGCTGCGCTGCTGGGTGCACGGCTGCGCCGTCGGCTCCATGCCCGGCCAGGTCCACAGCGCGCCTTGAGGCACCTCCGGGCGACCGGCGCCGCGGAAGGCCATGATGGTCCCGTGGACTCACGCGGCGACCTGGCGGCCCGGATCGTGAGCACACTGGGGGAGCGGGGCCAGACTCTCGCCACCGCCGAGTCGCTCACCGGTGGCATGCTCGGCGCAGCCATCACCGCAATCCCCGGTGCCTCCGCGGTGTACCGCGGCGGCATCGTCGCCTACGCCACCGAACTCAAGACGGTGCTTCTCGGCGTCCCCGCCAGCCTGCTCGCCCAGCACGGCCCCGTCCACCCCGACGTCGCATTGGCCATGGCAGCGGGCGTCCGCGACCGGCTCGGCGCCACCTGGGGCCTGGCCACGACCGGTGTCGCCGGGCCGGACCCGGTGGACGGGCTGGCGCCCGGCACCGTGCACATCGCGGCCAGCGCGGGGGTGCCCGCCACCCGGCCTCTGGCCCTGGCCGGCGATCGCAACGACATCCGGCGAGACACCGTCGGGGAAGCCCTGAAACTCCTGTGGGAGCGGCTAAGGGAAGATGATCCCTGATTACAGCGTTACGTCATCAGCGAACACGGCCACGCCTGCACTCCCCGAGTGTCGGTGAGGCCAGGTACCGTGGAACTGCCAGACTCACTTCGCGAAGGGAGCGCGACATGGTCCTGCTTCGTCACTTGCTTGGTGACGCGCTGCGGCGGCTGCGCCTGCGCCAGGGTCGTACCCTCCGTGAGGTGTCCGCCGCTGCCCGGGTGTCACTGGGCTACCTGTCCGAAGTCGAGCGCGGTCAGAAGGAGGCTTCCTCGGAGCTTCTCGCGGCAATCTGCGGCGCGCTGGAAACCCCGTTGTCCCAGGTCTTCCGCGAGGTGTCGGACAACTTCGCCTTGGCGGAACTGCAGAGCGAGCCGGTTCTTTCCGGCACCAGGGAGCCGTCGCTGCGGTCGGCCGAGCAGCCCGCGCTCACCCCGCCGGCGGTGCGCCCCTTCGGTGGTGCCGTGCCAGCGGCGCTCAACCTGGCCACCGCGCCCGAGCTGGGCGACGCCGCCAAGCTGGGCGAGGGCGCGAAGCTGGGCGAGGGTGCCGAGCCTGTTATCAGCACCATCAAGCTGCCCAGCGGTCACCAGGCCAGGTACGACGACGTGGCCCGCCGGATCCGCGACATCACCGACATGGTGCCCGTTTGAGGGGCCGTCAGGCGCCCCACCACGCTTGTTGTCCGAGGCGGTAACGGCTACTTGTTGGCCGTTGGCCAACTGCGCCTTTGCCCGCGGTATTGACCCGGGGGGCCGAGCCCCCGGAACCCCGCGATTGACGGTTGACGTTCGCCGTCACGGTTCTGCGGTACCTGCACCCGCTGACGGACGCTCCCTGCCGTGGAACCCCGGCTCCGAGACAGCAGCCAAAACCTCATGATCATCAGTCAAGCGGTGCTTATTGGCCGAAGGTAGCGGGGTCAGGCCCAGGCGCGGGGGTCGTCGGTGAGTTCGCGGACCCGCTCGGGCAGTTCGCCGGTGACGATGTGCTCGAGGGTGACCTCATCGAGGATGGCCCGCTCGTTGGCGCGCAGCGCGATCCAGACGCTCTGCAGCGGTTCCGCCGCGCCGATGTACCCGAGGTTCTCCGGGCGCTCACCGCGCACCCCGACAAGCTGCCCATCCACGGCGCGGATGATGTCCGCGAGCGAGATCTCGTTGGCGGGCTTCGCCAGCCAGAACCCTCCTTCGGGGCCGCGCTGGCTGCGCACCAGCCCTGCCCGGCGCAGTTGGGTGAGGATCGCCTCAAGAAACTTCGCCGGAATGTTCTGCGCTCGTGCCAGCTGCTCGGCAGTCGTGTGATCACCACTGGAGGCGGCCAGTTCCACGGCTGCACGCAGAGCGTAATCAGCACGGGCAGACAATCTCATGACCAGCATTATGGCCCTTATGACGGGGTGGATGGTGCACCGGCCGGCACGGCACGCCGTCGGCGGGCCTCTGCCAGGGGTCAGATAACGTGGTCAAAGTGACCTTCCGTGACCGAAATGGAGGGGCTCGTCCCGCCTCCGGCCCGGGCGCGTTTCCCCTGGGTGCGGCGATCACCCTGGCGGACCTCGACCGCGATCCGCACCCCTGGCTGGCCCGCCTGCGGGATACCGAACCGGTTTCCTGGCTACCGGCCTTGCACGGCTGGCTCGTCACCAGACACGATCTCGCGATCGCTGTGATGCGGGACAGCGCGGGCTTCACGGTGGACGATCCGAGGTTCTCCACGGCCCGCGTTGTCGGCCCGAGCATGCTCTCCCTGGACGGTGCCGCGCACGGCCGCCACCGTGCCCCGTTCACCAAGGGCTTCGGCCGCGCCGAGATTCACACGAGGCTCGCCACGTTCGTGGTGGCGGAAGCCGATCGCCTGGTGGCGGCTATGCGGCCCGACGGTGCCGCGGACTTGCGGCGCGCTCTGGCCGGCCCGCTGGCCGTTGCGGTCGTCGCCGAGGCACTCGGCCTGAGCGACGCCGACCCCGCGACCGTGCTCGACTGGTACGCGGCGATCGTCGGCTCTGTCTCCGCCCTGACCGGTGAACATGGCCCGGGACCGGGTGACGAGGACGCCCGCGAGGATCGGGCCCGCCGGGACGCGGCCCGCGTGGCCGGGGCCACGGCCTTCGGCTCGCTGAGCGCGCGGCTCACCGCGGTGATCGAATCGGCCAGCGAGCCGCCGTCGCTCCTTGCCGCCGCGGCCGGCGCCCAGGGGGACATCGCAACCGGGACTGCCGCGGACGTCGCGGCGGAAACCGGCGGCGGCGCGGGGTCCGCCGCTTCGGCGCTGGCCACCGGCGAGGTCATCTCCAACGCGGCAGTGATCATGTTCGGCGGCATCGAGACCACCGAGGGCATGATCAGCAACGTCATCCTCCACCTGCTCCAGCACCCAGCCCAGCTAGCCCTGGTCCGCGAGGATCCGGACCTGGTGCAGGGTGCGGTGGAGGAGTCGCTGCGGCTGGAGCCCGCGGCCGCGGTGGTGGACCGCTATGCGACCCGCGACGTCACGCTGGGCGGGGCCCGGATCCGGGCGGGCGACCTGGTCACGGTCTCGCTGGCCGGCGCGGGCCGGGACCCCGCCGTGTTTCCGGGCCCGGACACGTTCGACGTGCGCAGGCCCAACGCCAGGCTGAACCTTGCCTTTGCTCACGGCCCGCACTTCTGCCTGGGGGCCCACCTAGCCAGGCTGGAGGCCCAGGCCGCGGTCCGCGCCGCGCTCACCCTGCGGCAACTGCGCCTGGACCCGGCGCACCCGGCCGCGCCTCGCGGGCTGGTGTTCCGCAAGCCGCCGTCGTTGCGCGTCCGGTGGGCCGCCTGACCCCTGGACCCCGTTGCACCCGCGCCTGGCGGTCTGGTGTTCCGCAAGCCGTCGCTGCACGTCTGGTGGGCGCCTGACCGCTGGACCCGGCCGCGTTTCGCGGGCTGGTGTTCCGCAAGTGGGCGTCGCTGCGTGTCCGGTGGGCCGCTTGACCGCTGGCCGGACGCGGCCGGATCAGCCGCGCAGGCGCAGGCCGCGCGGAGTCGGCCGGAATCCCGCGTCGGCGAGGGCCTGGGCCAGCGGTGTGTCGTAGACGCCGGTGCCGTCGGCGCGCTCCACGGTGAGCCGGCCAAGCGCGCCGCCCCGGACCGCCTCGGCCAGCCCAGCCGCCGCGGGGACGAGTACCTCCGGGGCGCTGGTCCAGGAGAGCAGGGTCTTGCCGCCGCGCTCGACGTAGAGCACGAGTTTCCCGTCGCACAGCACCACGAGCGCGCCCGCCTTGCGGCCGGGCCGGTGCGCTCCGGGTACCTCGCCAGGCCGTGGCGGCCAGGGCAGGGCCGCGCCGAACGCGTTCGCCGGGTCCGCCGCCGCGAGCACCGTGATCGGCGGTCCCGTCCCCGCGGTCGTGGAGCCGCCCGAACGCTCGGGGCCCACCGTCGCGCCCGAACGCCCGGGGCCCACTGTCGCGCCCGAACGCCCAAGACCCGCCGTCGCGCCCGTTGGCCCGGGGCCCGCCGTCGCGCCTGTGGTCCCGGGGCCCGCGCCGCCCCAGGCCGCCGGCTCTCCTGCCGCGGCACTCCCGGTCGCGGCCCCATCGCCCCCTCGGCCGAGGGCCGCCGGCTCTCCTGCCGTGGCGCCCCCGGCCACCGCGTCACTCGTACCGGCACCCTCATCCGCCCAGACAGCACCCTCCGGCCAGGACATTCCCTCCGGCAAGGCAGGGGCCTCCGGCCGGGCAGCATGCTCCGGCTGGCCGGCACCCTCCGCGTGAGGGATTCCACCGGATAGCCGTGGACCAGCAGGCGGCGGCTCGCCGGGCCAGTGTGGGTGCCCGGTATCGCCGGGCGGGCCCGCCGCGGCCGCCTCCTGGGCCGAGGCGATGGCCCGCATCCGGTCCACCGCGCCGGGCAGGGCGAACTGCGCAGCGCCGAGCCCTTCCACGAAGTACCCGCGCCGGCACTGCCCGGCCTCCTCCATGGCCCGCAGCACCGGGTACAGCGCACCGAACCCGCCGGGCACGCGCTCGGCCACCACCGAGCCACGGGTCACGATCCCATGCCGGTCGAGCAGCGCCTGGGCGGTGGCGTGCGAGCGCCGGGTGAGGTCGGGGTCCCGGTCGGGCAGCAGCGACCACCGCCCGGTCACCGTCGGCGGTCCGGTCCGCGTGGGCACCACCGGCCGCCCGTACCCACGCCTGCGGGCTCCGATCCGGCCCGAGCGGCCCGCCATCCGCATGCTTCCCGGCGCCACACCGGTGCCGCTCAGCCCTCCGGCACCCAGGCTCGGGGGACCCAGACCCGGGGCAACCTGGCCCGCGCCGGGGCCATGGGCACCGCCGTTGACCCCGGAGCCCGTTCCGGCCAGCGGACCAGGTGCCGCAGGAACCGCCTGCCGTCCCGGCGGAACCCCGTCGAACACAGGCCGGCCGGTACCGAGAACCGTGCGCAACGGCGCCAGCGTGTCGTTGGTCAGCCGTCCCGCCCAGACAAGGTCCCAGATCGCCGCCGCCACGGCCGTGTCGGACAGCCCGCGCCAGTCGTGGTCCCTGAGCATCGCGGCGACCCGGTCGGCCAGCATGCGGAAGAACAGGCCGCCGCCGCCCTCCAGCACCGACAGGATCGCGTCGTGCACCGGGGTCATGGTGATCTCGGCGGGCGGCGGCAACAGCAGCGGCACCGCCTGTGCGGGTGCGAGCACCACCCAGCCGTCCCCGCCGGGCAGGCCGCCCGCGCCGGACCACACGATCTCCCCGGCAGCGGTCAGTTCGTCGAGCACGGCGGGCTGATAGCCCGGGACCCGGCCGGGGAGCACGAGCGTCTCAAGCGCGGAGGCTGGCAGCGCGGCCCCGGCGAGCTGATCGACCACGTCGAACACCGCATCCGCGCTGGCCGGGCGCCAGCCCTGGGCCGCCCGCCCTGCCGCGCCGCGCCGCGCGCCTGGGGTGGGCTGGCCCGCGTTCTGCCAGGCGGGCAGGAATGCCGCCAGCGCCTCCGGTGGCGCGGGCTCGACCTCCTTGCGGAGTTTGGCCAGGCAGCGGCGGCGCAGCATGCGGAGGACTTCCGCGTCGCACCATTCCGTACCACGCCCCCCGGGCACGAACTCGCCCTCGACGACCCGGTGCTCCGCGGCGAGGCGGTGCAGCGTGCCGTTGATGACCGCCAGGCCCAGCCCGTACCGGCCGGCCGCGGCCTGCGCGGTGAACGGCCCGTGGCATCGGGCGTACCTGGCCACCAGGTCACCGAGCGGGTCGGGAACCGGCTCGGTGAACGCCACCGGCACCCCGGGCGGCAGCGGCACCCCCAGCGCGTCCCGCAGGCGGCCGGCGTCCTCGATGGCCGCCCACCTGGCCTCGCCGCCGACCCGCACCTCGATCGCACGGCGGGAGGCGTCCAGTTCCGCCAGCCAGCCCGGGGCCATGCCCGGCTCCGCGCAGCGCTGCGCGACCTCCGCCTCCGACAGCGGACCGATGACCCGGAGCAGGTCGGCCACGGCCTCCAGGCTGCGGCAGGCGCGCTCGGCGGTGAGCCGCTGCAGTTCGGCCTCCACCTGGCCGACGACCGCCGGGTCGAGCAGTTCCCGCAGGTCCGCCTGGCCGAGCAGTTCGGCCAGCAGGGAAGAGTCGAGCGCCAGCGCCTGTGCCTTGCGCTCGGCGAGCGGCGAGTCGCCCTCGTACATGAACGCGCCGACGTAGCTGAACAGCAGCGACTTGGCGAACGGGGACGGGGCCGGCGTCTCCACCTCGACCAGCCGGACCTTGCGGCTGGCCAGGTCGCGCATCAGGCCGGCCAGGGCGGGCACGTCGAAGGTGTCCTGCAGGCATTCCCTGACGGTTTCGAGCACGACCGGGAACGTGCCGTACTTGGAAGCCACGGCGAGCAACTGGGCCGAGCGCTGGCGCTGCTGCCACAGCGGGGACCGGTGGCCCGGACGGCGGCGGGGCAGCAGCAGCGCGCGTGCCGCGCACTCACGGAACCGCGACGCGAACAGCGCCGACCCGCCAAGCTCCGCGGTGACGATCGGCTCGACCTCCTCGGCGGCCAGCTCGGCAATGCCCGCGGGCGGTGGCTCGTCGGTGTCAGGAACCCGCAGCACGATCCCGTCGTCGGTGTGCAGCGCCTGGACGTCCATGCCCTCGTAGCGCTCCCGGAGCCGCGCGGCGATCGCCAGCGCCCACGGCGCATGCACCCGCGCCCCGTACGGGCTGTGCAGGACCAGCCGCCAGTCCCCGAGCTCGTCACGGAACCGCTCCATCACCAGCGTGCGGTCGTCGGGCAGGTAGCCGGTGGCCTCCCGCTGGCCGTCCAGGTACCGGATCAGGTTCTGCGCGGCCAGATCGTCCAATCCAGCATTACGCAGCCTCGTGGTGGCCTGATCCCGGCCCGCCGCGGCGATTTCGCGGCAGAACGCGCCTACCGCCCGGCCCAGTTCCGCGGGGCGGCCCATCGTGTCACCGTGCCAGAACGGGAGCCTGCCCGGCTGCCCGGGCGCGGGGGAGACGAGCACCTGGTCGGCGGTGATGTCCTCGATCCGCCAGGAACTGGCGCCGAGCACGAACACGTCGCCCACCCGCGATTCGTAGACCATCTCCTCGTCGAGTTCGCCGACGCGGTGCGAGTTCCTGCCCTGGCGCTGCGGGCCCGCCAGGAACACCCCGAACAGGCCTCGGTCGGGAATGGTGCCGCCGCTGGTCACCGCGAGCCGTTGCGCGCCTGGCCGGCCGCGCAGGGTGCCCGTCGTGCGGTCCCAGATCAGCCGCGGGCGCAGCTCGGCGAACTCCTCGCTCGGGTAGCGGCCCGCCAGCATGTCCAGCACCGCGTCGAGCACGCCCCTGGTGAGCCCGCTGAACGGGGCCGCCCGCCGGACGAGCTGCTCCACGTCGCCGACCTGCCAGTCGTCCATCGCCACCATGGCGACGATCTGCTGGGCAAGCACGTCGAGCGGGTTGCGCGGCACGCGCATTTCCTCGATCTCGCCGTCCCGCATGCGCTGCACGACCACGGTCGCCTCGACCAGGTCACCCGGGTACTTCGGGAAGATCACGCTGCGAGAAACGTCGCCCACCTTGTGCCCGGCACGGCCGGTACGCTGCATCCCGCTCGCCACGGACGGCGCCGACTCCACCTGGATGACCAGGTCCACGGCGCCCATGTCGATGCCGAGTTCCAGGCTGGACGTGGCCACCACGGCGGGCAGCCGCCCCGCCTTCAGCGCCTCCTCGATCTGCGCCCGCTCCTGCCGGGACACCGAACCGTGATGCGCGCGGGCCACCTCGGCCGGGGCACCCGCCGAGGCGCCGGACTGCGCCATGATCTGGGCCGGCGGCCCGGCGGGCGGCCCACCCGGCCCGTCCAGGCCCGCGGCTGCCTCGTCGCGGGCCTGCGCCCGTTCCGCGGCGAGTTCGTTCAGCCGGCCGCACAGCCGCTCCGCCAGCCGACGCGAGTTGGCGAACACGATCGTGGACCGGTGCGCCTCGATCAGGTCGAGCACCTTCTCCTCGACGTGCGGCCAGATGGACCGCTGGCCCTGGGCGGCGTCACGCAGATCGGTTTCCCCCGCCGCACCATCGCCGGGCGCGGCGGCCGCCGGGCGGAGGCTGGCGGGCGCCGGATCCGGGTCGGTCATGTCCTCGACCGGGACGACGATCCGCAATTCCATCTGCTTGACGTACGGCGGCGCCGCGATCGTCACCGGCCGGGCGCCGCCGAGGAACGTGGCCACCTCCTCCGGCGGCCGGACGGTGGCCGACAGCCCGATCCGCTGGGCCGGCCTGGCGAGCTCGTCCTGGCCGGGCTCGTCCGGTATGGCGCCGTTCCGCAGCGCGTCCAGCCGTTCCAGCGAGATGGCCAGGTGAGCGCCGCGTTTGTTACCGGCCAGGGCGTGCACCTCGTCCACGATGACGGTGTCGACGCCGCGCAGGGAGTCGCGCGCCTTCGACGTCAGAATGAGGAACAGCGACTCAGGCGTGGTGATCAGGATGTCCGGCGGCTTGCTGGACAGCCGCCGCCGTTCGTCGGCGCCGGTGTCGCCGGTGCGCACCGCTACCCGGATGTCCGGCTCGGGCAGCCCATGGCGCTGCGCGACCTGGCGGATCCCGGCCAGTGGGGCGCGCAGGTTCCGCTCGATATCCACCGCCAGGGCCTTGAGCGGCGAGATGTACAGCACCCGGCAGCGCTGCTTCGGGTCGGCGGGCGCAGGACTGCTGGCCAGCCGGTCCAGCGCCCACAGGAACGCGGCCAGCGTCTTGCCGGACCCGGTAGGCGCGATGACCAGCGTGTTGTCGCCGCCTGCGATGGAGGCCCAGGCACCCGCCTGCGCCGCGGTCGGCTCAGCGAACGCGCCGGTGAACCACTCCCTGGTCAGCGCGCCGAACCCGGCCAGCGGATCCGCGCCCGCGCCACCCGTGGGCGCGCCCGCGACACCGACGGCGCCTATACGTGGCGGCGCCGCACTCCGGGTCCGGGTCTTCGCGGGCATGCAACCATCCTGCCTCGCCCTGCGGACAGTTCTGCCCGCCTGCTTGCAAAGGGCTGCTTACCGACCTCGGACCACGGCGAAGCCGAGATGGTCAGGTGAGTTGCCGACGGACATGGCAGCTCGCCGATCGCGGGGCGGACAGTCAGTATTCCTTCCGCGCATCGTTAACCTCGATCTTTCGCGATCTTGATCTGTCTGGCTGAGCCTGCGGCTGGCGGCCGTTTTCAGCGCCTGACCGTGCCTGGCTGCCCGGTTGTCGCGCCGGGTGGGCGGGGTTCCCGGGGGCCCTGGGTTTGTCCTTCCTGATCGCAGTGACGGTTCCAGCTGGTCAGCCGGGGGCGAAGGCCTGCAGCCGGGTGATCGCGGCGGTGAGCTGATCAGCCCAGGGCCAGGTGGCGGCAAGGCGCAATCGCAGCTGCCGGCTGCCGCGCGCCAGCCGCCCGGCGGCGGAGAACAGGCGCAGCCTTAGCCGTTTGGGTTCCCAGGCGCGGGCGGGGCCGTTCAGGGCGAGCATCTGCATCCAGGCCAGCAGCTCGCTGGCCATGGCCACCAGCTCGCACCAGAGCTGGTTCTGGGCGAATCCGTGCAGGGGCAGGTTACGCAGGCCGGTGTCTTTGGCGTTGCGGATCCGGTCCTCACACCGGGCGCGCTTTCGGTGCCGTAGTTCCAGGTCCGCGAGCTGCCCGCGCCGGGCGTCAGTAGCGAAGGCGGTGAACCGGTGCCCATTGATGTCAGTGAAGCGCAGCTGCGCGCCGGGGTGGGGGCGTTCCCGGCGGACGATGACCCGCATCCCTGCTGGCCAGTCGCCCAGGTCCAGCAGGCCGGTCAGCTCGGCCACCCATGCCCCTCGCCGGACCTGGCCTTCAGCGTCATAGGCCGGTTCCCAGATCCGCTCCGGCAGGGCCAGGATGGCCACGGCCATGTCCTCGGTGATGGTCATGCCGACCGAGTAGTGCAGGCGGCGGGACGGGCTGGCCAGCCAGGTTAGGAAGTCGTGGGTGCCGCCGCCGGAATCGGTGCGGATCAGCACCGGCGCCGCAGCTTGCGGGGCAGCTGCGCCAGCGCGAGCTTGGTCACCTCGATGTGCTCAGCCGCGGTGTTCGACCCGGCGTTCCCGGCGCGCAGCAAGATGGCCAGCGGCTCCCCGCCCGCCCCGGCGCCGTGGTCGGCGAACGCGCCCAGCGGATGGAACCCGTAGGTCTTTTTCCACGTAGGAGCAGCCTTTTCCTTCTCCGAATGCGCGAGCACGATCGTGGCGTCGAGGTCGACGGGAACCAGGCCACCATCCGCACCCGGCGCCCGCTCGCCGCCAGCGCCCAGGCCCGCTCGCGGGCGGCAGCCCGGGCTTTGCGGATCGCCCGCAGCGCGCGCGGCCCCTCCGCCGCCAGCGCGGCGACCAGCCGGGAGATCACCGGATCCGACGCCACCGGCCCGGCCAGCTCCGGCTGAGCGCGCAGCACCGCAACATCAGCCAGGCAGTCACCGCCCAGCGCCAGCGCGATGGCCAGGTCGGTGAGGATCTTCCCCGGGTCGTGCACCGCGCGGCGCCCGCCACCGCGCCAGGGCGCCGGCCAGGCCCTCACCAAGGCCTGTCACCCGGGCCGCTTCGGCCAGCAGCAGCGTCCCGGCCTGGGACACCAGTCCCTTCCCGTCAGCAGACACAGTGAACTCTTTCCATCCTGGTTATGCCTCGCGGATCTGCAATACGTGGATGGCCTTGGCGAGCCGCCCGGCTTTCCAGGGGCAGCAGCGGAGGGCTTCCGGAGAATCTTCCAGGTCTTGAGCTGCGCGTTCGCGCGCTCGCCGGGCGCGCGGAGCTTCGCGTGCGCGCGGTTGGCGTCTTTCTGGGATTGCGGCTTGTTCTTGCCCTTGTACGGGGTTTTCGCGTACGTGCTGCCCTGGTAGCCCTTGTCAGGCCAAGACGACCAGCCCGGCCGCCTCCAGCTCGGCCAGGACGCCCCAGATCCACTCGGCCTTCTTGTCGTGCACCAGCCGGGCAGCGGCCCGGACACCCACAGGATGTCACCGGCGGGACTCGCGATGACCTGCAGGTTCATGCCGTGCTTCTTGTGCTTGCCGGAGTAGAAAGGCCGGTCCGCGGCGACCCGGTCAATGGGGATGAGGGTGCCGTCCACCACGACGTAGGCATGCCCGGCCCTCGTGGCGTCCCGGACCGCCATGCGCAGCTTCGGCGCCCGGGCCGCCAGCAGCGCGACGGTCTCCTCCACATACCGCCAGGCGGTCGTGGTGCCGACCGCGAACCCGGCCGCAAGCTCCGCGAACGCCTCGCCTTTGCGCAGGTAAGCGAGCACGAGCAGGGCCTGCTTGCCGGGGTTCAGCCGCCGCCACCGCGACCCGATCGACTTGCGGTGCCGGCGGATGATCCCGGACACGTAGGTGAGGGTCCTCGACGACAACGGCAGCGCGGCACGGTAGAAAGCATGGAAGCCCCTGGTGGTGGAGTGGATCTTGGTCGACTGCCTCATTTACCAGGGGCTTCCTGGTTCTCAGCGGAGGCGCGCCGCCACGCAATCAGACCGTGACGAACCCATCACAAACAGGATGAAAAAGGCTCAGTGATCTTGGGGCGGCGCGCGGTATTCTGCACGGGATAAGTGCCTTCGGCTTGGCGCGGACAAGATCCTAGACAAGTCCCATCCTCCCAAGTCAAAGGCACTTTTTGCATGTAACCGATCAAGGTCGGCCGGTCGCGGGCGAAAGCCCGAGGCTAGTGGATACCTGCCGCAAGGCCAATCCACACCAAGAGCACCACGCCGACTGCCAGGCTGGCCAGGAGGGCAGCCTCAAGGCTCGGAGCAAGGCCAGCGCGCCGGTGGGCTGGGGAGACCCCGGGCTGACGCTGTGTAAAGGTGCAAAAGGGTCTATCAATTGGCGCAGCCGGCACTTATAGTGTGTGGTGTCTCACTACCACCCCAATAGGAGCCTGCGTGAGAAGAGTCGGTTTCTTGTCGAGTGTTGCCATAGCGTTCACATTCACTATGGGCTTCTCCGTGCTGCCGATGGCCGTCTCGGCCAGCGCGCAGGTCTCCTGCTCAGCCACCGCCCTCGACGCCGCCGTCGGCGGCGGCCAGGTGCGCATCCCGATCCAGGCCCCGGGCGTCAACAACTTCAACTGTGTGCTCGGGATCGGCAACGCCGGCAACGCGGTGTCGACCCTGCAGAATGCCTTGAACAAGTGCAACCTCCACGCCGGGCTGACGGTCGATGGCGACTACGGGCCAAACACCGCGCGGGCCGTCACGAACGTAGAAGCCCATTTCGGTCTCCAGCAGGACGGCACTTACGGACCGCAAACGGGAACTCACATGTCGTGGCCCGTAAACGGCAATCCTACAGTTTGTAGGAAATTCCAAGTCTGACATCGCAGCACACTATTGGCGAGATGTGAAGGGCTCGCCGCAAAGCGTGCAGAAAAGCGTGTCACCCCGCCGAAGCCGGATTGACGTCAGGCGACGGCGGGGTGACCGGTGGGGTTATCCGACGGGGACACGTAGGAGCAGCCTTTTCCTTCTCCGAATGCGCGAGCACGATCGTGGCGTCGATGTCGACGGGAACCAGGCCACCATCCGCACCCGGCGCCCGCTCGCCGGCCAGCGCCCAGGCCCGCTCGCGGGCGGCAGCCCGGGCTTTGCGGATCGCCCGCAGCGCGCGCGGCCCCTCCGCCGCCAGCGCGGCGACCAGCCGGGAGATCACCGGATCCGACGCCACCGGCCCGGCCAGCTCCGGCTGAGCGCGCAGCACCGCAACATCAGCCAGGCAGTCACCGCCCAGCGCCAGCGCGATGGCCAGGTCGGTGAGGATCTTCCCCGGGTCGTGCACCGCGCGGCGCCCGCCACCGCGCCAGGGCGCCGGCCAGGCCCTCACCAAGGCCTGTCACCCGGGCCGCTTCGGCCAGCAGCAGCGTCCCGGCCTGGGACACCAGTCCCTTCCCGTCAGCAGACACAGTGATCTTGGGGCGGCGCGCGGTATTCTGCACGGGATAAGTGCCTTCGGCTTGGCGCGGACAAGATCCTAGACAAGTCCCATCCTCCCAAGTCAAAGGCACTTTTTGCATGTAACCGATCAAGGTCGGCCGGTCGCGGGCGAAAGCCCGAGGTTAAGGGTCGGTCTCTTCCTGCTCGTCGAGCCACACGCTGAACCGCTGCAAGCCGCGGCCGGCGTCGTAAGGCGTCTCGTCCGGAAGGTAGGCCTGCTCGGCCTCGAGGTACAGCGCCAGGACGAATCGGTCGTCAAACGTAGCCGGTGGCTCCGGTGCTGCATAGGGCTCCAGCGTGATGACCAGCTGCGCCGCATGAGTCGGCGCCTCCTGGGATGGGGCGAAGACCCAGCTCTCAAATTCGGGCATCGTCAGTCGCCTCCTTCCGGCCCGCCGAGTTCAAAGGGCACATATGGGCCCAGTTCGTCTCTCAAGGTTCTTCTTGCCGCGGCAAGTAGCTGACTGACCCGGCCAGGTGTGATGCCCAGTGCCTCGGCGATCTCCCAGTTCTGCCACCCGCATCGCCAATGCAGGAACGCCACCAGCCGTCGCTGAGGAGGCATCCTGTTGACCACTTCAACGAAGCGCTGCATGAGGCTCGATGTGATCGCCTGCCGCTCCGCATCTACCTCGTCCGGCCGATATAGCTCGGTAATCTCCGGCCAGTTCTCCCGCGCGACCTTCTCCCGCCGGAAGATGTCCACGGCGGCGTTGGACGCCACCCTGACGAGCCAGGCCAGGCGCGCCTCCCCCGAGCGGCCGCGCAGCTTGTCCCAGTCCTGCCACGCCTTCCTGAACGTCTCCTGGACCAGGTCCTCAGACAGTTCCTTGTCCCCTCCGGTAAGGCGGAGCAGGAAACCATAGACGCGCCCCGACGTTGACTTGAAACAGTCCTCGGCCTCAGCGCGGTACTCGGGCGGTACGTTTCGGCTCATGTCCGCCGTCCGTTCGAGGCAGCGCTTTCCCCATGGGTCACTGGCGTTCTTGTCACCGGGTCCGTCGGCTCAGGCCGCTGTCCGCCGCCGATCTGAATCCACATCTGCGGGCTCCCGGGGACTTCCCCCTGAAAGACGATCGTCCCCGCAGGGGCGTAGCGGTAGGTGGCCTCCAAGGTCTTCCGCCGCTCGCGCTCGGCGAGCAGCCGGTAGGCCAAGACCACGAACGTGACCACGATCATCGCGCACGCTCCCCGCCAGGACACCGCGTGTGCCGTCACCAGCAGCACGCGGTCGACCCCGGGCGCGGCCAGAGTCTGGAGCATCCTCATGCCCAGGACACGTATGAGGCCTTTGAAACTTTAGGCCTCCGGCGCTGATTCTTCCGGTGGACGGGCCCTGGCCCCGTGCTAGGGGCTGGAGGCACGGACTGAGCCGGTGAGGCCGCCCTGGGTGCCGCGGATCTCGCAGATGACCATGTGTTCGCCCGCCGCCCAGGCGCCCTGGTTGGGATAGGCGTAGGAGTCGGTCAGGTCGCCGGTGTCCAGTTGCGGGTTCAGGTAGCCGGCGAGTCTGGCCTGGCAGCCCAGCCGGGCCTGGTTCGCAAGGGTGGCGCTGCCCGGCCAATCGTGTCCCGCCACGCGGAACGCGCCGTAGATCTCCCCGTCATGCGGCTGCGCGCAAGGAACCGCATGAGCCCCGGCGATTCCGTTCGGCAAAGAATTGAAGCACTGGCCCGGGTGCAAGCCGAACACCGTGGCGCGCAGCGGATGTGCCGCCGCGCGCGCCTGGTGCGGGCGGTGCGTGAGCAGCACAGCGGTCACCGCCGCCGCCGCGACGGCCACCGCGATGCTGACCACGAACAGGAGGATGAGCAGGCGCTTCCCGCGTTTGCGGGGGCTGGCGAGTACCGGCGGAGCCTCGCTGGCTGGCCGTCCCGGCGCGCTGGCGGGGGCAGGGCTCGGGGCCTTATCCTCCAGGCTGGTCGCGGCAGGGCCGGTCTCCGGCATCTCGTTCATCGCGCCCCGTCCCAATACTTCTGTCGGAGAAGCTTCCCCTGGATACTCGTACCCGGTCATGCACCAGACATTCACGGACATTTCTTGGCCGGGCCTGCCGGCCGGCTGAGACTCCGCTGGGCCGTGGAGCGGGCGAAGCGATAGCGTCGAACCCGTGAGGCTCTCGGGGCGCTCCGCCGTCGCCATCGCGGCCCTGGCGCTGGCGGCCTGCAGCTCGGGCGCGCCGCGCGCCACGCCGGGCCCCCGGCCGGTGTCGACCAATCCCGTGGTGTCCAGCGTCGCCGCGCCCGGCTGCAGCGCCGCGAGCACGCCCGGGCGCCAGCTTCCGGCCGGGCTGGCCCGGCTGTCGGCGGTGCCCGGCGACCCGTTCGGTGTCGCGGTGACGGCGGACGGGCGCTGGTCCTTCGTATCGCTGATGCCCAACGGGAGCGGGGCAGCGCTCGGTGTGTTCACCGGCACCGGTTCCGCCAGCCCGAGGCTGGTCCGGCAGATCCCGCTGAGTGGGGCGGCCCTGGGCGTGACGCTCACGCCGGACGGCCGCTACCTGCTCGCCGCGAGCGGCAGCGGCGCCACAGTGGTCAGCGTGCAGGCGGCCGAGCAGGGCAGCCCGAACGCGGTCCTGGGCACGCTGAGCAGCGGCGGTGGGCAGGCGGGCGGCGCGATCGAGGTGGCCACCTCACGCGACGGCAGGTTCGCGTTCGTCAGCCTCGAGGACTCGGGCAAGATCGCGGTCTTCAACCTGCAGCAGGCGCTGGCGAGCCACTTCCGTACTTCCGGCTTCGTCGGGGATGTGCCGGCCGGGGTCGCGCCGGTCGGGCTTGCCGTGTCGCCGAACGGGGACTGGCTGTACTCGACCAGCGAGTTGCGGTCCTTCAGCGAGGTGCACCGGGCCGCACATCACGGGACAGTGAGCCTCGAACTGGGCGGCCAGGGGACGCTGGCGGTGATCAGCGTGCGCAAGGCGGAGACCGATCCGGCGCATGCGATCGTGTCCACGGTCACCGCCGGCTGCAGCCCGGTACGGGTGATCACTTCCACGAGCGGCGGGACGGTGTGGGTGACCGCCCGGGGGAGTGACATGCTGCTCGGCTTCTCCGCGTCCCGGCTGCGCGGGGACCCGGCGCACTCGCTGATCGCCCGGGCCGGGGTGGGTACGGCCCCGGTCGGGCTGGCCCTGGTGGACGGCGGGCAGCGGGTCGTCGTCGCGGACTCGAACCGGTTCAGCCGCCCGGGAGCGAGGTCCAGCCTCGCGGTGGTGAATGTCGCCGCGGCCCTCGCGCACCGGCCCGCGCTTGCCGGGTACCTGCCGGTGCGGATTCCCGCGGCAGATGGCCCTGGAGCCGGACGGCCGGGTACTGCTGGTGACGAACTTCAGCTCACGGCAACTGGAGACGGTAAACGTCGCGAGCCTGCCCTGAAGCGCGGCCGGGTGCCCCGGCGCGTTGCGGCGGACGGGCGCCGGGGCCGGGGGCGGGCGTCCTGCGGCCGCGGGTGCCCGGGCTCCCCGGCTTTGCTGCGTCGCTGGTGTCCTGGGCTGCTGCGGGCCGGGCCGCCGGTACCCTGGCGCCGTGCGGCTTACGGTGTTCTGGGAAAAGATGCGCGGGCAGTTCGGCGAGGCATACGCCGCCAGCGTTGCCAAGGACTATGTGCTGACCGGTCTGGGCGGCGCGACGGTAAACCAGGCCCTGGCCGCGGGTAAGGAACCGAAAACCGTGTGGCTCGCGGTGTGCGAGGCCTTCGAGATACCGGAGGAATCGCGCTGACGCCATTCCCGGTGAGGGGGCCGGCGGTGCCGCGCCGGCCAGGATGGTGGCGGCCGGATGTTTCTTCTCGAACGTGTGCGTGTCCTGTGCCTGATCGAACAGTTGTTCGCCTAGAGTAGTGAGCTGCGTGACGGGCCGCTGCGGCGGCTGCGGCGCGATCTCGATTGGTTCACCGCGCGGGAGAGTTTTGTCGGTGGCGGCGCGTAGCGTCGGCGCGGACAAAGAAGCCCCTTATCCAATGGGAGTACCCATGGCAGGCATCGACAGGCCGGGCGGGAAAGCCGGCGACAGGGACAAGGCCCTGGAAACCGCCCTCGCCCAGATCGAGCGGCAGTTCGGCAGAGGCTCCATCATGAGGCTCGGCGACGAGGGCCGCGTGCCGATCGAGGTGATCCCCAGTGGGGCGATCTCGCTGGACATCGCGCTGGGCATCGGGGGCTACCCCCGCGGCCGGGTCGTGGAGGTATTCGGGCCCGAGGGATCGGGGAAGACCACCGTCGCGCTGCACGCGGCCGCCAACGCGCAGAAGAACGGCGGGATCGCGGCGTTCATCGACGCGGAGCACGCTCTCGACCCTGAGTACGCCAAGAAGCTTGGCGTGGACACCGATGCGCTGCTGGTCTCCCAGCCGGACACGGGCGAGCAGGCGCTGGAGATCGCGGACATGCTGATCCGCTCCAGTGCCATCGACGTCATCATCATCGACTCCGTCGCCGCGCTGGTGCCACGGGCCGAGATCGAGGGCGAGATGGGGGACAGCCACGTCGGCCTGCAGGCCCGGCTCATGTCGCAGGCGCTGCGCAAGCTCGCGGGCGCGCTGAACCAGACCAAGACCACCGCGATCTTCATCAACCAGCTGCGGGAGAAGGTCGGGGTGATGTTCGGCAGCCCCGAGACCACCTCTGGCGGGCGGGCGCTCAAGTTCTACTCCTCCGTCCGGCTCGACGTGCGCCGGATCGAGACGCTCAAGGACGGCACCGACGCCGTCGGCAACCGTGTCAAGGTGAAGGTCGTCAAGAACAAGGTGGCGCCCCCCTTCAAGACCGCGGAGTTCGACATCCTGTTCGGGTTTGGCATCAGCCGGGAAGGTGGCCTGATCGACCTCGGGGTGGAGCAGAACATCGTGCGCAAGTCCGGTGCCTGGTACACCTACGAGGGCGACCAGCTCGGCCAGGGCAAGGAGAACGCGCGGAACTTCCTGCGTGACAACCCCGATCTTGCCAACGAGATCGAGAAGAAGATCAAGGAGAAGCTCGGCGTCGGCCCGCGCCTGGACGCGGAGGCAGCGGACAAGGAGCCGGCGTCGGCCGCGGGCCTGCGCGCGGTCCCGAACGTGGCCGCAGGCACGGCTGCCGCCGCGGACGCCTCCGGCCGTGGTGTCACCAGGGTCACCGGAGGGCCCGGTGGCGCGGGGTAGCGCTGGTGGCGCGGGATAAGAACCCGCCGGGACGGGCCGCCCGGGGCGGCGCATCCGGGCGGAAGCGGGGCACCGGGCACCTGACGGTGGTGCCGGATCCCGAGGACGAGGACGCCGGCCCTGTCGCCACGGGCCCCGCCCCGGCGGACTCCGGGGCGGAATCCGGGCCGGGTGGTGCTGGGCTCGGTGGTGCGGAACCGGGCAGCGAGGAAGCGGCGCGGGCGATCTGCTTGCGGCTGCTCACCGCAGGGCCGCGCACCCGGGCACAACTGGCCACCGCGCTGCGCAAGCGGACGATTCCTGACGAGGTCGCGGAAGCCGTGCTGAGCCGGTTCACCGAGGTCGGCTTGATCGACGACGCGGCCTTCGCCCGGGCGTGGGTGGAGAGTCGGCACCACGGGCGCGGCCTCGCCCGCCGCGCGCTCAGCGCCGAACTGCGGCAGCGCGGGATACCCGACGGCGAGGTGCGGTCGGCGGTCGGGTTGCTCGGGCCGCAGGACGAACTGGCCACCGCCCGGCAACTGGTGGCCAAGCGGTTGCCGGCCAGCCGGGGAAAACCGGTGCCCGCCCGGGCCCGGCAACTGATGGGCATGCTGGCCCGCAAGGGCTATTCGGCCGGCCTGGCCGCTCAGGTGGTGCGGGAAGCCCTGGAACAAGAGCAGGAAAACGACGCGCACCACCGGGCGGATCTGGCGTGGATTAGCGAAGACGGCGCCGGCGACGATTGGCTGTGAGCGGGCCACGGTGCGTGGAGTAACGGAAGGATCACTAGGCCGAGCTTGCCCAAATTGTTATCAGCGCTTAACCTCACGGCAGCGAGGTGTTAGACCGTTAGAGGCGATTGGGAACATACGACACGCCCGGCAATCGGTTGCGCCCGGTTGCCGGTAAGGACACAGATCCGGTCCGTAGCCGGACTCCGGCGAGGTGCTGGCCCGCCAGGTCAGCCCCGGACCGGTTCGGCTAAGCAGTGGCCACGGCCCCGCGGAAGCGGTGGCTGATAAGGGGGCGGACAGGGCTTGACGTGGTACCTGGGCACGGACCCGCGGGGCCCGCAAATGAGGGCTTGTGCGGGACGGCCGGTCCAGGAACCTGGACGGGCAGATGGTGTGCCCGGCAAGGCTCTGGCCGCGGCCGGGCCTGCGCCGGCGAGATGCCGGCGCGGGCAACAGCGGTGCGGGCTGGCCCGCCAGCGGCCGCGGGGGACGGCGCTCACGCCGGAAGGCTGGCGGCGGCATCGGCGGTCGGTGCAGGTCACGGGCTGCTGGCCGATGCCTGGCCGGTTGTCGTTGTCCGGGTCTTATACCGGGTGCCACCGGGCCGGGGACCCGCTGGCAAATCTGGTCCCGCGGGCGGCGTTCTCATGAGCGGCGCTATGGCGGGTAGTAATACTCCTGCGGGCGGCGCTCAGCAGGTACGGCCCTCCGGGCACGGGTCCTGTGGGCGGCGGCAAAGCCGCTGACCGCGTGACCGTGCCGCGAGCGCCGTGGTACGGCTGCCGGAACCACCGGTGGCCGGGCAGGCCCGGCTGACCGGTTCGCCGGCAGTCGGCGTCCGCGCAGTGACACGCCGCGCATGGCGCGCCTGACCCCTCGCCACAGGGATCAGCCCTGGCTCCGTACCCCGGGGCCGGGGCCCGCGAGCAGGATTGAGGTGTGCCATGAGCAACACAATCGCTGTAGTGATCGCGGTGATCGGGATCATTGCGCTGTTCGCCGTTGCAGGTGCGTTGTTCGCCGTCGTGCGCAAGGCCGGGAACCGTACGGTTCCGGCACCCCCGGAAACCGCCGTCGCCCAGTCATCCGTGAGCCCAGAACTGGCCGCCGAGGCAGATCGCCGGGCGGCAGAGGCTGGCCGCGCCGCGGAGCAGCGCCTTGAAGAAGCCGGCCGGGCCGCCGAGCAGATCCGCGCCAGCGCGGAGGCCGACGCCACGGCCGTCATGCGCCGGGCCGAGGAGTCGGCGCGCCAGGTCACGCAGGCACAGCGTGTTGCCGAGGAACAGGTCCAGGCAACCAGGGAGGAAGCCGCCCAGCTTCGCGCCGACCTCGAACGCAGGGAAGCGCGGCTTGCCGAGCGCGAAGGCAGGCTGGACGGCGAACTGCGCAAGCTGGAACAGCGGTCCGCCGGGCTGGATGAGACCCGGGCCGACCTCGACGCCCAGCGCGCCGAGCTTGCCCGCCTGGACGACGAGCGCCGCGTGGTACTCGAGCAGGCCGCCGGGCTGACCGCCGAGCAGGCCAAAACCGAACTCGTCGCCACCATCGAGAACCAGGCCAAGCGCGAGGCCGCACTGATCGTCCGCGAGGCCGAGAACCAGGCCCGCCGCGACGGGGAAGAGCGCGCCAGGCGGATCGTGACGCTCGCCATCCAGCGGGTCGCGAGCGACCAGACCAGCGAGTCCGTGGTCTCGGTGCTGCACCTTCCCGGCGAGGAGATGAAGGGAAGGATCATCGGCCGCGAAGGCCGCAACATCCGCGCCTTCGAGTCGGTGACCGGGGTCAACCTGATCATCGACGACACGCCCGAGGCGGTCCTGCTGTCCTGCTTCGACCCGGTACGGCGGGAGGTGGGCAGGCTCGCACTGGAGAAGCTGGTGCTCGACGGCCGCATCCACCCGCAGCGGATCGAAGAGACCTACGAGCGCAGCAAGGCCGAGGTGGAGCAACTGTGCGTGCGCGCCGGTGAGGACGCCATGGTCGAATTGGCCATCACCGACATGCACCCGGAACTCGTGACGCTGCTCGGCCAGCTCCGCTACCGCACCTCGTACGGCCAGAACGTGCTCGCCCACCTGGTGGAGTCCGCGCACATCGCCGCCATGATGGCCAGCGAACTGGGCATGGACCCCGTGCTGCTCAAGCGGTGCACCGTGCTGCACGACATCGGCAAGGCGCTCACCCACGAGGTGGAGGGCAGCCACGCGCTCATCGGCGCCGAGATCGCGCACAAGTACGGCGAGTCGGCCGACGTGGTCCACGCCATCGAGGCGCACCACAACGAGGTCGAGGTCCGCACCGTCGAAGCCGTCCTGACCCAGGCCGCCGACGCGATCAGCGGCAGCAGGCCGGGCGCCCGGCGCGAGTCACTGGAGGCCTACGTCAAGCGGCTGGAGCGCCTCGAGGAGATCGCGACCGCCCACGAGGGCGTGGACAAGGTGTTCGCGATGCAGGCCGGGCGCGAGATCCGGGTCATGGTGAAGCCGGACCGGGTGGACGACATTCAGGCTCAAGTCATTGCTCGTGATGTCGCTAAGCAGGTCGAAGAGGAGCTGACTTATCCGGGGCAGATCCGGGTCACGGTCGTGCGGGAGTCGCGCGCCACTGAGTTTGCGCGCTGACTGACTGCCGCCACTCTTTGGCGCGGATGGGGCGGCCAGCATCGCTCTGAACAGCGGGACAAAACGCTGTTCAGAGCACCCCTGGTGCCGTGAGATGAGCGCGGCCCTGACCGCCCCCTTGGGGCTTCTAGGCGCGGGAGTGCTGCTCTTCGCTGATTGTTTCTCTGGGGACCGGCTGGGGAGACGCCGGCCGCCTCGTGGAAGGGGAAGCGAAAGGTGGTTCCGGGGCTGGTGGGGCATCGGGAGCTGGATCTAGGGCCGGGAGGTCGGGGGTGGTGGTGTGGAGGCGTAGCAAGGGGGTGTCGGGGTGGGGGAAGTTCAGGGTCTGGGCGTAGAGGGAGAGTTCGGCTTCCAGGGCCCTGATGATCGTTTCGGTGCGGCGGAAGCCGTGGGACTCGCCGGCGAACTCCAAGAGGGCGTGGGGGATGCCCTGGTGGGTTAGCTGGGCTGCCATCGTGTGGGCCTGGGCCGGGGGGACGATGATGTCGTCCTGGCCGTGTAGCTGGAGGATGGGGCAGGTCTCGGGGGTGACGTGCTGGGCGGGGGAGCGCTCCGCGTAGGTTGCCGCGAGACCGGGCAGCGGGCCGATCAGGCCGTCGGTGTACCTGGACTCGAAGTCATGGGTGGTGGCGGCGAATCCCCGCGGATCGGTGATGCCGTAGTAGGACGTCGCGGCCCTGAACGGGCTGTCGGCGGCGTGCGAGGTGACCGCGGCGAGCGCGGTCCACCCGCCCGCGGAGCCGCCGCGGATCACCAGCCTGGCGCCGTCCGCGTCGCCGGAGCACACCAGCGCCTGTGCCGCCGCGATCACGTCCTCCACATCGACCACGCCCCACTGGTGGCGCAGCCGCTCCCGGTATACCCGGCCATAGCCCGCCGAGCCGCCGTAGTTCACGTCGATCACGCCGATGCCCCGGCTGGTGAAGTACGCCTTCTCCAGGTCCAGCCTCCCGTCTGACTGCGACGCCGGGCCGCCGTGCGCCCAGACCACGTACGGCGGAAGCTCCCCCTCACCGGCCGTCGCCTCCGGGTTGGCCGGCGGGTACACCCAGGCGTGCACCTCCTGGCCGAACTTTCCTTCGAAGTCCAGCTTGCGCGCCTTGGGCAGGTACCCGGACGCGGGCAGGCGCCGCCGGCGAATAGAGCTTCTTCGCCTTCCCCGTGGTCATGTCGACCCGGATCACCGACATCGGCGTGCTCGGGCCGCCGGCCACCAGCACGACGGACATACCGTCCGCAGACAGCCCGGGCGCGAAGATCCGGTACGGGATGTCCAGGCCGGTCAGCTCCCCGGTCGCCGGGTCGAGCAGCCCCAGCCGCAGCCCACCGCTACCGTGCAGCACCGCGAGCTGCCCGTCGGCCAGCACCGCGTACGTGCCCTGCCCGAGCTGCCACAGCGGCGCGGCGAACTCCTCCTCGGCGGGGTAGACCGCCTCGGCGGGCCCGGCGGCCAGGTTCAGCGTGTAGAGGTTCCACCAGCCCGGCCAGTCGGAGATCAGGTACATGCTCGTGTCGTCGTGCCAGGCCGGGGCCAGCACCGACTCGCTCACGCCGCCCTTGACCAGCCCGCCCCTGCCCGGCAGCTCGTCCACCCGCGCCACCCGCAACTCGGTGCCGTCCCACGGCATCCGCGGATGGTTCCAGCACACCCAGGCAAGGCGGCGGCCATCGGGGGAGGGGGTCGGGAACGCGTAGAAGTCGGCCCCGCTGGCCAGCTCACGGATCGCGCCGGCATCCTCCGCGGCCGAGCCGTCCAGCGGCACCGCGACGATCGCGCGGGTCACCTTCCCGGCTTCGTGCCGCTCCTGCACGCACCACACTTCCGCTTTGTCCGGCGACAGGACGAAGTCTGCAAAACGAAACTCCGTGATACCGGGCTCCGCCAGCGGCGCGGGGGTCAGCGGCCGGGGCGCGGTGCCAGCCCCGTCCGCACCCGGCTCGCCCGCGAGGTAGAGGCGCTGGTCCGTGAAGTTCGCGAACACGATCGCCCAGGACTGCCCACCCCCGCGCCGCGCCGTGCGCACCGGGAGGTAGGACCGCCCCCGTACTCGTGCACCCGGGTCCGGGCGTTCCACGGGGCAGACAGCACCTGCCTGGGCTTGCCCGCCGCATCCAGGTGAACAACCGTGGTCCGGCCCAGTTCCCCGGGCTGGGTTTCCTGCCACCACACCTCGCCATCGATCGTCACGGGAAACGAAACCTGGCGGTACTGGCCGGCGACGTCCGCCGCGGTGATCGGCGAAGGCCAGGTACCGCACGGGAGGGGCCGCGCGGCAGTGGTGTCTGTCATGCCAATATGGTCCACCAAGGCCGGGCTGGCCACGGGAGATTCCGGATATGCCGAGGGGTGCGCGTACCCTCGGTTGTTGACATGAACACGGTCCGGACTTATGAGATCCGCACCTACGGGTGCCAGATGAACTTCCACGACTCCGAGCGCCTCGCCGGCCTGCTCGAGGAGTCTGGTTACCAGCGCGCGGACGGCGGCGCAGTGCCCGACGTGATCGTGTTCAACACCTGCGCGGTGCGGGAGAACGCCGACAACCGGCTGTACGGGAACCTCGGCCACCTGCTGCCGGTGAAGTCCTCGCACCCGGGCATGCAGATCGCCGTGGGCGGCTGCCTGGCGCAGAAGGACCAGGCCGGCATCGCCAAGCGGGCGCCGTGGGTGGACGTGGTGTTCGGCACGCACAACATCGGGTCGCTCCCGGCGCTGCTCGAGCGGGCCCGGGTGCAGGCCGAGGCGCAGGTCGAGATCGTCGAATCGCTGGAGCGGTTCCCCTCCGTGCTGCCCGTGCGCCGCGAGTCCCCGTACGCCGCCTGGGTGGCCATCTCGGTGGGCTGCAACAACACCTGCACGTTCTGCATCGTGCCGAGCCTGCGCGGCCGGGAGGAGGACCGCCGGCCCGGCGACGTGCTCGCCGAGGTCACGGCGCTGGCCAATGAGGGCGTACTTGAGGTCACGCTGCTCGGGCAGAACGTCAACTCCTACGGAGCGGGATTCGGGGACCGGCAGGCGTTCGGCAAACTCTTGCGGGCCTGCGGGGAAATCGACGGGCTCGAACGGGTGCGCTTCACCTCGCCGCACCCGCGGGACTTCACCGCCGACGTGATCGCGGCGATGGCGCAGACGCCGAACGTCATGCCGAGCCTGCACATGCCGCTGCAGTCGGGCTCGGATGCGGTGCTCCGGGCCATGCGCCGGTCCTACCGCCAGGAGCGGTACCTGGGCATCCTGGAGCAGGTGCGGGCGGCCATCCCGGACGCGGCCATCACCACGGACATCATCGTGGGCTTCCCCGGTGAGACCGAGCGGGATTTCGCCGACACCCTGGACACGGTGCGGGCCGCCAGGTTCGCCGGCGCGTTCACGTTCCAGTACTCGCAGCGGCCGGGCACGCCTGCCGCGGACATGCCTGGCCAGGTTCCCGCTGACGTGGTCGCCGAGCGGTACGGGCGGCTCACCACCCTGGTCGCGGAGATCGCGGGCGAGGAAAACGAGGCGCTCGTCGGCCGCGAGGTCGAGGTGCTCGTCGCCGAGGGGGAGGGGCGCAAGGACAGCGCCACCCACCGCGAGAGCGGCCGCGCGCGGGACAACCGGCTGGTCCACTTCGCGCCGTCGCGGACACGGCCGCGCCCGGGGGACGTGGTGACCACGGTGGTGACCAAGGCGGCGCCGCACTACCTGATCGCGGACGAACCACCGCTGACGGTGCGGCGGACCCGGGGCGGGGACGCATGGCAGGCCCGCAAGGACGGCCTGGCCGCGCCGCCCGCCGAGGACATGACCGCCGGTGGAGCGCCGGTGCTCCTGGGTATGCCTGCCATCAGCCGGCCCGGCTCGTGACCGGACCGCGTACGGCGGCTGACCGGGACCGCGTACGGCGGCTGACCGGACCGCGTACGGCAGCCCCTGGGATGGCCGCCGCGTGCATGGCTGCGGCAAACTGACGCCATGCTGATCGCTGGGGCCGTTTGCCCGCACCCGCCCCTGCTGATCCCGGAGGCGCTCGGCGCGGCCGCCAGCGACCCTCCGGATGAGCTGCGCAAAGTGGCCGCCGCCGCGGCCCGGGCGGTTGCCGGGCTCGCCGCGGCGAAGCCGGAGGCGATCGTGGTGGTCGGCGGTGGTGCCACGGAGCGCGAATACGGCGCGGACGCCGCCGGCGGGCTGCACGCGTTCGGGGTCGGCGTGACGATCGGCGCGGGCGAGCCGGTCCTGCCGCTGTCGCTGACCGTGGGCCGCTGGCTGCTGGAGCAAGGCGGCATCCTGGACCGCGACGGCACTTCGGCGGGCGGTGTAGCCGTGGTGTTCCAGGAGGTGGCCCGGTCCGCCGCCGCGGGCGACTGCATCAAGCTCGGCCGGATTCTCGCCGACCGTGCCCCGCGCGTCGCGCTGCTCGCCATGGGCGACGCCTGCGCCCGGCCAGCCCGGGAGGCGCCGGAAGTGCCCGACCCGGACGCGCAGGAGTACGACGAGGAGGTCGCCGAGGCGCTCGCCGCCGCGGATGCCCGCTGGCTCGCCCGGCTGGACCCGGCCCTGGACGAGGAGCTTGTGGTGGCTGGCCGGGCGGCGTGGCAGGTGCTGGCGGGCGCGGCCGGTGGGCGGCGCATGCAGGGACGGCTGCTGTGCATGTCCGCTCCCTACGGGGTCACCTACCTGGTCGCCTCCTGGGATGAGCCCCGGCCGGACTTATGCCGCTGGCCCGGCACCAGCGATCTCCCCGGACGCCGGTGACCTGCAGGGGGAGACGCTGGCTACGATCGGGGCCATGCGGTTCGCGAAGGGACACGGCACCGAGAACGACTTCGTGATCCTGCTTGACCCCGACGGCTCCGGCGGGCTCACCGCCGATCTCGCGGCCCGGCTGTGCGACCGGAGGGCCGGGATCGGGGCGGACGGTGTGCTCCGGGCGGTGCGGTCCGCGGCGTGCGGCAGTCGCCGGGCGGGCGAACGGGGCGCCCGGGTCCCCCGACGGCGCCGCCGGGCCGGAGTGGTTCATGGACTACCGCAACGCCGACGGCAGCGTGGCGGAAATGTGCGGCAACGGGATCCGGGTGTTCGCGCGCTACCTGGTGCGCCATGGCCTCGCGGAAGGTCCCGAGTTCACCGTGGCCACCCGGTCCGGGCCGCGCCTGGTCCGGATGTGCACCGATGGCGGGGTCAGCGTGGACATGGGCGCGGTGGCCGTGCTCGGCCCCGGCAGTGCCGTCATCGCCGGCCAGGCGTACCCGGGGCTGCGGGTGTCGGTGGGGAACCCGCACCTGGCCTGCCTGGTGGATGGCCCGCTGGCCGCGTTCGACCTGTCCGCGGCCGCCCGGACTGGAATCCGGGCGCAGTTCCCCGAGGGCGGCAACGTGGAACTGGTCCAGGTGACCGGTCCGGCGAGCGTGGCCATGCGGGTACACGAGCGCGGCTCCGGCGAAACCCGCTCGTGCGGCACCGGTGCCGTGGCCGCCGCGACCGCCGCCGCGGCGGCGACCGGGAGCGGCGACGGACCTGGGAGGTCCGCGTGCCGGGCGGCGACCTGAAGGTCACCCTGGAGGCGGGCCGCGCGTGGCTCACCGGCCCGGCCGTCATCGTCGCCGAAGGCGAACTCGACCCGGCGTGGCTGGCTGGCGACCTGGCCGCCGCAGACGCCTCCGCCCGCTGAGCGCCGCCCGCGGGCCAGCCGCCGCCCGGCCGTGAATGTGGACCTGGTGTTCAAGAGCAACACCAGATTCACATCGATCAAGCGCGGGGCGCTCGTAGCGGAGCAGGACGACGCCGTTGCCGAAGGGGCGGGTCTCGGCGAGCCGCAAGCCGAGCATCGCGTCCGACGGCTGGAACAGCAGCCGGCCGCGGCCGAGCAGCACCGGCTGGACGTAGAGGCGCAACTCGTCGATCAGGTCATGGGCCCAGAACGCCGCGGCCAGGACGGAGCCGCCGATCACCAGGTCCCCGCCCGGCTGCGCCTTGAGTTCCCCGATCTGCTCCGGGACCACTTCCCGGACGATCGTGGTGTTCCAGCCCGCCTGCTCCAGGGTCCGGGAGAACACGATCTTGGGCATGTCCCGCCAGATCCCGGCGAACTCGATCACCTGCGCGGAAGCCGCCGGGTCCTGGTCGGCGGGTCGGCCAGTGGCTGGCCATCAGCTCGTAGGTGACCCGCCCGTCCAGGAAACCGCCCGCCGTGGCGAGCCAGTCGTTGAAGTGCTGGTGCAGTTCCTCGTCGACCACTGCCAGCCAGATCGTGATCCGGCCCCTGAGGTCGTGATCGGGGCCCTCGAAGTACCCGTCGAGAGACACCGACATCATGAAGATGATCTTCCGCATCACGGTTCCCTTCGTGGCGGCCCACGTCGCGCAGGTGCAGCGGAAGGTTACTAGGCGGTGCCGACACCCAGGGCGGACAGCCGCAGCCCGCGGAACGAGGCGTCGAGCACCTCGGCGATGTGCGCCACGAGCACCGGATCGCCGCCGTCGGCGGCCAGCGCGGCCGCGATCTGCAGGCTGCAACCGGGATTGGCGGACACGACAAGGCGCGCCCCGGTCGCCCGGATGGCCGCGGCCTTGCGCTGGCCCAGTTCCGCGGCCGCCTCCGGCTGCACCAGGTTGTAGATGCCCGCCGACCCGCAGCAGGTTCCGCCGCCGCCGACCTCGATCAGGTCCAGGCCCGGGATGCCGCCCAGCAGGTCCCGCGGCTGCTGCCGGATCCGCTGCGCGTGCGCGAGATGGCAGGCGTCGTGGTAGGCGGTGAGCGCCTTCAGCTCGTGCCGGACCGCGCGCGGGCCGCCGTGGTCGCGGTACAGCTCGGCGAGGAACTCGCTGAAGTCGCGGACCCGGCCGCTGAACGCCGCCGCCCGGCTGGCCAGGCGGCCGGGCTCGCCGTCGGCCGCGCGGGCGAAGAACGCGCCGTACTCCTTCATCGCCGACCCGCACCCCGCCGAGTTGATCACGATCGCGTCCACGCCCGCGCGCTCGAACTCGGCGATCGTCCGCTCCGCGAAGCGGGCCGCCTCGTCCGCCCGGCCCGCGTGCAGCGACAGCGCACCGCAGCAGCCCTGGCCGGGCGGCACGATCACGTCGCAGCCCTCGGCGGCGAGCACGCGCGCGGTGGCGGCGTTGACGTGCGGGAAGAAGACCTGCTGCACGCAGCCGGTGAGCATGCCCACCACCGCGCGGCGCTCACCCCTGGCCGGGATGCGGGCGGGAAGCTTGCCCTGGCGGCCGGGGGAGCGCGGCGCCAGCCGCAGCGATCCGGCGAGTTCGGGGGCGTACCTGGCCAGCGGGCCCGCGCTGGGCCAGGCGGTCGAACCCGGCGCGCTGGGCCGCGCGCAACGGGCCGGACAGGGCGCGGAGCCGCTTCGGGTACGGGAACGTCGCGAAGATCGCGGCGCGCACGGCCTTGTCGCGGGCCGAGCGGGGCGTGCCGGCCTGTACCGGGCCAGCCCCGGAGCCCGCCTGTTCCGGCCAGGTGCGGGCCGCCTCGATCAGCTCGTCGTAGCGCACCCCGGACGGGCAGGCCGTCACGCAGGCCATGCAGCCCAGGCACCGGTCCAGGTGCATGGTCACCTTCTCGCTGACCGGGGCCCCGTCCAGGACCTGCGAGATCAGGTGGATCCGGCCGCGCGGCGAGTCCATCTCCTCGCCCCAGAGCTGGTAGGTCGGGCAGGCGGGCAGGCAGAAGCCGCAATGGACGCAGTCACCGGCCGTGGCGGCAAGGTGCCCGCCGGGGTCGAGCGCCACCGGCCCGTTCGTCCATCAGATCCCTCCCGCGAACCGGCCCGGCGCCATCCGGTGGCCCGGGTCGAACTGGTCCTTGACCGCGCGCATCAGCGACAGCGACGGCACCGGCCCCCAGAGATCCATCAGGTCCCTCGCCCTGGGCGGGGCGTGCACCACGACGGCGCTGGCCAGCACGGGCGGCCCGTCGGGAACCGGGGCGGACGCGGGCCGCGCGTCGCCGTCCCCGCGGGCCAGTGCCTCGCGCAGCCCGGACACGAACGTCGCGACCGCGGCCGGGTCCGCGTCCGGCCCGGCCGCCGCGTAGATCACCCCGGCCGCGGCGGATCCGCCGACGGCCGGGTCGAGGCCGGCGGCCAGCGCCGCGGCGTCGACCGCCCGCAGGATCTGCGGCAGCCCCGCGGCCCAGAACCCGATCCGGATCAGCGTGCCGGCCTGCCCGGCATCCGCCACGCCACCCGGCTGCCCGGCCCGGACTGCGCGTCGCCTGGCTGCCCGGCACCGGGCTGGCCATTGCCGACGGCCGTTCTGTTCGCCGGCCACCCCCACCAGACGGCGCGGCCGGCTGCGTGGCCGCCCTCTTGCCGAGCAGCGCGCCCATCAGGCCGGTCCGTTCCGCCGTGCCGTCCGGGTCGCCCTCCAGCAGCACGGCCACCCGGAACGGCTGGTCTCGTGCCGGGCGGTCGAGTTCGATGGCCGACGGTGCCAGCTCGCTGCCCGCCGCCGCGGCGACCGCGTAGTACGCCTCGTCCGGCCCGTCGCAGTCCACCGTGACGTAGGCGGCGGAGGCGGGCCGGGGATGCAGCCGGAACACCGCCTCCACGATCAGCCCCAGCGTCCCGAACGAGCCGGTGAACAGCTTGCCGAGGTCATAGCCCGCGACGTTCTTGACCACCTTGCCGCCGGAGTCGTGCCACGGTGCCGTCGGCGCGGACCACGGTGATCCCGATCAGCAGGTCCCGCGGTGTCCCGTAGCGCAGCCGCCGCGGGCCCGCGCGCCCCGGTGGCGAGCGTCCCGCCGATGGTCGCGCCCCGCCACCGCGGCGCCGCCCCGTTCGCCCCGGGCGGCGCCTCGCTTCCGGCCGCCGCATTCGCCCCGGATCCCGCACGTGTCCCGGCCGCCGCGAGGGGAGCGGGAGGCGGGTCCAGGGCGAGCCGCTGCCCGGCCCCGGCCAGCACCTCACCGAGCTGGGCGAGGCCCACCCCGGCCTGGACGCGCACGACCAGGTCCCCGGCGGCGTGCTCGAGCACCTGGTCCATGCGCCCTGGTGTCCACCACGAGGTCACACCGGCGCGGCGGGGCGCCCCAGCCGAGCTTGCTGCTGCCACCGCGCGGCACCACGGCCAGGTCGTGCGCGGCGGCGGCGCGCAGGAGCCCGCTCGCCTCCGCGACGGTGGCCGGGGAGGCAGCGAAGCGCGGCATCACCCCGGCGACGGCGTCCTCTGGCCGGCGCAGCACGTGCCGCTGGGCAGGCCGCAGCGAGGGCCTCCAGGGACTCGGGTCAGCGGCCCACGGCAGCCAGCGAGCGCGGGGCGGCGGGGTCGAGGCCAGCAGAGCGCGGGGCGGCGGGGTCGAGGCCAGCAGAGCGCGGGGTGGCGTATCGCTGCTCAAAATTGATCCACCTGCCCCGAGGCCACCAGTGGATGCGGGGCACGGCGCGCCCCGGGAACCTCTCCGCACAGCCGGGGCGTCGGGAAGATCTTGCCCGGGTTGCACAGGCTGGCCGGGTCGAACGCGCAGCGCAGCAGCTGCATCGTGTCGAGGTCTTCGTCTGAGAACATCTTGGGCAGGTACTGGGACTTGTCCACGCCCACGCCATGCTCACCGGTGATCGACCCGCCGTGCGTGATGCACAGGTCCAGGATCGCCCCGGACACGGTCTCGGCGGTCTCGGCGGCCCCGGGCACGCTGTCGTCGTAGAGCACCAGCGGGTGCAGGTTCCCGTCGCCCGCGTGGAACACGTTGGCCACCCGGATGCCCGACTCCGCCGACAGCTCAGCGATCTTGTCGAGCACCGAGCCGAGGGCGGTGCGCGGCACCACGCCGTCCTGGACGATGTAGGCCGGCGCGATCCTGCCGACCGCCGCGAACGCGGACCTGCGGCCCACCCAGATCGCCGCCCGCTCGGCCGGGTCGTCCGCCTCCCTGATCTCGGTCGCGCCCGCCTGCTCGCACAGCGCGCGGACGGCGGCGCACTCGCGCTCCACGTCGCCCTCGGGGCCGTCGAGTTCCACGATCAGCACCGCCCCGGCGCCTTCGGGGTAGCGGCAGCTCACCGCGGCCTCGGCGGCCTCGATCGCCAGCGCGTCCATCATCTCGATCGCCGCGGGAACGATGCCGGCCCCGATGATCGCCGACACCGCGTTGCCGCCCGCGCCGGTGGTGCCGAACGCGGCCAGCAGGCACTTGACCAGCTGCGGGATCTTCGTCAGCTTGACCACGATCTTGGTGGCGATGCCGAGCGTGCCCTCCGAGCCGGTGAACGCGCCCAGCAGGTCGTAGCCGGGGGCGGCTCCGGTGCCGTCGCCGAGCCAGGTCAGCTCCCCGCTCGGGGTGACGATCTCCAGCCCGGTGATGTGGTGCACGGTGAAGCCGTGCTTGAGGCAGTGCGCCCCGCCGGAGTTCTCCGCCACGTTCCCGCCCACCGAACAGACCACCTGGCTGGAGGGATCCGGGGCGTAGAAGTAGCCGAACGGCCGGGCCGCCTCGCTCACCGACAGGTTGGTGCAGCCCGGCTCGACGATGGCCCGCTGGCTGGCCGGGTCGACCGCGATGATGCGGCGCATCTTCGAGGTCACGATCAGCACGCCCTCGGCATGCGGCAGCGCCCCGCCGGACAGGCCCGTGCCCGAGCCCCTGGCCACGAAGGGCACCTTCGCCGCGGCGCATTCGCCCACCACCGCGGCGACCTCCTCCGCCGTCCTTGGCAGCACGACGAGCGCCGGGACGACCCGGTGCGAGGTGAGGCCGTCGGTCTCGTAGGTGCGCAGCTCCGCGGGGTCGGTGATCACGCCGTCGGGCCCGCAGATCTCGGTCATCCGGGGGATGAGCTGCTTGATCATCGTCTCCCCTCGGGGGCGGGTACCGTCCCCTCCAGGGTGCCCCCGCGGCGGCCTGCCTGCAACGCCCGGCCAGGGTGATGCCGGGCCGTCGGCAGGCCGTGGCGGGCCGTCAGGGCATGCGCTCGTAGGCGGGCAGCGTGAGGAAATCGGCGTAGTCGTCGGCCAGCGCCACCTCGGTAAACAGGCCGGCGGCCTGCTGGTAACGGGCGGCGTCGAACCCGCTGCCGAGCGCGGCCGAGATCTTCCCCAGTTCCTCGCCGATGATCTGCTCCACCAGTTCGCGGGTCACCTGCGGGCCGTCGTCCAGCGTGATGTCGTTGTGCACCCACTGCCAGATCTGCGAGCGCGAGATCTCCGCGGTGGCCGCGTCCTCCATCAGATTGAAGATCGCCACCGCGCCGTTCCCGCCGAGCCAGTTGGCCAGGTACTGCAGCGCCACGCTGACGTTGTTGCGCAGCCCGCCCTCGGTGATCGGGCCGCTGGTCTTGGCGACCGCGAGCAGGTCCGGTGCGGTCACGCTGACGTCCTCACGCAGCCTGCCGAGCTGGTTGGGACGCGTCCCCAGTGCCGCGTCGAAGACCTCCTTGCACAGCGGGACCAGGTCCGGGTGCGCCACCCAGGAGCCGTCGAAACCGTCCCCGGACTCGCGGGTCTTGTCGTCGCGCACCTTGGCCAGCGCGGTCGCGTTCACCTCGGGGTCGCGCCGGCTCGGGATGAACGCGGCCATCCCGCCCATGGCGTGCGCCCCCCGGCCGTGGCAGGTCTTCACCAGCAGTTCGGTATAGGCGCGCATGAACGGCGCCGTCATCGTGACCGCGTTGCGCTCGGGCAGCACGAACTCCCGGCCACGGGAGCGGAACTTCTTGATGATGCTGAACAGGTAGTCCCACCGGCCCGCGTTCAGGCCGGAACTGTGGTCGCGCAGCTCGTAGAGGATCTCCTCCATCTCGAAGGCGGCCGGGATCGTCTCGATCAGCACCGTCGCCCTGATGGTGCCGCGCGGCAGGCCGAGGGCGGCCTGGGCGACGCCGAAGACGTCGTTCCAGAGCCGCGCCTCCAGGTGGCTCTCCATCTTGGGCAGGTAGAAGTACGGGCCCTTGCCCTTGTCGAGCTGGCGCTGCGCGCAGTGGAAGAAGTACAGCGCGAAGTCGAACAGGCCACCAGCGACCCGCTTGCCGTCCACCAGCACGTGCTTCTCGTCCAGATGCCAGCCCCGCGGGCGGACCACGATCGTGGCGAGCTCGTCATCGGGCCGCAGCCGGTATTCCTTTCCCTCGTCGCTGGTGAAGTCGATGGTGCGGTCCAGTGCGTCGCAGAGGTTGAGCTGGCCGGTGATCATGTTCTCCCAGAGCGGGGTGTTGGCGTCCTCGAAATCGGCCAGCCACACGTTCGCGCCGGAGTTGAGCGCGTTGATGGTCATCTTCCGCTCGGTCGGGCCAGTGATCTCCACCCGCCGGTCCACCAGGCCCGCCGCGGGCCTGGCCACCTGCCACAGCGTGTCCTCCCTGATATGCCTGGTCTCGGGCAGGAAGTCCAGCGTGCCGCCGGCCAGCAGCTCCTGCTGGCGGGCCGCGCGCGCGGCCAGCAGCTCCGCCCGCCTGGCGCCGAAGTCACGCTGGAGCGTGGCGACCAGGTTCAGCGCATCGGGGGTGAGGATTTCCTCGAACCGGTCCCCGGGCGGGCCAATGATCTCGATGCCGTTGCCAGCCGCCATCTCGCACCCCTTCTAGGCCGGGAATGTGAAATTGACGCTAGCCCGCGGCCGCGATGGCGGTCAAAGCCAGCGTGCCCCAAAACTTACCCGTCGGTAACCGGGGCACAACCAGCGGCCCCCAGGCGTTATTGGAATGACCTGGATACGCCGGCATGGCAGCATTGACCAACCAGGCCCGGAGGTGCTTATGCCTGCTGCGCAGGCCGCGCCCGCCGGGCGGAGACCAACCCAAGGCAGCGATGAGTTCTTCACCCGAGGTTGACAGCGACTTCGCCGACGAGATCAGCCTGGGAGCCGTCGCCGCCCCGCCCGCGGCCGGTGATCTGGATCTCGCCGACCGGCATGCCCTGCGCCGGGTCGCCGGCCTGTCCACCGAGCTCACCGACGTTACCGAGGTCGAGTACCGGGCGCTGCGGCTGGAGCGCGTCGTCCTGGTCGGCGTCTGGACCGAGGGCACGCTGGCGAGCGCCGAGAATTCGCTGCGCGAACTGTCCCGGCTGGCCGAGACCGCCGGTTCGGTGGTCCTGGCCGGGCTGGTGCAGCGCCGGGGCAAGCCCGACCCGGCGACCTACATCGGGGCGGGCAAGGCGCGCGAAGTGGCCGACGTGGTCACCGAGACCGGCGCGGACACGGTGATCTGCGACGGCGAGCTCACCCCGGGCCAGCTCCGCAGCCTGGAGGGCGTGGTGCGGGTCAAGGTCGTGGACCGGACCGCGCTCATCCTCGACATCTTCGCCCAGCACGCGCGCACCAAGGCCGGCAAGGCCCAGGTGGAGCTGGCACAGCTGGAATACCTGCTGCCCCGGCTGCGTGGCTGGGGCGAGTCGCTGACCCGCCAGGCGGGCGGCCGGGTGGCCGCCGGCGGCGGCATCGGCGGCCGCGGGCCCGGCGAGACCAAGATTGAGACAGACCGGCGCCGGATCCGGGCGCGGGCGGCCAAGCTGCGCCGCGAGATCGCCGGGATATCCGCGGGCCGCGAGGTACAGCGCCGCCAGCGGCGGCGCAGGAACATCCCCTCCGTCGCTATAGCCGGGTACACGAACGCCGGCAAATCGACATTGCTGAACGCGCTGACCGGGGCCGGCGTGCTCGTCGACGATTCGCTGTTCGCCACCCTGGACCCGGCCGTCCGGCGGGCCCGCACGCCGTCGGGCCGGTGGTTCACTCTGACCGACACCGTGGGGTTCGTCCGCCACCTGCCGCACCAGCTGGTCGAGGCGTTCCGGTCCACGCTGGAGGAGGTCGCCGACGCCGACCTGATCCTGCACGTCGTGGACGGCAGCGACGCCGACCCGCGGGCTCAGCTCAGCGCGGTCCGCGAGGTGCTCGGCCAGATCGGCGCGGGCAACGTGCCCGAGATCGTGGTGGTGAACAAGGCGGACGAGGCCGACCCGCTCGAGGTCAAGGGCCTGCGGCTGGCCGAGCGCGGCGCCGTGGTGATATCGGCCAAGGCGGAGCGGGGTCTTGATGACGTGCTCGCCGCCGTCGAGGCCGCGCTGCCCAGGCGGGACGAAGTCAGCGCGCTGGTGCCTTACGGCCGCAGCGACCTGGTGGCCCGGGCGCACCGGGAGGGTGAGGTCCTGGCGGTCGCGCACTGCGAGGGCGGCACTCAGCTCACCGCGCGGGTGCCCCCGGATCTGGCCGCCCAGCTGGCCGGCGCGAGCGGCGGGGCGCCCAATGGCAGCCCGGCGGCCGGGCCCCGGCCCGCCGGCGAGCCGTCCTGAGCCCTTGCGCCAGGCCGCTGCCTGCGTAAATGACACCTGGTATGGTCGGCTTGCCCTGGACACGCCGGTGCCGGGCAGGTGCGTGCGGAAGCTGCCCATCCTGGGCCAGTTCTGGGAACCGGCTGTGAATCTGGCGGGCTTCTTCCGATTCGGCCTGTACACGCACCCTCTGGTGCAATACCGTGACTGAACCGATATTGTTGGTTGCCGCATCTTCCCCAGCACCCAGGCGGCGTCACATGCGATTCGCGATTCCTGGGTGTGTGCGGTGGTGCTCCACCACACGGCACGAGCCATGGCAGGTGACCGCTTGACGACGCAGGGGGCCCGCATCTGGGTTGTACCCGCGTTGGAGCGTGCGCCATGGTGAACGCGAACGTGCGCCTGCTGACCAACATCGGCCGGCTGTGGACCGGTTCCGAGGTGTGGAGCAACGCGGCGATCCTCACCCATGGCGACCAGATCGCCTGGGTCGGCCCGGCCGCCGAGCTGCCACGGAGCCTGCCGGGCGTCATCGACGACATCGTCGATGTGGACGACGTGCAGAACCTCAACGGCGGCCTGGTCACCCCCGGTTTGATCGACGCGCACACGCACCCGGTCTACGCGGGCAACCGGTGGGCCGAGATCGCGATGCGCACCGGCGGATCCTCGCCCAACGAGATCGCCGCGGCCGGCGGCGGCATGGCCTCGACCGTCACGGTGACCCGCGGAACCGATCCCTGGACGCTGTGCCACGGGGTGCGGAACCGGCTGCGTGAGTGGCTGCTGTCGGGCACCACGACCATCGAGGCGAAGACCGGCTACCACCTCACCCGCGACGGGGAACTCGCCGACGTGCGCATGCTCCGGTCGCTGGAGAACGAGCCCGGGATGCCCCGGGTGCACGTGACCTTCCTGGCCGCCCACGCGGTGCCGCCGGAGTTCTTCGGCCGCCGCCACGACTACGTGGACGCGGTGGGTTCCTGGTGCGCGGATGCGGCCGCCGCCGGAGCCGACAGCGTGGACGTGTACTGCGAAGAGGGCCGGTTCACCGAACGCGAGGCACGCTGGGTGCTCGGCGCGGGCCGTGCGGCCGGCCTGTTGCCCCGGCTGCACGCGTGCGGGCAATCCCGCACCGGTGCGGCCACGCTGGCCGCGGAACTCGGCTGCGCGTCCGCGGACCTGCTGCACGAGGCCTGCGAGGAGGACGTGATCGTCCTGGCCACGGCGGGCGTCGCCGCGGTGCTCTGCCCGGGCACGGCGCTACAGGTCGGCAAGGTCCCGCCGGTCCGCTCGCTGCTCGACAAGGGTGTGGCGGTCGCGCTCGGATCCGACCACTCGCCCGGCGTCAACGGCATCACGAACATGTCGCTGGTGGTCTCCCTGGCGATCACCCACTTCGGCATGAGCGTGGCCGA
>CAVPMG010000025.1:0-29999 GCA_963706115.1 uncultured Actinomycetes bacterium | reverse complement strand
GGGCTCACCCTAGTGCCCGGCTACCCGGCATTCCCGGTGGCTGGCCCGGGCATGCGCCCGGCACGGTCATCGGGCCGCGCGTGGCCCGGGTCAGAGCCGGGGGTCGACCGGCTCGCTCTCCAGGGCCAGCACGCCGAACACGCACTCGTGCACGCGGAACAGCGGCTCGCGCCGGGTGAACCGGTCCAGTGCCTCGGCGCCCAGCGCGAACTCGCTGGCGGCCAGCGACCGCTTACGGGAAAGGTTGCGCCCGCCAAGCCGGCTGAGGTTGGCCGGGATGGTGTATTCGGGCCCGTAGATGATCCGCAGGTACTCCGGCCCCCGGCACTTCATTCCGTGCTGGGCGGCTCCGTGCCGCACCCGGGTGACCGGGTCGAGTGGCTTGGCCACCATGCCTTCACCACCGGCCCCGGTGATCTGCTCCCACCAGGCGGTCACCGCGGCGCTGGCCTCCTCGTCGCCGAGGTCGGCCACGATGTGCCTGGTGGGCACGATGAGCGGGTCGGCCGAGGCCAGGAGTTCCGCGGCGTTCATGTGCCAGAGGTGGTCCCGGGAGAAGAAGGTACCGGCCGAGCCGGCGAGCACCTGGAACGGCGCCAGCCGCAGGTCGGTCAGTGAGCGCACCGGCCACACGTAGTGCCGGTATGCGGCGGCATAGGACCGGGCCGCCGCGAGCCGCTCCCCGGTCCGGTCGCGCAGCGCCGCTACGTCGCTGCCACGGCGCAGCGCCTGTTCGCATGCTTCGCTGGCTGCCGTCAGCCCGGCCAGCGCGGCAGCGCCCACGGCCGCGTACTGGCCGCGCACCAGGTCCTCGGCCTTGACCGACCAGGGCATGATCTCGCAGTCCAGCGCTGCCCAGTCGCCAAGCTCGGCCCACAGCCCGGTTTCGGCCAGCGCCCCGGTCACCCGGCCGAGCAGGGCCTCTTCGAGCCGCTGGTCGGTGAAGAACCGGCGGCCGGTGCGGGTGTACACGATGCCGCTGCGCTGGCTGCCGAACCAGTCCCTGGCCACCTCGGGCGTCCGGCAGGCGATCACGACCGCCCGCGAGCCCATGTGCTTTTCCTCGCAGATCACCTGGGTCACCCCGGCCCGCCGGTAGGCGTCCAATGCGTCCGCCGGATGCTCCAGCAGGCCGGGCCTGGTGCTGGCAGGCACCGGCGGCATCGTGGGCGGGAGGTAGATCAGCCACCGTGGATCTGCCGCGAACCGGCTCATCACCTCCAGCGCCGCGGCCGCGTTCTGCTCCGGGACGGTCACCCGGCCGCGGAGCCCGGTGGCGATCCCCCGCCTGCCGAGCACGTCCGCGACGTCGAGGAGCCCGGCGCTGGATGGCCCGGCGCGGTATGGATCGGCCCTGGCCGGGCCGGCGCTGGGCGGCCCCGAGCTGGCCGGGGGCGCCGTCAGCGGCCGCGCGGGCTGGTAGTAGGTCGCCGCGGCGGGCACCGAGACCAGTTCCCGCTCGGGGTAGCGCAGCGCGGTAAGGCGGCCGCCGAAGACGCAGCCGGTGTCGATGCAGATCGTGTTGTTCACCCAGGTGGCTTCGGGCACCGGGGTGTGGCCGTACACCACGGCCGCCTTGCCCCGGTAGTCCTGCGCCCACGGGTACCGGACGGGCAGGCCGAACTCGTCGGTCTCCCCGGTGGTATCGCCGTACAGCGCGAAGGCCCGGACCGCGGCGGACGCGCGCCCGTGCATCTCCTCGCGCAGGCCGGCATGGGCAACCACCAGCCGCCCCGAGTCCAGCACGTAATGGCTCACCAGGCCGTCAAGGAAGGCGATGACCTGCGCAGAGAAGTCCGCTGGCTCCGCGCCGAGCTGAGCGATCGACTCCGCCAGGCCGTGGCTCATCCGGACGTCGCGGCCGCGCAGTGCGCGCAGCAGCTTGGCCTCATGGTTGCCCGGAACACACAGGGCGGTGCCGGATGCCACCATGCCCATCACCGTGCGGAGCACACCCGGTGTGTCCGGCCCGCGGTCGGCCAGGTCGCCGAGGAACACCGCGGTGCGCCCGGCCTGGTGGCGGCGGGTCCCGTCTTCGCCTGGCTGGTAACCGAGCAGGTCCAGCAGGCTGGCCAGTTCCGCATGGCAGCCGTGCACGTCGCCGACGATGTCGAAGGGCCCGCGCAGGTCCGATTTGTCAGCCCAGGCGGGCTCCCGGACGATCCGTGCCGCGTCCACCTCCGCCACGCCGCGCAGCCGGAACACCCGGCGGAACCCCTCGCGCTCCAGCCGCGCGGCCGACCTGGCCACCGCCGCGTGCTGCCGCCGGATCACCCCGGCGCCGGACGCACGGTCCGGGCGGGCCCGGTTGCGCTGGACGCAGACCTGCTCGGGCACGTCGAGCACGATCGCCACCGGCAGGACGTGGTGCTCGCGGGCCAGGTCCAGCAGCGGGCGGCGCGCGTCCGGCAGCACGTTCGTCGCGTCGACCACGGTGAGCCTGCCGAGTTTGAGCCGCTCAGCAGCGACCGCGTGCAGCGCGGTGAAGGCCGCCGAGGTGACCGACTGGTCGTTCTCGTCGTCGCCGACCAGGCCGCGGAAGGTGTCCGAGGACAGCACCTCAGTCGGCCGGAAATGCCGGGCCGCGAAGCTGGACTTGCCTGACCCGCTCACGCCCACCAGGACGACCAGGCACAGCCGGGGGATCTTGAAGTCGGTCACCGCCGCGGCACCGCCTCGCGCTCCGCCGGGGCCGGCGCCGCCTGGGCGGGCGCCACGCGGTGCAGGACCGCCATCTGCGTCGGCGGACCGGCCTCCGGGTCCTCCGCGCCGACCGGCTCGAACCGCACCGAGTAGCCGTGCGCCTGCGCCGCTGCCTGCGCCCAGGCCCGGAACGCGGCCCGGCTCCACTCGAACCTGTGGTCCGGGTGGCGCATCTCGCCAGGGCGCAGCGCGGGGTAATGCGGGTTGTAGTCGGCGTTGGGAGTGGTGATGACCACGGTCCCCGGCGCGGCACTGCCCAGCACAGCCTGCTCGAACGCGGGCAGGCGGTCCGGGTCGACGTGCTCGGCCACCTCCATGAGCACGGCCGCGTCGTAGCCGGCCAGGCGGCGGTCGGCGTAGGTCAGGGCGCCCTGCAGCAGCCTGAGCCGGTCTCGCTGCCGCGGCGCCATCTCGTCGGTATGCAGCCGGCGGGCGGCGCGCTCCAACGTAGCGGGGGCGGCGTCGACGCCGACGATCTCGTCGAACTGAGGGTCGGCGAGCAGCAGCGCCAGCAGGCGGCCGTCGCCGCAGCCCAGGTCGAGGACGCGGCGCGCCCCCACGGCCCGGAGTTCGCGCAGCACCGCCGCGGCCCGCAGGTCGCGCAGCCGGGCGTGTTGCGCCGCCCCGGCACCGTCCTGGTCGCCTGCGTCGCGCTCGGCGGCCCTGGTCTCCGGGGCGCCGAGGTCCTCATCGAGCAGCCGGGCCGTGGCCTCCCTGACCAGGCCGGGCTGGTGGCGCAGGTAGCGGCGGATGATCAAGTCCCGGTCGGGATGTGCGGCCAGCCACTGTGCCGCACCGCCGGCCAGCTTGTCGATCTCGTCCCTGCTCACCCAGTAGTGCTTGTCGTCGTCGAGCACCGGCAACAAGACATAGAGCTGCCCGAGCAGGTCACGCACCCGGCACATGGCGGAGATGCGCACGTCGAAGTAGTCGCTGTCGCCCCAGCCGGGGAACGCCGGGTCCAGCGGTATCGCCTGGGCGCGCACCTGGTAGCCGAGCGGCTCGAACAGCCTGTGGAGCAACTCCTCGCCGCCCCGGCAGCGCAGCACGGGCAGCCGCGCCGCCAGGTCCAGCGGGGTGTCTGCCAGGCCCGGCCGCTGCGCGCACTCACCGCGCAGTGCCGTGCCGAACAACTTGCGCAGCGCCACGGCCAGCAGCGAGGAGGCGGCATAGGGCCGGTCGTTGACGTAGGCGGCGAGCGGGAACAGCCCGTCCCGGCTGCGCCGTGCCAGCGTGACCGGGTCGACCTCGCACAGCAGCGCAGCGGTACAGCGGCCGGGCTCCGCCTCCGGGTAGAACACGTGCGCCGTTCCCCAGCCCATCGTGACCGAGCGCACGGTGGCCGGGTTCTTGTGCAGCAGGAACCCGAGGTCCGTCGCGGGCGGCGTGGTGTTCGTGAGGGTGAGCAACATGGCGGGTTCCTGGTGGCAGCGCGTGGCCGGGCGATCAGCCTACGCGGGCGGCGGCCGCCCGTCGCCCGGGTTTCCGCCCGGCATTTTCTGCCGGGCCTGGGCGCGGCACCGTGCCGGGACTCGCGCCACCGGCCCGGCTTCCCTTATTCTGGTGTCATGCAGCGCACCGGCACCTTCGCGTGGTGGCCGTCCTAGGACGGTCACCGACACGCTGTGCCATGCGGGCCGTCCGGCGGACGGCCCGTTTTGCATCTCTGGCATGTGGTCCTCCCCGGCGGCTCCCGACTTGAGGAGGAACGACATGACCGCAACCGCCATCGCACCCCGTAACCTCGCCCCGGCCCCTGGACCCCTGCCGGGAGCACCCCGGATGCTCACCGGGGACCGCCCGACCGGCCGGCTGCACCTCGGCCACTACGCCGGGAGCCTGGCCAACCGGGTCCGGCTGCACCGCCGGTACGAGAGCTTCTTCATCATCGCCGACCTGCACATGCTCACCACGAAGAACAGCCCCGGGGAGATCGCTGAGGTCGGCCGGCACGCGACAGACATGGTGCTCGACTCCCTCGCGGCCGGCCTGGACCCGGCGCACTCGGTGTTCTACCTGCAATCGGCCGTACCCGAGGTCGCCGAGCTGAGCCTGCTCCTGTCCAGCCTGGTCACGGTGCCCCGGCTGCAGCGCATCCCGAGCCTGAAGGAGATGGGGCAGCACGCCGGCCAGCGCGAGATGCCGCTCGCGCTGCTCGGGTATCCCGTGCTCCAGGCCGCCGACATCCTGGCGGTCCATGCGGCGGTGGTGCCCGTGGGCAAGGACAACGCGGCGCACGTCGAGGTCGCCAGGGAGATGGCCCGCCGGTTCAACCGCCGCTACGGGGAGGTGTTCACGGTGCCGGACCTGGTCCCGGCGGACGTCCCGGTCCTGCCGGGCACCGACGGCAGGGCCAAGATGAGCAAGAGCCTGGGCAACGCCATCTACCTGTCCGACCCGCCGGACGAGGTCGCGGCGAAGGTGCGGCGCATGTACACCGACCCGGCCAGGACCACCGCCGGGGTACCCGGCACGGTCGAGGGCAACCCGGTGTTCGTCTACCACGACGCCTTCAACGACCGGCCCGCCGAGGTCGCCGAACTGAAGGAGCGCTACCGGGCCGGGAAGGTGGGTGACGCCGAGGTCAAGGAGCGGCTCACCGCCGCACTCAACCGGTTCCTGGATCCGATCAGGGAGCGCCGGACCGCGCTGGAGGCCGACCACGGGCTGGTGGAGGAGCTGATCGTCACCGGCACCGCGCGGACTCGCCGCGAGGTCAAGCGCACGCTGACCGACGTGCGGGCGGCCATGGGGCTCACCGCGGCGCTGGCCGGGTTCCGCCGCACCGCCCGGTCCCGGCCCGAGCCGCTCCGCCCGAGGTGTCGGGGATAGGGGCTAGTGTCGCCACCGGCAAGCCTGTCCTGCCCGAACGCAACTCAGGGAGCATCCATGACCGACGTCGTCGTGTTCCATCACGCGCAGGGCCTCACCGACGGGGTCCGCCAGTTCGCAGACCAGCTCCGCGCCGCGGGTCACCGGGTGACCGTCCCGGACCTCTACGAGGGCAAGACCTTCGCCACCCTGGAGGAAGGCGTCGCCCATGCCGGGCAGATCGGCTTCGACACGATCATGGAGCGCGGCAAGGCCGCCGCCGAGGCCCTGCCCAACGAACTCGTCTACGCCGGGTTCTCGCTCGGGGTGCTGCCCGCACAGATGCTCGCCCAGACCCGGCCCGGCGCCCAGGGTGCCCTGCTGTACCACTCCTGCATCCCGCTCGCGGAGTTCGGCGGTACCTGGCCAGACGACGTGCCGGCCCAGGTTCACGCGATGGACGCGGACCCGTGGTTCGTCGGGGAAGGCGACATCGACGCCGCGCATGAGCTGCTCAAGGCGAACTGGGACACGGCGCTGTTCCTGTACCCCGGCGACAAGCACCTGTTCGCCGACGCCAGCCTGCCCGACTACGACGAGGCCGCCGCGGCACTGCTCATGCAGCGCTCCCTCGGCCTGCTCGGCCGCGCGGGCCGGGTCCCGACCGATCCCCACGGTGGCGAGCGCGAGTTGCTCGGCCAGTACCTCAACTTCCAGCGCGAGACTGTGCTGGCCAAGACCGCAGGGCTGAACCGGGATCAGATGGCACAGGCGCACGAGCCCTCGTCGCTCACGCTCGCGGGCCTGCTCCTGCACCTGGCGCTGGTGGAGGAGAGCTGGATGGAAGAGCGGTTCCTCGGCCTGCCGGTCCGCGAGCCGTGGGCCGGCATCGACTTCGACGCCGACCCGGAGTGGGAGTTCCGAACCGCTGCCGAGATGGAGCCCGAGCAGCTTCGCCAGCGCTACCGGGAGGCCTGCGAGCGGAGCCGCCAAGCCGCGACCCAAGCGGACGGCCTAGACCAGGAGTCGGTGAAGACTTTCCCGGACGGCAGGCGCTTCTCGCTGCGCTGGGTGCTGCTGCACCTGTTGGAGGAGACCGCCCGGCACGCCGGGCACGCCGACCTGCTTCGTGAGGCCATCGACGGCACCGTCGGCGAGTAGCCGGCCCGGGCCGCGCCTCACGCGTGCCTCAGGATTCCGGACTTGGCCGCCCGGACTCCCGGTCCAGATCGCGGGCGAGCGCCTGGACCCGGTCGCGGATGGCGTCGCGGATGGGGCGGATGGCCTCGACAGGCAGGCCGGCCGGGTCGGGCAGGTCCCAGTCTTCGTAGCGTTTGCCGGGGTAGATGGGGCAGGCGTCGCCGCAGCCCATGGTGATCACGACATCCGCGGCCTTGACCTTGTCTCCGGTGAGCGGCTTGGGGTACTCGCGGGAGATGTCCAGGCCGATCTCGGCCATGGCCTGGACGACGGCGGGGTTGAGCTGGCTGGCGGGCTCGGATCCGGCGGACGCGACCCGGACGCGCCCGGACGCCGCATGGTCGAGCAGTGCGGCGGCCATCTGGGAACGGCCCGCGTTGTGAGTGCAGACGAACAGAACCTCGGGGAGGTAGGCCATGGTGGTTGCCTTCCTGTGTCAGCCGGCCAGCCGGGCCGGTTCGTCAGCGGGTGCCCGCCGGGCTGGGAGGGGCACGGCCGGCCCGCTCGGCCGAGTCCTCGTGGTGGGGGACGATGATGTCGGCCGCGTCGGCCGGGGCCAGCCGCGGATACAGCGCCCGGATCACCAGCACGGCCAGGGCGCCGCCGATGACCTGGGCGGCGATGAACGCCGGGGCCGAGGAGGGGGCGATGCCGGCGAACGAATCGGAGAACATCCGGCCGACGGTGATCGCGGGGTTGGCGAAACTGGTGGAGGAGGTGAAGAAGTACGCCGCGCCGATGTAGGCGCCGACCGCCGCCGCGGCGGACCGGCTGCGCCCGGACCGGGCCAGCGCGAAGATCACCACGATCAGCCCCAGGGTCGCCACGATCTCGGACAGGAAGTGCGCCGGAGTGGCCCGGTGCTTGGCCGAGATGCTCACCGCAGGGAGGGCGAACATCAGGTTCGCCAGCACCGCGCCGCCGATGCACCCGGCCACCTGCACGGGCAGGTAGCAGGCGGCGTCCCGCCACGACAGCCCGCCGAACACCGCATCGGCGAACGACACCACCGGGTTGAAGTGCGCCCCGGACACCGGTCCGAACATCAAGATGATCGCGAACAGCCCGGCCGCGGTTGCCGCCGCGTTCTCCAGCAACTCCAGCCCTGTCGCACCCGGTGAGAGCCGCTGCGCGGCGATCCCGGACCCGATCACTATCGCGGCCAGGAACGCGCTGCCCAGAAACTCCGCCAGCAGCCGCCGCCACAGTGCCGCCTGGTTCACCGCCGGCCCCCGCCCCGCACCAGCGCACCGGGCCGCCGCCCGCCCGGCCCGCCAGCCACACGGCCCTCGGCTTCCATCTATCCCTCTTCATTGATAAGTGTCGATGCAGACAGCCTCAGCTTGCCAGCCTGAATAGATGACCGTCAAGATAGGAGAATGTCTATGCAGCCAGGCCGGGGCACTCTGGACCTTCTCCCGGTCGCCCCGGCGGATGCCGCGGAGTGCTCGGTCCCGCTGGTCCGCGAGCCGATCGGGAAGAGCGCGGCGGCGGGCCTGGCGCAGGTGTTCAAGGCCCTCGGTGACCCGGTGCGGCTGCGGCTGCTGTCGCTGATCGGCGCGCATCAGGGCGGTGAGGTGTGCGTGTGCGACCTGACCACCGCGTTCGACCTGACCCAGCCCACCATCAGCCACCACCTGAAGGTGCTACGCGAAGCGGGGATCATCACCAGCGAACGGCGTGGCACCTGGGTCTACTACCGGCTGGTCCCCGCCGCGCTGGAACGGATCGCATCCCTGTTGTCGGTGCCCGGCAGCTAAGCCCGCCTTTCTCGCCGCGGGCACCGGTTAGCAGCAGGGGGCGTCGTGGGCGGCCGCCGGCTCGCCGGGCTGGCCGGTGCCGCCGCAGCATGTCTCGCCGTGGCCGTCGGCGTAGAAGGTGGGGCTGTCGGCCAGGACGGTGTAGATCTCCCAGGCCTCGCCGTCGGGCGCGCCCTGGACCCAGAACTTGTCCTGCTGGGCGTAGCAGCAGGTGGTCTGGCCCTGATCGGAGGAGGCCAGGCCCGCCCCGGCCAGGCGCGCCTGCTCGGCGCCGACGGTGCTCGTGTCGGGGACCTCGACGCCGAGGTGGTTGAGGCTGCCGCCCTGGCCGGGGTTTTCCAGCAGGACCAGCTTCAGCGGCGGGTCGGCGACGGCGAAGTTGGCATACCCGGGGCGGCGCTTGGCCGGGCCGGTGCCGAACAGCTTGGCGTAGAAGGTGACCGCCTGGTCGATGTCGTTGACGTTCAGGGCGAGTTGCACGCGGCTGGTCATGGGAACCTCCGAGGCTCAGACTTAGATGAGCTGTCTATGTCTTGGTTCCGCCGAGCTTGCCACAGACATCGATAACTGTCAATATAGATGTATGCCGAAGTCTCTGCCATTGCTGGACCGAGCCGGGACGGCGGCCTGCTGCCCGCCGCTGTCGGCCGAGCCGCTGTCCCGGGCGCAGGCCGAGCAGGTCGCGCCGCTGCTGAAGGCGCTCGCCGACCCGGTGCGGCTGCGGCTGATGTCGCTGGTGGCCTCCCACCCCGGCGGCGAGGCGTGCGTCTGCGACCTGAACGACGCCTTCGACCTGACCCAGCCGACGATCAGCCACCACCTGAAGGTGCTGCACGAGGCGGGCCTGCTGGACCGGGACAAGCGCGGCGTGTGGGTCTACTACCGGGCCCGCACCCAGGCACTGGCCAGCCTCGCCGCGCTCATCAGTGACACATCCTGACGGCCACCGATCCCCAGCCAGGGCTTCCCTCCGTGGCATTCATCGGTTATCGTCGATTAACGATGGATGAGACCCCCCAGCCTCTTGACCGGGCCACCGCGGCCGAGTACGCCACCTGGTTCAAGGCGCTCGCCGACCCCACCCGGATCCAGATCGTCTCCCTGCTCGCCCGCCGCGGCACGCCGATGAACGTGGGCGAGATCGTCGCCGCCGTCGACGTGGTCCAGTCCACCGTGTCCGCGCACCTCAAGGTGCTGGCCGAGGTGCGGTTCCTGCTGTCCGAGCACCGCGGAACCGCCACCTACTACCGGATCAACGACGCCTGCGTGGACTGCTTCCCCACCGCCGCCGACATCGTCATGGGCCGCCCCGCGCCCGTGCCCGCCCAGTCCTAAGGAGCACACCAGTGGCCAGCAGCCCTGCCGCCCGCAACCGGGATGCTGTCATCGCCCGTTACTCCGGCCTGGCCCGCACCGCCCTGGCCGGGGCCGCCATCGCCGACTGCGACCCGGGCGCCTTCACCGACGGGGGCTTCGGCGCCACCGCCTACACCGGAACCGACGGCGCCCCGGAAGGGGCACTGCGCGCCAGCCTCGGCTGCGGCAACCCCCTGGCCGTCGCCGGCCTGCACCCCGGCCAGACCGTCCTGGACCTGGGCTCCGGCGGCGGCCTGGACGTGCTGCTGTCCGCCCGCCGGGTCACCCCCGGCGGCACCGCCTACGGCCTGGACGCCAGCCCCGACATGCTCGCCCTCGCCCGCGCCAACGCCGCCGCGGCCGGCGTCACCAACGCCACCTTCCTGGACGGCCACATCGAGGACATCCCGCTGCCCGACGGGCACGTGGACGTGGTCATCTCCAACTGCGTCATCAACCTGTCCACCGACAAGCCACGCGTCCTCGCCGAAGCCTTCCGGGTACTACGGCCCGGCGGGCGGCTGGGCGTCAGCGACGTCATCGCCGACGAAGGTATCGACCCCGCCCAGCTCGCCGACGCCGAACGGCACGTCGGCTGCCTCAACGGCGCCCTCACCCAGCGCCAATACACCGGCCTGCTGCTGGCCGCCGGGTTCACCGATGTCACCATCACTCCCACGCACGAGGCAGGCCCGGGGTTGCACTCCGCCATTATCCAAGCGGCCAAACCAGTTGGCTGAGCACTGCGCATTGTCTTCACCGCTGCCCGTCGTGGGTTGTTGCAGGTGGTAGTGGCTGGCTGGGCGTCCGTGCCGGTGCCGTGCGGCGGGCGCGGGCGATGGAGCGGGCGACGATGGGCGCGCCAATGGCGGTGGGGAACAGCCAGAACGCAAGGGTTGGCAGGTGGTCCCAGAGGGGGAGGCGGGGGCCGTTGTCTACGTAGAACGCGGTGAGCATGGCGATGTAGGCCGTGCCCATTCCGGCGATGTGAGGGGTGTCGCCGGGCCGGTGGCGGCGGCGGTGCAGGTAGCCGATCGTAGCGGCCGTGAAGGCCACGGCACCGATGAGGAACAGGTAGTAGTCCTGCTGCCAGCGCATGGCGGCCAGGGCGGTGGCGGTGGCGAAGACAGTGCTGATGGCGCGGTAGTACCAGCGTCCGGCGTGGATGTGACGGGGGCTCCCCTTTCGGGAGAGCGCCGCGACCGCTCCGGTGGTCACGGCGGTAAGCCCGGCTAGTACGTGGAGGGCCAGGAACGCCAAGAACACCGGGGCGGTGGATCCGACCTGGCCGCCGAGGATGCGGCCGGAGGTGAGCATGTCCGCTGCCTTCCTGCGCCGGTACCGGGCAGCGCCTATATACGTAGGATCGCTACCTATTAGTGTCACCCTACTGCGCGCCCTTCCCGCTGGGGAAGGGCGCGCAATAGCGTTGCTACATATGCGGGATGGAGTCTGGCCTGTGGCGCGCGCTACGGCCGGCGACTGGTAGGTCCTGCTGAAGGTGGGTCCGGGGTAGTTGTACACCGCGCTGGATGCGCCACCCCCGGATCGAAAGCTGGGACGGCTGCCAACGCTGGCTCGGCTCGGGTGCATGGCAGCATCGTAGACTACTTGTCTATGCCCGTCTACTCCCGTCCATACCCGTATCAGGACGGTGCGCCATGAGCATGCACGGGTTAGCTGCCTGGCATGGCAACGAGGCAGACCGTCGATCCCGACAGTGCCACGCCCGTCTACGTCCAGGTTGCCAACATCCTGCGGTCGCGCATCGAGGCCGGGCAACTGCTGCCGGACCGGCCGGTGCCCAGCGAGACGCAACTGCAGCAGGAGTTCGGTGTCGCCCGTGGCACAGCGCGCAAGGCCATCGCCCTGCTGCGCGACCAAGGACTCGTCGTTACCGTCAAGGGCCGGGGCTCCTACGTCACCCCCGGCCGATAGCGGATCCGGGCGCGAGCACGAAGGGATCGTGGGGATGCAGGTCATCGAGGGGGCGGGCCGGTACACCCCGGCCACGGGCGGCGAGCCGAATCACTGGGCTGAGCACATGGCCAGCGCGGATCTCAGCGTGGGCACGTACTCGATCCCGGCGGGCGGGCTTGACGACCAGGAGCCGCACCGCGAGGACGAGATCTACGTGGTGCAGTCCGGCACCGCCACGCTGGTGACCGATTCGGGCACCGCGCAGGCCGGGCCGGGCTCGGTGATCTTCGTCCCGGCCGGTGAGAACCACAAGTTCACCGACGTCCGCGGGGACCTGGCGCTGCTCGTCATTTTCGCGCCGCCGTACGGGTCCCGGCCCGATGTCGAGAACTCCTAGCCAGCCCCGTCATCTTCATGAGCGGCGGCACGGGCCGCCGGATCGGAGAGGATGAGGCGATGCGGTACATGCTTTTGCAGAACTACGGGGCCACCGAGTCGGACTGCCCGCCGATGAGCCAGTGGTCGCCGGCCGACATCAAGGCGCACATCGAGTTCCAGCAGGCGCTGAACGCCGAACTCCTCGATCGCGGCGAACTTGTCGATGCGCAGGGACTGGCCGGGCCCGAGCAGGCGAGGTTCGTGGTCTCGGACGGGACCAGCGCCCCGGTGATCACCGACGGCCCGTTCCCCGAGTCCAAGGAACTCCTGGCCGGGTACCGGATCGTGGACGTGGACATCGGACGAGCGGGCTGTCGAGATCGCGGCCAGGATCTCCGCCGCGCCCGGGTTTGACGGCGCGCCGATCCGCCAGCCCATCGAGGTGCGCGCGGTGATGAGCGCTCCGGATCCGGAGATGTGACCGACCGGCGGGGCACCACCGACCTGCTGCGCGACCTGGCGCCCCGGGCCCTCGGCGCGGTCGTCCGGCGCTACGGTCACTTCGCCGATGCGGAGGACGCCGTGCAGGAGGCGCTGCTGGCCGCTGCCACGACATGGCCCGCCGACGGCACGCCGGACAACCCGCTCGCCTGGCTCATCCGGGTGGCCTCGCGCAAGATGGCCGACCAGTACCGAAGCGACGAGGCACGCCGGCGGCGCGAGGAACTGGCTGCCTCCTGGTCCCTGGTCCCGGCCGAACCGGACCCGGCGCACGACGACACGCTGACGCTCATGGTCATGTGCTGTCACCCGGCCCTGTCCCCCGGCACCGCCATACCGCTCACGCTGCGGGCCGTCGGCGGCCTCACCACCCGCGAGATCGCCGCCGCATTCCTCGTCCCCGAGGCGACCATGGCGCAGCGGATCAGCCGGGCCAAGGCGAAGCTCAAGAGCTTCGACGAACCGTTCACGCTGCCGCCGCCCGGCGGTGCCGGCGAGCGGCTGCGGCCGGTGCTGCATGTGCTGTACCTGATCTTCAACGAGGGTTACGCGGCCAGCGATGGCCCCGACCTGGCGCGCACCGACCTGTCCGGCGAGGCTGTCCGGCTGGCCCGCGGTGTGCACGCGGCCCTGCCGCAGGATGCCGAGGTCACCGGCCTGCTGGCACTCATGCTGCTGACCGACGCCCGGCGCCCGGCGCGGACCGGGCCCGGCGGCGAACTGGTGCCGCTCGAAGCACAAGACCGTGCCCGCTGGGACCGCCCGCTCATCACCGAGGGCCTGACGCTGCTCACCGGCGCCCTTCGCCAGGGCGAGCCGGGCGAGTACCAGCTACTGGCGGCCATCGCGGCCCTGCATGACCAGGCCGCCAGCTATGCGCGCACCGACTGGCCGCGGATCCTGGCCCTGTACGACCGGCTGGAGGCGCTGACCGGCAACCCGATGGTCGCACTGAACCGGGCCGTCGCCACGGCCATGGCACAGGGCCCGGGCGCGGGCCTGGCCCTGCTCGACGGCCTGGCCGGCCAGCTCGGTGAGCACCACCGGCTGCATTCGGTGCGAGCCCACCTGCTGGAACAGGCAGGCGACACCAGCGGCGCGATCGCCGAGTTCGAAGCCGCCGCCGCCCGCACCACGAACCTGCGCGAGCGGGACTACCTGGTCACGAAGGCGGCCCGGCTGGCCGCCGGGCCGCCGTAGCGCGCTTCCCCCCGGGCCGCACTACGCGTCTATTCAGCTTGCAGAACGACGGCCACCGATCGCCGGGCCCCGATGCGGGCCGGCACCGCGGTGAGCGCGGCCACCACGACCACGGTCCCGATCACAACGGCGGCCAGCCACCAGATCGGCGGCGTGGTGACCACCGAACCCGCATTGTGCCGGACGGCATTCACCAGCCCGAAGCCTCCCGGGATGCCGAGCAGTGCCCCGATCAGCGCGGGCAGTACCTGTGCCCCGGACAGCCCCGCGCTGACCTGCCCCGGTGTTGCACCGAGCGCCCGTGCCACCGCGGACGAACGTCGGGCATCGACCACCATCGCCCAGGTGATCAGGAGCGCGTTGACCGCCGCCAGGGCGACCAGCGCCACCGTGAAGACCATCATCACCTGGTCGAGCCGTTCGATCCGGGGGTCGCCTAGCGCGGAGGTGGCGGCGAACCGCTGGTCGTTGTGGGCGTGCACGATCAGGACCGCGACGATCCCGCTGACCGTGACCGCCACGCTGAACACCGAGAGCAGGACGCGGCGCGGCCGGCGCCCGGCCAGCCGAAGGGCCAGCAGCAGCGGCACCGGCAGCCGCGCGGAGATCGTGACCAGCCAGCCCCGGCGCCGTGGCGGCCGGGCCGCGTCCGCGAGCGCGGGCACGGTGCTGGTCCGGGCCGCGCGCACCGCGGGCAGGAGCGTCGCCACGGCCGCGACGGCCAGCGCCACACACGCCACCACGATCACGGTGGGCAGCGACATCGGCGGCGCCCCCGCGGTGCCGAGCAGGCCGGCCCGGGGTTGCTGAGCAGTGGCGCGACGAGCCGCCCGGCGGCCAGTCCGAGCGCCGCCGCGACCAGGGCCAGCACCAGGTACTCGGCCAGGAACACCGCGGCGACCAGGCCCGGCGTGGCGCCGACCGCCTTGAGCAGCCCCACCCGGCGGATCTGGTCAGCCACCCGGCCCGCGACGAGCACTGCCACGCTGGCGATCGCGAGCAGGCACAGCAGCGAGCTGGCCACCATCATGACCAGTTGCTCGTTCTTCACCAGGTTCCCGTCCTGCTGGCTGATGTCCTGCCATGCGGTCAGGTAGGGCGCGGCCGCGCTGGGGTTGTTGCGTGCGTCGACGAACGTGTACGCGCTGCCGGGGCGGGCCAGTTTCAGGTTCAGGAAGTACGTCAGCGGCTCCGCGTCCCTGGCGAGGCCGCGCGCCGCGGCACGGGTGGTCCAGATCAGGCCGGGCTCGCTCGCCATCTTCTGGCCGGTGGCGATGATGCAGCCGGTGAAGCAGACGTTCGGGTACGGAGTGAAGGCGGCGGTGACCGCCACCCCGGCTACCCGGAACGGCCGCCCGTTCAGGGTGATCCTGGCCCCGGCGCCGATGCCGAGCGCGTCGGCGAAGCTGCGCTCGATCACCACCTCACCGGGACGCACCCAGCTCCCCTGGGTCAGTTTCGGCTGATCCACCGGCGCCGGGGCCTCGTCCCGGCCTTCCACCTCGGCGGTCGCCGTGGCGCCGTGAGCACGCAGCAGAGTCCAGGTGACCGGATAGGGCCCGCTGTGGCCGGTGACCCCGGGAGCGTGATCCAGCGCGGTGAGCGCGGCCACCTGACGCGCGGGCATGCCCCACTTGCCCGCGGCGGGACCCTTGTCCGGCCCGGCCGGGAAGATGTTCGCCACTACGTCAGGCCCTCTGGTGGCGGTCCGGGTCTGCGCGTAGGGCTGGCTGGTGACCCCGTGCAGGATCAGCCCGAGGGTGAGGGTGGCGCTGGCTGCCATGATCGTGACGAGCATCAACGCGGCCTCACCCCGGCGCCGCCGCAGGTCGCGGGCAACCAGCCTGGTGATGACCCTGATCCGGCCCATGGCTCAGCCGTCCAGGCCGGCGAGCGCGGCCAGGTGCCCCGTGGTGCCGCCGGTGAGCCTGGTCTCCTCCACGAACGCGCCGTCGCGCATGGAGATCATCCGGTCTGCGGTGGCCGCGATCCGGGTGTCGTGAGTGACCACGACCAGGGTCTGCCCGGCCTCGTGCAAGCTGTCGAACAGCCGCAGCACTTCGAGGGTCGCGGCGCTGTCGAGGTTGCCCGTGGGCTCGTCGGCGAGCACCACCAGAGGCTCGTTGGCCAGCGCGCGGGCGATCGCGACCCGCTGCCGCTGGCCGCCGGACAGCGCCGCGGGCTGGTACCTGGCCCGGTCGGCCAGTCCGACCCGCTCCAGCAGGTCAAGTGCCCGGCGCCGCGCGCCCCGCGCCGAGCTTCCGGCCAGCAGCGCCGGAAGTTCCACGTTCTCGACCGCGGTCAGCTCGTCAAGCAGATGGAACGCCTGAAACACAAAGCCCACGCCGTCGCGGCGCAGCCCGGCGAGGGACCGCTCCCCTAGCTGGTCGATGCGGCGGCCGGCCAGCCAGATCGCCCCCGCGGTGGGCCGTTCCAGGCCGCCGAGCAGATGCAGCAGGGTGGACTTCCCGCAACCGCTCGGCCCCATCACCGCAACCGTCTCACCCGGTGCGACCTCCAGATCGATCCCGTCGACCGCCCGCACCAGCCCGTCGTCCTTGCCGTAGTGTTTGCGCAGCTCACGGGCGCGCAGCATGGCGGTACTGCCGCTGTCGCTCATTGTTCGCCCTTCCAGTCGACCCAATATCGCTCGCATGCCTCAAGCCACCGCAGATCGGCCTGCAGCCGCAGCACCACGCCCTCGAGCAGCAGCCCGGCGCCCGACCCGTCCGGCTCCGCCATCGCGGCCCGCTGCGCCTCGCGCAGCCGGGTCAGCAGTTCCCGGCGTGTGCCGCCGACCATCGTCACCGGGTCGGCCAGGCCCGCAGCCGTTGCGGCGGCCAGCTTCAGATGGAACTCCGCCAGGTCCGGGCGCGGCCAGCTCACCTCGGCGAGCCAGTCCGCCACCCGCTGCTGCCCGGCCGCGGTCAGCGCGTACACCTTCCGGTCCGGCCGGTCGGGCAGGCCCGGCTCACGCTCGCACGCGACGAGGCCGGCCCTTTCCAGGCGGCCCAGCGTGACGTAGATCTGCCCGGCGTTCATCGCCTCGCCGACCGGGCCGAGCGCCTGCCTGAGCCGGGCCCGCAGCTGGTACCCGTGCGAGGGCTCCTTGGCCAGCAGCGCCAGCACCACGTCCTGCAAGCCCACCACCACCTAACGGTTATCTAAATAGATAGCGGTTATCCTTCGTACTGTCAAACCGTGTGGCCGGTCCGGCGATCGCGGCGCCGTTGGGCGTGCCGAACCAAGGCATGCCAGAATCAGGCAGGCAAATCCACCCCGCTGTTCGTCTTGTGATGGCGAGCGAACGCGTTCGCTCGCCGCGAGGGAGTAGAGCAGGGATCATGAGTTTTCCCCAGCGTGCCGCGTGCCTGACCGCCGTCGCCGTCACCAGCCTGGCGCCGATCACCACGGCCGCGGCGGCCTCGGCGCCGTTGGCGAGGGGCATGGCCCACGGGGCCAATGGCTGTATCGCGGTCATCGCCACCGTCCCCGTGGGCAGCGCGCCGGGCTGGCTCGCGTCGGACCGGAAGACCAGCACCATCTACGTGGCCAACGACGGCAGCAACACGGTGTCGGTGATCAGCGCCCGGACCGACACGGTGACCGCCACCATCCGCGTGGGCCGCAGCCCGCAAGGAGTCGCGGTTGACCCGAGGACCGACACCATCTACGTGACCAGCAGACTCGGCAGCACGGTGTCGGTGATCAACGGGCGGACCAACACCGTGACCGCAACCATCGGGGTGGGCGTTGAGCCGTTCGGGGTGGCGGTTGACCCGAGGACCGACACCATCTACGTGGCCAACTACGGCAGCAGCACGGTGTCGGTGATCAACGGGCGGACCAACGCCGTGACCGCGACCGTTCCCGTCGGCGCCCAGTCGTTCACGGTCGCGGTGGACCCGGGGGCCAACAAGATCTACGTGCCTTTCTTTGGCGGCACGGTGTTTGTGATCAGCGGGCGGACCAACACGGTGACCGCCAAGATCCCCGTCGGCACCGGGGCGCGCGGGGTCGCGGTTGACCCGCTGACCCACACCATCTACGTGGCCAATGGTGACGATGACACGGTATCGGTGATCAACGGGCGGACCAGCACCGTGACCGCCACCGTCGCCGTCGGCCACGGTCCGGTTCAGGTCGCGGTGCACCCGAAGACCCACACCATCTACGTCACCGACAACGGCAGCATCGTGGCGCCCGGCGACACCGTGTCGGTGATCAACGGGCGGTCCAATACCGTGACCGCCACCATCACCGTCGGCAGCGACCCGGAGGGTGTCGCGGCATCTTCGAGGACCAACACCGGCTACGTGGCTGACAACGGTGACGGCACCGTATCCGTACTCGGTCCCTGTCCGGCATGAACCGCTGACGTCTCCGCCGCTCCGGGGGGACGCCGCCCCCGGGTAAGCGGCGGTGGTCACGGGGGATCGGGTCCGGCCCCCGGGCCGGCCAGGCCGGTCTCGTAGGCCAGCACGACCGCCTGGACCCGGTCACGGAGCTGGAGCTTGGTCAGTATCCGGCCGACGTGCGTCTTGACGGTCGCCTCGCTGAGGGTGAGCTCGGCGGCGAGTTCGGCGTTGCTCAGGCCCCGGGCGAGCAGCCGCAGCACTTCAAGCTCGCGCGGGGTCAGCTCGGACAGGTCGGCGTGCACGGCCGGGCGGGCGGGCCCGCACGGCGCGAACCGCTCGACAAGCCGGCGGGTGATCGACGGCGCCAGCAGGGCGTCGCCGGCGCGCACCATCCGCACCGCGGCGACAAGCTGCTCCGGGGAGACGTCCTTGAGCAGGAAGCCGCTGGCGCCCGCGGTGAGCGCGGCGTAGACGTACTGGTCGAGGTCGAACGTGGTGAGGATGATGATCCGGCAGTCGCGGCCTGCCGGGGCGGCCAGGATCCGGCGGGTGGCTTCCAGGCCGTCCATCTCCGGCATCCGGATGTCCATCAGCACGACCTCGGGCCGGTGCTTGAGCACGGCGGCGACGGCCTGCCCGCCGTCGGCCGCCTCGGCGACGACCGTGATGCCCGCCGCGCCGAGTATCATCCGGAACCCGCTGCGGACCAGCGTCTGGTCGTCGGCGATCACCACGCGCGGCGCTCCGGCTTCCGCGGTCGCCGGTGCCCCGGCTTCCCCTGTCACCGCTGCCCCGCCGCCCGGGACGCCAGGCCCGCCGCGGGCTGGTCCCCGGCTCCGGGCCCGGCAGCCGGGTCGACCGGCAGCCTGGCGCGGACCAGCCAGCCGCCGCCCGGCCGGGGCCCGGCGTCCAGTTCGCCGCCGTACAGCGCGATCCGCTCACGCAGCCCGAGCAGGCCACGGCCGGACCCGGGCACGGCGCTGACCGCGGGCCCGGCGGCCGGGATGGGCCGCCCGGCATCGGTGACCTCCACCACCAGGCCGGCTTCGGCGTAGTCGAGCCGGACCGTGGTCTCCGGCTTTCCCGCGTGCTTGAGCACGTTGGTCAGGGCCTCCTGGACGACGCGGTAGGCGGCCAGGTCCAGGCCCGGTGGCAGTGCCCGTGGCGTACCGCCGACCTGCAGGCCGACGGGCAGCCCGGCCGCGGTCAGCCGGCCGATGAGCGGCTGGAGCTGATCGAGGCCCGGCTGCGGGCTCAGGTCCGGACCAGTGTCCGCTCCGTCCGGTACCGGCCCGGTAGCCGGCCCCGGATCGGTACCCGCCGGGCTGAGCAGGCCGAGCAGATGGCGCAGTTCGGTCATGGCCGCCCGGCCGCTGGCTTCGACCGCGAGCAGCGCCGCCGTGGCCTCGGCCGGGTCGGCGGCGAGCACCTGCCGGGCGGCGCCGGCCTGCACGATCATCACGCTGACGTTGTGCGTCACCACGTCGTGCAGTTCGCTGGCGATGAGCGCCCGCTCCTCGTCGAGCGCCCGCCGGGTGGCGGCCGCATGCTCGGCCTGCATGCGGCGTATCCGGTCCCGTGCCTGCATCGCGTTGCCGATGACCGCGATCAGGATCAGCGAGAACGCGGCCACGAGCCCGGGCAGCCGCCATTCGGTGCCTTCCTGGAGCGTTACCCCGGCGCGGTTGAGGGATCCCAGGCCCCCCGCCGGCATCGGCACGGCACTCGCCCTCCAGCTCGACGGACCCGCGTTCCAGTAGCTGGTGGCCACGATCAGGCCCGCCGGGATCATGCTGAGCAGCGCCGCACCACGGAACCTGCTGTAGGCGACCGCCGAGTAGCCGGCGAAAACGATGGCCAGGAAGGTGACGTCCGTCGCGTACCTCTGGGTCGCCAGCGTGCCGAACACCAGTACCACGAAGGCGCTCAGCGGGAACCGCCGGCGCACGGCGAGGGGCAGCGAGGTGAAGAGGATGGCCGCCCAGGCGTGTCCCCAGACCTGATGAGCCTGCGTCATCCCCACGACAAGTACGGTGCCCGCGCGCGAATCCCAGACGAACTGCGCGGGCTGACCGACGTAGGTGGACCGGACCGCAAGCAGCGACGCCACCAGGGCCACCGCGGCAATGGCGATGTCGATGAGGATGGCGCGGCGCGACAGCGGGGCCCGCGGCTCGGCCGACCGGGCGAATGCCCAGACCTGGCTGAGCCAGTCCCGCACCGGTACGGCGAATCGCTCCCTCACCAGGCCAGTATCGCCCTCGTGGCCGCAGCAGGGCGTCCGCCGCGTTATGTAGCCAGGTCCGCCATGAGGATGACCAGGTACCACGCCCGGGCCGGCCGCGGCAGCGTTTTTGCATCCGGCGGCGGACGCCCGCGCCGCCCCGCCCTGCCTACCGTGCCGCCCATGGATGCTCTCGTGCGAATCGAAAACGTGACCAAGCGCTACGACAACGACGGCCAGCCCGCCGTGGACGGCGTGAGCCTGGAACTGATGCCGGGTGAGGCCGTGGCGGTGATGGGCCCCTCGGGCAGCGGCAAGTCCACCCTGCTGAACCTCATCGCGGGCCTGGACAAGCCGACCAGCGGTGCGGTGACCGTAGCCGGGGAGCGGGTGGACCGGCTCAGCGAAACCGGGGTAGCCAGATTCCGGCGGCGCCGTATCGGAATGATCTTCCAGTTCTTCAACCTGCTCGACGACCTGACCGTCGCCGACAACGTAATGCTGCCTGCGCAGCTCGCCGGAATGCGCCGCGACCAGGCCAGGGCACGGTCTGGCGAACTGCTGGCCGCACTGCGCATGGAACGGCACCGCAACGCCTACCCGGGCCGGCTCTCCGGCGGGGAGCGGCAGCGGGTCGCGATCGCACGCGCCCTGGTCAACCGGCCCGAACTGCTGCTGGCCGACGAGCCGACCGGGGCGCTGGACACCGCCACCGGTGAGGAGATCGGCAAGCTGCTGCTTGACCTGAACGCCTCCGGTCAGAGCCTGGTGCTGGTCACGCACAACCCGGACCTGGCGGCCCGTTATGCCCGCCGCACGGTGCAGATCGTGGACGGCCGGATCAGCGGGGGCCCGGCCGGCCCAGCCTCCGGTGCCGGGCTGGCACGGGCGCAGGTGCGGCCATGAGGCCGGGCCCGGTCACCCGCGCCGCGGCGGGCGGGCTGACCAGACGGCGGGTGCAGACGATCGTGATCGGCCTGGTGCTGCTGGTATCCACCGGCGCCTGTGTGCTGGCCCTCGCGCTCGTCGCGGACTCCAGCACCCCGTTCGACCACGCCTTCGCGGCCCAGCGCGGGGCGCACGTGATCGCGGTGGTGGACCCGGCCCGGGCCACCGCCGCGGGCCTGGCCGCGACCCGGCGGCTGCCGGAGGTGGCCGCGGCGGCGGGGCCGTTCGGCGAGGTGACCGTCGCGCCGAAGTTCACCGGGCCAAACGGAGCCCAAGTGCCCATGGGGCCGATGGTGCTAGCCGGGCGAGCCTCGCCGGGCGGCCCGGTCGACGACCTGACCCTGCAGTCCGGCCACTGGGCGGCCGGGCCCAGGCAGCTTGTGCTGGCCAGCGACCCCAGCCCGGGCAACGGCGTCTCCATGCCACTGGGCACGCGGCTCACCATGCCCGGTGCGGCGGGCCCGGTCACGCTGACCATCGTCGGCATCGCCGATTCGGTGGACAGCTCGGCGGGCGGCTGGGTGCTGCCCAGTGAGATCGCCAAGCTGCGTACGCCCGGCACGCCCCCGGCCGCGCAAATGCAGTACCGGTTCCGCGACGCAGGCAGCGCCGCGGCCATCCGCACCGATGTGGCTGCGGTCACCGGTGCGCTGCCCGCGGGGGCGGTCACCGGCACGCAGTCCTATCTGGCCATCAAGGCGCAGGAGAAGTCGAACATCGCGCCGTACGTGCCGTTCGTGGTCGCCTTCGCCGTTCTTGGGCTGGTCCTGTCCGCGCTGATCGTGGCCAACGTAGTCAGCGGCGCGGTGGTCGCCGGCTACCACAGGATCGGGGTGCTCAAGAGCATCGGCTTCTCCCCCGGCCAGGTCGTGGCCGCCTATACCGGCCAGGCCATGGTGCCCGCGATCGCCGGATGCCTGGGCGGCGTGGTGCTGGGGAACCTGCTCGCTGCGCCGGTGCTCGCCAAGACCGCGACCGTCTACGGCGTCGGCGCGCTGCACGTGCCCGTCTGGGTGGACGTGGCCGTGCCGCTCGGCCTGTGCTGTCTGACCGGGATCGCCGCGCTGCTGCCCGCGCTGCGCGCCGGCCGGTTCAGCGCGGCCCAGGCGATCGCCGCCGGGCGCGCGCCGCGCACCGGCCGTGGGTACGCGGCGCACCGGCTGCTGGGCAGGCTCGCGCTGCCCCGGCCGGTGACGATCGGGCTCGCGGCCCCGTTCGCGCGCCCGGCCCGCACCGCGATCACGCTGACGGCCGTGCTGCTCGGCGCGACCGCGGTGACGTTCGCGGTGGGCCTGAGCGCGTCGCTGAACCGGGTCGCGGACGGCCTCAGCCACGCCAGCGCCCAGCAGGTGCAGGTGTTCGTACCCACGGGCGGCCCCGGCGGCGTCCGTATCCTCAAGCGGAGCGCGAATCAGGAAACGGCCGGCCCCGTCCCGGGTGGGTCGCAGGGCCAGGTGAAGCTGCCCACAGCGGCGGAAGCGGAGCGGGCCGTCACGACGGCGCTGCGGGATCAGCCGGGCACCTTGCGCTATGTCGCCCAGGCAAGTCAGTCGATCGGCCTGACCGGGCTGTCCCAGCAGGTCGCCCTGACCGCGTTCCAGGGCGGCGCGAGGTGGACCGGCTACGCGATGATCAGCGGGCACTGGTACACCGGCCCCGGCCAGGCGGTCGTGGGCACCGGCTTCCTCAACGACACCGGCAAGTCGGTCGGCGACACCGTCACCCTTGTCTCCGGCGGCAGGCGGGTCCCGGTGAAGATCGTCGGGCAGGTCTTCGACACCGACAACAACGGGGTCGCCATGATCACCGACTGGCAGACGCTGGCCCGGGCCGTGCCCGGGGTGACGCCCAGCCAGTACGACGTCGCGCTGCGCCCCGGCGTCTCTGCCACGTCGTATGTGCGGGCACTGCACCTTGGCGCGCTGTACGGGGTGAACCTGACCGGCCGGGGGGACGGGTTCGCGGTCGTCATCGGCCTGATCGGCACGCTGACGCTGCTGCTGGCGATCGTGGCCGGCCTCGGCGTGCTCAACACCGTGGTGCTGCACACCAGGGAACGCGTGCACGACCTGGGGGTGTTCAAGGCGATCGGGATGACGCCACGCCAGGCCGTCACCATGGTGGTCTGCTGGGTGGCCGGCACCGGCCTGGTGGCGGGCCTGATCGCGATCCCGGCCGGGATCATGCTGCACCATTACGTGCTGCCCGTCATGGCCGCGGCCGCGAACACCGGCCTGCCCGCCAGCTATTTGCACGTGTACGGCGGCTGGCAGGTCGCGGTGCTGGCGCTGGCCGGCCTGGTGATCACGGTGGCCGGGGCGCTGCTCCCGGCAAGCTGGGCCGCCGCCACCAGGACCGCCACCGCCCTGCGCGCCGAGTAACCACCGGGCCGGGCCCGGGCGGCTGGACCGCCCGGGCCCGGCCATGGCGATCCTCAAGGCCGCTGCGGTTCAGTAGCGATCGGTGCATCACCCGCACCTGGCGGGCCAGCCATGACCGGCAGGCGTACGGCCGCGCCTCGGCTGCCTGGCGCGGTCGCGCTCCTCAGAGCGCAAACCGCTACCAGGCGCCGAACGCGGTTATGTGGCAGCCGACCCGGTCCAGCTCTTCGCAGCAGGCTAGGCACCAGGGTCGGCGCACGACCCTGGCGTCGGTGCGGCTGACCCAGAACCCGGCCGGGCGCTGCCTGCAATGGACGCAGAGCTGGACGGTTAGAACGGTCCGCATTGTGCTCCTCCGAGGTCCGGGACGATCATGCCGAGAGCACCGGGGCGCGCCAGCGGGCTTGGCGCGCCCCGGGGCGCCTGGACCGGTGCCGTGGTGCCGCGGGCATGCCGCGACCGGCGGCGACCGCGGCCACCGCCGCCACGGCGTGGTCGACCTCGTCGGGGGTGTTGTAGAGGTAGAAGCTCAGACGGCAGCTCGCCGGCGGCGTCAGCCCGAGCGCGTGATGGGCGAGCGTGGCGCAGTGACAGCCGGCCCGCGACTCCACTCCGGCCCGGTTCAGGGCCTGTGCCACGCTGACGGGGTCCCGGCCGGCCAGGTTGAACGCGACCAGCGACGTGCGCCGTGCCGGATCCCGGGGACCGTAGATGGTGATCCCCCCGATCGCGCCCAGCCCGTCCAGCGCCCTGCTGGTGAGTTGCTGGTTCCAGCGGGAGACGCGGGCCATGGCGGCGTGCACGGCGGCGCGCGCGATGGGCGCGCCGGTGCCGAAGTACGCCGGGCGGCCGGGCGTCAGCGCCAGGTCAAGCAGGATGCGCAGCGCCTGCGCGGAGACGATCGCACCGAGGATGTTGGGCGTGCCAGCGGTGTACTTCCAGGGCAGCGAGTTGTACTCGACCCGCCACGGGAACACGCGCCCCTCGGCGATCATGTCGCCGCCGTACAGGAACGGCAGCGCGGATGCCAGCAGGTGCTCCCTGGCGTACAGCACGCCGACCCCGAACGGCGCCATGATCTTGTGAAACGAGAACGCCAGATAGTCGACGCCCAGGGCCTGCACGTCGACGAACGACCCCGGTACCAGCTGGGCGGCATCGACCAGCAGGTACGACCGCCGTTCGCCGTCCGGCTGCGGGTACCCGCTGGCATCGGCCAGCGCCCGGATGGCGGCGAGCGGGTTACGGGTGCCGAGGAAGTTCGACGCACCGGTGCAGCAGACGAGCTTGGTGCGGGTGTCGATCAGCGACGCCAGGTGATCGAGGTCAAGCTCGCCGCTGTCCGGATCGAACCGGGCCAGCCGGCATTCCACCCGCCGCCCGAGCCGCGGCAGTATCTCCCGGCACAGCGCATACCAGGGGACGTAGTTGGAGTTGTGCTCCATCGTCGTCGTGACGACGTTGTCGCCGTCCCGGAACTCGGTGAGCAGCGAGTACATGACCGCGTTGATGGCCTCGGTCGTGTTCCGGTACAGCGCGATGCTGGCCCGGCCCGGCGCGCCGATGAACTGCGCGATCGTGTCGTAGGACTCCTCGAACAGCGCGGTCATCTGCTGTGAGGCGGTGGACTGCCCGCGGTGGACGTTCTCGTACCCGGGCGCGAGCGACTGGTAGAGCGCGAGCAGCTCACGCGGCGGCTGGGTGCTGGCCGCGTTGTTGGTCGCTATCCGGCCGTGCTCGGGGAACGTGAAGTGCCTGCGGACGGCACGGACGTCGATCGTGCCCGGGGTCATGGCGATCACTCCCAGCCGCCCGGGGGGAGCCGGCCTGGCCCTGGCGACGGCGATCATGCCGGCTCCTTGCGCTTCCAGGCGCCGATCAGCAGCGGCCATCCCATCGGGCAGTCGGCGAACCGGGCGGCGTCGCGGTCGATCGCGGCCAGCAACCCGGTGGCGCCGGCCGATGTGGTGATGCCATGCGCCAGGGCTACCGGCAGCACGCTGCGGAAGGTGCGCTCCAGAAGCACCCGGCCGGTAGCGAGCGGCTCGAGGCGCCCCGCGACGTCGGTGCCGTCCGGATACCCGATGCCTGCCTGCGCGAACAACTGCGGCAGCCGGGCACCGGTATGCACATCGGCACCCACCGCATCGAACACGCTGGTTATGATCCGCCCCAGTTCGCCGACGCTGTACAGCGCCGGGAGCACGGAAATGCCGCGGAGGTCGTAGTCCTGCACGAGAAGATGACCGCCCGGCGCGACGGCGTCCCACAGCCGCGCCAGCACGGCGGCACGCTGGGGCAGGTGGAACAGCAGCAGGCGCGCGTAGACCAGGTCGAACGGCGCACCCGGGATCGGCTCGCCGGCGGTGAGGTCCTGTGCGTGGAAGGAGCACTGGCGGTGGCCCGCGTCGTGCAGCGCCGCCACCGCCATGGCGCCGAGCGAGGAGTCGGTGTCAATGCCAAGGACCCGGCCCGAGGGCCCGGCCCGCTCGGCCATGAGGCGCATCGTCTCGCCCGGCCCGCAGCCGGCGTCCAGGCAGCTCGCGCCCGGCCCGAGGCCGATCCGGTCAAGCAGCCGCCCGGTCGCGTCCTCCCACACGCGTGCCTGCGCGCGCAGCCGGTCGTATTCCTCAGGTGAGTGCCCCAGTGCGTAGCGCGCCTGCGGCCGTTCCGTTTCTATGGTGCTCATCGCTAATGCCCCTGTTGGATCGCGGTACGGCTCCCGTTGATGCAGTACGGCCAGCATCGGCGAGAGGGTTCAACCTGTCGTTGGGTCAGCGCGCAGAGACCTTCACAACGCGTGCAGACCTGCGGTACTCCGCCGGGGGCAATCCGTGCACGGCCCGGAAGGCCCGGCTGAAGTCGCCAGGGCTGGAGAAGCCCCACCTCGCCGCGATGGCCGCGACCGGGCGGGGAGCCAGCGCCGGATCGGAAAGATCCCGGCGGCAGCACTCCAGCCGCCGCTGCCGGATCCAGCCCGCCACGGTCAGGCCCTCGTCGTGGAAGAGCTGGTGCAGGGAGCGCAGCGAGATGTGATGCGCCGCGGCGATCATGGCCGGGGACAGCCCGGGATCACCCAGGTGCTGCTGTATGAAGGCCTGAATCGTGGTGAGCAGGGCATGCCTGCGGGCCTCCGGTGTGCCCCAGTCACGGACGTCCAGCTCGTGCGCCAGCCGCGTCGCCAGCACCTCAAGCGCAGCGGTCGACAGCCGCGCCGCCTCGGCCGGGCTGTAGTGATCGATGTTATGGGCCAGATGGAGGAGGAACTGCGAGGTCACGTCCCCCAAACCGGCGCCGGCCTGGAAGCGCACGGCGCACAGCTGCCTGAGCCGGTTCCGGGACAGCGGCAGCAGAGAAGGCGGGAACATGAAGGTCATCATCTGCGTCGGCCAGTCTCCGCTGGCCCCGCACACCACCTCGTAGGGGCGCCGGGTGTCGTAGATGGCGAACTCACCTACGGACACCGAGGCCTCGCGGCCGTCCTGGGCAACCACGCACGAGTTGCCGCCGCGCATCAGCACCATCTTCAGCATGTCCGGATCTTCTTGCGAGATCAGCTCGGGGGTGCGCTGCACGCTGATGGGCATGATGTCCATCACGACCACCTGCATCGCGCCCATGCCACTGGCGCGGAACTCTTCCACGTAGTCGGCTTTCGCGCAGCTGGCGCGGTCGCCGATGGCACGGCAGTCCATCGGCACCCACGTCGCGGCCGTCATCTCCCGGACGAAGTCGAGCCGGTCAGCTGCGGATACATGGTCAGTCCGAATTAATGTGCTCATCGCTCTCACACCCAAGCGACGGGCGACGGTCGCGCCCTACGCACCCCCCGAAGTAAATCTCAGCCTACCGAAGTGCAAAGCAGTAGTAAAGCAGCTCTAGAGCAATACTCTAGACTAATACTCGCCTCACCGGCCCATCGTGTCACCGGAAGATCACGGAGCAGTCCCGCACATGCCCACGACAGACCCGGCAGCACGAGTCACCGCGCCAGCGTTGCGGCGCCGCGGGCCGGCCAGCACCGAGGACGGGCGGCGCAGCCGCGACCGCGTCCTCCAGGCGGCCCTAGGCCTGATCATCGAAGTCGGCATCGACCGGGTCCGGCTCGCCGAGATAGCCCGGCGGGCCGGGATGAGCTCCGGCCAGGTGATGTATTACTTCACCTCCAAGGAGCACATCTTGCTGGAGACCCTTGCCTGGCAGGAACAGCAGGACACCATGCGGCGTGCGGCCGCCCTGGCCAGGGTGACCGGTGTCTGGAAGCAGCTCGAACGGTTCATCGAGCTCTACCTGCCCGGCACCCACCCGGACCCGAGCTGGATCCTCTGGCTGGAGGCATGGGTGCGTGCCCCGCACAACAAGCAGGTGAGCCGGTTCCTGGAAGAACTGCTGAACCCATGGCGCGAAGAGCTAGCCGCGCTCGTTGCCCGTGGTGTCGCCGAGGGAGCGTTCGCTGCCCCGGCCGGCGACTTCAACCGCCGCTTCATCGCCGTGCTCGACGGGCTTGCGCTCCAGCGTCTGCAGCACATGCAAGGGTCGTCCCGCAAGCACCTCACCGAGCTAGCCATGTACGCGGCCCGCATCGAACTGGCCCCCGGCACTCAGGGCCCGGATCCCGCCGGCGGGCGAGCCTGAGCCCGGCCGCGTGATCGCCTGGCTAGCTGCCCGGGTCGAGGGCCGCCATGCGGTTGACCGCGTCCCGCAGGCCAGCGGCCAGGCTGCCGTGCGTGTTGAGCGCCGCACCCACCGCCTGGGATGTCCCCTGGTAGTCGGCGTAGCTGGTGACCAGATAAGTCGACTTGTCGGTGGTGACCACGGTGACGCCCGCCCCGTCGGCCGGGCAGCTTGAGATCGCGTTCGCCAGCGCCCGCTCGCCGCCGCCCTGGCTCATCGTCGCGTTCGTCACGACCGCCAGCCGGATCCGGCCGGCGTCGGCCTGGTTGATCTCGGCCCGCAGCCGGTCCGCCTGGGCCGCGGTCAGCAGCGAGGACGGCGGATCGACGTAGACGGGGCTACTGACGAGGGCATTGGCGATGGCCAGCGCCGTCGGCGACGTGCCCACCGGGCACTTGGCCGGCCCGCTCAGCGTGGTCTTGGGGTTGCTGTTGTTCTTGGCCGCCTTGGCAGGCGCGGCGCTGCTCTGCTGTGGTGACCTGGCGTTGAGCGCCGAAAGGAGCGGGATGAGCGCCGCCACCACGGCGGCCACAACGATCCCGCCGATCATCCAGGGCATCCGGGACCGCCGGGAGGGCGCCGCAGTGGCGGCCGGAAGAGGGGCAGGCAGGTCGCGGGTCAGCGCCGCGAGCTGATCCAGGGTCCGCGCGGAAATGGCGGATCCGACCCGGGACTCGAACTCGTCCTGGGTCAGGCGCTGGTCCTCGAAGGCCTGCTTGAGCACGGCCTGGCACCGTTCCCGCTCCGCCTCGGACGCGAGCATCCCGCCGGGCGGAATCGGCTGATCCCCGCCACCTGCCCCGTACGCCATCCCGGCCCTCCCTCATGCACGTAAGCGGACCTTATCGCCCACCTTCAACCGCATCCAGCACACCCCGCATCGAAGGCTGCCCGCCGAGACGTCGGCTCCAGTAGCGAAGGCCCCGAATCCAGTCGCGGGTTCGGGGCCATTATTTGTCTTATGACATTTAAACTGTGGGGCCGGTGGGACTCGAACCCACACTGGCAAGCTCCTAAAACTTGCGCCTCTGCCGATTGGGCTACGGCCCCTTCTTATTCTTGAATCTTCCGGCGAATGTCGGGGTTTGCGAGTGACAGTTCGGACCGAGAAAGCGGAGGTTCTCCTTTCTGTTGTCCAGCCAGTCTCCACTGATGTGATCTACGTGCAAGACTATCGGCTTGCCGTTCCACTCGGCCTTGATGCCGCATGCCTCGCAAGCATACGGTACGCCACTCTCGCGCAGCACTCGGCGTAAGACGTGCGGCTCCGGCCGTCGTGAGCCGGGCGGGCGTACTATTAGCACGTGCTCCGGGGTGAGCCGCCAGGCGCACGGCTTCCCTCTGTTCGGCGCCACCCTCTTGAAGTGCGACGTGTCGATGCTGAGCGCCTTGAGTTTGCGGCTGATGTGGGCGTGAGTGCCTCCGGACCAGGGAATCTGTAAGTAGCGCAGCACACCGGCGATACTGATGGAGTTCTCCACCGCCTCGGTGAGCAGCTCGCGAGTGTATTTCTCGCCGTATTTGCGTGGCATGTGCCGACGTTATCGCAGGGGTCGGACAATTCCCCGTTACGAAGCGGGCACGG
>CAVPMG010000024.1:0-32787 GCA_963706115.1 uncultured Actinomycetes bacterium | reverse complement strand
GACGTTCCTCGCCGGGGATGTGGACGAGGAATCCCGGCTGCTGGTGGAGCGGACCCACGAGGCGATGATGCGCGGCATCCGGGCGGTGGCCCCGGGCCGGCCGCTGAACGCGATCGGCCGGGTGATCGAGTCCTACGCCCGCCGGTTCCACTACGGGGTGGTCCGTGACTTCACCGGGCACGGGATCGGGACCACGTTCCACTCCGGCCTCATCGTGCCGCACTTCGACGACCCCGCGGTCAGCCTGATCATGGAGCCGGGGATGACGTTCACCATCGAACCGATGCTCACGCTGGGCACCATCGAGTACGACATCTGGGCGGACGGCTGGACGGTGGTGACCAAGGACGGCAAGCGGACCGCGCAGTTCGAGCACACGATCCTCGTCACCGGCGACGGCCACGAGATCCTCACCCTGCCGTAGCGGGGACCACCGGTGGGCGAGCTGATCGTGCTGCGGCACGGGGAGACGGAGTGGAGCCGGGAACTGCGCCACACCGGCCGCACCGATCTTCCGCTGACTCCTGCCGGTGAGGCGGCCGCCGCCGCGCTGGCGCCCGCGCTCGCGGCCCGGCCGGTGCGGGCCGTGTTCACCAGCCCGGCCCGGCGCGCCGTGGCGACCGCGGCCCTGGCCGGGCTGGCTGGTGCCAAGGAGGACCCGGACCTGCAGGAGTGGGACTACGGCGGATACGAGGGCCGGACCACCGCCGACATACAGGCCTCACGGCCTGGCTGGTACCTGTGGCGGGACGGGGTCATCCCCGGCGACGCCGCCCATCCCGGGGAGACCCTCGCCGAGGTGGGCGCGCGAGCCGACGCGGTGCTGGCACGGGTGAGCCCGCTGCTAGCCGACGGCGACGTCGCGCTCGTCGCCCACGGCCACCTGCTCCGCGTGCTGACCGCCCGCTGGCTCCGGCTGGAGCCCGCCGCCGGGCGCCTTTTCCAGCTCAAGACGGCGACCCTGAGCACGCTGGGCACCGAGCATGGCGAGCCGGTGATCACCTCCTGGAACGTGCCACCGCCAGGCCGGGGATGAACGCCCTGCCGGGCCGGCACCGGGCCGGCTTAGGGCCTGGCCGGCAGGTGGTCGCCTGGATAAGACAGAACGGGTCATAACTAATCAAGCAACCCGGAAACCACCCTAGGGTTTGCGAGGCTAATCGAGACCCGCCTTACCGCAGTCAAGCTACGTCGGATGAGGATGTTAAGCGGCCAGCCTGCCGGAATGATTGACCCTGATCATCGCCGCTTTGGCATTGGTTGATCGTGCTCAAAACCGCTGTCGTGGTGCGGCCTCTTGCGCAATGCATACCTGGCACAAGGTCGAGCGCGGTCGCGCACGGCAGAGCGATCAATACATGGCGCGGGCGACCTCGCCCTTGGTGGCGTAGGAAACGATGGCGATTCCGGCGGTCAGGCCCACCGCCGCGCCCGGCAGCGCCTTCTGCCTGGACATGCCTCGGTCGATCCTCCGCCGGTGGCGGCCAGGGGCGCAGTCGCTGGGCGACACGCCGTCTCCGGGCCGTGGGGCTTATTGGCTCGCGCCCGGGCAGGCGGCTTCCACCTTCCCGGCATCCCGCCTTACCACGCGGTACGCGGCTATCAGGCCCCCCGGCGCGTGGCCGGCGGCGATGGCTAGCGCATGCGCGCCCACTAGGGCGAACGCATTGCCAAGAGCGCGGTCCGGGCCGCCTGGAACCTCTCCAGCAAGCTCGCCGCCAAGGTGCCGCATCGCCCTCCCGAACCGCCTGAGCGCCGACGGGTCCGTAGGACCGGATTCGAGCATGACGATTGTTGCGCTGCGGAACTTGGCGCAGGCTGCTGTCACGCTCAGCCCGCCCGGCGCGGGTGACAGACTCGGCACCGTGCTCGTGTTCGCATGCGGAACCTGCGGATGACCTCCCCCGCCGCCGCTGCAGCCAGCCATCAGTGCCACCGTGATGGCGGCCATGGCTGTCATCTTCATCTTCATCAAGGTCCCCCTCCGAGTCTCTCCTGCACCGCTGGCGGAACACTGGCCAGCCACCCGCGCCGGCGCGTGCCTGTTAGATCCTGGGCCAGATGGCCAGCGAGTCGTGGCTATGCGCCCCGGCCGCGGATGGCCGCCATGTGGCTCGTCTCCCCCATCTTCGCGAACATGACTCCGCCTGGTGGCTCCGGCCGGTCAAGGATGCGACTTGGCGGGAACCGGGACTCACCGCCCGGTGCTCCCGTGGCAGCCGCCACCCACCGCCATGAGCCTCAACCACATCGGCCGGGATAGCCGCCTTACACGACAAGGCAGTATGACTAGAAACAAACAGCCCGTAAACCACCCTAAACCGGGCCACTCCAATCGAGACCCGCCTTCCACCGCAGTCGGGCTACGTCGAATTGGGATGTTGGGCGGACCGACTTGCCGGGATGATTAACCACGATCATCGCCACTCCGGCATTGATCGATCGCGCCCTAAACCGACGCTGTGGCGCCGCCGCTCCCGAGCGGGTCAATTCTCCCCGGCGCCGGTTTGAGGCATGTGGGAGGGGATTCATCGGTGTCTGGGGCTGGATTCGCTCGTCCCCGTCAGCCAAGTCGCGCGTCCTGGGTTCAGCGACCGCGGACACGGCTGGCCGCGGCGGCCTTTTCGGTGGTCACGGTTGCTGCCATCTCGGCGGTGGCGGTCCCCGCGGCCGCACCGGCTGCGACGCAGACCGTGGTGTCGCTGACGTTTGACAACGGCAGCATCGGCCAGTACACGCTGGGCTACCAGCAGGCGCTGGCGCCGCATGGCGCGAATGCCACGTTCCTGGTGAACTCGGGCACCGTCGGCCAGGGGGCTAACTTCATGAGCTGGGCGCAGCTCGGCACGCTGGCCGGGGCTGGCAACGACATCGGCGGCAAGACGGTCAACGCGACCAACCTGACCACCGACCCGAACCCGGCGGCCCAGGTCTGCAACGACCGGGCCGCGCTGTTGCAGCACGGCCTGGCCCCGGTGGCGTTCGCCTACCCCGGCGGCACCCAGAACGCGACCGTCCAGGGCATCGTGAAGGGCTGCGGCTACGGGAACGGGCGCACGGCGGGCGGCCTCTCGGTGACCGGGCCGACGTACGCGGAAACCGTTCCCCCGGCCAACTGGCTCGCCACCCGCGCGTATGCCCCGAGCGCGGTCACGCTCGCCAACATGGAAAGCCTGGTGTCCGGCGCGGCCACGCACAGCGGCGGCTGGGACCAGATCGTCATCGGCAAGGTGTGCTCGCAGGCCCTGGACCCGAACAACTACACCGCGTGCAGCGCCTCGTCGGGGCACATTGAACTGGCCGACCTGAACTCGTTCCTGGACTGGATGGCCAATGCGGGCCAGACCGGCGGGGCGCCGGCCGGGGCGACGCTGGCCACGGTGCGCAGCGTGGTCGCCTCGGCGGACACCGGCGCGCCGGCCACCACCATTGCCTGCAACGGGGCGCCATGCACGAACACGCCGTACTCCGGCGTGGTCAGCGTGACGCTCGCGGCGACCGACACCGGCTCGGGCGTGGCCAGCACGCACTACACCACCGACGGCACCGACCCGGCCTTGTCCAGCCCGACCTACACGGGGGCGTTCAACGTCAACGGCGCCGCCTCCTCGACCACGGTGAAGTTCCGGTCCTGGGACTACGCGGGCAACGCCGAGGCGGTCGGCACCCAGGTGATCCAGGCGCCGCCGGACACCACCCCGCCGGCCACCACCATCGCGTGCAACGGGGCCGCCTGCACGGCCGCGTCCTACGTGGGGTCGGTGAGCGTCACGCTGGCCGCCACCGACAGCGGCGGATCGGGCGTCGACAAGACCTACTACACCACCGACGGCTCCGCGCCGACGACGTCGAGCACCGTGTACTCCGGCGCGTTCACGCTTAACACGCCGGGCAGCTACAGTGTCCGGTTCTTCTCCACCGACAAGGCGGGCAACGCCGAGCCGGTGCAGTCCCAGCAGGTCCAGGTCGTCCCGGTGGCGTCGAAGGTGTCGCTGACCTTCGACAACGGCACCATCAGCCAGTACACGCTGGGCTACCAGCAGGCCCTGGCGCCGCACGGCGCGCACGCCACGTTCTTCGTCAACTCCGGCACCATCGGCGTGTCGGCGCAACACCATGACCTGGGCGCAGCTGGCCGCCCTGGCCGGGGCCGGGAACGACATCGGCGGCAAGACCGTCAGCGCCACCAACCTGACCACCGACCCGAACCCCACCGCGCCAGGTCTGTGACGACCGCGCCGCGCTGATCCAGCACGGCCTGGCCCCGGCCGGCTTCGCCTACCCCGGCGGCGCGTTCAACGCCACCGTCGAGGGCATCGTGAAGAACTGCGGCTACGGCAACGCCCGCAGCGCCGGGTCGCTGTCCCCGGCCGGGCCCGCCTACGCCGAGACGCTGCCGCCCCGGGACTGGTACGCCACCCGCGCCTACGCCCCCACCGGCCAGGTCACCCTCGCCAACATGCAATCGCTGGTCACCGGCGCCGCCGCCCACGGCGGCGGGTGGAGCCAGATCGTCATCGGCCGGGTCTGCTCCCAAGCCCAAGACCCCAGCAACTACACCGCCTGCACCGCCTCGGCCGGCTGGATCGAGCTGGCCGACCTGAACTCCTTCCTCGACTGGATCGGCAACGCCGGCCAGTCCGGCGGGGCACCGGCCGGCGCCGCGCTGAGCACCGTCGGCGCCGCGGCCCGCGCCGCGGACACCAGCGCGCCGGTCACCACGATCGCCTGCAACGGCTCCCCGTGCGCGGCGAGCACCTACACCAGCACCGTGTACGTGACCCTGCCGAGCACCGACGTCGGCTCCGGCGTGGCCAGCACCCGCTACACCACCGACGGGTCCGACCCCACCCTGTCCAGCCCGGCCTACACCGGCCAGATCCCGGTCACCAGCACCACCACCCTCAAATACCGCTCCTACGACAACGCCGGCAACGCCGAAGCGGTCAGCACCCAGGTGATCCAGGCCAGCCTGCCCCCCGACACCACCCCGCCGGCCACCACGATCGCCTGCGACAACGCCCCCTGCGGCGGCACCGGCTACAACGGCTCCACCACGGTCAGCCTGACCGCGACCGACACCGGCGGCTGGGGCGTCGACAAGACCTACTACACCACCGACGGCTCGGACCCGACCACCTCGAGCACCGTCTACACCGCGCCGGTCAAGCTGGGCACCGCGGGCACCTACACGGTCAAGTTCTTCTCCACCGACCTGGCCGGCAACGCCGAAGCGGTGCAGTCCCAGCAGATCGTGGTCCTGCCGCCGCGCGTGGCGGTCTCGCTGACCTTCGACGACGGCATCGAGAATCAGTACACGCTCGGGTTCGAGCACGCTCTGAAACCGCACGGGATCGACGGCACGTTCTTCATCAACACCGGAAACACCAATGCCGGCATCGACAGCGCCATGACGTGGGCCCAGCTCACCTCGCTGAACAACGCGGGTAACGAGATCGCTGGTCACACCCTTGACGAGTACAACCTCAAGGGCTGCACCGATCAGGGGACCTGCACCACCGAGGTGTGCCAGGACCGTCAGAACCTCGTCAACCACGGCTTCTACCCGGTGAGCTTCGCTTACCCGTTCGGCGCATACGACGCCAACGCCGAAAGTATCGTGAAGGGCTGCGGTTACACCTCGGGACGTGCAGCCGGCGGCATTGACGTCGCCGGCGACGGCGCGGGACCCGTCTACGCGGAGACCCTGCCGCCCAAGGACATATTCGCCACCCGGACCGTCTACGACCCGCCCACCGGGAACCCGCCGAACGTGCCACCGCTGCAGCTTTCCCACATGGAATCCGCCATCACCGCGGCCGCGCAGAACGGCGGCGGCTGGATCCAGCTCTCCTTCCACGAGATCTGCTCGCAGACCTACGACCCAGCCAACTACAGCAACTGCCTGAGCGACTGGGGCTCGGTCGAGCTGGACACGCTCAATTCCCTGCTCGACTGGCTGCAGAACACCGGCCAGCCGGGCGGGGCGCCGCCGCGCACTCAGCTGGAAACGGTGTCCCAGGTCGTCAACGGGCCTGACACCCAAGCGCCGGTCACCACGCTGAACTGCGACGGATCACCCTGCCAGTCCACGACCTACAACGGCTCGACCACGGTCTCGCTCGTGGCGACCGACCCGGGCGGCTCCGGCGTCAAGGCCACCTACTACACCACCGACGGGTCCACGCCGACGACCTCCAGCCCGGTCTGGAACAGCCAGCCGTTCACGATCACCCAGCCGATGACGTTCAAGTTCTTCTCGGTGGACAACGCGGGCAACACCGAGGCGGTGCAGACCCAGCAGGTGCAGGTCCAGCCGAACGCCGACCCGGTCATCGGCTCGGCCGGCGACATCGCCTGCGACCCCACCGCTCCCGCGTACAACAACGGGCTGGGCGTCCCTCCCGACTGCGTTGCCTCCCAGACCGTCGGCCTGCTGACCGGCATTGACGCAGTGCTGCCGCTGGGCGATGACCAGTACGACTGCGGCGGGCTGAGTGCATTCGAGCAGTCCTACGGGCCAACCTGGGGCGTGAAGAAGTCCATCACCTACCCGGTGCCCGGCGACAAGGACTGGGCGACCAGCGGCGGCACGGACTGCCCGGCCACCCCCGGCGCCGGCTATCAGCAGTACTTCGGTGGCAGCGGCGGGCTCCTCGGTTCCCCCGTGCCCGCGGTGGTGAACACCGACCCGTCCACCGCCTACTACAGCTACAACCTGGGTAACTGGCACATCATCGCGCTGAACACCGCGCCGTGTGTCCTGAACGACCCGGGGTTCTGCGCGGCCGGCTCGGCGCAGGACCTGTGGCTGCAAAACGACCTGGCCCATGACACGGCGCGTTGCACGCTGGCCTACTACCAGAACCCGCGCTGGGCGTCGGCCGCGTCCGGTTCCGGCGGCGACGACACGATGCAGCAGCTCTGGCAGGACCTGTACAACGGCGGCGCGGATGTCGTGCTGAACGGTGACTCCCACTGGTACGAGCGGTTCGCGCCGCTGAACGCCTCCGGCGCGGTCGACAACACCAGGGGCGTGCGCGAGTTCATCGTCGGCACCGGCGGCGCCGCCCTGGACACCCCCGGGGCGGAGGTCCCGACCAGCCAGGTGCTCAACAACAGCACGCACGGCATCATCAAGATGACCCTGCACAACGGAAGCTACGACTGGAGCTTCGTCAACGACGGCGAGAGCACCTTCACCGACTCCGGGACGGCCTCGTGCCACGGCGTGCCGGACAACACGGCTCCCACCACGGCCATCGCGGTCAACGGCCAGGCACCCTCCCCCGGGTGGTACACCGCGCCGGTGACCGCCAGCCTGACCGCGACGGACAACACGGGTGGCTCCGGGGTGGACAAGACGTACTACACCACCGACGGTTCCACCCCCACCACCGCCAGCACCGTCTACACGGCTCCGTTCATCGGTCAGCTCCGCCACCACGGTGAAGTTCTTCTCCACCGACAAGGCGGGCAACGCCGAGCAGGTCAAGTCCCAGCTGATCCAGGTCGACCCCACGGCCCCGACGTCGGCGATCACCTGTAACGGCGGCGGCTGCGGAGGGACGCTGGCCGCGCCGGTGCAGGTGGGCCTGTCGGCGACCGACAACGCTGGCGGGTCCGGGGTCAACGCCACCATCTACACCACCGATGGCTCCGATCCGAAGACGAGCGCTACCGCGGTGCAGTACTCCGGGCCGTTCAGCGTGTCCCAGACCACGACGGTGAAGTTCTACTCCACCGACGTGGCCGGGAACGCCGAGGCGGTCAATTCGCAGCAGATCCAGGTCGACGCGGCCGCGCCCACCACCACGATCTCCTGCAACGGCGGGGCCTGCGCGAGCGGGTGGTACAACGCGGCCGTCAAGGTCACGCTCTCGGCCACCGACAACACCGGCGGGTCGGGGGTGGCGGGCACCATGTACACCACCGACGGCAGCAACCCGGCGACCAGCCCGACGGCAACGCTGTACACCGGGCCGTTCACCGTGCCGGCGAGCGCAACCGTGAAGTTCTACTCCACCGACCTGGCGGGCAACGCCGAGGCGGTCAATTCGCAGCAGATCCAGGTCGACGCGGTCGCGCCCACCACCACGATCTCCTGCAACGGCGGGGCCTGCGCGAGCGGGTGGTACAACGCGGCCGTCAAGGTCACGCTCTCGGCCACCGACAACACCGGCGGGTCGGGGGTGGCGGGCACCATGTACACCACCGACGGCAGCAACCCGGCGACCAGCCCGACGGCAACGCTGTACACCGGGCCGTTCACCGTGCCGGCGAGCGCAACCGTGAAGTTCTACTCCACCGACCTGGCCGGCAACGCCGAGGCACTGAAGTCGCAAGCCCTGCAGATCGACACGACGCCACCGGCCACGACCGCCTTGTGCGGCGGGGCGGCATGCTCCGGCTGGTACAACACCTCGGTCAGGGTGACGTTGTCCGCCACCGACAACTCCGGCGGGTCCGGGATCGCCGCCACCTACTACACCACCAACGGGTCCACGCCCACGACGTCCAGCACCAAGTACACCGGCCCGTTCACCGTGTCCCAGACGACGACGGTCAAGTTCTTCTCCGTCGACAACGCCGGGAACAGCGAGGCCGTCAAGTCGCAGCTCATCCAGATCGACACGGCGGCGCCGACCACCACCATCACCTGCAACTCGGCGGCCTGCTCCACGGGCTGGTACAAGTCAGCCCCGGTGACCGTGGGCCTTCCGGCCACCGACAACTCCGGCGGGTCCGGGGTCGCCGCCACCTACTACACCACCAACGGGTCCACGCCCACGAAGTCCAGCACCAAGTACACCGGGCCGTTCACCGTGTCCCAGACGACGACGGTCAAGTACTTCTCCGTCGACAACGCCGGGAACAGCGAGGCCGTCAAGTCGCAGGTAATCCAGATCGACGCCGCGGCGCCGACCGTCTCGATCACCTCCCCGGCCTCGGGTTCCAGCGTCACGCAGGGCACGAAGGTCACTGTCACGGCCAGCGCTACCGACCTGGGAACCGGCTCGGGGGCGCCGTCCGGGATCGCGAGTGTGACCTTCTACCTGGACGGGACCACGGTGCTGGCCACCGATACCAGCAGCCCCTACTCCTTCTCCTGGAACACGAACAAGATCGCCAAGGGAACGCACAAGCTGACCGCCGTCGCCACCGACGGGGCCGGTAACTCGACCACCTCAGCGGCGATCACCATCACCATCAACTGAAGGGCCCGCATCCGCATCCGGGTGTCACGCTGACGGGCAGGCGGCTGGCCGACCCGGATTGGAAGGGAGGAGCCGCGTGGACAGCCCACGGGTCCATCCAAGCGCTGATGTGGATGAGAGCGCGGAGCTTGGGCCGCGCACCAGGGTCTGGCATCTCGCCCAAGTCCGTGAGAACGCCCGGCTCGGGGAGGACTGCATTGTTGGCCGGGGTGCCTACGTCGGGCCGGGCGTGGTCATCGGGAACCAGGTCAAGCTGCAGAACTACGCTCTGGTGTACGAGCCGGCCAGGCTGGAGGACCAGGTCTTCATCGGGCCTGCCGTTGTCCTCACCAACGACGTCTTTCCACGTGCTACCGATGTGACAGGCAAGCTGAAGCGGCCAGCGGACTGGGAGGCGCTCGGTGTGGTCGTGCGGCAGGGCGCCTCGGTCGGGGCTCGCGCGGTGATCCTCGCGGGCGTCGTGGTCGGGCGCTGGGCCCTGGTCGCGGCGGGCGCCGTGGTGACCAAGGAGGTTCCCGACTTCGCGCTGGTCGCCGGGATGCCTGCCCGAAGGATCGGGTGGGTTGGCCGCGCCGGATCGAGGCTGGTCGCCGACGGCGCTGACCGTTGGCGCTGTACGGAGACTGGCGAACAGTACCGGGAGGCTGACGGAGGGCTCGTCATCGTGCCCCGTCTGGCCGCCCGTTAGCGGGCCTGCATCCCTGACCGCTCCGTGGCGCATTGGCGCTGGCCGGCTTTACCGCGCGCTAGCCAGCCTCGCTCAGAAGTGGGGGCGCAGCCAAGGGCGCTGCCTGAGCCAGTACTGCGTGCGCAGGCTATAGCTCTGACCGCCATGGCCGGTGGCCGGGCCGTCGTGCCAGTCGCCCGAATACCAGGCTCCGACACAGCCCCACAGGTCGCCGGCGTGATACACGCCGCGGGACCGGTTGCCGTGCTGGCGCAGCCACCATACCCAGCCCTCATAACAGCCACGCAGCCAGCCGCCGAGGACGTCCACGGCCGCGGCAGTGGAATCCCGGTTCCACGGGAAGACGCCCGGCCAGCTGGTGGACTTCGTCCCGACAATCCCAAAGGTGACCGGGCACGGCAGGCGCCTGTATCCGGGCAGGCACTGGGCACGGTTGTGGACATAGTCCCCGTAATTGCCCTGGTGCCAGTTCGACTCCATGTACGCGATCGTGCGGAGCAGGTTGTCGGGCAGGCCCCATTTCGCGGCGGCCCACTGGAAGATCTGGTCGGTGGTGCCGGTGAAGTGGCCGGTGACGCGGCGAAGGATGTACTTATTCCAGCGCGGGTCGTAGGCGTGGTCGGCTATCTGCTCCGGCTGGAGCCGCAGGTGGGTGGGGACCGTGTTGTTATACCGGCTATTGGCGCGCCGTGGTTCCCAGGCCGACCGGTGGACCTTGGCGGCTGCCGCGGCATCGCCGGGCAGTGACGCATACGAACCCACTGGCAGCAGCCTGAAGTACCCGTAGGGCGGCGGGGGGATGCCCACCGACGGTTGTCCGTCGGCCGGCCGGGCCACGCGCAGGGCGACCACTACGCTCACGCTCAGCAGCACGAGCACGAGGACCGCCGGGAACACCCGCGTCCGCAGGCCCGAAGCCCAGGTCACCTCAATGCCCCCTTCCGGGTCAAAGGTTCACAGGTCCCGATCAGGTCGTTGCCTCGGCGCCGACCCGCCCGTCCGCCCCGGCACCGCATGCAGGCGGTCCGGCCGCGGCGTTCAGGACTGTGCCGTTCAAGGCTGTGCCGTTCAAGGCCGCGCTCCGGCCATTTCCCGGCGGGTAACTGCGGCGCAATTCGGCGGCGATCTCCGGAGGCGTGAACCAGGAGGGCAGGTCGCGGCCTTCGGCGAGCCGCTGGCGCAGCTCGGTACCCGAGATCGACAGCACCGGCCCATCGGCGGGCGCCTCATCCTCTGGCAGGTAGGCGCCGAGGGAGGGCACGTAGACCAGCCGCCGGAACGTCATCACGTCGATGCCGAGTTCGCTGGCGTGCAGCCGGAGGAGTTCCTGGGCGGCATAGGGCTCATAGAACGGCCGCCCGCCGGAATCCAGGCCGGGCCCGGCGTGGTCCCTGCCCACGATGAAATGCGTGGCGCCGTAGTTCTTGCGGATGATGGCGTGCCACAGGGCCTCTCGTGGCCCTGCCATCCGCATGGCGAGCGGCAGCAGGGACAGCAGCACCCGCTCCTGCGGGTAGTGCCGCAGGATGGCCTGGTAGCAGCGGACGCGGGTGCGGTGGTCGATGTCGCCCGGCTTGGTCACCCCCACCACGGGGTGGATCAGGAGGTGGGCGTCGGCCTGCCGCGCCGCCCTGATCGTGAGTTCCTGATGCGCCCGGTGCAGCGGGTTCCGGGTCTGGAAGGCCACGACGCGCGGCCAGCCCCGGCCGGCGAACTCGGCCCGTACCTGCGCGGGCGTATGCCGCAACTGCGCGAAGTCCGGGTGCGAGGGCAGCCGCAGCACCTGCAGGTCGCCGGTGAGGTACCACGCGTGAACGTGCCGCGCAAGGTAGCTGGCCCCCGGGTGTGCCGGGTCGGTGGTCCCCAGCACCGCCGCGGCCTCGGCGACGACGTCGGGCCGCCATGACTGTTCGACATGCAGTACGGCAAGCAGCGCGCCGTCGTGATCCCGCAGCGCCAGAGTCCGCCCGGGCCTGGCGGCTGCGGCCACCTCTTCCGGCACATCCAGGGTGACCGGGACGGGCCACAGGCTGCCATCCGCCAGCCGCATGGACGCGCATACCAGGGAGTAGTCCTCCTCACCCAGGAAGGTGCGCAGCGGGGAGAACCCTCCGCACGCGAGCAGCTCCAGGTCGCAGCGCTGGCGCGGGGTGAGCTGCCAGGAGGGCCAGTCGGCGGCGCGGCTTGCCAGCTCCGCGGCTTCGCCGCCCGCCACCAGCAGGTCGACGAGCGCACCACCGTGCGGTGGCCGGATGGTGGTGGCGGTCAACTCTCCTCCTCCGTTGGCGTATCCAGTAGGTGACCCGGCAGCGCCTCCGGCCGGTGGCGGGGTGCCGCCGGCTTCGGAGCCCGGGAGGCCCGCCACCGGGGGGCGGGCCTCCCGGGCGCTTTCCGGGCCACCGGCTACCCAGGCCACCGGAACATCTCGTAAACCCACCTGGCCCGTTCCCGGAGCCGGGCCAGGCCCGGCTGCGCCCACTGCTCCCGCAGCGCGGCCTTGGACCGGTCGCGTGCCGCGGACGGGATCCAGGCCTCGGCGGCCGGCCCGCCACGGCGGGCCAGGGCGGCGATTTCGGGGAGCAGCTCGTCGGCGGTCACAGTGCCCGATTCGAAGCCGAGCAGCACCGGCGAGAGGGTGCCGCGCAGCTTGATCAGCTCGAAGCACCGGCGGACGTTCTGCTCGCTCGGCTCGAACTCGGCGAACGCGGTGCCGAATTGTTCGTTGACCCGGCGGGTCACCGCCCCGAAGTCCTTGGTGACCTCCTCGAAGTCGGCAACCACAAGACAGTCCCGGCAGGAGAACAGGCGCTCATAGAAGCGCGCGTAGGCGATCAGGGCATCGCGCAGCGCTACGTCTGGCTCGCGGATGAGCTGGGACAGGATGGCACCCTGCGGCTCCCTGATGACGGCCAGCGCCGGAACCTGCGCACGTGCCGCCGCCACGAGCTGCGCCGGAGCATGCAGGTGATGAGCGAGCCGGACCGGCACAGGCTGGGCCAGCTGCAGCGCGTAGACGGCGAACGTGGATGCCGATCTGGTGTAGCCATCGATCACGAACTCGGTGACCGGGCTGATCACCTCCGGGCTTGGCCCGGGGTACTTGTGCCGTGCGAACGGCAGGTAGATCGCGGGGTACTCGGTTACCCGTGTCCGCAGCCGGTGCCTGGCCCGCCGGGCCGGCGTGGGCCGTACAGAAGTCGCCATACGCCTTACACCACCTCCCCTGGCGCGTGCGCCCGCGCCCGGGCACCGCTCACGAGCCCGCGACGGCGCGGGTGCGCCAGAATCCGCTCGAACACCCCGAGGTAGGCCTTCTCCTGCCGCTCCCAGGCCAGGCGTTCCTCGATCAGCCGCCGCCCGGTCCGCCCCAGCTCGGCACGCCGTGCCGGGTCGCTGAGCAGCTCATCGATCAGAGCCGCGAAGCGGGGGACGTCGCCGGGCGGCGCGTAAACGGCGGCATCGCCCGCGAGGGCACGGGTCTGCGCTAGGTCGAAACTCACGAAGGGCAGCCCGAAGGCCATGTATTCCATGCCCTTGACCGGGGACACGATGTCTTCCATGTTCGGTTCCAGTCCGGCGTCCGCGGTGGACAGGTAGGTGAATGCCTCGTCCTGATCGGCCCAGCCGGGAAAGCTCACCCAGTCCGAGATCCCCAGTTCGGCCGCTAGCCGCTGCGCCGGGGCCCTGGCCTCACCGTCGCCGACGAACGCGAAATGGCAATCCGTGCGGCCGATCACGTGGATCAGGTGATCTATCGCGCGCAGGGCGACATCGACCCGGTCCTGTGGGCCCATGAGTCCCAGCCAGCAGCACAGGAACGGTTTCCCGTGCTTGAACTCCGGCCGCGGCGGCCGCCGGACGGTGCGGTCCAGCCTGGGCCCGTTTCCCACTACGGTCACCGTGCCCGGTGGCACCCCGCCGCGCAGGTACGCCGTCTCCTCCAGGGCGGAATTGACGGTGATCACCTCGTCCGCGGCACGGTAGCTCCTTCGCTCGAGCCAGCACACCGCCCGGTACATGGCCCCGTCACGCCGTCCGTAGCGCAATGCGTACAGCTCAGGCGAGAGGTCGCGCTGGTCGAGCACGAACGGCCGCCTCAGCAACCGGAACGGTGCGGCGAGCGCGAAATAGATGTCGGGGGTGCCGCTGACCTGAATAGCGTCGAACCGGTCGGTGAGAAACACCCTGGCTGCCAGCCAGCTCGCCATGGCGAACGAGTACCCGTATTCCCTGAGGAACCCCAGCTTGTTCTCCCCATCGGCGGGCGCCCGGTAGGTGCGCAGGCCAATCCCCGGGAACCGGCCGTTGCCGGGGTCACTGCGGCAGATCACGGTGACCCGGTAACCGTGCGCGTGCAGCGACAACGCCTGCTTCTGCAACCGGTGATCGCGGGCGAGGGCCACGTTCTCCACCACGAGCAGGACATGGGTCATGCCTCACTGCCCGCCTGCCCGTTGAGGGCCCTGTCCGCCTGGCCCCCGGCGGGCAGGGCGGCCACGCCTATCGCACCCTTGCCGACATCGAAGGCGGTCACCGATCCACGTCCGACCGGGATACGCCAGTTCTCGCCGTCGGTGCCGCCGAGCGCGACGAGGATCAGCCGGATCATCACGGCGTGGGTCACCGCGGCAACCGCCTCGCCCGCATGCCTGGACCCGATGAGCTGCAACGCGTCGATCATTCGCTGCTGCGCGTCACTCAGGCGCTCGCCGAGCGGGCAGGCCGCTTGTGCCGGAGACGTCCGGTACAGGGCGAATGCCTCCGGGTCGAACATGGCGGCTTCCTCGGCGGTCATCCCTTCCCACGCGCCGTAGTCCACATTGTTGAGGCCGTGCAGGATGCGGATGTCTGGCACCCGCGCTTCGTCGGCGATGATCTGCGCGGTGGCGATCGTGCGGCGCAGCGGACCGGTGTACACAGCGGCCAGGCCTACCCCGGAGAGATGGCGGGCCGCGTCGACCGCGTCCTGGTAGCCCTGCGCGTCGAGAGGGATGTCCCGGCGGCCGCGGTAACGGTTCTCCACGTTCAGCGTGGTCGTCCCATGGCGGACCAGGTAGAGCCGGCACGCCCCCCCCAGGGGCTCCGCCAGGGGCCGGGCCGGAGCCAGAACCTGTTCTATCATCACTTTTCCTTCCGTTGCGCAGGTTCGTGTTGCCAGTGCTACGAGGGGTCGGCGGTCAGGGTGACGTTGTTGGCAGCCCGCCGGACGGGGTGGGCGTTGTGGCCATCCCCCTGGTCGCGCCGGGTCCACGGATCCGGGTCCGGGCCGGGGTCGGGGGTGATGGGCTGGGCCGGCCCGCGGCGCAGCCACCGATGCCGGCCGACGTCATAGAGCACGTGGCCGACCAGCTTGTCGGCCACCTCCGGCATCTCGCGCATGACGGCCTGGAGGTGGGCGCGGGTGGATTTCCGCGCATCGCCCACCAGCAGGATCATCTCCGCGAGGCGCGCGAGCGGCCCGGTGTCCGACGTGGCTAGCACCGGGGGAGCGTCGATGACGACGAAGTCAGTGTGGTGGCCGCGCAGCTCGTCGAGCACCGTGCGCAGCGCGGGCCGCTGCAGGACCTCCGCCGGATCGCGGGGCAGCGGGCCGGGCGGGATCACCCGCAGGTTGTGAATGCCGGCAGAGCGCAGCACAGAGGCCAGGTCGATCCTGCGGTCGAGCAGCGTCGTGAGACCTTCGTCGCCCGGCACTCCGATCAGATCTTGTGAGGTGCCCCAGCGCAGGTCGGCGCATACCAGAATCGTGCGCCGGCCGGACTGGGCGAGCGCGACCGCGAGATTCGCGGCGACCATGCTCTTCTTCTCCCAGGCCGGGCTGGTGACGAGCAGCGTTCTGGCCCCCCGCGCGGCTGCTGCGGAAATCAACCGCGTCCGCAGGCCCCGGTAGGCCTCCGCGACGATCGAGTTAGCGTTCCAGATGACCGCGAGCTCGCTCGCCGGGTCCGGCCAGACCGGGCGGAACGCGGGAATCAGGCCCAGGACCGGGGCGCCGGTCAGGTCCTCAGGGTCGAACGTGCCACGGATGCGGTCGTCCAGGTGGTCGCGGATCGCGGCGGTCCCGATGCCGAGGCCAAGGCCCACCACCAGCCCCGCGAGGATGTCCACCAGGTAGTTGGGACTCGACGGAGACGTTGGCAGCCGTGCCGGGGTGATCAGCGTGGCGTGCAGCGTGGTCGTGGTGCTCGCCGAGGTCGCTGGCTGGCTCTGGTGCGGCCGGGGGGCAGGCTTCGGCGGTGTCCGGTAGGCGACATACGCCTCCGAGATCACCTGCGCCCGCTCACGGGCGACCCACGGCACCGGGTCCGAGTAGCCGATCTGCATGATGGACGATCCGGCCGGCACGCTTACCGACAGCCCTTTTTGCAGCTCAGAGACCGGTACAACGAGAGAATGGGCCGCGATGGAAAGGACCGCCCCGGACGACACGATCCCCTTCTCCGTCACCATGTTGGGCCCCTGCAACGCCACCGGATCCGGGGAGGAGAACCAGACGTTCACCTGTGTCTGTGACGTGTACTTCGGAGTCTGGTGATGGGCGTACGCTGCCGCCGCACCGACCACCACCACGGTGATCACCAGGATCCAGCGCACATGGGCGAACAGGAAGCGGTTCCAGCCGCCCGGCGCATCCGGGCGCTGGCTGAACTGGCGGGCCGTGAGCCCGGCCAGCTGAGTCCCCCGGCCGACGCCAGGGTCACGGGCGGCCAGGATACGGTCCAGCTTCCCGCCGGACAGAGACCGGCGGGGCCGCACCGCCTCCCCGTTCGTCCCGGGGGTCTTGTTGTCCGGCATCACGTTCGAACCTCCCTCAACAACACGGGGCTTTCCTGCCCGTTCCCTGATCCGCCGGGCGCACGGCCGCCGACAGCGGCCAGTTCCGGCGCACGATGCTCTTCACCGAAGTCCCCCGCCAGTGGCGCCAGGTCCGCCCGTACGGCCCGGCCTGCTATGGGCGGCTGCGGCGCCCGCCCCGCCTGTACCGCCCGTGGGACCGCCAGCGCCAGCATGGCGAAAAACGCATCCCCCGCGCCGCGGTAGGTCAGGTGCGGATCGAACGTCATCAAGACCGTGATCACGATGATCGCGGTGAACACCGCGATGCCCGCCACGCTGCTGCCGTCCCGGCCGCCGCGGGCCGACTGCCAGCCTCTGCGAGCCGCGGCGTAGACGAGGAAGACGAAGCAGGCGAGCAGCGGGATCCCGCCGCCCCACAGCAGCCACGTATAACCGCTCTCGATCCAGACATAACCCGTTGCCTGCGTCGAGACCGCGATCCGGGCCGAAGGCTCGATCCCGAACACAAAGTTCCAGTGGGAGAACAGCTTGGGCCAGAAATACGTCTGCAGGTTCTCCAGCCGCCCGCTCCAGCTCACCGGCAGGCCCGATGCCGACTGGAAGCCGCTCAGCCGACGGGAGATCACCGGGCGCAGGGCGAACCCGGCGAGGACGGCCGCAGGCAGGAACCCCCACAGCAGCCGCGGCTTGCTGATGACGATCGTGATGCAGACCACGCCCACGAACAGGCCGATAGCACTGGAGAACTCACCGGCCGACAGCGCGCCCATGATCAGCAACCCGGCCGCAGCCGCCAGGACCGGCCGGTAGCGCTGGTAGCGCGTCCACAGGCCGGCGATCACGGCCAGGTTGAGGATCGCGAGATCGGCGGTGGCCGCCGGCAGCCCGAGCGTGGCACTCCCCCGCGCCGCGAAGGCGTTGGTGTACCCGAACGGCGCGTAATAGTGGGCCAGCAGCCCCGGTATGCCGAACAGCCCCAGCGACTGCAAGATCGCCAACGCGGCCACGATGCTCGCGGCGGCCACCGACAGCCACATGCATCGCCGCACCTGGAGTTCCGTGCTGACGCTGGCGCGGATGATGACATACAGGCCCAGGTACTTCCAGAGCACCAGGGCGTATTCCAGGTCGTCCTTGCTGATGGGCTGCTGCCGGACCATCATCCATAGCAGCGGCACGAAGGAACTGGTCACCGCCATCAGCACCAGGGCCCACTCCAGCCGGTCCAGGCGGAGTTTCGGCAGCCGTCCCGTGCGCCACCGCACAACGCCGCGCGTGGCGAGCGTGGCTCCCACCGCGAACGCGATAGCCTCGTTCGGCCGCAGTATAGGTACGGCCGAGCCACGGTTGATGCCGGCCGTCAGCGGCGTCAGGGCGATGATCAGGTACGCGGCCAGCGCCGGCCGGGCCCACACGCAGACCATCAGCGCCACCCCCAGCACGAGGGCGAGCGTCAGCTTCGGCCGGAGGGCGCACAGCCCGCCCAGCGCGACCGCCGCGGCCACCGCGGGCCCGGCCAGCCAGTGGCTTCCCGGGAAACGCAGCCTCCGCCCGCGCCAGGGCAGGGCTGGAGCGGGGACTGGCTCAACCGGCAGGTCCAGGTATCCGGCCGCCCAGCGCGGGGCACCGCTCGCCGGCCGTTCCGCAAGCCCGGTTCCGCGACGCCGGGCCTGATCCTCCGCCGCCTTGCTCCTGGCCTTGCCCCGCAGGTGCCCTAGGCCCCCAGCGAGCCAGGCCAGCTCGGGAGTGCGCCACATGGCCTGCACGGCCACGAACACCCCCAGGCCGACCACGGCGGCGGCGAGGATGCCTATCCGGGGGCCGAACGGCCTGCCGATCCAGTGCGGGATCGCCGTGGCGGCGAGCCATGCGGGACCGGCCATGAGGACGGCACCCACCAGGAACCTGCCCAGCGAGGGCGCGAGCCGCTGCGACCCGCGCTGGCCGGAATTCCGCCACACGCGCACGGTCAGATGGCAGGCGCCGACGGACACCGCGGCCGAGAGCGCCAGGCCGAGCACGAGGAGCACCGTCAGGCCATGGACGAGCAGAGCGGTGCTGGCCACGCCCAGGCAGACGGCGGCTTGCAGCATCATGGAGACCAGCGGGGAACGTGTGTCCTTCCTGGCGTAGGACGCGTAGGTCGCGATCATGAACGCGGTCTGGCCGACGACCGCTACCGACAGCGCCGCCAGCGAGATGGCGACCATGGCCACGCCGGCGGCACCAGCCATCCGGCCGAACGAGATCGCGCTCGCCAGCGGGACCGCCAGCACGAGGTAGCCCACCGCGGCCGGGATCGTGATGAAGAAGCCCAGCGACAGGCCGCGCACGAGCGTGTCATGGAACGCGGCCTCATCGCCGTCCAGGTGCATCCGTGCCAGTCGCGGCAGCAGGGACAGTGCGACGGGTGTCGCCCCCACCGCGATCGCCAGGTAGTAGAAGTTCAAGGCGATCTGGAAGGCAACGACCCCGCCGGGCAAGCGGTTCGCCACCACCAGCAGGGTCAGCACCTGAAACGCCATGAGTCCCGCTTGCGCCAGGGACGGCAGCGCCCTGTGGATGACCACCCGGACCTCCGGGTCGCGCCAGCCAGCCCGCGGCATGAGCGTCACCCCGGCGCGGCGGGCGCCCCACCACTGCGTCGCCGCGTGGGCCGCGACCGCGCCGGTCGAGCCGAGCCCGAGCAGCAGCAATTCTCCCGGCGGGATGTTCCCCAGCCTGGTGCCCGTGCCGTAGATCAACGCCGTCGCCACCAGCACGGCGATCGTGCCGAGGTTCTCCACCGCGGGCGCGCCTGCCGCCAGGGCGAAACGCTGGCGGGAGTTCATCACCGCGGTGGCGGTGCCGACGACGCCGTAGAAGAAGATCTGCGGGATGAACATGATGATGAGCAGCCGCCCGACTTCTGCCTGCGCCGCTCCCACCAGATGTGACGACGTGCCGCTCACCGCGGCGACCCGCAGCACCAGGGGACCGAGGACGATGGCCAGCGGAGCGATCACGACCAGTGCCACCAGGGTCATGCCAAGAAATCCGCCCGCCACGCGCTGCGACGCGCGCCGGTCGCCGGCGTCGATATGGCGCACCAGCGCGGGAACCAGCAGCGAGGAGAACAGGGATCCGGCGAGGAAGCCGTAGTAGACCAGGTTGGGCAGGGAGTTGGTGAACTGATAGGTGTTGCCGAAAAATGTCGGCCCCAGGACGGCGCCGATGCACGCGAACTTGAGGACACCGGTGGCCCGGCTGACGATTGTCCAGGCAGCCACGGTGATGGAGTCACCCGCGGCCGCCGCTCCCTCTTGCGCCGCCGACTCCTGCTGCGCGGCCGCCCTCATAGTGCCCCGTGGGTGGAGAGCACGACCGGTACCGTCTTGATGAGAATCCAGAGATCGAAGGCCAGGCTTTGCCTGCGCACATATTCGAGGTCGAGTTCCAGGCCCTGCTTCATCGTGAGGCTGTTCCTGCCACTCACCTGCCACAGTCCGGTGAGGCCCGGCGGGACGGCGAAGCGCCCGAAAAAGACAGCGTCGAACAACTCCGCTTCCCACGGAAGGGCCGGACGAGGCCCGACGAGCGACATATCGCCCCGGATGATGTTGATCAGCTGGGGAAGCTCATCGATGCTGGTCCGCCGCAGCAGCCGCCCGACCGGCGTAATCCTGTCGTCGTTCTCGAGCTTGAAGACACCGGCCCGGCCACCGTCTGGCGGCTGGTCGTCGGTGAGGAGCTTGCGGACGTACTCCCGGTGGACCTCGTCGGGGCAGCCGGTGTACATGGTGCGGAACTTGCAAAGCTCGAAGGGGCGACGATTTCTGCCCACCCGCATCTGCCGGAACAGAGCGGGACCGGGTGTGGTCAGCCTGATCGCCACCGCCACCGCCAACAGCAACGGAGCCGCCAGGATCAGGGCAGGCAGCGCCACCGAGAGGTCGAGCAGGCGCTTGGCCAGCCGCATGGTGACCGGGCGGGCACGGTCTGCCGCGGCCCGGCGCACCGGCGGTGTATGTGCGAGGGATTCACGCAACGCGGTGCTCCTTCCCCGGCAGTACCTGAAGGACGGCGTCACAGACCCGGGCCACCTGGTCGTCGGTCATGTGCGGGAACATGGGCAGGGACAGCACCTCGCCGGCGCTGCGCTCGGCGGCTGGCAGCGGGCGGTCGGCGAAGCGCTGGTAGGGCACCTGAAGGTGGCAGGGGACGGGGTAGTGGATCTGGGTCTGCACCCCCATCGCGGCCAGTTGCTGCTGGACATGTGCCCTGCCGGGCACCCGCACCACGGCGAGGTGGTAGACGCCCCGCATCCCATCCACTTCCGCTACCGGACGGGCCGCGGACGACGCCAGCGCGGTGCGGTACTGCGCGGCGATCGACCAGCGGGCCTCGTTCCACGCGTCCAGTCGCGTGAGCTTGACGGACAGGACGGCCGCCTGGAGCGCGTCGAGGCGGCTGTTGGTTCCGATCAGCTCGTGCTGGTAGTGGGAGCCGGCAGTCCGGCCGTGATCGCGCAGCACCCGGATCCGGTCGGCCAGGGCCGCGTCGGTGGTCACCACCGCGCCGGCGTCGCCGAACGCGCCGAGGTTCTTGCCCGGGTAGAAGCTGAAGCAGCCGGCCAGCCCGAAGGATCCGGCACGCTGGTTCTGCCAGGTGGCTCCGTGGGCTTGCGCCGCGTCCTCGATCACCGCGATGCCGGCCCTGTCCGCGGCCGCGCAGAGCGCGGTCATGTCGGGCATCTGCCCGTAGAGGTGAACGACGATGACGGCTCTGGTCCGGCTGGAAATTGCCGCTTCCAGACAGCCGGGAGTGAGCAGGAGCGTGTCGGGGCAGACGTCGGCGAACCGTGGCGTGGCTCCGGCGAGCACGACCGCTTCGGCGGTGGCCACGAACGTGTTCGCCGGCACGATCACCTCATCGCCCGGCCCGATGCCCAGCCCGGTCAGGGTGAGCTGGAGCGCATCGGTCCCGTTCGCCACGCCAACGGCATGCGGCACCTGGCAGTAGCCGGCCCACGCCGCTTCGAACTGCTCGACCGCCTCGCCGCCGACGAAACGGCTGGACGCCAGCACGCGCCGCCAGGCGAGATCGAGGGGGTCGCGCACCTCGCGCGTCATCGCGGCCAGGTCCAGGAACGGAATCTGGCCGGTCATGACGCACCCGCGAGGCGGCGTTCGAGCAGGCCGGCCCTCGGTGCTGAGTTCTTCGAGCAGCACCGGCCGGCCGAGCCGCCGGGACAACTCCGCGGCTTCCAGCGCCGCCACCACGGCCAGGCCGTTCTCGCCGTCGGTCAGCGGCCGGGCGCCGGTGGCGATGCAGTCGGTGAAATGCCGGTCCTGCACGGCGAGCGGCTCGTCCGGGGCGATGTACGGGACCACGATGTCCCCGTAGCGGTAGGACAACGGCGGCTGGGTCAGGTCGCCACCGTCCGGCGGCAGGCAGACGCCCTTGTCCAGGACCCGGATCCGCTCGTCGGCGGCGAGGTCGTCGTAGACCGCCATCTTCCGGCTGCCCACCGCGGTGACCCGCCGTACCTTGCACGGGTCGAGCCAGCTCACGTGGATGTTCGCGGACAGGCCGCGGTCGTCGAAGAAGTCGTCGTAGAACAGCCGCAGGTAGGCGACGTCCTCGAACCGGCGGTGCGCGTGCCGGGAGGCCCAGGCCTGGGCGGCGACCGGCGTGCGGCCCAGCACGTGGTTGATGATGGAGATGTCGTGCGGCGCGAGGTCGAGGATGACGTTGACGTCGTTCTGGTACAGGCCCAGGTTCAGCCGGGCGGTGTCGATGTAGTACACCTCGCCCAGTTCCCCGTTCTGGACAAGCTCACGGAGCTTGCGCACGGCCGGGTTGTACTCGAACGTGTGCCCGACCATCAGCACCACCCCCGCCTGCGCCGCCGCCCGGTCCAGCAGCCGCGCGCCCGCGGTGGTGGGGGCCAGCGGCTTTTCCACCAGGACGTGCTTGCCGGCCTCGATCGCCTGCAGCGCCACGGGCACGTGCGTGCTTGGCGGGGTGGCCACCACCACCGCGTCCACTTCGGCAAGGGCAGGGGCGAGGGCGGTATGCCAGGAGGCCGCCTTGTAACTGCGGGCGAGCTGGTGTGCCCGATCCTCGCGCGAGTCGACGATGACCACTTCCGCGACGCCTTCCGTCGCGTGCAGCACGCGGACATGCTTTGACCCCCAGTAACCGCAGCCCACGACCGCGACCCGGAGATCAGCGCCCTTCGAATGCAGCATCAATTTAGTCAGCGCCCCCAGCCAAGCCGACAGGCACACCGCCCGCCGGCAGACCATTCTGGCATTTGCCGGGAATTCATCCGGCCGTCACTAACCTAGGGCGGGTCTGACTGATCCGCATCCCCCATCTGTCGTAGCCCTTTTCAGCATTCTAGGGATACGGATGGTAAAGTAATCCGCCAGTAATCCGCCAGTAATCCAGCCGGTATCATGCGGGCGGCTTTGCATGGCAGTTAGCCGATCCCGAATCGGTGAATGTGCTCTCACCGTTGTTGATGAACTGCCAGCCGTAGCTTCCGTTATGCAGTGTCACCTTGATGATGCCGTGCGTGGTGGCGTTCAGCACCTGGCTGGTCGGCACTTCCGTTCCTGGCTGTTCAAGGCCGGCGCCACCGGTGCCCACGATGAATTGGCGCACGCCATAGGTATTGTCTGTGACGCCCGAAGCGTTGAGTGGCGCGAAACGCTCGTACCAGTGCGAGTCACCGTTCAGCACGACGTCCGCACCGCCCGTGTACAAGTCCTGCCAGAGTTGCTGCATGGTGCTGTCGCCACCCGACCCGGACGCGGTCGAGGCCCAGCGCGGGTTCTGGTAGTAGGCCAGGGTGCACGATGCCGTGTCATGGGCCAGGTCATTTTGCAGCCACAGGTCCTGCGCCGAGCCGGCCGCGCAGAACCCCGGGTCGGTGAGAACGCAGGGCGAGGTGTTCAGCGCGATGATGTGCCAGCTGCCAAGGTTGTAGCTGTAGTAGGCACTGGTGTCGCTGACGTTCACCGCCGACGGCAGCGCGGAACCGAATACTCCGCCGCTGCTGCTGAAGTATTGCTGGTATCCGGCGCCGGGGGTGGCCGGGCAGTCGGTGCCGCCGGTGGTGGTCCAGTCCTTGTCGCCCGGTACCGGGTAGGTGATGGACCGCTTCACGCCCCAGGTCGGGCCGTAGGCCTGCTCGAAAGCGGACACCCCGCCGCAGTTGTACTGGTCATCGCCCAGCGGCAGCACCGCGTCGATCCCGGTCAGCAGGCTGGCGGTGGAGGCGGCGACGCAGTCGCCGCCGAAGCCGAGCCCGTTGTTGAACCCCGCGGCCGTGGGGTCACAGGCGATGTCGCCGGCCGAGCCGATGATGGGATCGGGGTTTGCCTGGACCTGCACCGTCTGCGTCTGCACGGCCTCGACGTTGCCCGCGTTGTCCACCGAGAAGAACTTGAAGGTCATCGGCTGGTGGATCGTGAACGGCCGGCTATCCCAGACCGGGCTGGAGGTGGTCGGCGTGGACCCGTCGGTGGTGTAGTAGGTCGCCCGCACGCCGGAACCGCCCGGGTCCTTGGGGAACAGCGAGACAGTGGTCGAGCCGAGGTAGGTGCTGGCCTGGCACGGCGACCCGTCGCACTCTACGGTGGTGATGGGCGCCTGGGTATCGGGGCCGTTCATGACCTGGGACACGGTCTTGGTCACGGTGCCGACCGGCGCCCCGCCCGGCTGGCCCGCGTTCTGAAGCCAGTCCAGCAGGGAGTTCAGGGTGCTCAGTTCCACCGGCCCCCAGTCGGAAATGCAATTGTTGTAATTGGACGGGTCAAGGGCCTGCGAGCAGATCTCGTGGAAGGCGAGCTGGATCCAGCCGCCGCCGTTCTGCGCGGCCGCCGTGATGGCGCTCTCCATGTCGGACAACTGCAGCGGCGGCACGTTCGGCGGGTTCCCTGCCGGGGCGCTGTAAACCGTCCGCGTGGCCAGCGGGTCCTTGGGTGGAATCGTTTCGGCGTAGACCGGGCCGGATCCGACACCGCTGACGTTAACCCCGCCGGCCGCCCGGCCGGCGGTGTATCCACAGCCACTCACGATGCTTTCGGCGTTCGCGTCGTAGGCGCCGAACGGGTAGGCGAAGCTCACCGGGTAGAACCCGTGGCTGACCAGGTTTTGCCGGTCCTGGCACACCTCGTTGACACAGGTTTGCTGGTTGGTGCATCCCTTGATGTTGTATTCGTCGAGGGTGTGCCCGCCGATCTCGTTTCCGGCATCGTTCAAGGTGACGAGCTGAGGCCAGGTCATCGCACTGTCGATGACACTTGTGTTCCCGGTGTTGATGAAGAACGTGCCCGTCATGTGGTGCGGCTGTAGTGCCTGCAGAAAGCCCAGCGTGTACTGGTTCTCGATGCCGTCATCAAACGTCAGCGACACCACGACGGTGAACGGGATCGCCTGGGAGTGCACCTGCTCGGCATTGCCGGCCAGGTCGGTGGAGAAGAATTTCACGGTGGTGTTCTGCTTGACCGTGAACGGTCCCGTGTAGACGGTGCTGGCCGTGCTGGGCGTGGACCCGTCGGTGGTGTAGTACGTGTTCGCCACGCCCCAGCCGCCTGCGTTGTCGGACGCCGAGAGGGCAACCGTGACCGGCGCGGTGTAGCCGGTGGACGAGCACGGTCCGCCGTTGCAGGAGATCGTCGTGGTCGGCGCCGTGGTATCCGGCGGCTCCTGGATGCCGATCGCCTGGGACTCGGGTGCCTCAGCGTTTCCGGCGTTGTCCCAGGAGCGGAATTCCACAGTGGTGTTCCCTGTCAGCGGAAAGCCGCCGGTGTAGGTCGGGCTGGACAGCGTGGGCGTCGTGCCGTCGGTCGTATAGTGCGTGCCCGCGACACCCGAACCGAGGTCAACCGGGGCAAGCGTCACCGTGACCGTGCTGGTGTAGGTGGTGGAGGCACACGGTGACCCGTTGCAGGAGATCGCCGTGGCGGGGGCGACCGTGTCCGCCGAGGTCGCGGTGGCACCCATGGTCTTGAACACCGCGCCGGCCGGCGCCCCGCCGCTCTGCCCGGCATTCTGCACCCAGGTCAGGAACGTGTTCAGGTCGCCCAGGTCGATCCATCCCGACGAAGCGGTGCAGGTGCTGTAGTTGCTGGGGTCCGCGGTCTGCGAGCACACCTTGCCGATCACGATCGGCACCCACCCGCCGCCGTGCGAGGCCGCGCCGGACACCAGGGATTCCAGGTTGGCCAGGCTTATCTGCCCGGTGGGGGCGTAGGCACGCAGCGCCAGCCAGGTCTTCGGCGGCAGCGTCTCGGCGTAGGTGGGCCCGGCCGGGGACAGGCTGCCCGCCGTCCTGGCGTTTGCGTAGCCGCAGTTCTGGACTTCGCTTTCGATCGTGGTATTGAAGGCTCCGCCCGGGTAGGCGAAAGTGAATGGCTTCAGCCCATGTGAGAGAAAGTTCTGCCGGTCGTTGCAGATCTCACTGATCTGCTGCGAGGTGCTGAGCGTCGTCAGGCTGGTCCCATCAACGGTCTTACCGCCGATTTCATTGCCCCCCGCCGCCAGCGCCGAGAGCTGCGACCAGGACATGTACTTGGTGGACGAGCTGTTGCTCACGCTCCCGCTGCTGGCGTAAAACGTGGCGTTCACGCCGTGTGGCTGCAGCGCTTGCTGGTAGCCGAGGGTGTACTGGCTCAGGGTGTTGTTATCAAAAGCCAGCGAAACGACGGTCGAGGTGGTAGCCATCGCGGCGGGCGCAGCAAACACGACCCCGCTGGCAGCGAGCACGACAGAGAACCCTGCCATGGCCAGCCGACCGTGTCCGCAAAGCCTGTGGCGCAGCCGCGGCGCGAGAGTGTGCGGTGCAGATCCCGTAGGCAACACGTTCAGCCCTCCCAGCCGTTCCCCCGGCGACGGCACGGATGGGAGAGCGGATCCCGATGCCCGTGCGTGCCGACAAAGACAGCGCGTAGCGCCGCCATGACCTGACCAATACTCGTGCGAAGCCGGCCGGTGCGACATCCTCATCAGACGTAGGCTGCCTGCGCAAAATCCGGCACCTCCCGGCACGCTGGCTGCCGCTATCCCGGATGCCGGAACCGCACCTGGCAGTCCTCAGCCGATGCTCCGCGGCAACTGCTCCAGATGCGGGCGGCTTATCGCCACCGCTTCCAGCGTGGAGTGGACGCCGAGCTTCGCCATCAAGTTTTGCAAGTGCGTGCGAACGGTGTTGGCAGACAGGTGCAGTTGCTCGGCTACCTCCTGGCGTCCAGCCCCCTTTGCCAGGCACGCCAGCACCTCACGCTCACGCAGGGTGAGCGCGGCGAGCAGCCGGTCGTTGTCGCGCCGCTGGTCCTGGTCCTGCATCAGGAGCTCCAGCACCCGGCCGGCCTCGGCCGGGGGCAGCCAGGTCTCGCCGCGGGCTACTCCCCGGATCACCTCGAGCAGGTGCTGGAAGGGCTCGTTCTTTCCCACCCACGCGGTGGCTCCGGCCCGGACTGCGTCGACGATCCGCTCCGGCTCTGAGGAGAAGCTGAGCATGACGATGCGCGGGGGCTCATCGCGGCTGCACAGTTCCTCGCACAGCCGCATCGCGGCACGCTCCGGGAGGTCACCGTCGAGCAGCATGACGTCGGCGTGCCTTCCCACGATCAGGCACTGAGCCGGTGTCCGCGCGTGCACGGCCGCCACCACTTCGACGTCCTCCTCGGCCTCCAGCCGGGCCGCGAGGGCATCGGCAAAGGTTCGCTGCTGGTCGACAACGAAGACGCTAATGCCCATGCCTGCGAGCGTGGCCCAGTTCCCTCCTCGGGCGGAACCCCTGCTTGCCGTGACCCTGCTACGACGATTGAGGGTGCTCTGCGGTTTCACGGTGCCGTTCATGCGGCATCCGCCAGCGGGTCACGCGGACAACTGGGCGACGAGACCCTCACGACGGGCCAGTGCCGCGGCCTGGAGCCTTGAGTGCGTCCCGAGCTTGCTGAACAAATTCTTCACGTAAGTGCGCAGCGTGCTCGCGGAGACATTCATTTCATGAGCCATTTGCAGGGTGCCCTGGCCCGCGACGATCCGGCGCAGCACCTCACTCTCCCGCGGGGTGAGCTCATACAGCGGCTCGCCACGCTGCGGCGCTGCCGCGCGCGCACGGCTGAGCAGGGCAGGCTCGAACACGGCTCCGCCCGAGGCGACCACGTCGAGCGCCTGCGCGATCTGCGCCACGCTCTGATCCTTGCTGAGGAAGCCAGCGACGCCCAGTTCCCGCGCCTCGCGCACGGCCGAGGTGTCGGCCGCGCTCGCGAGGATCACCACGGCGGTGCCCGGCTGGTGACGCCTGACAGCGCGGACCGCATCGAGGCCCTCTTCCCCGCCCGCGCAGCGCGGATCGAGCAGGCACGCGCCGGGCTTGAGCGAGATCACCGCACTGACACAAGCGGCCAGCGATGTGGTGATCGCTACGGCCTCATGGCCGCATGCCGCCAACGCCGCAGCAAGTGCCTCACTGAGAATCAGGTTGCCATCGCAAAGCACAAGCTGCATTAAATGCCCCCCAAGAGTAACGGTCCCGGCACAAGCTTGCAGCCTGCTGGTGCCAGACCGCACCCTTCTGCTGCGATTTGACCGCTCAGGTCTCTAAGCGCTGCCCGGCTAACTCCTGGGTCAGGGACCGCAGCAGCGCTCCCAGTAGTGATCGCGGATAGGCCGTCTCGCCGCCTGCCACCGCGCGCACGATCTGGGGCAGCCGGCGCGGGTTCACGTCCTTAGCGAGGTAACCATGGGCGCCCGCGTGAGCGGCAGCCAGCACACCGTCCTCGTCGGGGGCTGCCGTGATCAGGATGACCTTGACGGCGGGCAGCGCCCGGCGGATCGCTCTGGCTGCCGCTATGCCGTCGCCTGGCATGCACACGTCGAGCAGGCACAGGTCCGGCCGTTCCCGCAGGGCTGCCGCGATGGCTTCGGCGCCAGTACCAGCCTCGGCGCAGACCTCGATTCCTCCGCGCTCGAGATCCTCGCGGAGGTCCCGCCGGAACTGCGGGTGATCGTCCGCGATCAGAACCCGCAAGGACGTTGCTTGCATCTGGTGCAGTGTCTCCGCCGCTGATCCAGCGGGCAAGCCCCCGGGCGTTACTGTCCGCTCAGATGTCTGAGCACTGGCGCGTATTCCTGTGCTGCCACCCATGCGGGCTGCTGGCGGTCCCTGCGCACATTTATGCGCTGCCGCCGTCCCGGTGCGCCAACCTCGCCCGGGCGGCTCAGTTGTCCCCGTTCTTAGGGAAGAGCTTGATCGCGGCTGCCCGGTCAGCGACCTGAAGCTTGCGCACGATCGAGGTGATATGTGCCCGTACCGCGCTGGCCGAGAGCACAAGCCTGTCCGCGATCTCCGCGGTGGAGCACCCTCGGGCAAGCAACTCGAGCACCTCCCATTCCCGGCTCGTCAGCCGGCGCTGGGTGGTGCTGCCGCCAGCGAGCGGCCGCAGGCGCGGCTCCCGCCCGCGAAACTGCTCGAGCACCCGCGCGACGAGCGGTCTCGGCATGGCCGCTTCGCCCCGGCAGACACCGTAGAGGGCTTCGGGGAGCCGCCGCATGTCCATCGTCTTCAGCAGGTACCCATCGGCACCGGCTCGCAGTGCGGTGAAGAGGTCGGTGTCCTCGTCAGAAACGGTGAGCATCACGATCTTCGTCTGCGGCAGCCGCGCGCTGATCTCCCATGCGGCGGCAAGGCCGCTGCCGGGCATCTGGATGTCGAGCAGGCAGACGTCGGGGTGGTCGTGCACCGCGGCCCGCACGGCTTCGGGGGCATCCGCCACCTCCGCGCAGACATCGAACCGGTTGTCAGCGTCGAGCGCCCGCCGCACGTCCTGGCGGGTCGGAGCGTGATCATCGGCGATCAGCACCCGGAGTAGCTTCGGCTCAGTACTCAAACGGCGGCGTGCACCTCACTTCCGTGGCCGGGCGCGGAGCAAATGCTCAACTCACCCCCCACCGAGCGGGCGCGCTCCCGCATGGCGATGAGCCCGAAGCCGCCGCCCGGGACGGTGGGGTCGAAGCCGCATCCGCTGTCCGCCACCCGCAGCCTTACCAGAGAACCGTCGCGCTCCAGGCAGAGCGTTACACTCCCGGCGCCGCTGTGCCGGGCGGCGTTGGTGACGGCCTCGCAAGCGATGCGCACGAGCGCCTCAGCGCGCGTGGGCGGCAGCTGGATGCCGGGAACGACGTCGAGTTCGAGCTCGATCCTGGCTCGTTCCGCGATCTCGGTTACCGCTTCTGCCAGCGCGACCTCCAAAGCCTGGTGCCTCGGCGGAGCGAGAGCATTGATGGCCCATCGCAGCTCCAGTTGAGCCCGCTCGACGGCAGGCCGCAACCGTCCCACCGCGTCCCCGTTCGCGGCCCCGGTGACGAGATCGAGGTTGCGGGATATGTAGGCGAGTTCCTGTGCCAGCCCGTCATGCAGGTCACGTGCCATGCGACGACGATCCTCAAAGACTGCTGCCTCCGAGAGCGCGGTCCAGTACGACCAGATCTCCCGCATACAGCCGAGGAGAAGGGTGACATAGAAGGCGAGCCGGAACATGTCGCCGGTGTACAGCACGGACTGTGAGTACGACGCCGGAAACAGTGAATAATTGACATGTGACACCACGGCCAGGATCGCAGCGCCCGCCAGCCAGGCGAAGAACTCGTCACCAAGCCGCCTGGAGCGGTTGAGGAAGCCGATCGCGGCCAGGACATAAAGCAGCGCTACCAGCGACTCGGATGCGAACAGCGCCGGATGGGCGTGCAGATCCGGCTGAGCCACCACCTGCGGCGTGAGTGTGGCCGCGTATTTCGGCGCCCAATGTGCCGCGAATTGGTGAACGAGAACGGCGCCCAGCCCGATCACAGCGAAGACGGCACCGGCCGTCAGCCCGATCGCCGGTCCCCTCCGCCGCAACTCGCGGCGCGGGGCGAACGCGGCGAGGATGAAGAGTACCGCGCCGAGCGCGCGAGCCAGGGGCGCGCCCCAGACTGTCAAGTCGTCAGGAGCCCAGTCAGCCACCGTCGGCACCGTCACGAACAAAAGGTTGGAAAGCGCGAGCACCGCCAGCGCGGCTGCCAGCAGCAGTTCGTTCAGGTGGGTGCGCCGGCGCAACCGGCCGAACACCAGGAACGCGGCGAACAGCGCGATAAGCGACCCAGCCGTCTCAACCGCGATCCGCACCGACGGCCATCGGTAGTCCGGGTGCAGTTGGGGCGCCAGGACGAACGCGAGCGTGACCAGGCCCGAGGCCAGTGCCGTGCCGATGAGCGTGGCACGGGCATCGTGCAGCAGGCCGCGCACACCAGCGCCGCCCTGGCTGCCCGGTACACTGTCCGCCCCGGCTGGCTCGCGGCGTTTCGTCAGCCCCAGGAGGGCAGGCAAGCCAGCCATGGTCAGGCTGTCCCGAGGGCGCCGCCTGCCACTCGGTTGGCCGCCCTCACCTTTGCCGCCGACCGGACGCGTCATGGCAGGTGTGCCGCTGGTCCCGTACCAGCCGGGTTGTTGCGCGGGCATCAGCCCTGAGCATCTGCATTACTGTTCCCCACTCCCCCCGGCCGGGCTCCACAAGCTGAAGCCGCCGACCCGGCCAGGCCCCAGGGGAGTATAACGCAGGTTATATCCGCATCAACTTTGTCCGGCCTGCAGATGAACAGTTATCCAACCTTTATCGTGACGGTCTTCACATGCTCGGCGTTCCCTGCGTTGTCCACCGAGAAGAACTTGATCTTGCCCGAGCGGCGCAGGATAAGCGGGGTCTGGTACACCCGGCTAGAGGTGCTGGGGGCAGCCCCGCCGACCGAGTAGTAGGTCTTGGCCACCCCGACGCCACCGGGGTCGGCCGCCGGCAGGCGCACGCTCACCGGGCCGCGGTATGCCGCCAGCCGGCACGGTGAACCGTTGCACAGGGCGCTGGTCGATGGCGGGGTGTTGTCAGGGCCAGCCACGGTGTTCGCCGCCCAGCGCATCGTCTGCACCACCACCCCGGCCGGCGCGCCACCGGAGTGCCCGGTGTGCCCCAGCCAGCCCAGGAACTGGCCAAGCACCGTGTCCTGGATCGGCCCGTAGGTAGACATGCAGTGGATGTAGTCAGGGGCGTATGCGTCGCAGACGTCATGGAAGGTGATGACCAGCCAGCCGCCCCCGTGTGTGGCCGCCCCGGTCACGTATTTCTCCAGGTCCGGCAGCCGGTTCGGCCTCGCTCCGTCCACCGCGATGGTGCGTACCGCCGCGGCGTCCTTGGGTGGCAAGGTCTCCGCCCATGGTGGTCCCGGTGTGGTGTTGTCCGAGGAGATGCCGCCGCCTTGCCTGGAGTTGGTGAATCCGCACCGGGGGACGATGCGCTCAGCGGCCGTGTCGTAGGAGCCGTAAGGGTAGGCGAACGACACGGGGTCGTCGATGCCGTTTCGCAACATGTCCTGGCGGGAGCCACAGACCTCCCGCGTAATGCGGGCCGGCGTCAGAACCTTCAGATTCGGATGGCTGATGGTGTGCGACCCGATGTCGTCGCCCTCACCTTGCAGGGTCCGCAGCTGAGCCCAGGACATGCAGCACGGATAGGGCCCGTCGGAATCGGCGGTGATCACATAGAACGTCGCCCTCATGTGGTGCGACCGCAGCAGCGGCACAGCGTACCGGCCCTGGTTTTGGTAAGCGTCATCGAAGGTCAGGGACACGACCGTTTTGGGCGGATGCCGGTGAACGAGCCTGGACTGTGCCGCCGCGGCGTTGCCAGCATTCCCTGACAGGAGTGGCCGGGCCAGGAGCATCGCTGCCATGCCCGCAGCGGCCACGCCGGTGGTGGCCAGCAGCATCACCGACCCCGCAATCGCGGGGCGCAGGGGGCGCCCCTGCCCGCGCCGGAGCAGCCGCTTCAGATATCTGCCTCCCCGACTGGCATGCGGCACGTTCGGCTCCACACTTCATTCCCCGGCTGAGCATCACCGGAGCACTTCGCGCATGCCGGTGGCAAAGCAATCATGTCCGCAGGTCGCAGGGACGGACATCCCCGTCCGCCGTAGGCCGCCTGCGTACAATGGAGGGACGTGAGCACGGCGGCGGCATCTGCCGCTGAGGCCGGTGTCCCGGCGGCCAGGATC
>CAVPMG010000023.1:0-122642 GCA_963706115.1 uncultured Actinomycetes bacterium | reverse complement strand
CGATGAGGCTTCAGTCGGCGGACTGACAACGCGCCGGGTACCGAGCAGCCGCCGAAGGGAACCGGATGCAGGACGAGGACGCCACCTGGCCAGGTGAGACAATGACCGCCATCACGAAGCCCGCGATTGATAGCGCGGCCGGGACTGTCAGGTGAACCCGCTCGGGCCCGTGCGGAAGATGATGGCCGCATTGGATAGCTGGCAGCGGCAGGCCCGGTGGGCTGGCGTGCCCTACGCAGTGGTGAAGAAGTTCGGCGACGACAATGCCAACCTGCTAGTGGTGGCCCTGGCCTGGTACGGGTTTACCGCCATCTTCCCGCTGCTGCTGGTCGTGGTCACCGTGTTCGGCTTCATCGGCGCGCAGTCAATAGGCTCGGGCATCATCCGCACGCTGCACCAGTTTCCGGTGGTGGGCTCCAGCTTCAACCCCGCCAGCCACCACGCGCTGCACGGCAGCGGACTGGGCCTGGTGATCGGCCTGATTGGCCTGCTCTACGGTGCGCAGGGCGTGACCCAGACCGCGCAGCAGGCGATGGCCACGGTGTGGAACATCCCGCAGACCCAGCGCACCGGCTTCCTGCCCCGGCTCGGCCGCAGCCTGGCCGGCCTGGTCACCATCGGCGGTGCGTTCGTCGTCAACGCCTTCGTCACCGCCTACGCCACCAGCGGCACCGCCAGCTACGCCATCCGGGTGCCGGTCCTGGCCGGCCTGCTGGCGATCAATGCCGGGCTGTACTTTGCCAGCTTCGCGCTGCTGACCGCCAAGGCGGTGGGCCCGCGCGGTCTGCTGCCCGGGGCGATCCTCGCCGCGGTCGGGTTCACCGCGCTGATAACTGTCGGCACCGGGCTGCTGACCCACCAGCTCAAGAACGCCTCGGCGACCTACGGGGCGTTCGGCACGGTCATCGGCATCGTTGCGTTCCTCCTGCTGCTGGCCAAACTCACCATGTACGCAGCGGAACTGAACCCAGTGCTGGCCCGCTCGCTCTACCCGCGGGCACTGCCCCTCGGCGGCGAGCCCACCCCCGCCGACCAGCAGGTGCTAGCCGACCTCGTCCACGCCGAACAGCGCCGCGACGACCAGGCGATCGGAGTCGGCTTCGGCGACCACGCCAGCACCCAAGCCGCATCCGACGCCACCCGGCACACCGACCAGCCACAGTGACATGGCGCGGTCTGACCTTCGCCACGGGCTAGTCAGGAACTCAACTCAGCGCGCCCGGACCGGTACCGCTGGGACACCCGCCCCACCACCAAGCGGCTCAAGTGACACACCTATTGCCCAGCGCTCTTAGCTTCGGCCCGGGCCGTTTCCAGACCAGACCGCCAGCCTGCTACCGGGCCTCCTGGCAGCTACCCGGACCGGACTTACACCGGCAGGCGACGACGAGCTTCCGATCAGGTCATGATCGCTGGACAACCACCTCCTGATGCGCTGGGCGCACGCAACTTCGGCTTAGCCGCCCCTGGCTGATCGCCGCCGACCCTCGGCGTGCATTTCCATCGGGATAGCGTGGGCCGACCCACCCAGTTTCGCTGTCACGTTCCGTAATGCTCAACGGAGCCTGGACGCACGCCCGAGCCGCTCTGGGCGGGTTGACGGCCCCGGGAAGTCCGGCTGGCTACCCGACCCGAAGGATCGTTATGGGCCCGCGGCGGGGTTGTTAGCTCTGGGCCGCATGGCGGCCGCCGAGCTGCTGCGGCTGCTGGTCATCGATTAACTGGCGTCGCCTGAACTAAAGAACGTGGCGAAGCTGCCTGCAACCGCGGTGACGACGAAGATGGCCCACGCCTCGAGGCCGACATCGACAATCTTGCCGACCGGCGTCAGCGGGTTCGTCATACTCGACGAAACGGTCAGCAATTGCACGGAGCAGAAGAAGGCTGCATCACCGAATCCGTGGATGTTCCCGCCTTTCTGGCCGCTCTCAAATACCCATATGAGCACGGTACCGACGGCGAAGACCACGCTTGACAGTCCGAGCGCAAGCAGCAAGCGCGCGAACAGCCGGCGGTGGCGTTCCTCTCGCGTGAAGAGCCTCGACAATTCTTCTCGTATCACAGCGGAGTCTCCTTCCGCCCCTGCGCAGCGGTGCGAGGGTGCCCGATGATGTTTCGGCGGCCAGTCGGAGGTAAGGCCACGGTAGAACTGGCCCGCGAAGCGGCACCGTGCAGCCGCCGTGCCACTGCCTGCTCTTTTGTACCGAAGCATGCCGTGCCGCCAGCGCTCGGCAAGGCTTTTCGTACGCTCTGGTCCGGTGGGTCAGGCCTACCCGCAGGGCTCGAACCGGGTCCATCCTGGCAGGCTTGCTGGCGGAGTGTGACCGGCGGCCTACGGTTGTAGATACGTGTAACCGCCTTACCTGTCTGAGGGTGTTGCGGTCGTGCCGTAGCGTTCGTGAGGCCCGGCGGGCCGGCTTCCGAACCGCCTGCCGACGTTATGCGTGCCGGTCATGGTTGGTCTGGTCTGGGTCGCCATCTCAGCGCGTGCACCGGGGTTCTGGGCGCTCTGGCTGCATCGCCCGGGCCATCTTAGTCACGCGGGGCCGCGATCTCGGGTTCGGTGACCAGCGGGGTCTGCGTTCTCCGGTTGGTTGCCTTTGCCGCGTCCGGCCGTCAGGGGGTGCGGGGCCTTCCGACGCTGGCCCGGTACCAGAAAGCAAGAAAAGAGCTGGCGAGGTGATAGCTGGAAGGTTTGAGCTTCATCCGGCGTGGAACCTGAAGCCATCGGAGCACCGCGTCTGCGGCAGCTCAGCTGAAAACGCGGTCCGTATATGGCGGCTGGTGCCGCAGGACGCTAAGGAGCTGGTCATGGGTCTGGGCAAGAAGGCTAAGAACAAGGCTAAGACAGTTAAGGGCAAGACCAAGAAAGGTGCCGGCAAGGTCAAGCGCAAGGGGAAGAAAACCAAGAATGCCGTGAAGCATTGACCAGGCGCCCTGAGTCTTATTACCGGCGCTGAGGTCTGGTGGACCCGGGGGCGCAATTCCCCCCGCCCACCTGCGTGCTCGTCGGCGAGCACGCCCGCGCGGCCTGCAACCTGGGCTTCTGGCTGACGGCGGACTGGCCTGCCGCCGAGAGGCGGTCTCGCTCACGTTCCTGGAAGCCTGGCCGAAGCGCGGCGGGATCGAGGCCTTGAGCATCGCGGTGATGTGTCTCGTCAACCTGGCCAGAGCATCCCGCCGTGGCGATGCGCAAATTCCCCGCAGTCATGACACGCGCTACCGTCGCGGCTCGTGTCATAGTTCTGAAAACCGGCGGCGCTCCCTGCGCCTGCGCCTGCAGCGGGCAGGCACTCCCTCGAGCTGCCCGCGCCCTTCGGCCGTGAGACAGCGGTTTCCGGTGCAGGCGGCGGCCCGGCTCAGAAGTAGTGTCTTCGGCCGCCGACCGCGTGACCCATCATGCCGAGCAACGCCAAGATCGCGCCGACCACCACCACGATGATGCCGATCGTCCAGACAATCGCGATGTGCGCGAGGAACCCGATGATAAGCAGGATAAGGCCGAGAATGATCACGTCCAGCTCCTAGTAATAAAAGTCAGTGCCGGCTTGCCTTGTCGTCGATGGGCTCTTCTGCGTTCGGGTCCGGGTCGGCAGGAAGGGCCAGCCCGACGCCTCCGCCGGTCTCCCTTACCACCTGCTCTGTGTGGCCAGCTCCGGGGTTGCTTGGACTCTGGTCACCTACTGGAACTCCAGGCAGGCCGGCGCCCTTCGCTACATCGAATGCCAGTCCTTCGGGTCTTTCCGTCTCCACCGACGGCGTCACGGGCACAGCCTTGAGGACCTTGCCGTGAGCCGGTCCGGTGTCTGTCCGATCCTGATCGACCATGTGCCTCAACCCTTCCGACAAGCCACCCGACTACCCGCAAACAACCGGTTCAACCGAAGCAACAGGGCATCATCAACCTGCGTATAGCGTGACCACGGCGGCCCGGCCGCGCCTGAAGGCGGCACCAGACATCTCGATGATCATGGATTGGGCCTATGCAGCCCGCTCGGCGGCTGCGGTGATGTTGCGGAGCATCCCGCCGAATACCACGCCGTGGAACGGCGATATGGATCTCCAGTATGCGTGTCCGGCGAGTCCGCGTGGCTGGAAGATAGCCCGCTGACTGTAGGTGGTCATGCCGTCATGGTCTCGGCCGACCGCCATTTCGAGCCAAGCCAGGCCGGGCAGTTTCATCTCCGCGCGCAGCCTCAGCAGCGATCCCGGCGTGATGGCCTCTACCCGCCAGAAATCCAGCGCGTCGCCGACGCGCAGGTGCCGGGGATCACGCCGGCCGCGGCGTAGCCCGACGCCGCCGGCGAGCCGGTCGAGCAGCCCGCGTACGGCCCATGCGGCCGGGAAGGAGTACCACCCGGTCTCACCGCCGATGCCCTCGATGACTCGCCACAGTGCCGCGGGCGAAGCGCGGACGGCACTGATGCGCGCGTCCACGTAGAGCGAGCCGCCGGCCCACGACGGGTCGCTGGGAAGCGGGTCGCTAGGAGCGCCCGGCGTGGCGGCAGAAGACCAGCGGGTGGAGACTTCGCCCTCGCGGGTGTGCTGCAGGGCCAAAGCGATGGCACTGTCGAGAGGCACAAGGCCCTCGGGCGGGTCCGGGATGTATGAGGCAATGTCGTGCTCGGAGCACACGACTTCGTTCCTGAGCGATTCGACCAGCGGCATCGCCAAGCCGGCCGGCACCGGCGTCACCAGCCCGACCCACAGCGACGACAGCCCCGGCGTGAGCAGCGGCACCGGAATCAGAACCCGCGGCCGTAGCCCGGCCACGCGGGAATACCGGTGCATCATCTCCGCATACGTCAAGACGTCCGGACCACCGATATCGAAGCGGCGGCTGACGTCAGGAGGCAGCGCCGCGCAGCCGACGAGATAACGCAGCACGTCCTGAACAGCGATTGGCTGAATGCGGGTTCCCACCCACTTCGGGGTGACCATCACCGGCAGCCGTTCGGTGAGATAGCGCAGCATCTCGAACGACGCTGACCCACTGCCGATGATCACGGCAGCCTGCAGCGCGGCCGCCGGCACATCACCGCCGAGCAGGATGTCCCCCACCTCTGCCCGCGAGCGCAGATGCGGTGACAGGCCGCTGCCATCGCCGGAAACGATGCCGCCCAGATACACGATGCGCCTGACCCCCGCGGACCTGGCGGCGTCGGCGAAGATGCCTGCCGCGTCGCGGTCCCGCTGCTCGAACGACGCGCCTGTGCCCAGCGAGTGGATGAGGTAATAGGCCACATCGACACCCTCCAGAGCGCTCCGCACGCTGGTCCCCTCCAGTGCGTCGGCCGCCGCGACCTCGACGTCGCCGGACCAGGGCCGGTCGCTGAGCTTTCCCGGGTCGCGAGCCATGCACCGGACGCGATACCCCGCCGCGAGCAGTTCAGGAACTAGCCGCCCGCCGATGTACCCAGATGCCCCGGTGACAAGGCAACGCAACGGCGATGGCCCGGGCCAGCCAGGCGCCGGGGAGGACGATTCGGCCATCTGGCGGTTCCTCGCCGGTCTCAGCGCCTGGCCCTGCGCGAGGCGCGCCCCGACACCGCGGTCACCGCCGAGTCGGCCCGGCTGAGCAGTTTCGCTGTACGGGCGGATGGGTCATGGCGTTCAGCGGTGACAGCGAGGCGATGAACAAGCAGCCGGGCCAGCGGCAGTGCGATGGCCAGCAGCAGCCACATCCGCAGCCGGGCAGATAGAAAAACCCACATGCTCAGCCTCCCTTCTTCCCGCCTGGAAGTCAGCCTCAAGCCGCCCGGTGGCTGGTTAGCGGGACCTCTTATTGCATTGAGCTGTGCACCAGTGGCGTCGCCGGTAGCCGGGTTGCGCACAGCCGGGCATGTCTCGGTTGTCTGCGCGGCGCTACCCGCAGCGCGGCGGACTAATCAACGACGCCGGCGAAGGCTGGTCCCGCGTGCTGCGGCGGATGAGCATGACATCGTGCAGTTCCTGGCTGCCGGGGCAGGATGGTGATCGGCACGTTCCGCCGTTATCTCCGGATCGGTTGGACGAGAGCGCACCTCCCTACGGCCTGCCTCCCTGCCCAGCACGAACACCTGCGTCCAGCCGGTGGTGCCCTCATGCCATGCGATACCTCTGCGGGCACTAGCCAGCGCCGGACAGCGACGCCAGAACCCGTAACCACCTGCTCGTGGTCATCCACGGCGTAGAAAACCCGGTAATCACCGACCCGGATCCGCAGCCACGGCCGGTGACCCCTGCTGCGGGCGGGCGCCCGCGGGCCGGGGATCATCGGTGAGCCTGACCAGCCGGGCCGTGGCTTGTGCTGAACACCGCACCCGGCCGATGGGCAAGGATCGCAGCATGGATATGGATCTAAACGCGGCAGTCACGTTCCTCACGACACACGGGCGCATTCTGGAGCGGCGCCGGATGCAACTGCTCCTCGGCGAGGGCACGGCGGAGGACGTGCTCACCGCGCTCGACGCCTACCGAACCGCGGACGGCGGCTACGGCTGGGGCCTGGAGCCAGACCTGCGGTCAACGACCAGCCAGCCGGTCGCGGCCATGCACGCCCTCGAAGTGCTCGCCGAGGCACGGGACACCAAGAGCCGGCGGGCACCCGAGCTGCTCGACTGGCTGTCCGGCCACACGTTCCCGGACGGCGGCGTGCCGTTCGGACTGCCCTACTCGGACACTGCCGGGAGTGCGGGGCACTGGGTGACCGCCGATTCGACGGCCTCGTCGCTGATGATGACCGCCCAACTGGCGGCCCAGGCACACCGGCTGGCCCGCTACCGAGCCGATGTCGCCGGACACCCGTGGCTCGGCCTGGCCACCTCCTACTGCCTTGACCAGATCGAGCAGACCACGTCGCCGCACGCCATCGAGCTGATGTTCGTGCTGCGGTTCCTGGACGCGGTAGCTGAGCGGACGCCGCGGGCCCGGCCGCTGCTGGAGCGGTTCAGCGGTTACGTCACCCAGGACGGCCCGCACCCGGTGACCGGCGGTGCCGAGGGCGAGGTGCTGCACCTGCTCGATTTCACCCCCTACAGCGACGCGCCGTCGCGCGCCGTGTTCCCGGCCATGGCCGTGGCCGCGGACCGTGACCGCCTGGCATCCCAGCAGCGGCCCGACGGTGGCTGGGAGGTCACCTACGCCTCGTTCAGCCCGGCCGGTGCCCTCGAGTGGCGCGGCTACACGACGGTCCAGTCGGTCACCACGCTGCGGAACGGCCGCTTGTGACCGACCCTCCCTGGGGACCAAACGCCATGCGGCAGACCGAACAGCCCGCACGACGGCGAACAGCGCGACTGTACGAAAACACGCTATGAGCTGGAACGACTCCCACCCCTCCGTCCTGGGGTCAAGTGGTTTCACGCTGCGGCCACTTGCGGCCTGGAAGTCCAGCTTCATCCGGACTCGCCGGGCGCTTTGGTCGGATCGCTTGTCCCGCTCGCGGCAGCCGCATCAAGGCCGCCTGCGGCGCCCTCCGGGTCGGCTCCGCCGAGCCTTGACCGGCCGACCGCCGCTCCCAGGGATTTGCGCCTGCGAGGACGACGGGCAGGACCAGGTGCTCAGTGAGTACATCCTCTTGCCGACCGCGAAATTAGTAGCTCCGAGGTCCGTCCGCGCAGGCGATTCGTTCGTACGTGTCAGCGTCTAAAGGCCGACGAGGCGGCGCCAGGCCGGTCAACACGGTAGATGTAACGCAGCGCATCATCAATCGGGTTGTCGGGCGACATCGGGCCTTCAGCGACGCGCTTCAAGCCAGCCTTCTCCAGCGCACGCCAGGAGGCCACATTGGCGGCCACCACGGCGACAAGCACCGCGGGCGCATCAGAATACGAGTTCCAGGTGTCCTCAACGGCCGCAGCGATCATGCGGGATCCGAGACCGCGACCGCGCAGCGCTGGGTCCGCGATGAGGTAGTCAAGCTCGACGGCGCCGACTGGCACCTCGATAACTGCCGAGAATTCCGTGAGATCCTGGGGGTAGTCGCAAATCGCCGAGCGCTGCAGCAGGCCGATTGGCCGGCCGTCGAGGAGAACGAGGAGGTCTTCCCCCGGCTCCTCGCCTCGCGTACTCGCGCCGAAGTCGCGCTCGACCGCCTCAAGGGTTGTCTCAAGATTCCACCACCGGGCGACCTGGGGCTCTCGCAACCACTCGGCCAGCATGGGAAGGTCCCCGGCAATCAACGGCCGCCACGACAAGAAACCATCGCTAATCCTCTCCACCGTCACAGCGTAGATCCCGGAAGGGAATCGTCCTACGCGATGGTCTGACACTAGCCAGCCCGGACAAATGGTGATCCGGAACATGCGCGGAACGACCTCCGCTGCCGCCACCACCATTCGTGCAGTCGGCGCAGGTCAGCGCCAAGGCGCGCTAAAAGCCCCGGTCAGAGCCGCATTGCGATCTTGACCGGTTACATAGGGAGCCCGGCGGGGAGCCACCCGGGACCGATTCCCGCCGTTATTCGAGGCAACACGCGTCACCCGCGGTTGATATTCATGCGACCGGATGACTCATCACAATGCCGATCGTGGGGTGTCAGGCGTCCTCCTACACGCGCACGTAGCCGCCGTTCTGATCGCCGACCAGGGCGTGATGGCATCGACGACGCCGCGCGCAGATCATGATGATCGGCACAGCCGTTAACGCTCGAAGATGCATGTTGACAGCGCGCGTAATGCGTCGTTCAGGGGTGTCCGTCATACTCGCTGAGTGCCTGCTTCACAGCAGCCCGCCTCCGTGCTCGGGGGGCGACGGCTCATCATCGTCAGCGGGGAGGAAGGCGCGGGCAAGTCAACCATCGTGCGTGCGCTGCTGCCGTCCACGCCACAGGGCGCCCGGATCGACGCCGAGGACATCGGACAGACCAATCCCTGCCCGATGGACGACACGTTCTTCGGCCTGCTTCACCGGAATGTGGCCGGGCTGGTGGAGAATTTCTGGGCCGCGGGCTACGTCAACGTCATCGCCGGCAGCTTCCTGCGCCGCTACTCCGACTACGTGTCTTTCCGCCAGCTGCTGCCCCGGCCCTCGGCGGTGTTCCTCGTAGATCTCCTGGTCGGCAGGGAGGTGCGCAACCACCGGCGAATCACCCGGGCCAAGCAGACCACGCAGGAATGGCGCGACATGGTCGACCAGATCCCCGAAGATCAGACAATCCGGCAGGCAGCCGATGCTGACTACCGATACATCGGCATTGACACCACCGACCTGGACGTCGCCAAAACCGTGCAGCGGATCAAAGGTGCCATCCCGGAGATCTACGCAGACTAGCGACTTCAGGCGAACGCGCTGTTCTGCCGCCGACCGGGCGATGAGTTGCGCGCCACACAGGTGTGCCGTGCATGCTCAGATGGGCGATGCTGGCACCGCCTGAGCCAGCGCCAGCGCCTGCCCCACCGGCTGACACGGGACCTCGGCTATGAGCGGAAGAACTCTGGCCACCGTGGGGTCGAGGCACACCAAAGGCGTGGGCATCTCGCTCCGGGCGCCGGCGGCGGCTCGGTCAGCGCCCTCCTGCGGCTTCGTATTGCTCCACCACGCTGGCCGGGATGCGGCCACGCTCACTGACCGCCAGGCCATGGCGTTGCGCCCAGGCCCGGATATCACCCGAACGCTGCCGGCTGGCCGCGGTCCGCCTGCCCCGGCTGCTCGGTGCCCGCCCGGCCTTACGGGCGTGCTCGATATAGGGCGCGAGCAGCTTGCGCAACGCGGCGGCATTCTTGGCGCTCAGGTCGATCTCATAGCCGGTGCCATCGGCCGTGAACCGTACGGTTTCATCCGCCGGGCCGCCGGTCAGATCGTCTTGCAGTTCCACGGTCACTTTCTGCGCCATCATCTGCCTCCCCTACCGCGATGGTGCCTGCACCGTATCCAGGCCAGCGTCCTGCATCGAGCCGCATCGCCGCAGATCGCTGCGGTCGCGGCTGCCGAGCCCCGCATCCAGTTCGACAAGTATTTCCGACGGCCAGCCTGATCCCGATAGCCCTTCCGTGGCGCTCGCGAGGATGACCCCGTGCCGACCTAGACACGGCGAACCGTTTCCGGCTGTGGCATCAGACCGCTCACGCCGACAGCGCCTGACACGCGCTGTGACGTGTCTCTCCGACTGCTTGCGCGCACAATGCCGCCGTTAGGAGCGACAGTTTGGCGCGTGGCTGTACCCCTGATGCCTGGTGCAGATGTGGGTGGTATGCGGCGTCTTCCTTGCTCCGATGGAGTCTCAGCCTTTTGACCCGAACCGCTATGGCAAAGAGGCCTCGTCGTTCTGGGCTGCCGGGTTAGCTGCTACTGCCGTGCCGCTGGCGTACCTGCCGGATTGCTTCCTGGACGCCGCCGGTCCAGGGGTCGCCATGCCCAGGAAGCACGTGATCAGCGGAGACCGCATCCAGGCGTGCCAGCGATTCGACCGCCTGGGCGGCGTCCGCGGTGAACGGCGCGACCTGAGGGCCGCGCGCCCCCGTGGTCACCGCGTAGGTGGCGAGCGCGTCGCCGGCGAACAGCGCGCCGAGCGAGGCGATGTGCAGCGCGGCGCTGCCGGGGGTGTGGCCGGGCGTCAAGATGACCCGCGGGCTGCCCGGGACGTCCAGGGTTGCCCCATCGCCGAACGTCGCGACCTGCTGCAGCTTGGGGGTGCGCAGCCCACCGTGCAGGGCGCTGAACCACAAGAACCCGAGCAAGGGCCCGAGCTTGACCGGGCCGAAGCCCTTCGCCGGGTTCGGCACCTCACCGCGGGCCAAGGCGGCGTCGGCTTCGTGCACCGACACCGGGACCCCTCGTTCGCGGCGCAGCCGCTCCGCGAAGCCGATGTGGTCGGTGTGCCCGTGGGTGAGAATCAGCGCCTTGACGTCGGCGGGCGTGCGGCCCATCGCGGCCAGCTCCCGGTCAATGTCCTTGTAGAAGCCGGACACCCCGGCATCGATGATCGTCACCTCTCCGGCCTGCTCGACGAGGTATGCGTTGATCATGCTGTTGCCGCCGATCCGGTGAATGCCCGGCGCAATCTTCATGATGAGATCCTCCCCCCGGCGGAGTAGTGGGCGGCCATGTCGCTGACATCTGTGGCAGAGCTGCCAGCGGGGAGGGTGGCGGCGGCGCGGGGCCGGCCGATGCCCATAGCGCGGCGGCCAGGACGATCGAGCCTGCGGCAAACAGGATGCCATGGCCGATCCGCACGGCGGCGGGGCCGAAGAACTGCGGAAGGAACAGGGCAATTCCAGTGGCGAACAGGATGCCGCTGGTGCGGGGCAGGACGTGTGATTGCCATACCGCGATCGCCGCCATGATGCCCGCGGCAGCCAGCAGCAGCAGCCCGGCGCCGAAGATCGTCATCGCGAGCGGCTGGAAGCGCACCGCGTGGACGAGACTGAGCAGGCCGGCCCTGGGCCCAGCGGGCCCGGCGATCGCGTGCAGCCCGAAGTCCTCCGCCCCGTAGTAGGGCAGCACCAGCCCGGAGCCGATCCAGGCCAGCACCGCTGCGGTCAGGGCCAGCGGCTCGGCCCTGGTGGCCGCGAGCGCCGCGCGCAGGGCCAGCAGGCCCAGCGGCATCAGGATGAACCCGAGCATCGCGAAGAAATGAGCAGTCACCCAGGCAGTGGAGCTCATCGATGCTATTGCCCCGGCGACCGTGCCTTCGTCGTGCCAGGGCCGCAGCGCTGGGTAGGCGGCGAACAGCACGCCGGCTGCCGCCAAGGCGGCGGCGCCCGCGCGGATGCGGATTGCGGAAGTGGACATGTGCGTCTCCCTGTGGTTGTGAGCTGCGGCGCCTCAGCGCCGGGGCAGCGATGCGAGATACATCTGGATGAGCTGTTCGTAGGTTTCGGCTGGGTCTTCGGCCAGGCCGAAGCCGCCGCTGGATTCGATCGAGGCGAAGCCGTGGACGATCACGCGCAGGCACCGGGTGGCGTGAATCGCGGCGGCGCCCTCGAGGCCGTAGCCCCGCAGCACGGCCAGGAACACCTCGATAAAGCGGGCCGCTGGCTGCGCTAGCGCCGGGACGTGCATCGGGTCCGGTGGCACCGCCAGGTAGCGGGCGGGATGTTCCATGCCGTAGGCGCGCAGCCGTCTCATCAGCGCGGCGATCGCTGCGTCTCCGCTCAGCCCCAGCACGGCTGCGGTGGCCACCTCGGTCATCTCGGCCAGGACCCGGGCGGCCACCCGTGACCGCAACTCCGCCAGGCTCGCCACATGCTTGTACAGCGACGGCGCGGCGACCCCGGCCCTGGCGGCGACCACCGACAGCGACAGCGCCTCAGGCCCTTGCTCATCGACCACGGCCAAGGCGACGTCGACCACCCCGTCGGTGCTGAGTCCTGCCCTAGGCACGGCCGCCAGTCCTCAAGTAGCTACGACTCATAGCCAAAAAGCTATGTTCATGAGCTATCAGTTGTCAAACGCGAGGGCAACACCGGCCAGATAAGTGCCCGGAAACTCACACCAGCTCTGCCAGGCTGCCCGGCCGCCTGCCAGCGCGCCGCCCCGGCAACGGAACTTGCAGTGGCCGGCTGGGTGGTGCAACGCCAAGTGCCCAGGCCGTGCTGTGCGGAGACATCGCCGTGCGCAGAGCTGGCGACTCTGGGCGGTTCGCGATCGCCTGTCAATACTCACTCAGCAAGTAGCCGGATTGTGTGCGGCGTGGGCTGGCGGCGGCCGCGGTTAGCCTGCAGGGCATGGTGGTCTCGTTGAAGTACGCGGTGGTGGAGCGTGAACGCCGGTTTCTGGTGTCGAAGCTTCCGGGTGCCGCGGATGAGCGGCTGCGCATCGTGGACCGGTATGTCACCGGTACCCGGCTGCGGCTGCGCGAGGTGGTGACCGAGGACGGCGTCGTGACACGCAAGCTGGGGCACAAGGTCCGGCTCGGTGAGGGCCCGTACGAGATCGCCTGCACCTCGCTGTATCTCGACGAGGACGAATGGGACCTGCTGTGCGCGCTCCCGGCGAAGACGCTGAGCAAGGTCCGTCACCTGGTGACCCGAGGCGGAGTGACCGTGGCGATCGATGAGCTGGAAGACGGCACCCTGCTGGCTGAGATCGACGACCAGGACCGGGCGCCGGTTCCCGTGCCCGGCTGGCTCGACGTCTTTCGGGACGTCACTGACGACGAGAAGTGGACCGGCGCCCAACTGGCCCAGTAACCACCCGGACCCGGCATCTGCCACGGACCCACGCAGGCTGCCAGAGCACTGAACACGCGGATCTAGCCGAATTGAGGACGTTCAGCGAGTGCCTGCTTATGGGCATGCCGACGTGCTCATCTGGACATCGACGATCGCTTGGCTGTACCTGGCCGAACGTTGACCTCGTCTCGTATGCTGCAAGGTCGCCGGCTAGGCGTGTTGTCGCTGGCAACCCCCGGCCGTGCTACAGCGCCTTACCCGCAGTCACCGCGCGGTTGTCGGCACGCCGGTGGATACTGCCCGGCATGGCGCGCTTCAAGGACCAGGACCTGACTGATGCCGAGTTCCGCGAGTGTGACTTGACTCGCGCTCGTCTGATCGGGGTGGTGATGCAGGACGCTGTGATCGACGGGCTGGTCACGAATCTGGTGGTCAACGGAGTCGAGGTGACGTCGTACGTCGAAGCCGAGCTTGACCGCCGGCATCCGGTGCGGCTGCTGCTCCGCTCAGCCGATCCGGCCGGCCTGCGGCAGGCTGTCCGGCAGCTGCGGGCCGGCTGGGCGGTGACGATCGAGCGGCTGCGGGCGATGCCCAGCGGTTTGGAGCATCAGCGCGTCGGCGGCGAGTGGTCGGCGGTAGAGACCCAGCGCCATCTGGTGTTCGTGCACGACTCGTGGTTCCGCCGCTGCTGTCTGGGATCGACCGAGCCGTTCACCGCGATCGGGCTGGCGTCCGAGTTCGTACCTGACCAGGAGGAGCAGGGCCTGGACCGGGCGGCGGCCCCTAGTCTCGACGAGGTGCTGGCCGCGCGAGAGGTGCAAGGCGCTGAGCTAGAGCGCTGGCTGTCGACCGTGACGGCCGGTCAGCTCTCGGCGCCCGCGCCAGTGCCGGCGGGCCCGGGGTGGCCGCCGTATGCCAGGGGAAAGTCGGTGCTGGAGTGCGTCCATGTGGTGCTGGGCGAGGAGTGGGCGCACCACGGTTTCTGCGTGCGTGACCTCGATCTACTCGGATCATGACCGTCGCCACGAGGTTGTGTGCGCCTACCAAGCAAGGATTCACTCTCATGCCGCAGACCGGGCGGAGGTTGTGATGGCGGCGATGAGCTGACAGAACAGCCGATACACGGCGGACAGCTGTCGTCCAGGGCTACCGAGAGCGGCGTATCACAAGGTCAGGGGCGGCGTCGCTGTAGATAGGCGGCGGCGAGCTGGCGGAGCCGGTCCCGGCCGAAACTGGGGTCGTGGCCCGCGTGCACCACAGCCACGGGCAGGGCCATCAGACGCTCCATCGTCACGCAGTACTGGTCGATGCTGGAGTCGGCCAGCTCGTCCAGCAGCGGTCCGTCGTAGATGGCGTCGCCGCTGAACAAGACCCCGGCCGAGGAATCCCACAGCCCGATCGACCCCGGAGAATGCCCGGGCAGGTGCAGCACCTCGAAGGCCCGGTCGCCGAGGTCGATGACGTCCCCTTCGCCGATCTCACCTACCCGCGGGCACGGCTGCTGGCGAAACGATCCTGTGGCGAACCCCGGGGGCCGCGCGGTCACGAACAGCGGTTCGCGCATGTCATAGCCGGCCCGCTGGAGCATCGCGACCTCTTCCTCCCCCCACGCCTGCCGCGGGCTGAGCGAGGCCAATGGGGGGTGGCGCAGCAAGTGCGCCTCAAGGTGGTGAGCCCGGACATCAGAGAACTCGTGAAGGCTGCCGATGTGGTCATCGTGCCCGTGCGTGGCGACGGCGATGACAGGTTTACCGGTCAGATCAGCGAGCTCGCCAGCCACGCTGGCAAGCCCCATCCCGGTGTCCACGATCAGGTCACGGTCCCGGCCCTTGACGTACCAGATGTTGCAGCGCATCAGCGGGATTACGTGAGGCTCGACCAGCAAGGTCGTGGCATCGTCAATTCGCGTTCTTTCGAACCAGCGATCAGCGACCGGCAGCGACGCCATGGCTGTCATCCAACCAGGCAGGCACCCACCGGCCCCGGGCGCCCGCAAGACGCCGCAATCAATGCCGCGCTGCGCAGCTTGATCGCCAGCACATAAGTCAGCTCCCTGGCACCACAGCTGGGGGATGAACTCACTGCCCGCTAAATGGGAGACAGTAGGCACGGCTGCAATTAATTAGTGAGGGGAACGATGCCCTCAGGAGGCTGCCTGGTCGCCCTGGATATCGGCGGCATGACGGAACGAACACTGGGGGAGGCTGGTCACGAACTGCAGATATCCGATGCAGCCCGCCAGGTCGATCGTCTGCGGTCGCGACCGAACATCCACCGGGGCCGTCCGGACCCCAGAACCGCTGAATTTCAGGCTCGCCAGGCCCCGGCTGATGGTGCCGGAGAAGGTCTGGGCCGCCCCTGTCTGGCCGTCTTGGCCCACGAAGGCGAGCGTGCCGGAGATCGCAGCCCCGTGGCTGCTACTGACGAGCATGAACCAGTGCGGCGTACCCGGTTCACCACTCACGTAATAGCCGGCCGGGATCACTGGCGCCGACGGCGGTGGCGGGCTGGGCTTGGACGTCGCGGTCAGAAAGTAGACGAGCAGCCCGCCGGCGACCGTCACGATAAGGCCACCCGCCAGGGTGATGGTCCACTGGCTGCCAAATAGCCTGCGCCAGCCGCTCTGCCGCCCGGCATCTGCGTGGCCGGCATCGCCATCCGCGGCAGCCAAGCCAGATTCTTCAGCTGACATGTCACCCCCACCTGCGCGCACGCTCTGAACTAAAGTCCGAACTATCCAGGGTCGTGCACTAATAGTCACACGGGCGCCAGCGGTTCGCAGCACGCTGCGGCAACCAGTAAGAGGAGCAAATAGGCGCACTGGCTGGATGCGCGGAACCATACCAAGACAAAAGGCGAACTCGCGGTAGCCTCCGACTCAGACCCGGCTGCAGCCTGTATGCCTATGCACCCTCATGAGCTGCGAACGCACTCTTCTGCCGCGCAGGTGCGGAACGTGGAAACCCCGTCCGGGTCCGGCCGCCAGGTGGCGGCCGGTAAGCCAACCGTAAGGAAGGCCCAGGTCCCGGGCGGGAACAGGGTGACCGAGAAGCGAAGGCCGGCGGCTGAAAGGCGTCAGGAAACCGGGACGTGAATGGCTGGCTCCTCCGCTGGCCGTCCTGGATAACTGGCCGGATACCGGGCCGGGTGCCCGGGCCCGAAAGGGCGCTGACGCGGTCGGGTGAGCCCGTGACAGGGACGAGGGCGATGACGCCGGAACCGAGGGGCAAGTTGGACGCCACGATGGTGGTGAACGGACCGGAGGGCGGGCTTCCCGGCTGGGACGCTGTGGACTGGCGTGCGGCCGGGGAGAGCGTACGGCGTTTGCGGCAGCGGATCTTCACGGCGTCGCAGGCGGGGGACCTCAAACGGGTCCGCAACCTGCAGAAGCTGATGCTCCGGTCCCGGGCGAACGCGCTGGTGAGCGTGCGCCGGGTGACCGGGCTCAATGCTGGCCGCAAGACAGCGGGCATCGACGGTCAGGTGGCGCTGACCCCCCAAGCCAGGGCTGACCTGGCCGACTGGGTGCAGCGCTCATCGAAGCCGTGGGCGGCCCGCCCAGTCAAGCGGGTGTATATCCCCAAGAGGGGCACCACTGGGAAGCGGCGCCCGCTCGGCATTCCCGTGATCGCCGACAGGGCGCTGCAAGCCCTGGCGGCGAACGCGCTGGAGCCGGAGTGGGAGGCGCGGTTCGAGCCGAGGTCTTATGGATTCCGGCCCGGCCGTGGCTGCCATGACGCGATCGAGGCGATCTACCAGGTGAGCAAGGGTGCCAGCCCTCACCGCCGGTGGGTGCTAGACGCGGACTTGGCGGCGGCGTTCGACCGGATCGGCCACTCCTTCCTGCTCAGCCAGCTTGGCAGCTTCCCCGCCAGGGAACTGATCGCCGGGTGGCTGAAAGCGGGGGTGGTCGAAGATGGCCGGTTCACCCCGGCCGAGGAGGGAACTCCCCAGGGCGGGGTGGTCAGCCCCGTGCTACTGAACGTGGTGCTCCACGGAATGGAAACAGCCGCCGGGGCCCGCTACCAGCGCAGCGGCAGTGATGCTGCCTTCGCGGTGCCGGGCTCCCCGGTCTTGGTCAGATACGCCGACGACCTGGCCGCCTTCTGCCACTCCAGGCACGAGGCCGGGCAGGTCAAGGCGCGGCTCGCCGCCTGGCTGGCGCCCCGGGGCCTGGCCTTCAACGAGGACAAGACACGCATCGTCACTCTCGATGAAGGCTTTGACTTCCTCGGGTTCAACGTCCGCCGCTATCACGGCAAGCTGCTGATCAAGCCCAGCAAGGCGGCGGTGAGACGGATCCGGGAACGGCTGCGCACCGAAATACGGTCCCTGCGCGGGACCAATGCGCAGGCAGTCATCGCCCGGCTCAACCCCATCGTGCGGGGCTGGTCGGCCTACTACCGGACGGCGGTGTCCAGCGAGATCTTCGTGGCGCTGGATCACTACCTGTGGAAGCTCACCTACAAGTGGGCCAAGCATAGTCACCCGAACAAGCCGACCCGGTGGATCGTCCGCCGCTACTGCGGCACGTTCAACAAGTCCCGGCAGGACCGGTGGGTATTCGGTGACCGCGACAGCGGCGGCTACCTGCACCGGTTCGCCTGGGCGAAAATCGTCCGGCACCAGATGGTCCGGGGCACCTCGTCACCCGACGACCCCGCCCTGACCCAATACTGGGCTGCCCGGCGGCGCCGGGGAATACCCCGCCCAATCGACACGGCCACCCAACGGCTCCTAGAGTCACAAAATGGCCGCTGCCCAGGGTGCGGGGAACTGCTCCTCGACGCCGGCCACCCGCCGCAAACCCCACGTGAGTGGGAACAATGGCTGGCGGCCACCCGCAAGGCGATAACCAAAAACGCCATCGCCACTACGGCAGGCAGCACCCCGGACGAGGGCAGACTCCGTCTCCTGCACGCTCACTGCAACCGGCGCTCCGCCGGAAACCGCAAGAGCCCAGCACATCTGCACGCCAGCGACCCCTCGGGGCTTGCTTGAGCCGGACGCATGGAAACATGCACGTCCGGTTCTGAGGGGGGCCGGGCGCAGCAATGCGCCCGGCCTACCCGGCCAGAGCGGCTGTCCTCATGTCGGTAGAGATTCTGCCTGAGGTGACGGTGTCAGGTGGGCGGAAAATTAGCCGGAACTGCCGTATGGCCGGGTAATGATCTCCAGCAGGTGACCGTCAGGGTCCTCGAAGTACAAGCCGCGGCCGCCATCCCGGTGGTTGATCCCCCCGGGCTGGGTCTGGCCAGGATCTGCCCAGTACGGCAGGTTCTGGCTGTGGATGCGGCTAAAGGCGGCGTCGAAGTCCTCCTCGCCCACCAGGAAGGCGTAGTGCTGAGACGTAATCTTTCCGGTGGTCTCGGCGAAGTCCAGCGAGACGCCGTTGTCAGCCTCGACCACGAGGAAATGCGCAAACCGGGTTGCCTCCGGCAGGCCTAGGATCCCGGTGAGGAACGCCGCCGACCGCTGCTGGTCGCGGCACGAGACGATGGTGTGGTTCAGTTGCACGCTCACTTCGATGATTCTGCCCAGCATTCCGGCCGTGTGAACGATTCCCAGCCGAGCACCGCGCATCGCGCTCGCTCATAGCCTCTGACGGCGTGACGTTGCCTGGCGTGCGGTGGGCGCTGGCCCCATGCGGGCCAGCTTTGGCGAGGAGCTCATGGGCCCGGTGCTCTTGCGATCCGACGTGCCCTCCACGGATCTGGACGGCGCGGACCTCGCCCCGGGCGCCTTTGGCCATAGAGAACAGGCCTATGAATCCGACCGTCCATGACAGGGAGACCCGCATCAGGACGGCCACAAGATCACCGGCCTCCAGCACACGAGACTCAGTTACCTTCAGCGACCCGTCAGGGTTGCCCCTGACCACGACAGCAAGCGCGCCGCCCTTGCGTGCCTTCCTGCGGAACCCCCGCCCGAGTGACGCCAGCATGTGCTCGGCGCGACGGTAGCTATCGAACCAGGCGATGACCACCGACTCTTGCCCGGAACTCGCGGCCGAGCCGGTCTCGGACGTCATATGGGCATCCTTTCCGGCCGGAGGAACCCAAATCAAGACCTGCGAGTGCTGGGCACGGCCAGGCCAGCCCCGAGGCGGGCACACAGTCCAGGCCGGACTCAGATCCGGGATGGCCGATGAGCCAGGTCAAGCCGCTTGGCCCACAATCCTTGCAAGCTGTGAGGGAGATAGTCAGGGGGTAAACAGGTTCCAGTGCCCCTCGGAGACGACTTCGACAGTGCCGTCGATCACTTTGATGGCGGTCTGGTCGTCAATCGCGTACCCCGGCACCGGCACGCTGGCGGCCCATTTTTCCGCGCCAGCCATGGAATTTTCCGGCATATTCTCGTGATCCAGATGCGGAAAGATCGAAAAATCAACTAGCCCCAGCGCTTTGTCACCACCGGCGGGTGGCATCCAGTGGGCGAAACCCTCCCCGATGTTGGGGGCCATCACCATGCTCCCGCCGCTCACACCCACATAGACCGCCTCGCGCAGCGACGGCAAGAGGTCCGCCAGCCCGGACTGCCGCATCCAGTGGCACAGATACAAGGCATCGCCGCCTCCCACCAGCAGGGCGTCAGTCTCCCGGACCATGGGGACCCAAAGCCCTTCATCGATGCTGGGCAGCGCGGTGAGCTCGAGCACTCCCAAGGACTTCCAGCCCAGTTCACACATGGGCGTGGCGGCTCGTCCGGTGATGAACCGCCATGCCGCGCCAGGACCACCCTCCGGGTGCCCGTACGACGCGGTAGGAATGCAGAGGGCGCTGGACTCGGCAATCGGTTTGCCCAGCAGGCCGACCAGCGCGTTGCGGATGCTCGTGTTCTTGATGCCAGCGGACGTGAGAAGAAGCTTCATCATGCCCCTTCCTTGGGTGAGGGAACGTGGCCGGGCCGGGGCCGCGGCCGTGGCGTTCCTCAGGACAGACCATGCGATCGTCCGGAAGTAATCGGTCCGCGTGCCGCTGTCGTGCCAGAACCCACCGGCCCGGGAAAGTACCCGCGGGCACAGGCAAACATAAGACGGCCTGCGCGAACCCAGGCGCACGCAGGGCCATGGCTTACCCGGTGGCCGTCCCAAGCAAGGTCAGGGTCCGGTCGTTGGGGTGGTGGCTGAAGAAGAAGCCCGCGGCCATGCAGAAGGCCGGCGAGGGGCAGGACACGCCGTTGAGGATGTGGTCGATGACGCCCGGGTTGGGGGTGGGCACCAAGGACCAGCGGCGGCCATTCCAGGATTCGACCAGGATCTTGGTAATCGCAGTTTTGGTGTTGTAGTTGCCCACCACGCTGCACGCGTTCTGCGCGGCGCAGGACACGCCGTCAACCAGTGTTTGGCTGATACCCGGGCTGGGGCTGGGCACCACCGACCAGTGGCTGCCGTCCCAGGATTCGATCAGCGAGGTGGTCGGGGCGCTGTTGTGGAAGGCCTCGCCTGCGGCCGTGCACGTGTCCGGCGAGACGCAGGACACGCCGTTGAGGAAATCGCTGCGGTTTCCCGGGCTGGGGGTGGGCAGCACGGACCAGTGGGTGCCATCCCAGGACTCGGCCAAGGTCCCGTGAAAATTGCTCTCGCTCCCCGAGGAGCCCACGGCCATGCAGGCGTCCGCCGCGACACACGACACGCCGCTGAGGCCGCCACCCGCAGCCGGATTCGGGCTGGGCACCACCGACCAGCGAGAGCCATCCCAGGACTCGACCACGGTGCTCAACGTGGTGCCGTTGGGGGAGGTGGCGCCCACGGCCGTGCACGCGTCCGCCGCGACACACGACACGCCGCTCAGGTCGCTGCCGGTGCCTCCCAGGCTGGGGGTCGGCACCACCGACCAGCGGATGCCATTCCAGCGCTCGGCCAGGGTCCCGCCAGGGCCGCCCTGGGTGAAGCCCACCGCCATGCAGGCGGCCGCCGAGACACAGGACACGGCGACGAGCTGATTGCCGCCCCTGCCCACGTTCGGGCTGGGCACCAGCGACCAGCGGGTGCCATCCCAGCGCTCGGCCAGGGTCACCAGCGCACCGACGCTGTTCGCGCGGTCGCCCGTGGCCATGCACACACTCGCTGAGACACAAGACACCGCGTTGAGAACATTGCCGCCTGCCCGCCGGTTGGGGCTGTGCACCACCGACCAGGTCAGGGTCTGCGCGCTTGCCGGGACCGCGCCGCCCAGCAACGCCAGTCCGGTTATCACGGCTCCAGCCGGAAGCCACCGCCCAGCGAGCGGGAGGCTCCGGGTGCGCCATGTTGATCCGCCGGTTACCGAGGTGAAGATGCCCATGACTAACCTGCTTCGAGGTTGCGGTGCCGATATCTGTTGTCACCGTCGCCGGGCAGTCGGCGGGACCACAGCCGTAGCTGGCCCGCCAGCCCCGGCCTTCCACTTATCCGACGCGCCTTTATGTCTTCCGGTTGACACTACGACGAGAACGATTGCCGGCCCGCGTCTGCACGGACGGACGGGAGGCACCGAGGAGGCGGGGTCAGCGCACCGCGTACCGAACAAAGACGGAGGTATCTGGGCGGGTCTGCGCCGAGATGAGCTCGAGATCGCGGATGCTTCCCAAGGCCCCGAGATCGTAGCCCTCGAATATGGCGGGAGCGTCCGCGCCGCCGACGACGACCGGAAGGAACTGGATGTCGATCTCGTCGACCAGGCCCGACCGGAGGAGTACGCCGTTGAGAACGCCGCCCGCGTCGGAGACGACGCAGTCCACGCCGAACACCTCGCCCAGCCGGTGCAGCGCCCGGCCCAGATCGACACGATCCTCGCCGACTTCGAGATACGGCACATCGTGCTCGCGGAGGAACGTCCGGTAGGCAGCGGGCGTGGTCCTGGACATCAGCACGGCCAGTCTCGTGCCATCCATCTCAGAGGCGATCCACCTGACCCTGGCGCGGCTGTCGATCACGACGAACCACCGGCCGGGATGGACGCCCATGCTCTCCGGCAGGAAGTCCCCGGCAGGGACCCGGGCCCCGGCATAGTCTTCGAAGCTTGCCTCCGGCGCGTCTCGCGCGGTAAAGGAATTGCTCCCCTGGAGGGAGACACGGGTGCTGTGGAGGGACAGGGCGTCCACCGTTTCGAACCGGTAAAGCGGCTTCCACCGGGGGTCGAGCCAAGACGGTGTCGACGGAGATACCGCGATGCGGCCGTCAACCGAGGCGATATTGAACGTCACAAGGCGCACCGGGACCTCCCGCATCAGGCAGATCATCAACCCGCTGCACTGAGTCCAGCAGCCGCCTCGGACAGTCGCAGCCCGCAGCGGCTAGAACGGGCGGCCGTATGCCTTGCCTATGGTCAGCGGGTCGGTGACGGTGATGTTCGGGTCCGCGGCGATCGCCTGGATGATCTGCTGATAGTCCGACCAGCAGTACCGCACCGTGACGTTCGTCCAGTGCTCGGCCGGATCCGACGAGGTGCAGTCCCACCGGTTCTTGTTATCGGCGTACTTCGGGTTCTTGCCGGTGACCAGGATGTACGCCTGGAATATGTACCACATGCCGGGCTTCAGCCGCATGATCTGGTTGATGATCGTCGACGGCATCGTGTACCGCCCGTTCTGCACGTGGACCGTGTAGCACGGCTGCGTGGGATCGTTGCAGGGGCCGCCGACAACCGCGACGGGGTACACCCAGTGAGGCGGCGTCGTCGAGGCGGTGGCCAGGACGTTCTGGCCGTGCTTGGCGTGGTCGTACTGGCGCCCCCAGTCGAAGCAGGTGTCTCCGTAGTTGGTCTGCAGATTCACGACCGCCGGGTTCTTGGTGTACGAGCCGGGATAGGCGATCATCCCCGCCGCACCAGGCAGCCCATGCGCCTTGATCGTCGCCTCACTCCCACACGTCTGCGCCTTCGCCTGCGCCGGAGTGAAGTTCTGGATCTGCGCCAGCGTCGGATACGTGGCCGTGTGAGACACGAACGACCAGCCGAAGTTCTGCGCCAGGTTCGTGGCATCTGCCCACGACGCGGTCAGGTCGTCGTTGTAATGCGTGCAATGCCGCGTGGTGTCCTCGGTCCGCTTGGTGACCAGCGTCCCCGTCCCCGCCATGCCCAGCGACTGCAGATACGGCGCCACCACCGTATCCAGCCGGGCAATGTTGGTGTCATCCTCTACACAGTTATCCGCCGCCGAAATCTCACTGCGCGAGAACAGCAGCGTGACGAACGGCCCATGGCCGAGTGCCGCCGTAGGTGGCGGGGCGACACCCGCGGGCGGCGCCTTCACCTGGCCACTGGCGATGGATCCCGTGGCAGGCACGAGTGCCACCGCCGCAGCCACCGTCACGGCGCTCAGCAGGCCCACACGCCTGCGGCCCGGATGCTTTCTCTGTCGCCGCTCGGTCATAGTGGCGACCCCCTTGGTTCTGTTCGCGTCTTATCCCCACTTCATGTATTCCCACTTCATGCGTCAGCCAGCCACCTCCCGGATCCGGTTGCTGGTCACGTCAGCCACCAGCAGGTCACCTGCCGTGTCTACCGCAACACCCTCCGGATGGTTGAGCTCAGCGCTCAAAGCCGGGCCGCCGTCGCCGGAGAACCCGCCGGTGCCGTTACCGGCCACGGTGTAGATGTCCCCGGCGGTCATCGACTGGCCGTAGAAGGTGCCGGCGGTGGCCGCGACCACCCGCACCCGGTCATTCACGTTGTCAGCGATCACCAGGTTCCCCGCGCCGTCCAGCGCCGTCTGGCCCGGGCTGCCCAGCTCGGCCGCGGTCGCCGCGCCGCCATCACCGGAGAACCCGATGGTGCCGTTTCCGGCCACGGTGTAAATGTCCCCGGCGGTCATCGACTGGCCGTAGAAGGTACCGCCGGTGGCCGCGACCACCCGGACCCGGTCATTGGCACTGTCGGTGACCACCACGTTGCCTTGGCCATCCACGACGACGCCATCCGGAATTTTCAGCTCGGCCGCGGTGGCCGCGCCGCCATCACCGGAGAACCCGAAGGTGCCGTTCCCGGCCACCGTGTAGATCTTCCTGATGGTCATCGCCTGCCCGTAGAAGGTGCCGGTCTTGGCCGCGACCACCCGGACCCGGTTGTTCATGGAATCGGCGATCACCATGTTCCCCGAGCCGTCGAACGCCACGTCCTGTGGGCTGTCGAGCTTGGCCTTAGTAGCCAGGCCGCCATCACCCCCATAGCCGACCAGGCCGCTGCCAACCACGGTGTAGATGTCCCCGGCGGTCATCGCCTGCCCGTAGAAGGTGCCGGTGGTGGCCGCGACCACCCGGACCCGGTTGTTCATGGAATCGGCGATCACCAGGTTGCCCGAGCCGTCCACCGCCGTCTGGCCTGGGCTGGCCAGCTCGGCCGCCGTCGCCGCGCCGCCATCACCGGAGAACCCGAAGCTGCCGTTTCCGGCCACGGTGTAGATGTCCCCGGCGGTCATCGACTGGCCGTAGAAGGTGCCGGTGCTGGCCGCGACCACCCGGACCCGGTTGTTGCCTCGGTCGGTGATGACCAGGTTCTCCAGCGCCGTCCAACGTCACTCGCCGCGGGCCGCTGAGCACGGCGCCCGTGGCCGGGCCGCCGTCGCCGGAGAACCCACCGGTGCCGGTGCCGGCCACCGTGTAGATGTCCCCGGCGGTCATCGACTGCCCGTAGAAGGTACCGGTGCCGGCTGCCACGACGCGCACCCGGCCGTTCGACCCGTCGGCGATGACCAGGTTGCCCGAGTCGTCCACCGCCGTCTGGTCCGGGCTGGCCAGCTCGGCCGCCGTCGCCGCGCCGCCATCACCGGAGAACCCGAAGCTGCCGTTACCGGCCACGGTGTAGATGTCCCCGGCGGTCATCGACTGGCCGTAGAAGGTGCCGGAGGTGGCCGCGACCACCCGGACCAGGTTGTTGCCGCGGTCGGCGATGACCAGGTTCCCCTGGCCGTCCACGGTCACGCCCCGCGGGCCGTTGAGCTCGGCCGCCGTCGCCGCGCCGCCATCACCGGAGAAGCCGTTAGTGCCGTTTCCGGCCACGGTGTAAATGTCCCCGGCGGTCATCGACTGGCCGTAGAAGGTACCGGTGCTGACCGCGACCACCCGGACCAGGTCGTTGCCGCTGTCGGCGATGACCAGGTTCCCCGCACCGTCCACCGCCGTCTGGTTCGGGCTGGCCAGTTCCGCCGCCGTCGCCGCGCCGCCGTCGCCGGAGAACCCGAAGGTGCCGTTACCGGCCACGGTGTACATGTGCTTGGCGGTCATCGCCTGCCCGTAGAAGGTGCCCGTCTTGACCGCGACCACCCGGACCCGGTCATTGCCACTGTCGGAGATCACCAAGTTCCCCGCGCCGTCGACCGCCACGGCCGGCGCGCCGTCGAGCTTGGAGGAGGTAGCCAGATGGCCGTCACCGGAGAACCCGAAGGTGCCGTTACCGGCCACCGTGTAGATGTCCCCGGCGGTCATCGCCTGCCCGTAGAAGGTGCCGCTGCTGGCCGCGACCACCCGGATCCGGCTGCCGCCCCAGTCCGCGATGATCAGGTTCCCGGAGTGATCCAGCGTCGTCCCGCAGGTGTCCAGCGTGGCGCTGGCCGCTGGGCCACCATCGCCGAGCGGCCCGGCGGTGCCCGTGCCCACCGGCGTGGTCAGCCCACCGGCCTCCGGGTCTACCCTCCGCACCACTTGAGAGTCAGCGACGTAGAGGCTGCCGGAGCCGTACGAGATGCCGCACACACCGGTCTGCCCGACCCCGAGGGACACCGCCGTGCCCGCGTCCGGACCACCGACACCCCCGGCGACGGTGGTGATGTCCCCAGTCGCCGCCGCTGACCGGACCCCGGTGCCGCCCGCCTGCGCCCAGCCGACTCCCCAGGCCAGCGCCGCCGCCGATGCCAGCGCCAGCACGGAAGCCACGGCTGCTGGCCGTCCCCGCCCGCCAGATCGCCCACTCTTCATGACACGTCCTCCAACGCTTCCCAAAACACCCAGCCGATGAGTACGGAGCGAACCCGCTAGAACGGACGGCCCCACGCCTGGCCTACCGTTTGCGGGTCGGTGACGGTGATGTTCGGGTCCGCGGCGATGGCCTGGATGATCTTCTGGTAGTCCGACCAGCAGTACCGCACCGTGATATTCGTCCAGTGCTCCGCCGGATTCGGCGAGGTGCAGTCCCACCGGTTCATGTTGCTGGTGTACTTCGGGTTGGTCCCGGTGACCAGGATGTATGCCTGGAATACGAAGTACTGGCCCGGCTGCAGCTTGTGGATCTCGCTGATGATCGTCGACGGCAGCGTGTACTGCCCGTTTTGGATGTGGACGTTGAAACACGGCTGCGTGGGGTCGTTGCAGGGGCCGCCGACGACCGCGACGGGATACACAAAGTAAGGCGGCGTCGTTGACGTGGTGGCCAGGTTATTCACGCCTTTCTGAGCGTGGTCGTACTGGCGCCCCCAGTCGAAGCAGTTCTGGCCGTACTGGGTCTGCAGATTCACGACCGCCGGGTTCTTGGTGTACGAGCCGGGATAGGCGATCATGCCGGCCGCGCCGGGCAGCCCATGAGCGGCGATCGTGGCTTCGCTCCCGCAGGTCTGGGCGTACGCCTCCGCCGGGGTGAAGTTCTCGATGGCCGCCAGGCCGGGGTACGTGGCGGTGTGGGACACGAACGACCAGCCGTAGTTCTGCGCGAGGTTGGTGGCGTCGGCCCACGACGCGGTCAGGTCGTCGTTGTAATGCGTGCAATTCCTCGTCGTGTCCCCGGTCTTCTTCGTGACCAGCGTCCCGGTCCCCGCCATGCCCAGCGACTGCAGATAGGGCGCCACCGTCCCGTCCAGCGTGGCGATGTTGGTGTCATCCTCCACACAGTTATCCGCTGCCGACATCTCGGTGCGCGAAAACAGCAGGGTGACGTAGGGCCCGGGACCGAGTGACGTCGTGGGTGGCGAGGCGGGGCCCGCGCTCGGCGGCTGCACCGAGCCGCTGGCGACCGATCCCGCGGCGGGCACGAGCGCCATCGCGGCAGCCACCGCCGCGGCGCTGAGCAGGCCGATCCGCCTCCTGCCCGGATGCTTTCTGTCCCGCTTCCCGGTCATGATGGCGACTCCCTAGATGTGTTCGCGATTCCTGCAAACGGATAGCTATGGTGCGGCACTGCGCGTTAAGGCGCGGCGCCGGGCTTATGGGACATGATTCGCGCCAGTGGCCCCGACATCGAGGGCTGGGGCGTAAGAAGCTGAACCAGGCCGGTATTGGGAACCTGGCCGTTGAGCACCAGGAACGAGCTGAGGCCGTCCTTGGTGTAGTCGATCGGGTAGGCGCGGGTGCCGCCGCCGAGGGTTGTCTCGGGGATCGTCATCTGGGTGAAGCTGGTGCCCTTGGCGTTCCCGATCAGCAGGTAGTCCGTGGCGTTCTGGTTGTTGAGCCTGCCGCAGACAACATAGATGTCCGGGTTGTTGTCGCCGTTGACGTCGCCGACCGCGAGTGACACGGCCTTCTTAATGCGAGGGAGGATGGTCTTCGGCTTGCCGAAGGTCCCGGTCCCGTTGGCGAGCTGGAGGCGTTCGGCGACCGCGCCCCCGGTGAGCGTGATGAGGTCGGGGAGGTTGTCGTGATTGACGTCGACCATAGCGGCGTCCTGGACCTTGATCGGGGCGCCGAGGATCGAGGACACGTCGGTGAAACCTTGGCCCTGGTCGTTCTTGAACAGGTGCAGGCCACCACCGGATTCCCCGCAGACCAGCAGGTCCGGCCAGCCATCACGGTTGTAGTCGACGGTGTGCGCGCACAGCGATCCGATGTTCATATCGAGCCCCATGGCCGGGTCGTCGACAAACGAGCCCTGCCCGGTGTTGATGTAGAACCGGTCGATGGACGGCATACCGTCCGGGCGCAGCGATTCCGTGCCGTAGAAGATGTCCGGGTAGCCGTCGTTGTTCGCGTCCAGCACCGCGCCGTACCGGCCGCGGCCCCACGGGTCGGTCACGTTCCACTGGTAGGCCTGGTCGGTGAACGTGCCGCCAGACTGCTGCTGGATGTACAGCGCATTTGCTTTCGCCGCGGAGCCGCGATCGGCTCCCACGCTGCAGAACATGTCCTGCAGGCCGTCCTGGTTGAAATCGGCGGCCTGGCAGTCGTGCCGGTCCTTGATCGACTCGAAGTAGGGGCCGTCGGACTGAGTGAACGTGCCGTCCTGGTTGTTGAGCCACAGATCGGCCGGATGCCAGTGGCGCGCGATAAAGATGTCCGGCCAGTTATCCCCGTTGAAATCGGCAACGGACGCGCCGAACGTCCAGTCCTGCGGCCCGCTGATGCCCGCTGCCTCCGCCTGGTCGGTGATGGTCACCGGGATCGCGGTCGTTGCGGGGGGTGTCGGCGGCGGTGGGGCCGGCGCGGGGCCAACGGCCGGGAGGCTTGGCACCGACGGAACGAGCGCAGGTGAATCGGGGTCGAGCGAGAGGGGTCCCGACGGGCAGCTCGCCTGTTCGACGATCGCCTTGGAGCCCTGCCGGCCCACCAGGGTAAGGCTCGACCCCCCCGGGTCGGCCGCAAGGCCGATGATCTCGGTGTCGGCCTTGGGGGCGTTGGCCGACATCACCGGCGCCCATGACGTGCCGTCGAAATGCTCCACCAGCGACTGGTAGACCTGCGCGGTCCCGTTGTAGAAGGTGCCGGCCGCCCACACGTTGTCCGGAGCGAGCGCCCTGACCTTGCGCAGCATCCCGGCGCCGGGAACCGGCGAGTTGCTCCAGGTGCTGCCGTCCCAGTGCAGCGCCAGCGGCTGGTTGACGCTGCCGTCGAAGTAGTAACCCACGGCCCACACGTCGGTGGCCGACAGCACGTCAACCCCGGTCAGGACCGTGTCGATGGTGCCGCCGGGCGGCAGGACGCCACCCGCGCCGGTCACCGAGACCCAGGTGGGCGAGGGCTGGCTCGTGTCGTAGTTCAGTATGACCGGCTGCAGCCCGCTCGGGCTCTCCCGCCAGCCGACGGCCCACAATCCGGTCGCCTGCGTCCCGGCGATGGCCGTGAGCGAGTTGTCCGTCGTGGCGGTCCCATCGTTGGGGCTCGCCACCGGCGTCCACGTCCCGCCGGATTCCTGCTCGATCAGCGTCTGCCGCGTCCCGTCGGCCGCCGTCTGGAAGCCAACCGCCCACGCGCTTCCGTCGGCCAGGGTGTCGACGCCGGTGAAGAGCGCGTTGGCGGCGAAGGGTGCGGGCGAGTTCTGGTTCCACTGCGTTCCATCCCAGGCCGCCGCCAGCGGCTGATACTTCCCGCTGACTTGCGCGTAGCCGACCGCCCAGCCCGCACCGGGGATCATGGAAACGCCATTGAGAGCGTTGTTCCCGGTGCCCTGATCCGGGGAAGGGACGACCGACCATGCCGATCCGTCGAACCGCTCGATCAGCGTCTGGTTCGCGCGCTGCGCCGCCCCGACGCTGCCCACGGCCCACTGCTCGTCGGCGGACACGAAGGAGACATTCGAAAGCTCATCAGCTGCGGGCAGCGCCCCGTTCTGGCCTTTCAACGACCCGCACGTCGAGGCGGCAGCGCCGACGGCACCACCGCTCACCAGCACCGATGGCACCACCGCGAGCACCAGCAACGGCACAAGCAGCCTTACGACCGACCGATTGCTCCCCATACCCCCCCTGCTTCCCCTGACGGCAAACCGCCCCTCCCGATGGCAGCAGGGACGATTATCGGACCACGCGGGGCAACAGGACCAGAGTTATAGCATGACTAAGGCTTTAAAGTCACGTTAAGTCAGGCGGCGGCCCTCCGGGGCCGTGAGCCAAGTTCGTCGTACGCCCAAACCCGGACACCTACCGGTTGGCGTTAGCTTCGGGTAGAGACAGCTACCACGGAGGCACGATGCCGGCCAGGGCGCGCTATGACGGGTATGCCGACTGGTACGAGACCTGGAACAAGCCGCATGCCGAGCGCAACGCAGCCGGGCTGCAGGACCTGCTCGGCCCGGGCCATGGCCTCTGCCTGGACCTAGGCTGTGGCAGCGGGCACTACTTCGACGTAATCACCGCGACCGGGCGAACCGTCGTCGGGCTCGACTACTCGGCCGGCCAACTGCGCTTCGCCCGCGGCAGGTCCCGGCAGATCGTCCAGGGCGACGCGGCAGCGCTGCCCTTCGCCAGCGGCACCTTCCCGACCGTGGCCACCATGTGGATCTCGACCGATGTCGATGACTTCGCCGTGGTGCTGGCCGAAGCGGCGCGGGTGCTCACCCCGGGGGGACTGCTGGTCTTCTCCGGTGCTCATCCCTGCTTCAACGGCCCGCACACCGAATGGATGGAGGACGGCGGGATGCGTGCGCACCCCACCTACCGTCTGGCCGGATGGCATCAGGAATCGCCATGGTGGGGCGAATTCGTGCGCAAGCGGGTCGGGATGCGCCACCACCCCCTGGCCGACCTGCTCAACGCGTTCATCAGCGCGGGGCTGGCGATCGAGCACGTAGCCGAGTTGGGCGAACGGCCGGTCCCGATCAACCTCGGCATCCGGGCCCGCAAGCCAGCACGTTAGCCACGCGCGGGCCGCGTCCATGCGAAAGTATGGGGCAGGTGCCCATTCAGACCAGAGCTGGCGCCAACCCTGGACCAGCCAGGAATGCCGCCACCATGTTCGCGAACAGCCCGTTCGCCGAGCAGCTGTCCTGGGTGCTGCGCAAGGTCGGCACGGACCGGCTCATCTTCGGCAGCGACTACCCGCTGGATGATCCGCTCGGTGCCATCCAGGCCGTCGGGCAACTTGGCTTCGCCGAGCCGGAGCTCCAGGCCATCCTGCACGACAACGCCGCCGGCCTGCTCGGCCAGCGGTAGCCGAATGATTCAGATCGCAGGCAACCTCCCAGAGGGTCAGGTAGTCGTGTTAGGCAGCGAAAGGTCTGGTGATCGCGATGAGCGCCCAGTTGCGTGATCTTCTCAATGCCGCGGCCGGTGCGGTGCGCCCCCGGGTGATCAGGCGCCGCAGGAGGGAATGGGCCACCGGGACGGCCGCCATCGTGCTGCTCACCGGGCTGGGCATCGCGATGCCGGGACAACTGTTCTGGCCGGCCGCCAGCGGCGGCGGCAGCGCGGTCGCCGGAGCACCGCGCTACTACGTCCAGATACTCGCGGCGAAGCCCGGCCAGCCGGTGACGCTGGTGCGGGCCACGGCCACCGGGGCGGTGACAGCCAAGGTCAACTGCCCCTGGCCGAAGTCGTATGTCGCGGACCAGGGGCTGGCGCCCGCCGACGGGCGGACGTTCTTCCTTGCCTGCCAGAAGTCCCGCGGCATCGGCCAGAGCTTCGTGGTCACCGGCACGCGGATCTACCGGTTCCAGCTCACCAGCTCGGGCCGGATCCCGGGCTACTCCCTGGTGCCGGGCGGCGACCTGGGCGCGGTGGGCCTCGACCGGATGGCGGCAACGCCCGACGGCGCGCTGCTCGCCGCCAGCACGGTCGGCAACGCCGCGCATGCGGCGCCGAACATCGAGGTCCTCAATACCCGGACCGGTTCCCGCGCGGTGTGGCACAACGGCACGGGAGCGCCCGGCACGACCCGGTTCGGCATCGGTGACCTGTCCTGGACCCGGGCCGGCCGGGAACTGGTGTTCCAGGCGACCGTGTGCAAGCCGGGCGGCACCATCCCGCAGTGCTCATTCGGCGGGCAGTGGCGGGTGATCCGCCACGCGGTCACCGGGGGCGACCTGGACCACAGCAAGCTGCTGCTGCTGAAGTCCTCGCTCACCGGCCACGCCGTGGGGTACATCAACGACTCGGTGATCACCCCCGACGGGTCCGCGCTGATCGTCGTGGCCCTGCATTCACCGCGCGGCGCCGGGACACCGGGCAACATCGACGTCGTCAAGGTCGACCCGGCCACCGGCCATCCGATCCGGCTCCTGTTCCACGAGAACACCGGTGACGGCGTGTTCTACCGATCCTTCGCCGCCGACCCGTCCACCCGCTTCCTGATCCTCAACGCCGGTCCCCCCGAGGGCGCGACGCACAACGGCTGGATCGACCGCGGCCGGCTGGTCAACCTCACGCCCGCGGACGGCACCAACGTCTTCTTCGAGACCTGGTAGGCGGCTCCCCGCACAGGCACGATTTACAAGCCGTACGACGCCCCGTGGCAGCCTGGCCCGCCGCGCGGAACTCAGCCCGGGATCGGCCAGAAGACGGCGGTGGCGTCGTCGTGGATCTTGCCCCGGGGCCAGCGCTCGCCCCGGGGGTCGGTGGACTCGGCCGCCCGGACCTGCTCGATCAGCCCACGAGGCCCGTCGCGCGTGAGGATGGCGCACACCTGCGCCCAGGTGGCCAGGTGGAACCGGTCGGCCAGGCGGCTGGCGCCGTCGCTGAGCAACGCCACGGCCGACAGTCCGGCCAGGGGCTGCGCGCCGGTCAGTGCGTGGCCCGCGGCGGCCGGGTCCGCGGCCGCGAGCCAGTACCCGCCGGGCTTGTTGCGCGCATCCTCAAGCTCCCGCGTGTAGGCCCGCCAGGCCGCGTCGTGTTCCGGGGTGCCGGGCTGCAGGCTGGCGGCGGGCCGGAACCTGGCCATGGTCTCGCCGAGCTGGGTGTCGGTGATCGCGCGTGGCTCGCCCGCCCGGGGCTGGAGCACAAGCACCGAGTCGCACAGCACCAGGTATTCCAGCGTGTCGCCCGACTGGCGGGCGATGATCACGGTGGCGCCGGGCGTGGCCGGGTGCCCGAGGTCGCAGGTGCCCGCGTGCATCTGGCCGACCCGCTCGATCCCCCGGCTGAGCAGTTCGGCGAGCGGCACCCGGTCGTCGCTGGCCCCGGCGGCGAGCAGCCCGCCGAGCGTGCGCGCGTACCAGGCGATGCCGTGCACGCAGCCGATGCCCGACGCGGGATAGTAACCGGCTCCGTCGAGGAGCACCACGGCCCCGGGCACGGCGGCGGCGAAGTCCTCGTTGGGCCGGTCCAGCCGCGCCGGGCTCGCTGGCCAGCATCACCCGCATGGCTGCCACCCCGGTCAGGCGGTAATCGACCAGGCGCTGCCGTTCCACCGTTCGATGAGGGCTTTGCCCATGCCGCCCCCCTCGGCGAAATTGTCGCCAACCGCCCAGCAGTTGCTCGCACTGGTGCACCACACCCCTGCAGCTCGCCGGCCATGTCGGCCGCACTGGCGCCGGGCCCGACACCGCCCCGGCCGCGGACGAGAGGGACGTCCCCGCCACGGCCGTCGCGGCGAGCAGCGAGACCCGGCGACGCGTCCGCCAGGCTCCTCAGCCGCTCGGGCCGCCAGATCCGGGAGATGTCAGGCATGCCGAATCACTCCGATCGATGCTGAATTCCGGCCCCGTATGACTCTGGCACCGAAGGCCTGCCGCTCGCCAGTATGGCCAGGTCTCCTGGCCTCTTATCCCGGTTAACAACTCATGCACGTTTCGCGAACACGGCCGGATCGATTAGCAGGCAGAACGCGATTGGCCATAGACGGACGCAAAGGCCGGTGCGATTCTAGGCAAAGTGCCCAGGGACGGCAGGTGGTGCGCAAGAGCTTGGCGGATGCCGTCCGGGCCTTCATCCACAAGGAGGTGGGGGTATTGAGAAAACCCGTCAGGTCCTGGATGTATGTGGTCGCGGCGGCCGCGGTGGCAATCGCACCGGTCGCGGCGACCAGCGGTACCGTCTCGCAGGCCGCGACGCACGTGACTCACGCGGTCAAGCACACGGCGTACTCGAGCAAGCCGATGCACATCAACTGTGCGCAGGCTGCCGCGCTGTGCACCGAGGTCGCGAACTCGGACAAGGTGTTCGGCCACTACGTGGGCCACGACGAGCCGTCGCTGGCCTTCTACTCGCACAAGGCCGGGTCCGGCAACCACATGAGCTACACCGTGACGCTGCCCAAAGAGCCGCCGGCGAGCAACCCGAACAACGTGAACAAGGCCTTTTCCTTCGAGCTGAGCGGCGCCGACTGGTTCGGCATGGCGCATGTGCGACACCCAGTCGTTCCCCGAGCAGATCAAGACGTGCCCGCCAGACAGCGACAGCAACATCCTCAACCCGGCGACCAGCCCCCGGCACGCGGGCACGGCCTTCATGGAGATGCAGTTCTACCCGCCCGGCTGGATCCAGTGGCCGACCTGGCGGGTGGCCGTGGGCGCCAGCTCCTGCGACCCCACCCGGTGGTGTGCCGCGCTGAACATCGACAGCCTGTCGCTGAACCCGGTGACCAACCAGCTGAACAACCCCGGCTGCCTGGCGAAGGCCGGCGTTCGAGTACCTCAACTTCGCCTTCATCACCAAGAACGGCAAGTCCACGGGCCCGGCCAACCCGATCGACTCGACGCTGGCCACGTTCACGCCGAGCTCCCAGGACCTGTTCATGAACCAGGGCGACCGCGTGAAGACGACCATCGGCGACACCCCGAACGGTGTGAAGGTCGTCCTCAACGACCTCACCACGGGCCAGAGCGGGTCCATGACGGCCAGCAAGGCCAACGGGTTCGCCCAGATCGGGTTCGACCCCAACGGCACGTCCTGCAACGCGATCCCCTATAACTTCCACCCGATGTACAAGACGTCGTCCACCAAGACGCGCGTCACCTGGGCCGCGCACGCGTTCAACGTCGGCTTCGACAGCGAGATCGGCCACTTCCAGTTCTGCACCGGCCCGAAGTCGATCCCGGCCACGCCGTTCGGCCTCCTGGCCAACGGCAACCCGACCGTGTGCCCCAACGGCAACAACGAAGGGCGCGGGCTGAACGCGACGCCGGCGGACGGCGATGACGCCTTCTGCTTCCCGGCCAAGGAGGCACCGGTATACAAAGTCACCGGCTGTACCTTCACCAACACCGGGTTCGACGGTGCCTCGTACCAGCGCCTCTGGGCGAACGGCAACACCTCGATGCACCCGACGCCGTTCCAGTTCACCAGCCCGACAACCAACGGGCAGCAATACGCTCAGGCGGTGTTTGAAGCCGACTTGCCGGCGGTCGAGGGCACCTGTGATGTGACCACCGGCAACGGCTGCACGCTCATTCCGCAGACCGACAGCGGTGGCCCGGCCACCTTCTACCCGTTCTTCTCCGACACCATGAAGGGCGGCAACGGCTGCACCTGGCAATTCGGCAACGACATCCCCGGTGAGATCAGCAACTTCGGTCAGAACGGCCAGTACGGCACGCTGACCCCGCTGGACTACACCAACCCGGGCGGCAGCTCCTCGAACTTCTTCGAGGACTTCCGCAACATCATTCCCAACCCGTGCCCACAGAGCTGACGCTCGGGCGCTGAGGGCCTTCGGGCACCGGTGACACCGGCGCCCACCGAGGGGACCGCCACCCAGGCGGTCCCCTCGGCCTTTGCCCGCACGGATGCGGGGAGACGTAGCCCTCAGGCGGCCGGCGTCTCGCCGGCCAGGACCTGCAGCAGCAGGCCGGTGTCCGCGTTCCCGCCGGTCTGGATCACCGCGACGCGCTTGCCTGCCATCAGGGGGCGCTCGGCGAGCAGGCCGGCCAGGGCCAGCGCTCCCGCGGGCTCGGGGACGTTGTGCGTGGTACTGAACAGGACCCGCATCGCCTGCGCCACGTCGTCCTCGCTGATGGTGAGCACGCGCGCGGCGCCAGCGTTGATGGTGGCGATGGCATCGGAGTCGGGGACCCGGCAGGCGACGCCGTCCGCGAATGTGTGTGCGGTCTCCGTGGTGACCACCCGCCCGGCCTCGAACGACAGCGCCGTGGCCGGGGCCTGCGCCGCGACCACCCCGATCACCTCGGTACGCAGGCCAAGCAGATCGCGCACGCCGATGATGCCGCAGATGCCCGAGCCCATGCCGACCGGCACGTAGACGGCATCAAGCTCGCCAGCGGCGGCGAACAGTTCCCTGGCGTACGTGGCCACGCCGAGCACCAGATCCGGGTGGAACGGCGGGACGGTCTCCAGCCCTCGCTGCGCGCCCAGTTCGGCGGCGTGCTCACGGGAGGACTGGTAGTCACGGCCATGCACGATCAGTTCCGCGCCGAAGCCGCGCATGGCCGCGTTCTTGTCCGGGCTGTTGCCCTCGGGGACCACGATTGTGACGCCGACACCGGCAGCCCGCCCGGCGAAGGCCAGGCTCTGGCCGTGGTTGCCACGGGTCGCCGACACGATGCCCTTAACGTCGGGCCGCCCGGCCCGGAGCCGCTCGGCGTAGACCAGCCCGCCGCGAACCTTGAAGGCACCGGTCGGGGTGTGGTTCTCGTGCTTGACCCAGACCTCGGCGCCGGCGTGCTCCGCGAGCAGCGGCCATACGTACTGGGGCGTCGGTGGCACCCACCGCCCCACGATGCCGGCCGCCCAGTCAAGATCCCCGGAATTGAAGCCCATCCCCCAAGCGTGCCACGCCCGCGCCGGGCGGCCACTGTGGTGCTTGTCACCGCGCCGCCCAGCAGGGCAGCCGGGCGCCGCCGTGCCGGGGCAGTCTTCTACGGTGGGGGGATGCTGGAATCAGCGCTTCCCGTCGCCCTCGTGCCGAGCACCGACCTGGGCCGGGCACGTGACTTCTACGAGGGGGCCCTCGGCCTCCCGGTGCAGGACATCAGCAGCTTCGCCTGCGTGTTCCGGGTGGGCCCGATCACGCTGCGGGTGACCAAGGTCGGCGAGCTGACGCCGCAGCCCTTCACGGTGTTCGGCTGGGTGGTCGCGACGATCCACGAGACGATCGCGGACCTGGCCGGGCGCGGCGTGGAGTTCGTCAGGTTCGAGGGCATGGACCAGGACACCGCGGGCGTGTGGACCGCGCCCGGCGGAGCCCAGGTGGCCTGGTTCCGCGACCCGGACGCAAACGTCCTGTCTCTGACCCAGCTGCCCAGCTGACACCAGCGTCGCAACCATGATCACGGACGATCCTCCGTGCTATGTGCGGAGAATCGTCCGTAGTAATGGAAATGGGGTGTGGGGGGCGGGGCTGGCGGGCGAAGGCCGGCGGCGGGACGGTTAGGGTTGCGGGTCATGGACAACGAGCAAGCGCGGGAACGGCTGCTGGCCGAACGCGCCGAGGTGCTGGGCCTGATCCAGGACACCGAACAAGCGGCCGAGCAGGACCGGCAGACCGAGGACGAACAGGCTGAGACGGGTGACGCCGCCGACGCCGCGCAGCCACTGGCCGCCGAGGGCCTGGACGACTCCGTCGCCGAAACCCTGCGGAACCGGCTGGCCGCGCTCGACCGCGCGCTGAAGCGGCTGGATGACGGCAGCTACGGCCGCTCGGTCCGCAGCGGCGCGCCGATCCCGCCGGAACGGCTGGAAGCCGACCCCGCGGCAGAACTGACCATCGAGGAAGCCCGGGCCGGCTCCTAGCGTCCGCAGCCTTCAGCGCGGCGCGGGTTCGCTGGTGGCCAGGCCGAGACCGCGCATCGCCTTGCGGTAGGCGACCGCCACCGCGTCGAACTTCAGGTGCAGTTCGGCCGCCAGGTCGAAGGGCACCTGCTCGGGCCGCTGCGACTCCACCACCACCTGGTCCTGGCCGAAGATGGTGTCCTCGAACTCCTGGATCACCTGCTGCGGCTGGTCGAGGTTGTAGTTGCGGCCGATCACCACGTACCCGGCACACCGGTCGGCGGCGACCGGCTGGGAGGCGAAGAAATAAACCATGCCGCGCTCGCCGCCCCAGCCGAGGCGCAGCACGATCGTGTACGGCAGGTGCAGTTCGTAGCGGCTGCGCCGCTCGGGCGGGCCGGCCTGCTCGTTGCCGAACACCGGGAAGTCGTCGGTGTTGGACGCCTCGGGCCGGACGATCGAGTAGTGCAGCACGTTGCCCTCGGCGGCGACCTCATGCCGCGGCACCACCGGCCGGTCCGGATCCCCGAGCAGCCCCGGGTGCACCCAGGGGAAGTGGCCGAAGTCGGTGAAGTTCTCCACCTGGCGGGCGGCGTCGCAGCGCCACCGGTAAGGACCAGCGGACACCACCGTCCAGCTGCCGTACTCCAGTTCCGGCACCTCGGGCAAGGGCCACCGCGGCTCCGCCAGCGCCACCCAGATCAGCCCGTACCGCTCCTGGCAGCCGAACGCTTCGATGCGCGCCTTGCGCGGGACCCGGGACGGGTTCTCCAACTGGGGTATGGCGGCACAGCGTCCGTCGGCACGGTAACGCCAGCCGTGGTAGGGGCAGACCAGTTCGTCGCCGCGGATCCAGCCGAGGGACAGCGCCGTGCCGCGGTGCACGCACAGGTCAGAGTTGGCCCGCGGCCGGCCGTCCTGGCCGCGCCACAGGACCAGCGGCTGGCCGAGCAGGTCGGCGTGGACCGGCTGGCCGGCGAGTTCAGCGGCGAAGGCGACCGGATGCCAGCATTCGCGCAGCGCGGTCATGTCGGCGAATGCCCCCGGAGCCTGCATAGTGCCCATCCCTCCGCACGTCACGGTCTTACCCCGGTCATTACACCCTGTGGTCGTAGCAGGCTGGTAGATAGGGATCAGGTAACTTCGGCATGCTGGCCCCGCACCGGGGGCCCGCCACGGGCGCGGGGCGCCGACACCGAAAGGCACGCAGATGTCCGCGACACCTCTGCCAGGGCTGCTCGGAGCCGTGGCACCGGTACTCGAGAATTACGGGTACCTGGCGGTCGCCGGGCTCATCCTGGTGGAGAACTTTGGTGTGCCCGCGCCCGGGGAGACGATCCTGGTCGCGGCCTCGGTCTACGCCGGCACCGGCCGGCTCAACATCGTCGCGGTCGGTGCCATCGCGGTGCTCGCGGCGGTCGTGGGCAACTGCATCGGTTACGCGATCGGATACTTCGGCGGCCACGCGCTCGCACTGCGGTTCGGCAAGTACGTGTTCCTGACCCCCGAGCGGCTGGAGAAAACCGAGGGGTTCTTCGAACGCCACGGCGGCCTGGTGGTCGTCGCCGCGCGGTTCTTCGAGGGCCTCCGCCAGGCGGCGGGCATCATCGCCGGGACCGCCGAGATGCCGTGGCGGCGCTTCGTGGCCTTCACCACGCTCGGCGCCGTGCTGTGGGTCGCACTCTGGGCGCCGCTTGGCTACCTGGCAGGCAACCACATCGGCACGATCTATACCGACGTCGTGCGCTATTCGCTCTACCTGCTGATCGCCCTGGCGGTGTTGGTCGCCGCCATGATCACCCGGGCCGTGCTGCGCCGCAGGCGCCGCGCCGCGGCGCAGGCCGGCCAGCAGCCGGACCTGCGGGACGCTCCCGGTGCCGGGAAGGGACCGGACGTCAGAAAGGCGAGGAAGTGACCATGGCAGATACCGGGTACGCGGGCCGGACCGTGCTTGTCTTCGGCGCGGCGGGGGCCCTGGGCGGAGGCCTGGCCGCGGCGTTCGCCGAGGCCGGCGCGGCGGTGGCCGGGGCAGACAAGCACCTGCCCTCGGCCGGGCACCGCCTTGACGGGGTCCGCTATCACGCGGTGGACGTCCTGGACGACGCCGCGCTCGCGGACCTGTTCGGCCGGCAGCCACCGCCCTGGGCCGTGGTCAACACGATCGGGGGCTACGCGCCGCACACCCGGCTCGACGCCCTCGATCCCGGCGAACTCACCACCCAGCTCGACCTGAACCTGGTCAGCGCCGCCCTGGTGAACAAGCACGCGCTGGCGGCGCTGCGGCGCGCCGGCGAGGGCAGGATCGTGCACACGGCCAGCCGGGCGGCCCTGGTGACCAAGGGCCAGGGGTTCGCCTACTCGGTGAGCAAGCTGGGCGTGCTGCACCTGGTGGCGATGGCGGCCGACGAGACGCGGGGCACCGGCATCACGGTCAACTGCGTGGTGCCGAGCATCATCGACACACCGGCCAACCGGGCGGCGATGCCGGACGCCGACCACGGCTCCTGGCCGAAGGTCGCCGACATCGCCCGGGCCTACCTGTTCCTGGCCTCCCCGCAGGCACATCTGGTGTCCGGCACCGCGATCCCGGTGTAGGCGTATCGCACCGAGGAACAGAAAAACCACCCCGGCGACCGTCGGAAGGCGGGGTGGCAGCGTGGATGAACCTCGTTTCCCTGGGTAATCACCGCGGCAGGGCACTCGCCGGGCACTAGTAGTCGAACCCGCCGGTCACCGTGCATTCCTGGCCGGTAACGTAGAACTCCTACGGCACCGGCATCCAGGGACAGATGACAGAGCGGAGATGTGTTGCGATGAGCCTACCCACCGGTCAACAGCGAGTTTTGGAGTCGATCGAGGGCAAGCTCGAGCAGTCCGATCCCCGTCTCGCCTCACTGTTCTCCATCTTTACCCGGCTCAACCTGGCCGAGAAGATGCCGTGGATCGAGCAGGTCGCGGTGCGGCCGGTGGCCGACCGGCTGGCCAGCATCGGCAGCTGGTTCCGGTGGACGGCGCGGCGCCCGGCCTCCCGGCTCCGCGCCATGGTGTTGCTTCCTGCCGCGCTGACCGCGGTCGCCTGTGCCCTGACCCTCGCGTTCGGCTTCCCCGGCAGCCAGCGGCACGTGCCGGGCGCCAAGGCACCCGCCGCCCGGGAACTCGTCGTCAAGTCCCGCGACCTGATGACCAAGGCCCGCCTGTGCCGGGCGATGATCCGAATGCCCGCCTTCGCCCACTGCTGACCTGCCCCGGGCCGCCGCACGGCCGCGCCCTGGGGCAGGGATCACGCCTGGTGCGCCGCGGCCTCCAGCGCCGCCACGCTCAGCCAGCCGTCGTGCTTCCAGAGGATCTTCCCGCTCGCCGAGGTGAGCACGAACCACGGCTGGTCGGCGACGCCGTAGCCGTCAGCGATCCGGCCCGTGGCGTCGGCGGCCACCGGGTAGTGCAGCTTCGTGCCAAGGCTCTTCAGGTACGCCGCGGCCGCGCCGGGCGACGGCTCGGTCGTCTGCTCGTCCACCGCGACCAGCCCCGGCAGCTTCCCGTGCCGCGCGGCGCGGGCGTAGGAGTTGAGCGCGAGCAGGTGGGCCCGCAGGTCGGAGGTCTCCGCGACCCAGGTGGCGAAGAACATCACCAGCCGGGGCTGCCCCGGCCCCAGGGTCACCGAGCCGGACGGCACACCGGGCAGTATGGCCCGCGCCGCCGGGGTCTGGCCGGTGATGTAGGCCAGCGAGTGGGTGTTCGCCAGCGGCGGGTGGCCGGGCAGCAGGCTGGACACGCGCTGCGCGATGAGCTGCGCGGCCTGGGTGATGCTGGCGTAGTTCATCTGGGTGAGGTACACGGTGCGCTCGCGGCCCTGCGGGTCGATCACGAACAGGGCCGGGGTGTGGTCGATCATCCCCTGCTGGATCTGCACCGCGATGTGGTAGGCCCGCCAGGTCGCCTGGAGCTGCGGCAGGGTGCCGGTCAGGAAGTCCCACTGGTTCACCATGGCGTGCGCCCTGGAGTAGGCCATGACGTCGGCCACGCTGGTGGCCTGCGGGTTGGCGTCCACGCCGAGCAACTGCACATGGCTGCCCGCCGCGCCGAGTAGCTCCTTGGCCTCCACCATGCTCACCGTGGTCAGCGGGCACACCGTGGTGCACTCCGAGTCCACGAACGCCAGGACGATCGCCTTGCCGCGGAACTGGCTCAGCGCCATCCGCTGGCCGAACTGGTTCTGCAGCCGGATGTCCGGGGCGCGCGCCCCGCCCAGCGAGCTGCCGGGGTCCAGCGCCGGATTGTTCGCCCCCTGCATGCCGCCGCCGGAGTGCCCGGTGTCCGCCGCCGGTGCTCCCGCCGCGCCCGACGCGCACGCCGCCAGGGCAAGACCGCATACCGCCAGTACCGCTGCTCTGCTGGCCCTGCCCCCGCCTGCTGGCCTGCCCCGCCACCCCGCGCTCTGCTGGCTCTGGCCCCGCCACCCCGCGCTCTGCTGGCTCTGGCCCCACCACCCCGCCCTAGGGCCAGGCTCGCCGGCTTCACCGGGTGCCTCCCCATGCCACGTGCCCGTCCGGTGCCCCGGTGGCGCGTGGCTCCTCTGCCGGGTCCCAGACCCAGATCATCCGGCGGCCCCGCTCCCCGGGCGCCTCCTTCTCGTGCTCCTCCACGCGGTCGAGCCGGTAGCCCAGCTTGCGGGGCACGCCCGCGCTGGCGGTGTTGGCCTCGTCGCAATGGATCTCCACCCGCCGCGCGCCGGGCAGCGCCAGCGCCACCGGGGTGAGCGCCTGCGCCGCCGCGGTCGCGTAGCCGCGCCTGGTCCTCGCCGCCACGGTCCAGTAGCCGATCTCCACGGCGTAGTCGGCGAGCCTGCGGTGCAGCCCGATCGTGCCGACGAACTCGCCGTCCGGGTCGCTGACCATGCCGGCGGCAGGTCCTGGCAGGCCGGTGCCGCGCGCGATCATCACATAGATGAACCCGGTGCCCGACTCCCACATCTCGTCCGCCTCGGCCACCCGCACGAGCTGGGACCGCAGATCGCCCGCGTCCGGGGTGGCCCACGGCATCCACGGGCGCAGGTGCTCCAGGCTCGCGCGCACCGCCACCGCGATCGCGCCCGCGTCGCTGGCGTGCACCCGCCGCAGCACCAGCGCTCCCGCCGCCACCTGCTCGGGCGGGCGGCCAGGGTGGCCGGGCATGGGCGTCGGCACAAACGGCCTCTCGGCGGCTGCGGGCATAGGTCCTAGTTAAGCAGCCCTCACGAGGCGCCTTGACGGGAACCCGCGGCGGCGCCGGGCAGCGCCCGCGCCGGGCCGCCAGGGACGGCACCGGGCGGGTCGTCCCCGACGATCACGCCGCCGCCGTGTCCCCAGACCAGGTACCGGTAGGACAGGTTGAGCAGCGCGGACAGCCTGTTGCGCCCGCCCAGTAGGTAGAACAGGTGCAGGCCCAGCCAGGCGAACCAGGCCAGCGTGCCGCGCAGCCGCGCCCCGCGGGGGAACTCGACCACCGCGCTGCGCCGGCCGATCGTCGCCATGATGCCCTTGTCGTGGTAGCGGAACGGCTGGGTGGGACGGCCCGCCATGAGCAGCGCGATCTGCTGTGCCGCGTGCCGCCCGCTCTGGATGGCCGGCTGGGCGACCTGGGGCAGCGACTGGCCCTCGATCAGCGCGACGTCCCCGGTGGCGAAGATCCGGTCCTGCCCCGCGACCCGCAGGTCGGGCCCGACCTCGATGCGCCCGCCGTGACCCTGCGGCAGGCCCCAGGCGCGCACGTCGTCGGGCGCGGACACCCCGGCCGCCCACACGGTGACGTCGCTGGGCAGCTTGTCGCCGTTCGCCAGGATCACCTGATCGTCGGTGATCTCGGAGATCCTGGTGTTCAGGTGCACGTCCACGCCCCGGCGGCGCAACTCGGTCAGGGCGTAGCGCTGCAGCTTCTTGTGGAACGGCGCCAGCAGCGCCGGGGCCATCTCGACCAGCCGGATGTGCACGTCGGCCCGGTCCACTTCGGGGAAGGCGTCCGCGTCATCGCGCAGTTCGGCCAGGGCGCCGGCCAGTTCCACGCCGGTCGCCCCGCCGCCGACCACGGTGAAATCGACATCGTGGCCGTGGCCCTCGATGTCGAGCCGCTCCAGCCGGGCCATGATGTGGTCCCGCAGCGCGACCGCGTCGTGGCGGGTGTACAGGCCGAAGGTGTGCTCGGCCGCCCCGGTCACGCCGTAGTAGGCGGCCGACACCCCGGTGCCGAGCACCAGGTAGTCGTAGCCGAGCACGGTGCCGTCGGTCAGCGTGATCCGGCGGCCGGCCGGGTCGATGCCTGCCAGTTCCCCCGGCCGGAAGCTGGCGGCCTTCCTGCGCGCGAGCGTGCGGAGCGGGTAGGCCACGTCGCCCGGGTTCAGCCCGCCGGTCGCCACCTGGTACAGCAGCGGCTGGAAAGTGCTGTAGATGTTCCGGTCGATGAGCAGCACCTGCGCGCCTACCCGATGCAATTCCTTCACCGCCGTCAGCCCGGCGAACCCGGCCCCGACGACGATCACCCGGGGCGCGTCCTGCGGCCGCTGACTGCGGCGCCGCGCTGTCATCTTGCTGCCTCCTTCATGCCGGTAGGTGTCTACCCGTCCCCCTTATGGACAACCGGGCCGGCCGCGCAAACATGCCCCGGCCGAGGTCTCCTGCGGTACCCGGATTCACATGCGCTACGCTCCCCGCGGCCCGCCGGATCCCGGCCGCTGGTGGGGCCGCGTGGTCAGCGGTTCAGCACGGCAAGCTCGGGGCGGGTGCACGTCGGTACGGTGGTCCCGGTCGCCTGGGCGGCCACCTGACCGCAGATCGCGAGCAGCACCGCGTCCTGGCCGGGCGGGGCGCTGCCGCCGATGCCGGACAGGTCCACGAAATAGTGCGGCCAGGGCAGCGGCCGGCTCGTCCAGAGCACCTGCTGCGCCGCGATGCCATAGCCCCAGGCCTTGCCGAGCGCGCCGTGATCGATGCCGAGCACCGCGCCCTCGCGGACCCCGTACACCCCGGACGAGGAGGCCGCGTTCACCCGGGCCAGGGTGCTCCCGGTCTGCGGGTTCAGCCCGATCAGCGTATTGCCGAAGATCAGATACAGCCGGCCGGTGACCGCGTCCACCGTGTCGGGCAGCGCGCCGGGGTAGTGCCACAACTCGCGGCCGGTGGTGGCGCTGTACCCCCTGGTCCACCGCGCCGAGGAGAACACCACGACGCCCCGGTAGGCGAGGCTGAGCGCACCGAGGAAGGACGGGCCGTGCGGGCGCACGACGTGCTGCGCGCCGGTGCCGAGGCTGATCCGGCGCAGCGCGGTGACCGGCGCGGCGCCGAGGTAACCTCCGGCCGCCACCGCCATGTAGAGTTCGCCGCCGTCCACCTGCCAGGCCTGCGGGACCGCGCCGGTGGGCCGGCTCCAGCGCACCGTGCCGGTGTGGTTGGCGTAGCTGGTCACCGCGCGGGGCCCGACGACGACGGTGGTGGCGGTGCTGGCCGCGACCGCGCCGCCGAACTGGGCGGCCGGGTAGGCGCGGATCTTGTGCCCGGTGCCGGCCCGGAGCACGACCTCCGACCGTGGCGGGCCGTGGTACACAGCGGCGGCGCCGCTCGTGGCCGGTGTCCCGCCCGCCGCGTGCCCGTTGCCGCTGGCGGTGGCATGCCCGCGGCCGGGCGCGGCGGCGCCGCCCGGGGCGGGCGCGGTACCGGTGGACGGCCCGGGCGGCGCCGGCGGCACGACCCCGACGGTGACCACGCCCGGCCACACCCGGACCGCGGTGATCGCCGACCCGGCCGGGAAGCCGGTCAGCACGGTCGTCCACAGCCGTGTCCCTGTGCTGGCCTGATAGGCGGAGACGGTGAGCCCGGCGCCGACCGCGGCGATCTGGGACCCCAGTGCGGCGTAGGCCTGGCCCCCGACCGGGGTGGTGCCCACCTCCCCGTTCTGCACGGTCCACGATCCGGGCATCGGCCGGATCCACCGGATGGTGCCCGCAGTCTCGCAGCGAGCCCCCTGGCACAGCTGAGACGACCACCCCGCCGAAATGCCCGGGGTGATCGCGGCAACGAGCAGGACGGCCGCGAACGACAGGCGGCGTACCCACTTCGGCCAACCATGCGTTACCTTCACGCCTCGCTCCGCGCCTCCCGGCTGCTATCGCTCGGCCCAGATCCCATCCGCGGCACCACGGTAGCGCCGTTGGCTGAGGGTTGGCTTGGGCAGGTGGCACGGAACCGGCTGGGAGGGGATTTGCCGCCGTGACTGCTGGGCTGTGGATAGCGTAGGCGTGGCCGCCCCGCCCGCCCGTGGACCGGCGGCCCGACCGACCGACTTGTACGGAGATGACTCATGACCGCGCGCGCGCCCTTGCCCTATGACTTCATGCCGTCCGTGCCGTCGTTCACGCTAACCAGCACGGACGTGGCCGATGGCCAGCAGATGCCCGACGCCCAGGTCTTCGACGGCTGGGGCATGACCGGGCAGAACATTTCCCCGCAGCTGAGCTGGAGCGGCTTCCCCGCGGAGACCAAGAGCTTCGCGGTGACCTGTTTCGACCCGGACGCCCCCACCGGGTCCGGGTTCTGGCACCTGGTGCTGCTTGATGTGCCGGCGTCCGTCACCGAACTGGCCACCGGCGCGATCAGCGGCGACCAGCCCGGGCTGCCTGCCGGGGCGTTCTGCGTCCGCAACGACTACGGCGTCAAGGCGTTCGGCGGTGCCGCGCCACCCGCGGGCGACCCGCCCCATCGGTACGTGTTCGCCGTGCACGCGCTGGACGTCGACGACCTGGCCAGCCAGGGCGTGGACTCCGACGTCTCGCCCGCCGTCGCCGGGTTCAACCTGGGCTCCCACACCATCGCGCGGGCGACCCTCATTCCGGTATTCGGGCTCTGACCTACCACGATGCGACGACCTCTCCGCACCGGCTGGGGTCGTAGCCGGGCAGGCTGTCCAGCTGGCTGAGCAGCCACGGCGAGGCGAGCGCCCGGCGCAGCGCCTGGACCTCGCGGGAGCCTGCCTGCCGGGCGGGGATCACCAGGTCGAACCGTTCCGCGGCGAGCGGGAGGAAGGCCAGGCCGTAGGCGAGCGCGGCCGGCTCGCTCGCCACCCCGGTGTCCGCCAGCCCGGCCGTGATCGCGGCCGCCACCTTCAGGTGCCCGGTGACCCTGGTGTCGTAGCCCGGGAGGGTGCCCGGGGCGATGCCCAGCTTGGCCGCCTCCCGGTCGAGCACCCGGCGCGCCTCGGCACCCTGCTCCCTGTTCACCAGGCGCAGCCCGCACCGCGCGACGTCGGCCAGGCCGCCGACCTGGCCGGCCAGGTCCGGCCGCAGCACCAGGCCCTCCCGCCAGGCGGCGAAGCAGAGCACCTCGGCGCCGTCGTCGCGCAGGCGCTCACGGGCCGGCCCGGTGTTGTACTCCCCGGTGCGCCCGCGCAGGTGCGCGCCTGCGACGTGGACCAGGCCCGCCTCGGCCAGGCGGAGCGCCTCCCCGCTGCCGCAGGGCCACCAGGCGAAGCCGACCGGCGGGTCGAGCGCGGCGAGCGGGCTCTCCAGCAGCGGCAGCGCCGGGTCGCAGCCGGCCACCACCAGCGTCGGCCGGGGCGGCGCGACCGGCAGCACCTCGCCGTCCCGCCCGGTGACCACGCCCCCGGCGGGGGCGAAGCCGGCCTGGGCGGCGGTGTCGCCGGTAAGCGGAAAGGCCACGAAGGACTCGCCCAGCGGCGCGAGCGACACCCGGGCGCCCGGTGGCCCCAGCGGCGCCACCGGCCGCGCCGCGACCGGCGGGGGCTCGTTGCCCGGGCCGAACAGTTCCTCGGCGGTCACCCCCAGGGCCCGGGCGAGCGCGAGCGCGACCCGCAGCGACGGGTCGGAATGACCGGCCTCGACCGCGGACACCGCCTGCCGCGACACCCCGGCCATGTGGGCAAGCTGCTGCTGTGAGTACCCCCGCGCCTGCCGGGCCAGGCGCAGCCGTGCGCCCGAGCCGGCCGCCCCGCCCCTGGTCATGCCGACACCTGGGTGGACCGGGGCAGGAGCATGCCGTCCGGCCCGAAGCACGGCGGATCCAGGACGGTGACCGTCGCCTCGGCGCCCGGGGCTTCAGGCAGCCGGCACCAGACGACGTCCGGACCGGCCGCCAGGGCGGCCTCCCAGCCGGCCCCGGCCGGGTGGCTGGCCTGGACCTGCCCGGACAGCACCAGCCCCCGCCCAGCCTGGGCACCGGGCACCACACGTTCCGGATGCACCCCGGCGACGGCGCCCGCGCCGCCCGCCGGGCAGGGCACGAAGCCCAGGTAGCCGACCAGTTCGGCGACCCGGCGGCTGGCCGGCCACCGGACCACCTCGTCGGACGCCGCGTCCTGTATCAGCTTCCCGGCGTCCAGCACCGCGAGCCGGTCGGCGAACGCCTGCGCCTCGGCAAGTTCGTGCGCGACAAGCACCACGGGGATGTCCCGGTCCGCGGCGAGCTTGCGGACCAGCGCCGTCAGCACCCGGCGCAGCCCTGTGTCGAGACCGGTGTAGGGCTCATCGAGCAGCAGTGCCTCGCACCGCGCGAGCAGCAGCCGGCCGAGCGCGACCCGGTGCGCCTGACCGCCGGACAGCCCCGCGGGCCGGGCGGCCAGCAGCCCGTCGATGCCCAGTTCGGCGGCGAGCCGCTCGGCGGCGGCCGGGTCCGGCCGCGGTCCGGCCCCGTATTCCAGGTTCTGCCTGACGGTGAGGTGCGGGAACAGCGCCGGGTCCTGGCGGAGCAGGCCCACCCGCCGCTGCCACGGCGGGACCGCGGCACGCGGCGCCGAGGTCTGGGTGAGCACCCGGCCGCCGAGCACCACGCGGCCGCGGCGCGGCGGCACCAGCCCGGCGATCACCTCCAGGGCCGTGGTCTTGCCCGCGCCCGACGGGCCGAACAGTGCCAGCCGCTCCCCCGGCGCCACCCGAAGCGTCACCGCGAGGGTGAACTCCCGGCGGTCAACCTCAACGTCGGCCTCGAGCACGGGCGCTCCACAGGTAGGCGGCAAGCGGCAGCGGCAGGGCGACCACCAGCAGGACCAGCGCGAAGGGCAGCGCCGAGGCCAGCCCCGTCTCCTGCAGCGTCGTCCAGATCTGCAACGGTAGCCCGTACGGGTGGTAGGCGATGATGATCACCGCGCCGAACGCGCCCATGGCCCGCGCCCAGGCCACGGTCAGGGCCATCGCCAGCCCCGGCGCGGCCAGCGGCAGCGTCACCCGGCGCACCGCACGGAACGGCCGGTCACCGAGCAGCGCCGCCTGCTGCTCCATCCTCGGGTCCACGGCCGCGATGGCCGCCTGCGCGCCGAGCACGTAGTACGGCGCGGACTCGTAGACCTCCGCGATGACCAGGGCGAAGAACGTGTTGGTGGCGGAGAGGTTGAAATGGCCGAGCGCCTGGCCGATCGGGGTGAACGGCCCGACCATGAAGATCAGCAGCAGGCCGACCACGAGCGGCGGCAGCAGCAGGCAGGCGAGCACCCCGGCCTCCCACAGCCAGGGCCACGGCAGCTTGCCGCGTGCCATCATCCACGCCAGCGGGGTGCCGAAGCAGACCAGCACGGCGAGGGTGATCAGGCCCGACTGCAGGGACACCACCAGCGGGGTGAGCGCCCCGGGAGCCCGCAGCGCGGTGCTCACCGCGTGCGGCGTGATGTGGAAGAACAGGGCGATGACCGGGCCGAGCAGCGCGATCCAGATCACCGCCGCCGCCACCAGCGACAGGACGGAAGAGACCGAACGCATGGCCGGGGCCAGGGCCGCCCCGGAGACTTGACGTGGCCCCGGGGCTGGCCTGACCGCCCAGCTCACGTGCTGTTACCCGCTTACTTCAGCCTTTATCGCGGCGGGCACCGCGCTGGCGTCACCGGTGATCGTCGGGGTCATCAGGTTGTACCCCTCCTTCGCGTACAGCGCCCGGCCCGCCGGCGACAGCGCGTAGGCGATGAACGAGGTGCCCGCGCTGGTCGGCTTGCCGATGATGGTCATGACGTACGCCAGCGGTGAGCCATGTTTGGTCACATTACCGGTGATCGTGATGGAGGCCTTGTGGTACGCGTCGGCCATCGAGGCGTCGCCGAGGTTGATCGCGGCCGGCAGCACGATGTAGTGCAGGTGCAGCTGGCGCGCCTGCGACAGGTAGGCGCTTGACGCGTCGAGCTGCCCGGCCTGCAGGTGTGCGAGCAGCGAGGTCTCGGCGAACACCTGCGGGGAGGACGACGAGGCCAGCGGCGAGCCGAGGATCTTCGTGACCGTGCTGGACGGCAGGTGGCAGTAGCTCTGCGCGAGCTCGATCATGTAAATGAACGAGCGGCCCTGCGGGTCGGTGTTCGGGTCGGTCCGGCCCAGCAGGAAGCCCTTCTTCTCCATGATCGGGAAAAGGTCGCAGATCGGCTTGCTGCCGCTGGCGATCGCCGCGAAGTCCGAGGCGTACTTGCTGTTGGGGTTGTAGGCGACCGCGATCTGGGTGCCCGCGTACTGCACGTACCACTTGGTGAACTTGGGGAACAGCGGCGTGATGTTGTCCCCGCCGACCGCCTGGAACACGTTCGGCGTGATCTCGTTCCCGGCGATCTCGGCCTCCAGCGCTCCCGACTCGCCGGCCCGGCCCGAGTACCCATACCCCTTCGCGGTGTGGAACGCGGGCCCGAAGACCTTCTCGTTGAGGAACTCGAGCGATGCCGCGTAGGCGACGCTGGCCGTCCCCGTGGGCTTGCTGCTGGACGAGGAGGACGACGGAGAAGAACTACTGCTGCTGCTGCAGGCAGCCAGGACGAGCGCTGCGGTGGCCGCGGCCACCAGCGGCCAGGCGCGCAGCGCGCGGGCCGCTGATCCAGTGTTCAACATGATGAGACAGTAGCTACGCCTGATTGCGCCCCGCAAGAAGTGCCGACATACCGTTGCGTGGTCGTGTCCTGACGCAGCGGTCCGGCGGGGGTAATGTCCCGATGCGTGTCCGGGCCAGGCCGGCAGTGCATCTTTTACGCCCTACGATGGAGGGCGGCCGGGGGATTCTTGTAAACCCTTTCATGAGGACAGGCGATGGGTAAGGCGAGCAGGATCAAGCAGCAGAGCGCCCGCGAGAAGATCGCGGCGCAGCGCGAGGCGGCCCGCAAGGCGGAGCGGCGCAACCGGATCATGATCACCGTTGGCAGCACGCTCGTCGTCCTGGTGATCGTGGCCGCGTTCATAGTGATCAAGCTCGCCCAGGGCTCGCCGTCCTCCAGTGCGGGCAGTACCTCGACCACCGGCACGCTGCTGCCGGCCAGCGTGTCCAGCCAGGTCACCGGCGTGCCCGCGGCCACCCTGGACAGGGTGGGCAAGGGCGCGGTGCCCGCGTTCACCTCAAGGGCAGCCGGCGCTCACCGCCGGCTCGGGCGCGGCGCTGACCAGCGGCGGCAAACCGCAGATGCTCTACATCGGCGCCGAGTTCTGCCCGTACTGCGCGGCCACGCGCTGGTCGATGGCGATCGCGCTGAGCCGGTTCGGCACGCTGACCCCGCTGCACGGCATCCACTCCTCGTCCACGGACGCCGACCCGAACACCGCGACGCTGACGTTCTACAAGTCCGGCTTACAACAGCAACTACCTGACGTTCACGCCGGTGGAGATCGAGAACGTCAGCCGGCGCTGCTGCTGCAGAACCCGACCGCGCGCAGAACGCGGTCTGGGCCAAGTACGAGCCGGACCCGAAGCACCCGCGGCTACCCGTTCATCGCCTTCGGCAACAAGTTCGTCCTGAAGGCCCCCATCTACGACCCCGGGGTGCTGGCGGGCAAGACGTGGAGCCAGATCGCCGCCGCGCTGAAGGACCCGACCTCGCCGGTCGCCCAGAGCGTGAACGGCGCGGCCAACTACATCACCGGCGCCATCTGCAAGATGACCAACAACCAGCCGTCCGACGTCTGCTCCTCGCCAGCCGTCCAGGCCGTGCAGAGCGGCCTCTAAGATGGCCACGCGCAAGCCGGGCACGGCGGCCCGGCCAGGCGGCGGGACCAAGTCACGGGACAAGGGCACCCGCGGCGGCCGCCCGGAGGCGAGCGCCCGACCGGCAGGCCGGCCAGCGGCAAGGTAAGCAGCCCGCGCGCCAGGACAGGCCGGGCAACGGGCAGGCGCAGGCAGCCGGCCAGGTACAGCGCGGGCGCACGGCCCCGGTGGCGGCCGCCGCTGCCGTCGAGCCCGGCGTCGCCGCGACCGCCGGCCTGGTTCCAGTGGACCACCTGGGGGCTGTCCCTCGCCGGCCTCGGCGTGTCGATCTACCTGACCATCGCCCACTTCAACACGTCGGTGACGCTGGCCTGCCCGGCGACGAGCACGGTCAACTGCGAGAAGGTCACCACGAGCCCGCAGTCGTACGCGTTCGGCATCCCGGTCGCGGTGCTCGGCCTGGCCTTCTACCTGTTCCTCGCGGTCGCCAACTCGCCGTGGGTATGGCGGATGACCTGGCCGCCGATCCGGTGGGCACGGGTCGGCTCGATGGTGGTCGGCATCGTGTTCGTGCTGTGGCTGGTCTACGCGGAACTGTTCAAGATCGGCGCCATCTGCCTGTGGTGCACCAGCGTCCACGTGATCACCTTCGCGTTGTTCGTGCTGATCATGTTCAGCTTCGCGGCCGGGTACGGCACCACGAGGGATGCCGCCCTGGCCTGACCCGGCCCGGCCGGGCATCCTTCCGGGCGCCGGCCGTCTCGTCCCCAGGACGAGGCGAAGGTCGTCGCTGTGCCGATGACAGCGCGCCGCGCCACCCCTAGCGTCGTTGCTGATCCCGCCGCCCCGGCGGGACCGGACGGCGGGAGGCCCGGGCATGACCAGCGTGATCAGGTGCGAGGGCCTGACCAAGCGCTACGGCGGCGTCACCGCGCTTGACGGGCTGGATCTCGACGTCGGCCCTGGCCAGGTGTTCGGCTTCCTTGGCCCGAACGGCGCGGGCAAGACGACCACGCTGCGCATCCTCCTCGGGCTGGTGATGCCCACCGCGGGCCGGGCCGAGGTGATCGGGCGGCCTGCCGGTGACCCGGACGCGCTCGCCGGTATCGGCGCGATGATCGAGGAGCCGGCCTTCTATCCGTGGCTCACCGGGCGGCGCAACCTGGAGGTGCTGGCGCTGTCCGGGCCGCCGCTGCCCGGGCCGCCGGGCCAGATCGGCCGGGTGCTGGCGGCGGCCGGCCTTGGCGCGGCCGCGGACCGCAAGGTCAAGGGCTACTCCCAGGGCATGCGGCAGCGCCTCGGCCTCGCGGCCGCGCTGATGCGCGAGCCCTCGCTGCTGCTGCTCGACGAGCCCGCCAACGGGATGGACCCGGCGGGCATCGCCGAGTTCCGCACGCTGCTGCGCTCCCTGGCGGGCCGGGGCATCACCGTGTTCCTGTCCAGTCACCTGCTCGCGGAGGTCGAGCAGATCTGCGACCAGGTCGCGGTGCTGCGGTCCGGCCGGCTGGTGGAGCAGGGCCCGGTGGCCGGGCTCGCCACGGCCAGGGCGCGGGTGCGCGTAGTACTGGACCCGGCAGACAAGCGGGCCGCACTGGCGCTGCTCGCGCCCTGGGCACCGCGGCCGGATGGCCCGGGCGCGGTGCTGGTGGACCAGGCCGACGGCCAGGCGGTGACGCGCGCGCTCGGCCTGGGCGGGGTCTGGCCACATCAGGTCGTTCTGCACCGGCCTGCCCTGGAGGAAGCGTTCCTGACCATGACCGAGGACACCGCGGCGGTGAACGATGCGACTGCTTCATGCTGAACTGGCCAAGCTCGCCCGGCCACTGAGCTTCGGGGTGGCGGCCGCGGCGGCACTGTTCTGCCTGCTGCTCGCCGCCGGCGGCAGCCACAACGCGATGCTCGACGCCCAGGGCGTGCCCCGGCACCTGCCCTCCTGCGCGGCGGAAGAGGTGCCCGCCGGGCCGCAATGCTCCCACTGGCAGGCCGCGGCCCGGGCCCGGCTGCGGCAGATCCGGGCGGAACCCGCCCAGGTCGCCGGCCAGCTTGCCCCGGCAGCGGCCGGGGCCGAGGCGGCCGGGCTGATCGCCTCCCTGCCCGGGGCCCTGGCGATGGCGCTGCTCGCGGGCGCCCACGTCGGCGGCGAGTGGTCCGGCCGGACCATGAAGAGCCTGCTCACCCAGCATGGCCGCCGCTGGCAGGTGCTGGTGGCCAAGCTGGTGAGCCTGTGGCTGGCCGGCGTCGGCCTCATCGCCGCCTGCTGGGCAGCGCTGGCGCTGGCCGGGCCAGTGCTGGCCAGGATCAGCCACCTGCCCGGGCCGGGCCAGACGGTCGCCCACGGGCTCAGCCTGTCCGGCTCGCAGGTGGCCAGGGCGCTGCTCGTGCTGGCCGCGTTCGCCATCATCGGGCTGCTCGCCGCGGTGATCACCCGGGGCGCCATCGGCACGATCGCGGCCACCGCGGGCGCGATCATCGCGATGCTGGCCGTGGCGGCGCTGCCCGGCGCCGGGCCCTGGACCCCGGCCACCTGGGTGGCGAGCTGGATGGGCTTCCCGGCAGGGCTCGGCTCGATCACCGCCCTGCCGGCCAATTTCTGGTCCCGGTTCCTCGGCACCGGCGCGCCGCCCGGGCAGGTGGCCGGTTTCGCCGGGCTGGCCGGGCTGGTGGTGGCCGGCCTGGCCGTGGCGGAGCGGATCTTCCGGCGTGCCGACATCAGCGGCTAATGCGGCGCGAGAGCTCGGCCCCACCACCCCGCGCTCTGCTGGCTCTGGCCCCACCACCCCGCGCTCTGCTGGCTCTGGCCCCACCACCCCGCGCTCTGCTGGCTCTGGCCCCACCACCCCGCGCTCTGCTGGCTCTGGCCCCACCACCCCGCGCTCTGCTAGCTCTGGCCCCACCACCCCGCCCAGCGATCCCGGCCCGACGGCACCAGGTGGCCCGGATACGACGGTGCCGAGCGCCCCGCGCGTAATGGCGGCCGGGCGTCCCGGGCACGACGGCGCCGGGCGGTCATACTCTCGGATCATGCGCGTGCCGGCCTGGCGTGACCTCGGGCGCCCCCAGCGGGTGGACCTGGCTATTGCGGCCGTGTTGCTGGCCTGGGGGCTCCCGGACGTGCCGTGGTGGTGGGAACCGTCCGGCCACGCGGGCTCCACCCCGGTCGTGCTCGGCTCGCTGGCGCTCACGCTGGCCATGTCGGTTCCGTTCTGCTGGCGCCGCCGCTTTCCCGCGCTGGTGCTGGCTTTGGCCGCCGGGGTGCTGGCGACCCGGGCCGCCCTGGGCCGCAACGAGATCTCCGCGTTCGCGGCCGTCCTGATCGGCGCGTACGGGCTCGGTGCCTACTCGGCCGCCACCAGGCGGTACGCGCGCTGGCTGGGCTGGGCGGCACTGGCGGTGGCACTGGTGACCGTCGCCGTCAACCACATCAGGCTGGCCGCCGCGCCGTTCGCACTGCTGGGGGCCGCGTTCGTGCTCGGCGACGCGGCGAGCGCCCGGCGCGCCGAGACGGCCGCGGCGGTAGCGGCGGCGCACCAGGCGGAGCGCACGCGCATCGCACGTGAGCTGCACGACGTCGTCGCCCACCAGCTCTCGGCCATCGCCGTGCAGGCGGGCGCGGCCCGCGTCGCGGCCGGGGGCGCGGCGGGGGGCGGGCAGCGTGCGGGTGGTCTTGGCAATTCGGCCGAGGTCCTTGCCAGGGTGGAACAGCTGTCCAGGGAGGCGCTGGCCGAGCTGAGCCACCTGCTCGGGGCCCTGCGGCGCGATCCGGATGCCGCCGCCGACCTGCCGCCCGCACCGACGCTGGCCGGGCTGGACGCGCTCATCGCCGCGGCCAGGCAGGCCGGGGTACCGGCCGAACTGGCCATCGAGGGCGGGCCGCGGGTGCTCTCGCCCGGCGCGGAACTGTCCGGTTACCGCATCGTCGCCGAAGCGCTGGCGAACGTGGCCAGGCACGCGCCCGGTGCCACCGCCACGGTCGCGCTCCGCTACACCCCGGCGCGGCTGGAGATCACGGTACGAAACACCGCCCCGCCGCACGGCCACCACCGGCCGGCCGCTGCGCCCGCCCGTCCAGGAGCCGGGGCCGGGACGCGGCCAGCGGGCGGGGCCCGGGCGGGGCTCGGGCTGGGGGTGCGCGGGATGCGGGAGAGGGCCGAACTCTACGGTGGCACCCTCGACGCGGGCCCGTGCCCGGACGGCGGGTTCCTCGTCACCGCGGTACTGCCCTACGGCGCGGCGAGCATCCCGGCCGGTACCGCAGCGGGCCACCAGGCCAGCGCCGGGACCGGCGACCAGACCGGTACCGAGGCCCACGACCAGACCAGTACCGAGGCCCACGACCAGGCCGGTGCCGAGGCCCGCGACCAGACCGGTGCCGAGGCGGGCCACCGCGCCGGGGACGAGGCGGCGCCCGCCGGAGGCGCGCGGTGACCGGCGGCGAACCGGTCCGCATCGTGATCGCGGACGACCAGGCCCTGGTGCGGGCCGGGCTCGCCACGCTGCTGGACAGCCAGCCCGGGCTGACCGTTGTCGGGCAGGCGGGCACCGGCGAGGAAGCGGTCCACCTCGCCCGCAAGGTCGCGCCGGACGTGGTGCTGATGGACATCAGGATGCCGGTGCTCAACGGGCTCGCCGCCACCCGGCGGATCCTCTCCGCCCCCGTGGCGCACGGGGCCCGGCCTGTCCGCGTCGTCGTGCTGACCACCTACGACCTGGACGAGTACGTGTACGAGGCGCTGCGCGCGGGCGCGTCCGGCTTCCTGCTCAAGCACGCGCCCCCCGAGGAACTGCTGCTCGGCGTGCGCGCCGCCGCCGACGGTGGAGCGCTGCTGTCCCCGCAGGTGACCCGCAGGCTGGTGGCCGAGTTCGCGGCCCGGAAACCGGCGGCCCGCCTGCCGCCGCCGGAACTGGACCGGCTCACCCCGCGCGAGCGGGAGGTACTCGACCTGGTCATCTGCGGCCGGTCCAACACCGAGATCGCCGACGCGCTGACCGTGTCGCAGAGCACGGTGAAGACCCACCTGGGCCACATCCTGGACAAGCTGGGGCTGCGGGACCGGGTCCAGGCGGTCGTGTTCGGCTACGAACACGGCCTGATCGAACCGGGCGCCGGCTGACTGCCCCGGGCGGCGTGGAAATGCGCGGCGTTCCCCCGGTGTTGGTGATCGTTGGAGCGGGAGCCTGCCTGCATAGCCCCGGCGCCGCTCGCGCGGCCACATTCACGGCCGGACAGGGCGCCCTGGGGAGACGCTCCATAGGCGAGCGCGGCCGCCTGGCTGCACCGCAACGGGCCCCCTCGGGGATGGAAGGAAGCGGCGACGGACAACAACGGTCAGGAGAGCACGGACCGGAACACAACTATTGATCGCGCGCAAGGCCCGGCCAGCGCACCGGGCGCCAGCCCACGCGAGCGCGGCTGGATAGCGCGGCTTACGGGGTACTGCTGGCGCTACCCGCGCAACGTGATCCTTGCCCTCGGCGGGACCCTGGTGGTCGCCGGGGTGGGGATCGCCATCCCGCTGATCCAGCGGGCCATCGTGGACAACCTCACCTCTTCCGCCCAGGCCGCGATCTGGCCGCTGGCGGTGGCCCTGCTCGTCGCGGCCATGGCCAACTTCGGCGCCCTGTACCTGCGGCGCTACCGGGCCGGCCAGCTCTCCCTCGACGTACAGCACGACCTGCGCACACAGATCCTCGCCTCGCTGTCCCGCCTGGACGGCACCCGGCAGGACGAGCTGCACACCGGCCAGATCGTGAGCCGCTCGATCTCCGACATCACCATGGTCCAGGGCCTGCTGTCCATGGTGCCGATGCTGATGGGCAACGCGGTGCTGTTCGCCGGTTCGCTGATCGCCATGGCGGTGCTCTCGCCGCCGCTCACCGTGGTCGCGCTCGCGGTCGCCCCGTCCCTGTGGTTCATCTCGCTCAAGTCCAGGCGCACGCTGTTCCCGGCGAGCTGGGACGCACAGCAGCGGGCGGCCGCGGTCGCGGAGGTGGTCGAGGCGGCCGTGACCGGTGTGCGCGTGGTCAAGGGCTTCGGGCAGGAGGAGCAGGAAACCGAGCGGCTCGAAAGGGCAGGCTCGGACCTCTACGGCTCCCGGGTGCGGACCGTGCGGCTGATGGCCAAGTACAACCCTGCGCTGCAGGCGATCCCCTCGCTCGGCCAGGTCGGGGTGCTCGCGCTCGGTGGCTGGATGGCGCTGCGCGGGTACATCACGCTCGGCACGTTCCTGGCCTTCTCTTCCTATCTGCTGGCCCTGGTCGGGCCGGTCCGGTCCCTGGCCGCGCTGGTCACCCTCGGCCAGGAGGCCAGGGCCAGCGTGATCCGGGTGTTCGAGGTGATCGACGCGCGCCCGGTGGTGACCGACCGGCCGGGCGCCCTGGCGCTACCGCCGCAGACCCCGGCCGTGGAGTTCGACGACGTCCAGTTCGGCTACGTGCCGTCGCAGCCGGTGCTGCGCGGCCTGTCGCTGCGGGTGGCGCCGGGCGAGACGCTGGCGCTGGTCGGCACCGCGGGCTCCGGGAAGTCCACGATCTCGCTGCTGCTCCCCCGCTTCTACGACGTGCGCGACGGCGCGGTCAGGGTCGGCGGCTTCGATGTCAGGGACCTCACCCAGGACTCCCTGCGGGCGGCGATCGGGCTGGTGCTCGAGGAGAGCTTCCTGTTCTCCGACACCGTCGCCGCCAACATCGCCTTCGGCCGGCCGGACGCGACCAGGGAGCAGGTCGTCGCCGCGGCCCGCGCGGCCGAGGCGCACCAGTTCATCACCGCGCTGCCTGACGGCTACGACACGGTCGTGGGCGAGCAGGGGCTGACCCTGTCCGGCGGCCAGCGGCAGCGGGTCGCCCTGGCCCGAGCGCTGCTCACCGACCCGCGCATCCTGGTGCTCGACGACGCCACCTCGGCGGTGGACCCCCGCGTCGAAGCGGAAATCCACCAGACGCTGCGGCACGTCATGGCGGGCCGGACCACGCTGCTGATCGCGCACCGGCGGTCGACGCTGCGGCTGGCGGACCGGATCGCGGTGCTGGATGAGGGGCGGCTCGCCGCCGAGGGCAGCCACGAGGAACTCATGGCATCGTGCCCGCTCTACCGGCTGCTGCTGGCCGGGCCTGGTGACGACGCGGAAGGCATCGGCGCCGGCGAGCTTGACGCTTATCAGGACGCTACGGACCTGGTGGAACCCGGTGCCGCAGGCCAGGCACCGGCTGCGGTGACCGCCACGAAAGCGGGCGCCCCGCAGCCCGTGGCCCTTGCCGCGGCACGGACGGCGGTTCCGGCGAGGCCGGCGTCGGGGCGGCTGCGTAACGCAGCTTCTTCGGGTTTCCTCGGCGGTGTACCTGCCTCCCCCGAACTGCTGGCGCAGGTGGACGCGTTGCCGCCCGCGTCGGAGACGCCCGGCGTGGACGCCGCCGCGGCCCGCGCCCCCGACTCGCACTTCACGCTGCGCCGGCTGCTGCGGCCGTTCCTCGTGGCGTTCGCCGTGGGCCTGGTGCTCGACGGCCTCGACGCGCTGGCCAACCTGGCCATGCCGGCCCTGGTCCGCGGTGGCATCGACCACGGCATCGAGACCGGCGTGCAGTCGGCGATCTTCGCCGTCTCGGTGGCGGCACTGCTGATCACCCTGGCCGACTGGGTGATCAACGCGGTGCAGACCACGGTGGTGGGCCGGACCAGCGAGCGGCTGCTCTATACCCTGCGGGTGAAGCTCTTCGCACACCTGCAGCGGCTGGGCCTGGACTTCTACGAGCGCGAACTGTCCGGCCGCATCATGACCCGGATGACCACGGACGTGGAGGCGCTGTCCTCGTTCCTGCAGACCGGGCTCATCACGATGGTGAACTCGGTGCTGCTGGTCGCCGGGGTGCTGGCCGTGCTGCTGCTCATCAACCTCAAGCTTGGGCTGGTGGTCCTGGCGATCATGCCGGTGGCCGCCGTGGCCACGGCGGTCTTCCGCGCCAAGGCGTCCGTGGCCTACCAGGACGCCAGGGACAAGGTCAGCGCGGTCAACGCCGACCTGCAGGAGAACGTGGCCGGGCTGCGTGTCTCCCAGGCCTACCGGCGCGAGGAGCGCAACCTGGAGCGGTTCACCGGGCGCAGCGACGCCTACCGCCGCTCCCGGCTGCGCGCCCAGCGCTACATCGCGCTGTACTTCCCGTTCGTGCAGTCCCTGTCCACCCTGGCCAGCGGCCTGGTGCTGCTGGTCGCGGCGGGCCAGATGCACAGCGGCGCGCTGACCGCGGGCGCGCTCATCGCCTACCTGCTCTACATCGACATGCTGTTCTCGCCGGTCCAGCAGATCTCCCAGGTGTTCGACGGTTACCAGCAGGCCGCGGTGGGGCTGCGCCGGATCCGGGAACTGCTGCACACCCCGACCTCCACCCCGCAGGCCGCCCATCCGCTGCCCTCGCCGCGCGGCCGGGCCCGCATCGAGTTGCAGGACGTGCACTTCAGCTACGCGGGAACCGGGCAGGAGGCACTCGCCGGGGTCAGCCTGACCGTGGCGCCCGGCGAGACGGTCGCCCTGGTCGGGCAGACCGGCGCCGGCAAGTCCACCCTGGTCAAGCTGGTGGCGCGGTACTACGACGTGACCGGTGGCCGGGTCCTGGTGGACGGCACCGACATCCGCGACCTCGACCTGGCCTCCTACCGGCGGCGCCTGGGCGTGGTCCCCCAGGAAGCGTTCCTGTTCGCGGGCACGGTGCGCGACGCCATCGCCTACGGCCGGCCGGAGGCCAGTGACGCCGAGGTGCTGGCGGCGGCCCGTGCCGTGGGTGCCGTGGACATGATCAGCCGCCTGCCCGGCGGCTTCGGCCATGAGGTGTCCGAGCGCGGGCGGAACCTGTCCGCCGGGCAGCGCCAGCTCATCGCGCTGGCCCGTGCCTACCTGGTCGATCCGGACATCCTGCTGCTCGACGAGGCGACCGCCGCGCTGGACCTGGTCAGCGAGGCGGCCGTGGCGCGCGCCGCGGAGCGCCTGCTGGCCTCGCGGACGACGCTGGTGGTGGCGCACCGGCTCACCACCGCCGCCCGCGCGGACCGGATCGTGGTCATCGACGAGGGCCGGATCGCCGAGGTAGGCACGCACGACGACCTGCTCGCGGCGGGCGGTACCTACGCCTCGCTCTGGGACGCGTTCACCGGCGACGCCACGCTCGCCGCCTGATCGGTGCTGGCCCGGGGGAGCGACCCCCCGGACCCCCCGATGGCCTGAGGCCCCGTTCCTCGTCACGGGGCCGTGGCGTGCTGGCCCGGGCAGCGACCCCCCGGACCCCCCGATGGCTGCGGCCCGGTTCCTCCGTCACCCGGCCGACGGCGTGCTGGCCCGGGGGAGCGACCCCCGGAACCCCCCGATGGCTGCCGGCCCGGTTCCTCCGTCACCCGGCCGACGGCCGGGCCGTGGCCGCCCGGGCGGTGGGGCCTGGCCCGCTGCCGGGCGGCGGCGCGGCGCCCAGCGGGGGCGCGGGCCGGTCCGCTGCCGCCAGCGATGCGTGCTTGCGGGCGGTGCGGCTGAGCGTGGCCAGTTCGCCGACCAGGGACCTGGCCTGCTCCTGCTCCCGCTCCCTGAATTCGGCCCTGACCCTCTTGCCCGCGGCGTCGAGGTGCACGGTGGCCAGCCCGAGCCGGCGCTGCAGCGGGCCCTGGACGAGCCGCACGCTCTGTGTCTTGGCCAGCGGCACCAGGGTGGTCTCCCGGCGGAGCCGCCCGGTGACCGCGACGGCCAGCATGCCGTCGTGCCCGGCCGCCAGGAAGTGGTAGCTCAGCGGCGCCTTCCACCGGGCCCGGCGCGGCGGCGGGCGCAGCGCGGGCCAGCCCCCAGCGGCCGGCAGGGCGACCCTCAGCAGCCGCCTGGCCTCGTCGTGTGTGCCCACCGGCAGCAGCGCCTTGCGGACCTCCCCGGTGCCCTCCGGGCGGTCGTGGCCCAGGCGACCGGCCACGTCGACCTCCAGCCGGCACCAGTGCAGCGGCCGCCAGAGCAGCGGCTCGACCATCCGAATCGCCTGGATCCGCGGCACCGGAATGGTCTCGGCCACCGTGCCGAGCAGCCCGCGCCGGATCCGGACGCCGTCCGGCGAGACGGCCACGGTGAAGGCGTACTGGGTAGAGATCCGCCGCCAGACGATTCCGCCGCAGATGATCAGCCACCAGGCCAGCGGGGCCCCGACGGCGAGCAGGCCGCCGGGGGTGACCGCCACGATCGCCGCGCCCACCGCGACGGCCACTACGGCGAGCGGGATGGCGGAGATCAGCGCCGAGCCGGCGAGCCGGCCGGTGCCGACCGAGGTGACCACGCTCTCCGCGGGCTCCGGAGTCGCGGGGTCCAGGCCGTGGTGGGCGGCCAGCAGCCGCGCCCGGAGCGCGAACGCCGCCGCTTCGGTCAGGTAGGCGAGCCGCCCGTCGGCATCGCTGGACCCGGCCAGCCGGATCCTGATCTCGGCGAGGCCGAGCATCCGGGCGAAGAACGGGCGCACCAGGTCCACCGCCTGGATCCTTGCGATGGGCAGTTGCCGCGAGTCCCGGCGCAGCAGGCCGGTCTCGATGCGCAGGGTGGCCCCGTCCACCTTCCACCGGGTGACGAACCAGTTGACGAGCGCGGCCACGGCGACGAGGACCGGCAGCGCCAGGTCATACCAGCGGGTGCCGGTGCCGCCGCCGATCACCCCGGAGGTGGAGAGCCCGGCCAGGGCCAGCACGGCGAGCAGGCCGCGGCCGGAACGCACCAGCGGCGACAGCGGATGCAGCCGGCGCCAGCCCAGGTCCAGCATTGTCTGCCTCGGGGACGCCGGGCCCTGGTCCTGGCGGCCTGCTGCCGCGGGCGCGCCGCTCTCTTCCGGTGGCGCGCCGCCGGGCCCCGGATCCGTCACAGGCCCGCGGCCTTGGCTTCGCCGAGCGCGGCCAGGCGGTCGCGCAGCCGGGCCGCCTCGTCGCGCTCCAGGCCGGGAATCCGGGCATCGCTGGCCGCGGCCGCGGTGTGCAGCTTCACCGTGGCAAGCCGGAAGATGCGGTCGATGGGCCCGGCGCTGACGTCGACGAACTGCATCCGGCCATAGGGCACCACGGACAGGCGGTGGATCAGCACCCCGCGCTCGACGATGAGATCCTCGTCGCGTTCCTGGTACACCCAGGACCGGAACCTGTTGCGGACGAACCACAGGGCCGCGAGCGCGGCGGCGATGACCACGACCACGGCGATCGCGGCCGCCGCCGGGCCAAGCGTTAATCCGGCCGCCGTGCCCGCCACCACCGCGCCCACGCCGCCCGCGGCGGCCACTTCGGCCTGGCGCATCCGCCACAGGCGGGGCGAGGGGGACATCACCCCCTGTTCTGGCAAACCGGGCATGGCCTCACGCTACCTGGTGCCCGGGCACCCAAGTTGCCGCCGCCGGCTGGCGGCTGCTTGGCTGAACGCATGACCACGCCGCACACCACCGGCCCGGCGCCATCGGCGCAGCGCCATGCCACCCCCACCGATGTCGGGACCGTTGTCACGCGTCACGGAATCCAGACGGTGGAGCCGCTCATCCGGCCTTACCTGCGCCACACCCCGGCGATCACGGTGGACCGGGCGGACTTCGGGCTGCCGCCGGGGCCGCTGGTGCTCAAGCTCGAGCAACTCCAGCACGGCGGATCCTTCAAGGCCCGCGGCGCGTTCGCCAATCTGCTGCTCCGCGACATGCCGGCGGCCGGTGTCGTGGCCGCGTCCGGCGGCAACCACGGCGCGGCCGTCGCGTTCGCCGCCCGTGCCCTGGGTGTCCCGGCGCGCATCTACGTGCCGCACGTGTCCTCACCAGCTAAGATCGCCCGGATCCGGGGCTATGGCGCGGACCTGGTCGTGGCGGGCGACACCTACTCCGATGCCCTGGCGGCGAGCCAGGAGTGGACGGCCGGCTCGGGTGCCCTGCCGATCCACGCCTACGACCAGGTGGAAACGATGCTCGGCGCGGGCACTCTGGGCATGGAACTCGCCGGCCAGGCCCCGGATGCCACGCAGGTGCTGGCCAGCGTGGGTGGCGGCGGGCTGCTCGCCGGTGTGGCCGCATGGTACGCCGGCGGGACCCAGGTGGTGGGCGTCGAACCCGAGGGCGCGCCGACCCTTACCGCGGCGATGCGGGCGGGCCGCCCGGTGGACGCCGAGGCCGGCAGCGTGGCGGTGGACTCCCTGGCGCCGCGCCGGGTCGGCGAACTGACGTTCGCGATCATCCGGCAGAACGCGGCCAAGGTGCTGCTCGTGGACGATGCGGCGATTGTCGCGACCCAGCAACTGCTCTGGGAGACGCTGCGGGTGGTGGCCGAGCCGGGCGGGTGCGCGGCCCTGGCCGCCCTGGTGTCCGGGCGCTGCGAGCCCGCGCCGGGCGAGACCGTGGCCGTGGTGATCAGCGGTGCGAACACGACCGCGGTCGACTTCGGCCGGGTGGCCACCTCGGGCTAGCCGGCCGCCGGGGCGCTCCCCGAACAAGCACGGCCGGGCGGGGCGTCGTTCTGACACCCCGCCCGGTCTGGTGATTAAGCGGTGGGCCGGGAATAGCTAGGCCGGCCACCCGGCCCACCGCGCCGCCGCCACACCGCACCCTGGGCGTGGGACGGGTCTTGAGGTCTCAGGTATCCATGACTGGCTTGGTACGGACGGACCGGCGCGGGTGCCCCGCCGGCCTCCGGTTCGGTTGCTGGCTGCCGTGCGATGCCTTGTTATGAGCGTTCCCTTGCTGGGCCTTGCCCTGCTTGCTTTGGCCGTTGCCCTTACCTTGGCCGTTACCTTGCCCCTGGCCATTGCCTTGGTTCCCTTGGCCATTGCCTTGGTTCCCCTGGCCGTTGCCATGCCCTTGGCCATTGCCTTTGTTTCCCTGGCCGTTGCCCTTGCCGTTCCCGTGCTTTCCCTGGCCTTTCGCGTTGCCATGGGCCGTGGGGGTCGGCGTGGCGTGCGGGCGGACCTGCCGGCTGGCACCGGGACCTCCGCGCGCAGCGGGCTTGCCGTGTACCACGGACCGGCCGGGGGCGGCGGGCCTGCTGCGGGATGGCAGGTCATGCCGTGGCGCTGGGACGGGAGCGCCGATGGCCTCATGGGCGAGGCGCTGGATCGGCGCGGGGAGCACATCGGCGAAGGCGGCGGCCGCGCCACCGCCGAGCACGACGGCGACGGCGGTGACCGACGCGCCGACCTTGACCCCGAACCGGGAGCTGTGCCCGGCGGTGCCGCGGCGGGCGCGCCGGGCCGGCACCGGCGCGCCAGCCTGGCGCCGGAACTCGGCGAGAGCGCTCGCCTCACCGGCCAGTTCCATACCGGTGGGCTCGGCGGTCAGCGCGGCCAGGACGTCGGCCACGGGCCGCAGCCCGGGAGCCGGGTCCGTTGTCCCGGCAAGCAGCGCCGCCAGATCGGCGTCGGTCACGACGGGCTCGTCCTGGCGCTGCGGCTGCGGGATGTTCGGCATGTCAACATCCGGAACGTCGTCACCGGTCACAGCGTTACACCTGCGTCCGCGGTGATCTGGGCCAGCCTGCGCAGGCCACGGTGCGCGGCCACCCGGATGGCGCCGGGACTCCTGCGCAGCATCCGCGCCACCGACTCGGTGTCAAGGCCGGCGACCACCCGCAGCAGGATCACCTCCGCCTGCAGCCGCGGCAGCCTGGCCAGCAAGGCAATCGCCGCCGCCGTGCCGAGGTTCTCCATGGCCGCCTCGGCGGAATCCGCCCCGCTGGGCAACTGCCCGGCCGTGACGTCGTCCAGCGCCGTCTCGGGGCGCCGCGAGCGATGCCTGGCCAGGTCGATCGCGCGGCGCCTGGCCGTGGTGAACAGCCATGCCCGCCAGGCCTGCTCGTCGCCACGGAACGACGCCAGCCCGCGGACCACGTGCACCCAGGTCTCCGCCGCGATGTCCTCCTCGGCACCCGGCGCGATCACCCGCAGATAACGCAGCAGGGCCGGGTTGGCGTTCCGCCACAGCCGGGAAAAGGCGGCTTCGCCGCCACCCTGGGCCGCAGCGAGCAGGTCCGCGAACTCCTCACCAATCACAGTGCTCGCTGTCCTAGCGCCCGCCGATGTCCTCACTCCATACCTCGGGGAAGCGTTCCTGGAACTCGTGCATCACCGCGATGCATCGCTCGTCGTCGGCCAGCACCACGGTGACACCCCGGCTGCGGAGGAAGTCGAGGTCCCCGGCAAAGGTGGTGGCCTCGCCCACAACCACCCTGGGGATCTGGAAGAGCAGGATCGCGCCGGTGCACATCTGGCACGGGGAGAGCGTGGTGTAGAGGGTCATCTCCCGGTAGGAGGCCTGCCTTCCGGCATTGCGCAGGCAGGACATCTCACCGTGGGCGATCGGGTCGCCCGACTGGACACGCTCGTTGTGCCCGGAAGCGACCAGGCGGCCGCCCGCGGCGAGCGCGGCACCCACAGGAACCCCGCCGACGGCCAGGCCGGCCCGGGCCTCGGCCAAGGCCACGTCCATCATCGCCTGGTCCACCTCGGCAGGCGTCTCGGATTCCATGGGCAACTCCCTTGTCGCGCCGTGCCGCGGGGCTCTGCAGTCGAGGCTAGCCGTGATTGCCCCCCGCGCGCCTGCTGGGCGCGTGTTCTCCCGTCCCGGTCACCGTATCTGGACGTGCCCTCACTCACGCCGGCACGCTCTGCCGCCGCAAGCCCCGGCCTGGCGGCCCGGTGCGCGGGCTACGCGGCGACGGCATTATGTATTCTGAGTGTCACACTATGTGAGTAGAGTCACCCAGGGGCAGTGCCCCCGCACCACGCTGGAAGTCCCGCCCGGCCCGGTCCGGTCAGCTGCCGCCAACGCCAAGTGCGGTGAGCACGACCAGGACCACCGTGGAAACGGCGAAAACACCGTGTGCCAGGACGATGAGCAACGGGAAACTGCCCTCCGCGGGCAGTTCCCGCAGCGAGCCGATCCCGGGCACAGCCCCGGGCGTGGCGCCCGGCGCGCCGCCCGCCATCGCCCCCACCGGCACACTGACCTCTTCATCTGCCATCCGGTAGACCGGGATCCACCGGGCGAACATGGACAGCCCGAGCACTGCGATGGCCACCAGGATGCCCACGGCGGTCCAGGCAAGCGCCGGCCGGTCGAGCAGCAGGTACGCCACCCAGACGACCAGGCCGGTCACCGCGAACGTGACATGAGCCAAGATCACCGGCAACGGCAGCCGGCTGGCGGCGCTGCCCTTCCGGGTGGCGTCGTTCTCGATCAGCCACACCGCGAGCATGTAGAGCCCCCACAGGGCAGTGACGAACCAGACAATCAACGCAACGAAGCGCATGGCCTCTCATCTTCGCTTCGGCCGCAGACCCAACGGCCCGTGGTCCCCCTTCGGAATCCCCACACGGCCGACGATCTGCCGAACCGGCGAGACTCCCCTTTCACGGTCGCCAACCGCCTTCGGTTCAGCGTCGCAGATCGCCGCACGTCAGGTCCATCCCCCGGCGCGCAATCGTTCGCTACGGAACGTGATGGCTGGGCTGAGCCTCTTTAGAATACGGGGCTTTCGGAATAAATGCCCCATTCGTCGCGAAGCACCCCACAAATCTCGCCCAGGGTGGCCTCTACCTGGGCCGCTGCCAGGATGGGCGGGATCATGTTGCCCGCGGACCTGGCCGCCGCGACCACCTCGGCCAGGGCCCGGTCCACGGCCGCGCCGTCACGCTCCGTCCGGCGCCGCGCCAGCTCGGCCACCTGGTCGCGCTCCACCTGGTGGCTGACCCGCAGGATCTCTATCGGCTGGCCCACCGAGTCGGGGTAGCAGTTGACGCCGACGACCTTCTTGTCCCCCTTCTCCAGCTTCTGCTGGTAAGCGAAGGCCGCCTCGGCGATCTCGGCGGAGAACCAGCCGGTGTCGATGCCGTGCAGGATCCCGCTCATCATGGTGCCGTCCGGGCCGAGCGCCCGGATGCGCGCGAAGATATCCTCCGCCTCCTGCTCCAGGCGGTCGGTGAGCGCCTCCAGGTACCAGGAACCGCCGAGCGGGTCGGCCACGTTGACCACGCCGGTCTCTTCCATGATCACCTGCTGTGTCCGTAGCGCGATCTCCGCCGCCCGCTCGCTGGGGAGCGCAAGCACCTCGTCGAGCGCGTTGGTGTGCAGCGAGTTGGTCCCGCCCAGGACCGCGGCAAGCGCCTCGATCGCGGTGCGTACCACGTTGTTGTCGGGCTGCTGCGCGGTCAGGGACACCCCGGCGGTCTGGGTGTGGAACCGCAGCCACTGGGCGCGCTCGGTGCGCGCGCCGTAGGTGTCGCGCATCCACCGTGCCCAGATCCGCCGCGCGGCACGGAACTTGGCGATTTCCTCGAAGAAGTCGATGTGGGCATCGAAGAAGAAGGAAAGCCCGGGCGCGAAGGTGTCCACGTCGAGCCCGCGGGAGAGCCCAAGCTCGGTGTACCCGAACCCGTCGGCCAGGGTGAAGGCAAGCTCCTGCGCGGCCGTGGAGCCCGCCTCCCTGATGTGGTAGCCGGACACCGACAGCGGCTTGTAGTTGGGGATCTCAGCGGCGCAGAACTCCATGAGATCGCCGATCAGGCGCAGGTGCGGCTGCGGCGGGAAGAGCCACTCCTTCTGCGCGATGTACTCCTTGAAGATGTCGGTCTGCAGCGTGCCGTTCAGCACGGAGATCTCCGCGCCCTGCCGCTGCGCGGCCGCCAGGTACATGCAGAACACCGGGATCGCCGGCCCGCTGATCGTCATCGAGGTGGTGACCTCGGCCAGCGGGATCCCCTCGAACAGGACCTCCATGTCGCGGGCCGAGTCGATGGCCACCCCGCAGTGACCGACCTCGCCCGCCGCGCGCGGCTCGTCGGAGTCGCGTCCCATCAGTGTCGGCATGTCGAACGCGACCGAGAGCCCGGCACCGCCCGCCCTCAGCAGCATCTTGTACCGCTCGTTGGTCTGTTGCGCGTTGCCGAACCCGGAGAACTGGCGGATCGTCCAGGCCCTCCCCCGGTATCCGGCCGGGTACAGGCCACGGGTGAACGGGAACTCACCCGGCCAGCCGATCCGGGCGAAGCCGGGCACCACGGCGCCGGGCGGCGGCCCGTACACCGGATCCACCTCGACGCCGGACAGCGTGGTGAAATCCGCCTCGCGCCGCCGCGCGGAGTCGTAGCGGCGCTGCCAGCGGCGCCTGCCGTCCTCGGCCGCCCGCGCGTCGGGTGTGGTGGGTGCGTCCATGGAGATCCTCCGCGATTGCCGAGATAGTAGGACGTCCTACTATCTCGGCCTCCAGTGTAACTCCCCGGCCCGGCGGCCCGGATTGCCCGCAACCCGAGCGGCTCCTGCGCCGTCTCAGGTAATGCCCGGGCAGTACGGGGCCGTGCCCGGACACCATCCAAATACGGCTCGGAAGGTGTGGTAGACCTGTGCAAACCGGACCTGCCGAGGTGGCCGCGCCCGCACCGAGAATGGTGACCTTGGCAGGGGCGTGGGTTACCCCCTCGGGCACATCCAGCCGGGGAGAGAACGTGGGCACGTTCCGTACCAGCGACCGGCTAGCCGCCGAGGAACTGTTCCATGCCTGCTACCCGCGCCTGGCCGGCTGGGTCCGCCGCCTGGTGGACGACGACGACACCGCACACGAGATCGCATCCGAGGCCTTCACCAGGCTGCTGGCCCGGTGGTCGTCCCTCGACAACCCGCAGAGCTACCTCTACATGATCGCGACAAACTTGATCAGAGACCACTGGCGCAAGGTCGGCAGGGAGCGGCGCGCACTGCGCGCGGTGAGCGCTGCCATGCCGGCCGAGAGCGTGTATCACCCGTCCCAGGACGTGGATGTGCGCGCGCTCATCCAGGGCCTGCCCGACCGGCTGCGCCAGCCGTTCCTGCTGCACTACTACGCCGGATTCCCGATCAAAGACGTGGCCGAGATGCTCGGGCGGCCGGAAGGCACGGTCAAGGCCGACCTGCACCACGCGCGGGCCAGGCTCCGCGCGGTTCTGGGGGAAGCCCATGGATGAGCCCCGCGACGACATCGACACCTGGCTTGAGGAACGGGTGACCCCCTTGCAGCCGCACCCAGGCACGTTCGAGCAGATCAGGAGGCGGGCGCGCCGCCGGAAAGCCGGGCGCGCGGCGCTGACGGCTGCCGGGGTGGCCGTGGTGCTGGCCGGCGCGATCACCGTACCCCAGCTGATCCTGCACGGCCCGGCCGGCAGCACCCCCGTCGCAAGTTCTGGTACGGCAACACCGGTCCAGCCTGCTTCGACGGGACCAGGCAAGCTGACCGGCACCGGCACCCCGCGGCCTACCAATCAATCCGCGACTCCCACACCCACGGCGCCGCCCGCGGTACCGCCGAACTTCGCCGCCTCCTCCGTCACGTTCGTGTCCACCAGCACCGGATGGGTGATCGGCCAGGCCGGCACGCCAGGGCACTGCGGTCCGCCCTACCCGGACATCTGCACCTCTGTCGCGGCCACTGGCGACGGCGGCTCGACCTGGCACGGCGTGCCCGCACCGGTCACCGGCGCACCGAATGGTGCCACCGGGGTCAGTCAGATCCGTTCCCTGGACGGCGTCAGCGCCTGGGCATTCGGGCCACAGTTGTACGCCACCCACGACGGCGGGCAGCACTGGGCGCATATCCCGACCCACGGGCTGCGGGTGACCGACCTGGAGACGGTGAACGGCATCGTCTACGCGGTATGGGCCCAGTGCTCCGGCACCGGCGCGGACTTCGCCGCGGGCTGCACCACGTTTTCCCTGTATTCGAGCCCGGCCGGCCAGGACAACTGGTCACCTGTGCCGGGCGCGACCGGCCTGCAGGCCAGCGGCGGCGCGCCAGGCTCCGCCCAACTGGTCCTCACCGGCAGCACGGGTTACCTGATGACCCCGGGCGGCCAGTTGTTCAGCGGCCCGGTGACCAGCCCGGCGGGCTGGCGCACGGTCACGAAGGCCGGCGTAGCGGCATCGCTCCCGTGCGCCCCGGGAAGCTCGGAGACCGGCGGCCACCCGCTGCAGGCCATGCTGGCCTCCACCGGACCCGGGCTCGTCCTGCTGTGCGCGGGCCAGGCGAGCGGGAACCAGCAGGCCAAGACCCTGTACTACTCGGCCGATGGCGGGCGCTCCTGGAGCCCGGCCGGCTCGGCCCCGGCCCGGGGCGTCGCCATGTCGCTGTCCGGCACACCCACCGGGCCCGTGCTGGTCGCGACGAGCGGCGGCATCGACTTCTCCACGAACGCCCCCGGCGCGTCCGGTGCCCTGACCTGGCGCGCCGCCCGCGGCGCGACGGCCGCAGGCGGCTACTCCTACGTCGGGATGACCAGCTCCGATCAGGGCGTCGCCGTGCCGGCCAACGTGAACCTGGACGCGGTCTGGTTCACCTATGACGGCGGGGCGCGCTGGGTGGAGTCCCCGGTGCGCTGACCGCCACCGCGCCGGGCTCCGCGCGGAAATCCCCGGCGGTCACCCGCAGCCCGCGCAGCAGGGTGAAGATCTCCGTGAGCTCCACCGGGTCGTAGCCGGCCATGCCGAACCGGGCGGCCATCAGGTCGGCGGTCGAACGGGTCACCACGTCGCGGCCGCCGGGCGTGATCTCGGCCAGGGTCCCCCGGCCGTCGCGCGGGTTGGGGCGGCGCCGGACCAGGCCGTCCCGCTCCAGCCGGTCGACCGTGTTGGTGACGCTGGTCGGGTGGACCATCAGGCGCTCGCCGATCACCCGCAGCGGCAGCGCGCCCTGGCGGCTGAACGCGAGCAGGACCAGGGCCTCGTACCGCGCGAAGGTGAGCCCGTACGGCCGGAGCAGGCCGTCGAGACCGGCCAGCAGGATCTGCTGCGCCCGCATGATCGAGGTGACCGCGGCCATCGCATCCGCCGGGCCGAACCTGTCCCCCCAGATCTCCGCGGCGCGCTCGATCGGATCGAACGGGAGGTCCAGGGGCTTGGCCACAGGCACACGCTACGCCACACCCGGCTGCTATTAGGCTGCCTGACATGGACTGGAGCCTGCTGGGCTGTGGCGCCGGGGGGCACGTCACGTTCGCCCCCGACGAGCCCGGGCTGCGCGAGCGGTTCGGCCACACCACCAGGGAAGGCGAGGCATGGCGCTGCCTGCGCTGCGGGACCTTTGTCATCGGGGAGCCCACTGCCAGCGGCCCGGCGGACAGTGCCCCCGTGGTGCGCCGCGGCACCCAGGTCCGCAGTGCCCTCATCCTGCGTATCTTCGCGGTCGAGCGGTTCCTCCGGGCGCTGATCTTCGCCGCGCTCGCCATCGCGGTCTGGCGCTTCTCGATCTCCCGGCAGTCCCTGGAGGACTCCTACGACAACGCCCTGCCGCCGCTGAAGACGCTGTTGCGCGATCTCGGTTTCAGCGTCCAGCACTCCAAGATCCTCGGCCTGCTGAACAAGGCCTTCACGACGGACCCGAAGATCCTGACCTACCTGGCGATTGGCTGCGCGGCGTACGCGGCGATCGAGGTCATCGAGGGCGTCGGGCTGTGGCTGCTCAAGCGCTGGGGCGAGTACTTCGCCATGATCGCCACCTCGGTCGGGCTGCCCTACGAGATCTACGACCTGACCAACAGGGTCACCTGGCTCCGGGTGGCGGCCTTCGTGGTCAACCTGGCCCTGGTCGTCTACCTGGTGGTGACCAAGCGCCTGTTCGGGGTGCGCGGCGGCAAAGCGGCCTACGAGGCCCGGCTGCGCAGCGAATCCCTCCTGGATGCCGAGATCGCCGCCCTGGCCGCCGAGCAAGCGGAACCCGGCCGGCACGCCAAACCGGAACCTGTCGGCGAGCCGGATACCGCCACAGAGCCAGCCGCCGCCCGCGGGCTCTTCGAGCCCGCCCCGGAACCGCCCGCGACCCACGAGCCCTTCCAGGCCGCCACAGACCCGCCAGCGGCCCACGACCCTCTCCAGACCACCACAGACCCGGAGGCGGTCCGCGAACTCTTCGAGCCGGCCCCGGAACCGCCCGCAGCCCACGACCCCTTCGATGCCACCAGCGAACCGGTCGCTGCCCACGACCCCTTCCAGGCCACCACGGTGGCCTCCGCCGAAGAGGCGCCAGCCCCCGAGCCCCCGGACCCGGCGGCCGATGGGGCTCCAGATACGGACGGCGCTGGCGTGACGCCGCCCCTCCCGCGCCGCCACCCGCGCTCCTAGCGGCCCATGATTGTGGTGATGGGCACTCCACCCACACTCTGAAGCGATAGATGGCCGAACCCAGGTCGGCGGCCTCTGAGGCTTCAGTCCCCGTTAGTGGCCGTTCATGGTTGCCAACCTGCGAGGCGGGCCAGGCGTCCAACTGAAGAGCAAGCGTCAGCCTGGCAAGGGGGCCTTTGTGAAGCGACATGCCACGGTCGTCACGGGCGTGATTCTCTGTGCGGTGCTCGGGAGCGCAATGCCGGCGAGCGCCAGCACGACCTGGCGGGTCCAGCCCGTACCGAAACCGCCTAACAGCACGGTCCGGCTGGATGGCGTTTCCTGCCCGGCATTTGGGGACTGTATCGCCGTCGGCTTCTCCGGCGACAAGACCACCGGTGCCCATCACACGCTGGCCGAGCGGTGGACTAGCGGCGGCTGGGTGATCCAGCCGACGCCCACCCCGACGGGCCAGGGGGACTTCTTCGGGGTGTCGTGCCTGTCGGCCACCGACTGCACCGCCTTCGGGGACGCGGGCGTGGGCCCCCTCGTCGAGCACTGGGACGGCACGAACTGGACCGTCCAGCCCAGCCCCAGCCCCCCGGTCGGCGCGACATCGGTCGGCCTGGTGGGCGGGTCCTGCACGTCGCCCACCAGCTGCACCGCCGTCGGGCTCTACGACCTGTCCGGCGGCAAGGGTGAGCGCCCGTTCGCCGCGTACTGGAACGGCTCAACCTGGACCGACCAGCAGGTCCCCATGCCAGCCGGCGCCCGCCTTGCGGACCTGGACGGCGGGGTGTCCTGCTCCTCGGCGACCCGCTGTATCGCCGTCGGCGCCTACGCCCTGAAGACCGAGCCGGGGGCCAGGCCGTTCGCTGCGCGCTGGAACGGCACCGGCTGGATCGCTCGCGCGGTGCCGATGCCGGTCGGTGCCACGGGCGGCTTCCTGGACGGCGTGTCGTGCACCTCGCCCTCCCACTGCACCGCCGTCGGGGACTACGACAATGCCGCCGGCACCGCAGTCCCGCCGTTCGCCGCGCGCTGGAACGGGATCACCTGGACCGTCCAGGCGGTCAACGCCCCTGACGGGGGCGGCCTCGACGCGGTGTCGTGCACCTCGGGCACCTCGTGCACCGCCGTCGGGTCCTTGTCCAACACCGGGCTGGCCGAGCACTGGGACGGGACAAGCTGGACGGTTCAGCCCACGCCCGTGCCGAATCACGGGACCGCGACCTACGCGGACCTCCTCGGGGTCTCCTGCCTGTCGGCCGCCTACTGCACCGCGGTCGGGCTCTACAACCGGGCGCAGCCGCTCGCCGACCACCAATAGCCGGTTCCACCGAGGGCGGGCTGCCAGCATCGCCACGGCGATTCCGCGATACAGGGTGTCACACGGGTGGGAGCGTGGTCATGCGACGATGTGCGGGCAGGCGCAGCGGGTCCGTGCCCGGCCCGCCTGGCGCTCCGGCCGTCTTGCACGGCCGGGCCGCACGGCGCGGCAGCCATCGCGTGCCTGGCTGTAGTGCTGGGGCTCGCGGCCGGGCTAGCCTGTCAGCAGCGGTGCCGCCGAGCCGGTCTCACAGGTTCGCGGTCCACTCGGTCACCAAGCGCCGACCCTGGTGAGGGGCGGACTGGTTGGCCCATTCTTCACAACACATTCTTATGTGGGTGGGGTGCCCACAACGACAAACGCGGCTTATTCCGCGGCGATCAGTTCGTCGGCGGCGGTGAAGGGGTCCAGCTTGCCCGCCGCGACCCGGGCGGCCAGGTCTTCCAACTGAGAATCGCCGGGCAGGCCGCCGACCCGCCGCCGCAGTTCGGCCAGGGCGATCGCGGTGATCTCCTCGCGGGCCCGCGCCCGCCGCCTGGCCTCCCCCTGCCCCGAGGAGTCCAGCCAGGACCAGTGCGCGTCCACCTTCTCGGCCAGTTCGGCGATGCCTTCCCCCTTGACCGCGACGGTGGTCACGATGGGCGGCTTCCATTCCCCGGCGCTACGACGGGCCATCGCGATCATGCCCCGCAGGTCCCTGACCGCTTCCTGGGCACCCGGCTTGTCGGCCTTGTTCACCACGAACACATCCCCGACTTCGAGGATCCCCGCCTTGGCCGCCTGAATGGCGTCGCCCATGCCCGGCGCCACCGCGACCAGCGTGGTGTCCGCGAGCGAGGCGATCTCCACCTCGGCCTGGCCCACCCCGACGGTCTCCACCAGCAGTACCGCGAACCCGGCGGCGTCGAGCACCCGGAGCGCCTGGGGGGCCGCCTCGGACAGGCCGCCGAGGTGGCCCCGGGTGGCCATGGACCGGATGAACACGTCCGGGTCGGTGGCATGGTCCTGCATCCGGACCCGGTCGCCGAGCAGCGCACCGCCACTGAACGGGGAGGTCGGGTCCACCGCGAGCACGGCCACCCGCTGGCCACGCTCCCGGTAGGCGGCCACGAGCGCGGCTGTGATCGTGGACTTGCCCACTCCGGGCGCCCCGGTGAGACCGACGACGCGGGCCTGGCCGGTCAGCGGGGCGAGCGCCGTGGCGACCTGGCGCAGTTCCGGCGCGGAGTTCTCGACCAGCGAGATCAGCCGGGCCAGTGCCCGCGCGTCCCCGGCCCTGGCCTTCCCGATCGCTTCCCGCGCCCGGCCCTCCGCCGCGTTCAACCCGTTCTCGCAGGCCACTCAGGCATGATCGCCCGGCACCCGGAGCAGCAGCGCGCTGCCCTGGCCGCCACCGCCGCACAGCGCCGCCGCGCCCAGCCCGCCGCCGCGCCGGCGCAGCTCGTGGATCAGGTGCAGGGCGATCCGCGCGCCGGAGGCGCCGATCGGGTGGCCGACGGCGATCGCGCCCCCGTTGACGTTGACAATTTCCTGGCTCACGGCCAGGTCACGCATGGACTGGAGCACCACGGCCGCGAACGCCTCGTTGATCTCGATCAGGTCCAGGTCACCCACGGCCAGCCCGGCCTTGCCGAGCGCTTGGCGGATCGCCCGGGACGGCTGTGACTGCAGCGAGTTGTCCGGGCCGGCCACGTTGCCGTGCGCGCCGATCTCGGCGAGCACCGGGGCACCCCGGGCGGCGGCGGCGTCCGCGGACATGACCACCACGGCACAGGCCCCGTCGGAGATCTGCGACGCCGAGCCAGCAGTGATCGTCCCGTCGGCCCCGAAGGCGGGGCGCAGCCTGGCCAGCGCCTCGGCCGTGGTCTCGCCCCGCACCCCTTCGTCGGTGTCGAACAGCACCGGCTCCCCGCGCCGCTGCGGCACCGGGACTGCCACGATCTCATCGTTCAGCAGACCATCTTTGATCGCCGCGGCGGCACGCTGGTGTGAGAGCGCAGCGAAGTCATCCTGCTCGGCCCGGCCGATGCCGAGGCGCTTGTTGTGCGCGTCGGTCAGCTCGCCCATCGGGGTGTGCTCGAACGGGTCGGTCAGCCCGTCGAGCGCCATGGCGTCGAGCAGTTCCATGGCGCCGTACTTGTGCCCGGCGCGGGCACCGGGCAGCAGGTGCGGGGCCTTCGTCATCGACTCCATGCCGCCCGCGACCACGATGTCGAACTCGCCGGCCCGGATGAGCTGGGCCGCGAGCGCGATGGCGTCCAGCCCCGACAGGCACACCTTGTTGATCGTGATCGACGGCACGGTCATCGGGATGCCCGCCGCAACCGCCGCCTGGCGGGACGGGATCTGCCCGGCGCCGGCCTGCAGCACCTGCCCCATGATCACGTACTGGACATCGTCGCCGGTGATGCCCGAGCGTTCCAGCGCGGCCTTGATGACGATGCCGCCGAGGTCGGTGGCGGCGAGGTCCTTGAGCGAGCCGAGCAGGCGGCCGATTGCCGTCCGCGCCCCGCCTGTGATCACCGCTTCTGGCATGGCTTCCTCCGCTGCTCCCCCGCCCCGGTGCGGCGCGGGCGGGACGTCTGCCACGATACCCAGGGACGGCCCACGGCCAGGCAGCCGCCGGGCCGCCCCCGGACTGCCAGGACACCAGCGGAGGCAGCGGTGCTGGACCAGATCGACCATGTGGGGATCGCCTGCCACGACCTCGCGGCGGCCATCGCCTTCTACGAGTCCGTCTTCGACCTCACCGTGGCAAGCCGGGAGACCCACGAGGACCAGGGGGTCTACGAGGCCATGCTCCGCCTGGGCGACGGGCCGGGGGCGTCCTGGATCCAGTTGCTGGAGCCGACCGGCCAGGACACGCCGGTGGGGAAATTTCTGGCGCGCCGCGGGCAGGGCATCCACCACATCGGGTACCGCGTGACGAACATCACCGTGGCGCTTGAGGCCATCGGTGCGCACGGGGTTCGCCTGCTCGATCGGCGCCCCCGGCATGGGTCCATGGGCGCGTCCATCGCCTTTCTGCACCCGGCGGATGTGGGCGGAGTGCTGACCGAACTCGTCCAGCCGCCGGAGGCTTGAACGGGCGGCGCCTGGCCACAGGCATCCTGGGTCGCGCCGAAAGCGAATCTTGATCGACAGGAAGCCGCAAAGCCGCCGTCATCACCTGAGTAACGGGAGTACGCTGCGATGGATCGGGCGAGCGGCCTAACACGTGTCGGCGCCGGTGGGGGTTGCCGGACTTTGTCACTCCCTCACGGCCGGATACTAGGAACTCGTCTGCCCCCGCAGGCCCCTCTTCGTCTAGCCAGGATCAAGCCACATGCAGCCTGAAATTGACGCTCAGCTCAGCAACTTCTTCGAAGACGCCCCGGCCCGCGACTTCGCCAAGGTCATGCGCGGCTACGACCAGCACCAGGTCGACGAGTACCTCAAGCAGACCGATCTGGAGATCCGGCAGCACCGCGAGCAGGTCGGGGCGCTGCAGCAGGAACTGACCGAGGCGCACCGTCAGCTCCGGGAGCAGGAGCGCCCCACCTACGCGGGGCTGGGCTCGCGGATCGAGCAACTGCTCCGCCTCGCCGAAGAGCAGGCGACGGAGATCGTCGGTGAGGCCCGCTCCGCGGCCAACGAGCTGCAGGCCGCCGCCAAGGTGGACGCGGCCGAACTGCGCGCCGGCGCCGAGAACGAGGCCGCCGAACTGCGCGCCAGCGCCAAGCGGGAGACCGACGACCTGCGCGGCTCGGCTGAGCGGGAAGCCGACGCGATCCGCACCGGGGCACGCCGCGAGGCCGACGAGCTGACCTCCACCACCGAGCGCGAGGCCGCCAAGCTCCGCGCCATGGCCGACCACGAGGTGGCGGAGAAGCGGGCCGCGATCGAGCGCGACATCGCCAAGCTCCGCACCACCACCGAGCGGGAGGTTGCCCAGCTCAAGGCGTCGTCCAAGCGGGAGCGCGACGAGATCCTCACCACCTCCAAGCGGCAGGCGGATGAGATGCGCAGCCAGGCGCAGCGCATCCTGGAGGAGAGCGAGGCGCAGCGGGCGCAGGCCGAGGCCGAGTTCGAGATCCAGCTCGCCTCGCGCCGCGAGGAGGCTGAGCGCCAGGAGGCCGAGCGCCTTTCGGCCGCGCAGGCCGCGACGCAGAAGCTGGTCACCGAGGCGGAGCAGCGCGCCGCCACCGCCGAGCAGCGGGCCGCCAAGGCCAGCGCGCAGGCCGACCACACCCGGCGCGAGGCCGAGCAGCACTCCAAGCAGCTGGTGGGCAACGCCAAGAAGAATGCCGACCAGATCGTCGCCCAGGCCAAGGCCCAGGCCGACCAGCTCATGGCGGACACCAAGAACGAGCTCGAGCGGCACCGGGCCGTGGCCCAGCGCGAGGTCGACGACCTGACCAGGCAGAAGGAGAGCATCTCCTCGCACCTGGCGCAGATCAGCCAGCTCCTCGGCACGCAGATGCCCGGCCTGTCCGAGGCGCTCAAGCAGCCCCAGTCCCGTTCCGCCGTCGCCCCGCAGGCCGCACCCAAGGCTGTCGCGGGACCGCCGCCGCCCGCACCGCGGCAGGAGTCCCGGCCAGCGCCTCAGGCGCAGTCGGCCCCGGCCAACGGGCCGAAGCAGCCGGTGTCGGCCAAGGCGTCGGCCAAGTCCAACGATGAGGAGTGGTGGACCGAGTAACCACCGCACCCACACGCCAAAGGGGGCGGCGCGCTTGCGCCGCCCCCTTTGGCGTGTCCGGGACCCCGCGGCCCGGCCGCGGACGTCAGGCCATGGTGGTCTGGCCACCGTCCACGACGAGGGCCTGTCCGGTCATGTAGGACGAAGCGTCGCTGGCCAGGAACACCGCCGGGCCGGCCATTTCCGCCGCGCGGCCCCACCGCTGCATGGGCACCGCGGCGATGGTCGCCTTCCCCGAGGTCTCGTCCTCCCAGAGGTAGCGGTTGAGCTCGGTCGCCGTCCAGCCCGGGCACAGGGCGTTGACCCGGATGCCCAGCGGCGCCCACTCCACCGCCAGCGTCTTGGTGAGCGAGATCAGCCCGGCCTTGGCCGCTCCGTAGGGCGACAGCAGCGGCGAGGCGGCGAGCCCCGCGACCGAGGCCACGTTGATGACCGTGCCCTGGCCGCGCTCGGCCAGGTGCGGCCCGATCGCGTGGCACACGTACACGGCGGAGGTCAGGTTGAGCCGCATCAGCTTGTCCCAGCCCGGCACGCGCAGGTCCATGAACGAAGCCACGAAGTTGGACCCGCCAGCGTTGTTGACCACGATGTCCACGTGGCCGAGGCGCTCGATCGCCGTGGCGACGGCGCCTTCCACGGCTTCCTGGTCGGTCACGTCCGCCCGGATCACAAACGCTTCATGCCCGTACCCCGCGGCCTTCTCCGCGGTGGTCGCGAGCCCGTCTTCGGTGCGCGCCACCAGCGCGAGATCGGCTCCTGCCTCGGCGAAGGCCACTGCGATCTCCTGCCCGATGCCGCGGGAGGCCCCGGTGATGAATGCCTTCTTACCGCTCAGATCGAAAAGGGTCACCGTCGGTCCTCCCACTCGGTTGGCAGCGGCCACGCGGCCGGGTTCACCCGGCGCACGATCTCATCCAGAACAGTACGCACCGCGGGCTCCCCCACCCACAGGTGCTTGGCCCGCTCCCCCGCGATCACCTCGGCCTTCGGCACCCGCGCGAACCTGGCCCGCGCCTCGTCCGGCCGGAGGTAGTCGTCGAACTCGGGCACCAGCACCAGCAACGGCTTGCCCGAGGCCGCCCAGGCGTCCAGTTCGGCATCACCGGCCCGGCGCAGCGGCGGGGAGAGCAGGATCGCACCCTCCACCGCCGGGTCGTTCCCCCACATCAGCGCGAGTTCGGTGCCGAACGACCAGCCAAGCAGCCACAGCCTGGGCAGGGCGGCGGCCACGCACCAGGCGATTGCCGCGGCCACGTCGTGCCGTTCGGCGATAGCGTCGCCGAACTCCCCCTCGCTGCGGCCGCGCTCGGACTCGGCGCCGCGGGTATTGAATCTGACCACGGCCAGGTCCGCCAGTGCGGGCAGGCGGTAGGACGCCTTGCGCAGGATGTGGCTGTCCATCATCCCGCCCTGGGTGGGCAGCGGATGCAGGCACAGCAGGGTGGCGACAGGATCCCTGCTGAGCGGCCTGGCGATCTCCCCCACCAGGGACAGGCCGTCGTCGGTGCGCAGGGTGATGTCCTCGCGCCGCGCGGGCAGGACGGTGGCGGCCCTGATCTCTGTCACGATGCTCCTTACCTGCCGGGACGGCTCTGCGTGTGGCGGCGCAGCCGCCTGTCCCAGCACGGGCGGTGCCAGTGCCTGCGCTCGGCCAGCCCGGGTGTGTAGGCGGGCCACACGACCAGGTGCGCGGTTCCGGGTTTGATCTCCTGATCACAGCCGGGGCACCGGTAGGTCTTCGCGGTCGCGTCGCCCGGCATGGCCCGGATCACCCAGTCCCCGTCGGGGCCCGACTCGATCCGCTCCGGGCCGAGCCGCAGCGGCGGGACCTCCGCGTCGTCTTCCGCCTCGGCCCCGGGCCGCACCGGCGGCAGGCCACCGCGCGGCCGGCGCGGTAGGCCGGCCGGCAGGCGCCGAGCTCTGCGTGGGCTCACGGGCGTCACTGTAGGGCATGTCAACGGGTTTTCCTGATCGGCCCCGGGCACCAGGCGCCGGTGGCCGCGCGCCTGGCCCGTGGCCGCTGCGGGGCATCGGCGGGCACGCCACGGCAGATGCATCACAAACCCGCCGGTTCACTCCCATAATGGCGACACCGGGATGCCTGGCCCGGGTGAACCTGGGGGTGTGGCGTGGAGCGGTCTGCCGGCCCTGACGTTGGCATACACGGCCGCGCTACCGAGCTGTCCCGGATCGGCCGGTTCCTTGATGAGGTGGCCAGCCACCCGGCGGGGCTGCTGATCGAGGGCGAGGCCGGCATCGGCAAGACGACGCTCTGGTCGGCCGGGATCGACCGGGCCCGTCATCGTGGCTGGCAGGTGCTGACCTGCCGTCCGGTCCAGGCGGAGGCCGCACTCAGCTTCTCGGCGCTCGGGGACCTGCTGGAGCCGGTACCTGAAGCCGTGCTCAGCGGGTTGCCCGGCCCGCAGCGACGGGCGCTCGACGTGGCACTGCTGCGCGCCGAGCCCGGGCCCGAGCCGCCGGACCAGCGAGCGGTCGCGGTCGCCTTCCTCGGCGTGATCCGGACCCTCGCACAGGCCACGCCGGTGATCATCGCAGTCGACGACCTGCCGTGGCTCGACCGTGCCTCGGCCGCGGTGCTGGAGTACGCACAGCGCCGGCTCACCACCCAGCGGGCCGGCCTGCTGGCCACGATCGCCACCGGCGACGCATACGGCCCGGCCGCGAGCGTGCGGGGCTGGTTTCCGGACGGGCGGCTGCAGGTACTGGCGGCCGGCCCGCTATCCGTGGCGGCCATGGACGCCGTGCTCCGCGCCAAGGGCGGCCCTCCGGAGGCCTGGCCCGAGGTGGTCGAGGTGCACGAGGCGTCCGGGGGGAACCCCTACTTCGCGCTGGAACTGGCGGCCGCCCTGCAAGCGCACGGCCCGCGGCGCGGCGCCAGGCAGCCGCTTCCGGTCCCCGGGTCGCTGCGGCCCCTTGTCCAGCGCCGGCTTGAGGCCCTCTCCCCCGCGGGCCGGGAGGTGGCCCTGGTCGCGGCGGCGGCCGCCGCGCCCACCGTCGGCGTCGTCCTGGCCGCCTGCGGTGACGAGCAGACCGCACGGGACGGGCTGGACTCCGCCGAGGAAGCGGGTGTGCTGTCCATCGACGACGACCGGGTCCGCTTCGCCCACCCACTGCTCCGCTCCGTGCACTACTCGAGCGCGACCGGGCGCCAGCGCCGACGTGCCCACCAGCGGCTGGCCGCGGTGACCGGGGCGGCCGAGGGCCAGGTGCGCCACCTGGCCCTGGCGGCGGACGGCCCCGACGAGCAACTGGCTGCCAGGCTCACCACGGCCGCCCAGGTCGCCTGCTTGCGCGGGGCCGCGGTCACCGGGGCCGAACTCGCCGACCTGGCACTGCGGCTCACCCCGGCGGACCAGGCGGTGGCACGCGTGCGGCGCCTGCTGGAGGCCGGGCGCCTGCGCCTGGCCGCGTTCGACCCGGAGGGGGCCAGGGAACTGCTGGAGCAGGCGATCGCGCTGAGCGAGCCAGGGGCGCTGCGCGCCACCGCCCTGCACCACCTGGGCCGGGTGGTCGGCTATACGGAGGGACCGCATGCCAGCCTGCCGCTGCTGCAGCAGGCGCTCGCCGAAGCAGGCGAAGGCACCGCGCTCAGCGCGGAAATCCATCGCGACATCGGCTTCGTGCTGGGCATCAGCACGGAGAACTTCACCGACACGCCCGTCGAGCAGTTCCTGGCCGCCCGCGAAACCGCGGCCCGGCTCGGTGACGAAGGGCTGATGTCGCAGTTGCTGGCCTTCCAGGCGCTGGCCGAATTCGTGACCGGGCATGGCGTCCGCCGCGATCTGACCGGGCGTGCCCTGGCCACACGGCAGCAGGCCGGGCGGGTCCCGATGGAGTTGCGCCCGCGCGTGCTGGTCAGCCACGTGCTGCGGTGCAGCGACGATCTGGCCGGAGCCCGGGCGCTGCTGACCGGTGAGTACGCCGAGGCGATTGAGCAGGGCGCCGAGACCGACCTGCCGTTCCTGATCCTGCATCTGGTCGAACTGGAGACCTGGGCGGGGAACTATGGCCTTGCCGAGGAGTACGCCGACCATGGCTACCAGGTGGCCCAGGCCGCGGGCGCGGTCACCCCGATGACGTGTATGCACGCGGGCCGGGCGCTCATCCGGGCCATCCGCGGCCCCTTCGAAGAGGCCAGGGCGGAAGCCGAGACGGCGATCGACGGCGGCCTGCGCTCCGGTGTGTACTACCTCGCGCTGCTCGGCAGCCAGGCACTCGGCCGGGTCGAGCTTGCCTCGGGCAACCCGGCCGCTGCGCACGCGATCCTGTCGCTGATCACCAGCGCCACCGCCGGGCGGGAAATGGTCGACCCCGGCTGGCTCGCGCTGCGGCCCATCCCCGACGACATCGAATCGCTGATCCGGCTCGGCGACCTGGCGGCGGCGGAGCCGCTGCTGGTTTCCCTGGAGGAGCGCGCCGCTGCGCTGGACCGGGCCTGGGCGCTGGCGGTCGCGGGGCGTTGCCGGGCGCTGCTGGCGTCGGCGCGCGGCGACCACGAGTCGGCAGAGGCCGCGCTCGGCCAGGCGTTCGCCGCGCACGAGCGGCTGGAGATGCCGTTCGAACGTGCCCGCACGCACCTGGCCGCCGGTGACGTCGCCCGCCGGGCGCGCCGCAAGGTGGCGGCGCGGGAGCACGTGGAGTCGGCCCGGGCGGCCTTCGCCCGGCTCGGCGCGGAGCCCTGGGCCGAGCGGGCCAGCGCGGAACTGGCCAGGCTCAGCGTCAGCCGCACCGGCGGCCTGGCCCTGACCCAGGCCGAGCGCCAGGTGGCGGGCCTGGTCGCGGCCGGGCACACCAACCGGGAAGTCGCCGCCGAACTCTACATGGGGCTGCGGACCGTAGAGGCGCACCTGTCCGCCATCTACCGCAAGCTCGGCATCCGCTCCCGCAGCGAACTGGCCCGGGCCTGGGCGCAACAGGCGTCCTCCGGCGGCTGACCGCCGCGCCTGGAAAACCTTGCGGGTTTCACGGATTCGTTGTCTCGCCCCGCGCGCGCATGATCGCTGCAGATAAGTGGCAACGCACCTAAAGAACGGGGTGGTTCTCATGCGCGGTCTCAGCAGTCTGATCGCTGCCGCCGTGGCGACCGCCGCGGTGGTGGCCCTCGCACCAGGCCTGGCGGCCGCCAGCACGCTCGCGCCAGCGGTGCCCGGCATCACCTTGGTGTCCCCGATCGCGTCGGGCTATGCCGCGCTGCCCAAGTCGGGCGGCGCGAAGAGCTTTACCCATGTCCAGACCACATTCGTCGTCCCGGCCGTGACCTGCACGGCCCAGAACGCCACCGCCCAGACGCGAGCCGGCCTTGACGGGATCACCAACGACACCGTCGAGCGGGTTGGCGTTAACGAGGCCTGCGTGAACGCGGTGGCGTTCTACACCGCGTGGTACCAGATGTTCCCGGCCATGGGCAGCCCGGCTCTCACGTTCCACCCGAGCCCCGGTGACAAGGTCACGGCCAGCGTCACCGCCGACGCCGGGGTCTACACCCTGTCGGTCCACGACCTCACGTCCGGGAAGAACTTCACCGTCACCAAGGCCTGCGCCGCGTGCCTGAACTCCTCGGCCGAGGTGACCGCGGGCTCGCCGTCCGGTGTCTCCCCCGCCAACTTCGGTGTCGTGCACTTCACCAACATCGTCGTGGTCGACGGCGGCGGTGTGAGCGGCGGGATGGCGAACGCGGCGTGGAACACCGAGAAGCTGACCCAGCCCGGCAGCCCGCACACGGTGGCGGGCCCGCTGCACACCTTCTCGTCCCCGGCCCATTCGGCCTTCGCGGGCCACTGGGCACCCTGATCGCCGCGGCCCCCTCGCCCCGGCACGAGCAGCCAGGCGGCCCCAGCCCGCGGGGCCGCCTGGCTCGTCAGTGCGCGGAGACCGCCCGCAGCCGGCGCTCGAGGAAGTCCCGCTCGGCGGCGTTCTGCGCCCGGTCGATGGCCGCCCGGTAGGCCAGCGCCGCCTCCTCGTCACGGCCGAGCCGGCGCAGCAGGTCGGCGCGGATGGCATGAAAGAGATAAAAGTCTTCAAGTGCAATACGATCCGCCAGGGCCAGCGCGACTTCCGGGCCATCAACCTCGGCGACCGCGACGGCCCGGTTGAGGGCCACCACCGGGCTCGGCGTGATCGCCATGAGCTGGTCGTAGAGCATCACGATCTGCCGCCAGTCGGTGTCCGCCGCGGTCGCCGCGTCGCTGTGCACGGCCTGGATCGCCGCCTGGATCTGGTACGGGCCGGGCTGGTCGCGCCGCAGGCACCGGCGGACCAGGGCCTGGCCCTCGGCGACGAGGGCCTGGTCCCAGCGGCCGCGGTCCTGGTCGGTCAGCAACACAAGTTCGCCCGTGGCGCTGCTGCGCGCGGACCGGCGCGCATCGGTGAGCAGCATCAGCGCGAGCAGGCCCAGGGCTTCCGGCTCGTCGGGCATCAACTCGGCCAGCAGCCGCCCCAGGCGGATCGCCTCGGCACACAGGTCCTCGCGGACGAGCGCCGGCCCCGAGCTTGCCGTATAGCCCTCGTTGAAAATGAGGTAGAGCACGGCGAGCACGGCGCGCAGCCGGTCGGGCAGGTCGGCCTCGGCCGGGACCCGGTACGGGATACGCGCGTCGCGGATCTTCCCCTTGGCCCGGACCAGCCGCTGCGCCATGGTCGGCTCCGGCACCAGGAAGGCGCGGGAGATCTGCGCCGTGGTGAGCCCGCCAAGCAGCCTCAGGGTCAGCGCGACCTGGGCGGCCTGGGCGAGCGCCGGGTGACAGCAGGTGAAGATCAGGCGCAGCCGGTCGTCGCGCACGGGACCCTCCTCGGCGGGTTCGCCACGGGTGTGCAGCAAGGCTGCCTGGGCGTGCCGGTCCTCGCGGGACGCCTCCCGGCGGAGGCGGTCGATGGCCCGGTTGCGGGCGGTGGTGATGATCCAGCCGGCCGGGCTCGGCGGCAGGCCATCCGCGGGCCACCGCTGCACGGCCACGGCGAACGCGTCCTGCACCGCATCCTCGGCGATGTCAAGGTCGCCGAAGGTGCGGGTCAGGACGGCGACCGCGCGGCCGTACTCGGCGCGGAAGATGCCTTCGATCTCCGCGGCCGACGGGGCCGGCGTGGCGGGCATCAGTCCTCGGCTTCGCCCTGGAACGGGCGCACCTCGATGGGCAGGCCGGTCACCTGCGCGTAACGGCGGCCCCACGCCAGCGCCGCGTCCAGATCCGGGGCCTTGAGGATGGTGAAGCCGCCCAGGTGCTCCTTGCCCTCGGCGAACGGGCCGTCGGTGACGAGCACGTCGCCGTCCTTGGGGCGCAACACGGTCGCGGTGCTCGGGGCGTGCAGCCCGCCGCTGAAGACCCAGCAGCCCGCCTCCCGGAGTTCGGCGCGGACCGCTTCGATGTCAGCCATGATCTTTTCCAGTCTCTCCGGCGGCGGTGGCGGCCCGTCGGGCTGGTAGAGGCTGATCAGGTACTGCTTCATCGCGTGGTCCTCCCGGTGATCGGAGCTCTCTCACCTGCTACACGAACGCGCGCGCCCCGGATCGACATCCGCTCAGACACATCGCGGAAAAGAATCGGGCCTGGGCTGCAGCCCCGCGCAGAGTTACCGTCAGCCATGACTACTCTCCCGAAGAACGTACGCCGGCTGGCCCTGATCCTGGGTTCCGTGCTGATCGCCGGGCCCCTGGTCACAGTACTGACCAGTGCGGCGCAGGCCCCCGCACAGCGCGTGGCGGCGGCACCGTCGTTCGTGCTGAAAGGCTCGGCCGTGGGCGGGGTCCGGCTGATCCAGCCCGGCCAGGTGCTCACGTTCGACTTCACCGAGACCAACAGGGGCTCGAAGGTGAACGGCGAGGACCTGGTCCTGGAGAAGCTGACCAACGTCACCGGGACCGGCGTGCCGCTGTGCGTGGACGCCGACGGCACGGGCATCAACCCGGACGGCTCCCGGTGCGAGCCGGGAACCATAGGGCACGGGCAATCCGCGTCGTTCGTGATCACTACCAAGGTGACCGGGAAGTCGCGCCACGTCGCCACGGCCCGGTTGTGCCTGCAGAGCGAGGCCACCGGGGTCCTCGGGCCATGCCTGGTGATCCCCGTAGGAATCGCCTAGCCCAGCGGCGTCAATCCCGGCGCACCTCACACCGGGAGAACGGCAACCTCGTATTTCTGGCAGCGTGGATCTCTGGTTACCAGCGTCAGGTCTTCGCAGACAGCCTGAGCAACCAGCATCCTGTCGAAGGGGTCCCGGTGGATCATCGGCAGCCTGGCGGCCGTGATCGCATGGTCATGCCGGATGGGCAGTTGCCGGAATCCGCAGTCGCGGATCAATTCCGGGAGGTTGACCGGTTTTGCAAGTTTGCCGATCGCCTGCTTGATGGCCACCTCCCAGATAGTCGCGGCGCTCACGTAGACCTCAGGCTCCTGATCGAGCCTGTCTTTGATGTCATCTGAGAGCGTGGGCTCATCGGCAAGCCACCACAGGATGACGTGCGTATCCGGCAGCAGGCTCACGGAGTCACACCGAAGTCGCGCGCAATGGCCTCGTTGACTTCGGCGGAGTCCCAGTCTGGAGCGGCCACCAGCCGATCGCGAAGCGAACCCCGGCCTGTCCGGCTGACCTTCCGCGTCAGCGGGACGACCTTCGCCACGGGATGCCCGGCCCGGCTGATGATGATCTCCTCGCCGGACTCGACTCGTTCGATGATCCGCGACAGATTGGTCTTGGCATCGTGGATGTTGAACTGCGCGGCGGGTTCGCTCATGGGCCACCTCCTTAGCTAAGAGGTTAGTCCACCTTTGACGCCATCGCCACCACCGGCCGTGGCACTGGCTAGAGTTGCCTCTCGTGCGGCTTGTCATTGCGCGGTGCAGCGTGGACTACGTGGGGCGGCTCAGCGCGCATCTGCCGATGGCGACGCGCCTGATCCTCGTCAAGGCGGACGGCTCGGTGCTCGTCCATTCCGACGGCGGCTCGTACAAGCCGCTGAACTGGATGTCCCCGCCTTGCCGGCTGGAGGAATCAGAGGGCACCTGGCGGGTGGTGAGCAAGGGCGGCGAGGAGTTGCGCATCACGATCGAAGAGGTGCTGCACGACTCCAGCCATGACCTTGGCGTGGATCCGGGGCTGCAGAAGGACGGCGTCGAGGCGCACCTGCAGGAACTGCTCGCCGCGCAGGTACAGCTGCTCGGCGAGGGCTGGCGACTGGTCCGCCGGGAGTACCCGACCGCGATCGGCCCGGTGGACCTGATGTGCCGGGACCAGGACTCGACGGCCGTCGCCGTCGAGATAAAGAGGCGCGGTGAAATCGACGGCGTCGAGCAGTTGACGAGATACCTCGAACTGCTCAATCGGGACCCGGCGCTGTCCCCGGTGCGCGGCGTGTTCGCGGCCCAGGAGATCAGGCCCCAGGCGCGGGTGCTCGCCGAGGACCGCGGCATCCGGTGTGTGACACTGGACTACAACGCGATGCGCGGCGTCGAGACCGGAAACACGCTGTTCTAACGCAGGTCACAGGGGGCAGCGCGGGACGCGGGGGCCGCGTATATAAAGAGGCGTCCTGTCGGTACCGCGTGACAGCATGACCGCGTGACCAGCACCGACCAGCGGCCCACGGCCGTCATGGAGCCGCACTCACCGAGTGCCGCCGACGTCTCGGCCGGCACCCGGCTGCTGGGGCTGAGCCAGGCGGCGCTTTGGCTCACCAGCGGCCTCCTCGCGACGGCGAGCGCGGCCGGGCTGCTCGTGCTGGCGCCCGCGATCCGGCGCCGTTCGCGGGCGGCACGGTTGTCCGGAGGCGGGCGTGACGAGCCTGATAAACAGCTGTGACCCGAATTGTCCGCACTGAGGCGGCCTGCTTGGTTACGATGCGCTGATATGAGCGCTGACCAGGACCCAGGCGCGGTCCTTCCGGTCCGGACCTCCCGCTATCGCCGGAGAGGGCGCCATTCCAGCCCGCACCAGCTCTCGCTGCCGTCCGACAGCCCCGCGCTGGTGATCGCCGTTCCCGGGTCGGCCAGGCCGGAAAGCGAAGAGATCGCCGAGCGTATCGCCGACATGGCGGCCGCCTCCTGCCACGGCGCCGAGATACGTATCGGATTCCTGCGCGGCAACAAGGATCACCTGGACGACGTGCTCGCCGACCTGGTCAGCTATGACGACACCCTGGCCGGTGTGGTGGTGCCGCTGCTGCCGTTCCCGAACCCGGAGGTAGACGAGGCCATCTCGGAGTCGGTCGCGGCGGCCGAGGCACAGTTGCTCATCGCCGACCCGCTGGGCCCGCACCCCCTGCTCGCCGAGGCGCTGCACGCGCGGCTGGCCGACGTCGGCCTGGCCCGCGCCGCCAGGGTCGGCCGGATCAGCATTGTGACCGAGACCGCGGCGGACGGGGTCATCGTGGGCGCCGTGGGCGGCGAGGAAGCGGTCCAGGCCGCCGAGGTGGTCGCGGTGCTGCTCGCGTCCCGGCTCACCACGCCGGTGGCCGCCGCGTCGCTCAACGATCCCGGCAGCATCAAGGATGCCGCCGCCAGGCTGCGTCAGGCGGTGCCGCGCGTCGCCTTGGCGCCCTGCATGGTCGGGCCGGAGCTGACCTCGGGCACGCTCGAGGCGATCTCCGCCCTGACCAGCACCGACTGCGCCCCGCCGCTGGGCAGCCACCCCGCCATAGGCCAGCTTGTGGCGATCCGGTACGGCGCCGCGCTGGCGGATCCGCAGGTGGCAGCCATGGTGGCGCGGGGCAAAACGGTGGCCGCACACTCCGCGCAGCCGGCCAGCAATGGCGACGCGCCGTCCGCCAGCGATGCCGAGCCGCCGTCCGCCAACCACGCCGAGGCACCATCCGCGAGCCACCTCGAGGCGCCGTCCGCCAGCCACCCCCAAGCACCGTCCGCTGGCGATGCCGGGGCACCGTCCGCCGATGAGGCGCATGCTCAGCCCGCGGCCGAGGAAGGCGCCGAGGCTGAACCGGCGTCCCCGGCCGCCGGCACCAGCGCCCAGTAGTCCCCACCGCCGCGCGGAAAGCGCGAGCCACGCACACCCGGCAGGACCGGCCCTGTCCCGGGCGCACGCCGGATCGCGTGGGTGATGGCGTGTGGTCATCGGCTATCCCGATGCCACAGTCAAGGCAACGGCGCGCCCGGCAGGCAGGCGTGCCGCAATGTCAGGGCTATCTAGGAAAGGCCGAATTTGGTCGCCACGCGGTGCATGGCATTCACGGTCGCGTCAATGTCTTTCGCATCCACGTCCGCGTGGGTGAGCATCCGGAGTTTGCCCGCGACGATCGTCACCAGGACGCCCTCGCCCGCCAGGGCGGTGGCCCACACGTCCAGCGGCTGCCCGGTGCCCGCCACATCCACGAACACGATGTTGGTCTGGACCGCGGCCAGGTCGACGTGCCCGGGCAGGATCGCGGTGATCCCCTCGGCCAGCCTGCGGGCGTTCTCGTGGTCTTCGGCCAGCCGCCCCGGCCCCTCGGCCAGGGCGATCAGCCCGGCCGCCGCCATGATCCCCGCCTGCCGCCACCCGGCGCCGAAGAGGATCTTCAGCCGCAGCGCCTCCTCGATGAACGCGGCTTCCCCGGCCAGGATCGAGCCGATCGGCGCGCCGAGCCCCTTGGACAGGCAGAACATCAGCGCCTTGGCCTGGCGCGCGAACTGCGACACCGGCGCGCCGGTCACGGCGCACGCGTTGAAGATGCGCGCGCCATCCAGGTACAGCGGCACGCCCCGGCCCGCGCAGACCGCCGCGATCTCCGCCAGCGCGCCGACCGGCATCACCGTGCCGCCGCCGACCTGGTGGGTGTTTTCCACGGCCACCAGCCCCACCACGGCGGGATCGTAGGGCACCGGTTCCACCGCGGCCGCCACCTGGGCGGCGGTCAGCAGGCCGTGCGGCCGTCCCGCGATCGCGCGGAACGTGATCGAGGACAGCATCGCCGATGAGATCAGCTCGTGCGTGCCGACGTGCGCGGTCTGCTCACAGACCACGACGTGCCCGGGTCCGGCCAGCACGTGCATCGCGATCTGATTGCACAGCGTGCCGGTGGGCAGGTAGAGCGCGGCCTGTTTGCCGGTCAGCCCGGCGGCCTGCTCCTGCAGGGCGATGACCGTCGGATCGTCGCCGAACAGGTCGTCGCCCACCTCGGCGTCGGCCATGGCGCGCCGCATCGCCGCCGTGGGCCTGGTCACCGTGTCCGAGCGGAGGTCCACATACCCGCTGTCAGCCATGCCTCGCCCTTTCCGCGCCCAGCGCGGTCAACTGTTCCGTGGTCAGAAAGCCGGGCCGTGCTCGCTGAGGACCGCGGCGTTGACGGCGCGCGCCTCGGCGGCCAGGCCGGGGACCTCCACCACGGTAATGCCTGCGTCGCGGAGCAGGGCGGCCCCTCCCCCGGGCGCGAAGACCGGCGGCTCCAGCCAGGCGATCACCACGCGGCGCAGGCCCGCGGCGATGATGAGCTCCGCGCACGGGGTGGGCTGCGAGGCGCGGACCCGGCACGGTTCCAGCGAGCTGTAGAGGGTGGCGCCGGTCAGCCGGGAGTCGGCCGGGTCGATCTTGGCGAGCGCCGCCTCCTCCGCGTGCGCATACGGGCCGGTCTCCCTGGAGTAGCCGGTGGCCATGACCGTGCCGTCGGCCGCCACCACGACGGCGCCGACGCAGAACGCCGAGGGCGAGGGCGAGCAGCGGCGCGACAGCTCGATCGTCTGCGCGAGCCACACCAGGTCCGCGGCGGTCGCCTCCGCCCCGGTGCCAGGCTCCGTCAGATCGCCAGGGCTTCCGCCTGCCGCCGCGTCCCGCCCGGCGCGCTCATGCGCCGGGTTCTCAGTGCGCGCCGCCGGGCCATCCCCGCCGAGCAGGTATCGCAGCAATACGACATCGTCGAGCTGGCGTACCTCCGCCAGGTGCATCGGCCGTGCGGGGTCATGTGGATACACGCCGGGCCCGGCGAACCGTGGCGCCGCCGCCGCGCCGACAAAGAACGGGGCCACGGCCAGGGCCAGTTCGTCCACGAGCCCGTTCGCGAGGAACTCGCGTCCCAGCTGCGCCCCGCCTTCGACCAGCAGCCGGCGCACGCCGCGGCGGGACAGGTCGGTGAGGATCTCCCCGAGCTTCATCGGCGGCGGGACGGCGACGACGGGGGCAATATCGTTCAGCATGTTCTGGAGCTTGGGCGCCTGCGGGGCGGCGCAGTAGACAACGGGACCGGCGCCACTGGTGGCGTCGAAGAACCGGGCTGAGGGGTCCAGGTCGCCGCTGGCGGTGAGGGTCACCCTGGCCGGGTTCTCCGGGAGGCCGCGGCCGATCCGGCTGGCCCGGCGCCCCGCGGAGCGGATCACCAGGCGCGGGTTGTCGCGGCGGATGGTGCCCGCGCCGACCATGATCGCGTCCGCTTCGGACCGCTCGGCGTCCACCCGGTCGAGGTCGGCGTCGCCGGACAGCACCAGCCGCTCAGGACCCGGCGCATCCAGGCAGCCATCGACGGACATCGCGCAGCTCAGCAGCACATATGGCCGTTCGGGCGGCTGCAGCGGCTCGGTGTGCACGATCCCCCAGTCAACCAGATGCGCGGCATGGCGCCGGTGAGGTTCGGCGGCGGTATCTCCCGGGGGCGCCGCGATGGTTTACTAACGCGTAACAGGCGGCGCACGGCGCCCCGGGTGAGACGCGAGGACGCGATGGACACGCTGCAGACAGCAGGACAGACCGGTGCCCCGGAAACCTTCGATTCGCTCAACCCGGCGACCTCGGAAGTCATCGCCACCTTCCCCGTGTTCGGCCAGGCCGAGGTGAACGCCGCCGTGGAGCGGGCGCACGAGGCCGCGGCCTGGTGGGCCGGCCTGGACTGGAAGGAGCGGCAGGCCCGCCTGCTGGCCTGGAAGTCGCACATCACCCGCTACATCGGCCGGCTCGCCGAACTTGTGCACACCGAGACCGGCAAGCCACTGGACGACGCCAAGCTGGAGATCGTCCTGGCGATCTTGCACATCGACTGGGCGGCCAAGAACGCCCGCAAGGTGCTGAGCCCGCACCGGGTGCGCAGCGGGCTCACCGCGCTGAACCAGGCCGCCTACGTCGAGTACGCGCCGCTCGGCGTGATCGGCGTGATCGGCCCGTGGAACTACCCGGTGTTCACCCCGATGGGCTCGCTGGCCTACGCGCTCGCGGCGGGCAATGCCGTGGTATTCAAGCCGAGCGAGTACACCCCCGCCGTCGGCGGCTGGCTGGTCAGCTCGTTCGCCGAGGTCGTGCCGGAAAAGCCGGTGCTGCAACTGGTCACCGGGGCGGGCACGACCGGCGAGGCGCTCGCGCGGAGCCCGGTCAACAAGATCGCGTTCACCGGGTCGAGCCCCACGGCCCGCAAGGTCATGGCCGCGTGCGCGCAGAACCTCACGCCGATGATCGCCGAGTGTGGCGGCAAGGACGCCATGCTGGTGGGCGCCGACGCGGACCTGGATGCGGCCGCCGACGCCGCCGCCTGGGGCGCGGTGTCGAACGCCGGGCAGACCTGCATCGGGATAGAGCGGGTCTACGTCGCGGACCCGGTCTACCACTCGTTCGTGGAGAAGCTGTCCGAGCGGATGGCCGCGGCGCGGGCCGGCGACGACCGGGAGGCCAGCTACGGGCCGATGACCATGCCGGGCCAGCTTGACGTGGTGGAGGATCACATCGCGGACGCGCTGGCCCGGGGCGGGCGTGCGGTCGTTGGCGGCATGCAGAGCATCCGCCGCCCTTATGTGGACCCGGTGCTGCTGGCCGACGTGCCGGAGCAGAGCATGGCGGTGCAGGACGAGACGTTCGGGCCGACCATCACAGTGACCAGGGTGGACGACCTGTCCGAGGCGGTGAAGCTGGCGAACGCGAGCCGGTACGGGCTCGGCTCCGCGGTGTTCGTCAAGAACGCGAAGAAGGCCATGGACATCGCGCGGGCGCTGCGCAGCGGCATGACCTCGATCAACTCGGTGATCGCGTATGCGACCGTGCCGTCGCTGCCGTTCGGCGGGGTCGGCGACTCCGGTTTCGGCCGGATCCACGGCGCGGACGGGCTGCGGGAGTTCAGCAGGCCCAAGGCGATCACCAGGCAGCGGATGAAGCCACCGCTGAACCTGACCTCCCTGACGCGCAGCGACAAGGACATGAACCGGCTGCTGACGCTCACCACCCTGCTGCACGGCAAGCGCTACCGCTGAGTGGGGCCCCGCTCCCCTTCGGGACCCCACTCAGCGGTAGCTTCCTGGGCGGCTAGGCCCCCGCGGCTGGCCGCTCAGGCATCTGTCTCGAACAATGCCAGCGGCCGATGAAGCCGGAATTAAGTCTTGATTGCGCGGGCCGGCGCCGGGGTCAGGTCAGTTCGACGGGTAGCGGCTCGGGTTCCAGCGCCGGGTCGGCTGGCTCCAGCGGCGCGCGGCCGATGATCAGGTCCGCGGCGCGCTCGGCGATGGCGATCGTGGGGGCATTGGTGTTGCCCCGGGGCACGGCCGGCATCACCGATGCGTCCACGACCCGCAGGCCCTCGACACCGCGCACCCGCAGTTCGGGGTCCACCACACTGGTGATCTTGGCAACGGCCAGCCGGGAGTCGCCGCCCATGGCGCAGGTCCCGACCGGGTGGTACAGGGTACCCAGGTCGCGCCGGATCCACTCGCGCACCTCGGCGTCGGTGTGCACCTCTGGGCCGGGGGCCAGTTCTTCGGTACAGACCTTGGCCAGCGGGCTCGCCACCGCGAACTCGCGGGCCATCCTGACGCCCTCCACCAGCGGGGCGATGTCCGTGCTGTCGGACAGGTAGGCCGGGTCGATCGCGGGCTTGTGCCGGGGGTCGGCGCTGCGCAGCCAGATCTGCCCTCGGCTGCCGACGTCGACCAGCGTGACGAGCAGCGTGAACGCCCGGGTCTGCGGGTCGGCCAGGCCCTGGTTCAGGAACGGGGTGGGCAGCGCGTGCCACTGCAGGTCCGGCGCGGCCAGCGAGGGCCGGGTCCGGCTGAACCCGCCGGACTCGGCGACGTTGGAGGTGAACGGCCCGGAATGGCGCAACTGCCAGCGGAACAGGTTCTTCGGGCCGGACTTCTCCCACAGGGAGGGCACCTTGGGGGTCCGCCACATGGCGGGCACGACCGGGTGATCGGACAGGTTCGCGCCTACACCGGGGCTGTCCACGATCACGCCGACGCCGACGTCGCGCAGGTGGTCGGCGGGCCCGATGCCCGACAGCATGAGCAGTTGCGGGCTGCCGACGGCACCGGCGCTCAGGATGACCTCGCCCTGGGCGTAGGCGGTCTCCTCGACCCCGCGCTCCAGGTACCGCACCCCGGCGGCCCGGCCGCCCTCCACCACGACCTTGGTGGCGCGCGCGTCGGTCTTGACCTCCAGGTTGGGCCGCGCCATGGCGGGGCGAAGGTAGGCGTCCGCGGCGGAGCACCGGCGGCCGCCGGCCTGGGTCACCTGATAGAAGCCGCTCCCGTCCTGCTTCGCGCCGTTGAAGTCGTCGTTGGCGGGCAGCCCGCACTCCTGGGCGGCGGCGACCCACGTCTTGGTCATCGCCGACCGGAAGCCCAGGTCGGACACGGACAGCGGCCCGGTCCCGCCGTGGTAGGCGTCGGCGCCGCGGGAGTTGCTCTCGGCGCGGCGGAAGTACGGCATCAGGTCGGCGTAACCCCAGCCGCTGCAGCCGTACTCGTCCCGCCAGGTGTCGTAGTCGTGCCGGTTGCCCCGGATGTAGATCATGGCGTTCATCGACGAGGACCCGCCGAGCATCCGCCCGCGCGGCCAGTAGATGGCCCGCCCCGCCGCCCGCTCCTGCGGCACGGTATGGAAGTCCCAGTCGTAGGTGCTCTGGAACAGCAGGTTCAGCGCCGCCGGGATGTGGATCTCATCGGCATCGTCCGGCGGGCCCGCCTCGAGCAGCAGAACCCGCGCCGAAGGGTTCTCGGTGAGGCGCAGCGCCAGGACACATCCCGCACTACCGGCACCAACGATGACGTAGTCGTACACAGCCACCTCATGACCGCAGAACGCGTGTGTAGGGGACAACCCTAACGCGCGCGCCGGGCATATCGCTGGGCCCCTGCCAGCCCGGGTCCCGGCCCGGGGGCACCCGGGCTGTCCCCGCTACGGTGAGTTCATGCCAGCAGACACCAACGATGCCCGGGACAAGCCCGTGGTGCTCTCCCGCATCTACACCAGGACCGGTGACGGCGGGACCACCGCGCTCGGTGACGGCAGCCGCGTGGCCAAGGGGGATCCCCGGCTGGCCGCCTACGCCGACGTGGACGAGGCCAACTGCGCGATAGGTACCGCGCTCGCGCTCGGCCAGCTCGACTCCGGTATCGCGGCGCTGCTCACCCGGGTCCAGAACGAGCTGTTCGACGTCGGCGCGGACCTGTGCAACCCTGTTGTCGCGGACCCGGAGTACCCGCCGCTGCGGGTCGAGGAAAGCTATATCGGCGACCTGGAGCGGGCGTGCGACGAGTACAACGAGGGCCTGCCCACGCTGCGCAGCTTCATCCTGCCTGGCGGCACGCCGGGGGCGGCGCTGCTGCACACCGCCCGGACGGTGGTGCGCCGGGCCGAGCGCAGTGCCTGGGCAGCCCTGGAGGCCTACCCCGACTCGGTGAACCCAGCCACCGCGAAGTACCTCAACCGGCTGTCTGACCTGCTGTTCATCCTGGCCCGCCGGGCCAACGCCGACCGCGGCGACGTGCTGTGGAAGCCGGGCGGCGAGCGCTGAGCATCAGTCTCGGCGCGGGCGCGCTGGCCCGGTGCTGAGCGTGCCCGTCAGGGGCTGAGGGGATAGGAGCCGGGCGGGGCGGATTCCAGCCAGGCCAGGAACCCGGTCAGCGCGTCCTCGGCCATGGCCAGTTCCACGTTCTCCGGCGTCTCCCCCACGGTGCAGGACACCACGACCATCCCCTGCCCCAGCAGCGCGGCCTCGGAGGGATAGGCCTCGCGCCGCGACGCTACCGACAGGGTCTGCCTGGCCAGTACCTCCTCGGGGGTGAGCAGCACGCCGACCGCGTCGTACCAGCGCAGCTCATCCTCTTCGTAGGCGGCGACGCCCAGTCGCCAGGTGCCGCCGGGCCGGCGCAGCCCGCACTCCACCGTGCCGCCGCCGCGATCGAGGATCATCCGGCGGATGGCCAGGCCGATCGCGCAGAGCACGACGATGGCCAGGAAGGCGGCGAAGATCCAGGCCGCATCGAGCGCAATCGCTTTGCTCATCCCCGGCCCGGCTGCTGGCGCCCGTCAGGACTGGTCGCCGGCGGCCCGCAGCACGGCGCGGGAGTATCTCACCTCAAGTGGTTCTGCCTCGCCCGGCGGCAACTGCCCGGCCTCGGACAGCGCGCTGTCGAGCCGGGCGCGGGCCGCGGCGACCTCTACCTGGGAACCGAGTTCGGCCTGGCGCACCAGGATCGACACCCGGTCGTCGGCGATCGAGAGGAAGCCGCTGCTCACCGCCGCGCGCACCTCGCCCCGGTCCTCGCCCGCGCCGTCCTCGACGTCCAGGATCCTGACCAGGCTGGCATCGGCCAGGACCCCGACCACGGGCGGGTGCCCGGTGAGGATGCCGATGTCGCCGTCGAGGGTCTTGGCGATCACCATCCGGGCCGTCCCGGACCAGATCTCGCCGTCCGGGGCCACCAGCGCCACTCGTACGCTCACGTCGCCGGCCCGTCCGCTCGCCTCCGGGCTTGGTGCTCACTGCCGCTCCAGCTCCTGCGGCCTTGCGCTCGACGTCCTCGATCTCACCGCACATGAAGAACGCCTGCTCGGGCGATGTTGTCGTACTTGCCCTCGGTCAGCGCCTTGAACGAGGCGACCGTCTCCGACAGCGGCACGAACACGCCCGGCTGGCCGGTGAACTGCTCGGCCACGAACATCGGGTGCGAGAGGAACCGCTCGATCCGCCTGGCCCGCTTGACCGTGACCTGGTCCTCTTCGGACAGCTCGTCGATGCCGAGGATGGCGATGATGTCCTGCAGTTCCTTGTACCGCTGCAGGATCCGCTGCACCTCGCGGGCCACGTCGTAATGCTCCTGGCCGACGTACTTGGCGTCCAGGATGCGGGAGGTGGAGTCGAGCGGGTCGACGGCCGGGAAGATCCCCTTCTCGGTGATCGCCCGGGACAGCACCGTCGTCGCGTCCAGGTGGGCGAACGTGGTGTGCGGGGCCGGGTCGGTGATGTCGTCGGCCGGCACGTAGATGGCCTGCATCGAGGTGATCGCGTGCCCCCGGGTGGAGGTGATCCGCTCCTGGAGCTGGCCCATCTCGTCGGCGAGCGTGGGCTGGTACCCCACCGCCGAGGGCATCCGGCCGAGCAGCGTGGACACCTCCGAGCCGGCCTGGGTGAACCGGAAGATGTTGTCGATGAACAGCAGCACGTCCTGGCCCTGCACATCGCGGAAGTACTCGGCCATGGTCAGCGCGGACAGGCCGACCCGCAGCCGGGTGCCCGGCGGCTCGTCCATCTGGCCGAACACCAGCGCGGTGTCCTTGATCACGTTCGACTCGGTCATCTCGATGAACAGGTCGTTGCCCTCGCGGGTGCGCTCGCCGACGCCGGCGAACACCGAGACACCGCCGAAGTTCTTGGCGACCCGGGTGATCATCTCCTGGATGAGCACGGTCTTGCCCACGCCGGCGCCGCCGAACAGGCCGACCTTGCCGCCCCGCACATAGGGGGTGAGCAGGTCGAGGACCTTGATCCCGGTTTCCAGGATGTCCGTCCGCGGCTCCAACTGGTCGAACGGCGGGGGGTCGCGGTGGATTCCCCAGCGATCGGTGATCTTGAGGGACGCGGTGGGCACGTCGAGCGTCTCGCCGAGCACGTTGAACACGTGGCCCTTGGTCACGTCGCCGACCGGCACCGTGATCGGGCCGCCGGTGTCGGTGACCGTGGCCCCGCGGACCAGTCCGTCGGTGGGCTGCATGGAGATCGCCCGCACCATGTTCTCCCCGATGTGCAGGGCGACCTCCAGGGTCAGCGTCTTGGTCTCCTCGCCCAGGGTCACATCGACGTGCAGCGCGTTGTAGATGTCGGGCATCTGCTCGGTGCCGAACTCCACGTCCACCACCGGGCCGGTGACCCGCGCGACCTGTCCGACCAGGCCAGCGCCGTCGCGGCCGGCCTCGGTGGCTGAGTTCTCTGTGGTTGCGGTCATCTCGACCCTCACTCGCTCCCTGCGGTTGTCTCGGCCAGCGCGTTGGCGCCCCCGACGATCTCGCTGATTTCCTGGGTGATCTCCGCCTGGCGGGCCTTGTTAGCCTCGCGGCTGAACTGCTCGAGCAGATCGTTGGCGTTGTCGGTGGCTGCCTTCATCGCGCGCCGCCGTGCCGCGATTTCGGCGGCGGCGCTCTCCAGCAGCGCGTGGTAGATCCGGTTCTCCACATACCAGGGGAGAAGGGCATCCAGCACGGCCTGCGGTGACGGCTCGAACTCATACAGCGGTATCGGGCCCTCGGGGCGCTCCTCCTCCACCTCCCGCACCTCGAGCGGGAGGATGCGGTGGACCACGGGCCGCTGCGTGAGCATGGAGACGAACTCGGTGTAGACGAGGTGGATCTCGTCCACGCCGCCCTCGGCGGTAGGCCGCTCGAAGGCCTCGAGCACGGCGCTGGCGATCGCGGCGGCGTTGGCCGGTGTCGGCCGTTCGGAGAAGCCCCGCCAATCGCCGGCCAGCTCACGCTCGCGGAACCGGTGCCAGGTGATGCCCTTGGTCCCGCTCACGTAGGTCTGCACCGCGACGACCGCGCTCCTCCTCGAGCAGCACCCGCAGCCGCTGCGCCTCTCGCAGCACGTTGGCGTTGTAACCGCCGGCGAAACCCCGGTCGCTGGTAAGGATCACCACGGCGACCCGCTCGGTGCTGGACGGCTCGCGGACCAGCGGATGGTCTATCTGCGCCGACCGGCTGACCACCGCCTCCACCGCGCGGTTCAGCTCGTCCGCGTAGGGCGCCGAGGCCCGCACCCGTTGCTGCGCCTGAATGATCCGCGAGGACGCGATGAGCTCCTGGGCGCGGGTGATCTTGGCAGTGGACTGGATCGCCCGGATCCGCTGCCTGACCGCCCGAAGCTGTGCTCCCATGCTCTGTCTTCCCGCCTACTCCGACGGACTTCGGCTTCGGTGGGACGCGCCTGGTCACCGAGTCGTGGCTGACCTCGTCCTCGTCCATGGGCTCGGCCGGCTCGTCGGACACCAGCATCCCGCCACCGGTGATCTCGAAGCCGCGGCGGAAGTCCTCGATCGCGTCCTTGAGCGCCGTGGTGGTGTCCTCGTTCAGCTCCCCGGTGGCGCTGATCGACTCGTAGATGCCAGCGTGCTTGCGGCCCAGCGTGCCGAGGAACTCCTCTTCGAACCGGCCGATGTCCTCGATCGGCACGTCGTCCAGGTAACCCGAGGTGCCCGCCCACACCGAGACCACCTGCCGCTCCACCGGTGACGGCGCGTACTGCGGCTGCTTGAGCAGTTCGACCAGGCGCGCGCCGCGGTCCAGCTGGGCGCGGGACGTGGCATCCAGGTCGGAGGCGAAGGCGGCGAACGCCTCCAGGTCGCGGTACTGGGACAGGGCCAGCTTGAGCCCGCCCGCGACCTTCTTCATCGCCTTGATCTGCGCGTCGCCGCCCACCCGGGACACCGACCGGCCGACGTTGATCGCGGGCCGGACACCGGAGTTGAACAGGTCGGTCTCCAGGAAGATCTGCCCGTCGGTGATCGAGATGACGTTCGTCGGGATGTAGGCGGAGATGTCGTTCGCCTTGGTCTCGATGACCGGCAGCCCGGTGAGCGACCCGGCGCCCAGGTCGTCGGACAGCTTGGCGCACCGCTCCAGCAACCGGGAGTGCAGGTAGAAGACGTCACCAGGGTAGGCCTCACGGCCGGGCGGGCGGCGCAGCAGCAGCGAGATCGCGCGGTAGGCCTCGGCCTGCTTGGACAGGTCGTCGAAGATGATCAGCACGTGCTGGCCCTGGTACATCCAGTGCTGCCCGATGGCCGACCCGGTGTAGGGGGCGATGTACTTGTACCCGGCGGGGTCGGAGGCGGGCGCCGCGACGATCGTCGTGTACTCCATCGCACCGCTGTCTTCCAGTGCCTGGCGGACCTGGGCGGTGGTGGAGCCCTTCTGGCCGACCGCGACGTAGATGCACTTGACCTGGCGCTCCGGGTCGCCGGACTCCCAGTTCGCGCGCTGGTTGATGATCGTGTCGATGGCGATGGCGGTCTTGCCGGTCTGCCGGTCGCCGATGATCAGCTCGCGCTGGCCACGCCCGATCGGGGTCATGGCGTCGATGGCCTTGATCCCGGTCTGCAGTGGCTCCTTCACCTTCTGGCGCTGCACCACCGACGGGGCCTGCAGCTCCAGGGCACGAAGCTCGGTGCCCTCGATGTCGCCCTTGCCATCCAGCGGGACGCCGAGCGGGTCCACGACCCGGCCCAGGAACCCGTCGCCGACCGGCACGGACAGCACCTCACCGCTGCGCCGTACCTGCTGGCCCTCTTCCACCTTGGCGAAGTCACCGAGGATGACCACGCCGATCTCACGCACGTCCAGGTTCAGCGCGAGGCCGCGGATCCCGCCGGGGAACTCGAGCAGTTCGTTCGCCATGGCCGAGGGGAGTCCCTTCGACGTGCGCGATACCGTCGCCGCAGTCGGCGACCGTGCCAACCTCTTGCCGGGAGGCCTCATCCGGCTCGTACGCCTCGACGAATTTCTCCAGAGCGTCGCGGATCTCGTCGGGCCGGATTGTCAGCTCCGCCATGGTTCTCTCTTTCTCGTCTGCTTCCGCTCGCGGAACGCCGGGCTCATGCTGCCCAGTGCCGTCTGAGCTCGGCGAGCCGGCTGCTCAGCGTTCCGTCGATAAGCTCATCCCCGATTTGAATAGACACTCCGCCCACTACCCGGGGATCGATGATGACATTCAGTTGAATGCCGTGGCCGTAGATGGCCGAGAGCGCCCGGGTCAGCCGCTGGCGCTGGCGCTGGCTGAGTTCGGTGGCGACCCGCACGACAGCGATCAGGCGCTGCCGCCAGTCCGCGACCAGCCTCGCGTAGTCCGCCAGGTTTGCCTCCAGGTTACGTCCCCGGGGATTGATCACCGCCTGGGTGATGAGCCGCAGCGACGCCGCCGCCACCTTGCCCGAGAGCAACCGGTCGAGCAGCGCGCGCTTCTGGTCGTCCGGCATCCGCTGATCGGACAGGGCGGCGAGCAGTTCGGGCTCGCCGCTGGCGATCCGGCCGAAACGGAACAGTTCGTCCTCGACGTCGTCCAGGTTGCCCGCGCCGCCGGCGGCGGCCGCCGTGGCCAGGACCGCAAGCTCCTCGGCCGCGTCGGCCAGGTCCCTGGGCACCGACCAGCGCGCGCTGGCCAGCCCGGAGACCACGTCCAGCGTGGCCGCGGACACCCGGTCGCCGAACAGATCGCGCACCAGCCCGGTGCGTGCCTCCCGCGCGCTGGTGTAGTCGGCGAGCGCGCGCCGCAGGCTCGGCTCCTGGTCGAGCAGGCGCACGACCGCGAACAGCTCGTCCCCCACCGTGGCGGCGACATCCGCGTCGGCGCACCACCTCGGTCAGCCGGTCGCGCGCCTCGGCGAACGCGACCCGGCTAGCGCCGCGCATGCCTGCCTCCCGCCCCTGCACGCCCGGATATCACCGCGGCCGCCCGGTCCGCGCGGGCCCGGCCGGTGACCGTGGGCGCTGCGCTCATGAGCGCTGACTCCGTAGCCACCTGCTCGCCTTCCAGCTCTTCAAGGAAGCGGTCGACGACGCGGCGCTGGCGCGCGTCCTGGTCCAGCGCCTCGCCGACCACCCGGCTGGCCAGCTCGACCGCGAGCGCGCCCATCTCGGTGCGCAGTGCCTGGATGGCCTGAGCGCGGTCCGCCTCGATCTGCTCGTGTGCCGCCGCCACCAGGCGCTGCCGCTCGGCCTCACCACGCTCGCGCAGCTCCGCGAGGATCCGGGCGCCCTCCTCCTGGGCATCCTGGCGCAGCCGGGATGCCTCGTGCCTGGCCTCGGCGAGCTGCGCCTGGTACTGCTCCAGCGTCTGCGTCGCTTCCCGCTGCGCCTCTTCCGCGCGCTGCAGGCCGCCCTCGATCTGGTCGGTCCGCTCCGTCAGGGTCTGCTGGATCCGTGGCATCAGCACCCGATACAGGACCGCGAACACGATGAGGAACGCGATCGTGCCGATGATCAGTTCGACCAGGCTCGGAGCCAGCGGTCCGAGGGACGATTCGGCAAGGTACATGACCGTCAGCCTTTCTGCCTTACTCGCATCTCATGATCTGCGTCGATCAGGAGTAGTGGAAGACGAAAGGCACCACGAAGCCGATCAGCGCGAGTGCCTCGGTCAGCGCGAACCCGATGTACATGTTGGCCCGGATCATGCCGGCGGCCTCCGGCTGCCTGGCCATGGCCTCCACGCCGTGACCGAAGATCAGGCCGATGCCGACGCCAGGGCCGATGGCAGCCAAGCCGTACGCCACCGCACCGATGTTGATGCTCAAGATCGTCGTGGTTGGTGAGCCCCGGCGGCCAGGAAGTGAACTAGGTGAAGCATCCTTGCTTTCCTTTGCGATTAGGCCGGCGGTGTTCTCCCCGGCGATCGGAAGGGACGACCGGACTGGCGCTCCGCACTGGTGGCTCGCCGCGGTACCGGTCGCTGGTCATCTCAGTGCGCCGCCTCGTAGGCACCCCCGATGTACTGGGCGGTCAGGATCGTGAAGATGTACGCCTGCAGGGCCTGGATCAGCATCTCGAAACCGGTGAGCACGACCGTCATCACGAACGACGCCCCGGCGAACACCAGGCCGATGCTGGCACTGAACAGATACCAGGTCGCGATCGTGAACACCGCCACCAGAATGTGCCCGGCGAACATGTTCCCGAAGAGCCGGATCGCCAGCGTGAACGGCCGGACGACGATGTACTGCAGGACCTCAAGCGGCGCAACAAGGAGCAGGATGCCGATGGGCACGCCCGACGGGATCATGCTCTTGAAATAGCCGCCGAAGCCCAGATTCTTGATGCTCACGAAGTTGTAGGTGATGTACACCATGATCATCAGCGAGATCGGAAACGCGATGTGCGCCATCACCGGGAACTGGAGCACCGGGATGATCTCCATCAGGTTCGCGAACCAGATGAAGAAGAACAGCCCCACCAGGAACGGCAGGTAGCCGTCACCGCGCTTGCCCATCATCGGCCGCAGGATCTGGTCCCGGACGAACAAGATGCCCAGCTCACCGACGTTCTGCACGCCCCTGGGCACGATCTTCGGCTTGGCGAACGCGGCCCAGAAGAACCAGATCACCAGCACGGTGCAGAGGATGGCCTGCAGCTCCGGCATGATGAAATGGAACGAGCCGATGCTGAACAGCGTGTTGAACCGGAAGCTAGCCGGATACCCCGGGGCAGGGTATCCGCAGCCGGAGCCGAGGTGGCATCCCTCTGCCACCGGCACCCGGGACATGAAAGTCACCCTTTAACTCCTTAAGCGTGCGCGTGTCCTGGACCGGCCAGCCCTACCCTTGCCGGCCGCCACGTATGCGGGACCGCGGCTCCGGGCAGCGCGGATCAGGACCGGCCGAACCGGTAGATCACCAGCCAGATGCTCAGGCCAAGGCCGAACAGCATGCCGAGCGGGAAGAACAGCGAGATCCCCGTGAAGTGCGCGACCAGCCAGCCGATCCCCCCGTAGGCAAGCATGCCCGCGAGCAGGTAGCTGAACACGGTCATTCCGACGTTCTGCCCGCCGTCGCCCTGCGGCGGACGCTCGCCGGTCATGATCCGCCGCCGGCCCCCAGCGTGCCACTGGAGTGCGGGCAGGCCGGCCCACGGGCCGCGCTACGCCGTCCGGACGCCTGGTCGCCACCACGGGTCACCGTTTCCCGTCCGGTTCGACGTACGGAACCTTGAGCCTGGCCGAGACCAGTGCCTGCGCCGACGTGTAGACGACGACGCAGACGACCACCGTGAAGCCGAAAGCCTTGCCGTTGAACGCCGTGGTGCCGCTGTACCTGATGACCAGGTAGAACAGCGCAAGGATCTTGATCAGGTAGGTCGATACCGCGGTCACCATCATGACCTGCGGGCTTTTCCGTGACGCCCAGGTCATCGCGGCGGCGCTGATGCCGAAGAAGAAGATGACAAGCCCGACCCCGAGCAGGGCGCCCACCAGGCCCTTGGCACCGCCGAGAGCGGCGCTCAGCACGACCATGATCAGCGCTGCGATGGCAGTGACCACGGCAGAACGCCGGAGGATCACGGCGTAACTTGCCATCTGCCAAACTCCGAGGGGTCGACTGTCGGACGAACGGCCAGCAGGCGAGCATGGCCATCCCTGCCCTGGCGCCGGCCGCGGGGACCGCCGCGCCGCACAAGCGGCGAGGTGCGCCGCCGGGTGAGCGAAAACGTATCACGAGCCCCACCACTAGCCCTTACCTGGGTGCTCGTGAAAGATATCACAAGCTCCTTGACGCAGACTTTACCGGGTCACCCTTAGTGATACTCATGACCATTCGTAATGACTTCGGCACCTTAAGTAACAGAATCCGGGCCGGGCATTCGGCCGGGCTCGCCAGGTGTTCACGCGCCGGGCTCACGGCTCCCTGGGTGCACGCCTGCGGAATCACTCCAGCCCCGGGTGCCACTCACGCCCCGTCTCCGGGGTTCCGGGGGCATGAATGTGAGTTTGGGACCCTTCTAGGGGCACCAGATTCACATTCTCAGCGGAGCTGGGGTGATCAGGGCCACGGGGGTGAGGCCGGTGGCCACGGCGGAGCGGTGGGCGGCCGCGGCGGGGCGGCAGGCGGCCATGGCGGGGCAGCGTGCGCGTTTCCCGGCCCGTCCGGGGCCACGGCCGGGTAGCCGCCCTGACCCGGCCACGGCGGCACCGGAACCGGGCCTGTCGCGTCCGGGCCGGGCAGTTCCCACGGGGGCACGGACCGGCCCGCCGCGGACGGCGAAGCGCCCTGCTCAGCCCACGGCGGAACGCCATGCTCGGCCACGGACGGCGCAGTACCCTGGCCGGCCCACGGCGGAACGCCGGGCTCGGTCGCGGACGGCACAGCGGTCTCACCGGCCCACGGCGGAACGCGGGGCTCGGCCGCGGACGGCGCAGCACCCTGCTCTACCCAGGGCGGAACGGCGGAGCGGACCTCCGAGGGCAGTTCCCATGGCGGCAAGGAGCGGCCCGCCGCCGCGTGCGGCAGGGAACCCATGCCCGAGGGCGGTGCGCTGCTGCCCGCCTCCCGGGATGGGACGGGACTCGCCGGATCCGACGATGGCGTGGCGCTGTCGGCGGCCCACGGCGGCACCGCGCGGGTGTCCTCCGGGGGCGCCGTCTCACGGTCACCGCCGCGGACCGGGGCGGGCCGGGCGGGCTCGGCGGGCGGCCTGGCGTCATCGGCCTCCCATGGGGGCACGGCCTGGCCGCCGCCGCGGGGCGGCAGGGTGTCGTCGGCCGAGTCCCACGACCATCCGGCGGGACCGGCCGCATGGGTGACCGGTGAGCCGGTCTCATCCTCCGGGGTCGCTGCCGGGGTATCCGGGCCAGCCACGTCACCCGCGCGCCCGCGGCTCTTGGCAGGCGCGGCGCCGTTATCCCTGGCGCCGTTGCCGGCCCTGCCCCTGCCCGGCGCGCCGCCGTTTCCTGTGGTGCCGTTGCCCGCAAGACTCTCGGCAAGCCTGGCGCGGATGGCCGCTCGCGCCGCGTCCCCCCGGGCGGTCTCCGGGACCTGCACCACATCTGCCCCTGCCGGGCGGGCCGGTGCCTGCCCGGCTCCCGCCTGACCCTGGCCAGCCGGAGGCGGCCCGGCCGGTACCGCACCTGCGCTGGCCGCGCCCGCCCGTGCGCTTGCCGGGGCCGGACCCGCCCGTGCGCTTGCCGGGGCCGGACCCGCTGGAGGCGAACTCGCGGGGGCAGTACCCGCTGAGGGCGTGGCCGCTGAAGCCGTGCCGACGCGGGCCGTACTCGCTGGGGCCGTACTCGCGGGAGCCGTGCTCGCGGGAGCCGTACTCGCGGGAGCCGTACTCGCGGGAGCCGTACTCGCGGGAGCCGTACTCGCGGGAGCCGTACTCGCGGGAGCCGTACTCGCGGGAGCCGTACTCGGGGGTGCCGTACGCGCCGGGGCCACAGCCGCCGGGGCCGGGCTCGCGGGCCGCGCGCCCTGGCCGCCCGCCGCGCCGTACCCGGCGGTGACCCGCGACCATGGCCGCAGCCGCGGCATGGTCACCAGCAGCAGGACCAGCACCGCGACCACGGTGACGATGGCCAGGACGAACAGCGGGGTCCTGACGATCGACAGCAGGATGACCGTGCCGGAGAACAGCGCCGCCCACAGGTACATGATCAGCACGCTGGTCCGGTGCGAATGGCCGATGGCGAGCAGGCGGTGCTGCAGGTGCTTCTTGTCCGGGGCGAACACGGACTTGCCGGCCCTGGTCCGCCGCACCACGGCCATCAGCAGGTCGGCGTACGGAATGAGCAGGATGGCGGCCGGCACCAGCAGCGGGATGAAGGCGCCGTACCGGTTGACGGTGCCCGCCTGGTAGGCCGCGTTGTCGGTCAGCGAGGCCGGGTCAAGCAGCGCAAGGCTGGATATCGGCGCATAGGCGAGCAGCAACCCGATCAGCATCGAGCCGGTGTCCCCCATGAAAATGCGCGCCGGATAGAAGTTGTGCGGCAGGAACCCGATGCACACCCCGGCGAGCAGCACCGAGACCAGGGCGGGCTCACTCTGGTCCAGCAGGCCGAGCCGGTGCACGAGGGTGAAGTAATAGGCGAAGAACGCGATGGCGCCGATGCCCACGATCCCGGCGGCCAGGCCGTCCAGGCCGTCGATGAAGTTGACCGCGTTCATGGTGACCACCACGACCAGAATGGTCACCGCCACCTGCTGGTCGCTGGTCAGGATGAGAGTCACCCCGCCGGGCGCGGGCAGCCACGGGATCTCGGCGCCACTCCAAACCAGGATGACGCCCGCGGCGACCTGCCCGGCCAGCTTGCTGAGCGCCCCCATCCCCCACCGGTCGTCCACGAAACCCATGATCACGACGAGACCGCCGGCCAGCAGCAGGCCCTTCGCCATGTTGGTCTCGGTGAACACACTGGTCAGGCCGCTCAGGCGGCTCGCCAGAAGCAGGGCGACGACCAGCCCGCCGTAGATGGCGAACCCGCCGAGCAGGGGGGTGGGCAGTTCGTGGACGTCGCGCTCCCTGGCGGCGTGCATGGCGCCCACAGCGATCGCGAAACGGCGCACCGCCGGTGTCAGTATGTAAGTCACCGCGGCCGCAGCCAGCAACGTGATCACATACTCAGTCATGGGCGCCCCACAGCCATGTGCTCGCGCGCATCATGCCCACTTTAGGCCACGTGGGCACTCCGCACGGCCATCGGCCGATCACGCGTCATCCTCCTCGCCGTCGTCCACGATCAGGGCAACGACCTCGCGCAGGCGCCGGACTGGGATCACCCCCCGGCGCAGCAACCGGGGCACGGGCCCGGTCATGTCCACGATCGTGGAGGGGACGTCCGCAGCGCATGGTCCGTCATCTAGATAGACGCTCACCGCCTCGCCAAGTTGCGTTTCGGCTTCGGCGGCGGTCGTGGCCGCGGGCGAGCCGGTCAGGTTGGCGCTGCTCACCGCGAGCGGACCGGTCTCCCGCAGCAGGTCAAGAGCGACCGGCTGCAACGGCATCCGGACCGCCACGGTGCCCTTGGTGTCGCCGAGATCCCACACCAGGCTCCTGGCCGACCGGAACACCATGGTGAGGCCGCCGGGCCAGAATTCGTCTATCAGGTCGTTGCCGGACGCGTTCACGTCCTCGACCAGCGCGAGGGCGGCGCGCCTGCTGCCGACCAGCACCGGCGGCGGCATCTGCCTGCCCCGTCCCTTGGCCCCGAGCAGGGCGGTGACCGCTTCGGGCGAAAAGGCGTCGGCCGCGATGCCATACACCGTGTCGGTGGGCATCACGGCCAGTTCGCCCTTGCGCAGCGCCGCGGTGGCCTCGGTGATGCCCGCCGCGCGTTGCGCCGCGTCCTTGCAGTCGTACCGTGCGCTCATGGCATCCAATCCTTCCACCCCCTGAGCCCCGCCCGCGCCCAACAACGCCGCCTCCCAGGACGCCAGCGAGCCCCATTGCCGCCACACAGCCCCGGTAACCCACATCCCCCGCCACCGCTTCGCGCTGCGGGCCGGGCAAGCGTTACCGGGCGGGCCAGCGGGCGGTCACGAACCGGTCGCGGCCGGCCAGGTCTTTGTGGTTGCGGGTGTCCGCCCAGCCCCGCTCCTCCGCGAATACCCAGTAGACCGCCGCGCCCTGCGGCGCACCGTGCTCCACCGCCACCAGGCCGTCCGGGCGGAGCAGCCGCCCCGCCGTCTGCTCGATGACCCGGATCGCGTCCAGGCCGTCGGTGCCGCCCCACAGCGCGCCCGCGGGATCGTACTCGGCGACCTCGGGCGGCACGACCGCCCCGACCGGGATATACGGGGGGTTGCTGATGACCAGGTCCACGGTGCCGTTAAGCGTCGGCACGGCACTGGCGAAGTCCGCGGCGTGCAGTATTACCCGGCCAGCGGTGTGCGGTGCGTATTCAGCACAGCGGACGATGTTGCTCTTCGCCCAGCCGCGCGCGACCGGGTCGGCCTCCACCGCGTGCACCTGGGCCCGCGGCACCTCCTGCGCAATCGCCAGCGCGATCGCCCCGGAACCCGTGCCCAGGTCCACCACCACCGGGTCCGCGACGTCCATCGCGGTGAGCTTGTCGATGGCCCAGCCGGTCATCACCTCGGTCTCCGGGCGGGGCACGAAGACCCCGGGCCCCACCTCAAGCTCGGTGTACCTGAAGTGGGTCAGGCCGGTGATGTGCTGGAGGGGCTCGCGGGCCTCCCGGCGGGCGATATCGTCCCAGAACCTCGGGTCGAACCCGGCGTCCGGCACCAGGTGCAGTTCGCCGCGGCGCACCCCGTGCACATGCGCGGCGATCACCTCCGCGTCGGCGCGCGGGGACTCCACGCCGGCCTCGGCCAGCCGGGCCGCCGCGATCGCGACCTCATCCAGCAGCAGTGTCACTGCGGGCCTGCCGAACTGGCGGCCACCGGCCGCCGGGATTAGGCCTCATCGGCGGCGGCCAGGCCGGACCTGTCCGCCTCGACGAGGGCACCGATCACCGCGTCCAGGTCCCCGTCGAGCACCTGGTCCAGGTTGTACGCCTTGTAGCCGACCCGGTGATCGGAGATCCGGTTCTCCGGGAAGTTATAGGTGCGCACCCGCTGCGACCGGTCCACGGTCCTGACCTGGCTGCGCCGCTCGGCCTGCGCCTGCGCCTCGGCGTCGGCCTCCGCCTGGGCGAGCAGCCGGGCGCGCAGGATGCGCAGCGCCTGCTCCTTGTTCTGCAGCTGGCTCTTTTCGTTCTGGCAGGACACGACGATCCCGGTGGGCAGGTGGGTGATCCGCACCGCGGAGTCGGTGGTGTTCACGCTCTGCCCGCCGGGACCCGACGAGCGGAACACGTCCACGCGCAGGTCCGCCGGGTCGATCGTCACCTCGACCGGGTCCGCCTCGGGGAGCACGAGCACCCCGGCCGCCGACGTGTGGATCCGGCCCTGGGACTCGGTGACCGGCACCCGCTGCACCCGGTGCACGCCGCCCTCGTACTTCAGCCGCGCCCACACCCCGTCGCCACCGCGGCGGCGCGAGGCCTTGACCGCGACCGTGGCGTCCTTGTACCCGCCCAGGCCGGTGACGGTGGAGTCGAGCACCTCGGTCTTCCACCCCTGGCGCTCGGCGTAGCGCAGGTACATACGCAGCAGGTCGCCCGCGAACAGCGCCGACTCCTCGCCACCCTCCCCCGCCTTGACCTCCAGCAGGACATCTTTGCTGTCGTTGGGGTCGCGCGGTGCCAGCAGTTCGGCGATCTGGCCTTCCAGCTCCACCCGGTGGCGGGCAAACTCGTCGGCCTCGGCCACGAACGAGTGGTCCTCCGCGGCCAGTTCCCGCGCGGTTTCCTCGTCGGCGGAGGTCTGCTGCCACTCCTGGTAGGCCTGGACCACGGGGGTCAGCTCGCCGTAACGGCGGCCGAGCGCCCTGGCCCGCTCCGGATCCGAGTGCACGGCAGCGTCAGCCAGATCCTGCTCCAGCTTGGCGTACTCCTCAGCCAGACCGCTGAGCCGCTCGAACACCGTTCTTCCCTTCAGTACTGGCCTGGGGGGACGACCCCCCTGGAACCCCCCGCTGGCTCAAGGCCCCGTTCCTTCGTCACGGGGCCTTGGCCCTGTTGGTCCGGGAGGGCGACGCCCGGCCTTGGACATATCTCCTAAACGGCCAAGATCACCGTGCCAGGAGGCGTCGCGGGCCTCCCGGCACGGTGATCTGAGTAAAGCTACTTGCTGGGCGTCTTCTTGCCGAACTGCCGCTCGAAGCGGGCAACCCGGCCACCGGTGTCGAGGATCTTCTGCTTGCCGGTGTAGAACGGGTGGCAGTTCGAGCAGACATCGGCGTGGATATTGCCGCTGCGGGCCGTCGACCGCGTGGTGAAGGTGTTCCCGCACGAGCAGGTCACCGTCGTCACCACGTAGTCGGGGTGAATGTTGGGCTTCACGTAAATACTCCTGCCTGGTCGCCGGGTCGCCGCGCCGGATGATCCGGCGGGCGTGAACCGGTACCGCTTATGCCTTACGTAGTGTGCCAGAGACGGAACACGCGGCGGGCCGCGAAGATTCCCAGCTCTGGCTAGTGGAACGCTAGTTGCTGAGCGTGGTCTTCTGGACCTGGAGCAGGAACTCGGCGTTGCTCTTGGTGCCCTTCATCCGGTCGAGGAGCACCTCGAGCGCCTGCTGCGGCTCCAGCGCGTGGAGCACCCGGCGGAGCTGCCAGACGATCTTCAGCTCCTCCGGCGTCAGGAGGATCTCCTCCTTACGGGTGCTCGACGCGTCGATGTCGATGGCCGGGAAGATCCGCTTGTCGGCGAGTTCCCTGCGCAGCCGCAGTTCCATGTTGCCGGTGCCCTTGAACTCCTCGAAGATGACCTCGTCCGCACGGGACCCGGTCTCGATGAGGGCGGTGGCCAGGATGGTAAGCGAGCCGCCGTGCTCGATGTTGCGCGCCGCGCCGAAGAACTTCTTCGGCGGGTACAGCGCGGTGGAGTCCACACCACCGGACATGATCCGGCCGCTCGCCGGGGCGGCCAGGTTGTAGGCCCGCCCGAGCCGGGTGATGGAGTCCAGCAGCACGACCACGTCGTGGCCCATTTCCACGAGCCGCTTGGCCCGCTCGATCGACAGTTCCGCGACCGTGGTGTGGTCCTCGGCCGGGCGGTCGAAGGTCGAGTGGATCACTTCACCCTTGACCGTCCGCTGCATGTCGGTGACCTCTTCAGGCCGCTCGTCCACGAGCACGACCATGAGGTGGCATTCGGGGTTGTTCTTGGTGATCGCGTTCGCGATCGCCTGCAGGATCATCGTCTTGCCCGCCTTGGGCGGCGACACGATCAGCCCGCGCTGGCCCTTGCCGATCGGGCTGACCAGGTCGATGATCCGCGTGGTCAGGACGCCGGGGTCGGTCTCAAGGCGCAGCCGGTCCTGCGGGTACAGCGGCACCAGCTTGGAGAACTCCGGCCGGGCCCGGGATGCCTCCGGGTCGAGGCCGTTCACCTTGTCCAGCCGGACGAGGGCGTTGAACTTCTCCCGCCGTTCCCCCTCGCGCGGCTGGCGCACCGCGCCCTCGATCACGTCGCCCTTGCGCAGGCCGTGCCGGGCGCACCTGGGACAGCGACACGTACACGTCATTGGGCCCGGGCAGGTAGCCGGTGGTGCGGATGAACGCGTAGTTGTCGAGCACGTCGAGGATGCCCGCGATCGGGATGAGCACGTCATCCTCGGTGATCACCGGCTCGGCGTCGCCGCCGCGCTCGCCACGGCGCCGGTTGCGGTTGCGGAACCGGTCCCGGTTGCGCCGGCCGCCACGGTCGTCGTCGTCGCCGCGGCCACCCTGATCGCCCTGGCCGCCGCCCCGCGGGCCGTTGTCCCGGCCCTGGTCGGACCGCTGCTCCCCCTGATCGCGGGAGTCGCGGGAGTCGCGGGACTCGCCCCCACGCGGGGCGTCGTCGCGGCGCACGTTGTTGTTACGGCGGCGCCGCTCGCGCGGGCCGTCACCGGCCGGCTGGCCGTCGCTGGCCGCCTGGCCGTCGCCCGCCGAGGCACCGCCGCCGGACGGGGCCTCGCCCGCCGGGGCCGCGGAGCGGACGGTCTCGGCCGCCGGGGAGAACGTCAACTGGCCGGGGCCGCTACCGGCGCCCGGCGCCGAGCCGGCCCGCATGTCCTGGCCGGACGTGGCGGCCTGGCTGCGCTCCCCCGAAGCTGGCTGAGTAGGTCTGTCAGGTTCCATGGCTTCCTGCTCACGGCGGCGGGGTGCGGCGGCTCCCGCAGGCGCGCCCCGCGTGGCGGAATGGTCAACTGCGGCGCTCGCGGTCGCCGAGCGCGCGGGGCCGGCAGCGGTGCCGCCCTGCCGGCTCTGGATCGCCTCGATGAGCTGGCTCTTCCGCATCCGGCCTACCCCGGTGATGCCCATGGACTGCGCCATCCGCTGCAGGTCAGCAAGCAGCATGCCGTTCAGCCCACGGCCCGGCGGGGCTGCCCCGCCACCCGGCGCCCGCGCCGCGCGAGCCGTGGTGGCCGCGGCAGCGGTGCCGGACCGTGGCTCGGGCGGATCAGACCGGTGCGAGGCATCCCCGGGCAGATCCCGGGTACCGGCGAAGAACTCGGTGGGTTCGCTCACGAGGGGTCCTTCCCAGAACTCAGGCGCCGGCTTCTCGAGCCGGTCGACCCGGTGTTACAGCCCGGTGAGTTGACCGGGCCAAGTTGTGCGCCAGACGCGGGCCGACGCCGTCTCGGGGTGCGGAGTGCCGGTGGAGTCCAGACCACGTTGGTGCCCCCGAAGACGAGAGCCCGGACCGGCCCACCAAGCACACCTTTCTCACCCGAAGCTCGGGCCCTGTCGCATTTCTTCAAGGCCACATCCCACGTCCGCAGTGGCGGAGGGGAGGAGGCGGTCCGAAGATTTGACAGGGAATCACCGGCCACAGCCGACCATGCAGCCGGTAACGCGGCAGATGACGGGCGAGCACTTGCCCCGACGGCGGGGCACCTGGTGCAGCACCCAGCTTAACACCATAAGAGCCCACGGCATTCCCTCGACTGTGGTCCGTGTGTCGCCGGATTTGTCGCCCGGCCCTGCGTGGACCCTCCCGCAGGGTGCACGCCAGGTTCGGGGTCCTGGTTCGTGGATCGCCCTTGCCACGCGGCCTCCGGCGGAGGCTCACCCGTCCTGCGAGGCTGGACGGTGGCACCCTGCCGGTCGACCTTGAGGGGGGTTACACGCCAAGCGATACCCGTTTCCCGGGCGATTGAATCCACAATGGCCAAGCCAGGCTGGCCGTCCGCGCCGGACCGGCCATCTGCCTGGTCAGCACGGCCATCCGCCCCGCCAGGACGGCCATCCGCGCCGCCAAGCCGGCCATCGGCAGGGCCAGGCTGGGCACCGGCCAGACCGAGGGCCAGCACGCTCGGCCCTGCCCCGGACATCACCGCCGCCACCCCGGCCCCGCGCAGCCTGGCGAGCAGGTCGGCGGTGGCCGGCATGGCCGCCGCCCGGTACCGCTGGTGCAGGTAGTCCTCGGTGGCGTCGAAGAGCACCGACGGGTCGCTGGTGAGCGCGGCCAGCAGCAGCGCGCTGCGGGCGGCGTTGGCCGCCGCGTCCGCGTGCGGGACCGACGCGGGCAGCGCCGCCCGCGCCTCGTGCGTCGCCATGGCGCCGGGCGCCACACAGGCCACGGCGGTGATCGCGGGAAGCACGTCGAACCGGAGCAGGCTCACGGGACGGCCGGACGGACGCTCGCCCCGGATCACATCACCGCCGGGGACGACACCGGCCCCGGCACCCGGACCCCGCTCCCCCAGGACGCCGGGGACCACATCAGCCACGGAACCCGTGCACCCGTCCGTTACTGCGGGATGCCAGGCGACCGTGAGCCCGCCCGCCAGGCAGGCGGCCACGTTGTCCGGGTGCCCTTCGAGGTCCACGGCGAGCCGGAGCACCCCGGTATCCGGCAGCCGGTCCGCGCCGTCGGCCACCAGAGCCCGGGCGGCCAGGATCCCGGACACCACGGCCGCCGCCGACGAGCCGAGCCCCCGCCCGTGCGGGATCCCGTTGGTACAGCGCAGCACGAGCCCGGCGGGCTGGCCGCCCATGGCGTCGAACGCGGCCCGCATCGCCCGGACCACCAGGTGCCGCTCCCCCGCGCCAGCGGTCTCCTCGCCCTCGCCCAGCACCTGCACGGCAAGCCCACCGCCGGTCACCCGGGCCTCGACCTGGTCGTGCAGCCCCAGGGCCAGCCCGAACGCGTCAAAACCCGGCCCCAGGTTGGCGCTCGTCGCGGGAGCCCGCACCACGGCGGGCGAGCGTGCCCGGTTCACCGGGCCACCGGTTCCATCAGGCCAGCCCGAGTTCGGCCGCGGCGGTGCCCGCGTCCACCGGGATCGTCACCGGCGCTGGCGCGGCGGACACCGCCCAGCCCGGATCCTTCAGCCCGTTGCCCGTGATCGTGCAGACCACCACGGAACCCGGGTCAAGCTGCCCGTTCTCCCGGGCCTGCAGCAGCCCGGCCACCCCGGCGGCGGACGCAAGCTCGCCGAACACCGCTTCCCGGGCGGCCAGCAGCCGGTAGGCGGACAGGATCTGGCGGTCGGTCACCGAGTCGATGAGCCCGCCCGAGGCGTCCCTGGCCTCCTCGGCGAGGTGCCAGGAGGCCGGGTTGCCGATCCTGATCGCGGTCGCGATCGTGACCGGCGCGAGCACCGGCTCGCCGCGGACGATGGGCGAGGCCCCGCTGGCCTGGAAGCCGAACATCCGTGGCGTGCGCGCCGCCTTTCCCGCCTTCGCGTACTCGCGGTAGCCCATCCAGTAGGCGGTGATGTTCCCGGCGTTGCCGACCGGCAGGCAATGCACGTCCGGGGCGTCCCCGAGCGCCTCGATGATCTCGAACGCAGCCGTCTTCTGGCCCTCAAGCCGGTCCGGGTTCACCGAGTTGACCAGAGCGACCGGATGGTCTGCGGCGAGCTTGCGCGCCAGTTCCAGGCAGTCGTCGAAGTTGCCGTCCACCTGCAGCAGCCTGGCGCCGTGCACGAGGGCCTGGGCCAGCTTGCCGAGCGCGATCTTGCCGCGGGGAACCAGCACCGCGCAGATGAGCCCGGCCCGGGCGGCGTACGCGGCCGCACTGGCGCTGGTGTTGCCGGTGGAGGCGCAGATCACGGCCTTGGCGCCCTGGGCGGCGGCCATGCTCACCGCGACCGTCATGCCCCTGTCTTTGAACGAGGCGGTCGGGTTGGCGCCCTCGACCTTGAGGTAGACCTCGCAACCGGTCTTGTCCGACAGCACCGGCGCGGGGATCAGCGGGGTGGACCCTTCGCCGAGGCTGACGACGGGCGCGCCGTCCGGCACCGGCAGCCACTCCCGGTACCGGTGGATGATGCCGCCCCCGTCATGCCTGTATTGGCCTGGGGGAGCGACCCCCCTGGAACCCCCCGATGGCTCAAGGCCCCGTTCCTTCGTCACGGGGCCTTGGCCCTGTCGGCTGCTCCGCATAGTGCCTCCCTCGCGGCGCTGCACTTGCCCGGAAGGGTCATTCGTCGTTCTCCCCCTCGACGCGCATCCAGCTGGCGACCGCGCGGACCACGTCCATGGCGCGGATGTCCTCTACGCAGGCGGCCAGCGCCGCGTCGGGCGCCGCGTGGGTGACGATGACGAGCTGGGCGTCATCGCCCCGGCCCTCCTGGCGTACTGCCTTGATCGATACGTCGTGCTTGGCGAACGCCTCCGCGACCCGGGCAAGCACACCTGGCCTGTCGGCCACGTCCAGGGAGATGTGGTACCTGGTCCGCGCCTGGCCCATGGGCAGTGCGGGCAGCTCGGCGTAGGTCGACGCGTCCGGGCCGCGGGTGCGGGCCAGCCGGTTGCGGGCGACCGCCACGATGTCGCCGAGCACGGCGCTGGCAGTCGGCACGCCACCAGCGCCGGCCCGTAGAACATCAGGCTGCCGGCGGACTGCGCCTCGACGAACACCGCGTTGTAGGCCTCGCGGACCCCGGCCAGCGGGTGCGACCGCGGGATCATCGCCGGGTGCACGCGCACCGAGACGCCACCGTCGCCGCGCTCACAGATCGCCAGCAGCTTGACCACGTGGCCCAGCGTGCGTGCGCTGGCGATGTCGGCCGGGGTGACCCCGGTGATCCCCTCCCGGTGCACGTCGGCGGCGTTGACCCTGGTGTGGAACGCGAGGCCGGCCAGGATCGCGGCCTTGGCGGCGGCGTCGAACCCCTCCACGTCAGCGGTCGGATCCGCCTCGGCGTAGCCGAGGGCCTGCGCCTCTTCCAGGGCGTCGGCGAACCCGGCCCCGGAGGTGTCCATCTGGTCGAGGATGTAGTTCGTGGTGCCGTTGACGATGCCGAGCACCCGGTGCACGGCGTCCCCGGCCAGCGACTCGCGCAGCGGCCGCAGCAGCGGGATCGCCCCGGCCACGGACGCCTCGTAGTACAGGTCGGACCCGGCGGCGCGCGCCGCGTCATGCAGCGTCATGCCGTCCTCGGCGAGCAGCGCCTTGTTGGCGGTGACCACGGCCTTGCCGGATCCCAGCGCGGCGAGCAGCAGGGACCTGGCCGGCTCGAAGCCGCCGATGACCTCGACCACGATGTCGATGTCGTCCCGGCTGACCAGGCCGGCGGCGTCGGTGGTGATCAGCCCCGGATCCACGGTCACGCCGCGGGCCCGGCCCAGGCGGCGCACCGCGACCCCGGCCACCTGTACCGGCGCGCCGACCCTGGCAGCCAGGTCGGCGGCCTGGTCACCGATCAGCCGGTACACCTCGGAGCCGACGTTGCCGCAGCCCAGCAGGGCCACTTTCAACGGCTGTTGCTGACGGTTCATCCCTCATCCAGGCTGAGCAGGTCTTCGTGGGTTTCCCGGCGGAGCAGGACGCGGGAGGCGCCGTCGCGGACGCTGACCACAGGCGGCCGCGGCACGTGGTTGTAGTTGCTCGCCATCGAGCGGCAGTACGCGCCGGTGGCCGCCACCGCGACCAGGTCGCCCGGCGCGAGGTCGGCCGGCAGGTAGGTGTCCCTGACCACGATGTCCCCGCTCTCGCAGTGCCTGCCGACCAGCCGGGACAGCATCGGCGGTGCCGCCGATTCCCGGGAGGCCAGCGCGCACGTGTACTCCGCCCCGTACAGCGCCGTTCGGATGTTGTCGCTCATCCCACCGTCGACGCTGACATAGCTGCGTAGCCCGTCCACGTCCTTGATGGTGCCGACCTCATACAGGGTAACGGTGCCTGGCCCGGCGATCGCCCGGCCCGGTTCGACAGTCAGCCGGGGCACCTCCAGGCCGGCCGCTGCGCACTGGGCCCGCACGATGTCGTGCAGGCCCTGCGCGACCACTTTGATGTCCGCCGGGTCGTCTTCGGGCATGTATGCGATGCCGAACCCGCCGCCGAGATCCAGTTCGCCGATGTGCACGCCGTGCTCGGCGCGGATCCGCACGGCCAGTTCCAGGACCCGGTGCGCGGCCACGTCGAACCCCGCGGTGTCGTAGATCTGCGACCCGATGTGCGAGTGCAGCCCGGCGAAGTCCAGCGACGGCGCGGTGAGCACCCGGCGCACCGCCTCGTCGGCCGCGCCGGAGGACAGCGAGAAGCCGAACTTCTGGTCGTCGTGCGCCGTTGCCACGAACTCGTGCGTGTGCGCTTCCACGCCGGTGGTGACCCGCACCAGAACCCGCGGCGGCCGTCCCGCGCCGCCATTTTTCGCTGCATTACGATCGGCCGCCTGGCCACCGGCCGTCAGCCCATCGCGTTCCTCGGTGAGGTAGGCGAGCCGGGCGATTTCCTCGAAGGAGTCGACCACCACGTGACCCACGCCCGTGGCCACCGCACGTTCGAGTTCGCCGAGCAGCTTGTTGCTGCCGTGCATGGTGATCATGGCCGGGTCGACCCCGGCCGCCAGCGCGACCTCGAGTTCCCCGCCGGTGCACACGTCCACGCCGAGGCCCTCCTCGGCGGCCCAGCGCAACACCGCGCGGCAGCAGAACGCCTTGGCCGCGTAGAACACGGCCGCCTGGTCGCCGAACGCCTGGGTGAAGTCGCGGCACCGGCCGCGGAAGTCCTCCTCGTCCAGGACGAACACCGGGGTGCCGTACTGCCCGGTCAGGTCACGAACGTCGATACCGCCAATGGTGAGGACACCGTCCACGCGCCGCGTGCCGCGCGGCCAGATCGCCGGGTCCAGCGCGTTCAGGTCGGCCGGGGGCACGGGCGGGTGCTCGGCGGGCAGCACGTCCGCGTGGCGCGGCCCGGCGGGGTGAGCGCGCATCATTTGCCTCCCTCGCGGGACACGGTGCTTTTCGGCACGCCTCCGGTATGACGCACGGAGGCGCGCAGGTCAGTAGCGCGCATGGTCGTGCCGGAGGCGCGCAAACCAGTAGCGCGGGAGGTGGCTCATGTTTCTCCTTGGTCAGCCCCGGGATCACAGTCGGTCGGGCGCGTCCACGCCGAGCAGGTCAAGGCCCGCGCGCAGCGCGGTAGCGCTGGCGGCGGCCAGCCAGAGGCGGGCCACGACCTGCGGGCCGCCCGAGTTGATGCCCGGCCACACTGCCGGGCACTGCTCGTGGCAGTCGAGGTACGCACCGGCCAGCCGCTCAAGGTAACGCGGGAAGGTGTCCGGCCGGGCCCGCCACGCCGCCCCGGCCACCCGTTCCGGAAGCCAGGACAGCTTCGCCGACGAGCACGTGCTCGCTCGGTGTGCGCGAGAGCCGCCGGGCCCGACCTCCGCCGCCTCCCCCAGACTCAGACCGAGGTCAGGGGCTCTGGCGCTGGGTGGACACGGCGCAGGAGTGTGCGTACCGCAGGCATAGGCGGGCACGTCCAGGCAGCTCGCTTCGCGGCGTGACCGGGTCCACCCGCGCCGGGTCCCTGGCGGTATCCGGGCGAGCGCCGTAGCGGATCTCGCTGGCCCCGGCGAAGGCGATGGCGTCCGCCACGGGGCCGGTTTCGCCGGCCGGACGGGGACCTGGGCACGGGATTTCGTTCTTCAGCGAATACCGCGGAAGTGCGCGCACGGCCGCCTCGGCCAGGCGGCCGGTCAGGTGCGCGGCGAGACGCGCCATGCGTCGCCCAGCCGGCGCGCCGCCGCGAGGTCTGGCTCCACGGTGCGGGACGGGTGCCGGCCAGCGCGTGCTGCGCGCGCAGCCCGCGCCCGGTCGTGGTCGACCGGACGGCGAGCCGGGCACGCGCGTCCGGGTCGACCGTCACGGTTACGAAGCCGCCGGTCACGGTCGCGGAGCAGACCCAGTCGGCCCGGCGCAGCGCGGCCGCGAGCGCCGTCGCGACCCTCAGCGCCCCGGCCGGGTAGCCGCCCGCAAGCCGGCAGCGCGACGGCGTGCCGTACGTGCCAGGCGCGGGCACCGCTGCCGGGCGGTGCGGGCTGCCAGTACCCGCCGTCGTGATCGCGGGCGACGGCAGGGCGCTTATCTCCGCCGCAAGCAGCCGGTCCAGGTCGCCGGTCGAGCACCGGTGCAGGCTAACCGGTCCCGCTCCAGGGCTACGCCGTATGAATGCCTGACAGAGCCGTCCGGCGCCGAACTCTGCAGCCAGAACTTCTCGTCGACGCCGCCGCGATCGACGAGCTCGTGGATGGTTCCGGGGCGGGAGCCGGGACCTTGTCGGTCGAAGGCATCGGCGCGGGAACGGCTGGTCAGCGCGGCTCTGGTGCGCCGGGGAGCTCCAGGTACTCGCGATCAGCGGGACCCGTCGCTGGCCGAGCGGCTGCGCGCCAGTTCTCCATCTGGCCCGCGGTACGGTGGCCGAGGGTGACGTACTGGAGCACGCCACTGCCGGACAGGCCGGTCGCGTGGTCGCCAATATCCCGTTCGGGATCACCACGAAGATCCTGCGATACCTGCTTGATGCGGATGCCCTTGCCCGCGCGGACGTGGATCGTCCAGGCGGAGATGGCGCGGAAGCGAGGCTCGCGGGGGCGGGGCACGTTGCCTGACGCGGGCTGCGAGCCTGGTACGAGTTCGGCACCGGGCCGCGGATCGCGGCGTCGGCGTTTCGCCCGAGGCCACGGTGGATGCGGCGGTGCTCACGTGACCCGGCGTTCTCCCCCGCTAGTGACCCGCGTCGCGGCGGGACTACACGGATTTCGTCACGGCCGCGTTCGAGGGCGCGCGGCGACCGTGGCAGCGCGCTGGCGCTGCGATCCCCCGGTCCCGGTTCGCGAGTCTCGCGCGGGAACTGGGTTTCGGGCTGACGCGCGCTCCGTCCGCCGACGTGGACCAGTGGACGGCCTGTCCACGCGCGGTCCGTCTTCAGCCCGGGCAGGTGCCGCCGCCCGCCCGGTACGGGGCGCAGGGCCTAGGGCGGGGTCGGCGACGGGCGGGTGACCGGCCAGTTCCGTGACGACACGGTTCATTTCTGACGGGTCGAACGGGCTTGGTCAGGTAGGCGTCCACGCCGATCTGCTTGCCGCGCGTCTTGTCGTCCTCCTGGGCGCGGGCGGTCGATCAGCACCACCTTGATCGTGCTGGTTTCCGGTTGCGCCGAGCAGGCTCGCGGTCATCCAGCCGTCCAGCCTCGGCGTCATGATGTCGAGCGTGATCACGTCGGGGTCGATCGCGGTGACCTTGTCCAGGCGATCCTGGCCGTCTACGCGGTCGCCACGTCGAAGCCCTTCCAGGGTAAGTTGACGGCTATGAGCTGACGATCACCTCATCGTCGTCCACCAGAGCACGCGTTGAGTCCCTGCGCCACGGGCGCGAGGTAGCGTGTCGCGGCACTGCCCGCGACAGATCGCGCCGGAAACGCGGATGTACCGGTCCGGGATGGCCGGCCTACCGGAGGCCGAACGGCTGCCTCCCCGCCCACCGCAGGCGCTCCCGCTGATCTGCGCGCTGACCGGCGGAGCGGATAACCTCGCGCCCCTATCTGGTGCCGTCCGCCGAGGGTCCGGCGGACCTGTCAGGGCTGGTAACCTGCGGGTCGCTGAGCCCCGTAGCTCAGGGGAGAGAGCAGCAACGGCCGCCGGAGCCGTGAGCGCAGGGTTCGATCCTGCCGGGGCACTGTTCAAAGGCATAAATCCGAACACTCTGACAATTTGACCCGGCAAAGACGTCAACGCTGTGACCTGCGGCAACGACAAGCGTTTCCGGACCTTGCCCCCGAGCCGCCCCGGGAGGCAGAACCCCAGCCGCGGAAAGCCCCAGCTCACCGGCCAACCATGCCAACGGCCACCAGGCCGTTACCCTGACCAGAGGCCGTTGCTCTTCGGCCAGTTTCCCCAGCTAGACAAGCACCGCCACTAGCGGCACCAATGATGCCGGGGGGCGGCTGACCAGCCCGCCCGGTCATCTCAGTTGCCACCTGGTCGAGGCTCACCCTCCGTCATAAGTGCTCCGCATTTCACGCGCCTGATCCGCTGCTCGGGCTCTTTGGCGGTTGGTAGGGATGCGTGAGCTGCGCCCGAACGGCTGTTCTGTGTGCAGGTGACCTTAGGGCAGGCCGCGGCCGGAACCCCGGTCCTGGGGGCTGGGGCATCGGTCAGCGCAGGCCGGTGACTGTTTCCGAGGCAGCCGCGAAGGCCGGATAGCCGGTGGCCGCGAGTCCCGCCGCAGGCCTCGACGAGCCTGACCTGGTGCGGGTCGAGGCTGTGCACGGCCGCCGCGGTCAGCTCGCCGCCGGGCGGGCTGGCCGCGTGGGGCTCATCCACCGGATCGACGCCGGCGTACAGCGCCGCATGTTCGGCATGCACCTGGGCCAGGGCAGCGGCGAACTCGGTGGCCGGGATGTGGCCGATCAGGATCTCCACGGCCATCGCGCCGGTGACGCCGTGCAGATGGACGATGTTGGGCGGGCCAGGTAGGGCGGGCGCCGTCGGCCGCAGCGCGGACCACAGCAGTCCGGGGTCATCGGTGGGGCCCCGCGGCCATCACGGATCTGGGTGCCAGAGCCGCGGGGATCTGCCTGTCGGCCGTGCATTGGTGCGGGCTGTCTTCGGTTGCCTGGTGGGAGTCGAGCACCAGGCCCGGTCACCGTCATGGCGTGGGGACGGTGGCGAGGTAGGTGCCGGGAACGTAGGTGCCGGTGCCGGGAGCGGGCTCATACTCGTAGAGCCCCATCACATTGTTCTGGTCCACGGTGTTTGCGGTCACCATGCCGCAGCCCGTCGAACACACCGAGCTGCTCGCGACATCGATGGGGTACCACGTTGCCCGGCCAAAGGGCCTGTGGCGGCCGGTGAGGGGGACGAACGCCAGGGACGAGTCCTGCGCGG